>JAJPGY010000033.1 GCA_021325555.1 Pseudomonadota bacterium | reverse complement strand
TTGTCGCTCACTCCGCTTGTCGAGGCGCTCCGCTCGGGAAAGCTCCTCGCTTTCCCTCCCTCCGCTGTGCTTCGACTTCCAAATTGCCCGTTCATCGGTCTTCGCCTCAATTTCCTTGCAAGAGTTCGGGATGAAAGGTCTCGGGGGTGACGCCCTGGGCGAGCAGGTGGCAGGCCCAGCGGGCGTCGCCCTGGCACAGCTCCATCATCCGGGCGCGCAGCGGCTGGTCGTTGTTGGGCTCGGTCGTGGCCACCCAGTACATGAAGCGGGGCACGACCAGCTTCACCACCCCGCGCGAGAGCTTGTGGTAGACGAGGAACGCCTCCGAATACTCACGGTTCTTGCGCGTCAGGTGGGCGATTGCCGACATCTCCTGCGGGGTCAGCCCGCAAGCTTCCCTGATCAGCTCGAAGTTGCTCGGGTCGTTGCCGAGGATGATCTTGATGGCGCTGTTGGTGGCCAGGTTTCTCGCCCGGTCGTCACGCAGCAGGTCGTTGAGCTCCTGCGATATGCCGATGAAGAGCAGGCCCAGGTGGCGGCTGGTGCGCGAGGCGTCCTCCACGAGCGTCTTGCCTCCCTCGTACCTGAGCAGCCGCCACAACTCGTCTATGCAGAAGACGAAGCGGGCCGGCTTGCCTTGAGCCATCTGCTCCATCTTGTGCTGGGCGGCCCGCCTCAAGACGAAGTCGGAGACGAAAAGCGTCACCACCGCCTCGAGCGTCTTGTCGTGGGCCAGCTCCGAGGTGTCGAAGACCATGAGCTGCGAGTCCATGGGGATCGAGGTCGGCCCGTCGAAGAGCTTGCCGAAGATGGCGCCCCGGCAATAGAGGCTCAGGCGGTTGGCCAGATCCTCGCAAATTTCCGCCCGCCGCGACCCGCCCTGCTCGGCGGCCTGATCTTTCAGCCAGGCCACCAGGTCCGATTCGACCGGCAGGCGGCCCTGGGCGGCGCAGAGACGGTAAATCTGCTGAATGCCCTGCATCAGGATCGGCTTCTCGTCCTTGGTCAGCGCCTGCTCGCCCTTGTCGCCGAGCATGACCGAGTGGAAGTTGAGCAGCTTGATGATGTGGGACTCGGGCGGGTTGGCCGGGTCGATCTGCTTGCCGTTGATGTCCGCCACCGGCAGATCGTAGAGGTTGATGCACACGGAGCCGTCGGGACCGAGGCGGATGTATGCCGTGTCGTCATAAACCTCGGTGAGCATCTTGTAGCTGCCGGAGCGGTCGATGACCACCGCTTTGGCGCCGGCCAGCGCCTTCAACTGGATGATCTGCTGGGCGACCATCGACTTACCTTCGCCGGGCTGACCGAATATGATGCACAGCGCGTTGGGCAGCTTCTCGTCGTAAGGGTTGAGGAAGACCGGCTCCAGCGTCTCCTTGGAGAAGCCCAGCCAGTCGCCGTGGTCGGAGCCGAGCTGCGCGTGGACGAACGGGAAGGAGTTGCGCACGGTCGGCGTGCGCACGGCCTTGCCGCGGCGGGTGACGTCGAGTCCCAGCCCGGGCAGCGAGCCCACGTAAAGGGACTTCTGCTCGTGATAGCCTATTACGAAGCGGGCGCCGCGGCACTGCGGGGCGGCGGTGCGCACCATCTCCGTGCAGCGGTTCAGCTCTTCCAGGCTGTCGGCGTTGAGCGTGAAGTAAATCGCGTAGTTGAACACCTCGATGTTGGTCGTGTAGAGCTCGGAGCCGACGCTCGCCGCTTCCTGAGCCTTTTCCGCTTCTTCCTGATTGGGCGCCGAGCGGGGACCGAGGATGCCCTGATAGGTGTTGGCGGTAGCCTGCGCCTGCTTGCGCTGCAGGTTCTTGCGGAAGAGGTCCTTGTCGAGCTTGTGGGCGTAGATGTTCAGGCGCCACTCGCAATTGAGGCGCAGCAGCGGCGCCAGCCACAACGGCCCGGTGCGCTCGGGCAGCCGGTTCATGTAGAGCGTGCGCACGAACTTGCCCACCTTCTCGCCGGAATCGGGGTCCAGCTCCGTGAAATCGGAGAGCACGGCGTGATCGGGGGCGCTGAAATCGTAGCGCGACTCGGTGAGCTGCTGGCGAATGGTGGCCGGCTCGATATCCGGAAAAATGCGGCGGACAGCAGCCGGCATCGGGGCCTGTTTCGGCCGCTCCGGCAGCGGCAGCCGGTCGGACGCTCCCTGACCGAGGCGCGGATTGAGCTCGCGGTAGAGCATCTGGAAGTACTCGTCGGCCGAGATCGGTCTTGCCGTCATCCCGCAGGCGGCCAGCTGCGATACGTGGCCCTGGGCCCGCTGGACGAGGGTATTGACGTTCTTCAGATGATGGCCGACCGTCTGACGTGCGGCTTGATTGGTGAAGACATCTTGTATATGTGAGAGTGCACGCTCGAGCACGCCCTGTTTGACCGGCTTCTCGCGAGGGGGGCGGTAGCAAAATGTTGCGTAGAACTTGAGCTCAGGAATGAAGTTCTTGGAGAGAAGAAATGCCTTATCGTTCTCCACAGAGCGTGCGACATACTTAAGGAATTCATCATTAACGACCTCGACGGGATGGCGTGCAAAGTACTCTCTCTTGCTGATGTTGTGGCAGACGATCGTCAACTGGACCGAGGTGTCGATCGAGTTGAGGAAGCCGGTGAAGTGATTCATGAGCGACACCAGGCGGATCTCGTCGAAGCCGCTCACGTGCACGCCATCAACCTCGAAGCAGCATCTGTAGCTTCCGTCCTTGAGAACGACGACGCCCAGACCGGACTCGTCGTCCTGGAACAGATCCCAGATCGGCAGCAGGCCGGCGGCCGAGCCGTGCGGGCGGGGCACCGCCTGCGATGGCAACTTCGAGACACCGACGCTCACTGCGGTGTCAACCTTGCCGCGGCGGAGAAAGCCGAGCAGGTTGGCGTCTTTCATGTACTGTCGCGATATTGAAGCTACCATGATTGTTACTCGCTAAAGTCGACGAGCTCTTCGTCGAGCAGGAAACGCAAAGGGTTGGGGTCCGGACCGGGGATGAAGACCTTGGAGGCGAAGAAGAAGCCAAGCACCGACTCCCAGTGGGCCGCCGAGTTGTTCATGGTCATAATCGCGTAGACCGGCCCCAAAAGCCCGAGAAGGATGGAGACGTCCAGGCGCAGGTCGTGACCGCAAAACGGCACCGGGTTCAGCCAGGAGTAGAGCTGGGTGGAGACGATCAGGCTGGCCAGGACGGCGATCAGCTGATCGTACCTGAGCCCGAACAGCTTTGGATGATCTTCCAGGTTGAGCGGGGTGATGTCGTCCATTGCTCCTCACTGCTCCTCGGAAACCAGGCTTTCCCGCCGGCGGGCTTGCGGGCAGAAGATGGTCTCCACCAGATCCGGCGGCAGGCGCACCGGCTTGGCGTCGCCGGAGACCGCGTGCACCTTCTGGCGCTCGACGAGCTCCCTGGGCAGCATCGAGCTCGGCCCGACGGCGCCGAAGTGCTCGATGGCGCCCTTGAAATAGCCGCTCTGGCGGCAGATCTCGCCCATAATATAGTGATAGTAGCCGCGATTGCCCTTCCATTCCGGATCTTTGAGCGCCTTCTCCAGCTCGGCGCCGGCCAGGTCCAGCCAGCGCTCGTGCGGCTGACCGGCCTCGCGCGCGCACCAGCAGCCGTTCAGGGCGAGCAGCGCCAGATCGAGGGCGTGCGCCTGGTTCTGCCGGCCGGTGAGCACCGCGTGGGCAAACTTCTTGGGGCTGTCTACGAGCGGGGTGGGCGGCACCAGCTGCGGCTTGAACAGGTGGGGACGGTAGGCGGTCACCCACCAGGTGTAATTGCAGGCCGGGCACATGGCCACGAGGGCAGCACGCACGGCCGCGTCGGGCAGAACCCGGTGAAGGTCGGCCTCCACCGGCGTGTCCCTGCTGATGGTAGGCATGGTGACAATGGTCGGCGAGGCGAACATGGACTGGCACGCTGGACAAACCAGGGTGGTTGGCTTGATTGTGAATTCCTCGATTACCTGCATATCTGCCCTGCCACTGGAAATGCGCACTGCGCTTTACCTGCCAGTAGCTTATGGCCGCGGCAACCCTGGGTAAATCGGGGGAAATCCCACAATCATCGTGTAATTCCCATCTAGCAGCCCCGCCCGGGGGAGGAATACGAAAGAAACGGGCAAGACGGCTCTCCAGCCGGCCTGGTTCCGGCGGGCTGCGGCAGACCAACCGGACGGCAAAACAACGGACCCCGCCCATCGAGCGTGGTCCGGTTCATTGGCTCAGATCGATAACTTAGAAGTTCTCTCCCGGAAGCTGCTCCGGCAGGGGATTTCCCTTTGCCGGCACGTAGCGCTCGTCGAGCCTCCAGCGGCGGATGACCTGCGGGGTGAGGTTGGTCATATTGGCCCTGCGGCAGGACATGGCGGTCCAGACATCCGGACGCTGAATCTGGTTGGGGTTGTGTCCGGAATCGATCATCTGCTGGATCGTCTCGACGGTGCCGTATTCGACGATCTGACCGCCCGCATACCTGTCGGCGCTTATGTCCTCGGGCGCAAGTATGCGCGCGGCCACCGACAGCGTGCTCAGCATGTGCCGCTGGCCTTCCTGCACATAATACTGGTGGGCCATCTGTGCGACGTGCGGGTTCTGAATCTGCGTGTCGTTGAAGCCGGCATTGTACATGTCGATCATCAGCTGCGCCGCCTGATAGATGGGACCGGTTGTCCTGGCATGGCGCGCCACCTCGTGCTGGATGTCCGCTGCGGTGGCGTGCGGCGGCGCCCCGCCGCCGGAAGGCGGATCCTGGTGGATCTCCACCTCGGCCCGCTGCTGGGTGGGATTGCTGTTGCGCGGCCCGTTGTCGCCGCGCACGCGGACATCCGAATAAACCTGCGGCGGCGGGGCGGAGCCGCCCGGAATATTGGTGACCAGGTGCTGCACCGGACCGCCGTTGTCCGGGGCATCGGCATTCGAGCGGATGTGCACGTCGACGTCCCGGTCGACGACCGGCGCCTGCCCCGCCGCTCCCGCCAGGTTGCCCAGGCCGAGCCGGCCCGGATCGATCGGCGGCTGCGGACCAGCACTCTGGGTGAGCATGGCCTGAACGGTGATCGACGAGCCCCGGCGCCTGCCGCTGACACCAGTCGACTGGGCGACCAGCGTGCGCAGGTTGTTGTAGGCGTCGCCGGCGCTGCCGCAGCGCGGATCCTCGGCAAGATGGGCCACCGTCTGCACGAGCGGCACGATGGTGTCGTTGCGTCCGGCGGCATCGGGCGCAAACTCGGCACCGCTGGACTCGACCTGGATGGCGTAGGCGGCCTCGACCTCCGAGTTGGTCATCTGCGAGGCGATCCTGCCGATGGCCGCGTCGCGCACGATCGGATCGGCGCCCGGGTATTGCCTGGAGGCGATCTCCTTCATGTAGGTGGCGACGGCCGGGATCGCCTGCCGGCGCTGCCAGGTGGGCAGCTTGGTGACGCCGGAGACGGTGGCGGCCGCCCTGTTCTCGTTGGAGATCGGCAGACCGACGGCGAACAGCGAATCGGTAGCCGGGGCATATTTGGGGTTCCAGGGCGATTCCGGGCTCTCGGCGTCGGTCATGATGTGGACGCCCCAGGTGTCGTCCTTGGCGCTCCAGTCGCCGAAACGGGTGCGCAGGTACTGTGTATAACTGTTGCCCGGCCGGCCGCTGACGTAGGCCTCGGAGCCGAGCGCCGCGTGCTTGAACAGCGACTTGCCGAAGCGCTCCTTGGCGCGGGCGGTCTGCTTGAAGGTGCCGCCGCTGTAGGCCAGGAAGCCGGCGCCCATGCGCTCAAACGCGCTCTTGGGCGCGTCCTCGCCGGCGTCGATCGCCGACTGCCTGGCGGCGTCGAAAGCCTCGGCGTCGTCCTTGAACAGCTCGGTGAAACCGCCGGCCAGAACCAGGTGCGCAACCTCCTCCGGCGATGCGCCCTTGCGAGCGCGCATGTGCCGCAGGTTGCCCTTGCCGTCGCCGACCAGCTTGTTTTTGCCGTCGTCGGAGTAGCCTATGCTGTTGCCGTTGTAAGTACGGGCATCGACGGCGGCGATCTTGGCCTGCACGAATTTGTAGCCCGCGTGGTTGTAGGTGCTGGCCGGGTTTATCACCCCGCTCTTGGCCTCGCCGTGCTCGAACTTCTTGTCGATGTCGTCCTGCAGGTGCTGTCCCAGCGAAGGATCCGCCTGAACCGCTCTGGGCACGCCGGCCGTCGTCGGGTCGGTGATTCCCCTGGCCAGACCGGCATCGGACAGCGCCCTTGCCACGCCGAAGGAGGTGCCGACCAGGGCGCCGGCGGCCAGCGCGTTGCGCACGCCGGGGGTGGCGTTGAGGTTCGGGTTGGCGGTCGGCTGGGAGCTGTCCAGCGGTGCGCCGCCGGGCGGCGTGGCGCCGGTTCTGCCTGCCGCGGCCAGTCCGGCCGCGTACTGGGCGGCCCGCTGCTGCCGCTCCAGGGCCTCGCGCTGCTGCCGCTCCTCCGGCGTCTCCGGCCGGGCACCCGGCACATTGAGACCCGGCGAGGCCAGATCCTGGGCATTTTCGCCGTTCCTGGGCGGGGTTCCCGGCCCGGTGCCCGGCTGCCCGGGCAGGTTCTTGCCGGTGGCCGCCGACCTTATCTGGGTGAGCAGCTGCGGATCGGCGGCGTGCGTGGGCAGCGTGTCCAGGTTGGTGTCAAGCGATTGTCTCAGGCCGCGCGCCGCGTACTGCTGATTGAACATATAGTCGAAGAGCTGCCCGGTGCGCTTCTGGGCCATCGCCCCCAGCGCCTTGGCCCCGGAGAGGAAGCCGCCGGTGAGCATGCCGGCCGAGATGAAGTCGGACATCGGGCTTATCTGGGCGCGGGCCAGGAAGGTCGGCGTCTGGATCATCATCTGCAGGATGCCCACGGCCATGATGATCTTGCCCCAGGGGTTGAAGCTCGAGTAAAGGATGATGACCAGGATCTTGAGCAGCCCGACCCAGACGAAGGTCCAGAGGCTGACCTCGACGAACGACCGCACATAGCCCGAGGTGGTCGACTCGGTGTCGGGCGTGGCGAAAAAGACCAGGAAGATCGGCGCGAACATGTACTGCGCCACCAGCAGCGCGGTCTGGATCGCTTTGAGAACCAGGAAATAGACGAGCTCGGTGATGAGCACGACGCCGAGGATCAGATAGATGATAAGACCCGCGAAGGAGACGATATCGCCCACGGTGCCAAGGACCATGCCGCCCGCGCCACCGCCGATGGCGCCGCCGGCCACCGCGCCTATCACCGGCGCGAACGCCTGCGCCAGGCCGCCGGCCGTGGCCAGCAAGCCGGCCTTGACGGCAGCGGCCATGGCCACGTCCAGCATCACCACCTGGTCGGCCGAATTGAAATAGATGGCCTTTATCATCTCGTTGGTTATCTGGATCTCGAAGGCGTAGATAGTCGGCCAGGCGAGCAGGAGACCGGCGGTGAAGATGAGCCTGCCTATGGCTCCCATCAAATTGCCGCCGCCGCGCCAGGAGGCTTCCGCCCAGTACTTCCAGATGCAGAGGATGAAGAGCAGGAGCAGCAGATCGACGGCAATCCCATACATGACATCGGCCGCCTGGCGGATATAAGGCGAGATGTCGTCCTGCTGCCCGTTGGTGCCGTTGCCGTTCAAGCCGTTGACCGGGATGTTCGGGTTCAAGACGAATATGCGCAGGAAGGCGGTGAGGAACTGGACGGTGTCGGCCACCCATCCGTCGATGAACTCGGTTATCCACTTGCCGATAAGCTGCCCGATGTTGGCGAAGAGGTTGCTGACGATGTCGTTGCTCCAGAACTGGCTGATGCCGGCGTAGGTATCGTTGTAGGCGCCCATCTCGCTCCTGAGCATGTTCTCGACGTTGGTGATCACGCCGTCCTTGTTCTGTTCGGCAGCCTGGGTGACGTAGTTGGTCTGCGGCTGGTTGTAAAACTGCGAGGTCGGCTGCGTCTGGGCCGCTTGCGGTGTCAGGTCGCTGCCTCCGCCGGAGCCGCCGCCCAGGGGCAGTCCGTCGCCGGGCTGCGGCGGCTTGGTCTGAGCGAAGGCCGCCGTGGCCACGAAGAGGTAGGGTGTGAGAACGAGGAAAAGAGCCACCAGGGCGCTCAATCCGTGAGCATGCCGTGGCTTGCGCCTGGTAATTCGTTCACCGCGCGAATCTACCAGCTTCGGCGAGTGGTTCCGCCAGAGCTGGTTTAGAAAATCTTTCAGGCTGTCAGCGCCGTCAAACACTTCTTGATTCCGATTGCGTGGGGTTGTACTTGTAGTCCGGCGAGCGCGGCGCGGAGGGTTCCGAGGAGGAGGATAAGAGCGTCCTGGCGCGGGGCGAGCGAGGGGCGATGCGAGCGGAGCGCTTGATTTCAGTGGGGAAAATCCCCTGAAGGATTCGGGCCGGTACCTTTCGATACCGGCCCGAAGAGGGGGGCGATTATAGACCGCCACCGAGTCCGCCGAAGTTGTTGATGGCGAACGTTCCGATCAAGTGAACCGCGGTCGGTCCACCGAACCCGATACCGAGTCCTTTCGCTACGTTCATGGCAGCTTCGCCGCCATCACGCTGACCGAAGGCGATCTTCATTCCCGCCATGGAGGAGGGAATTGTCGAAAGCGCGGTCACGACCCGTGATATGTCACGCGCGGTGTCATACCCGAAGTCGGCCATCTGACCTACTTCATTGGACTGCCCGAAGCGGGGGTCGACCGGAGCACCCACCAGACCCTGGGCATGTGCTACTTGATCGTAAACACCTATGGCCATGAGCACTAGTTGTGGGGCCAGGAGAAAACCCACGCGACAGGCAACCTTGAAGCCGCGAGAAGATGCAATCTTCTTGCTTATCGTTTTTATGCTGGTTACCATGTTTGACCTCCTAGATTGTCTGTTGAGAAAAGCTTGTTGTATCTGATTGCCAATGAAATGAAGGAAAAGGGAAAACTTATCTGCGGGCCGCGCCGTGTCTCAGCAGGGTTCCGTGAACGTCCGTCTGGGTCCTGGAGCCGTCACCGACGGCCGTGGGCACGAACGGTCCGGGCACGTATCCCGAGCCGTAGCTGTCGATGCGCTTGCCGGCGTTAGCAACGAGCCCCTCGGGCACGCTGGTCTTGTGACGGGAGAGGACGCCGTGCACGCTGGTGGAGGCGTGATGAGCGACCACCGGCTTGCTGGCCTTGAGCGGCAGAGCGCCGGCCGGGCCTGCCTTGGCCTGCGGCGGCGTTGCCGGCGCCGGCAGGTGAGCCACCTGCTCACGGGCGTGCATGCCCGGCGGGGCGCCGAAGGCAGGATTGAAGGGTGACTTCGGCATGGCCATCTGCGGGGCGATCTGGGCGAAGCTGGGCTGGGCGGCCACCTGCGGTATCACCACCGGTGGCGGCGGCGGCGCCGGCTTCTGCAACATGGCCGGATCCACGCCCAGGAATCTCGAGCTGGCCGGGACTGCGCCGTTGGTCACCACGTGGGGCGCCTCGACAGCGCGCATCACCGGCTTGACCGGCTGGTCGGACTTCCAGACGTTGGGCGCGAAGTGGAATCGCGCGTCGCCGGCGCTGGCCGGCCGCTGGGTCTGTGCCACGATGAGAACCGCCGACAGGGCTAATAGTATGTGCTTGATCTTCATGTTCTCACCACCTGAAACCGTTGCGCAAACCGAAGCCCGTCAACCCGAGACCGAACATCCCCAGTCCGAACGGGCTCGAATAATATGATCTGTTGACCAGCGAACCGAGGAAGAGCCCGGTTCCCAGCCCGGCCACCGCGCTCATGGCGTTCGAGAAGCCGCCGCGGCGGATGTCGTGCCGGACAGGGGCGTTCTTCACCCCGCCGGTGAGCGTCTGCGAGCCGGCCTGTCCGGGCTGCACCCAGTTCGACTGGGGGCTGCCGGAGTTGCTGGCCACCTGAGGTTGAGCAGCCGTCGGGGAGTTGAACCCTTGGGGGGCAGGTCCGCCCGCGGTCATGTTCCCCATCGATCCAAAATTGTTCGCCTGCCCGCCGCCGGCGAAAGAGCCCTGGTAGGATTGGTTGACGGGCGGCGCCTGGCTCTGATTCATGAGCGAATCGAAGGCTGCCTGGCGAGCCTGGCGGGCCGTCTGCATGCCACCGAACTGGGCGGACGGATCGGACATGCCCGGGGCTGCTTGCACCGGCATGTTCATCTGTGCCGCCCGGGCTTGCGCCTGGCTCTGGCTCATGCGCGCGGCCACGCTCGGATCGAGCGGCACCACTTCCGGTGGCAGGAGGGAATCCTGATCCGCTTCCAGAGCGGCAGGCTCATTGAAGCCTCCCGTCGACCCTCCCTCGAGACCCTGGGCCAGGGCGGCGAGCCCGGCGCCGTTGCTCACCAGGGCGACGGTCACGGCGATGAGCGCCGTCAGGCAGATTTTCTTATTCGCGGTGGGGTCTTGATTTAGCATCTGCTTGGTCGCTGTGTGCGGTGGTCGGTCGATGGGAGCATCTTAGGGTAGCGGGGTTGCCGGAGGGAAGCGGGGGAATTCCCACCCTGATGGGAGAACCCCCACCTTGCCTGGGCTCAGAAGTTCGTGATCACCGCGCTCGGGGGCAGGTACTGGCCCCTGGCCTGCGAGGGCACGTTGGCGGGATTGAACTGGTGGAAGGGGAAGCCGTAGTCGGTCGTGCTGCTGCTGTAGCGCGGCTCGCGGCGGAAGCCCTGACCGAACTCGTAGGACTGCTGGGCGGACAGGCCCTGGATTGGGTTGTTCCGGGTGGCGCTGGTGCCGAAGTCCTGCAGGGTCGAGCCGGTGGAGATCGGCTGGCTGCCGCCCAGCTTGAAGCGGGTGCCGCCGCCGAGATCGATCGAGTTGTTGCGCAGGCCGTCTCCGGTGGGCACGCCGAAGGGAACGCCCCAGCCGGCCCACGGTCCCAGCCTGGTCACCTCGTCCTGGCTGCCGTCGCCGAGCCCGGAGATTAGCGAGCTGTTGCGCCCGCGCAGCTCCCACTGGTGGGTCTCCTGACCGCCCCGGCGGACCGTGGGGATGGTCGTGTTGTAGCCGCCCTGGCCGGGAATGCCGCCGGTGGGGGCAACCGCTTCCTGGGCAGCCGGATTGAAGCTGGGCGAATCGGGCGGCACCGTCAGCATGCCGGGGTCGGCGCCGGGCGTCGAGGGCGGCCCGGGCACGAAAGGGGTCATGAGCGGTCCGAGAACGCCGGGCGGCATCTGCACCGGCGGGCCGAACGGCATCGGGATGCCGCTCGAGCCTACATTTATGCTGTTGGCCGGCACGGCCGGGATCCACGGCAGCAAGGTCGAGGGTCCGCCCATGCCCGGATTGACCGGCGCCGGCGTCGGCCCGGAGCCAGGGGCGGGAGGCCGCCCGTCGGCAGCGGGCAGAAACGGTGGCGTCGACTGGACACCGGGGATCAACGGATCGCGCAGGGTCGATGACGACTGCGCGAATGCTGCCTGCGCAAGCCCAGCGGCCGCGGCGGCGATTACAACTCCGGTGATGAATTTACTCAACATGATTTGGCCTCCTCGAAGCCGGACTGATCAGTAGGGAGCGATGGTCATTACCGCGCGCAGGTTGGGCCCCCGGAACAACGTGCGGTTGCCGTAGAGGTCCGTGGTCTGCTGGGCGCCGCTGAGGTTGGGCTGGGCGGGCGCGCCGTTGGCAGCCAGCCCCCGCGGTCCGTCTTCCGATTGCGAAAGCTGCACCGGGGAGATCTGCACGACGTTCTGCCCGAAGTCGGTAGTCTGCGAGCCGAAGGTTCTGTAATTGCCGAAGTCACGGCTGGTCTGCCCCTGCCACTTCTGGATCGGGGCGTTCCCCTGCAGCCCGCCGGCCCCGGATACGGTGGTGACGATGGCCGGCGGCTTATAACCGCTGGTGGTGCCGGGCAGAATTCCCGGATCGGAGCCCGGCGTCGAAGGCGGCGGCGTCAGGTAGGGTTGCGCGTAAGAGTTGACCAGCGACTGGTCGCACGGCCCGACGGGCGGCATCGGCACCTGCGACGGCGGCGGCAGCGGCCCGCCGAGCATTCCCGGCGTCACCGGCAGCGGCGTCATCCCGTCGCCGGGCGGCGGCGGATTGCCCGCAGGCGCCTCCATCATGGGCGGGGTGACGATGGCACCCGGGATGTAGGGATCCCTGAGCGTCATGTACTCCTGGGCCCCTGCCGGGCTGGCAAGCCAGGCCGTGGACGCTAAGGCGGCGGCAAGCCCGGCAAGCAATGCCTGCCTGGGCTGACCGGTTTGATTTAGCGCATTGGGAACCATGATTGGTGACTCGACCGGATCGGGTGCCTCGTCCGCCGCGATAGATCGGCGTGAGAGTAGACTATCCGGTCGTTCCGCCGCTGTCTTGGGTGGGATTACGCACCACCCCCCGGTTTTTCCCAATGAGCGGGGTTTAATGTGGGCATTGCGCTAATTGATCCCGACTATTATCATATGGTGGCAGAAAGGGGGAGCCGTGGAAGCTCACAAACCAAGTGCCGTGAAACAGGGTGGCGACCCTGGTTTCAAGCCGTTTACCAACCACGAACAATCGCTGGCGCTGGAAGGACTGGACGACCTGTTCCAGTGGGCATCAGAGATGGTGGCTGATGGCCAGGATGCCAGGGTCAAGCGCGCGCGCGAGCAGCGCATCCGCCGGCAGGTGATGGAGGCGGTGCAGAAGCTGCGCGAGCAGGAGGCGCTGGTCCGGGCCTCGCAGGAGAACTCCTACCTGCAGCGGCGGCTGGTGGCCGTCCTCCAGAAGCTGCAGGAGTATACGGAAGAGAACGCGACGCTCAAGCAGATCATGGTGGCGCAGAGCTTCACGCTCCAGCGCCTGCCGGCCCTGGAAGAGGAGATAAAGCAGCTCAAGCTCGTCTCCTTCGACCGCGAGGCCGCCCAGGTGGAGCAGCGCGTCCTTCTTAATGCTCTCTCCAAGCTGAAAACCGATCGCGACTATCTCGACGACCTGCTGCGCGTCAATGAGGAGGAGAACGCCAGGCTCGCCCAGCTCCTGGCGGAGGCGCGCGCCGAGATCGGCCGCCTGAAGTCTAGAAGATGGTGGCACGTCTTCCTCTTCTGGAGAAAAAGCGCCTGAATCAAGATGCCGCGGGGTCGGGCGTGGCGGAACCCGCCCGCGCCTGCGAAAGCTTGCCTTCGAAGCCGCGGCTGGTCGGGCGGTAGTACCGGCGGTCCTTGAGCTCATCGGGAAGACACTGCATATCCGCCTTGCCGAGCTCATAATCGTGCGCGTACCTGTATCCTTTTGAATATCCGAGATCTTTCATGAGCGTGGTCGGCGCGTTGCGCAGGTGCAGGGGCACCGGATGCTGAATCGTATTCAGCGCATCCGACTGCGCGCCTTGATAGGCCGCGTAGACGGAGTTGGACTTGGGCGCCGCGGCAAGGTAGATCACCGCCTGGGCAAGGGCCAGCTTGGCTTCCGGCATGCCGATCAGCTGGACGGCCTGCATGGCGGCGACAGCCTGCTCGAGGGCCTGCGGCGCGGCCAGCCCCACATCCTCGCAGGCGAATCGCACCAGGCGGCGGGCCACATAAACAGGATCCTCGCCGGCCTCCAGCATGCGCGCCAGCCAGTAAAGACCGGCGTCGGCATCCGAGTTCCGGATCGACTTGTGCAGGGCGGAGATCAGGTTGAAGTGGTTCTCCCCTGTCTTGTCGTGCTTGAGCACGGCTTGCTGGACGGCCCGGGTGATGTCGTCCCGCGTCAGCTGGCCTCGTCCCTGCCGCCTGGCCAGCATCACCGCCAGCTCCAGGCTGTTGAGGGCCGTGCGCGCGTCGCCGGAGGCATAGGTGGAAAGCAACCGCAGCAGATCGTCGTCGGCGGTGAGCCCCTCGGCGCCGAGCCCGTGCTCGCGGTCCTCGAGGGCGCGCTTGAGAATGATGACAAGGTGCTCGGGCGTCAGCTCCGCCAGAACGAAGACCTTCATACGTGAGAGCAGCGCGGAGTTGATCTCGAAAGAAGGGTTTTCGGTGGTCGCCCCCACCAGAACGATCGTGCCGCTCTCCACGTAGGGCAGGAAGGCGTCTTGCTGGGCCTTGTTGAAACGATGAATCTCGTCGACGAAGAGGATCGTCCGGCGCCCCTCCAGGTTCATGAACGCCTCCGCCTCGGCCATCACCGCCTTGATCTCCTTGATCCCGGAGACGACGGCCGAGAAGGGGACCCACTTGCTGTTGGTGTGGTGGGCGATGATCCGGGCAAGGGTGGTCTTGCCGACACCGGGCGGTCCCCAGAGGACGAACGAGTAGAGGTTGTCGCCCTCGATCATCTGCCGCAGCACGCCGTCGGGACCGACAAGCTTCTCCTGTCCGACGAGCTCATCGAGGGTGCGCGGGCGCATCCGGTCCGCAAGCGGGGCTTGAGACAATCTGGCCTGAGTCATAAAAACGCTTAACCCCGGGCGTCGCCGACCGGGCCTATTTTATCGGATTCGCGCCCGCAGGTACGGGGCTTGCGCTTTCAGCTCGGCTCCTCGCCCAACTGCTCCGGACGCATATAGCGCCGCAGCCGTTGCCTGTACAGCTCGGCCTGCAATCTCAGCAGCTGGACCTGGCTGTCCTTCTCTTCCCGCTCGCGGGCGCGCACGCTGTCGCGGTAGCTGGCGCGCCAGCTCAACCCGAAAAGATAGGACCGGGCCTCCTTGAGCCGCGCCTCTTCGCGCTGCTGCAGGGCCTCGTATGCTCGCTCCCTGCGGCTCTGCAGCTCCACCTGCCGATCCTTGAGCCGCCGCCGGTAGCTCTCCGCCTCCGCCCTCAGCAGCTCTTCCCTGGTAATCGGTGTTGTGCTATCGCCCATATGCCCGGCCTGCTTTCTTAACCAGCTCCGCCCATCTGCCGCGCCCGCTGTCGATTGGATTTATATCGACAATCCGGAGACTCCCGGGCAACTCCTCTTCTATATATCCATTGTATGCCTTCCGGGGCGGGTGCGGGTTCGACCTGGACCGCCTACAGAGATTCACCTTCTGCAGCATGCCATCAGGCGGCTTTCAGCGCAAGTAAAAATTTCGCACTTGCGGGATAGCTGCCGAGAAAACCATGCCCGGCTGGGGCGCGGGGATAACGACATGATATAGCTATAACATCTCCCTCGCTATCCCCTGGCATGGGTAGGCCTCATAAGAACAATCAAACCTGGCAGGGCAAGCCCAATCAAGACAACCAGAGTCAACTTGCTGCAGATTGATCCGATAAAGACAGACCACGGGCGGAAGTCCATGGAAACCAGATGCTGACCCGCTTCCAGCCAGACGGCCCGCATAAGTCCATCAGCGAGATAGATGCGCGACGGCACACCATTGTCGACGGCGTCCCAGCCCGGGTAGAAGCTGTCGGTGACAACGAGGAACGCCGGCCTGCGCACGTCCGCA
Source organism: Pseudomonadota bacterium (assembly GCA_021325555.1). GTDB lineage: Bacteria > Cyanobacteriota > Vampirovibrionia > Obscuribacterales > Obscuribacteraceae > JAJPGY01. Next base: position 118,333 of record JAJPGY010000033.1, on the reverse strand, counting down.
CGAATGACCAGGTGATTCGGGCTTTCTGAGAGGATCTCGACCGATCCCAAGATCTCTTCCCTGCCGGCGCCGGAGCGGCCGGGAGGCGCCGGCTGCACCCCGCCCGCAGGCGGCGACCGGAGGTTTTCCCCCAGGGCCGGGGGATCGGCAATCAGCACCTCGGACAGGGGATCGTAGCCGGTCGTGTCGCAGCGATTGATCTCGGTGAGCGCCCGAATCCGATCCGGCATCACGCGAAATCCGCCGACCAGGCCCGCTCGCGGCCGCGGCCGCCTGATGGCGAAAATTCTCAGATTAAGGCGATCGTCCTGCTTGAGCAGATCGAACAGCGAGGCATCGAGGCGCGGCAGCGCGCAAGCGCCGCCGTCCCCGGCGACGCCCGTCACAGGCGTGATGACGTAAGCCGTGCTGGTCGCCTGGCAGAACCTGTAGAGCGGCAGGTCCGACTTGCCGGCCGGATGTCTGGTTGCGGGCATGAGGGCGGAGCGGGGCAGCACCCCGGTGGACAGAAAGTAGGAGCTCCAGCCGGGGATTGTCGAGACCCCGTTGACCAGGGCGATCCGGTTGTCGAGGTTGGTGTTCGGGCGCAGCACCTCGCGCGCGTACTGCATGAAAGCCCGATCGACTTCCGCCGGCGGCAGATGCCGCACCGCCGGTGGTGCGGGAAGCGGATCCTCGAGCAAATTGAGAGCGCGCCAGCCGGAGCACCGCCCGCCGGATCTATCGCGCAGCCAGGAAGCCACCGCCGACCTCGTGCTGAAGAAGGAGTCGTCCACCGTGTGCCACAACTGATTCGCGCCATTGACCGCCAGAAGGCAGGCCGTCATCGCCAGCACGGCGCCGACAGCCAGCCGGCGCGGCAGGCGGGCGGCAAGCGGCCCGGCGCACAAAGCACAGGTGGCTGCCCCGGAAAGCCCGGCGACAACCAGCTCCAGTCCCATTCTCTGCCAGCGCGTCATCCCGCCTGCCGTCAGCTCGGCAAGGTCGCCGCCGCTCCAGGCGAGCAGGCCCGAGCGGTGCCAGCCGGGAACGGTGAGCAGGGCAAGCCCGCAGGCGGCAAGAGGCAACCACACGACAGCGGCCACCCGCACAGCGCGCCCGCCGGCCTGCCCGCCCGCCAGCGCCCGGCCGCCTTCGGCGGCGGCGCACGCCAGGGGGAGGATAAGGAATATCGACAGCTTGATCGGGAAACGGAAGACGTTCCACCCCGCCTGCAGGTGCTCGAGGAGGCTGATCAGCGGCCCGAACCGGCCGGCGCTGAGCGCGAGCGCCGCCAGGAGCCAGCAAAGCCAGAACCGGCGCCCGTCCCAGTCCCGCCGGCAGAAACCCACCAGCGCCAGCGTGGCGGCCGGCGCGCTCACGTACATGCTCGTCAGGTAAGGCATGTCGCCGGGATAGGTCGGGTAAAGCCGGCAGTCGCCCATGCCGACAGGGCCTATCAGCTGGCTGAAGACGAGCCCGGCCAGGTCGTACCAGCCGGCGCTCCAGTAGCCCGCCTTCAGGGCGGAAAGGGAGCCTATGGCCGGCGACCAGGAGACAAGCTCCAGCATCGGCAAAAGATCGATCGCCGCGAAAGCCAGCGCCAGCGTCGCGGAGCCTGCGAAAATGGCCGCGGCCTTCCAGGTGGTGCCCGGGTTCGCCTGCCGCCGCCCGATCCGGAGCTCACGGGCGAGATAGCTGCCGTAGACAAGGAGCGAAACGGCGAAGATCTCCGGTCTGCCCGCCGTCACCTGCAGCCCGAGCACGAAGCCGAGGGCGCCCAGGCACCAGGGGCGCGGCGAGGCGATCGCCCGATCGAGCAGAAAGAGCGCCAGCGGGATCCAGGCGGCGGCAGCAAAAAGCTGAAGATTGATCGTGCTGCCGGCCATGTAGCCGGACAACATGTAGATGAGCCCGAAGATGGAGGCCGGCAGCCAGCGCTCATCTGCCGGGCCCGCCCGCCGTCGACTGTACTGCCAGACGAAGCCGCCGACGCCGGATACAAGCTGGTGCAAAAGGAGGAACCAGCCGGTGGCCGCGGAGAAGCCGGCCAAAAGAAAGACGTATCCGGGCATGTAAGCGAGGGGCCAGATGAGCTGGGACTGCGGCGCGCCGCCCAGGACATAGGGGTTCCACAGCGGCAGGTGTCCGGTCCGCGACCATACCTCGCGGATGTAGCGGGCAACCGGCTCCACGTTGTAGGTGGCGTCGGCCGCGAAGATGCTCTGATGGCCGAAGAGAAAGGGCGCGTCCAGGCCCAGGGCAATCACCAGATACGCCGTCAGGACCGCAAGCGTGATGGCAGCCATTCCAGCACTCAGCGCATCAAAAAGAAAACCGATGGCACAAGCGTGAGCAGGAAGCTCAGGATCATCACCCAGATGATCGCCTTATAGTGTCTGCGAAAAAAGTCCATCATATCTTAATCGCTCCGGCCACGCGGGCGCCCTGCCGGGCGTCCGCGCACCCTCCGCTGTCAAGACGCTCTGCTCGGCGCGGCTCCTCGCCTGGCGGTGCTGTACGCAGCCGGGCACGAACCGTTACAGCCACCGCGCTTTCACTTCGCTTCTGCTCTCGTCGCGCACGGATCAAGACGGCACCCCTGCGTTCCCGTGAAGGGCATTATATATCGACCGGGCCACGCTGGCGGGTATTCCCGGCACGCCCGCCAGCTCTTCTGCCGATGCAGACCTGAGCCTGTCCAGCGAGCCGAAGTGATCGAGGAGGATCTTGCGGCGGGCGGCGCCCACGCCGGGCAGGGCGTCCAGCTCGGAGGCTGTGGCCCGTTTCGCCCGCAGCTTGCGGTGGAAGGTGACGGCGAAGCGGTGCGCTTCGTCGCGCACGCGCTGGAGCAGGTGGAGCGACTCGCTTCTCCGCGGCAGAAGCTCCGGTTCCGGGCGGCGGGGGGAATAGACCTCTTCCTGCTTCTTGGCCAGCCCGATTATGTCTTGCTCCTCGATGCCCAGAGCCGACAGGGCGGACACCGCGGCGCCGAGCTGCCCCCTGCCGCCGTCGATGATGATGAGATCGGGCATCGGCCTGTCCTCGTCCATAAGGCGCCTGTAGCGCCTGTGCACGACCTCCTCCATGGAAGCAAAGTCGTTGGCCTGTCCTTCCACGCTCTTCACCTTGAAATGCCGGTAGTCGGCCTTTTTCGGCTGCGCGTTCTCGAAGACGACCAGGCTCGCCACGTTGTCCGTGCCCTGGATGTTGGATATGTCGAAGCACTCGATCCGCTTCGGGGGCTTGCTCAGCTTGAGCTCCTCCTGCAACCGGCAAAGCAGAGCAGCCACCTTTTGATCCTGGTGAGAGTCGGCCTCGATCTGCTTGTCCAGCGCCTGGCGCGCGTTCTTCTCAGCCATCTCCAGAAGGGAAAGCTTCTTCCCTCTCCGGGGAGCGGTTATCTTCACGACCCTGCCCGCCCGCGATGAAAGCAGCTCGGACAGCGCGCCGGCGTCCTCCAGCTCCTGGCAGACGATCACCTCGGCCGGCAGGTTGACCTCATCGCAGGAGGTGTAGTATTGATCGGCGAAGGTCTGAAACGCCTCTGCGGCGCCTGTTCTCTCGACAAGGTTAAAGTGGAATTCCTCGGATGAGATGAGCTTGCCCTCGCGTATGCGCAGGAGGCAGATGCAGATCGACCTGCCCGCATGCGCCCTGGCAAGCACGTCGTAGTTGATCGACTGATCGTCGAAGAAAACCTGCTGCTTCTCGATTATCTTCTGGAGCGCAAAGAGCCTGTCGCGGATCCTGGCGGCCTGCTCGAAGTCGAGGCGCTCGGAGCAATCCTCCATCTCCCGCTTCATCTGCTGGACCACCTCGCTCTGGCGGCCGCAGAGAAACATCTCGACCTGCCGCACCATGCGATTGTAGGCGCCCTCGTCGACCAGCTTCTGGCACGGTCCCAGGCAGAGCCCGATGTAATAGTTCATGCACGGCCGATCTTTGAACATCGGGGTGCGCCGCTGGCGCATGGGGAAGACCTTGCGCAGGACGCGCACCGTCTCCCACATGGCGCCTGCCTCCACATAGGGGCCGAAGACCCTGGCCTTCGGGGACCCTTTGCGGAAGCGGGCCGGGTCGCGGACCATGATCAGCCTGGGGAAGCTCTCGTCGTAGGTGATGGCCAGCCAGGGATAGCGCTTGTCGTCCTTGAGGGCCACGTTGTAGCGCGGCATGTGCTGCCGCACCAGGTTGGCCTCCAGGATGAGCGCCTCCTTCTCCGAGTTGGTGATGATGGTCTCGATGCATCTGACCTTCGGCACCATGACGGCAAGCTTCGGGCGCTCGCGCCAGGAGGTGGTGTTCCAGTAGGAGCGCACGCGCGAGCGCAGGCTCACCGCCTTACCTATGTATATGGTCGAGCCGTCCTCGTCCTTGAAGAAATACACGCCCGGGGCGTCGGGCAGGCCGGCCAGCTGGCGGTGCAGTTCTTCAGAAGGTCGGTATGGTCTCATTGTCGATCCGGGCACGGGCCGGGGCGAAGCTTTCGCCGGGCATCACTTTTGCCAGCGCCTCCACAAGGTATTCTATGCCGATGACCTCCATGTGGTCGATCGCGGACGGCAGCGGCAGGTTGCCGGCCGGCACCAGCGCCCGCCGGAAGCCCAGTCGGGCCGCTTCCTTCAACCGGCGCTCGAGCGAGACCACCGGGCGCACCTCGCCGGTCAGGCCGATCTCGCCTGCCAGGATGAGCCGGGGATCGACCGAACGATCCAGATAAGAGGTGGCGACGGCGACGCTGACGCCCAGGTCGCCGGCCGGATCGCTGAAATCGAAACCGCCGACCACGTTGACGTAGACGTCATGGCGGGACAGGGCAAGCCCGACCTTGCGCTCGAGGACGGCCAGGATCTGCAAAAGCCTGTTGCCGTCCCAGCCGTTGGCCACCCGGCGCGGCCCGGGATAGGGGCTCGGCCCGACCAGCGCCTGCACCTCGAGCAGAAGCGCCCTGTTGCTGTCCGGCCCGGCAATCACCGCGGTTCCCGGCGGCGCCTTCTCGTAGTCGAGCTTGCCGAGCCGGTCGCCGAGAAAAAGCGAGCTCGGGTTATCCACCTCCATCAAGCCGCGCTCGGTCATGGAAAAGACGCCCACCTCGGCCGTCGAGCCGTAGCGGTTCTTGACGGCGCGCAGCAGGCGGAGCTGGCGCACCCGCTCCCCCTCGAACTGCAAAACAACGTCCACCATGTGCTCGAGCACCCGCGGGCCGGCGATCGACCCTTCCTTGGTGACGTGGCCGACCAGGATCGTCGCCACGCCGGCCGCCCGCGACACCGAGGCGATGAGCCCGGCGCTCTCCCGGACCTGGCTCACGGAGCCGGGAGCGGAGGTAAGTTCGTTGAGGAAGACTGACTGGATGCTGTCCACAATTGCCACCTTGACGCGGCTTTCGCGCAGCCTCTCCTCGACCGAGGAGATGTTCTGCTCGGACAGAACCAGGATGTGCGGGCTGTCGATGCCCAGCCGCCCGGCCCGCAGCTTGACCTGCTGCGCCGACTCCTCGCCGGTTACATAAAGGACGCCGCCCTGAGCCGCCATCATCTCCGATATCTGCAGGAGCAGGGTCGACTTGCCGATGCCCGGATCGCCTGCCAAAAGAACGACGGAGCCGGGCACCAGGCCGCCGCCCAGCACCTGGTCCACAGCCGCAAGCCCGGTCGGGATCCGCATCTCCCGCTCGGTGGGCACGTCGGACAGCGCCCGCGGCCCGGCCGCGGCAGCCGGGACGGCAAGCGCGGCCCGGGCCCTTGCCGGCAGCGACTCGTCGACGGCAGGCTCCTCGACCAGCGAGTTCCAGGTGTTGCACCCGGTGCAGCGCCCCAGAAAACGCCAGGTTTGAAAGCCGCACTCCTGGCAGACCCAGCGTGACTTGCTCCTGGCCATAGCTTTACCCCGCTTCAAAACGCCCTATTTTAACTTGACGTCCTGCCGGGCGCGAAATAAGTTGTTTAGCTGTTGGTTACGTAACGGAGATGCATATGGTCGAGGCGATCGTTCCACTTTTGGCGGCATCGGTAGCCCTCTGGACACAGGCGCCGCCGGCGATCGGTGGGGGTGGTGACCAGGCGGTTAGCGCCGCCGGCGCGCATTATTCCTGCATCCTGGCCCAGTATGCGCCGTCCGACCCGCACGGGTCCGACCCGCACGGGCCGGACCCGCACAGCGAGAATCACGACCCCAACCTGCCGGCCAACGGCGAGGACCCCAACCGCTCTCCCTACCGGGGCGATCCCTACGGCGGCAAGGAGCCTGCCGATCCCAGACCGGGCCCGCCCACCCCGGCCCAGCCCTGGTAAGCGGCTTCCGCCGGACATATTTACAGAGGCCCGGCCGGCCCGGATTCGGACTCTCGAGGATGGTAAATTGGAAGCCCGCCCTGCCGGGCGCGATCTGGAACTGCCACAGCCGAGCGCTCATGTTTGAATCACCGGGAGCGATCCTCTTTACGATTGGACCACTGACCGTGCGCTGGTACGGGGTGATGATCGCGCTGGGCTTCCTGGCGGCGACAATCGTCGCTGCCAGGCTGGCCAGGCACTGGGGGCTCGACTCCGAAAAGCTGGTGAACGCGGCCCTGGTGGCCTTCATCGGCGGCGTGCTGGGTGCCCGCCTCTATTTCGTAGCGCTCTCCTGGAGCCAGTTTGCCGATCATCCCGAGGATATACTGGCCACCTGGAAAGGAGGCGGCTCCATCCACGGCGGCATAATCGGCGGGCTGCTTTCCGGCATCGCCTATCTCAAACTGGCCAGGCTGCCGATCCTCGCCTGCTGCGACATCGGCGGCGTCGTTCTGCCGCTGGCCCAGGCGATCGGGCGCTGGGGAAACTTCTTCAACTCCGAGGCCTTCGGCCGCCCGGTCCCGCCCGATTTCCCCTTGAAGCTGTACATCCCGCCGGAGAGCCGCCCGGTCGCTTATCAGAACTCGGAGTTCTTCCACCCCACCTTTCTCTACGAGTCGATGTGGGATCTGACCATCTTCGCCCTCCTTTACTTCCTGGTGGCGGAGAAGCTGAGACCTTATCCGGGCGTCACCTTCCTTGTCTACCTGGCCGCCTACTCGCTGGGGCGCATATTCATCGAGATGCTGCGGGTGGACAGCATCATGGCCTTCGGCTATCCGGTGCCGATTGTCGCCAGCGTGGCCGGGCTGGTCCTTTCGGTGACGGGCATCGTCGCGCTCATGGCCCGCTACCGCTCACGCTTGCGCAGCGCCTGATCGCAGGCGGGCCGCCATCGTCTCCCACACCTCGGGGTTGACGGCGTTCGCCGGCATCCTGCCGGACAGCGCCGACAGGATGCTGTCAGCTGCCAGCTGGGCCATCGCGGACCTGGTCTCGATCGAGGCGCTGCCGATATGCGGCGTCAGGACGACCCGCCCGGAGGCTATCAGCTGCGGCGGCACGGCCGGCTCAGCCTCGAAAACATCCAGGCCGGCGCCCCGCAGGCGGCCGCGGTCGAGAGCCTCGATCAAAGCCGCCTGATCGACCACCGCACCACGGGCGGTGTTAACCAGAATGCTGCCCTCCTTGATGATCGAGAATCCCCGCCGGCCGATCAGGTGGCGGGTCTGGGAATCGAGCGGGCAGTGCACGCTCACGAAATCCGAGACCGCAAGCAGCTTCTCGAGGGAAACCGCGCGAGCCCCGGGCGGGGCGCCGTCGGCCGGGGCGGCGGACCGGCGCGTGTAAAGGATGCTCATGCCGAAGCCGTGCGCGCGCCTGGCCATGGCCTTGCCGATCCGCCCCATGCCGACTATGCCCAGGGTTTTGCCGTGAACGTCCACGCCGAGCAGGAGGTCCGGGGTGAAGCTGCGCCAGCGGCCCTCGCGCACGAAGCGATCTGCCTCGACGACCCGGCGCGCGCAGGCCAGCAGGAGCGCAAACGCCAGATCGGCGGTCGTCTCGTCCAGCACGCCGGGGGTGTTCGTAACCAGGATGCCGAGCCGGGTGGCTGCCTGGACATCGACGTTGTCGTAGCCGACCGCGCAGTTGGCCACGACCTTGAGATGCGGCAGCGAGGCCATGAGCCCGGCGGTCATGCGGTCCTCGAGCAAGGTCAGCACCGCGTCACAGCCCCGCAAGCGCGCGGCCAGCTCCCCGGGCCCGAGAACGGCATTGTCGCTGTTTAGGTCCACCTCGAACCGCTCGGCAAGCGATCGGGCGGCATTGCCGGGATGCTTGCTCGTCACCAGGACTTTGAATTTGTTCATTTTCTCTTGAAGCTCCTTGTTCGAAGCGGGCGGGGCATGCCCGATGGGAAGCGGGCGGGGCATGCCCGATGGGAAGCGGGCGGGGCATGCCCGATGGGAAGCGGGCGGGGCATGCCCGATGGGAAGCGGGCGGGGCATGCCCCGCCCCTACTACGGCGGCGGTGGGCTGTCGCGGGCGAGCGGCCAGATAAGGGCTACCATGAGCAGGGCCAAGGCAAAAAACGGCTGCAGGCGCGCAAGCCAGAACAGCTCGCGGAACAGATAAAATACCCAGGTCAGGGCGGGCATGGCGATGATCATGGCCTGAAGCAGGCGGGCGGGCCTCGACCGGCAGGCAGCGCGCTCGGCGGCGGCGTAGCCCCAGGCGCAGGGGATGGCGGAAAGCAGGAAATCCTGCACGTGCGTGTGCGGGCTGGTTACAAGCAGGATGAGCACGGTAAGCGAGGCGCAGAGATTGAACTGCTCCCGGCTGCAGCCGCCCCGTTTGCCCGCGCGCAACCACAGCCAGGCGACGGCGCCCAGGCCGGCAACAAGGGCCAGCGCCGAGCCCAGGTGGACCACGGGGCCGTCGCCGCCGCACAAGATAACCAGGGCGCCGCGAACGTCCTGCATCATCTCGCCGTTAACCCCGCTCACGGCCCCGGAAGTCTCTGCCTGCCACAGGGCGCGGGGGTAACCGGCCACGTTCGGCCAGCCCAGCAGAAGGACGGACAGCGCAACCAGGAGCCCGGAGGCCAGCGCCGCCCCGGCAGCAAAGCGCAGCCTGCCCAGCAGGCAGCCGACCAGAAGCGTGATGGGGGCATACTGAAGCTTCACCATCATAAGCCCGGTCACCAGGCCGGCGCCCAGGGGCCGCCCGCCCCGGAGCAAGGCCCAGTAGGCGAGCATGAGCGGAAAGAAGAACAGGCTCGCCTGCCCGACGCGGAAGCCGTGCCAGGCGGGGTAAGCGGCCAGGACGGCGACGACGATGAAGGCGCGGCGGAACCAGAGGCCGCCGCTCTCCCGGGCCAGGCACCAGGCGGACAGGACGACCAGGAGGGCGCCGAGAGCGCACCACACCGCCCAGGCGGCCGTCATGCCCAGGTACGCCAGCGGTCGCACGAGGGCGAAGAACGGCGGCGGGTACTGCAGATAGAAGGGCAGCTCGGGCACCACCGGCGATATGAGCTCGAGCAGCGACCGCTGCTGAACTTCCGGAGAATAGATGTCGATACCGCCGGCGGTGCAGCGCCCGGCCAGCACGGCAGCGTTGTAATACATCACAAAGTCGCTCACGAAAGGCCGCCCGCCAATTTCCAGGGCAAAGAGCCGCCCGCGGGCAAGGAGCCGGAAAAGCTCGCCGTAGCTTAAGACCAGCCAGACGAGCATGGCCGCAAAATAGGCGAACCAGGAAATCCGCCCCGCCTTCCGCCGCCATGCCGGTGTCTCAAACCGCTTCACGAAGATGCCTCTCCGCGCCCGCCCGACGGCCCCCGGTGAATTCTACCGCCTGCGCTTGCCGGCGCCGCCAGCGTCCGATAAGGGCCCGGGCAACCCTGCCCCTACCATGATATGTTGCTTTTTGAGCTGGGTATTAACCTGAAGGAGAGGAAGGGGAATGATGACGGTATCCAGCCCGCCGATCGAGAATGTGAGCTTTGGCCAGGCCGTTGCCGTCGCTTTCTCGGCCGTAGTCACGCTTTACAACGAGGAGAAAAATGTCGAGCCGCTCACGCGCAACCTGGTGGCGGAATTCCGCCGGGACTTCGGGGAAGGGGGCTTCGAGCTGGTGCTCGTTCTCAACGGCCCGCTCGATCGCACGCCGCAGCTCGCGCGCCAGCTGGCCTTAGAGTTCCCCGAGATCACGCTCGTGAGCATGGCCGCCAATCAGGGCTACGGCGGCGGGTTGCTCGCCGGGCTTTCCGTGGCGCGCGGTCCGGTGGTGGGCGTCCTGGACGGCGACGAGCAGGTAGACAGCCGCGACGTGGCGCGCGTCTTTCAATCGGCGCTCAGCGAGCCGTGCGACTTGGTGAAAGCCTGCCGCACCGTCCGGCAGGACGGATGGCGGCGCATAGTGGTTACGACCGTCTACAACGCGCTTTTCCGCCTGCTGTTCGGCGCCGTCAGCACGGATGTGAACGGCAAGCCGAAGGTCCTGCGGCGCGAGGCGCTGCAGCGGCTCGACCCGACGGCCAGGGACTGGTTCATCGACGCCGAGATCATGATCCGGGCATCCCGCCTCGGGTTTTCCGTGCGCGAGATACCGGTCGCCTTCCGGGCTCGCCGGGCCGGGGCCTCCAACGTGCGGGTGAGCACAATTCTGGAGTTCCTGGGCAACATGTGGAAGTTCCGTCATGGCCGAAGCTAAGGTAATCATCCTGGCCGGCGGCCAGGGCATGAGGTTGCGCGAGGAGACCGAGTACCGGCCCAAGCCGATGGTGGAGGTGGGCGGCCGCCCGCTGCTGTGGCACATCATGAGGCACTACGCTTTCCATGGCTTTACGGACTTCGTCCTCGCCCTCGGCTACAAGGGTGAGATGATCAAGGGATATTTCCTCAACTTCGACTACCTGACAGCGGACTTCACAATCACGCTGGGCGCGCGCGAAAAAATCGTCTGCCACGACCGGCGGGAAGAGTATGGCTGGACCGTCACCCTGGCCAACACGGGCTTGAACAACCTCACCGGCAGCCGCATCAATCAGCTGGAGAAGTACGCGCGCGACTGCGAGCTCGTTCTTCTCACCTACGGCGACGGCGTCAGCAACGTCGACCTGAAAAAGCTGGTGGAATTTCACCGGTCGCACGGCAAGATCGGCACGGTGACCGGAGTCTCGCCGCCCTCCCGCTTCGGCGAGCTGGTGGTAAGGGACGGCCGCGTGGAGGTCTTCTCTGAAAAACCGGGCGACGGCTCCAGTTTCATCAACGGCGGCTTCTTCGCCTTCGATCGCCGGATATTCTCTTACACCGACGCCAATCCTGCTTGCAACTTCGAGAAAGACTGCCTGCCGAAACTGGCCGCCGACGGGGAGCTGATGGTTTTTCAGCACCGCGGGTTCTGGCAATGCGTGGACACCATGCGCGATCTCCTCGCGCTTACCCAGCTGTGGGAGGCGGGGCGCGCACCGTGGGTGGTGTGGGAATGAGCCTGCGCGGAAAGACGGTGCTGGTGACCGGCGCCGCAGGCTTCATCGGCTCCCGGCTGGTGAGCGCGCTTTCCGGGACCTGCCGGCTTGTCGCCTGCGCGCGCACCGCCGGGCAATCCGGCGGCGAAAACGCAGACGTCCGCTGGGTGCATCTGGACGTCACCGACGAGGAGATGTTCGGCAGCGTGATGCTGGACAGCAAGCCGGACGTCGTCGTCCACCTGGCCGCTCTTCCCGACGCCACAAGATCGGCCGCGGCAGTCGCCGAGCAGGCACGGGTGACGCTGGGCGGAACAGTCAACCTGGTGGTGGCTGCGGCGCGCTCAACCAGACCGCTCGTCGTCCACCTTGGCTCCTCCGAGGAATACGGCGACGGGCCCGTGCCCTTCAGGGAAGAGCAGCCGCCGGTGGCCATCTCTGCCTATTCGGCGGCCAAGATTGCCGCCACACAGTTCCTGACCGCGGCTTTTCGCAGCATGGACCTGCCGGTGATTATCGTCAGGCCAACTGTCGTCTACGGGCCCGGGCAGAAGACGATGCTGATCGGCCAACTTTTTCAGAACTACTTGCAGGGCAGGGTGCCGGCGCTTACAGCCGGCGAGCAGACGCGGGATTTTGTCTACGTGGACGACGTTGTCCAGGCGATCGTCCGTTGTTGCCACCGCCCGGACCTGTCCGGGAAGATCTTCAACATATGCTCGGGCACGGAACAGAAGGTGGCCGATCTGGCCAGGCAGGTGGCCCGGTTGTGCGATTACGCCGGCGACCTCGGGCTGGGCAGGCGGCCCTACCGGCAGCCCGAGCTGATGCGGCACCTGGCCAGCAGCGAGCGGGCCCGCCTGGAGCTCGGCTGGCAGCCGGCGGTGACACTGGAGGACGGGCTGAGACGCACCGCCGCCTGGTGGCGCAGCAGCTGAAGACAGCTCGCTAGCGCTCAGGGCCCGGCTACCGTAGTGCGCAGCAGATCCATGTGCTCGCGCAGGCTGTGCTCGAGGGCAGCCAGCTCGTGGCCGACCCTCCGTCGATCCCACTTGAGAAGGATCTCCATCAGCTCGGCGACCCTCGGTGCCGCCTCCAGGCACTGCCCCTGGTGCAGGATGCCCAGGCGCAGGCGGCGCATGAGCAGATCCTCGAGCGACACCGCCATCTCGTGGCGGACACAGAAAGGCACCTCGGCAAGAATCGGCGGGAAGTCGGGGCAGATGCGCTGGTTGAGCGTCGGATCGGCTTCGACGACATCGACGACGATCTGCGCGTCGGCGCCGTAGCTGGCGATCAAATGATCGAGCGTGGCCGGCTCGATGGACAGGCGCCGCGCCTTGGCCGATATGGCCGCCGTCACGGTCAGAAAGTCCGTCTTGTCCTTGAAGCCGCCGAGCATGGTGCGGTGCGTGCGGCTCGGCTTGGCGCGCAGCCCGGGCAGCTTCTCCAGCACCCGGTCCACCACGTGCCGGCCCATGATCCGGTAATTGGTCAGCTTGCCGCCGGCAAGGCCGATTATGCCGGCCGGCCCCTCGAAGATCACGTGCTCGCGCGAGAGGCTGGATGTGTCCGTGGCGGCGGCGTCCCCCTGCACGAGCGGTCGCAGCCCGGCAAAAGAGCCAATTATGTCGCTGCGATTCAGTTTGTGGGTCTCGGTGTAGCTGTTGACCACGGAAAGCAGATAGTCGATCTCGTCGAGCACGGGCAGCGGATGGTCGAGATCCCCCGAGTAGGCGCTGTCGGTGGTGCCGATCATGAGCGCGCGCTGCCAGGGCACGACGAAGACGTAGCGCTTGTCCTTCGTGGGCAGGAAAAGCGCGGTGTTGGTCTCGAAAGCCGAGGGCGGCACCATAATATGGATTCCCTTGGAGGGTTGCACGTGCCCCCGCCAGTTTGGCGCCACGAACTGGTAGACCTGATCGGACCAGACCCCGGTGGCGTTCACGCAGGTGCGGCAGCGAAAGGCAAGCTCGTCTCCGCTCAAGCGATCGTGGCAGCGCAGCGCCGATACGGCGCCGCGCTCGTCGCGCTCGAAGCCCCTCACCTCCAGATAATTGACGGCGATCGCCCCCTCGCCGGCCGCCGATTTGATCACCTCGAGCACCATGCGCGAATCATCGGTGATGCAGTCGTGGAAGCGCAGCCCGCCCGAAAAGACGCGCGGGTTGAGCGCGGGCGCCGACTCCAGCACCTCCTTCTGCGACAGCCGGCGATGATGCCTGCTGCCGGCGATCGACCAGGAAAGCAGGTCGTAGAGCGTTAGCCCGAGGCCGGCCTTCAAGGAGAAGAACGGGCTGCCTTTGATAAGCGGCATGATGAAGCTGAAGTCCCGAACAAGGTGCGGCGCCAGCTGCTCCAGCAGCGCCCGCTCGTGGCAGAGCTCCCTGGTCAGCTTGAGGTGAAACTGCTCCAGGTAGCGGAGCCCGCCGTGAATGAGCTTGGTCGTGCGGCTGGAGGTGCCGGAGGCGAAATCATCCTTCTCCACCAGCAGCACCGACAGCCCGCGCGAGGCCGCGTCGGCAGCCACCCCGGCTCCGGCGATGCCGCCCCCGATCACCGCGACATCGAACTGCTTGCCCGCAGCCAACTCGATAGCCTGACTTCGCGTTTTCATCGACTTGAATTATACACAACCTTATAATTTGCCCATATTGGTTGAACTGGGGCTTGAGAGCGAGGAAAATTGGTGGCTTAGACATCGATTTTCACGGAAGTGATTGACCTTGAAGTGTATGATCGGGTTTGAGCTCAGGCGGATTGGCGCAGTGTGCTTGTCCGCGGCACTGATGATTGGAACCACCAGTGGTGGCACACTGGCGGCCGGCCCGGCGGCGCCTGCCCGCCCCCGGGCGGCGGCGCCGGCAGCGCCGGCAGCCGGGCCGGCGGCGCAGCAGCAGTCGCAGGCGGCGCCGATTATTCCCAATCTGCCCGTGATCCCCCAGACGCCGGAAACCATCGACAGGGAGCTGCAGCTGGAGTCCGAAGGGGAGAAGCTGCTGGACAAGCACGAGCTGGACAAGGCGCTGATCAAATTTCAGGAGGCGTACGGCCTGTCGCTGGAGATGAAGTACAGCGACGGTCAGGGGCGGGCGCTCTCGCACATGTGCGAGCTCTATCTGGCCCGCGGGCAGGCGACCAAGGCCAAGGAGCTGGGCGAGAACGCCATCGAGGTTCTCTCCGAGTCCGCCGACAAGAGGGCGCTCGGCAAGGCCAGGGTTGCCCTGGCACAGGCCTACTTCGCCATTGACAACCCGGTATGGGCCGGCAATCAGCTTGATCTGGCGCTCAAATCCTTCACGCAGTTCGGCGCCAACGACGCGCCGGAGGCCGCCAAAGTTCTGGCGCTGGCCGCCAACATCCTGGTCAAGATGGGCAAGATCAAGGAGGCCATGCAGTTCAGCCAGCAGGCTGCCACCTACTACAGCCAGGCCGGCAACTACCCGGCGGCGATTCAGACCCGCATCACGCTTTCCGGCATGATGAGGGAGGTCGGCTGGCTGGTGGCGGCGCTCGAGGAGGCGAACAAAGCTCTTGACGAGGCCCGGTCGGCCAAGGACAAGTCGTATGTGCCGGCGGCCCTGGCGTCGGTGGCCGTCGCGCAGTACAGCCTGGGCGAGTACGACAACGCCCGCCGCAGCTATGAGGAGCTTATCTACCTGAAGTCGGACAACGACCTGGCAATAGCCAGGCTCTACGCCGGATACGGGCACACGCTGGCCGCCACGGGCGACCTGGAGCCGGCCCGCGGCTCGCTGGAGCTGGCGCTGAAGACCGTGAGAACCAAAGGGCAGCCGATCGAGCAGACGCAGATCCTCAACACCCTGGGCTGCATCGAGTCGCTGGAAGGCAACAAATCCAAGGCCCTGCCCTACTTCAACCAGGCGCTCGAGGAGCTGGCGCTGGTGCAGCCCAAGCAGGATCGTTTCAATATCACCATCCTCCAGAACATCGCGGCGACCGAAGCCCGCTCCGGCGACTTCCGATCGGCCAAGGGGCACCTCTTGCAGATCATCCCCATCTTGAAGAAGTCCAAGGACGAGGTGGTGGACGGCCGGATTGCCGCCTCGTTGGGCGAGGTCTGCCTGGGCCTGCAAGACCCGGGACCGGCCGAGCAATACCTGAGGCAGGGGATAACGATAAGCGAGAAGATCAACGACGACGCGGCGCTCTGGCGGGATTACACCAACCTGGCCGCCCTGCAGATTGCTCAGGGGCAGAGCAATCTAGCCAGAGAATCTCTGACCAGCGCGCTCTCCTTCTTCCGCTCGCCGCAAGCGGGCTGGTTCGCCTCCCCCGAGCAGCTCGGTTTTCCCTCCACGCGCGAGGATCTCGGGCAGCAGCTGGTGTCTCTTCTGGTCTCGGAAGGCTTCTACGAGCAGGCGCTCCTGGCCGCCGAGCAGCTGAAGGAGGAGTCGTTCATCAACGAGTGGCTGCGGCGCGGCGGCGAGGTGAAGCCGTTCGACCGGGACATCTATCGCGACCTTGTCTGCGAGCGCGCCCACCTGCACGCCGCCGAGATCACCTCCACCCCGGACAAGATGGTGAAGGACTGGAAGAACTGGCTGGCCCGCTTCAAGCAGCTGGCCGCCAGCAACCGCGCCCTGGCCAGGCTCGTCGCGCCGATTCCGGTGCCCGCCTCCGAGATGATCAAGGGCGTTCTCAACAACCACGCGGTGGCCGTGGATTACCTGGTGGGGGGGAAATCGACGGTCGTCTTCACAATCGACAATTCCGGAAAGCTTCTCGCCAGCACGCTTCCGGTAGGGCGGGAGCAGCTCAAGGACCAGATCTCCGCCCTGCTCGCCGCCTCCAGCAAGGAGGGCGCCGAGGCGACCGGCAACGAGCGCCGCACGCTGCAGCTGCTCTATGCCGAGCTCTTCCCGGACACGGTGCGCGCGGTCCTGCCCGCCAATCCCGACCAGACCGTGGTGATCCTGCCCGATGGCGTGCTCTTCAACCTGCCTTTTGCCGCGCTTCTAGACCAGGGCGGCAAGTTCCTGGTCGAGAAGCACACGCTCACCCTGGCCTCCTCGATGGGCGTATTCCTGGACAGCCCGCCCCCTTACAAGCAGGACGTGAGCCTGCTCTTGGCATCGGCCGATCCGGCAAACGGGGCGAGCAGCGCCGACGAGGCCAGCCAGATCGCCAGCCTTTTCCAGCCTGACCTGGTCACCAAGCTGGCCGGCAGGGAAGCCGAGGTGGAGAACCTGCAGGCGCAGGCCAGGGAGCGCTCGGTCATGCACTTCTCCAGCAAGCTGTCGCTTGCCGACAGCAACCCGATGCACTTCGAGCTGCCGATCCTCTTGAGCAAGGACGACGCCAAGTTCAAGGTGACGGCCGGCCACCTGTTCGGGCTCAACCTGCCGTCCGACCTGGCGGTGTGGAGTTCGACGGCGGTCAACACCAAGGATCCCAAGGGAACGGCCGTCAAAGTCTTCAGCCGGGGGCTCGGCTACGCCGGAGTGCGCAACGTCTTGATTAGCCTGTGGGTGGAGCCCGAGCCGCAGCGGACAAGCGAGCTCATGGACTTCTACAAGGGCAGCCAGAAAGGTCTCAATCAGGCGCAATCGCTTCGAAAAGCCCAGCTCCTGGCCTTGTCCAAAAACCCCTCGCCCCGCGCCTGGGCGGCCTTCCAGCTCCTGGGCCCCGGTTACTGAGATGAAGCGCTCCGCCCAACCGCCCGAGAAGATCGGCCCGCGTCTCCTGGCGCTGATATCGGCGGTGCTGTCCAGCTGTGCACTGGTGGCGCCGCCGGCGCCGGCACAGGACTGCCCGGTCCCGGCCATGTTGACCAATCGCCGCCTGCCGGCCCCGGTCAAGCTGCCGCTGGACGCGGTCATGAAAGACTGGACCGTCGAGGTCGCCCCGGAAAGCCGCTGCCCGGATGCCGGCGCCGGGCAGGCGCCGCCGGATGGCGGCCAGGTGCTGGCGCTTGCCGGGCAGGCGCCGGGCGCTTTTCACGGACCGGTGGTCATCGACAACGACGAGCTCAGGGAGACGCGGGCAACGATCGAGTATCGCCAGCTGCCCACCGACGCGGCCGGGACCAGGGTGAGGGCCGGGGCCAAATTCCCGGTGGTGGTGACCTCGGAGATAACCAGCAAGACGGCGAAACTGAACGACCCGATCCAGGCCAGGCTGAAATACGATCTGAAGATAGGCGACCGCCTGATCGCAGCCAGGGGGTCTGTGGTCAGGGGCCACATCAACTACGTGCTGAGGGCGCGGACCACCCTGCACTCCCTGGTGAGCCCGGAGCGCTGGTACCGGAACTCCGGGGCGCTCGGCATAGCCTTCGACGAGATCGTCAACTCGGGCGGCGAGCACCTGCCGCTGGTCGCCCAGCCGGCGCGCAGCGCCCGCATCGTCAAGAACAAGGGCGAAGGCCGGGAGCTGGGCGTCAACCACAAAGGGCAGGTGACCGGGCCCTGGTCGCAGCAGCTGAAGTACAAAGCGATTCGCGTCGGTCTGAACGCGGCGCTCACGCCGGCCGGGGTCTTCAGCTTCGGCGCCATGCCGGTGGCCCTGGGGCTGCTGGGCGCCGCCAGCCCGTCGTTCGCCTTCATGAAACCGGTAGGGCTGAACGTTCGCCACCGCAGGTTGAAGGGCTTCGCCTGGGGCTTCCTGAGCGGTTTTCCGGGCAGCTGGCTGATTGAGGACACGACCATCAAAGGTCAGGAGGCGGTGATCAAGCCGGGCGACGAGTTCCTTGTCGAGTTCGAGCAGGAGTTCACCGGCGAGCCGGCCACGGACGCGCAGCTCATGCCCGGCTCCACCACCAGGGTGCGCGGTCAGGTCCTCAACGACAAAAAGAGACCCCGGCGCAAGTAGCGCGGGCCGGGAAAGAGAGGGGTGGGGTGGATGCCCCTCAGAAGGTGCCGGAGTAAGGGGGGGCGCCGGCGCCAAAGGTTGCTGGCCCGTCCAGCTGCACCTGCAGGAGCTGCCCGGACGGGATGGTGACATCCTTTCCTTTTCGCAGAAGCAGGCTGTCAGCTGCGCCAAGGCCGCCGCCGATGGCCGCTCCCGACCAGGCGCCGCGACCGATGGCCCTTCCCATGCCCAGGTGAAAAGGCATGCCGGCTCCGGCTATGGCACCAATGGCGGTGCCCACCCCCGCGCCGAGTCCGGCGCCGATGCCGCCGCGCAAGGCGAGCTGCCCGACCTTGGTGCCCCATCCCTCTCCTTTCACCACGCCGCTCTGGTCGCTGCCGAGCTGCTTGTACTTGCCGATCGTGCCCGAAACGTGGGCAGTGATGGGCACCTCGGTGCCGTCAGGCATGCGCAGGCGATTGAACTTGATGCCGAGCTTGCCGGAGCGCCCCAGGAAGCGCCCGGGCGTGGCCTCGGTAATGAGCCCCTCCAGCACGGACCCGGACGGGATTGACCCATCCCCGAGCGGCACGCTCTGATCGAGCTGCGCCTCCACCACATCCCCGGAACGGGCTGCCTGTGTGGAGATCGAGGTGCGCAGAACAGCCTGCAGGGTCAAGCCGGCCGGCGCGTAAGCCACCCGCCCTCGATAGGGCCCCGGGCCGCCCGGGTAGGGAGTCTGGTTGTAAATAGGATAATCGGCGGGATAAGCGCGTCCGGGCGGGGCGGAAGCGAGCTGGCCGGCGCCGGGATCCGGGGCGGCTTTCCCGGCTTCCCCGGTCAACTGGGCGATGTAACTCGACACCGACTGTTGATCGCCCAACGCCTGTCTCAGCGAGTCAGCCCAGCGCTGGGCGAGCACTGCCGGGCTGGACCCGGCTGCCGTGGCGCTGTCCGGGTCGACGGTGGCCACCTGGTAACCGCCGAGGGTGATCACCGGCACACCGCCCACGTAGACGATGTTCACCGAAGACGGCGATCGGTCGCTGGCAGCGACCAGCGCGTTATCCAGATTGCGCTGTATCGTGCTCGCCGCCTGGTCGGCCGCGGCGCCGCCTGAGCCGGCCGGTACAGCAAAGACGCTCTGCCCGGCAATCCTCACCTCGCCGTCGGCGGCCAGCACCGGCAATGGTGTCAAGGCGATCGTTCCGCTGATCGCGAGCAGCAGGGCGAGAACGCTTGTTCTTGATGCGGCAGTATTGCAGGGATTCATATAATTCACCGGGATCTAGTCAGGATTGAGCCAACGCGAAAGCACCGGGGCTCCCGTGGGCCAAGCCGGTATCGTGGCAGCCGGCCGCCAGAGAACCCGTCTGTCTGCCAACTTAGACTGCGGCGTTTCGGCAATGTTCCCATTGCAATCAATAAACAGAAATCATTTCGCCGCGGACTGTGCGATGATCTCCATGGCGGAGGGCTCGTGGCCATGAAAAAGATCGCTTCCCATCTATTAGAAGAGAAAGCCCGGATCAAGAACGACTGGCCGCTACGTGATGCGGGCGGGTTGCCGCTGCTGTTCTCGCCCTTGCTCGCCGGCATGCCGGGGCTGACCCATGCTTTCACCACCAGGCTCGGCGGGCAAAGCTTGGAGCCGCTTCAGTGGTTCAATCTGGGCCGGCACTGGCCGTCCGAGCAGTCACGTCGGGACGCCACCGCCAACCGCTCCCGATTGTGCCGGGCGCTCTCCTTGGACTTCAGCCGGCTGGTCGTGCCCGGACAGGTCCATTCGACGCGGATCGCCTGGGTCAGCGAGCCGGAGTCCCTGCCCGATGTCGACGCCGTCGCCTCGTCCTTAACGGACACGCCCATCCTGCTCCACTATGCCGATTGCGTGCCGGTCATCATCTTCGAGCAAAAGACAGCGGCCGTCTGCGTCGTCCACGCAGGATGGAGAGGCACCGCCGGTGGTATCGTCGCCAGAGCCGTGCGGGCCATAAGCGCGACGCTCGATGCCGAGCCGGAGAACATGGTGGCCGCCGTCGGGCCGGCGATCGGGGACTGCTGCTATCCGGTCGGCGAAGATGTGGCCCGGGAGCTGGCCGCCAGCGCCGGCGGGGCCGAGAGGCTGATCCGACGCGGGGACGGCCGGCTGTTCCCCGACCTGAAAGCCTTGAACGCCCTCCAGTTGCTGGACTCCGGGGTGGGCGCCGTCGACGTCTGCTCTTTCTGCACGGCCTGCCGCACCGACCTCTTTTACTCGCACCGGGCCAGCGGCGGCAAAACCGGCCGCCAGGGCGCCATCGCCTGCCTGCGTCCCCTTATTTGATGGCCGCCGGTCGCGGCTTGCGGCAAGCAAAGCAGGAGCTTATCCAGTCGGGCAGCCATCTTCTCTGCTGGCGCATCTCCTGCCGCTCCCGGCGCCCCCAGCAGCGAGTCAGCAGCTCCACCTCGGCTGGTCCCGCAGCCTCCCGTCCCACGTGCCAGAGCGCAGCCAGCGCCCGCCCGGTCGGCCCCTCGCCGAGGTTCATCCGCCGCTGGCAGGTCCTCTCAAGCCGGACGACGACCTCGCCGCAAACAAATGAGCTCGAGCTCCCGTTGACGCAGAAGGTCAAGCCAGGCCGCGTTCCGGCCGCGAGCCCGAACTGCCTGGCCAGCTCCGCGCCGCCGGTGGCGATCTGCTTGCCGAAGGCCTCGGCCTTGGCCGCCACCACCGCCGGCACCGACGGCAGCCCGGCGCCCGGCTCCTGACGCACAAAGATACCGCGCGCCAGCCTGATGATCACGCCGGCTTTGACCAAGCGAGACAGCGCTTGATCCACAGCGGCGCGAGAGCCGTAGGGCAGCAGGTGCCTGGTGGCGAAGATCCGCCCTGGCGGAAGCTGGAAGATGTGCCGGCGAATGAAGGTGGCGGTATACATAATTTTTCCTCCTCGGCGTGTCAGAAAAACGTCCCTATTTCTGACAACGTGCGGCGTTGGGAAAAAGTTCAAACCGGCCGGAAAATTTAAGGGCAGCCGCGAAGCAGGCGCAGACGGCCCCCTAGCGCTAATCCGACATTTGTACTTCTAAGCCATTTATGCGCACAATAGAGTGGGGTCCCGCAGGATTGAATCAGGAGCTGCCAGGCTGGTGCTCACCCTACGTCACGTATTAATAGCGATGACCGGGACAGCGACGTTCGCTGCAGCCGTCTGTGCAGCTGCAGCGCAGGAAGTCACCGGCGGCCCCAGCAAACCCCCGCTCCCGCACCTGAAGGCGCTGCAACCCATAGAGGCCCTGCCGCCACCCTCGCCGGAGCCGCCACGAGCAGCAAGCCCGGCGGCAAAAGCCGGCGAAACCGGGGCCCAGCCGGCCGCCGGCGGCGCCGACGTCTATCCGCTGGTGGGGCAGCTGGAGATCATCACCTTCGGTGTCGCCAGGCCGCGCCTGGCCATAAACGACAGGCTGGCCGGCCTCGAAAATGCGATCTACCACCAGAGCTTCCCGAACCTGTCACTGGCCGACCGCACGCAAAAGCTCAAGGACACCTTGCTAGGCGTAACCGTCGACCCCGACGTCGGCTTCGGCGGCGCCACCTCCATGAGCTTCCCGCCGCTGCCGGCAGACCCGCCCAGCGCAATGCCGCTCACGCCGGCAGGCGGCGACAAGCCAACCATCGATCCGCAGCTCCTGGCCCGCTGGCGGCAGCCGTTTTTTCAGGAGCCGCAGCCGCGCCCCGAGCTCGAGCGCTATGCCCTCGAGCTGGTGAATCAGGAGCGCCAGGCGACCGGGCTGGCACCGCTGGTCTGGGACGAGGTTTCGGCGCGCACGGCCCACGCCCTGGTGGATGATCTGGCCGAGCGCGAGACGGTTTCACACCTGAACAAGACCGGCGAGAACCCCGATCTCCGTTACACGCAAGCCGGCGGCAACGACGCCATGACCGAGAGCCTGGAGCTGGTCTCCGGTGAGCCGGCCCGCAAGCTGAACCGGGCCCTGGTCGCCCGCGTCATCGAGATGCTCAAAGCTCATCAGGACGATCGTGACGCGGTGATGTCGCCCGATGCCACCCACTTCGCTTTCAGCATCTGCCTGGACAAGGGGAGGGATAAGGCGATCGCCTGCGTGGAGGTCGTGACCAAGCGCGGGGAGATGCAGCCGTTGCCCGAGCAGGTGCATGTCGGCGACAGGATAGCGATAAAGGGCGTTCTCCAGGACCCGTACAGGTTCCAGAAGGTGACGCTGGCCTGGGAAGGAAACCTGCCCGAGCAGGCGCAGGCCGCCGCGCAGGATGAGGAGCCGCAGGAGGAGGCGATGCCTTACTTCCCGCCGCTCGATTATGTGGCCTTTGCCCATCACGCCGAGCACGACCGGGAGAAGTTGATGGGGGTCCTGCGCATGACCGGCGTCGTGGCGGCAATCGCCGGCGGCATGTTCATTCCACCGGTGGCGCTGGCGGCGCCGCTTATCGCCATGGCGCCCACGCCGGGCGAGCCGAAAGCGGCGGCCGACGTGCCGGTGCACGGCGGCATCAAGGTGCAGGGCAACACCTTCTCGGGCACGCTGCCGGTAAGCCACCAGGGCAAGGAGGGGCTTTATTATGTAACCGTCTGGGCAACCCCCGGCGAAAGCGGCAGGGCGGTGCCGGTAAGCCGGCGCGTTCTCATTGTCAGAAACGCCGAGCCGGCCGAGGGCAAGCCTGGCGCGCCAGTAGTAGAGGAAAAAGTGACGGCCAAGGAGAAGAGCGACAAGAAGGAAGAAGGCAAGAGATGAAAAAGGTTCCGCACCGCAACCCGCTGCTGCTGCTAGCGCAGGCGTTGCTTTTCTGCGCCTCGGCCGCGCCGCTCCTGGCGCAAGGCGCTCCCTGGCGGGGCGGCGCGCAGTCGACCACCCTGCAGACCGGCGCGCAGTCGACCACCCTGCAGACCGGCACGCAGTCGACCACCCTGCAGACCGGCACGCAGAGCGCGCTCATTCAAGGGCAGGTCGAACGGGAGGCCGGCCCGGTCAACATCCTCATCCTCGTCGACGCATCGTACAGCATGAAGGAGAACCTGGGCGGCGGCGAGCCCAAGATGACCTCCGCCAAGCGCGTTCTCGAAAGCGCCATCGCCCGCATACCGCCAGATGTGAACCTGGGGTTGCGGGTCTTCGGCCAGGGCTTCACCAGCAGCCCCGACATAGACTGCCAGCAGTCGGCGCTTCTGGTGCCGATGGGGCAGGGCAACCGGCGCTCGATCATCGAGCAGACCCGGCAGCTCCGCCCGTTCGGCATGACGCCGCTGACGTTTGCCCTCATGCAGGCCGAGCGCGATCTGTCCGTGGTGCGGGGCCCCAAGACGATCATCTTGATCTCGGACGGCGCCGAGACCTGCGGCGGCGATCCCTGCGGTTACATCGCCAGGCTGCGGGCCGTCGGGATCAACATCAAGGTGGACATCGTCGGGCTCGGACTGCGCCGGGAACGGGATGCGCGCGCGCAGCTGAACTGCATCGCCGAGCGCTCCGGCGGCAAGTACTACGACGCCAACACGGCGGCCGAGCTTGTCGACAGCATAAGCACCATGGTGTCAAACGCCATCTCCGGGCGCGTGATAACCAGAATGAAGCAGCCGGCCGTCAACACGGACACGCCGCCGGATCTATCGCCGATTGTCCCCGCGCGCTGACCTCCTTGTTTCCTGGCGCCGGCGCAGGGGCGAGGAGCTCTTGCGCTCGCTTTTCCAGCTCCTGCGGGCTGAGCTCCTGTTTGTGGGCGGCCACGGACCAGTAATGTCCGATGGGACCCACGGGCTTGCCGTAGCGACCGCCCCGGAACATGTCGTTGGCCGGCAGGGTCGGCTGAGCGCCTGACGGGCCCCGGCCGTTGTCTTCTCCTTGCCAGAGGATCTCTTCCGCGGTCAGTCAACCTGCGACGGGCGCAGGGAGATTGTCGTGCGCGCCTGCACGTCGCGCGTCATGCGGTCGGCCACCGGCGTGTACTGACTGGTCAGGGCCATCGGATAGATGCCCAGCCCGACGATGAACAGGGCCAGGATCGAGGCCACCGCCACCTCCCAGCCCCTGGCGTCGGTCAGGTGGCCGGACCACCTCTCCTGCTCGGGGCCGAAGAAGAGCCGCTTGAGAAGCCACAGCATGTAGCCGGCGCTCAAGATGACGCCGGTGCAGGCAAATATGATCGTGCCGTGAACGAAGGTGTGGTGCGCGGGCAGCATGGCCACAGGTGACATGAAGCTGCCGTAAAAGACGGTCACCTCGCCCACGAATCCGGACAGCGCCGGCAGCCCGAGATTGGCCAGGGTGGCCAGCATCCAGAAATAAAAGAGGGTGGGCATCTGCCTGGCCAGGCCGCCTCCAATCTCCTTGATCTGCCGGGTGTGGCAGCGATCGTAAACGGTGCCGACCAGGAAGAAGAGCGCCGCCGAGATGAAGCCGTGGCTGACCATCTGAAAGATGGCCCCGTTCAAGCCCGCGGCCGAAAGCGACCCCAGCCCGAGGGTGATGAAGCCCATGTGGCTCACGCTGGAAAGGGCGATCACCCGCTTCATGTCGCCCTGCACCAGGCAGGCCA
The DNA here is from genome assembly GCA_021325555.1 of Pseudomonadota bacterium. GTDB lineage: Bacteria > Cyanobacteriota > Vampirovibrionia > Obscuribacterales > Obscuribacteraceae > JAJPGY01. The sequence goes on along the minus strand of JAJPGY010000033.1, from coordinate 93,678 downwards.
TGGCCGCCCAGACAATGTTGAAGGCGCCCAGCGCCATGAGCCCCACACCGAGCGTGACCAGCGCCTCAGGGAAAAAGCCCATGCAGATCCGCACCAGACCGTAGGCGCCCATCTTGAGGAGCAACCCGGCCAGGATCATCGAGATGGGCGTGGGCGCCTCCACGTGAGCGTCCGGCAGCCAGGTGTGGAACGGGAAGGAGGGCAGCTTGATCAGAAACGCCACCATGAAACCCAGGCATCCCAGGAGCTGCACCTGCTTGGCAAGAAGCGGGCTGACGGTGGCCAGCTTCACCATGTCGAACGTCTGATACTGGGCGCCTGCCTGACCGAGCTGGTAATAGAGGAAGAGCAGCGCGGCCAGCATAAAGATGCCACCAAAGAAGGTGTAGATCAGGAACTTCATGGCTGCGTAGTCGCGCCGGGGACCGCCCCAGATGGCAATCAGGAAGTACATCGGCACCAGCTCGAGCTCGTAGAGCACGAAGAACTGCACGAGATCGAGCGACAGGAAGACGCCGAGGATGGAGGTGGTCAAGAGCATGACCATGGAGTAATAAAGACGGGGTCTGGTCTCGCCGACGGTCTTGCTGGCCAGGATGGCGGCGAAGGTGACGATCGTCGTCAACGCCACGAGCGCCAGGCTGAAGCCGTCTATCCCCACGTGATAGTCGACGGGAAAGGGCCAGCGGATCCAGTTGACCTGCTCGACGAACTGCATACCGGCCAGCGCCGGATTGAAGTTCGCCAGCAGAAGGGCGGATATGACCACCATCGCCGCGCCCAACCACAGCGAGATCTGGCGCGCCCACGGCTCGGGAGACAGGGCGATCGCGAAGGTCCCCACAAGCGGGACGAGAAGAAGGGCAGTCAAGAGATGCTCGGGACCCACGGTCGACTCCTTTCCAGGTACAAGGCCGACCGTAAGTATAACGACAAGCAAGCAGCAAAATCGGCGGCAGTTTTTGAACGCGAAATATTTTTAACAGCGCGAAACCAGGTGAGGACGCCAGGCGCACATCCCTGTATATTGTGTAGGCGCTGAGATTACCAGGCAGCCAAGAACTCGACAACCGGAGAACCGCTTTTGAACTTACCGTTTGCGCCCCAAGAGATAATCCGCTGGGCTCCTTTGATTGTCGCCCTGCCGTTTGCAGTCGGGGCGGTCACCATCCTCGGGGTCTGGCGCAGCAGGACGGCGTCCATGCTGCTGTCGGCAGGCACCATGTTCTACTGCTTCCTGCACTCCCTGCTCATCCTTCTTGCCCTGCAACAGGATCCCTCGCTGGGCCCGGCGCAGACCAACTGGGATTGGTTCGTCTCCTCTTCTTTCCGGCTCAGCATGGGCGTGCTTGTCGATCACCTCTGCGCGGTGATGATGGTAGTCGTCACCACGGTCAGCCTGTTTGTTCAGATCTACACGCACGGCTACATGCGGGAAGACCCTGGCTACTCGCGCTTCTATGCCTATCTCTCGCTGTTTGCCGGCTCGATGCTCGGCCTTACCGTGTCGACCAACCTCTTCGAGATGTACTTCTTCTGGGAGCTGGTGGGCGTCTGCAGCTATTTCCTGATCGGCTTCTGGTGGCAGCGGAACACGGCCGCCGAGGCCGGCATCAAGGCCTTCGTCGTCAACCGGGTCGGCGACTTCGGATTCCTGGTCGGCATCATCTTGTTCCTGGCTGCTACCGCCGGCTTCTGGGGACAGCATCCGCTTCTCATTTTCAGCGACCCGCAGGGATTCGACCTGGCCGGGGCGATCCGCTATGCGGCGAGCCAGGGCACGCTGACGGCCGCCTCGCTTGCCGCCATCTCGATGGTGATGTTCATGGGCCCCATGGCCAAATCGGCGCAGCTGCCGCTCCACGTTTGGCTGGCCGACGCCATGGAAGGCCCGACGCCTATCTCCGCCCTCATTCACGCGGCGACGATGGTGGCAGCCGGCATCTATCTGGTGGCCAGAGCCTACCCGATCTGGCTCACCCCGGACGGTAGCACGTTCTCGGCCGGGCTGGCCTTCGTGGCCTGGGTGGGCGGCGTCACGGCCTTTGTCGCCGCCACCATCGCCTTGAGCCAGTACGACATCAAGCGCGTGCTCGCCTGGTCGACGGTATCGCAGCTCGGCTACATGTTTGTCGGGCTGGGCACCGGCGCGTACACGGCCGGCATGTTCCACCTGTTCAACCACGCCTTTTTCAAGGCCATGCTCTTCCTGTGCAGCGGCGCTATCATCCACCACCTGCACCACGCCATGCACGTCGACAAAGAGACCAGGAAGAAGCTGGATGAGGTCTCGCTCATGGATCGGATGATCCCGCCCGATCAGGACCTGCGGAACATGGGCGGACTCAAGCAGTACATGCCGATCACCCGCTGGTGCTTTCTCGTCGGCACCCTGTCGATTTCCGGCTTCCCCTTCCTGAGCGGCTTTTTCTCCAAAGATGAGATCATCTCCTCCTCGTTCAAGTATCAGGGCCCGGGGCACGACATTCTCTTCTGGCTTCTGGTGGTCACCGCCGGCCTCACCGCTTTCTACATGTTCCGCGCCTATTTCCTCACCTTCCACGGGGAATACCGGGGCGGGGGGACGCCCGCGGCGGAGAAGCTGTCGGTCATCAACCTGCCGCTTATCGCCCTGGCCTTCCCTTCCATACTCTCCGGCTATCTGGGCGCCAACCCCGAGGCCTTGAAGCAGCTCCTCACCGGGGCGGCGCCTACAGCTATGGCCAACGCCTTTGCCCAGTTCCTTTATTTCGGGCACGCGCCCGAGTACGAGGCGCTCAACGGCGGCGTGATGCTCACCTCGACCGTCGTCTCGCTGGCCGGCATAGGACTGGCATATCTCGTCTACATCAACAAGCTGCCTGTGCACACCTGGTGCCAGCAAAATCTGAAGCCGCTCTACAACCTGTCGTGGTGCAAGTGGTACTTCGACGACATGTACATGGCCTTCACCCAGAAGCTCGCCCTGCCCGTCTTCAACTTCGTGTGGAATCTGGTCGACATGGCCGTTGTCGACAACGTCGTCAACCTCTCCAGCTTCGCCACCCTGGGAACCGGTGAGGCGCTGCGCTACTCCGAGAACGGGCGTGCCCAGTGGTACGCGCTGGTCATCTTCGGCAGCGTCGCCGTAATCGGTCTTGTTTACTTCCTCGCCCAGCCGCTAAGTTAAACGGAAGGAGAATGGAGATGGCGCACGACAACGGCCACGACCCGCAGGAAGCCGCACCGTCATCGGGGCACGGCGGCGAGCACGGCCACGAGGGCCCGGCAGGGGTCCCCCCGGAATCGAGCCTGCAAGATAAGTTCCTTCAAATCCTGGCCGCGGTGGCGCTTGTCGCGCTTCTGGTTGCCGGCTTCCAGTGGTCGCAAACGAAGCCGCCGGAAAGCCCCGCGCCTCATGGCGAGGGCATGTAGGCGCAGCCTGAAGACTGCCTCGCACGGTGCCCGGCCGGGGCCCTCGTAACTTTTGTTGTACAAGGCGCCGCTATCGGGAGCGGCTCGGGCCGCTGGTCGCCTCCTTGTGATATCGTATTCAAGAGCAAACCGAGCACCCCCGAGCCTGTTCGCCGAGCAAAGGAACCCGGGCCGGCAGGCCCGAGGCACCCCTCGCCCGCCCGCGCCGGAAGGGGCACGAGCCGGGGCGTTTACCATGAGACCCCCGCCAGACAGGGGGAGGAGAAAACGAATGCAAGAGATCACGATTGGAATCGGCGGTGCGGCCGGAGACGGTCTTGACAAGTCCGGCGACACGCTTGCTAAAACGGCAGGCCGCCTCGGGCTCCACGTGTTCGCCTACAACAGCTACCAGTCGATCATTCGCGGCGGGCACATCTGGCTGAGAGTGCGCATCGGGCAGGAGAAGGTTTATTCCCACGGCGATCACCTGCAGGCGCTGATCGCGCTCAATCAGGACTCCATCGAGCGGCACGCAGGCGAAGTGGAGGCAGGCGGCGTCATTCTTTTCAACTCCGATCGCCTGAAGCTGGATCAGTCGCTGGCGGGCAGGGATGTGCAGATCATGCCGCTGCCCATGAAAGAGGTTACGGCCGCCGTGGTGGAGAAACACGGGCCGATCCAGCCTATCATGCAGAACACGGTGGCCGTAGGCGCCATCATGTATCTGGCCCGGATTGATTTCGCAGAGGCCGCCGGCGTCCTCGAGGACACGTTCAAGCACAAGGGGCAGCAGGTCGTGGACCTCAACGTGGCCCTTCTGCAGTCAGGATACGACTATGCCAGGGAGCACGGCAAGCCGCTTTCCATGGAATGGCAGTTCACCAGGGTGCGCCGCCCGTTCGTCACCGGCAACGAGGCGATCGCCATCGGCGCCGCCGCTGCCGGCTGCAAGTTCTACGCCGCTTACCCGATGACGCCGGCCTCGACGATCCTTCACTGGATGGCCGCCCATGCGAAGAAGGTGGACATCTGCGTCAAGCAGGCCGAAGACGAGCTTGCCGTCGTGAACATGGCCGTGGGCGCCGGTCTGGCCGGGGTGCGCTCGATGTGCGCCACCGCAGGTGGTGGCTTCGCTCTCATGACCGAGGCGATCGGCATGGCCGGGATCACGGAAGCGCCGGTTGTCTGCGTGGAAGTGCAGCGCGGCGGGCCTTCGACCGGCTTGCCGACCAAGACGGAGCAGGGCGATCTCTTCCAGGTGCTCGGCGCCTCGCAAGGAGAGTTCCCGCGCATGATCGTCGCCCCGTCCGATGTGGTCGACGCCTACTGGGCCACCGTCGAAGCCTTCAACATGGCCGAGAAGTACCAGCTGCCCGTGATCATCATGTCGGACCTGCTTCTGTCCGAGCACCCCGAGACGATCGATGCCGGGGCGTTGAACGCGGACGTCCAGATCGACCGCGGCGAGGTGGTCAATCAATGGGACAGGAAAAACGGCAGGTACAAGCGCTTCGCCCTCACCGCCTCCGGCGTCTCTCCGCGCGCCGTGCCGGGCACGGCCGACGCTTGCTACGTGTCCGGCACAGACGAGCACGACGAGGAGTCGATCCTCATCTCCGATATGTTCACATCGCCGCCGGTGCGCCGCAAGATGATGGAAAAGCGCATGCGGAAGATGGACGGTCTAAAAAAGGAGCTGGCGGCGCCGCAACTGGAGGGGCCTGCCGACGCCGACGTGACCCTGGTGGGCTGGGGCTCCACGAAGGGCGTGATCAAGGAGGCGATCGAGCTTCTGGCAGCCGACGGCGTAAAGGCCAATCAGCTGCACATCAAATATGTGGTTCCCTTCCACCAGGAAGAGGTTCACAAGGCTCTGGCGGCCGCCAAAAAGAAGATCTCGGTGGAGGCCAACTTCACAAGCCAGATTGCCAGGTATATTCGCATGGAGACCGGGATCACCATGGACGGCCACGTCAACCGCTACGACGGCGAGCCGCTGGAGCCGGCCGAGATTGCCCGGCGGGTTAAGGATATTATTGCCGGCAGGCCGCTCGATCTCGAGGTCACCGAAGCGGAGGCGCGCGAGATGGCCTACCACCACCTGCGCACTCATTACGCAGAAAGGCTGCGCCCCGGCAAGCTGTCGCGCCAGGGCGCCGACGGGCGCGGCGAGCCGGTCTGGAAGATCGAGCTCGTGTCCAGATCGAGCGGCGCCAGGAGCGGCGAGATGGTGGTCGGTGTCCACACCGGGGCCACCTACTCCTACAACGTCGTCGAGGAGAGCAAAGAAGAGCAGGCTGCCCAGCCGGCATCAAAAGGATAATTGCAAGAGGAAATTCGAGAATGGCTACAGTTGTAGAGTTACCGGTAGATCTTTATAAGGGCCCCGTCGATCCGGACTGGTGCCCGGGTTGCGGCGACTTCGGCGTCCTCAAGTCCGTGCAGCAGGCAGCTGCGAGCCTCGGCATAGAGCCCAAGGATCTGCTGGTCGTCTCCGGGATCGGCTGCTCGTCTAATTTGCCCGGCTTCATACACGCTTACGGCATCCACAGCCTGCACGGGCGGGCGGTGGCCGTGGCCACCGGCGCCCACCTGGCCAACACCGACCTCAAGGTGGTGGTGACCGGCGGCGACGGGGACGGTTACGGAATCGGCGTCGGTCACTTCATCCACGCCATGCGCCGCAACCTGGACATCACTTACGTGGTCATGGACAACCAGATCTACGGCCTGACCACCGGGCAGACCTCGCCCACCACCACCAAGGAGCACCGCACCAAGTCGACGCCCAACGGCAACATCGAGCTGCCCCTGAACCCGCTGGCGCTTGCCATCACCACCGGTGCCACCTACGTGGCCCGCGGCTTCTCCGGCGAGCAGAAGCAGCTCGCCGAGCTGATCGCCGGCGGCATCGCCCACAAAGGATTCTCGTTGATCGACGTCTTCAGCCCCTGCGTCACCTACAACAAGGTGAACACGTACGCCTTTTTCAAGGAGCGCGTCTACAAGCTCGAGGAGAACGGCTGGGACCCCTCCGACGCGGCCAGGTCGTTGCAGAAATCCTTCGAGTGGGGCGAGAAGATTCCGCTCGGCGTCCTCTACAAGAGCGAGCAGCCCACCTACGAGGACAGCGAGCCGGTGCTCCGGGATGGTCCGGCCATGATCAAGCGCCCGCTCGGTCTCAAGCCCGAGGTGTTCGGCCAGCTGATCGAGGAGATGATCTAGCCCCGGGCGCCGGAGTTGTTATTCGGCGACCTGCTGCAACCGGTAGCCGACCGGCCCTTGAGCCTGCGCGCTGACGTTGGCGAAGGCGGTGGTCGGCGAGATGACGATCGTGAAGTCGGCCGGCGGGCGCGAATCGATCGCCACCACGGACGGCCACGCGCCGAGATCGGGCACGTTCTTGCGCAGGGCTGCCAGCTGCATCTCGTCGGCCCGCTTGCTCAATCCGACAATCTGCTCGTGCTGGCACTCGGCCAGCGGGGTCTGCCATTTGTATCGCACCACGTAGCCGCAGGCGTTGAGGAGCGCCTCCAGGTTCTTGACCCCCGGTTCCGCACCGCGAGGATACTTGATGGCCACCGAAATCGGCCCCACCTCCTCTGGCGTCTCGGCCGGCACCGCAGCGGCGGCTGTCTCGGCGCCGCCGGACAAGGCCATGTCCGCGGCGCCGAGACCGGTTCCCACCAGGCGCTCGAGCACCACCTTAGCCGCACCCATGTCCGGGATCCAGTAGCTGCCGCCGCCGATGGTGGCTGCCGAGCCGGGTATGGTCGCCGTCTGCACCTGCGACGGCTGCACATCCTTCAGGAAAGTGGCCAGCCGGACCATGTCTTCGGCCGTCAGATCGGTGACCACGTTGTCCCTGGCGAAGGCGACCAGCTCGGGGATCTTCAAGATGATCTGCGGCTCCCGCAGCTTGCGGGCCACCTGGCGCAAAAACCACTGCTGCCGCTCGATGCGCCCGAGGTCGCCGCGCGCGTCATGGCGATAGCGCACATACTCTTCAGCCTGCACCGGGTCCAGCGTCTGCAGCCCCGCTTGCAGATTCACGTGCAGGCCGGCCGCGTGGTCGGTGTAGTGCATCGGCTTTTCCACCAGCACATCGACGGGGCCGAGCGCCTCAAACAAGGTCTTGAGCCCCTGCGTGTCCACAACCACGTAGTGATCGACCTGAACCAGAAAAGCATTCTTGACCGTGGACACGGAAAGATCGGGGCCGCCGTAAGCGTGGGCGGCGTTAATCTTGTCGAGGCCATGCCCCTCGATCGGCACCCGGCTGTCCCTCGGTATCGACACCAGGGAAACCCGGTTGCGCTCCGGGTCGATGCTGACCAGCATCATCGTGTCCGAGCGCGTGGAGACGAAACGCTGTGTGTCCCTGCCGTTGGAGTCCACCCCCATGACCAGAAGGTTCATGCGCCGGGCCAGCCTGGGCAGGCTGGGCAGGCTCGGCACCTGCAGCCCACTGCCGTCGGCGGCCGGAAAAGCGTGAGAAAGCGCCAGGCCGTGCGACCTGGTCAGGCCGATTAGGATGACCACACCGGCCGCAACACCGAACAAGACAGACAAGAGCGTCTGCCAGAACGGGTAGACGGAATAATGTGGGGTCCGTTTGGGCAAGGGATGCCTGCGCTTTAAAAACCTGACAGCCTCCATCTTACCCTGTCCTCGATTGGCTATACTGAGTACGAGCTAAGGCTTGACCCAAAATTTACAGCAGACAGGAGATAGCCGTGGAACTATATCTGGATACAGCCAATCTCGACGAGATCAAGGAGATTGCTTCTTGGGGCGTTCTGTCCGGCGTGACGACCAACCCCACCCTGGTGGCCAGGGAAGGCGTGGACTTCAAGCGGCGGGTCAAGGATATCTGCCAGGTGGTCTCCGGTCTGGTGAGCGCCGAGGTGGTCTCGACGGACACGGAAGGGATGCTCAAGGAAGGCCGGGACATCGCCACCTGGGCGCCCAACGCCATAGTCAAGTGCCCTTTAACCCCTGCCGGGCTTGCAGCCACCAGTCAGCTGAGCAGGGAAGGGGTGAAGGTGAACGTCACCTTGTGCTTCAGCGTCAACCAGGCGCTTCTGGCCGCCCGGGCAGGCGCCTATATCGTCAGCCCCTTCGCCGGCCGTCTCGATGACATCAACGAAGACGGCATGGCGCTGGTCGAGCAGATCGTGGAGGTGTTCCACATTCAGGGGATCGAGACCAAGGTGCTGGCCGCCAGCATCCGCACCCCCCTGCACGTGACAAGGGCCGCCCTGGCCGGCGCCGACATCGCCACCATGCCCTACAAGGTCTTCAAGCAGCTGGTCTGCCACCCGCTGACGGACAAGGGTCTCGAGCAGTTCCTTTCCGACTGGAAAAAAGCGATGGCCACTGTCGCCGCCAAAGGCTAAATAGCGGTGACAGCCCAGGCGGAAACAACCAGGGTTCAGGGTCCGAGCGGGTTCATCGAGCTCAACGGGCAGATGCTGGTTGTCGACTACGGGAAGATCTACCTGGACGGCAGCCCGGTCGGCTTTCTTTTCGAGGACGGCATGCTCAAGGACACGAGCGGCCCCTTCGGCTCGACCAGCGGGCTCAAGCCGATCGACGAGATCCCCGGCTGCATCTTCCGGGGCATCGACGCCACCGGTCTCGAGCTCGAGCTGCCCGGTGCGGTGCCCGGTCCAACCGGCACCATGAAATACAACGGGGTGCCGCTCACCGTGGTGATGGGCCGCGTCTCCACGCAAGACCACCGTCTGGTCGGCAGCTTCGACGACGAGGGCAACCTCTTCCTCAGGGACACGGTCAAAAGGGCGCCCCGCCGCAAGCTCGACGAGACCACGCAGCTGACCACAATCTTTCAGGGGACGAAAAGCAGCGGCGCGCCCTGGAACCACGAGTTCGTCCGCCCGCTGTACAAGAAGGACAAGCCTTACTCCGACAACGAGATTCTGCGCTACTTCGAGAACTTCGATGGGCTGACGGCGGCGCAGAAGAGATACGTGATCGAGAGCCTCAAGCTCTGGGCATCTTGCGGGCTGCTGCAGATCGTGCGCAAGAGCGAGGGCACGGCGGCGCTCGGCAACGTCAAGCACGGAGCAGCCGGGGCCACCGGCGTGCGCACCGGATACGTGACGCTCGACCGCGAGGAGTTCGAGAAGGAGATTGGCTACGCCAAAAGGTTCGGCATGCTGGCCACGGTGGCCACGACGATCAAGCCTTACTACGAGGTGCGGCTCAACCTGGTGGTTGCCCACGAGTACGGCCACCAGCTCGAGTTCATTCTCTCGCAGGCCACCCAGGACAGGATAGCCGATCTCTTCGGGCAGCGGCTTTCCAGGTCGGAAAGGCTCTTCCCGCTCCCGCAAGCGTACGAGGGGACATCCGAGCTCCTGCCCCAGGAGAAGATCTTCGAGCGCGTCTTCATCTCGGGCTACGCGCGCCAGAGCAAGTTCGAGTACTGGGCGGAGTGCGTGGCCGCTTTCTCGGTCAAGGAGAGCCGGGAAGCTTTGAAGCGCATCGACCCGGAGATTCACGAGATCTTGCGGGAGCTCGTGCTCTCACCGGACAAGATGGTGCGGGCCGTCTTTGTGGATACGATTGCCGACCTGCAAGCGAGCCTTCGCGTGGGCAACGAGTTCTCGGACGACCTTCTCGACTCTTGAGGGTCCGTCGATGATCCGCCAGCGACAGGGTAAATACGCCAGGACGTGCTGCGCCGCCCGCACCGCCGGAACTCGCATGGGCCCGGGCGCCCTGGCTACCGCCCTGGTCGCGCTCTGGCTGGGCGCCGGTCGGGCCTGGGCCGGCTCCTCACAGCTCAAGCCGGTGCTGAAGGCGATTGACCCGTCGCAAGCCAAATTCGACACCTCCCTGCAGAAGACGGCGCCGCCAAGCCCCAATCCGCTGCCCAAGATAAACGGTGCCCCGGTCAACACCGCCCCGGGAACCGCCAGCGCAGTAAGCCCGCCCGCCTACGGCACCGCTCCCGGTTACGGGAGCTACCCGCCGCCGTCCGGCTATCCGGCGCCGCAGGCCGGTTATCCGCCATCCGGGTATCCGGCGCCGCCTGCCGGCTACCCGGCACCACAGGCCGGCTACCCGGCGCCGCAGGCCGGCTACCCGGCGCCGCCTGCCGGCTACCCGGCGCCGCAGGCCGGCTACCCGGCGCCGCAAGCCGGCTACCCGGCGCCGCAAGCCGGCTACCCGGCGCCGCCTGCGGGCTACCCCGCGCCGCCTGCGGGCTACCCGGCGCCGCAGGCCGGCTACCCGGCGCCGCAGGCCGGCTACCCGGCGCCGCAAGCCGGCTACCCGGCGCCGCAGGCCGGCTACCCGGCGCCGCAGGCCGGCTACCCGGCGCCGCAGGCCGGCTACCTCGCGCCGCCTGCGGGCTACCCGGCGCCGCAGGCCGGCTACCCGGCGCCGCAGGCCGGCTACCCGGCGCCGCAAGCCGGCTACCCGGCGCCGCAGGCCGGCTACCCGCAGGCCGGCGGTTACCCTGGGGGCGCGGGCGTCCCGCCCGCATCATCATCAGGCTATCCGCCGCAAGGCTACCCGCAGGCCGGCTATCCGGCACCGCCGGCGGCGGCGACTGTGCCCGGTCAGCCGGGCGCATTTCCCAGCGAAAGCATGATTCCTGACTTCGGCAAGCCGCTCCCGCAGGTGCCGCCCGGCCCCGCTCAGCCCGGGGCGAGCTACGGCCCCGGTTTCACGACGCAGAGGGTCCCTGGCTCGACTGCCCCCACCACGCCCTTGAGCACGAGCGCCCCGACAGGCGCGCCACCGGCGTCCGCCCCGCTGAGCGCTGTGGAGACGCGCATCGTCAGGCTCGAGCAGATCGCCTTCGGCTCCACGTACCCCGAGCACGAGATCGACGATCGCGTGGATCACCTGGAGACCGAGATCTTTGGCAAGATCAGCAGCGGCAGCGTCCCGGAGAGGCTCTCCCGCCTGGAGGCCAAACTGTCCGGCCAGGGCGCCTTCGGCCGGACAGCTCAGGCGCAGGCACCGCCGGTAGTAGCAAGCGCGCCCGCCCCATCCTATTCCGACCAGTTCGCCGCGCCGGCAAGCGATGCCGGCGGCGCTTCCGGGCGGCAGCAGGTTGCCGGCGCGCAACCGCAGGGGGCGGCGCCGGCTTTTGCTGCCACCGCCGGCGGTGAACAGGGATCTTACGATTTCTCCGGCGTGGTAAGAGCCATCCCCTACGATCAAAGGGCCGGAGATTACTTCGCGCAGGTGAGGCGGGGGCCTGACGGAACCGTGGCGCGCTGGAAGAAGTTTCCCGTGCGCCTGCACCTTCCGCCAGGCTCGCCGCAATCCTGGCAGGCGAGCCTGGAAACCGGGGTCAAGAGATGGTCGCAGTACCTGCCCGTGACGGTGGCCGCGCCCGACGAGGCCGCCGACATCGAGGTCGTCTGGGAGAACCACCTTCCCCCCAACGAGCTGGGAATCACCCGGGTGCAGGTCATCAAGGGCAATTTGCAGGCGGTGATCTATCTGTTGAGACCGACCTATTACCTGCCGGACGTGCCGGAGCGCGCGCTGGCAGGGGTTTTTCTCCACGAGATGGGTCATGCCCTGGGGATCTCCGGGCACAGCGACTTCAAGGACGATCTCATGGAGCCCATCGAGGTGAGCATAGTCGGCAGGCGCAGGAGCCCTTCCGCCCGCTACAAATTCGGCAACATCACGCCGCGCGATCTCAACACGCTCAAACGCATCTACGAGACCCCGGCTCCGCCCGCCGACTATTCAAGCCCATCACCGACCGACTGGACTGCACGTGCGGGCAAAAGGTGACATTGTCCGGCGTGTCCACCGCCGGGCATGCTTAACCGTGGCTCAGGCAGTGGACCGGCCGGCAGTGGACAATGCTCTTTTCGTCTGCGGGGAGCCGGGTTATGGCAGTCAAGCTGAAAGAGATCACGATCGCGCACAGTCCGGATTCGGACGATGCATTCATGTTCTACGCGCTGGCCAAAGACAAGCTGGACTGTGGCGGCCTTAAGATCAACCAGGTTCTCAAGGACATCCAGAGCCTGAACCAGGACGCCATCGCCGGCCGATACGAGGTCTCCGCCATCTCCTTCGCCGCGTACCCGCTGGTGGCCGAGCGTTACGCTCTCATGCCCTGCGGGGCGAGCATGGGTTATAAGTACGGCCCGATGCTGGTCGCCCGCCAGAGTCTGGACTCGGAGCAGCTGGGCGCGGCGCGGGTGGCCATTCCCGGCAAGCTGACCACCGCTTACCTGGTGCTTGAGCTCTACCGGCCGGGGCTCACCGTGGTGGAGATGCCTTTTGACCGCATACTCGACGCAGTGGCCGGCGCCGAGGTGGACGCCGGGCTCATCATTCACGAGGGGCAGCTCACATACGGGCAGCTCGGTCTGACCAGGATTGTCGACCTCGGGCAGTGGTGGTACGACCTCACCGGGCTGCCGCTGCCGCTGGGGGGCAACGTGGTGCGCAAGGATCTGGGCCCGGAGCTGATGCGCCAGGCGACCCGCATTTTCAAGGAGTCCATCCTCTACTCGCTCAGCCACCGCGCCGACGCTCTCGAATACGCGCTCACCTTCGCCCGCGACATGGGCAGGGATCTGGCCGACCGCTTCGTGGGCATGTACGTCAACGAGCTGACCGTGGATTACGGCCAGGCCGGGCGCGAGGCCGTCCGTCGCCTGTTCGCCATGGCCCACGAAAAGGGAATCCTGCCGCAGCCGGTGGAGGTGGAGTTCGTGGACTCCTGAGGTCCGGCCAGAAAATCTCCTTGCCGGGGGAAAATTTTTCGCCACGGCCGGGCAAAATATGATCGTGGGCCGCCTGCGGGCAGCCCTTGGGCGCGGGGAACCGAATCCGGGTGGGATATGACGCAAACTGCCACAGAGACAGCATGGAAACATCACGTCAAGGCTGGCAACCGGTTCTGTCAGAAGGGTGACTATCAGAAGGCGGAAGAGTCCTTCCGGGCGGCGCTGGCGGCCGCAGAGCAGTTCGGACAGCAAGATCCGCGTCTGGCGCTCACCTTGTACGACCTGGCGAACCTGAACAGGGTGCAGGGCTTTTACGCCGAGGCCGAGCCGCTCTACAAGAGGGCGATGAGCCTGACCGAGAAGATTTACGGCCCCGACCACCCGGACATGGCAATAGGCATGCTGCACCTGGCCGCCCTTTACAGGGCGCAGGGCATCTTCAACGAGGTCGAGCCGCTCTACCGGCGGGCGCTGGCCGTATTTCAGAAGAACCCGGAGTACAACCTGGAGGTGGCCACCTGCCTGAACAGCCTGGCCGACCTCTACCGCGCGCAGGGCAAGTACTCTCAGGCGGAGCCGCTCTTCCGCCGGGCGCTCGCCCTGCGCGAGAACGCGCTCGGGCTCGAGCACCCAACGGTCGCCCAGAGCCTGAACAACCTGGCCCTGCTCTATCGCGCCCAGGGCAAGTACGCCCAGGCGCAGCCCCTGCAGGAGCGCGCCCTGAGGATCTTGCAGAAGGATCTCGGGCAGGAGCATCCAACCGTGGCCACCGCCCATCACGACCTGGCCGAGCTGCACCGCCTTCAGGGCAACTGGGCGGACTCCGAGCAGCACCACAACCTGGCGCTCAAGATCCGCACCAAGGCTCTGGGCACGCAGCACCCCAGCGTCGCCTCGAGCATGAGCGCCCTGGCCCTGCTCTATCACACCCAGGGCAAGTACGCCCAGGCAGCCAGCCTTTACCAGGAGCTCATCTGCCGCCGGGAGAAAGACTGGGGGCCGGAGCACAATTACGTGGCCGAGTCGCTCTTCAACCTGGCCGAGCTCTATGAGGACGAGGGCGAGTTCGCAAAAGCAGAGCCTTTGTACTGGCGGGCAATCGGGATTGTGGAGAAAACCAGCGGCCCCGAGCACCCGGACCTGGCGCGCCGGCTGACGGCGCTGGCCACCGGTTACACCGAGCAGGAGCGGTTCGGCGACGCCGAAAGGCTCTTCCAGTGGGCGCTCGGCATACTGGAGAGAACGCTCGGCCCGGAGCACCCGGAGATGTCGGCGACCATGAAGAAGTACGCGGGCATGCAGGCCAAGAGAACCCAGAAGGCGGCAAGCGGACCGGCCGACGTCATGTGGTCCGGCTGATGCCCGGCCGGCCGAACCGTACGCCCCGGGAGCCTCGCCGATGAGGGCGGGCCTGGCGCTCAACGCGGCGGCAACCTGCCTCATGATCGCGGCGACCGCCCGGCCGGCGACGGCCGGCCAGACGCTCGAGTACCCGGCCGATTATCGTGTGCCGCCCGAGGCCGTCAGCCAGTCGAACGCCTTCGCCGTCGGCCAGGAGATGACGGAGCCGCTCAAGGACGGCTGGCAGCACGATGGGTTCCTTTCCATCATCGGCAGGGACGGGAAAATCCCCGCGGAGCGCTCGGCTTCGCTGGTGGTGGACAGAGCGCGCGACCCGGTCCTGCGCCAGACGATCGAGGAGGCGCGCCGGCGCTTCGGGGCGCTGCCGGAGGCGGAAAGGGCTGCGGCGCTCACCCGTTTCGCTCACCAGCTTTTCACGCCCCGGGGAATGAACGACGACCAGCTCAGCGACTGGGATGACTCCTTCGGCAACCAGCACCGGGGCAGGCGCATCCTCCTCGGCGAATACATCGCCCGGGGCAGGGGCGTCTGCCTGGAGGAGGCGACGCTGCTCAAGATCCTCGCCGACGAGCTCGGGCTGCCGGCGACGCTGGTGTTCGGCTTCGACGACAACGTCGGGCACGTCTGGACCACAATCCGCATCGGCGGACAGGAGCTGCTCTACGATCCGGCCCAGGAGATTATCGGCACCACCGGCGGTGCCGTCGAGGGGCACCAGTCGATCCGCCGGATTTACGGCCAGGACTTCGACAGGCTGCCAGAGGCGATAGCCGCCTACCAGGATGTGGTCGACGAGGATTATCCAGCCGCCGAAAGGCGCCTGCAGACGCTGGCCGAGATCGACGCGCGCGTGCTCGGCGACGCCCACCCCGCCTGCGCCGTCATCCTCGCCCGCCTGGCCAGCGTCTACCGCGCCGACGGCAAGGAAGCGGAGGCCGAGCCTTATTTGAAGAGGGCGGCCGAGGTGTGCGCGCGGGCCCGGGGCGCCTGCCACCAGGAGGTGGCGGACTGCCTCAACGATCTGGCCGGGCTCGAGCGCTCCCTGGGGAAAAGCGCTGAGGCAGCGCGGCTTTACAGGCGCGCGATCGCCATTTACCGGCGCACCCTGGGCCGCCACGACGCCAGCGTAGCCGACCCGCTGTACAACCTGGGCGATCTCTACCTCGAGCAGAAGCGATACGGGCCGGCCGAGAGGCTTCTGAAACGGGCACTGGCCATCTACAGCAGCCAGAAAGGGGACGGCGACGAGGACGCGGTCGACACCATGAACAAGCTCTCGGAGCTCTATCGCTGCCGTGGCGACATCGAGCGGGCACGGGTGTTCGAGGCCAGGGCTAAAGCGGCTTCACCCGGCGGCAACCGGGGATGAGCTCGGCTGGGCGGGAACAGCAGGCGGCAGGAGCTTGCTCGCCCCGGACGAGCGCGCCCGCACGGCCTCGCCGGCCAGGATGCCGCTGGTGGCAGCCTGCCCGACACCGCGAGTCCAGCTGCTGGAATCGCCTATTATGTACAGGTTGGGGATGGTGGTCTCCATGGTCTTGCTCACCGAGATCGAGTCCGGGTAGCTCTTGCATTCGGGGGCGTACAGGAGGGTGGAAGCGTCGGCGACGCCGGGGCAGATCTTGTCCAGGGCGTCTATGTACTCGATGATCCCCTCCAGTATGCGGTGCGGGTAGGCCAATGAGACGTCGCCGCATTCGGCCTCGAGCGTGGGCTTGACCAGGTTGTTGTCCAGCGACTTGGTGCGGCGGCCGGCGCGCAGATCCCCGAGCCTCTGTATGAGGGGGCCGCCGCCGGCCAGCATGTTGACCACCTTGGCGATCGTCTGCGAATACATCTGCGGATCCTTGAAAGGCCTGGTGAAGGTCTTGGAGACGAGGACGGCGAAGTTGTTGTTCTCCGATTTCTCGAACATCTTGGAGTGCCCGTTAACCAGCACGTAGTCGCGGTGATTCTCGGGCGTCACGAAGCCGCGCGGGTTGGAGCAGAAGTTGCGCACGACGTCGTTGTGGCGCCGGCTGCGGAAATAGAGCTTCGGCTCGTAGAAGCGCCGGTCGACCTCCTCGGTGAAGTAACAGCTCGTCTCCACGCGCACGCCGATATCCACCTGCCCTGGCTGGATGTCCAGCGCCCGGTAAAACTCCTGCTGCGTCAGCCAGTGAGCCCCGCCGCGGCCCACGGAGACTATCAGGTAGTCGAAGATCTCCTCCTTCTCCTGCCCGGGCTTGCGATAGTGATCGTGCCGCACGGCGAAGCGCTGCCCCGAGCGGGACGCGGACAGGACCTTGGTGTCCCAGTGAAAAACGATGTTCGGGCCCTTGCCCACGATCTCATCGAGAATGCTGGTGTTGATAGCCGGTGCGTTGTCGGAGCCGCAGTGGAGCAGCTCCTGGTAGTGGTAGGTCATGCCGGCCAGCGCGGCCTTCTTCTTGATCCAGGCCAGATCCTCCTCGTTGGGCGTCACCACCGGGATGGCGACCGGCGCGTGCTCGAGGATGGTAGCCCGCACCCTGTCGAGCCGCTTCTGCAGCTCCGCCTCACCGATGAGATCGTGGAGCCGGCCGCCGATGACCGGCGAGGCCGACAGGATGACCTTGAAGTCGTTCCAGCTGCCCGCCGACTGTCCGGGGGCGCAGTAGCTGCAGGCCTTGGGCGGGCACACCTCCAGCTTGCCCTGGTCGATCGGGCAGGGATAGCGCCGGGCGTAAGCCGGACCGACGTCGAAGACATGCACCTCGACATCCGCGCCTGCCAGCTCCTTGAGGGCGAACAAGCCCGATGCGCCAAGCCCTACAAGCGCCAATTTCTGCATCTATGCCCTCACCTCTGATGCCGACCGGCGCGTTTCCACACCGGGCCGGCGCCGCCGGGTTTTGATATTACCATCCCCGGCCGGCGGTTGCAAAGAGCATTTATTTCAGGTTACCGGCGGCTCCGGCAGCCGGCGCGCCGCTGCCGTCAGTCGACCATGATCGCCGATCTTTTAACATCCAGGGCGTCTATCATGGTCGAGATCTGCTGGCTGACATCCCCGGTGACGCGCGAAAGCGCCGCCCGCTTGTTCGACCTGTATTCCGGGTAGACCGGCAGCAGATCAAGGGGGCGCCCGACGTCGATGTATATGTGCCGCGGGCCCTTGACCGTCGTCGAGCCGAAGACCTCGATCTCGAAGCGGTCGAGCACCTCGGCGAACCGCTCCTGGGTGAGGCGGTCGCGCAGGTAGCCGTCGTAGATGGCGATGAAGTTTGTGACCCGATCGAGATCCCGGTAGAAGCCTTTGATCTTCGCGGTTCGCTCCTCCTGCAGCTTCCGCTCGTAGGCCGAGCCGGCCTCGTCGCCGTTGTAAATCTGGTCATCGAGCGCGTTGCGCAGTATGCGCACGTACTCCAGCTGCTCGGCGCCCGGCGGCAGCTTGATGTTGAGGAAATCGGCGATCCGTTTGAGAATGGCCAACCTGAGCCCGACGATCCGATCGTTCATCGAGGCTTCAGGGGCGGCCTTGAAGCTGTACTCGCGCTCGAGCAAGGAAAGTATCGCCTCGGATACCGCGCGCAGGCGGGTGTACATCGGCGTCTGCAGCCGGCCCGGCAGCCCCAGGCGCGCCTCCAGCTTATAAAGCGATCTCTCCAGCTCGTCGCGAATATCGGCGCTGTACGTGTATTTCAGCGCCAGGGGCAGAATGAACACCGGCTCCGCCCGCTTCCTCTTCACCATCTCATCGACCGCCCAGAAGGCCATCTGCGCCACCCCGGACTCCAGGTGCAGGAGCTTGTCGTTCTGCCTGGTCACCTCGCCCTCGGGAAAGATGACCAGCTTCTTCCTGTTCTCCTGAACGAGCGTCTTGGTCATCTTGAAGGATTCCCGATCGATGGCCCCCCGCACCACCGAATAACAGCCCAGGTGCTGGAGCCAGAAACCCCGCCACCCGTGATCCCGGTCGAAGATCTCCCGGGCGGCCAGGAAGTTGAAGTCCTCGCCGGCGAGCTTGGAGAAGGCAAACATGATCTCCGGATCGTTGTGGTTGGAGTGGTTGGGACAGATGATCGTCCGCAGCCCGGCAAGCGCCTGGAAGCGCGCGAGCCCGTCGCCGACGACCTCGACCCGCGCCTCGTGGAGCGTGAACTTCATGATCACCGGCAGCAGGAGTTTGACCAGGGCGATGAGCGCCGGCGTGTCTTTAGGTGGTCTGAAATCCAGCACCGGGAATTTCCACGAACTCGTAACCAAGCTGCCTGCCCTTACATATTATTTCCTTGGCAGCCGTTACGGTTTGGTGGGAAAGCGCGCGCCGCTCGTGCATGACGACCAGGGCGCCGGGCTCCAGCCTGCGCATGACGCGGTGCACGACGCGCTCGGCGCCGGGCGCCTGCCAGTCGAGCGGCACCACCCCCCAGTAGACCGGCACCATCCCCCTTTCCGAAAGGCAGTCCGCCGAGCGCCGGTCGCAAACCCCGTAGGGCGGCCGGAACAACGAGGGCGCGCTGCCGGTGACCTCCTCGATCCGCCTGTTGGTGGTGTCAATCTCCTGCTCGATGGCCCGGGTGGAAAGGGCAGGCATGAGCGGGTGGCTGAAACTGTGATTGGCGATCACGTGCCCCTGCCCGGCAATCCGCTCCACCAGCTCGGGATGCCTGGCCACGCTCGAGCCGATCAGGAAAAAGGTGGCCTGGACCCCGGCTTCGGCCAGCGTCTCCAGCAGGCGTGGCGTCGTGTGCGGGCAGGGACCGTCGTCGAAGGTGAGAAAGATCTGGCGCCGGGCGCTGCCCGGCACCGTCTCACCTCCCCAGAAGCCGTCAGGCATGTACTTTCGCCCGATCTCGGTCAGGCGATCCATCCGCCACTGGCCAAGGTGCTCGATGATCGAGGACGCCCGGCCGAAAACCAACTGTCTTGCTCGCCGCACCGGACTGCCCCCTCGGCACCCACGCCTTAACCGGCTGCCCCTCAAACAGCTTCTGCTCGTCGCCTTTCGCCCCCAGGCTCCGGCGCAAAAAGCAAACCTCCCGCTCCAGGCGGACGGTCAGGGATCTGATCCCCATATTACTTTGCTCCAGATATTCTTGCACGTACGGCCCCAGGTCTACCGGCTCGCCCACCAGACAGCGGGCGGACGATTTGCCGTTGCCGCCGTAGGAGACGGCCACCGGGATCAAGAGCGGATTCGTGCCGGCCAGCGCCGCCGTGATGGCCGTCCGGGCGGCGCCGTTCTTGAAGGGATGGGTGGCGCCGTCGTAAAAGACGTTCCCTTCCGGGAAGATGACCACGCCCTCCCCGCGCTCGAGCCGCGAGCGGGCAAAACCCACAGGATTCAGCCGCCCGTCGGCAGGAAAGGCGCCCAGCGACCTGAGCACGGCGCCCTGAAGCCCCCTGAGCTCGTCGGGCGACACCAGATAATTGGCGGGACGGCCGACGAGCTCGAAGACCACCAGGCCATCCCATCGCGAGATGTGGTTGCAGACGAGCACGAACGGCCCCGACGCCGGGATTGTTTCACGCCCGACGAACTCCAGCTCCTCAAACCGCGCTCTGACAACCATCCTCGTCAAGGCGCCCCAGGTCGCCAGGCTAAAGGCGTTTTTCCGATCAGCAATCTCCCTTTTCATTGTCAACACCCTCGTTTGTCTTGGAGGCCGGCAGAAGCTCAGCCACCTACAGACTAGGTGATGGGGCGATTCAAGCGTGTCGCGCCTGTGACACTTAACGAAGCTGCTTCAGGATTGCCAGGATCTCGCCTTCCTCGGGAAAGCGGCCGAGCTTCTTTTTCGAGAAGATGAGCTTGCCGTTGAGCTCGATCTCGAACACGCCGCCCGAGGACTCAATGAGTTCGGCGCTCTTTCCCAGCTCATCCTTCAATTCGGCTGCCAGACTGGCAGCCCGCGGCCGGTAGTTTCAAACACCGCAATAGGTAATGGTCAGCATCATTCTGAGCTCTCCGGATCCGGTCGCCGCCCCGCCGTCATCTTACCATCACGCGTTGGCCGGCTCGGTCAGCTTGGTCGTGCTCTGGATGAGCCTGTAGATGACGCGGCGGGTTTGATCGCCGACCTCCGGTCCGCGCCGGTGGGCAATTGATTCGATGGCGCTGGCGAAAGCGTAGAAGCGGTCGATCGGCATGTGGGTCGCCTTGGGGTGGGGCAGCAGGCTGCGCATGTAGCCGCGCAGGTTTTCGATCTCTTTTTCGCTGAGCGGCTGGACGATCTCCAGCAGCTGGCGCAGGGCCTTGATCGGCACCAGCGGCGTCTGATAGGTGATCGCGTTCTTGCTCAACGCTCGATGCAGCAGAACGCAGTGAGGAAGCGGCCCGTCCTTGTCACCTTCCGCCTGGGGGACGCTGCTCAGGAAATCCCTGTGCTTGGGGAAGTCGTACATGACCTGCAGCAGGACCTCGGCCCGGCCCGTGTTGGGGAAGTACAGGGGAAGCAGCCCGTAAATGAACGGTCTCGCCTGGCATTTGTCCACATCCTTGGAGGCCTGCAAAAGCGAGCCGGAGAGGCTGGATGCCCTGACGATGAGCGCTTTGTCGTTGATGCGGCTGATCCGTCCGGGGGCGAAGTTGACCTCCTTGATCGCGTACTCCTGGCAGAGGATGACATCGAGCACGTTGTCGCCGACAATGGCGCCGAACTCCGCCGTGGCCGCCTTGCCGGAGACGAAATAAATCGCCACCTCGGGAATATGGCGTCCGAAGGAGATGCTCAAGATTCCCGTGACTTTCTCGAGACTGAGGAACTGCATCACATTGAAGATGGTTCCTTCTCGCACGGAAGTGATGTGAAAATTGATGCCCACTGAAAGTCCCCTTGGAGGACTCATTTAACCCGCCGTACAACTTTTTCAATTATACCCAGCAAGCTAGAGGGTGCCGAGGCAGGCGCTTGCCCGCTCTTTCAGGGCCAGCCGCACCTCGGTCCTGTCATCGAACGGCACCGTCCGATCGGCGAGGATCTGGTAATTCTCATGCCCCTTGCCGGCGATCACGATCACGTCCTTGCCGGACGCCTGCTTGATCGCCAGGCGGATCGCCGCCGCCCGGTCCGGCTCGACCAGAACAGATCTCATGCGTTTGATGCCCGCCAGGATGTCGGCAATTATCTGCTCCGGGTTTTCGGTGCGTGGATTGTCGGAGGTGACGATCACCTCGTCGCACAGCGCCTCGGCAATCTCGCCCATCTGCGGCCGCTTCGAGGAATCCCGGTCGCCGCCGCAACCGAAGACGACCACGAGCCGCCCCTCTTGCGGAACCAGCCCGCGCGCCGTTTTCAGCACATTGTCCAGCCCATCGGGCGTGTGCGCGTAATCGACGATGACCAGCGGCTCGCCGCCCGAATCCGAGGATACGACCTCGAAGCGGCCGGACACCCCGGAGAAATTCTCCAGCGCCGCGGCGCAGGACTGCGGATCGACACCCTCGGCCAGGCAGATCAGCACGGCGGCCATCGTGTTGTAAACGTTGAAGCGACCGGTGAGCCGCAGGCGCAGGTCGACCGGGCCGCGCGGGGTGACCAGCGAGAGGTTGGTGCCCGCGAAATCGAAGCTGGCCTCCCGGACGTAGCAATCGGCCCCCTGCTGCCAGGCATACGTCCACTTCGGAATTCGCGGGTGGACCGCCTTCAAGAACTCGCCGGCCAGGGGATCATCGAGGTTGACGATAGCCGATCTGTTTTCGTGGGCGGAATCGGCAAGCTCGGCAAAGAGCCTGCGCTTGGCTTTCCAGTAGTGCTCCATGGTCTGGTGGAAATCGAGGTGATCCTGCGTGATGTTGGTCAGGCAGACCGTGGCGAAATGACAGCCGGCCACCCGCTTCTGGGCCAGAGCGTGGCTGGACACCTCCATGGAGACGTGCGAGCAGCCGGCATCGGCCACCATCGCCAGTATCCGGTGCAGATCCGCCGACTGGGGCGTGGTGTGCTTGATCTCGTGGTACTCCGTCTGCCCCGGCCAGCGGGCGCCCAGCGTGCCTATAAGCCCGGTCTTGCGGCCGCTGGCGTTCATGATCTGCTCGACCAGGTGCGTGGTGGTGGTTTTTCCGTTGGTGCCGGTCACACCGAGCGGGCGGAGGTGCAGGCTCGGGTGGTCGAAGTACTCGTCGGCGAAAAGCGCCAGGGCGAGCCTGACATCGGGCACCTGCAGGTAAGGCACCGGGCAGCCTTGCCCGGGTTTCTCCGAAACGACGCATGCGGCGCCACGCTTCACCGCCTCGGCGATGAACTGGTTGCCGTCGGTGTGCTCGCCGGCGATGCAGACAAAGGCGTTGCCCGGCTCTACCTGCCGCGAGTCGTAACTGACGCCGGTCACCACCAGCGGCCCCGCGCCTGCCGGCCGCTCGACGCCCAGCAGTTTCAGGACCGCCTCCACGCTCTTTGCCTTGCCTTGCTCCACCAGCCGACGCTACCTCCGCCGATCTGCGCGGTCCCCCGCCTCGACCCCAAATATAGCGCACCGGAAGGCTGCTCGCCTTGCCTGCCCGCTTCTCCGGAGAGTTTCCAGGTCCTGCCTATAGAGGATATACGCTTACGAGCTTGCGGCCGCGCGAGGTCTCGTAGCGCACCGTGCCGGTGACCACGGCGAAGAGGGTGTCGTCGCTGCCGCGCAGGACGTTGTGTCCCGGATGGATCTTGGTTCCCCGCTGGCGGACCAGTATCGAGCCCGGCTGGGCCAGCTCGCCGCCGTACACCTTGACGCCCAGGCGCTTGGGCTGGCTGTCGCGGCCGTTTCTGGTTGAACCTGCGCCTTTCTTATGTGCCATGACCGTTAATTCCCCTAATCTTGAGAGCTCGAGCTGACCGTATCCTGCTTCTCGGCCGGATTGGTGACCGGCTTGGTGGCCGCCTTCCTGGCCGGCTTGGCGGCGGGCTTGCCGGCTGTTTTCGCTGGCCTTTCGGCGGCGGGCGCCTCGGCCGCCCTGGCAGCCGGCTTCTTGACCGCCCGGGCCGCGGGCTTCTCGGCCCCCCTGGCCTCGGGCTGCGGCTTTTCCCTGGCCGGCTTCTTGTCGCCCCTGGCTTCGGCCAGCACCTTGTCGTTGACGCTTATCTGGCTCACCAGAACCCGGGTGTAGCCCTGCCGGTGCCCCTGCTTCTTGCGGGTACCCTTCTTGGGCCGCATCTTATAAACGATGATTTTCGAGTCGCGGTCGTGGGCCAGGACCTTGCCGGTCACCTTAGCGCCGCTGACATACGGCTCGCCGACCTGGGAGTCCTTGCCGTCGACGAGCATGAGGACGCGGTCGAAGACGAACTCCTGCCCGGGCTCGACAGGAACCAGATCGATGTCCACGAATTTCCCGGCCTCAAGCTGGTATTGTCTGCCGCATGCTTCAACGATGGCGTACATTTTCTTCTCCGGCCAAACGCGGTAATGATTCGAAAAGCTGGCGACCGGACCGTTTCTATCCCGCCGTCCGGCAGCAGCCTCCCCATTTTCTCAGCACAGAAAACGGGCAAATGCTGATGATAGCAAACGATCTTTCCCGGGGTCAAACAGGCGCCCGCTTGCGCAGCTCTTTATGAAGCCGCTTTTACATTCCACCGGCCCGTGCCCGTGGGTTTCGGCACGGCCCGGAATCGGGTAAACGGACCGAGCCGCCAGAATCACGCCTTGCCGCGGCGGGCGCTTATAATTACCGGTGCATTCGGGAGGAGAGGCGATGGCGGAAGCAGCCAACGAAGCGGAGCTGGGCAGGAGCAGGCAGGCGGCCACCCCGAAGGAGCACCTGCAGCACCTGCTGAGCATCGGCTGGGAGCCGACAAGTCCGCTCATTCAGAAGTACGTTCGCGACAACCAGCTTCAGCGGGAGCTGGACGAATGGCTGAGCGATCGCAAGGCGTGACGCGTATCGAAATCAAGCGCCGATGCGCCTTATGCGTAAATTATGGAATTTCCATTAAAAGCCTCAAGGGTTCAGCGGCCGGGAGATAAGATCCAGAAATAGTCGCTCTACACAACCTTTCGGAGATTCAACCTAAATGCTTCAAGTAACAAAGAAAGCTCCCGAATTCGACATGCCCTCCACTAAGGATATGAAAGCCTTGAAGGAGAATGTGCGCCTGGCCGACTATCGCGGCAAGTGGCTCATCATGTTCTTCTATCCGCTGGACTTCACCTTTGTCTGCCCGACAGAGATCAAGGCGTTCTCTGACAGGTACGAAGACTTCAAGAAGGCCGGCGCCGACGTCCTCGCGGTTTCCACCGACAGCGTCTACAGCCACCGCGCCTGGATCCTGACCCCGGAAGAGAAGGGCGGACTGGGCCAGATCAAGTTCCCGCTGGCATCCGACATCACCAAGGATGTCTCGCGCGACTACGGCGTCCTCCTCGAGGACAAGGGCATCGCCCTGCGCGGTCTGTTCATCATCGATCCGGAAGGTCAGCTGCAGTACCAGGTGGTGCACGCGTTGAACGTGGGCCGCAGCGTCGATGAGACCCTGCGGGTGCTCGAGGCGCTGAAGACCGGCGGCCTGTGCGGCGCGGACTGGAAGCCGGGTCAGAAGACCCTGCAGGTGTAGGCGATACCCAGCAGGAGTCGACCGCGGTAATTTCGCTGCGGTATGCAAGAATCATGGGGCAGATCCGCCAGGCACGGCCCGGCGGATCTGCCCAGTGAGAAATCAGAGCCACCGCCGTCGTCCGGGTTACCCGCCGCAATGCGAATCCAATAATAAGGAGGTCCACATGCCACTGCGAATGGACAGCGCCATGCCACCGCTCGAAGGTGGAACCGATTGGTTCAATTCCCAGCAGATTAACACCGAAGATTTGCGGGGCAATGTGGTGCTCGTTCACTTCTGGGCGATAAGCTGCGGCATCTGCAAGGAGTCGCTCCCGGATATATCAAGATGGATCGACACTTACGGGCCGAAAGGCCTGAAAGTCATCGCCGTGCACATGCCGAGACAGGAGAGCGACACCAATGTCGAGGCGGTGAAAGAAGCAATCGACTTCTATGAGGTCAAGCAGCCTTGCGTTGTCGACAACTGGCACACGATCACCGATGCTTTTGAAAACAAGTTCGTGCCCGCCTTCTACGTTTTCGACAAGGATCTCAAGCTCAGGCATTTCCAGGCCGGTGAAAAGGCGATCAAGATGGTGGAGCCCGTGCTGGAACGCATCCTGGGCGCGCCGGAGGGTGCGGCGCGGTCGACGTAAACGACAGTTTCAATAGAGGTTAACGGCGATGACGCAAACGGTTCTTTCCGCATCCCGGTCACACCAGGTATTCGATCGAGCGTTAAAAGTTGCCCCCGGCGGCGTCAACTCACCCGTGCGCTCCTGCAAGTCGGTGGCATCCGAGCCGGTCTTCATCGATCGCGCCGACGGCGCCTATATGTGGGATGTGGACGGCAACCGTTACATCGATTACGTCGGCTCGTGGGGGGCGATGATCTTGGGGCATCGCCACCCGCGTGTGCTGGAGGCGATTGAGGACGGTCTGTTGAGGGGCACCAGCTTTGGTGCGCCCTGCGCGGCCGAGGTCGAGCTCGCCGAGCTTATCCAGAAGATAGTGCCCAGCATGGAGCTGGTGCGCATGGTGAACTCCGGGACTGAGGCCACCATGTCGGCGATTCGACTTGCGAGGGCTTTCACCAGTCGTCAGATGATCGTCAAATTCGACGGTTGCTACCACGGGCACGCGGACTCTTTCCTGGTAAGGGCCGGGTCCGGTCTGGCCACGCTGGGCATCGCCAGCTCTCCGGGCGTACCGGAGGATTTGTCCAGGCTGACCATTTCGCTGCCGTACAATGATCTGCCCGCGGTGGAGAAGACCTTCCAGGAACACCGGGACAAGATAGCGGCCGTCATCGTGGAGCCGGTGGTCGGCAACGCGGGACTGATTAAACCGGGCGAGGGCTATCTGCGGGGCTTGCGGGAGCTTAGCACCAGGCACGGTGCACTGCTGATTTTCGACGAGGTGATGACAGGTTTTCGCGTCGCCCTCGGCGGCGCGCAGGAGCGCTGGCAGATCGAGCCGGATCTGACCTGCCTGGGCAAGATAATCGGCGCCGGGCTGCCGGTGGGAGCTTACGGCGGGCGGAAGCAGATCATGGAGATGGTGGCGCCGCAGGGGCCGGTTTATCAAGCAGGCACCC
Source organism: Pseudomonadota bacterium (assembly GCA_021325555.1). Taxonomy (GTDB): domain Bacteria; phylum Cyanobacteriota; class Vampirovibrionia; order Obscuribacterales; family Obscuribacteraceae; genus JAJPGY01. Next base: position 67,097 of record JAJPGY010000033.1, on the reverse strand, counting down.
TGTCCGGCAACCCGCTGGCCATGCGAGCCGGTGCCGCTCAACTCCGCCTTTTGCAGATTCCCCACACATACCAGCAGCTGGATCAGCGCACCGACCGGCTTGCCGACGGGCTGCGCGAGCTTGCCGGCAAGAGCCGCACTCCTTTTCAGGTTTCGTCGATCACCGGCATGATCACTTTGTTCTTTGCCCCCAAGGAGGTCAACGATTTCGCCGGCGCCCAGGCTTGCGACACGAAAGCCTTCGCCAGGCTCTGGCAAGCCCTTATCGCCGCAGGGATCTACTGGCCGCCGTCCCAGTTCGAGACCGCTTTCGTCTCGCTGGTGCATTCCAAGAAAGACATAGACGAGACGCTGGCCGCCTTCGAGGAAGCCCTCGCTTCCCTCGACAAGGGTGACTGAGAGCGTGCGCTGGGACCTGGCGCTTTGCACGGTGCGCAACTGGCAGAACTCGGATGCGGACTCGCTGGTCGAGCACGCCAACGATCCCGCCGTCTCCTCCAGACTGCGAGACGCCTTTCCCTATCCCTACACGGCCGCCGACGCGCACTTGTGGATCGAGTTCGCCAGTTCAGCTGAGCCGGTGACAAACTTCGCCATCGTCGTCGACGGACAGGCCGTCGGAGGTATAGGGCTCAGGCTGCAGGAGGACGTCCACCGCAGGTCGGCCGAGATCGGCTACTGGCTCGGCCGCCAGTTCTGGGGACGGGGCATCGCCACCGAGGCGGTGCGGGCGGTTACCGAATTCGGATTTACGACGCTCGATCTGTGCCGCATCTACGCGGGCGTCTTCGAGGGCAACGCCGCCTCGGCCAGGGTGCTCGAGAAGGCCGGTTACACGTATGAGGCACGATTACGAAAAGCCGTATTCAAGAACGGCGAGATTCTGGACAAGCTAATCTATGCCGTTGTCCGCTGAGCCGGCCAGCCCCGCGGGCACGGGATCTGGCCAGCACTCGCTGGCATTAGAGCCGGTTCGCTCGTAAGGGCTTGTTGGACGCGCCCGGGCGGATGCAATCCGCCCCTGCGGAAGTACGTTAACTTCTGCCAGGCGGTACTAGATGTCCCCGGCGTCATCGGCGCTGGCCAGCACGGCGCGCGCAACGGCGAGGCCGGCCACCCCGGCCGCACCCGCGGACATCGTCGCCCGCGCGGCCTCGGAGAGCGTGGCCCCGGAGGTGCAGATGTCGTCGACCAGAATGACAAAACGGCCTTCCACCCGGCGGCGCTCCGCGGTAAAGGCCCCGGCCACGTTGGCCAGGCGCTCGCAGCGGCCAAGCCCGTGCTGCGGATCCGTGGCCCTGCTTCGCTTGAGGGCGCGGGCATCCACGACCACCCCGAGCCTGCGCCCGGCATGCCGCGCCAGCAGCTCGGCCTGGTTGTAGCCCCGGCGTGACAGGCGCTTGCCGTGCAGCGGGACCGGGACCAGAAGCGGCGAGCGCCCCGCGATCTCCTCCGCCAGGCGCGCCCAGGCGGACACCAGCAGCAACGAGAGATCGAAGGCGATCAAGCGATCGCCGTCGTACTTCAGCTTGTACACCAGCCGCTTGATCGGTCCCCGATAGCGGCAGCCGCTGGCGACCAGGAACGATGTATGGCCGTCCAGCGTGCACCAGTCGGCGCACGGGCCGTTCCGGATCACTTTCCGCCAGCACCCCGCGCAGACGGATTTCAGCTCTAAGCGACGGCCGGGACCGCAGGCGCCGGCGAAATGGCAGCAAGCACGGCACACCCGGCAGCGCTCCAGGTAGAGAAGCTCGGCGGCCTCGGTGACGAGGCGCTGCCAGAAGCCTGCACGAGGCTTTGGGGTCTGGCCGGGTTCCATAATGACGGTCATCGTTTTCCTCCTCCTCACAGGCTCCGGTCACAAGCGGGCCGGACGCGCGCCGCCGGGCTCAGGCGGGACTCCGCTGCCGAGACCCCGCACTCCCCCGCCGCGATGATGGTCGCCGACACGATGTCAGCGGGCTCAGGCGGGACTCCGCTGCCGAGACCTCGCACCGCGGGGCTGCAGGTGGGATGGGCGCGCCCCCGGCTGCAGGCGGGGCGGCGAGATCAGCCGGCGCTGCCCCGTTATTAAAGACGGCGGCAGGATGCTTAAAGTTCAAAACTTGCAGGGGGCAGCGGCAGGCCGGGCAACAGTATATATAATTGACCGATGCCCGAGGAGCCCCCGCTTGACCGCGACGATATCGACCCAGGAGCTTATTCAATCAGCCGAGGCGGACCTCGCATACCGCTTTGCCGAGGTCGACCGCGTCGCCCTGGCCAACCAGCGGCGGGTGCTCGAGGCTTTCCACTCCCACCGGCTCTGCGATGAGTTTTTTGCCGAGAAGACCGGCTATGGCAGGGACGATCCGGCCCGGCAGGCTATAGACCGGATCTACGCCTCCGTCTTTCAGTGCGAGAAAGCCGCCGTGCGCATGCAGATGGTGTCGGGCACGCATGCGCTGGCGTGCGCGCTGTTCGGGAACCTCAAGCCTGGCGAAAGACTCGCCTGTCTGACCGGACGCCCCTACGACACGCTCGAGGAGGTGATAGGGATTGCCGGCGGAGGCTCGGGCTCGCTTAGGGCCGCCGGCGTCGACTACCTGCAGGGCGACGTCGAGCCTTGCCTGTCCGGAAAGGCCAATCTCCGGGAGACGCTGGCGCCGCTTGTCGGCCCGCCGACCGCGGTCGCCTACGTTCAGAAGTCCCGCGGCTACGCCTGCGGGCGGCGGGCCCTGACCAACGCCGACATCCGGAAAATCTCAAACGCGATAAGAGAGCTCAACCCGCGCTGCCAGGTCCTGGTGGACAATTGCTACGGCGAGTTCGTCGAACCCGGCGAGCCCACCGCCTGCGGCGCCGACCTGGTGGCCGGATCCCTGATTAAGAATCCCGGGGGCGGGCTGGCCCTTACCGGCGGCTACGTGGCGGGCAGGGCCGAGCTGGTGGACAACGCGCTCAACAGGCTGACCGCGCCCGGCATCGGCGGACACATGGGGCTGACCTACAACCAGAACCGCCTGGTCTTGCAGGGTCTGTTCCTGGCGCCGTCCGTGGTCGCCCAGGCGCTCAAGGGGGCGATGCTCTTCGCCGGCGTCTTCGAGCGCCTGGGATTTGCGGTCAGCCCGGGTCCGCTCGAGCCGCGCAGCGATATCATCCAGTGCATCAGGCTGGGGACGCCGGAGCGGCTCGTCGCCTTCTGCCGGGCGCTGCAGCGGCTTTCGCCGGTCAACGCCCACGTCGCCCCCGAGCCGGCAGCGATGCCCGGCTACCAGGAGGCAATCGTCATGGCCGGCGGCACCTTTATAGAAGGGTCGACGATCGAGCTTTCAGCCGACGGTCCCCTGCGCGAGCCTTACGCGGTCTTCGTCCAGGGCGGTCTTACCTACCTGCATGTAAAGTACGCGCTCGAGGAGCTCCTCAAGCAGGCGGAATCAGGCGACCGCCTGTTTTTGAACTGCTAAACATTTGCTTATCGGCTAGGCGATTTGCTCTTTCTTATCTACAATTGCCTTTGGTGGCTTGAGGTGGAGAAGAGCCGATGGTTGCTCAAATGCCTGCAAAGCAGCGTTCCTTCGCGGGGGGCGGCAAAACCAACCTGAAAATCTTCTCCGGCACGGCCAACCCGATGCTGGCCGGGGAGGTCGCGGAGTACCTGGAGCTTGAGCTCGGGCAGGTGAAGATATCGCCATTTTCCGACGGCGAGATATATGTGCAGGTGCAGGAGAGCGTGCGCGGCATCGATTGCTTCGTCGTGCAGCCGACCTGCTCGCCGGTCAACGAGAACCTGATGGAGCTGCTCATCCTCATTGACGCCTTCAAGCGGGCCAGCGCCGGACGGATCACGGTGGTCATGCCGTACTACGGTTACGGCAGGCAGGACAGGAAAGCGGCCGGACGGGAGGCGATAACGGCCAAACTGGTGGCGGACCTCCTCACGACCGCCGGCGCCCAGCGCATAGTTGGGCTCGACCTTCACGCCCCCCAGATCATGGGTTTCTTCAACATCCTGGTCGATCACCTGTACGCCAGCCCCGTTCTTCTCGACTACATTAAGAAGAACCTGCTGCACAACGACGTGGTGGTGGTCAGCCCGGATGTCGGCGGGGTGGGGCGCGCGCGCGCCTTCGCCAAGAAGCTGAACGACGCCCCGCTGGCCATTATCGACAAACGCCGCACCAAGCACAACGAGGCGGAGGTCCTCAATGTCGTAGGCGAGGTCAAAGGCAAAACGGCGATCATGGTCGATGACATGATCGACACTGCCGGAACGATCACCAAAGGCGCGGAGCTTCTGGCGCAGGAGGGCGCCAAGGCGATCTACGCCTGCGCCACGCACCCCGTTCTTTCCGGCCCGGCGATGGAGCGGATCGATAAGTCGCCGATCGAAAAGATCGTTGTCACCAACTCAATACCGCTCGACCGAAAGACAGCCTCGAAGAAGATTGTCCAGGTGAGCGTGGCAAAGCTGCTCGGCGAGGCGATCATGCGTATACATGACGACTCTTCGGTCAGCGAGCTGTTCGAATAACCATGCTCGTCGACTCCTTCCCAGTCGGGCCATTGCAGTGCAACTGCTCGATCATAGCCTGCAAGGAGACGGGCGAGGCTGCCATCATCGATCCCGGCGGCGACCCGCAGCAGATCATCGAGGCCGTAAAGCGTCACAACTTGAAGGTCAAGTATCTGCTGCACACGCACGCGCACTTCGATCACGTCCTGGGCTCGAAGGCGGTCAAGGAAGCGACCGGCGCCCAGATCCTCCTGCACAGCGGAGACAAATTGCTTTACGACAACCTGATGAAGCAAGGTCAGCTCTTCGGATTCGACGTAGAGGAGCCGCTGCCGGTCGACCGCTATATCGAGGACGGCGAGGAGATAAGCCTCGGCAAGATCAAGACCTCGGTAATCCACACGCCCGGCCATACGCCGGGCAGCCTGTGCTTTTCGCTGGAAGACAAAGAGAGCATCCTGTTCGCGGGCGACACCCTCTTTCGCCGGTCGATCGGTCGCACCGATCTGTGGGGCGGCTCCTACGAGCAGATAATCAACTCCATCTCCGATCGCCTGTTCAGGCTGGATGACAGCACCCGCGTCATCCCCGGTCATGGGCCGGACACGGACATCTGGTCCGAGAGGAGAGAGAATCCCTTTGTCGGCTCTCTGGCTTGAGATCGAGGAAACCTCATTTCGCAAGCGGATCGCTTTTGATGGAAACCAGAGCCTTCTCCATCTCGTCGAGCTTCTCCAGGCGCGCCTGGATCAATTGACCGGGCAATTTTCCCTGGCGCCGGAGCCGGTAGTGATCGAGCTCCCCTTTGGCGGTAATGCGGATCTGATCCAGCAACGCCAGAGAGTCGCCCACCATGTAGACCAGGGCGCCGCTGCCCAGAAGCACGTTGGTGCGCCGCCCGCTGCCGGCGAAGTTGTAGCCGGCGGCGGTGAACTCGATGCCCAAAGCGAGCTTGGTTGCGCCTGTTGCCGTGGCGGCCATGATGTTCTGCACGGCCTGCCGGTTGCCGGCCCGCACCTCTTCCGTGCTGCGGCGCAACTCGGCAGTCCAGCGCGCGCTGCTGGCCTCGTATAATCTGATTCTCTTAACCGACCCGGCCAGGTTGGGATGCTCCTCGATGCGGTTGTCGGCGCAGTACTGCTGGAGCCTTGCGCAGTCGTCCTCGAGCTTGGCGCAGGTGGTCTCGACTTTGCGCAGCTTTGCGCGCCCGAGCTCCCAGCGGTCGCAGGCAACGACAGCCAGACCGGCAAGCCTGCTCAAAATCGGGTTGGCGATGATCTGGGCGCCGGATAAGAGCGTGAGCACGCCGGCTGGTCTGTTCAGCAGGCGATTTCCGCGGCGCAGCGCCTGGTATCCGAAAAGGTTGCCGAGAGCCCCGGTCGTGTTCTTGGCGATATCGAGCAGGTAGAACGACTGCTGCCGCCACAGCAACCGCCGCGCATTCATGTGGAAACCTTCAAACTCGGCCACGGACAGGTCGCGCATATCGGAGAGAATCTCGTGCTCCAGCGCGTGCACCTCCGTGGTTCCGGCCGGGGTTCGCCGCCGCTCGGCTACGACCAGGGTATCGAAGAGGGCGAGCTTGGCGTCGATATCGGCGACGAGCTTCTGGACGTGCACCCTTGCCGTGAGCGCGGAGAACCCCAGCCGGTATGCACGCCACCAGTGATATTCGTTAATCGCGAATTCCAGCGCCGAGCCCCCGGCGCCCACCGTCTGGGCCACGCCGCTCATGACGTTGCTGTGCCGCAGGGCGCCTACGTGCAGTGTTTTCGGGCTGGAGATGTGTGGAAAGCGCTCGGCGACGGTAGTTATCAGCCCGGCGTCGGTAAGCGCGTAGTTGGTCGTCTGGAAACCGGCATAGCGCAAGCCCTTCCAGCGACCCTGCCTGGTCGCCTCCAGGCGGTAGTGAAGATTGAACTTCTCGAGCTGGATCTCGTCCAAGAGAATATCGGCCATCAACCGGTCCGACTCGTTTTTGAAGGGCAGCTGGACCCGGCGGTGATTGGCAGCCGGGACCGCTTCCGCCTGTGCGGCCCTGCCGGACGCCCACAGCGCCAGCGCCAGGACGGCGGCCATAAGCCTGGGAAGCAGATCGGTTTTAGCGCAGCCGCAAGATGCCAAGGTTGGTTGATCCTGATTCAGTCACTGGATACACGACCGGGGCTCAAATTGCAAGCGCCAGCGAGTCGGCACCGCCTGTGGTGACTTCCCGTCCGGCAGCCCGGTCCCTGCCGTCGCGGCGGCGGGCGCGGTCCAGACAGGTCCGGGCCGGGCCGTTATGGCAGGCGTTCGATCACCTCGTCAGGGACGGGATCGGTCCCCGGTTGAGTGTCCTGCGGGCCCAGCTGCGTGTACCACCTGGGCAGATAAAGCTTGCCGTCATAGAGGGAGACGAACAGGGGGGCGATCATCAGCTTGGGAAATAACCTGTGAAGGCGATGGTACTCCTCCTTGAGAGCTTCCAGCTCGTCGCCTATCGCGTGGCGGGCGGCATGTTTTTTCACGTATTCTTCCGCCGTCTCGCGGCGCCATCCCTGGTCGACGAAAGCATCCACCATCAGCGGTGCCGATTGCGGCACCCTGGACATGCCGCAATCGTTGTGCCCGATCATCACCAGGTGCCGCACGCCTTTGGCAAGGGTGTAGCCGACGCTGAATTCGGAGCCGATCACGCGCCCGCTGGCCCGGCGAATAACATAAGCGTACATGCGGGGCACCGGCATCGCGTAACGAAACTCGATGCACGTCGCGATAAGCAGCTCGGGCTTTCCGGTGGTCTGGATCGGCCAGCCGAAATTTTGAGACATGATAAACGCTTCAATCGGCGTCTCCCGCCAGATGCTCGGGATGTCCTCGCGCGATTGAAAATCGATCAGTGCCTCTTTGTATTTGCTGTCCAGCTTTACCGAGGGAAGGATGTTCATACGGCTGAGTTCCTCGAGTTCCCTTTAATACAGTGCCAATACTAGCATTGTCTGAGCTGCCGGACGAAGAAGCCGACGGCGGCCATGCGGGCACCGGCTGCGCCAGACGGCCAGCGGATGACAAGCGGGCGGGACCGCGGCGGCACCCCATACAACATATAATAAACGAGCCGGCCCGTCGACCTGGTGAGCAATGATAACAGCGCTTGAATTTGCCGTGTGCGCGGCGGTCATACTCCTGGCTGGAAGCCGATTGAGCCGCTGCGCCGAATTGATTGCCGAAAAAAGCGGCATAAGCAAGGGCTGGGTCGGACTTGTCTTGCTGGCAATGATGACCGCCATGTCGCAGCTGGTGGCAAGCCTTTCTGCGGCGGTAGTGCATGACCTGCCCGATATGGCGGTCAGCGGTTTGATCGGCAGCTGCATGTTCAACCTGATGGTTATCGGGCTGCTCGATCTGACATCGAAAGACAGGCCGGTGTCTTACCGGGTGCACGAAGGGCACATACTTTCGGTTGGTTTCGGCATCGTTCTCATCGGTCTGGCGGCAATCGACATGCTGATCGGCAGGAAGCTTCCCGTTCTCACCTGGGCGCACGCCATGGACCCGATCACCGTGGCATTCGTGCCTATTTACCTGCTGGCGATGCGACTGACTTTCCGATTCGAGCGAGCGCGACTTCGCCAGTTCGAGGAGGAGGAAGCGGCGGTTGAGGCAGGCAGCCATTCCTGGCTCAAGTTGATCTCGACCTTCCTGGTCTGCGCGCTCTGCATTGTCGCCGCCTCTTACTATCTGCCGGCGCTTGCCGGGCAGATTGCCGCCATGACAGGCTGGGGCGAAAGTTTTATCGGCGGCTCCTTTATAGCGATTACCACCTGCCTGCCCGAGCTGGCCGTGGCAGTTTCAGCAGCCGGCAGGGGGGCTTTCGACATGGCCGTAGCCAGCCTGCTTGGCAGCAATCTCTGCTACATGGTCATTTTCGCGGTGACGGACTTCTGCTACACCAGGGAGCCGCTTTTGCGCCACGTGTCGGTGACCGACGGTCTGATGGCGCTTGGCGCCATGATTTCGATGGGCATTGTGGTGATCGCGCTCACCTACAGATCGGAGAAGAAGATCGCCTTCATCGCCGGGGATGCGATCGCGCTCATCTTTGTCTATGTGCTGGCCAATGTTCTCGCCTTCATGGCGCATTGAGGGATGAGCCGGGCCGGGCTCGATCGAGCGGCAGCCTCATCGCCTCCATGATGCCGTGGATGATGCTCCACGGGTGCGGCGGGCAGCCGGGAATGAATATGTCCACCGGCAAGACCGCCCCGACGCCGTCGGCCTGGCTGTAGTTGCCCGCGTGCACTCCGCCCGATATCGCGCACGTGCCGGCGGCGATGACGATGCGCGGCTCCGGCATGGCTTCGTAGGCTCGCTTGAGGGGCTCGTGCATGCCCCTGCCGGCCGGTCCGGTGACCAGAAGGACATCCGCCATGCGGGGCGACGCCGTGAGGTGGATCCCGAAGCGCTCGGCGTCGAAGATCGGATTGAAGGCGGCAGCCACCTCCAGGTCGCACGCCGAGCAGCCTGTGGAGACGACCCGCACCGAAATCGACTTGCCAAACAAGCCGCCGGCTGCTTCCTTTTGCGGCAATGCCTCCTGGGGTCCGGGCAACGACCTTGGCGACAGAACAAGATCTTCGCGTCTGGTAGTAGCCGTCCTCGTGGATCTGTCGGCGACGATGAAACCGCTCGGGCAGACCTTAAGGCACAGCATGCAGCCGATGCACTTGCCCAGATCGAGCGTCAATGCCGGCGAAGCGGACGGGGACTCCCCGCCCCGATCACCGGCGGTGATGGCCTGCGTCGGGCATGCTTCAGCGCACCGCCGGGCCGCTTGCTCGGTCCAGTTTTTACCCGGGACAAGCCGGGGCAGCCCGAGCGCAGGCTCGTCCAGGGAAGGGCAGATCTTCCGCTGGGTCAGGCAGCCGTTCTTTATCAGGTAGAACAGGAGCTTGAGCATCGGCACCTCAGAGATCGTGTCCGCTGTAGGACAGGGCGAAGCTTTTGTTGGCGACCGGGAAATCGGCGATCAGATTGTTCCTGGCCGCTATCGCCATGCCGGTCCAGTTGTTGAAGCTGGGATCTTTTATGGCGTAGCGGCTGATCCTTCCCCGGGCGTCGGTGAAGATCAGGTGAATCAGCTCTCCCCTGAAGGCCTCCACTATGCCGCAGGCAGCCTCATTGGCCGGCAACGCCTGCGGCAGTGCGACCGCGCACTCGCCCGCGAACTCCTCATCGAGCACCGCCTCCAGGATCGAGAAGCTGGTCTCCAGCTCGCGCGCGCGCACCCTGGTCCTGTCCAGGGCGTCACCGCCCCGCTCGACCGCGGGGGCAGGCGCCAGGGGCGGATAGTCGCCGTGAAGAAAGTGCTGGCGGGCATCGTATGCGATACCACTGGCCCTGGCCGCGACGCCGACCAGACCGAAATCTCGCGCCAGCCCGCGCGAGACTTTACCGGTGTCGGTCAGGCGCTCCTGCACCGACGCGTTGTCGAGGAACATCTGCACGAAGCCCCGCACGTCCCGGCGGAGCTTTTGTGCTTGCGCCCTTAACTGCGAGAGACGACCGCCCTCCGCCAGAGTCACCCCGCCCGGGCAGATGTAACCACGCATGAATCGCGAGCCGCTCAAGAGATCGGCAAGCCCGACTGCGGCGCCCCGCAGCCGCGAAAGGCCGGCGGCCACGCCCAGAAAGCCGAGGTCGACCCCCAGGCCGCCGATATCGGCTATGTGCATGGCGATCCGCTCGACCTCCAGGGCCAGCGTCCGCAGATGCCGCGCCCTCGGCGACACCTCGACCTCCAGAAGCGATTCCATGGCGATCGCGTGCGCCAGGGCGTTGCCGGCCGCCGTGTCGCTGGAGGCCGCCTCCGCCACAAAGCGGGCGTTGGGCCAGCTGACCTCGGTCAGCCGTCTCTCCACGCCGCGGTGGAGAAAGCCCAGGCGCAGCTCCAGGTTGCAAATGAACTCGCCGAGGCAGCTCAGCCTGAAGTGCGCGGGCTCGATGACGCCGGCATGGATCGGACCCACCGGCACCTCGTACACCCCTTCGCCGCCCACACGCAGGAAACGGAAGTCGCGCGGGGGCTCGCCGGCAAGCTTGCCCCGATCGCCGGCGGACCTGAGCGGCGCCAGCGTCGCCTCGAAGGCCTCGGGGACGAAGTTGCTCTTCAGGCGGGGATGCCCTGCCGGGGTGATTCCGAACAGATCCTTGAGCGCCCTCTCGAACCAGTGCGCCTGAGGGATAAGCGGCGTCAATGAAGAGTAATGGCACTGGTCGAGCTCGCACCGGACCAGCCCGGCCGTGCGCCCCTTGAGGTCCAGGACGAGGGCCACCAGCTGCCTGCCGTCCAGCGAGGTGAGCAAGCCCAGGCGATGGCTGTCCGTGGCCGTGAGCGGCTTCAAGGTGGAGGTCAGCTCCTCGGAGCCGATGGTCTGACAGGCCAATCTCATAACGCCGCCCTCAAGAAGTCCGGTCCGATCACCAGCCCGAGAACGACCGATACCAGGACCAGCGCCGCCGGTACGACGCTGCGCGAACATGTGCGCGCGGGCTCGATCTCCGAGCGCGGGCTGCCGGTCAGGACCTTGCCCGCATGCAGGCATACGGCGATGAAGGCGAGCGACAGTCCGAGCAGCAAAAGAACGGCCGCCAGCCAGTGTCTCGACTCGAACGACGAGACCAGAATCAACCACTCGCTGATGAAGGAGCCGAATGGTGGCACGCCGGTGACGGCGAGGGCGGACAGGGCAAACAGCGCCGCCCAGCCCGGCGCGGCGCTCCACAGCCCGCGAAGCTCGGAGAGCTGCTTTGTGCCGGCCAGCTGAATGATGTTTCCCGAAAGCAGGAAAAGCGAGACCTTGGCGACGCTGTGGTTGACGGCCTGCAGAAGGAAAAGCGGGGCCGAACCGAGCCCGAGCGCCACCAGCATCAAGCCGACGTTCTCGATGCTCGAGTAGGCCCACAATCGCTTCAACCCGTGCTGACGAACCAGAAAGAGGCTGGCGGCCACGACGGTGACAATGCCTGCCCAGAGCGTCATCTCCTGGCAGAAGTGGCTGCCGGGCACGCCCGAGGCGATCTGGAGAAGGCGCCAGAGGGCAAAAAGGGCGCAATTGAGCAGCGAGCCGGAAAGCATGGCGCTGGCCGGCGCCGGGGCCTCGGAGTGGGCGTCGGGCAGCCAGCTGTGCAGGGGGAAGACGCCGGCCTTGGTGCCGTAGCCGGCCAGGCAGAAAATGAAGCCGAGCTTCATCAGCGTAGGCTCGAGCCCAGGCGCCTGCTGGATCAGATCGGAGATGTTCAGCGATCCGCCGTCCGCCAGGCCGTGCTGGCTGGCAGAGAATAAAAAGATGGTGCCCAGCAAGGCGAAGGCCAGGCCGACGCTGCAGATGATCAGGTACTTCCAGGTCGCCTCGATCGCGTGCTTGTCCCGCCGGAAGTAGACCAGACCGGCCGAGGTGAGCGTGGTGGCCTCGATGCTCACCCAGAGCAAGCCCAGGTTATCGCAGATGTAGACGGCCGACATGGACAGCAGAAAGACCAGCGCAAACACGTAGAACAGCAGCACCTGCCTGTCCGAAGGCGAACTGGCGGACTGGCGCTCGCTGGAGAAGAACGCGTGAGCATGGCTGAGCGCGCAGGCGACGACCACGGCGGTGAGCAGGAGGAAACAGGCGCCGAGCTTCTCCAGGGCCAGCCCCGGCAGCAACGGCAGCCGCCCGCCTACGCCGAGGACGAAGGGGATGAGCTGCACGGCCAGCAAGGCTACATACAACCAGCCCCCGGCAGCAACTGCCAGACCGGCCCTGGAAGCACGCCCGAGGAGAAGGCACAAGACGGCAAGCGCCACCGGAAAGAGCAATATCGGGCCGATTAAACTGTCTTCCACGCGGCACCTTCCATCAGTATTCCTTGAGCTCGGTCAAAAGGGTGACATCGATGTGCTCAAAGCTGCGCTTGATCCGGAAAATAATCAGCCCGGCTATCATCACCACCACGAGCACATCGAGAAGTATCCCCAGCTCCACCATCATCGGCATGCCCCGCGTCTGCGTGAGCGCGAAAAGATAGATGCCGTTCTCCATCGTCAGGAATCCGATTATCTGGCTGACGGCCACCTTGCGGGCGAGCATGAACAGGGTTCCCGTCAGCAGCAGGGAGATTGCCGCCGTCGCGCCGCCGAGGCTGTGATCTTGCCCCTTGAGATGGGGAAGCTGGCTGGCAAGCAGATGGGCCACCACCAGGAAAACGATGCTCGCGTGCATGGAAAGCGGCACGGGGATGAGAGTTCCCGGATCGCTCGTCACGCCTATGCGTTTGGTAATCCAGGCGATAAAAGCCGACACGCCGATCGCCTTGACGAGCAGAATCGCCAGCCCAATTGAATAAAGCTGATGATCGCCGGAGACCAGCCCGCAGGAAGCGGTAACGGCCGATGCGAAGACCGTTTGAAAAGCATAGAACAGCAGGTTGATCCGCAGGCGTCCGGAGCCGATCATGAGGATGGCCATGACGGCAGACGCGATGGCAAACAGCTCCGGGTAGCTCATCATACGCCTCCTCTGAAGATGGCGGCCATGCAGGCGAACAGGCCCATGGTCAGCGCGTAGGCGATGAACTCTGGGCACCTGGTCCATTTGAGCTTCACCGTCACCGTCTCCAAAAGCGCAGTGCCGGCCGCCAGCAGGAAAATGCCGAGGACGCTGAGCACGGCGAGCAACGTCATCCCGACCGGCGCCACCGCATAGACAGCGTGCAGGAAACACTGCACCGTCAGACCATAAAGAAAGGTCAGTCGCACCGTATAGGCGATCTCCGCCAGAGCGAGATTCGGCCCGGAGTTCTCAATTAACATCGCCTCGTGCACCATGGTCAGCTCCAGGTGCGTGGTCGGGTCATCGACCGGCATGCGCGAGAGCTCCACGAGGCTGGAGAGAAACAATCCGCAGCCGGCCACAATCCACACCGGCGCCGCGGCCGGGCCGGCGGCGGCGCCGTAGGCGAAGATGCTGCCCAGGCTCGTGCTGTGCGCTCCCAGCGCCAGGGCCACCAGGCTGAGGACGATAGCCGGCTCCACCAGCAAGGAGAGCGTCGCTTCCCGACTGCTGCTGAAAGCGCTGAACGGCGATCCGGTGTCCAGCGCGGCCAGAATGCCGAAGAAGCGCGCGGAGGCGAGCAGGTAGATAAACAAGAAGATGTCGTCGCCGGTGAGCCCGGGTTTGAAAGACACCCAGGGGAGCAGCGCCGCGACCACCAGCACGACCGCCAGATTTATGACAGCGGCGCCGCGAAAGATCCAGGTGGCGTCCTCGCTCACCGTCTCGCCCTTTCGCCAGAGCTTCACGACATTGTAGAGCGGCTGCAGAAGCGGCGGGCCGACCCGGTTTTGCAGGCGCGCCTTGATCTTGCGTATCGTTCCTGCCGTCAGGATCGGAACGACAAGAAGCACGGCGGCAAACAGCAGCCATTCCCCGACGTTCATAAGACCACCCCCGCCACCAGCAAGGAGACCACCGCCACGAGAAGATAGAGAAGGTAAAAGTGAATGCTGCCGGCCTGCAGCCTGGCCATGTGGGCGCTCAACCAGCGGACGGCGGCGATCAGCGGCCCGTAGACCCTGGACTCCAGCAGGGACTGCATTCCGGCTTCCGCCTTGACCTGCTCCGGGAAGTGCCTGCGGTCGCGGCCGCTGATCTCGGCGCGCATCCTGTATTGCAGTACCGGGCGAAGCAGGGAGGCGATCGGCTGCGCGAAGCTTTCCCCGGTGGCTTGCATCCGCGCATTGAGCCGCCCGTAGCCGCACTCCCAACTGCAGTACTTCTTGAGCGAGCGCTCCGTCCTGGCCAGGGCGGCCACGTACAGGCAGCCGGCCACGAGCAGAAGCGCGAGCGCCAGGTTCACCATCGGAAGCTCGGGGACGAAAGGCTGCGAGAACTGCCCGGAGACAAGCTCAGACAACAGCCGGCCCACCCAGGGGCTGCCCATCCCCAGACAGAGGCACAAGACAGCCAGCAGGCCCTGAGCTAGCACCATGGGCGGTGCGCACTCCCTGGCCTCGGAGGCCGCCCGGGAGCGCGCACGCCCTAGAAAAGCGATGCCGACCGCTTTGGTAAAGCAGGCCAGCGCCAGCCCGCCGACCACGGCCAGGATGCCGATTACGGCAATCGCCAGCCCCACGTGCACCAGGTTGCCCGAGTCGACGGCCACCTGGAAGAGGCCCTGATAAATGAGCCACTTGCTGGCGAACCCATTCAGCGGCGGCAGCGCGGTGATCGCCGCGCTGCCGGTGACAAAATAGAGCAACGTCCAGGGCATCGCTCGTCCCAATCCACCGAGATGGCTCAAGTCCCGCGTGTGAACGGAGGCGTCGATCGCCCCCGCCCCCAGGAAGAGCAAGGATTTGAAAAGCCCGTGGTTGAGGCTGTGGAACAGGGCGGCGACCGCGCCTGCGGCGGCGATCGACTCCAGTCCACAATGATGCCCGTAGAGATAGAGCCCTATCCCCAGGGCGATCAGACCGACATTCTCCACGCTGGAGTAGGCGAGCAGCCGTTTCAGATCGCGCTGGACGAGGGCGAAGAGCACGCCCCATACCGCCGAGACGGTGCCCAGGAAGAGGATTAGCAGCGCTATCTCCAGGGATGCCCCCGACTGGAAGGCGAACAGGCGCAGGATGCCGTAGAGCGCGATTTTGATCATCACCCCGCTCATCAGAGCCGAAACCGGGGACGGTGCCGTGGGATGCGCGTAAGGCAGCCAGATGTGAAAGGGCCAGAGCCCGGCCTTTACCGCGAATCCGAGCACGATCAGCACGGACGGGCCCAGAGTCTCCGGCCCGCCGAAATTCCAGCCGGCAAAGGCCCACGAGTCAAAGAGCTGGTGCGCCCATAAGAAACCTGCGGCAAGCAGCGCCGTGGCTATCCGCGTGGCGCCGAGATAGATGAGGGCGGCCTTCTGGGCTTGCGTGCTGGTCATGTCAAAAGCGACGAGCGCCGCCGAGCTCAAGGACATCACCTCCCAGAAAAGCAGGAACGTGAGCGCATTGGCCGCAAGCACGACCGCGGCCATCGAGGCAATAAATAGGTAGACGGTCAGCCAGTAGAACCCCGGGCTCACGCGCCCGCGCAGATGCTCCAGATATCCCGGTGAAAACAAAGACACGGAGAAGCTGACCAGGGAAAGCAGAAGCAGGAAGATCGCCGCCAGCGAATCCAGGCGCATCTGTACCGGGCACACCCCGAGATAGACGGGAGGCGGCGCCGTCCACCCGGCAACGTGCGACCAGCCGCAGAAGGCAGCGGCTACTCCAAAACAGCTGAGAAGGGCAAGCAGCCCCGGCACCAGGATCAGGATAATGATGTTCCTATACTTAAGCATTTGCAAGCTTTCGCAATTGCTATTATACTTGCCAACGTGACACCTTACAACCGCTCTTCGAAATTCTTATGACTCGACCCCCGACCAGCAAGCGTGTCCTCAGGGAAAAGCTCGCGCTTTTCAAAGCCGAGTTCTTCAAGGCGCTGGCCAATCCGCTGCGCATCCGCATTCTCGACGAGCTGAGGGACGGGGAGCTTACCGTATCCGAGATCAAGGAGCGCCTGGAGGTGGAGTTTCCCCACGTCTCCCAGCAGCTGGCCGTCCTCAGGTCGAAGAACCTGCTCACGGCGCGCAAGCAGGGCAACAACATCTATTACGCCTGCAACGACCCGACCATATTCGAGCTGCTGGATGTGGCGAAGAAGATATTCAACAACCACCTGGTCGACCTGCAGGCCACCCTGCGGCAGCTGTAGACCGGCGGGCAGCCAATCAGGGCATCACCTGCACTCGCCTGGACAGAGGAATGCTGACCGTAAACGTGCTTCCCCGGTCGACTTCGCTTGCCACGGAGACCTTTCCGCCGTGGGCCTCGACAACAGCCTTGACTATGGACAGCCCCAGTCCCGCCCCGCCGGCCAGGCGCGAGCGGGCCTTGTCCACGCGGTAAAAGCGGTCGAAGACGCGCTGCAGGCTCTCGGGCGGGATTCCCATGCCGGTGTCGCTGACGTGAATATCCAGGTAACGCGGGGTCAACTCGGTGCTTATCGTTATCTCGCCGCCCGGATCGGTGTAGCGCAGGCCGTTGCTCAGGAGATTGCTCAGCATCCGCCGCAGGAATTCGGCATTGCCGACCACCTCCGCATCATCGATGTGGAGCAGCTTGAGCCGAATGTTCTTCTGGCTGGCCAGCGGATCGTAGACGCCGGCCAGGTCCTCAATCAGCCCCTTGCTTTTGATAGGCCCTATCGGGTACGCCGACATCGGATCCTCGACACGTGCCAGAAAGACCAGATCCGAGGCCAGCTCGCTCATCCTGGCCGTGGCCTTGGCGATCGTGTCCGTGAGATCCTGGGACAGGTTGTGCTCTCGCAAAACCTCCTCCAGCGTCTCCAGGCTGGCCGAGATGATCGCCACCGGGGTGTTCAGCTCGTGCCCGGCGTCGGCGACAAATCGCCGCATCAACTGCACGCCCTCCTCGATCGGGGTGAGGGCGACGCTGGCGAACCAGTATCCGATGAGGGCCACCAGCGCGCCTAAAAACGGCATCACCAGCAAGGCGGCATAGATCGCCTGCTTGATGGCGTTGTTCTTCTGGCGCGATGAATCCTGGACCTGCAGATGCCCGAAAAGTACACCCTGCCGCACAATCGACTCATTCCAGGAGCGGACGCGGGATTCCACTGCCCCGGGATAAGACTCCAGCCTGCCGTTGCCGAGCCTGGGCACGCCGGGCGGTCCGTATTCCTCTAGCAGCCTGCCGCCGGCGTCATAAAGCTGTATGGAGGCAGGTATCTTCAGCTTCCCTCGCTTGACGGTCTCCGCCCAGCTTTTGAGACTGGGGCGCCCTTCGATAATCTGCACCGACGGCCGGATCTCGGCGAGCAGCTCCATCAGGGACCTGTCCATGTTTTCGCGCAGGCCTTTGTCCAGGAGAAAGATCGACGTCCCCGCCCCGAGAACATGCAGGAAAAGGACGATGGACATGAAGAAGAGGGCCAGCTTAACCCGCATCCACTTCTGCATTTTCCACCGATCCCAGCTTGTAGCCTATCCCGTGAACCGTGCTGATTATGGAGGGGTTGCCGGGGCTGTCCAGCTTCTTGCGCAGCCGGTTTATGTGCCCGCGCACCGTGTCGTTCTGGGCCAATGAGTCCATCTCCCAGACGCTGGACAGCAGCTCGTCCGAGCTGAAGACCCGTTGCGGGTGGCGCAGGAGGAACTCCAGCAGCCGGAACTCCTTGGGCAAAAGGTGGATCTCCCGTCCTGACTTGGTCACCCGGTGCCGTTCGAGGTCGATCTCCAGGTCGCCGAACTGAAAGGTCGCCTGATGCGCCGGCGAAGTTCTCCTGAGAAGCGCCTTCACCCGCATAACGAGCTCCTTCAGCTGAAACGGCTTCGTCACGTAATCATCCGCCCCGGCGTTGAACCCGATCTCCTTGTCCTCCAGCGACTGTTTGGCGGTGAGCATGATCACGGCAGCATTTCCCGCCGCCTGCCGGTAGCGCTTGCACACTTCCGTGCCCGGAACCTCGGGAAGCATCCAGTCCAGTATGACCAGGTCATAGTTCCCGGCCCCCAGATAATCGAGGGCGGAGGTTCCGTCATGGACAACCTCTACCAGGTGGTGATCGCGCCGCAGCCAGTCAGCTATCAGCTTCGCCAGGTCCTGCTCATCTTCGACAACCAGAATCTTCGCCATTGGCCAACTTGATCCGTTTCCGGGTTCTACTATATCAGGCTGCGGGAGCCGGCTGCCCCGGTCACGGGGACGGCTGCTGTTCGGGCTCGTTGAGGAAGTTCCTCACCGCCTCGGCCGGCCAGCTGCGGCTGAGCGTGGCGCCCGAACCCTTCGGCAGCGACCAGAGGACGACATCCCAGTCGTGCTCGCCCGCCTGCTTCTTTTCGTTGGGCGCGGCAAAGCACAGCTCGTCATCGGAGCGCCAGCAGGGGATGAAAGGGATGCGCTGGTGCTCGCCGGCCACGCGCTTTTGCGCTCGCGAGACCTCCCCGCTCCCCAGATCCAGCACCGAGACGGTTCCCGACTCATCGGGAATGGAGACCCTGCCGCCGCCGGGACTGATCTCGAAATACTCGGCGGAATCCCCGATCTTCTCCTCCTGGCTGCGCGGGACGAGCCTGACGACCGTCGGCAGCCTGCCGGGCTCGAGGGCGAACAGGCTTTGATTCTTTCCCGCGTCCTCGCGCGTGCACGGCAGCTGGAAATCGAAGGCGGAAAAGACGATCCTGCCGTCCCTGGTGCAGCGCACCCGGGAATTTTCCGTATAGGCCACGACCGCCAGGCCCTCGGCGGACTGCGACTCCTCGATCACGCTGCCCTCAGCATCGCAGACCGGCATCGCGTCGAGCTCGCCGAGGTGGGGATGATCGGAGCCCGCGTATCTGTCCGTCGCGCGGACGTAAGCTATCTTGCGCCCGTCGGCTGTCCAGTCCGGATATCTCGAGGCGAGATGGGCAATCTCTCTTGCCTGCCCTCCCGGCGCCGGCATGACAAGCGCCCGGAAGGGGCCGTCAGAGCGAGCCGGCACCGTCTCCACGATCAAAGCCGCCTTGCCGGTGGGGCAGACCCGCACCTCGTCTATCTGCCGCAAGGTGCGGCACCAGACCGGACCGCTGCTGACGCTGTGTCCGGACACATCAAATGTTTGAACGGTGGAAACCGTGGCGGCGGTGTCGCGCAGCTGCAGCCAATTGTCGCCCAGCTTCTCCCTGAGCTGCCGCGCGTGCGTGGCCCGCAGGTAAACGATCGTCGCCGCCGGACAAGACAGATAGTCGACGTTCTCCTTCTTTGCGAAATCATCGAAGTCGCCCTTGAAGGCCAGCAGCTGGGAAAGATATTGCTCCGACTCCGCGGCAATCTGCTTCGACTCGGCGGCGGAGACGACCGCGGAAGCCTCCTTCCAGTTGGTGGTCTGCGCCCGGCTTACCAGAAGGAGCTGCCTCGAGCCGGGGTACCAGGAGGCGATTCGAGCATCCGTCACCAGCAGCGGCGAAAGCTGCCCGCCCGGGTCGCCCAGCCGCAACCCGTCACCGGCCAGGACGGCCATCGTCCGTCCGTCAGGCGACCAGACGATGCGGCCGGTCGGATTGCATCCGGCCAGCAGCAGGACCGCGGCCGCCACCGTGACGATGAGCGCGCCCCGCCTCATGGTCCCGTCCATCGCCCGCCGCCCGGCACAGGCACCTAGCCCTCCTCCCTCACCGCCTTGATCCGCCCGGACTCCACAGCCGCCACCAGGGCGGAGTGGTCCTTCTCGGTCTGGTTGGCGTAGGCGACCGCAAAATCGGTCACGGCCTTATCGAAGCTGTCCTGGCTGCCCAGGTAGCCCCTGATCACCGCGGCATCCCCGGAACGGGCATGAGCGCGGGCCAGCGCGGAGCCCATGACCCCGGCAATCTCCACCAGCTGCGTCCCGTCCCAGAGCTCCGGCTCCAGCGTTACCTTCGTGTCCCTCAACTGCCTGACGTAGAATTGTTTCCCGTCGTCAAACTTCGTCCAGCCGAGCAATATATCGCTGGCCGATTGCACGATGCGCTGGCCTTCCACGACGCGCTGCCCGTGGTTCTCGAACTGGCTCTTGCCCACGTAAGGCTCGAGGACGGAGGCCCGCGCCTCTTTCAGCTGCAGCAAAAGCGGCTCGTTGTCGGGCGCCAGCATGAGCGCCACCGCGCACATCGTCCCCACGCTCCCGATTCCCACGACCTTGATCGCCGCGTCGGCCAGGCGGTAGCGGTGCAGCAACCGCCTCCTGTCCTCCTGCAAGGATTCGCCGTAAAGCTCCAGCGCCCCGGCCACCCGCTCGTGAAAAGTCTTCTGCTCCGAGCCGGGCAGGTGATACATGAGCGGCGGATTGTCTTTGAACTCGAAGCGACCGTCGCGTTGCTCCGCCAGCTTGGGGAAGTAATAGTCCTGGATCGTGCGCCTCATTTCGCGCTTCAGCTTCTCCTTGCGGCGCTTCTGCAACTCCTCGTCGGAAGTGCTTGCAATGACGCTCTGCCAGTCGATGCGGGCATACCAGATGTCCAGGACGCTCATCTTGGCGTAGTCACCCATCTTCTCCCGGTAGGCGCTCACGACCCGCTCGGCAGCCTCGCGCTCGAACTTCGGCTTTAGATCGTTGGCGCGCGCGGCCAGCACGAAGCTGACAGCCAGTCGTTTCACGTCCCACTCCCAGGGGGCGGGCAGGGTCTCGTCGAAATCGTTGATGTCGAAAATGACGTTGCGCTCCGGGGTGGCGAAGGCGCCGAAATTCAGGAGGTGGCAGTCACCGCACACCTGCACGGGCACCTTCGTATTGGGGGTCGTGGCCAGATCGGCGGCCATCAGCGCCGCGGCGCCGCGATAGAAGGTAAACGGCGACGGCAGCATACGCCCGTACCGGCGCGGGATAAGCTCGGGGATCCTGCCCCTGTTCGATTCCTCCAGGATATCGATCGGGTCCCGCCGGTCGGCCGGTACTGTCCAGCCGGCATGGGCCTGGTGCGGATATGCTTCCCGGAGATTTTTGCCCCTGTCCTTGCGGTCGTCCCGCGGCGTCATTGTGCTGTCGTGCAGGGCCGCCTCCAGGGCAGCCTGTTTAGCCTTGCGGTCCTCCCTGGGGCTTTTTGCCGTAGTGTCCACCGATTGCGCCCTCCCATTCGGTTCCACCCGCGAGCCGAACTCTCACAGACTTCATACCCGCTCAGCCGGATCCCAATTGAACCAGGCATGTATATCTGTAACGGGGACAACATTTTATTCAATGGCGATCGCACCGCAAGCCTCGTCGTTGGCGGCCGGGTCGCGGGAGACGCGAGCGGGACGCCCGCGCCCGAGGGCTTCGCTTGCCGACGATGACTCGTCAGGCGGGCGGGGCATGCCACGCCCCTGCGAGCCGGAACCGCTGACCGTGGGCGAAGCGTGCGTCACCGGCATTGCCTGCGGCAAGGGCTAGGCGCCGTACTTGGCCAGGAAGCCCCTGGTCCTGGCACCTTCCAGGAAGTAGCGGAAGGTCATGGCAGCCACCACCATGTAGAACGCGTTCAGGGCGAACGCGCACCACAGGTGGTGAGCGTCCACGGCTCCGGTCGCCAGCAGCTGCCGCATGCCCTCGAAGACATGCGACGCCGGCACGCATTGCGCCACCGGCTGCAGCCAGGAGGGCAGCACGCTTATCGGGTAGAAGACGGCCGACACCGGCTGCAGGATGCCGGGGATGGCCCAGGCCAGGGCCTCTGCCGGGGGACCGAAGCGCAGGATGAAGCCGGTGGTCACCAGCCCCATCGACCAGCCCATGAGCAGAAGGTTCACGAACAGAAGCGCAAGGTTCGCCCCCAGCGTGAACAGATTGAAGGAATGGACCATGGCCGCCAGCCCGCCCAGCAGGAGGACGACGAAGACCGCCTGCGCCGCCCCCATCAGATAGGCGGCGCCCACATACTCGCTGGCGCGGATTGGCGCCGCAAATATGTTGAGCAGATTTCTCGACCACACATCATCAAGGAACGAGACGGACACGACCTGCTGCGCCCGATAGGTGACGTTCCACAAGATGATCGCCGCAATGAGAAACGTCACCAGGGTGGGGACCGCATTGCTGACCTTCATCATGTAGACCGTGACCAAACCCCACAGCAGGAGATCCATCACCGGCCAGAAGATCACGTCCATGCAGCGGAAGGTATTCCGCGAGCAGATGAATGCGTACTTGATGATCAGCGCTCTGATTACTCTGAAATTCATAATTCCTACACCCTTTCCATTGCCGGGGATCTGGCGATGGCGATGAACGCCTCTTCGAGGGTGCTGCTCTCGAATCTGGCGAGGATCTCGTCGGCAGAGCCGGCGGCTACCACGCGGCCGCGCTGCATGAACAGAATGCGATCGCACATCTCGTGAACGTCAAGCATGTTGTGAGACGTGTTGATGATCGACATGCCGGTCTCAGCCTGCAGCGCCAGCAGCAGCTTGCGAACCTTGTCCGCCTGATCGGGATCGAGGCTGGCGGTCGGCTCATCGAGCAGGAGCAAGTCCGGATCGTTCAAGAGCGATTTGCAAAGGCTGAGCCTGGTCTGCTCCCCGGCGGAGAGCATGCCGGTCTTCTGCTTCTGCAGATGCGACAGCTCGAACCTGTCCAGAAGCTCCTGGATCTTATCCTTGCTGTTCTTCACCCCGTATATCTCCGCAAACACGTAAAGGTTTTCCCAGACCTTCAGGTTGTACGGAAGAGACTGGTAGGCGGAGGCGAAGTTCATGCGCTGGAGTATCCGCACGCGATCGTGGCTGAGATCCGATCCGAGGATCTTGATCGATCCGGCAGTCGGCGTGATGAGACCGAGGAGCATATGGATGGTCGTCGTCTTGCCGGCGCCGTTGGCGCCGAGCAGTCCGAGGATCTCGCCTGCTCTCACATCAAAGCTGATCGACTCCACCGCAACGGTGTCGCCGAATTCTTTGCGCAGTTGGCAAACTTCTACGATTTTCTCCACCATGGCTCCACTCCCCTTCGAATGAACAGACCATGAAAATGGCCAACGACAAAAACGGACGGTTGCATGTGTTTGCCCAAAGGACACAAGCGCTCTGACTCTCCGTCAGAGGACGTCCTCAGGACAAAACTCAACCGCCCGCCAACCCCTATCGGGTCGCCGCGAACATCAAAGCATGTATCTACCGAGAACGCCCGTCAATGCGTGCCGTTCTTAGAAGGTAGGTTGATAAAGCTCGGATTCATTAGTTGTTACCGCCCAACATTACTCGCAGAAGATCTACGATACCGTAAACGCGCGCAGTTGGCAAGGTCCCGATCTAATGCGGCAGGGCGTTCAGCGAGCTGGTCTGCCCGCTCGGGTTTTGTTGATTGAGCAGCGCCGCGAACTTCGGGGCGAGCACCAGGTTGGCGGTCGCTCTCTTGCTGCGCAGCCAGTCGTTCACCCGCTGCTGCTGTTTTTGTTGCAGGATCAAAACCCGCAGCTGATCCTTGACCTCGGCAAGCGTGCTGGTGCCGGATCCCTCGTGGGCGGTCACCTTCACAATCACGAATCCAATCGGAGTCTGCACGAGACCGGGATACACCGTGCCCGCCTTGAGAGGCCACATCGCCCTGGCCAGCTCGGGCGGCATCTGCTGCTTGTCCTGAAAGCCGATGTCACCGCCGGTCTTTTTCGACTTGGCGTTGGCGTCGTCCGTGAACTTGTTGGCCAGCTCGGAGAAATTCTGCCCGGCCCTGGCCAGAGCAAGGATCCCTTCCGCCTTCTGGCGCTGCAGGGCCATCACCTGGTCGACTTTCTTGGCCAGCTCCTCGGCGCTCAGTTTTGGCTCCGCCTTTTGCAGCTGGGTCCTGATGCTGGCGATCGGCCCTATGTCCTGTGTCGGCGCCGCAACGATGATCTCGCTCAAGCGAATCCGCTCTTTGTGTTGCAATAGTTTACGATTCTTGTTGTAAAACTGCTTCATGTCGGCGTCGCTGACCGATGCCTGCTTTTGAATGCTCTGCATCATCAGCTTGGACAGCTCGTTCTTCGTGATCTCTTCCTTGAGGTCGGCATCGGAGAGTTGCGTCGCCTTTACTATCTGGGGGTAATCGGGCGAGCTCTTTACTTCTTTGTACTTGGCTGCGGCCTTGCCCTCGAGGTTGGCTTTCCTGCCGGCCTGGCAGAGAAGCTCCCGGTTGACCAGGTCGCTCAGCAGGCTCTGCTGGAGGATGACCCCGACAGCCTTGACGGCGGTGCCGATCTCCCAGATCTCGTTGTTGAACTGTTGCTCGCTGATCTTGTTCTTTTTCAAAAATTCTTGAAACTCAGCGTCCGTCTTCCCCTTGGACTGCCGGGCCGCTTGCACCAGCTTATCCTTCTCCTGCTGGGTCAGCGTGAGCTTCATCCGATTAGCTTGCTGGAGCAGATTGGCCCTCACCATCGGATTGTTCACGGCCAGCGCTTCGAGCTGCACCTGCTGCATCTTGTACATGCGCCTGTATTCGCCGACGGTCACCGGTGTCCCGGAGATGGTCAGGATCACCATTTCCGGCGGCAGCGTCTCGACGTCCACGTTCTGCCCGGAGCTGAGTTTGGGAACTTCCTGGCTGCCCGCGGCATGCTCCCTGGTCTGCTCGGCTCCAGCGCCTTTTCCCGCTTCCGTCGAAGCAGGCTGCGGCGCTGGCCGGGATGCCGGAGGAGCCGTTTCGGTTGGGGGAGCCGATGAGGGCGCTCTGGCCGCCTCTGACGACCTGGTCGCCTGAGGGCCTTTCGAGCAAGCGGCCAGGGCCAACGCGCAAACACACGCCGCTGCCAGCACCGGGAATCTTCGTTTCATCGATGTCAAAACCTACGCGCCTCTTGTTTATTCTCAAACAGCCGTCGGCTGCTGGTAAGCAACCATAGCACTTATAAGCTCTTCTAGCAAACGAAGCTGCTCCTCGGGGGAAAGCCCCAGTGAGCGGACCAGGATATAAGGCGAGGTGCCGTGCCCGCCGGCGTATCCAGGCTTGTACGTTGTGCGGCCGGCCAGGTGCTTGGGCAAACGATTCTGGATCGGCAACCAGTTTTGCAGGCGGAAATCCACTGAAAGCCTGATTCCGGCCGCGTCTGGTTTGATCGCGCTCACGCCGGCGCGGCTGGCCAGCAGGCGCAAGCGCACGACGGAGACCAGTTGCTCGGTTTCGGTGGGCAAGGGGCCGAACCGGTCCCGCCATTCTTCCATGAGCATGGCCAGCTCGCGGTCGGTCCGCACGTCGGCCAGGCGTTTGTACTCGATGAGCTTCTGCTCGCTGGAGGCGATGTAGGTCTCGGGAATGAAGGCGGTCACGTTTATATCCACCTGAGTGTCGGCCTCGGCGGCGATGGGCTCCCCCTTCAACTCGGCCACCGACTCCTCGAGCAACTTGCAATAGAGATCGAATCCCACCGACACCATGTGCCCGTGCTGTTCCGCGCCCAGGATGTTGCCGACTCCCCTTATCTCCATATCGCGCAGGGCGATCTGGTAGCCGGAGCCGAGACTGGTGAACTCCCGGATCGCCTTGAGCCGGCTCTGGGCGGTTTCCGAAATAACCTTGTTTAGGCGGTACAGGCAATAGCAGTACGCCTGCGTGTCGCTGCGCCCCACCCTGCCGCGCAGCTGATAAAGCTGGGCCAGACCGAGCTTGTCCGCCTCGTCCATTATGATCGTGTTGACGTTGGGGATGTCGAGCCCGGACTCGATAATCGTCGTGCACACAAGGATGTCCATCTGGTGCTGCAGGAAGTCGAGCATCACGTTCTCCAGATCCCGCTCCTGCATCTGCCCGTGACCGATCGCGATGCGGGCTTCAGGCACCAGATCCTTGAGCTCGATGGCGATGTTCTCGATCGTCTCGACGCGGTTGTGCACGAAGTAGACCTGCCCGCCGCGCTCCAGCTCGTGAAGGATGGCCGTGCGCACCAGGGCCGGCTTGTACTCGCCGATGTAGGTCTTGATCGGCGTGCGGTTGACCGGCGGCGTGTTGATGAGCGACATGTCGCGCGCGCCGGAAAGCGCCATGTGCAGGGTGCGGGGAATCGGGGTCGCGGACATGGTCAGGACGTCCACCATCACCCGGAGCTGCTTCAGCTTCTCCTTGTGGGCCACGCCGAAGCGCTGCTCCTCGTCGATCACCACCAGCCCCAGGTCCTTGAAGGCGATGTCCTTCTGCAAGAGCCGGTGCGTTCCCACAACCACGTCGCACTCGCCGGTGGACAGCCTCTGCGCCACCTCACGCTGCTCGCGCGCCGTGCGAAACCTGGAGAGCAAACCGACGCGAATCGGGTAGGCGGCAAAGCGCTCGGCCAGGGTGTTGAAGTGCTGCTGGGCCAGGATTGTTGTCGGAACCAGTATGGCCGCCTGCCGGCCGGACATGATCGTCTTGAAGATGGCCCGGATCGCCACCTCGGTTTTTCCGAAGCCGACGTCACCGCATATCAGGCGATCCATCGGCTTGGTCGACTCCAGATCACGTTTGGTGTCCACGATCGCCTGCCACTGGTCCGGCGTCTCGTCGTAAGGGAAAGCCTCCTCCATCTCGAACTGCCACGGCGTATCCGGCAGGGAGGCGAACCCTTCCTGCTTGGCCCGCATGGCGTACAGATTGACCAGATCCTCGGCCACCTGTTTTACCGATCTCTTTACCCGCCGTTTGGTCGACTCCCATTCGGCGCCGCCGAGCCGCGACAGTCGCGGCGCGGTATCGCCGGCGCCCCGGTAGCGGGAGAGAAGATTGATCTGATCCACGGGCACATAAAGCCTGTCCTCACCGGCATACTGGATGGTCAGATATTCGCGTTGCTGCCTGTCGACCGTGATCCGCTGAATGCCCACGAACTGGCCGATGCCCTGCTTGACGTGCACCACATAATCACCGACCTTCAGATCGCAGACGGAAGCGAAGCGCTCGTAGGGCTTGTCGGAGCCCGGACGCCGGTAGACGGCCGGCTTCTTTTTCTGCCCGAAAAGCTCGGCGTCGGTCACGGACACCAGGCGCACGTCGACCAGGCGAAAACCACCGGCAAACCCGAACCTCGTCACCCAGACATCGTTGGTGTCCTGCCGGTAAGCGGTGCCTTCCCCGTCCACGGAAATGGCATCATGGATGGTGGCAGCCGGCACGGCCGCAGCCTGAGCCAGCCCGCCCGCGGGTCCTCCGTCGTCACCGCCCGACAGGTAGGACGTCGCGCAGTCCCACTCCTTGAGAATACCCATGATCCGCTGCGGCTGCTCGGTAGTGACGATGACCCGGTATCCCTCGCGCCTCCACTGCCTGACCCGCTCGACAAACTGTTGCATCTGGCTGTTGAACCGTTCGATGCCGTGGCAGTCGAACTGGATGCCGGCCGTCATCTCCCCCTGGTCATCCACCACCGGCAGGGTGGAGAGATAGGCACGCTGCCGTGTCTGGCAAACGGCCGTGAGCTCGCTGACGCTCAGGTGGAGAGGTCGCGGCAGGGGCAGCAGGCGCCCCTCGCCGAGCCCCTCCTCGAATGCCCGGTCGAGCTTTTCCTCGATGCTCTTCAGCGCCGCCGCGATCGTGTCCCACTCATCGAAGAGAACGAGCGCGTTGTCAGGAATGTAGTTGGCCAGCGTGGCGAAGGACTCGTGAACATACGGCGCATAATATTCCGCCGATTCCGGATACTGGCCGGCCTCGATGGGCGGCAGGTCATTGTTCATGACCGCCCTCAAGGTCTCAGCCGCCTCATCGTCCACCCGCACGATCGTCTCGTCGGAGACCTGTGCCAGCTTGCGGGCCAGCGCTTCGCCGTCATCGAGCACGATCCAGAAGCGGGGGGTGACCTCGGCGCGTTCCAGCTCTTCTATGGATCGCTGGTTCTCCACGTTGAAAATGCGGATAGACTCGATCTCGTCATCGAAGAGCTCCACCCGCAGGGGCGGTCCGGCGGAGGGAAAGACATCTATGATGTCGCCGCGGACGCTGAACTCGCCGCGCAAAGTGACAATGTTCTCGCGCAGATAGCCGAGCCGGCTCAGGCGCCGGGCCAGCTCGTCGCGAATGACCTTCTCTCCCACCTTGAGCTCGATGACATGGCGCGCCAGCGTCTGGCTGTCCAAAACCCTCTGCAGAAGCGCCCGCGCCGGCACCACGACAAAATAAGGCTCGGGGCCCGATCGCATCGCCTGCCGCAGCACCTCCATCTGCCCGCTCACGGTGTCGGTGCTGCTCAAGACCTGCTCGTAGGGCGACACCTCCGAGGCCGGATAAAGAAAGGTCGGGTACCGGCAGAGGTTGGAGATCTCCTGGTAATAACGGGCCGCCTGGTGATTGTCGGAGGTGATCAGGTAAAAGGGCCGCTTCACCTCGTGCATCAGCAGGGAGAGAACGAGAGATTTTGCCGAGTCGGACAGCCCGCAGATGTGCACCTCGCCGCCGGCAGCGCGCGCTGTTCTGGCCAGCAGGCGGGCATAGCGCGGGCAATCGAGAAATCGCTGGTGCAGTTGGGATGCCAGAACTTTGTCGTGCATTTTGTCCGTCGGGGCAAACCACCCCGGACTCGATCGGGCCGAGCCGGGTAGTCTCTTCTGCTTAACAATCTCCTCTTCACCTGGCCGGAGCCTGTTTCCGGCTACCGGCGGCGGGGGGAGATCCTACTCATCCTAGCACAGCACCCCCGGGGGCGCACACCTCGGGGCGCGGGCGCTCGGTGATAACATGATCGATGTGCAACTACCAACCGGCAAGCGCTTAGCACAAGTGATCCGGGCGAGGCGGTTCGGCGCGCTCGCGGGGGCCCTTACGCTCGCCGCCGGGCTGGCCGTTCCCGCCTTCCCCGCACCGGCCGGCAACGGCGATCACTACCCGCCGCCGGTGCTGGCGCACCTGACCCGGGGCCTGGATTATCTCAAGGGCGGCGATGTCACCATGGCCAGCCCCGAGTTCGAGCAGGCGCTGAAACTCGCTCCCGGCTGCTATCAGGCCCACAACAACCTCGGGCTGTGCTACATGCGCCGGAACATGCTGGACAAGGCGGCCGACGAGTTCCGCCAGGCCCTCAAGATCAACCCCACCTACGTCAACAGCCTGAACAACCTGGGCGCGGCCCTCTACCGTCAGGGTCAGCTTACGGAAGCCGCTTTCGCCTACCAGCAGGCTCTTTCGCTCGCCCACAACCAGGACGCGGAGATTCACACCAATCTCGGCAACGTCCTGCGCGATAAAGGGGACCTCCCTGAAGCCATCGATCATTATCGGGCGTCGATCAAGCTGCAACCAGACTACGCGCCCGCGTACAACAATCTCGGCCTCGCCCTTCTCACCATGCACCGGCAAAAGGAGGCGGCAATCGAGGTGGCCAAGGCGATAAAGCTGAAACCCGATTACCCGGAGGCTTACTACAACCTGGGCTTGATCGAAAAGGCGCTCGGCAGGACGGCGGACGCCCGGATCGCCTTCGAGGAGTCGTTGAAGTACGAGAGCAACCCGACCTACGCCGAGGACACGCGCCGGTTGATCCGCGAGCTTTCCCCCATGAAGAGCGCCGATGATCACCTGAACCGGGGCTACGATCTGCTGCAGCAAAATGACTGGGCCAAAGCGCAAGCGGAGTTTCAGACCGCGGTCAACATGTCGCCCAAAAGCGCCTTGGCCTGGAACAACCTCGGCCTGGCCCTGGCCTGCCAGAACAACTACCAGGGAGCGCTGGCGGCGTACAATAAGGCGATCGCCTTGAAAGACGGCAAGTTCGCGCCGGCGGAATACAACCTCGGTCAGGCGCTGAAAACCACGGGGGATCTGTCCGGCGCAGCCAGGGCGTTCAAGCAGGCGATACGCGACAGCAATGGAACCCACGCTCTGGCACATGCCGGGCTGGGCGTGGTGCTCAAGCAGATGGGCGACCTGAAGGGCGCCGTGCAAAACTACAAGATGGCCATCCTGCAGTCCGGCGATACACTGCCGGTGGTGCACTATAACCTGGCCATCGCCCTGGAGAAGATGGACTCGGCGCGCGATGCCGTCCGCGAGTATAAAATCTACCTGCAGCAGGCGCCGTCCGGTCTCAACGCCAGAGTCTGCCGCCAGCGGCTCAAGCGGCTTGGCGTGGACATCTAGCCTTATCTCAGCTCAATGCGAGTGTACGGCACCTTGCCCAGATAGGGGTTGGAAACCGAGCCTTCGTAATAGCGCCTGCCGTTCTCCGTAACAACCGCGCCTTCGAGATAACTGCTCGCATGTGTCTGTGTGCGGTTGGCAAAAGTAACCTTGCCCGGGCAGGTCACATTGACCGGGCCGTCGGGTGAACCTGCTTTCAACAGAAGAGAGACTTCCAGGTTGATGCTGTGATCCTGACTGGTGAAGCTGCCATGACCTTTGAGATCCCGCGCCTGGTCGACAGCCCGGGCAGTGGAGCGGACGCTCGATTGGATGTACGCTCGATTGCTGGAGATATCAGCCGCTGACTCGTACGGGGAAGCCTCTTTCTCCGCCGAGACGCTGGCCACTCCCTTCAGGAAGTCATGCCGTTGCGAACCGGCAAGCGGGGTAGCACCTGCGCCGTCTTGAGCATGGTCCGCGGGCGGCCTGGGCGGCTCGACCGGTGCCAGCTTGCCGTCTGGGCCAAGTGTGAACTTGCGATCGCCGTCATGCTCCTGGACAACCAATTTGTTGCCGGCGGCATCAACAACGTCCAGATTGGGCAGGACGTTGGCGTTGTGCAGCTCCCAGTTCAGGTCGGCAAGAGTGGCTTGAAAACAGGTGCTACCCACCTCCTGGCGCCATTCGTTGATTTCGTGAATGGCCGAGCCGAGGTGATTACCCTTGATCTCTCCGGCCAGCTTTACCGCTTCCGCGCTCGCCGCTTCTTCGATTGGATCGCTGCCCATGCCCGCCCCCGGTGACCCATCCCCGTGAATCTACTTTAAACAGTCAAGAATCGGGTTGTCAATCAGATCTTTTAATGTTTGCCTTTTTCGCCAGGGCGCGCAGGTCCTCTCTCAGCTCGCCGGACATCCTGGTGTCCTTGTGTCTTTCCGCCAGCTCCAGGGCCTTCTGCAGATCGGCCAGCGCACCCTGCCTGTCGTTCATGTCCTTCCTTGTGATCCCGCGGCTTCTGTACGCCTCAGCGTTGCCCGGATCGAGCGTGATTGCCTGGCCGAAGTCCGCGATCGCCTGATCGAAATGCCCAAGCCGCTTGTGAATCCGCCCCCGCTCCAGATAAGCGAAGTAATCCAGGGCGGTGGGCTTGAAGACCATGAGGACCGTGTCCAGGTCGTGAAGCGCCTTTTCGTAATCTCCGAGCTGGTCGTAGGCTGCGCCCCGGTCATAAAATGTCGACTTGTCCAGCTTCTGCTTCAAGCTGGCGCTGTAATCTTCCACCGCCTCCTGCCACTGCTTGAGCCTTGCATGGGCGTCCCCTCTGGCTCTGTACAACTGCGCTTTCGTTTTGTCGTCGCCTTCAGGGCACTGCGCTAACGCCCTGTCGAACGTGGAAATTGCCTCGGCGCACCTGCCCAGCGAGATGAGCGCATAAGCCCGTCCTGACAAAGCGCCGAAATTGTGCGGATCGATTTGCAGGGCCTTTTCGTAATAGGGGAGGCTTTGCGCCGGCTTTCCCTGGCTGTAGTTGAGGTCGTTGGCCTTGTCCGTCAGGTTGTGGAGACGGACCGCATCGGGCGGTTCCGACGGGGTCACCGGCGCCGGCTCGGCAGCGCCGCTTCCGCCCGAAATAAGCAGGGCGGCCAGCGCGATCAGGAACGTCGTGCCGGCGTGAAAGCGAGCGCGCCTTGCCGGGGAAGCGTCCGTGATATCGCATGTGGTATCGCCCGCCATCCGCCTGACCCCCGAGACATGCCCCCGCAGCTCCCGGTACACAGCCGCTGTCCGGCCGGCCCGGGAATAATTGTATGGTATTATGAGTCCCTTGATAACCGGGCGGACACCGCGGCCGCCCGCCTGATGGAGTCTAC
Organism: Pseudomonadota bacterium; assembly: GCA_021325555.1. Taxonomy (GTDB): domain Bacteria; phylum Cyanobacteriota; class Vampirovibrionia; order Obscuribacterales; family Obscuribacteraceae; genus JAJPGY01. The sequence goes on along the minus strand of JAJPGY010000033.1, from coordinate 35,158 downwards.
GCCGTGGACAGGGAAGCGACCGCAATGCCAGACCCGCAAGCGCCGGCCGACCCGGAGGTCGCCGCCTGCTTCGCGGCCGCATCCAGTAAGCCGGTAGCCGGCAAGGCGGCGGGAGCCACCCGGGTGGCCGTGCTCATGAGCGGGGGCGTGGACAGCAGCACGACGGCGCTCCTGCTCAAGCGGGAAGGCTATGACGTCGTCGGCGTTACCGGCTGGCTTATCAAGTCGGGCAGCCGCTGCTGCGACACGGGCATGATCGACGCGGCCCGGGTAGCGGAGCAGCTGGGCATCGACCACCACGCCGTCGACCTGCGCCAGATGTTCAAGCTCAAGATCATCGACCAGTTTCACGAGTCCTACGCCAGGGCGCGCACGCCGCTGCCCTGCAGCCTGTGCAACACGCTGGTCAAATGGGGCGCGCTTTTCCAGTACAGCCAGAAGGTTCTCGGCGCCGACTACATCGCCACCGGGCACTATGCTCGCATCGAGCGCTCGGGCAACCAGGTCAGGCTGGCCAGGGCGGCTGATCCCAGGAAAGATCAGTCATACGTTCTCTGGGGGCTCACCCTCGCGCAGCTCGAGGCAACCCTGCTTCCCCTGGGCGACTACACCAAGGACGAGATACGCAGGTTAGCCGGCGAGCACGCCCTGGCCAGCGCCAACCGCCCGGACAGCCAGGACCTGTGCTTCATCCCGCAGGGGCAGACCCCGCAGGAGTACCTGGCGCAGTTCCTGCCCGAGATGCCGGGACCGTTTGTCCATGCGCTCACCGGGCAGGTTCTGGGCGAGCACAAGGGGACGCACAATTTCACGATCGGCCAGCGGCGAGGCATCGGTCTGGCTCACCCGGAGCCGCTTTACGTCACCCATATCGATCCGGAGGCGCGCGCCGTTTATGTGGGGCCGAAGCACGCCCTCACGCGCGGCGAACTTACCGCCTCGGAGTTGAACTGGCTTTTGCCGGAGCCGCCCGGCAAACCGTTTGCGGCGCTGGCCAAGATCCGCTACAACAGCCAGGCCGTGCCGGCGGAGATAAGGCCGCTGCCGGACGGGCGCGCGCAGGCGATCTTCCGGGAGCCGCAGCCGGCAGTGACTCCCGGGCAGGTGCTCGGTATATACGACCTGACGGACACATATCTTATCGGCGGTGGCTGGATTGACTGAAAGAGGTTGCGGTCGGGGCGTGAGGATTCTATAATCGAAATAAGTTCGGCTGGCGCTGGCGCATTGCAAGACACCCTGTACCGGCTGGATTCCTCCCCTATTCCTGTCCGTGGCGAGGAAAAATGGTGGCAAGGAGACCGATCGGTTATTTTCTCGGTACGCTGCTGTCTCTCCTCGCCCAGGTCTTGATCTCGTCCGCCCTGCCGGTGTCCGCTCGCCCGCTGGCACCGACCATAGCGCCGACCTACAGGCTTTCTCACTTCACGTCGCATCACCGGTCCGGGCGCCGCGCCGGCCGCTCCCGGGCGGTACCGGCGCAGCCGCGTCAGGCAAGGGGCGGCACCGTCAGGCGCCATGGCGCCCGGCACCAGCATATGGTGGCGAGCCGTCACCACATGCGCCACCACGGCGCCCGCCGCGCACGGAAAGTCACGGCGGACAGGCATGCTTACCCGGCAAATATTTTCATGCTCAGCGCTCCCGATTTCGACCGCAGCCCGCTGCCGGCGGACGTGGCCGAGAAGATCCGGTCCCAGTTCGCCACGGGCATGGCGGATGCGGTCCCGGCACGGATGCTGGTGCGCGCCGGCATAGTGGCGGTTTACCCCATGCATGGGGGCATCTACTGGCGTCGCGAGCCGGTCCAGTACATAATCGTGCACTCGACGGAGACCGGCCGCCCGGTAGGCGCCACCGCGGTGATCAACGGCTGGAGCTCCGGCGGCCGGCGCCACGCCGGGGCCCAGTTCGTGGTCGACCGGGACGGAACGATCTTCCAGGCCGTCGATCCCGATCTGGCGACGGTGCACGTCAACATATTCAAGACGCTTCCGGGCATAAACAACGACAACAGCATCGGCATCGAGATGGTCCACGCCGGCAGGCAGGATTATCCGCCGGAGCAGCGCCGGGCGGTGGTGAGGCTGGTCACCTACCTGCAGGATCGTTACAAGGTGCCGCCCGAGAACATAATTACCCACCGCTATGCCCAGCAGGGTGACCACACCGATCCGGTCAATTTCGACTGGGAGGGGTTTCTCCAGGAGCAGAGCAGGTTTCACGGCCAGGCGCTTGCCGCGCGCCTGAAGGATTTAAGCGCTGAGATCGCCACCGTGACACCCTCGAGCGGGGTGGTCCCGTCCATTTATATGCAGATCCATGGCAGGGAGGTCCCGCCCGCGGTTCCTCAGACCTGCCGCACGAACGCGAAAGAGGCTGTGACCGCCTCCAAAGTGGAATGCGTTAGCACCGAGCTGCCCGGGATGCAGGCGCCACAGAAGGCCAGGCCGGCGGCCGCGCCGGCCCGTTTAATGAGCCCGATGCCGGTCTTGCGGGGCCCGATCGAGATGGATCCCCGCACCGCCTCCCTTCTTAATGTGTCCCCGGTGGAGACGACCGGCGGCACGGAAAAGCAGAGCCGGTAAAAAGGCATTGACTTGTCATCAGGCCCTCGCTATAAGATCGAAAGGTGGGGGGTAGCCTGGGCAATCCAAAAGTAAAGGATTCCTTTTCCATCGCACGGGATCGCACATGGCTAATATTGCAGCATGCAAAAGTGGCAAAAGCGGCATGAATTGATGCTGAATGCCCTGGGAGGGGTCATTCAGGAGTTGCGGATGTCCGCCGGGATGTCCCAGCAGGAGCTGGCCGACAGTGCCGATCTTCATCGCACTTACATAAGCGACATCGAACGGGGGGCGCGCAATCTAACGGTGGCGACGCTGGGCCGGATCGCCCTGGCCCTGGACGCCGTGCCGTCCGAGCTTTTCCGGGAAGCGGAGCACAGCGCCGGCATCGGGCGCAACGCCCGGCGACGCTGATTGATCCGTCGATCTGTTCGGCAGGATCTTGGAGACCGGCCGCGCGCCGGGCGCTAACCGGTCGCGCGCCGCCCGGTGCCTGGACAAGCTCTCGGAGCGCGAAATACGGCATTCTGGTCTGCATGCACTCCGGTGGGGCGGTGAGCAAGAAGCATGCGTCGGAGACCGCTTTTCCCCATCGTTAAGCCAGATTCATCACGCATCTTAAATTCGTATGTGAAGATCATGATGAACAGAGGGAGAATGTGGATTGGGCGTACAATTTCTTCGAACAGATGAGCCCTTACTTTTGTGGTGCCCATGTCAATTACATCGATCCGCTGTTAAGAGACATATCAAGCCACAGTCACAACAGGTCAACACTTAGATGATTCCCCAGAAACCACAGTCTAGCAAGTTGAGAAGTATGGTTATTGGCGCGACCGGATACATTGGCAGCGTGGTGGCAGAGCGATTGCTGCAAAATGGCTACTCCGTCATCGGGGTAGCACGATCTTCAGCCGGCGCCGACAGACTGCGCGACCAGGGAATCGAGCCACTACTTGCGTCTCTCGAGGAGCCGGCGCAGATTGTGAACAGGCTTGCAGATGTTGATGTAGTTGTTTATGCAGCATATGGATACAACCGCCCGGAAGCCGCGATTTTTGAATTAGAAAATGGCACGAGTCACTTAACCGATCTACTGCGCTCGATGTTCAATTCCGGCAAAACCTTCATTCTAACAAGCGGCACTGGCGTAGTTGGTGACAGTGCCGGCATAGTTTATGCCGAAGACACTCCACTGCCTGAGACGAAGGCGCCAATTACATTGGCTCGACGGAAGCTGGAAAACGAGGTTCGTGCTGCTGCTGAAAACGGCGTACGAGCAATTGTCCTGCGGCCTCCGACAGTATATGGCCGCGGCGGCGGCTTCGTCGTACCGCGCTATCTCCTCGATTATGCTCTGGCACATCGCGAGTCTGTGTACGTGGAAGGCACTGAACACAACAAGCGCTCTGCCGTCCACGTCGATGATTTGGCGGATTTATTCCTGCTTGCGCTCAACAGAGCCGAGCCTGGCTCGCTTTTCAACACAGCTGCCGAGACGGACGTATCCACAATTGACATAGCTACCTCGGTAAGCAAGGCGGCTGGACTTGAAGGCAGAACCAGAGCCGTGTCGCTCGAAGAAGCTGAAAGCATCTTCGGGCACTGGGGTATATGGTGGGCACAGCACAATCAATGTTCTGGCGATCGGGCCCGGAATGAATTAGGCTGGCAGCCAAATCGGCTCTCGCTTTTGCAAGAGATAGAGCGAGGGTCGTATGCGCAGTCCGGACATGCGCTAGGACCGCGACCCTGAAACCAGATACCCGGAGATTCATTCCCGCCTAAGTCCGGCTGTGGCACAGGGAAATACGATCAAGCAATTAGGAAGTTCCCAGCCTGACCGGGTTTGACCTCATTTTGGCACTTTGCACCTGGTAACAACTTCGCCATCACCGGGCCGCCATGGTGGCCTTCAACTATAAGCACAGGCAGGCAACGGCTTCGACACAGCCTTGATCGACACTGACGGCTCCTTTCACCACCGTTGTGATGCCGCGGCCCGGTGCCAGTACCTGCTGCGCCCGGACGGCTACGTCGCCTGCCGCAGCCAGCCGCTGGAAGCCAGGCATCTCTTCGAGTACCTGAGCTCCGTATCTGCGCAGGGGAGCTAAAGGGGAAAGCTCTTCAGCACCTCATACTCATCCTGTCCCGAGCCCAGGTGACTTTCGATCAGCGAGACGTCGTCTATCTTGTGCGCAAGCGGAAGCACGCGCTCGAGATGGAGATCTTCAGGCAGGCTGAGCCTGCCCCTGGCATGCGCTCCCGGGGCAGAATCGAAGCGCAGGAGCGTGATGTGCGGTCGGAAGGCCCGGTCGTCCGGTCTGGCGGCGAACGGCTTGAGAGATCGCCTTATCTCCCCGGCCAGCGCCACCATCTCGTCCGGCACCGCGCGCGATGTCATAACGAGCTGCCGCGGCTTTCCAGGAGAAGGCCAGAAGTCAATCCCGTCGTAGACAATCGCCGACCTCTTCCTGCCGGTGGTCGCTTCGGCGAGGGCCTCGGTCACGGCCGCCAGGTTCTCCTCCTCGACATCGCCGAGAAAGATCCAGGTCATGTGGAGCTTGAGCGAATTGACAAACCGAAGTTTCCTGTGCCACAGCCTGGACAGATCGTCACGGTGTCCTTTCAAGGAGCCCAGCGCCTGCTGCTGCTCCGGCGTCAGAAAGGTGCCCACGAAAAGCCGCCGCGTGGACATGGTTGTCGGTCCCTCCGGTTATCCTTCATCACCATCGGCGGTGCGGGAATAGAAACGGCGCCCTTCAGCTTCCATGCTCTGGATAAGCCGGGAAACGCTCCTGCCCGAGCCGTCGCCGGCGTAGATCCTCTCCAGGCTGGCGCGGAGCGCCGGCATGCCGAGGAGGTCCGCGTAGCGCAGGGGACCGCCCCGGTAGGGCGGGAATCCCGTGCCCAGCACCATCGCCAGGTCTACCTCCCGGGGCTTGCGAACAATCTTCTCCTCGAGGCAGCGGGCGGCCTCGTCCACCATCGGCAGCACCAGGCGCTCGACGATCCGGGCGCCCTCCTCTGCCGGCACCTTGCGATCGGAGACGGACAACCCCACCTCATCGATGAGCCTGGGGTTGAACGAAAGCCGCTTGCCGCTTTCGTCCCAGCAATACACCCCGGTGCCGGTCTTCCTGCCTACCATGCCCAGCCCGCGCACCCGCTCGAACACCGCCGGCGGCGCCATGCGCTGGCCGAACGCCTTGTGGAGCGTGTCCGCCGTCTTGATGCCGATATCCATGCCGATCTCATCGAGGACTACCAGCGGGCCCATGGCCATGCCGAAGTCCAGCGCCGCCTCGTCAATCCAGTTGAGCGGCACCCCTTCCTGGGCCAGGCGAGCGGCTTCCAGGAAATACGGGCAGAGCAGCCTGTTGACCAGAAAGCCGGGTCCGTCGTTGACCATGATCGGTATCTTGCCCAGGCGAAAGGCGAAGCCTGCTGCCCGGGCCAGGGTCTCACGCCGGGTGCCGCGATGCGAGATGATCTCGACCAGCGGCATCCTGTCCACCGGGTGGAAGAAGTGCATGCCCACGAAGCGGCCGCTGTCAGCGAGCCCCGACGCCATCTTTGTTATGGACAGCGACGATGTATTTGAGGCAAGCAGGCACCCCGGCGCCGCAATCGCTTCCAATCGCTGGAAAAGCTGCCGCTTCAGCTCCTCGTCCTCGAAAACGGCCTCCAGGATGAGGTGAGAGGCGGCCAGCGAGGGCTCGTCTTCCAGGACCTGTATGCGAGCGAGCGCTTGCGCCGGCTCCTCCGCCGAAGCCTGCGCCTGATGCATGTGGCTGATGGAGGAGTTCAAGCGCTCTATCACCGGCGCGCGCGGACCGCGGCTGGTCGGCATGAAAAGCACCCGGTGCCCGCTCAGGGCGGCAAGCTGCGCGACGGCGATGCCCATCATGCCGCTGCCTACAACACCAAGTGCGGTGACCGGCTGCGACTGCATGCGCGCGGCCAGGACGGCGGCCGTTTGCCGGGCAAACTCCGTGTTGAAGAATATATTGATCAGGTTCTTGGCATGATCGGTCACCGCCAGCTCGGCAAAGGCTCGGGCCTCTCCGGCCAGCCCCTCCTCGAACCCCCGCTCGAGCCCGTGCCGGATCACCTCGATCGCTCGCATGGGAGCGGGATACTGTCCTTTGGTGCGGATTCGCACCGATCTCTGCGTGAGGGCGAACGACTTTTCCTCACGCTCGGGCTCCTCGCGGGCAGCCTGCCGGTGGCGCGCCGCTTTCCAGACCGACCGATCCTCGGCCAGCTTGAGGGCTGCTTGCTGGCAGGCGGCGAGCAGGTCGTCCTGCCCTACGATCTCATCGACGAGCCCGATCTCTTTAGCGGCAGCGGCCGGAACAAGATCGCTGGAGATGATCTTGTCGAGGGCAGTCCTCAGTCCCACCAGGCGCGGCAGCCGTTGCGTTCCGCCCATGCCCGGGATAATGCCGAGGCGCACCTCCGGCAGGCCGAGAACGGTGCCGGGGTCGTCGCTGGCGACCCGCCAGTCGGCGCCAAGCGCCAGCTCCAGGCCGCCGCCCAGACAGGCGCCGTTGATCCCGACCACGGTCGGCTTGGCCAGCCAGGCTAGCTTGCTGATCACCGCCTGCCCCCTGGCCGACAGCCGGCGCGCCTCCTCGATGTCACGGAGCCTGAGAATCTCGTGGAGATCCGCCCCGGAGACGAAGGTGTCCGGCTTGCCGGAGAGGATGGCCAGCGCCTTTACCGCCGGATCCGCCTCCACGTCGAGCAGGGCATCGGCAATCTCCCTCATCACCTCTGAGGTCAGCAGATTAACCTTGCCGGGGCAGTCGATGAGGAGAACCGCCACCCCCGAGCTTTTCTTTCTCAGGATCACCTGTTGTTTCGTTTGGGTCACCTTAAGTTCCTGTCCCCCTGCGCATGTTGAATCCCCTGGCCACCAGGGCGCCGCCGACGGCAAAGGGCAGGAACATTATGACCAGCCCGAGCAGAGATATGTTGGGGAAGAACATGACGAGCTGCGACAATGCCGCGAAGAATATAAGAGCACAACTGGCTGCGGTCAGTATCCAGCCAAGGCGGTTTTTGTAATCAAAAAAGACAAGCCCCAGCCCGATGAGCAGGGGGATGATCGTCAGGCCGAACCCGCGCTGCTGGAAGCCGAAAAAGCCCAGCATGCCGGTTCCCACCTGTATGTGGTTCATCACCAGAAAAACGCCCAGAAGCAAGAGCCCGAAGCCGATCGTCAGGAAGAGATCGGATTCGATCAGCTCGTCGCCGGCCTTCTTGCCGGGGGCGGTCACCCCTGTTCCCGCCGGCGTCACGGCGAGCGGTTGCGGCGCCTCCTCGATGCTGGCTTCCAGCTCAGCGAGCTTCTCCCGTATCTCGTCGTCTTGCTTGCTCATTTCACCTCGCTCCGCCCGCGCCGGACCTTGCAGCCCTCGGCAGACGTCCGCTCCACGCGGGCGAGGCATGCCTCGCCCCTCCAGTTCGCCACACCCCGGGGCACTCGAATCCACAATGCTCCGGTCACCCTAAGGATATCAGGTAGATCGGCGCCGCACATCTTGCTTCATAGCCTCCCTGTAACGCTGGGCAATCGGCATGCGCCAGCCGAAGCCGAAAGCCTGCGCCGTCACCTTCAGCCCCGGGGCCATCTGGTGCCGCTTGTACTCGTTGTGGTCGATGCGGTTGATCACATCCAGGACGACCTCCGGCTTGTAGCCCAGGCGAATGATCTCGTCGTAGCTGCGGCGCTGCTCCACGTAAGCGTGGATGATCCCGTCGAGCACCACATATGGAGGCAAGATGTCCTGGTCGAGCTGACCCGGCCGCAACTCGGCGGAAGGCGCCTTCTCGATCGTCGACCGTGGTATCACCTCGCGCCCTGCCTCTTCGTTGATGTATTCGGCGAGATCGTAGACCATCATCTTGGGCAGGTCCGAGATTACGCTCAACCCGCCGCACATGTCCCCATAAAGCGTGCAGTAACCTACGGCAATCTCGGACTTGTTCCCCGTGGCCAGCACCAGGTAGCCGAACTTGTTGGACAAAGCCATGAGAATGGCGCCGCGGATCCTGGCCTGAATGTTCTCCTCAGTGACATCCTTCGCCTGTCCGGCAAAGCTCTCCGCCAGCGCGCTATCGAAGGCTTGCATGGGCTTTTCGATCGGTATCACCTTCAATTCGATGCCGAGATTGGAAGCGAGCGTGCGGGCGTCATCGACGCTGGCGGGCGAAGAGTAGGGAGACGGCATCGCCACTCCCAGCACGTTCTCGGGACCGGCAGCTTTACAGGCGATCGCGCAAGTCACAGCCGAGTCGATGCCTCCGGAAAGCCCGATAACGACCTTCTTGAACCCGCACTTGCGCATATAGTCGCTTGTGCCGAGAATGAGCGCGCGGTAGGTGTTGATAGTTATGTCCTCAGGCGAGTCCTTGACCTCGCCGGTGACCGCTTCGAGATCGACAACCAGCAGGTCCTCCTCGAACGCATTGGCTCTGCCGATGAGCTTGCCGTTGCCATCGACGACGATCGACCGGCCGTCGAAGATCAGCTGGTCGTTGCCGCCTACCTGATTGACGTAAACGACCGGCACCCCGTGGCTGCGCGCCTGATTGCGAACCAGCTCGTGCCGGATGTGCTCCTTGCCGGCGGTGAAGGGCGAGGCGGATATGTTGGTGAGCAGGCGCGGCTCGAACTGAATTATGGTTTCGATCGGGTCGATCTGATAACGTGGTCTCGGATACAGCTCGCGGTAGTTCCAGATGTCCTCGCATATGGACATGCCTACCGGCCAGCCGTCGAGCGCGCAGTGCGCATAGCTCTTGGCCGGCTCGAAGTAGCGGTCCTCGTCGAACACGTCATACGTAGGCAGCAAGGTTTTGTGCTGGATCGCCTTTACCTCGCCTTGCTCGAGAAAGGCGCAGGAGTTGAAGACGGGCCTGCCGCTGCCCGGGTTCGGCTCCACGTAACCGACGATGGCGGCGATGTCGCGCAGGGCGTGCTTTATGCGCTCGAGCCCCTCGAGGTTGGCGCGAACAAAGGATGGCTTCAGCAGTAGATCCATGGGCGGATAACCGCAGACGGCCAGCTCCGGAAAGATAACCAGCCTGGCACCGGCTGAGGCTGCCCGTTTTCCGTAATATATGATTTTGCCCACATTGTTCTCGAAATCACCGATGGTCGGGTTGATCTGCGCCAGCGCTATCTTCATCTTCCTGTCCGCTGCGGCCCCGCTCTGTCACCGGGCAGCGGCGAGGCATGCCCCGCCGCTTGGGGCTGAGGACCGTGGTAATCCTCCGCCCTGCTGAACTTCGGCCGTCCCTTTCATGCGCCATTATCGCACCTGAAAGGCTTCTCAAGAGGGCTCGACATCCGGTTGTCAATGTCTATAATAGGGATAAGCACTTACCAAGCAGCATCACCTAGAAAGACTGGTTAGCGCATGGCGGCACGGTGGGAACTGTTAATCAGGATTTTTTGTCTCCTGGCATGCCTGTGGACCGCTCTCCCGGCCGTGGCGGGGCGCTTGCAGAACCTTACGCCGGCCGGGCTGGCTGACGGGGCAGGCATCTGGGTCAACATGTGGCACTATCCGGAAGGCGATCTGGACGCCTATTGTTCCAGGCTGCGCGCCAACGGGGTCCGCAATATCTTCATCCAGACCTCGCGCAGCAACACCCCGACCCTGGTGCATCCGGAGCTGCTCGGGCCGCTCGTGGAGGCCTGCCACCGCTCCAACATTCGCCTTATCGCCTGGTCGTTCGGGGAGCTGGGCAATCCGGCGGCCGACGCCGACAAGCTCATTGCCGCGGCCAGGTTCCAGAGCCAGCACGGGCACAGGCTGGACGGAATAGCCGGGAACCTGGAGAAAAACCTTGACCCCACCCGGGTGGCTGAGTACAGCAAGCACCTGCGCCAGGCGCTCGGGCCGAGCTACCCGATGATAGCCGTGGTTTACAGCCCGCTCAACCGGGCGCCGCAGGTTGCCCGAATTCCCTGGAAGCTGCTTGCCGAGTACTGGGATGTCATCGCTCCCATGACCTACTGGGGCGGCAAGTATCAGAAGCTGGATGCCTACACATACACGACGCAGACGATTCAGCAGGTGCGCAAGTTGACCGGGCGTCCCGACGTGGAAATCCACGTGATCGGTGACGGCATGGGCACCACCACGGAGGACCTGCAGAGCTTCCTCTCCGCCTGCCAGGCCTCTGAGGCTACTAGCGCCAGCCTTTATCCAAACCATGTCCCGACGGCCGAACAGCTTGCCGCTCTCGGACGTTATCGCGACTACTTCCCGTCCAACTCCCGCTTTCGCCTGGCCGCCTTCCGGGAGCTGTCCCGGGCCGGCGTGTTGAGCAGCCCGCCCGAGGGTGATCCGGCGCAGCCGATCAGCCGCGCCGAGTTCTATCGCCTGGTGGCGCGCCAGCTTTTCATGCGCAATCCGGCCGCGGATCTATCTGTCGGTCAGGCTCTGGATATCCTCTCCAACGCCGGGGTTCTGCCCGAGACTGCCGAAGGCGCGGCGCCGGAGCAGGCTCTTGCCGAGCCGGTTGATTCAACGGAGGCGCTGTCGCTCATCGCCAGCGCCGTCGAGTTTCAGTCGGGCGCCGGCGCCCACGTCGGCCGTGCCAGGCCGCGCGCGCGCCGGCGAGCGGACCGCTGGCTCGTGCAGCCCGCCCGCGCTGAAGCCAGCCAGCTCCAGCCGGAGCAGCCAAAGCAGGTCGACTACCTGGATGCCGCGCAGATGGTGCTGCAAGCCCGTGCCGGCTTGCGCTGACGGCCACGTAACAAATTTAGCAGCAATCGGGTTCAAATCCGGGCGACCCGGGTAGAGAAACCATAGAAGGAGGCTGCCGCGGCGGCTCCATTAAATCTCGAAGGCGCTCGCCAGCACGGGTGCTATCCTAAAGACAACTTGAGAAACAGCCATTCTCCATCATTCAGTCTCCTGTTTGAAGTCCCGGACCAGGACTTCTTCGCAGGGATTTGCGCAATTGAATCTGGTTCAGACTACTTCCGGTTTTTCCGGCCTAGAGCGGAGGTACGCACATGCACGTCGTCGTAACCGGACGAAACATCGACCTCACACCCGCCCTCAAGCAGTATCTCACCGAGAAGCTGCAGCGGGCGCAAAAGCACTTTCATTACCCCCTCGAGGTTCAGGCGCTTCTGAGCGTTGCCAAGAACCCTTCGATTGCCGACAACCAGACGGCCGAGGTGACGATAAAGGTCAACGGCAACATCATCAGGGGCGAAGAGAGCAGCGAGAACATGTACAACTCGATCGACCTGGTGGCGGACAAGATCGAGCGCCAGCTACGGAAGTTCAAGACCCGGCACTGGCAAAGGAACAAGAAGACCCCGGAAAGAGAGCCGCTGGAGACGGTCGATGTCAGCCCGGATCTGGACACCGACGAGGCCGTCAAGAAGGCCCTTGCCACAGAGGACATCAAATCCAAGATCGTGCGGTCAAAGCGGTTTCCTCTGAAGCCGATGACCCCCGAAGAGGCATGCGCTCACATGGATCTGCTGGGTCATGACTTCTTCATGTTCGTCAACTCTGACACCGGCCAGGTAAACACCGTCTACCACCGCCGCGACGGCCAGTACGGGCTTATCGAGCCCGAGGTCTAGCGTTTTTGGGACAGCGCCGGCCGCCGTCCCGCAGCGGCGCGTTGCCCGCGCCCGGGCGGCCTCCGTCCCGCAGCGGCGCGTTGCCCTGTACGGGCGGATGCAATCCGCCCGTACAGGGAGGGCGCAACCGGCAACCCTTTGCAGCCTGCCGTCATCGATTCGCACATTAACCAAGTTCAGGGTAAATGGCATACGATCGATCGCGCTGATCCATTAGAATCCATAGTGCTAATAGAGATCTGTGCAAAGGCTTGAGGCCTCCAGGAGACTGCACGCCTGGTGACCCTTTTTCCAAGAGGACCGCAGTGGCAAAAGACAGTCTGGCATCCCGCATCGTTTCAGCATCGACCGCGATTCTTCTTTCCTGCCTGCTCATGGCGACCGGAGGGCCACCGGCGGTGGGGCAGTCCGCGCAGGCGGTAGATCTCAACAATGCCGGCGTCAAGGCGCTCAACGCCCAGAACTTTCAGCTGGCCATCCAGAAGCTCGAGCAGGCGGTGCGGGTCGATCCCTCCTACGCGCTCGCCCGCGAGAATCTGGCCATCGCCTACAACAACTACGGACTGCAGCTACAGAACAATCCCAAAGAGGCGATCAAGCAGTTCCACAAGGCGCTGTTTTACAACCCCAACAACGCCACGACCCAGGCGAACCTGGAAGGCATCATTCGCTACATGGGGAAAAACCCCCGGTCGTTCGCCGATCGCGTTGCCCTGGGCAACGAGGCGCGCAGAAATCTCGATTTCGAAGGGGCGATGATCGAGTACAGCGCAGCGCTGCAGATCAAGGACGATCCCAAGGTGCACGTGGCCCTCGGCGACGTTTATCGGGTGCGGGACATGAACGCCAAAGCGATCGACGAGTACAAGGCGGCAGTAAGAACCGCCGATTCGGCGGACGTGGAGGTCAAACTCGGTCAGGCTTATCAGGCGCAAAAGGATCTGCCCGACGCCATAGCAGCCTACGGCAGGGCGATCCAGTTGAAGTCGGACGACCCGGACGTGCTGGAGGCGCTGAAGGCAGGCTGGGAAGAGGCTCTCAAGGATCAACCGCTGGCGCCGGAAAACCACATCGGTCTCGGGCAGGCATTGCAGTACATGGGCGATTTCGATCAGGCAGCGGCCGAGTATCAGCAGGCGCTGCGCCTGGACCGGAACAATCAGGTCGCCCGCCGTCTGCTCGCCCAGCTGGACACAGCCAAGAAGGAGGCTTCCTTCAAGAAGCACATCGACTCCGGCGTGGATCTGCAGACACGCAAGCTTTATGACCAGGCGATCGACGAGTACCGGGCCGCTGCCGCCATCAACCCTAAAGACGCCGTTCCCTGGGTGAACATAGGCAGCGCCTACCAGCAGAAAGAAGTCTACGACAAGGCTCTTGAAGCTTACAACCACGCCCTGATGCTCGATCCCAACAACGCTGCCGCGCAACAGGGGATCAAAACATCCACAGCCGCCAAGCAAAACAAGGACCTCGCCGACGCGGGCAAAGCCGCGCTCGATCTGTTCAAGGTAGGCAAGTACGACGACGCCATCGCCAAGTATCAGGAGATCCTCAAGAGCACCCCCGATGATCCGGCAACGCACTACAGCCTCGGGGCCACGTACCAGGCGAAGAAGGATCTGGACGACGCCATAGCGGAATACAGGCAGGCAATATCGCTCGACCCGAAAAATGCCGACTACCGGAAAGCCTTGCAGGCGGCCATTCAGGTCAAGGCCGATCCGATAATTGCCCAGGCCGAGCAAAAGCACAAGGCGGGCGATTATGCCACCGCCATCGACCTCTACCAGCAGGCGATCGCGCTTTTGCCCAAGAACGCCGCGCTCTGGTACAACCTCGCCGGCGCCTATTACGCCCGCGAGGATTATGCGCGCGCCCGTGACGCCTATCAGAAGGCGATAGATATAGATCCGAAAGGGCAGGTCAACGATCTCTATCTCATAGCGGCTATCGATGAGACCTTCGATCAGGGACGCCAGGCGCTCGACACCTACAAAAACTATCTCTCCCAGGCGCCGAACGGGCAGTACGCTCAACAGGCCCGGGAGCGGATCAAGGCGCTGACCGCGAACATAAACGACACGGTCAAGATCAAGTCGGCGGCCGAGATCGCGCAGATCAAAGAGGCGGAGGATGATTTCCAGAAGGCGGTCACGCTGCAGCAGCAGAAGAAATACGATGAGGCGATCGCGCTGTATCAAAAAGCGATCAACCTGCAGCCGAAAAACGCCACCTACCCGTACGGGCTGGGCACGCTGTTCCAGGACAAGGGAGACGCCGATCTGGCGATCAACTGGTACAAGCAAGCGATTGAGCTGGATCCGAAAAACAAGGATTACCAGAGTTTATTGCAGCAGGCATATCAGATGAAGGCGACCCCAATCGCCCAACAGGCTCTGCAGAAGCAAACCTCCGGAGATATTCCAGGGGCGATTGCGCTGTGGCAGCAGGTGCTGGATATACTGCCGAAGGACGCAAGCGTTGCCACCAATCTCGGTACCGCATACCAGGCCGCGGATGATTACAATGACGCGCGCCAGGCGTATCAGCAAGGATACAACCTCGACCCGAAAGGGCAGGTGGGCAACCTCTACCTGATGGCCGCCATCGACGAGAACTTCGGCCAGGGGGCGCAGGCCCTCAAGGAGTACCAGCAATATCTCGCCGCCGCCCCCACCGGACAGTACGCGGCGGCCGCGAAAGAGCGCGTGGCGGCGCTGAGCAAGAATCCCAGCGACGTCAAAAAGCTCATGACGCATAGTGAGCTTGTTGCAGCCCAGCAGGCAGCCGATGCCTTCGATCAAGCGGTGAAGCTTCAGCAGGTGGGCAAGTATGACGACGCCCTGCCATTGTATACGAAGGCAGCCAGCCTCGTTCCGACAGAGGCAAGCTATGCCTACGCGCTGGGAACGGATTACCAGGCGAAAGGCGACTACGACAACGCCATGGTCTGGTACCAGAAAGCGATCAGCCTTGATCCAAAGAACAAGGACTACCCGAAGCTTCTCGGTCAGGTTCAAGAGCTCAAGGCGGCCCCTATCATGGACGCCGCGGTCAAGAAACACACGGCAGGAGATCCGGCCGCCGCTATCCCGCTGTACGAGCAAGCGCTGCAAATCATCCCGAACAACGCGCGCGGCTGGACGAACCTGGCCGCCGCCTATCAAGCCACCGATCAGTTCCAGAAGGCGCGAGAGATGTATGAGAAGGCGCTGAAGATTGATCCCAGGGGCGAATCCGAGAACTGGTATTTCCTGGCCGCCATCGACGAGAACTTCGGACAGGGCGCGCAGGCGCTCAAGGAGTACCAGAAGTATCTGGCGGCCGGGGGCACGCGCCAGTATGCGGACGCGGCCAGGCAGAGGATAAAGATCCTTGCCGCCAACCCGGCCGCCACCCAGAAGCTGGAGACACAGTCCGACATCAAGAACGCCCAGCAGGCCGCCGACGCTTACGATCAGGCGGTCAAGCTCCAGCAGGCGAACAAATTTGACGACGCGATAGCCGTCTACCAGAAAGCGGTCCAGGCAGCGCCGAAAAACGCGATGTACGCCTACGCGCTCGGAACGGCCTACCAGGCCAAGGGCGATTACGACAACGCCATCGAATGGTACAGGAAAGCTTCGGCGCTGGATCCAGCCAACACCGATTACAAGAAATTGCTGCGCGACGCTTATGACCTCAAGGCGCAACCGATCATGGACGCGGCGATCAAGAAGCACAGCGCCGGCGACCCGGCCGGCGCCATTCCGCTCTACCAGCAGGCTTTGGCGATCACGCCCGGCAATGCCCACGGCTGGACGAACCTTGCCAGCGCCTATCAAGCAATCGACGACTACGCGCACGCCCGCGAAGCATTCCAGAAAGCGCTCAGCCTGGACCCGCGGGGAGAAGCCGAGAACTGGTACTTCATCGCCGCCATCGATGAGAACTACAAGCAAGGCCCCAAAGCGCTGCAGGAGTACCAAAAATACGTGCAGGCTCAGCCCAAAGGCAGCTACGTCTCCCTTGCCCAGGAGCGCATAAAGGCGCTGACCGCCAACCCGAACAACACCCAGCCGCTCGTCACGCAGGCGCAGCAGCAGAAAAACGCTCAGGCGGAAGAGGCGTTCCAAAACGCGGTCAAGCTGCAGGAGTCCAACAAGCTCGACGAGGCGATCGACCAGTACAAGAAAGCGATCGACATCTCGCCCAACGAAGCGTCCTACTGGTACAGCATGGGCACCGCCTACCAGGCGAAAAACGACATCGACGACGCCATCACCGCATACACCAAAGCGTCGACGCTCAATCCGAAGGAGCCGACCTACAGGCAGTACATCAAACAGCTCAGGCAAGCCAAGGCCGCTCCGCTGCTGGAGTCCGCCTTCAAGAAGCAGACCACAAAGGACGAGAAGGGGGGCTACGACCTGACCGGGGCGATCGCCGACTATGAGGCGGCGCTGAAAATCGACGACGATCCGACCACGCACCTCAACCTGGGCACCGCCTATCAAGCCGCCAATAAATTGGAAAAGGCCGTGGCTGAGTACAAGAAGGCTGTCCAGATGGATCCCAAACAGTGTGACGCCTACTACTATCTTGCCACCACGTATCAAGCGATGAAACAAAACGCGCTGGCGATCGCCGAGTACCGGCGCTGCCTGCAGTGCGCGCCGGCAGGACAGAACGCCGCCTCGGCCAGACAGCAGATCAAGGCCCTCGGCGGGCGGTAGGGGCGACGGATGCGTTTCCCGGCTGGCATGCCGAGGCGGGCGGGCATTCATCGCGAAAAGCGGGAGGCCCTGTGACCCTGTCACAGAAATTCCACGCGGCCTGATTAACCTTGTTCATCGCAATCTCAGGCAAGACGTCATCGGCCTTGCCTGCGCCGCAGGTGCTGAGGACAGCGACGATGAGACAAGACGACCGCTCAGAGGACAGGCAGCTTACTGACCCCGATCAGATATCCGAGGTAAAGTTGTATCTTCTGCTCGCCTCGGTGACGGCGGTCGCGCAGTTCGTTGTTCACGGCGACCAGAGCTTTGCCCACAACCTCGCCTGGGCGTTGATCGACGCGTTTACCATTGCGGTAATGGTGTTCGGGTGGGCGCGATCCACTCCCGGCCAGCCGCGGCGAGCCCGCAGGTAGAGCTTGGCAGTACGGCACCGCGCAGGCAGTCACCTGGCGGTTTCTACCAGGGGTTCGCTGGGCTCGCCGGCGGAGGGGAGCTGGAAGCCGTTCCGGCGCACGGTCTGGGAATACCAGAGACCGCTGTCTTTGATCCGCCGCTCCTGGGTGGCGTAGTCGACGTGCACTATGCCGAAGCGCTTCGAGTATCCGAAGGCCCATTCGAAATTGTCCATCAGGCTCCAGACGAAATAGCCTCGCACGTCAACACCATCGGTGATGGCATTGTGCACCGCGACCAGGTGATCGCGCAGGTAGCTGATGCGGCGCTCGTCGTGGATGGATCCGTCCTCGGCAACCCTGTCGGCGACGGCGGCGCCGTTTTCCGTGATGTAGATAGGCGGGCAGCGGTATTCCTCTTGCAGTCGCACCAGCAGCTTCCTCAAACTGGACGGCGTCACCTCCCAGCCCATCTCGGTGTGCTCGGAGCCGGGCACCGGCGAGATCTGCCCGTCCGGCCCCATCAGTTTGCGCGAGTAATAGTTGACCCCGATGAAGTCCAGCTTCTGGGAGATGAGAGCCATGTCGCCCGGTCTTATCTCGGGCACGTCGTCGCCGTATTCCTGCCAGCCGAGCACCGGATAGTGGGCTCTCAGCAGCGGATCGACGAACCAGGCCTCGTCCTTCTGCCACAGCTTCTCGGCCGACGCCTTGAGCTCCGGCGTATCGGACTGCGCCTCGGGCGGCCAGAGGCTGAGCACTATGCCCGCCTCGCTGTCCGACTTTATGGCCCGCATGCTCTGCAGGGCCATGCCGTGCGCGACCAGCAGGTGGTGTCCGACCTGCAGCGCCAGTCTTTGAGACCTGTAGCCCGGCGCGTGCTGGCCGGTGCGAAAGCCGAGGAAGCTGACAATCGCCGGCTCGTTGAAGGTCGCCCAGCAGCGCACGCGGTCCCCGAGGCGCCGCATCATGAGCGCGGCATAGTCGGCGAAGTAACCGCAGGTGTCGCGCTCGCTCCAGCCGCCCATGTCCTCGAGCGCCTGCGGCAGGTCCCAGTGATAGAGGGTGACGAACGGCTCGATGTTGGCCTCCAGAAGCGCGTCCACCAGCCGGTCGTAGAAGTCCAGCCCGGCCGGGTTCACCGGCCCCCTGCCCGAAGGAAGAACGCGCGGCCAGGAGATGGAGAAGCGGTAGGCCTTGAGGTTGAGCCGGCGCATGATCTCCACGTCCGCGGCAAAGCGATGGTAGTGATCGCAAGCCACGTCGCCGGTTTCGCCATTGTTCACCTTGCCTTCCGTGTGGCTGAAGCGATCCCAGATGGACTCGCCCCGCCCGTCCACATTCCAGGCGCCTTCTATCTGATAGGCGGCCGTCGCCGCCCCCCAGAGAAAGTCGCGCGGAAAACTGTAGTTGTTACGCGTCATCTGCTTGTCCCCCCTCGAGATCCTCTTCCGCGTGGGCCCTGTCCAGAAGCTGCTGCTTCTCCGTTTTCCGCGAGGCTGCACGGTAGCGCCCGCTCAACTTCGGAACGACAACGCCGCGGTCCCTGCCCCCCACTACCTTGACGGCGGATTCCACCTTCTGCGATGTCTCCCGCCTGAGCTTCGCCTCCGCCTGCGCCTCGGTCACCAGCGTCTTGTAGCTCTCGTAGCGCGTGGGGGCAATTTTATCCAGATTTGCCAGCACGTTGCAGCCCTGCTCGACCAGGTGCAGGCAGTTCGAGAACTTGCAGCCGTCATAGAGAGCCACCAGCTCCGGGAACTCGAAGAAGACCTCGTTCGGCTCCGGATGCCGCAGCTCGGCAAGGCTGAAGCCCGGCGTGTCGGCCACCCAGCTCGCCCTTTCGGCAACGTGTCCGGCCGCCCCCTGTCCGGGCTTTATGCACATGCCGTAAAGCTGGCTGTAGGTGGTCGTGTGCTTGCCCACGCCGGCATCCTCGTCCACCACCCCCAGCTTCAGGTGCAGGGAAGGGTCGAGAAAGTTAATCAGGCTGGACTTGCCCACCCCGGAGGGTCCGGCCAGCACCGAGACCTTGCCGGAAAGAAGCGATACGAGCCTGTCCATCCCTTCCCCGGTCACCGCCGAGACAATTACAACGGTGTATCCCAGCGGTTCATAAATGTTTTGTAAAGCCGCCAGGTCGCTGGACGAGGCGATGTCGCGCTTGTTGATGCAAAGCAGAGGCCGCGCCCCGGGCACCTCCAGTTGATAGTGCACCAGGTAACGATCGCACAAAAGCGGGTTCCATTCAGGCTGATGGGGGGCCTGTACAATGATTACCTGGTCGACATTGGCGATCGGTGGGCGAGAAAGCAGATTTTCTCTCGGCAATCTGGCGGCAATTACCGCCGTACCCGCAGCCGAATCAATCTCATCGATCTCGACGCGATCGCCGGTCAGGATGGAGACCCGCTCTTTCTTGAGCCGCCCACGCGCAGCGCACTTGAGCGTAGCACCCAGCTCATCCGAGTGCACCAGATACCCGCCCGCGTGGCTTCTCAATACAGTTCCGACTACCATGCCCGGCCAACCGGCACCGACATCAGGGATCAATTTAGAATACACTACATTTCGTAAGGCATCACAGGTATGAGCACGGTCATCATGAGTCCAGTCCGAGGCGAAAACGAGCAGAGCAACGCCGTCCTGTCGCACATCCGCAACATCGCCATCATCGCCCACGTCGACCACGGGAAGACGACGCTGGTCGACGGGTTTCTCAAGCAGACCGGCGTCTTCCGCGAGAACCAGGAAGTAATGGAGTGCGTGCTGGACTCCAACGCGCTCGAGCGCGAGCGGGGCATCACCATCCTGGCCAAGAACACGGCCGTGAACTACAGGGGCTTCCTGATCAACATCGTCGATACGCCCGGCCACGCGGACTTTGGCGGCGAGGTGGAGCGCATACTGGGCATGGTCGACGGCGCCCTGCTCGTCGTCGACTGCGGCGAAGGGCCGATGCCGCAGACGCGCTTTGTCCTCCGCAAGGCGCTGGAGCGGGGGCTGCGCCCGATCGTGGTCATCAACAAGATTGACCGCCCGAACATCGACCCGCACCAGGCGGTGGATAAAGTTTTCGACCTGTTTGTGGAGCTGGGCGCCGACGAGCACCAGCTCGATTTCCCCTACGTCTTCGCCTCCGGGGTGAAGGGGGTGGCCACGCTCGCCACCGACCAGGAGGGCAAGGACTTGCGCCCGCTGCTCGACCTGATTGTCGACCGCTGCCCGCCGCCTGCCGGCGACCCGGGTCTGCCGCTGCAGCTGCAGATAAGCATCCTCGACTACAGCGACTATCTGGGCAGGATCGGCATCGGCAGGATCTACAACGGCCGCATTCGCGACGGCCAGCAGGTCTGCCTGCTCAAGGCCGACGGCTCCCAGGTGCGGGGGAAGATCACAAAGCTGTTCTCCTTTTCCGGGCTCAAGCGGCTGGAGGTCCCCGAGGCCTCGGCCGGGGAGATCGTGGCTATCGCCGGCTTTGCCGGCGCCAACGTCGGCGACACGGTCGGGGAACCGGACAACGCCGTGCCGCTGCCGCGCATACAGGTCGACGAGCCGACCATGAAGATGGCCTTTCTCGTCAACGAAAGCCCTTTTGCCGGGCAGGAGGGCAAATTCGTCACCTCCCGCCAGTTGCGGGAGCGGCTGTGGCGCGAGCTGGAGACCAATGTCAGCCTGCGCGTCGAGGAGACGGACAGCACCGACACCTTCATGGTCAGCGGGCGCGGGGAGCTGCACCTGGGCATCCTGATCGAGACCATGCGCCGGGAAGGCTATGAGTTCGCGGTGTCGCGCCCGGAAGTGATCGTGCGGGACATCGACGGCGTGCCGCACGAGCCCTTCGAGCGGCTGATCATAGACGTTCCCGAGGACTACCTGGGCGCGGTAATGCAGGAGCTCGGCCCGCGCAAGGCCGACTTGCAGAACATGCACATCGACCGCTCGCAGGCGCTGCTGGAGTTCACGGTGCCGACGCGAGGCTTGATGGGCTTCCGAAGCGAGTTCCTGCGGCTCACCAAAGGCAACGGCGTGATGAACCATGCCTTCCTGGCCTACCGGCCCTGGTGCGGCGACATTCAAAGACAGCGCAACGGCGTGCTGGTCGCCTGGGAAGAGGGCGAGGCGACCGCTTACGCAATCCAGGGGGCGGAAGATCGCGGCGTCTTCTTCATCACCCCGGGCATCCGGGTCTACAGCGGGATGATCGTCGGCGAGAACAGCCGCCCGCAGGATCTGGACATCAACGTGTGCAAGACCAAGAAGCTCTCCAACGTGCGCAGCTCGACCGGGGAAGTGCTGGTCACATTGCAGGCGCCGGTCGAGATGAGCCTGGAAAAATGCCTGGAGTATATCCAGGCGGATGAGCTTGTCGAGGTGACGCCGAAGTCCATCCGCATGCGAAAGCGCGTTCTGCCCAGGCGGTAGAAATATGGTTTGACGATTCCCCTTCCGTGTTAGAGGATAATCTACGGGTCGGGCGGAAACGCGGAAGGGATTGAGACATGTCAACAGAAAAGTTTTCCATCGAGGAAGCCCTCGGTTTTGGCTGGCGCACGATGACGGGCAGGTTCGGCACGCTCATGCTGTACCTGTTTTTACCCGGGGCGGCGCTCTTCCTCGTCCACATAGGGCTCAGCGCCGTCGCCGGCGGCGCCTCGGAGTTCGGAAAAATGCCGTTGTGGTATTACCTGGTGCAGTTCATCCTGTGGATCGTTCAGCTCTACGTCATTCTCGGCATGCTGAGGGTAGCCGTGAGGCTGGTCGATGGGCAGGAGCCCGCCTGGAGCGACTTCAAGTCTCAGCCGGGCACCATATTCAATTACATAGGGGCGTCGATCCTGTTCGGTCTGGCGGTCGGAATCGGCACCGTTATTCTCATCGTCCCTGGGATCATTGTCTATATCGTCTTCCACTTCTTCAATTTCCTGATCGCGGATAAGAATCTCGGCGGGATCACTGCCCTGGGCAAAAGCGCCGAGATTACCAGGGGGGCACGGTGGAAGCTCTTCCTGTTTGGTCTGCTCGCCACGGTGATCAACATCGCCGGCGTGCTCTGTCTTCTGGTAGGCGCCATTCCGGCCGGTCTGGTCACCTTCGTAGCCGTCGCGCACATCTACCGCCAGCTTATGAAGAGCTCCGAGCAGGCGGTGGCGCCACCAGCGGAGCCACCGCCTGCGCCGGCTGTTTAATCGCGCGCTCGAGATGCAGGCCGGAAGCCCGCGCCCCCGGGCTTTGCTTCTCTACGATCCCTTGTAACGCGGGCGGGACACCCGCAACCCCGGGTGCTAATAGATGTAGAGCATCTCGCGGAACTTGGGCAGCGGCCAGAGAGAATCGTCCACAATCGCCTCCAGGTCGTCGGCGACCGCCCGCACGGCGTTCATGGCCGGAATGACCTTTTCGTTGTAGAACTTTGCGTGCTCGTACGGTTCGGTTCCATGGTCCTGCTCTTTGACCACGGACTCCAGCTGGTCGACAGCGAACTTCAGCTTCGAGGTCTTCTCCCAGAGCGTTTTCAGCAACGTGTCGTGCACGCTGGTGTCCGGGCGATCGCTCTCCTTGAGCGCCCTGTACATATTGGTGATCGACATGGCGACGTTGTTCTGATATTGCAGCACCGCCGGCAGTATCATCGTGCCGGCTATGCTGATCGTCAGTTGAGCTTCGATGTTCACCGTTTTGCAGTAGTTCTCCAGCTGCACGTTGTAGCGGCTGATGAGCTCCTCCTCGTTTAGCACGCCGTACCGGCTGAAGAGCTTCTTCGTGTCATCCGCGATCAGCGTGGGCAGCGACTGAACAGTGTTCTTATCATTCGGCAAACCGCGGCGCTCTGCTTCCTTGTGCCACTCCTCCGAATAATTGTCGCCGTTGAAGATGACCCGCTGGTTTTCGGCGAGCACCTCCTTCACCACCGCCTGCACGGCCTGGTTCTGGTTCTTGCCGCCCTTGACCGCCTCTTCGATCTTTGTCGCCATGTAGTCGAGCGACTCGGCAACAATCGTGTTGAGCACCGTGTTGGGCCAGGCGATCGACTGGCTGGAGCCGACTGCGCGAAACTCGAACTTGTTGCCGGTGAAGGCGAAGGGTGAGGTGCGGTTCCGGTCCGAGAAATCTCGGGGAAGCTCGGGAAGCGTCGAGACGCCCAGTTGCATGACCTGCTGGACCTTGGCGCCGGCCGGCGGCTTGCCTGAGATGATCCCTTCGACCACCTCGGCCAGGGTGTCGCCTAGATAGACGCTCATGATCGCCGGCGGCGCTTCGTTGGCCCCCAGGCGGTGATCGTTGCCGGCAAAGGCGATGCTTGCCCGCAGCAGCCTGCCCCACTTGTTGATCGCCCTGATAACGGCGGTGAGAATGACCAGGAACTGCTCGTTGGCATGCGGTGTGTTCCCGGGCTCCAGCAAGTTGTTGCCTTTATCGTCGCACATCGACCAGTTGTTGTGCTTGCCGCTGCCGTTGATGCCGGTAAAGGGCTTCTCATGGAAGAGGCAGCGCAGGCGATGCTCTTGCGCGGTTCTGCGGAAGACCTCCATCAAAAGCATGTTGTGGTCCGTGGCGACGTTGGCCTGCTCGAATACCGGAGCGACCTCGAACTGCGCGGGAGCGACCTCGTTGTGCCTGGTCTTTACCGGCACCCCGAGCCTGTACAGCTCGTTTTCCGCATCCATCATGAAGGCCAGCACGCGCTCCTTGATCGAGCCCCAGTAGTGGTCCTCCATCTCCTGCCCGCGCGGCGGCTTGGCGCCGAACAGGCAGCGGCCCGCATTTATCAGGTCCGGTCTCTGCAGGTACCAGGCCTCGTCGATCAGGAAGTACTCCTGCTCGGGCCCGACGGTGCAGGTCACCCGCCTGGACTCGTTGTTGCCCAGCACGCGCAACAGCTTGATCGCCTGTTTGTTGACCGCTTCCAGAGAGCGCAGAAGCGGTGTCTTCTTATCGAGCGCGTGCCCGCTGAAGGCGCAGAAAACCGTGGGGATACAGAGCGTCCTGCCGTTGGTGCTCTCCATGATGAAGGCCGAGCTGGTCGGGTCCCAGCCCGTATATCCGCGGGCCTCGAAGGTGGTGCGGATGCCGCCGGAGGGGAAGCTCGAGGCGTCAGGCTCACCCTGGGTCAGGTTCTTGCCGGAGAACTCGAGCAGCCAGTCATGGTCGCCACCGTGCTGCAGGAAGGCATCATGTTTCTCCGCCGTGGCCCCGGTCATCGGCTGGAACCAGTGGCTGAAGTGCGTGGCCCCCCGGCTTATCGCCCAGTCCTTCATGGCGTTGGCCACGATGTCCGCCAGCTGGGGATCGATTCGTTGCCCGTTGTCGAGGCAGTCAATGAGGGCCTCGTAAGCCTTCTTGGGCAGGAGAGTGCGCATGACCGCGCGGCTGAACACGTTCGAGCCGAACTGCTCCATGAGCGGGTTGTGGACGTAATCGACCGATTTGGCCGCCGGCTTCCTCGATTGAATGGTCAAAATCGCCTCGCGGCGCGAGTTCATTGTCTTCATAGCACCTTCCTTAGCCCCAAAGGGCCACCGCACACGACGCAAAAGCCGATGTCGTCCCGCTATTCATCCGATTATAGCGGGCACCAGGCGGATCCGGCCACTTAGCAAGCCGGTTAAGGCTTGCATTCCGTCACAAACCTGCATCGAATCTATATACCGAGGGCTTTGAGAATGAGCCGTTTCTTGCGCTGGCCGTCGAATTCGGCGTAGAAGATCTGTTCCCAGGGCCCGAGATCAAGCTCGCCGCCGGTGATAGGCACCATGACCTGGTGGTTGATCAAGATCCGCTTGAGGTGCGCGTCTCCGTTGTCCTCGCCGGTGCGATGGTGGTGATAGTCCGGCCTGGCCGGCGCCAGCTTCTCCAGCCACTCGTCGATGTCGCTTATCAGTCCGCTTTCCCAATCATTTATATATACGCCGGCGGTAATGTGCATGGCCGAGACCAGCACGAAACCGTCCTGGATCGCTGATTCCCGCACAAACTCCCTCACCTCGTCGGTGATCCGAATATACTCGCGCCTCTTTTTCGTCTCGAACCAGAGGTACTTGGTATGGGCCTTCACGCTCGCTGCCTCCCGCAAGGAAAAGGCCTATTTATAGACGCCCAGTTTCACGAATTCAAGCGCGCCCGGCTTGCTGAAGAAAGAGCTGTCCGTGGGGATGTCCGACAGGCTGGACCACTGCTTATCCCACGCCGACAGGACCTTCGCGGTCGCCTGATAGTCGAGCGGTCGGATGACCGCGCTTTCGAAGCTGCCCCGGTCGGCGCGCCAGGCAGTCTCCAGGCTGGCGGCAAGCTGCCTTGTGCGGTCAAAGAAAACCGCGCGCAGGGTCGGCTCGAACGGCTTGCCTCTGCTGACGCTGTCCATGAAGCTGCGGGCGGCACCCTCATAGACGGTGGTCACCGGACCGGACTGGATGAGCCCCACATCCATGGTCGCCTTAAGATCATTGACGGACGGTCGGGCGCCGCTTACGAGATAGCTTTCTCCCATGCCCTCCGGCGGGTGGGTATGGAATGATATGCGCCCCGGCCTGTCGATGGCGGGAAGCTCCACGCCCGCAGGCCCGCCGCGCGCCGTCCGGCTGGCTTTCAGATCGGACAGCCTGACGGAGCGCCACTCTTCGGTGCCGCTCATTACCCTTGCCACCTGCCCGTCCGGCGTTCCGACAAGCCGCTCGCTCTCCGTCCACGGGTGCTTGTCGGCAAGAATCCGGCTCAAATTGAGCACATCCACCTTGCCGTCGGCGGCGACCAGAGCCGCCGGCAGCCGCTCGGTTCCGGGCCCGATGAAGGCGGCGCGGTCGCGCAGCGAGTCGGGCAGCACATTCTTGAGCGAGTGCCCGACCGCCGAACCTGCCTGCTCAAAGCGGTAACGGGCGGGATCGTTAATGCGGTCGCGCACCGCAAGCGCCAGGGCATCGGTGGCGCCAAACTGGCGGCTGAGCATTATCCCGGCGCCGCCGCCGGCCAGAAAGCCGGTCGAGGTCTCCAGGGCGTCGGCCCCGCACCTGCCGATGCCGGCTATCGCCTGCCTGGCCAGCAGATCGCGCCGCGCGGCCGAATCGGCGCCCCAGGCCTTGCCCATAAGCGAGAAGGCGCTGCGACCGGCGTCCACCCCCTGGGCTACCGCCAGGCCGGTGAGTACGCCGCCTACGAGAAAGTTCGAACGCGAAAGGAGCACACCCAGGCCGAGACCGGCGGCCGCGGAGATGGCGCCCTTCTCCAGCAGAGCGCCGCGATGGTTCTTCCAGTCGCCGGCAATGTCATCCCAGATCGCCGCCGGGGCATGCGTTATCACCTGTCCAAGGACAGATGCTTCGTTCTCGATGCCTCTGGTCACACCCTCGAACACGGGAAAGCCATCTGGTCGGGGATAAACGGTCCGGCGGGGCGGATTGCCCCGGGATGATCGTATGCAATACCCCGCAAAGTGTCATTGGGGAAACTACGAGTTTGACACCTTGGAAAATCCGAAAATAGAAGCCAGTCAATGATTTGCGGCATTCTCAATAACAGCCAAATCATTGGGTGTGGCAGATTCTGTGTCATCTGCTGCCGATGCCAAGACAGGGATAGGACTCGCTGATATACGCAATCGAAACTGAGCTATCTGGCATGACGCAGATCGCGATATACGCAACAAACCCACACCCGGCCTGCGTATATTGCGGCTTATACGCAATGGCGCGGGGGCATAGCCGACCCTTTATACTGGAGACAATGCGTGCTCCGATAATCATGCTGGCCTTCCTCATGCTCTTGAACTTCGCGTCCACCACCGCGAAGGAAACAAAGCCGCTAAAGGTGATCGCGCCGGATCTAATCGTGGAGTCGCTTGACTTTGGCAAGTACCCAGACGGCAAGGATTCGCACTCAGTAAAGCCCCGCAGCGTCAATTTCATACCGGTACCGTCGCACGTCGCATCTAGTGAAGGCTACGTCTACGGATATCGGCTCAAGTTGAAGACCACCAGATCGAAAGTTCTCTTGAATCAAGCATTTGATAAGTCCCCAAAAGGTTCAGGTTGGGCTGCAAAGCCCACAGACGGTTTCATTTATGAAGACTGGCCCTTGGACGGCGTGCGGAATGGCAAGCACTCGGTCTCGGTATGGGTCGAGGGCGTGGCACTCCCAACGCTTGTCTACACGGTCAAATACCGCTACAACTAGTCATTTATGAAGATTCTTGTATCGATAAACAGAGGTTGGCGGCCCGTAGTTTTTCGGATGTTCCGGTGTACCAGTGAAGTATTCTGAGCTTGTGAGCGCAAATCCAGTCGGCGAGTGCGAACCAGCGCGGTACAGCTTCCCAGTGCCGTCTGCTATTGCGCTGTGAAGAATGCCGTTGTCCGGCCGGTTCCAGATGAAGATGTCGCCCGGGTGCTGGTTGAAATATTGCCAGTTTTGTATTGCCAGTGGTTCATTCGAGTAATTCGTGTGCCATGCTTGCTCATAACGTGGGTCTTGAGCCAATGCGGCATCAAGTTTCTCGCAGCTCTGGACCCCAGTTTCTGCCCAGGGTCTCGGCAAGCCGGAACCCTTCATGGCAGCATCAAGATAAACATTGCACTTAGGGCCAAGGCTTGGATGTGGGTTATCAGAACGCCACCTGGTTTGGTCGTGCCCGAGTTGCTCGCACACCGATACTATCTTGTGAGCCGACACGGCTGGCTCGGAGTTTGGATCGGTTTCTTTCGCCTGCTTCCGATGATCCCCGCCTTCCGTTCCTCGCTGCCCCTGGCCGAGAAGCTGGGCAAGTAGCTCGTGGTCGCGGTCGCTGATGCTCTGCACCTTGGAGGCGATAACCCGTTCTCCATCGGTAATGCAGAAAGTTTGACCGGAGCCGGCGTTGCCGGTCGTTCCCCAGGCTGGTATGTCAGTCATGGAGCTGCGGAAATTTGGGTTTGCCCTATGAACCGCCTGTACTGTCTTTCCGTCGGTGGTTCTTGTCTGGCCAAGGTTGTCTATTCGACGGTCGCTGCCTGCGCAGCTTTCACCTTCGGCTAAGTTCTCGATTCTGTTCTGGGGCGGCATGCTGACGGACTCTCTGGTGGGCGCCCCGCAGTCCAGCACCTGCAGAATTTATACCCCGGCCGAGCGCTGTTAGAACGACGGACCGACCACCGACTGCCCTTTGCAGCGTCCTGACCGCAGATAACGGGAGCCTGTCATACCAATCGACGGCGAGAACTAACGAGCCTGTGTCGAAAGTGTGGCATGTCCGCGTGCAACGCCGTGCATTTTTGGGCACCTCCGCGCAGTGTGACCAGGACCCCAAAGACAAGCCCCACACCCCAAAGCGGCTCTGGGAGCTTGTTGAGAATGACCCGGATTTTGTATTGGGGAAACTACGAAGGGCCAGACCCCTCGAGCTTCACCAGGTTTTGCTGAGCCTCATTCTGGGCCGGATCGAGGGTCAGCGCCTTCTTGTACGAGTCTATTGCCTCCCGGCTCTTGCCCTCGCGCTCCTGAATGCGCCCCAGGTGCGTCCACAGGCCGGCGTGCCCGGAAGAAAGCCGGATTGCGGTAGTAAACTCGTGGTCTGCTGTCGCCAGATCGCCCCTGGCCTCGGCCATCCAGCCCAGATCGACGTGAAGCGCCGCTGCCGAGGGCGCCAGCCTCACCGCGCGCGAAAGCTCATCCTCCGCCTGATCCTTGTGTCCGGCGGCGGAGAGCATGAAGGCAAAATCAGCATGCGCGTACGCGTCCTCCGGGCTGGCCTGGAAAGCCGCCTTGTACACGCGCTCGGCGTCGTTGAAGTCGCCGATGTTGGAGTAGGCGAAGGCCAGCGAATGCAAGACGGCCGGGTTCCCGGGCGCGTAGCTGAGCGCCCAGCAGAACTCTTCGATCGCCGAGTGCCAGCGGCGCCGCCCCGCGTAAGCTATTCCTTGCCGGTAGTGCACTCTGGCGGCCCGCCGGTCCAGGTCCCGAGCGGCGGCCGCATCGAGCGGAATAGGCTCGCCAAGCCCGACCACCATCATCGCCTCGGCCAGCGCCCGCACCGGGTGCCCGGTGAGGATGTCCACCACCAGCAGATCCCGGTGGGCGGCCTTCAGGTCCGGCCAGTAGCGCACGGACTCACGCAGCTCCACCTCGGCGAGTTCCAGCAGCCAGTGGCGGAAGTAATGCCCCGCCAGGTAATAGTGCTGCGTGGCCAGCGCTTCGCTGAACTCGCTTTCCCGCGCCTCGCTGAGGTCGGCCTCCTGCCCCTTTCCGCCGGACTGGGCGAAGCAAGCGCCGCCGGCAAGCAAAAGGGCAATCAGGAAACCGGCCGCTGCGGCGGACAGCCCCCTTCGCCTGCGTAGCTTGCGAGGACCCTGCATGAAGCCCATTATATCGCCGGTGTCCCAGGTCGGACCCGCCCCGCGCGGGCGTCCCGCCCCCAGATCTCCTGGCCCGAGCTCGGCGCCGGGGTTACTTCAAGGCGACGATGGAAATCCCGTTGCTGTCCGCGAAAGAAACCATCTCCTCCCGCTCGACCAGAAGCGTCTCGTTGGCCTCCACCGCCAGAACCCCGCCCGGCTTGGGCGCCAGCATGCTCTGGAGGGTGCTCATGCCGGCGGTCGGCGTGTCGAAACGGGGATCCCGGTCGAACCTGGCCACCTTCACCACCACGACCGGCCCCCTGGCCAGCGCCACCGCACGTTTGATCGCCTCGTCCGTTCCCTCGATCGCCTCGATCGCCACGATCATCTGATTCTTGACGATCACCGTCTGACCGATGTCCAGCCGGGCAATCTCCTTGGCGATGCGAAAGCCGAATTCCACGTCCGCGTACTCGCCGGCACTCGGGCGGTTGTTTGTCAGCACGCCGACATCGGCAAACAGGTGCTGGAGAAACTCCCTCTGCGTGAGCACCTTCATGCCCCGCTCTTCGCACAGGTTGCCGACCGCCCGCTGGATCGTGTCGTCGTTGAAATCGGGCAGCTTGCTCAGCTCCTTGATCGCCATCCAGTCCAGCTTGGTCAGGTTGCGCAGCAGGTTGAGCTTGGGCACCTTACCGATGAAGACCACTTCTGTGACGCCGTCCTGCTCGAGCAGCTTCAGGTTCCGCCCGAGCTGCCCCGGGGCCATCAGGTGCACCTTGTCGCAATGGGGCATGACGCGCTGCCGGGCCTCGGGGCTGAGCGCGCCGGCAATCACCCGATAGCCGCGCTCCCTGGCTGACCTGGCCAGGATAGCCGGCAGCTTGCCGTCACCGGCGATAAGGCCCACGGATTTGGTCGCTGTTGGCGCTGCAGCCTGGTTCACGCTCTTCCACTCCCTGTCTTGGAAACCGGTCAATTATAGGGCGTGACCGGCATTCGGCTCATTGCGCCCCCCTAATCTTATTGCCGGGCAGTTTCCTTGACATCGTTAATTTAACCGGATTAAACTGAGCACAGGGCCCGGGGACCCGGGCGCTTTCGGGGAAAGAACGATGGCACGAAACATTTGGGTTCTGGCTTTGGGCACTGTGTGGCTGCTGAACGCCAGATCGGCGCTCGCCCAGGGATATCGCAGCGAGAACCCCAACCTGGGGCACTTCTACATGGGCCGGCAGGAATGGCAGTACGTCGATGAGAGCCCGGTCATCAGGGGGCAGCCCGGCGCCCCGGTCGGGCAGCAGGGCGCGGGTCCGGCGCCGGCGGGCCCGATGCCGCTGCCGAAGGCAGGCTTCATGCCTTACTCGTCGACAATCCCCAGCGTCAGGGATGCCCTGCCGAAGGTGAACAACGGCGTTCCCAAACCTATGCCGGCGGCTGCCGCCGGCCCGTCGGGGATGAAGGGCAGAGCCGGCAGCCTCAAGCCGAAACAAGCGGCGAGCGCCGGCCCGCAGGGGCTGAAGACCTACACCCCCTACAAGGGCTACGGCGGCGCCCCTGCCACCGCAGCCGCGGGAGGCGGCGGAAGCGCGTCGACATCCACCAGGGTCAGCGGAAGCGTTCTCCACTGGGCGCGTCCGAAAGCGCGCAGCTACTGAACCTCTTTCTGCTCGGCTTGCGAGCGCGCGATCGGGTATTCGTAGAACTCCTTGTTGCCGTGCTCCACGACCCACTTGAAGCAGCGGCTCGCCTCTTCGCCCTTGCCCTGCTGAAGCAGGTCGAGCCCGAGGTAGGTCTGCACCTCGGTCATCTTGCCGTTGTCTGTGGCGCGAGCTAAGAGCTGATCAGCCGTTATCTCGCGGCGCAGATACTCTATGACCGGATACGGCCATGCTGCATGCTTGAGGTGCGCGGCTCCTTCGTCCAGGATCTTGCTCGCCTCCTCCGGCTTATCCAGAGACCGGTAGCTCAAGGCCAAGATGATAACCGCATATGGTGCCAGCTCCTCGCCCCAGCCGGCTTCTCTAAGGAAGCGTCGCTCATCCTCGACGGCACCGCGGCGATCCCCCGCGGCGAACCGCGCGCAGCCGCGGCTGTAATGCATCTGCATCGCATTTCTGCTATTCGACATCGCCTTCGTGTAGTCGTCGATGGACTGCTGATAGTCGCCGAGGACCATGTTGTCCCAGCCTCGCAGCGCATAGGCGCCGGGGTGAGCCGGGTCCAGGCTGAGCGCCCTGGTCAGATCCGACCGGGACTTCTCGTGCTCGCCCACCTTGCCGTAGCAGACCGCGCGCGTCAGAAGTGCGCGCACATTTTTTCGATCGAGGCTGAGTATCTTGTCGCAATCTTCGACGGCCTGCCGGTACTTGTCCTGGGCGGCAAAGGCCATCGCCCGGCCGAGATGCGCGCGCAGGTCTTCCGGATTACGGGTTATGCACTTATTGAAATAGCGGACCGCGTCCGAATACCGGTGGTCGTCGAGCATCTTCATGCCCCGCGCCAGCATCAGATCGCCGGTGAAATCCAGCATCCCGCGCTTCTCCACGTGAATCACCAGCGCGATGGCAAGCAGCATGGCCGCAATACGCAGAGAGTCCTTCCAATGCCAGCGCAGGTCGCGAGGATCAGC
This sequence comes from Pseudomonadota bacterium, assembly GCA_021325555.1. Classification (GTDB taxonomy): domain Bacteria; phylum Cyanobacteriota; class Vampirovibrionia; order Obscuribacterales; family Obscuribacteraceae; genus JAJPGY01. The sequence goes on along the minus strand of JAJPGY010000033.1, from coordinate 2,916 downwards.
GGGCATCACGCACAAACCGGCGAGGTAGCCGCAAATGAGACCGCCGATATGGGCGGCATTGCCGATGCCGGGGACGGTGAACCCGAAGGCAAGACCGATAAACAGGAAGACCATCAACCCCTTGAAGCGCTCGGCCAGGAAGCGCGGCGGAAACTCGCCGCGCCGGACCTGCAGGAAGGCGACAAGGGCGCCAAAGACGCCGAAGACCGCCCCTGACGCGCCGACTCCAACCGCCAGGGGGCTGAAGACAATCATGCCCAGCGAGCCGCCAAGGCCCGCCACCAGGTAGAGGGCAAGGAACTTGATAGAGCCGTACACGCCCTCCACGATGCGCCCCGCGAACCAGAGGACGTACATGTTCAGCACCAGATGGATAAGCCCGGCGTGCAGGAAAAGCGACGTGAGCATGCGCCAGTACTGCCCGTACAGCGCTTCCGGCCCGAACAGGGCGCCCCAGGACAGCATTGTTTCAATGCTCGGGGAGAACAGCGACTGCAAGCCGCTGCTGGCGACCATCGCCAGGAAGACCCCGATGTTGGCGCCGACCAGACACCTGGTGATGCGCGGCTCGTACCCGAAGTGAAACCAGCGCCGCACCCTGGCCATTTGCTCCACCGCCACCTGCTCTTCCGGCGATGGCGGACCCGGATCGGGAAAGCCTGGCGCCCCCTCCCCTTCCGGCTCCGGCCCGGGAATCTGGTTATCCTCACCTGTCATGGCCTTAATGATAGCGCCGCCCGCCGGCCTGAGCCGCGTGAGGTAACCAAGGGGCAGAGAGCCGCCAGCCGGTGTGCTGCCAGTGTGATAACATAGGAGTCCTTCTGCCCGTAGCCCAGTTGGATAGAGCGCATGGCTACGAACCATGAGGTCGTAGGTTCGAATCCTACCGGGCAGGTATGTTAGACGGCTCATTCTGAGCGGCTCTCGAAAGAATGAGCCGTTTTTTATTGGGGGAGGATTTTCAAGTTGTTGGCCCCGCATTGGCCCCTCTTGCGGGAATGATCAGCAACGTTCGCGAATGAAAATCTAAATGCCAACGCACATTGGACCAAACCGATTTTCAACAACACATTACTCAAGTTGTGGTGGGCGACCACCGATTTATCTCGTTCGAGTCAAACGGTGGTTTCGTTTCCATGACCTAGAATCACGTTATCTTGCATCCGTCCCCGAATTGTGATTACGTATGATACCATATGCGGTGCCGATGCCCTCCATTACATTGGATCGCGTAAGCCTGCAGAGACGTTGGATCAGATCGCTAGGTATTTTCGCGCTCAGACACAGCTGTTCTGATGCTTCATAATCTCATCAAGCAGGGTAAACTGTTCTTATGAAACGGAAAAGCGTACTGTTGCTACTTGTAGGCGCATTCTGGACGGTTGCGGCTGGGCCATCTTCCGCGCAGGAGATGCTTGGTACCAACATGGGCATACCGACCAGCAGTCCGCCTATCTTATGGCCGCGCGGAATGAGTATTGAGGCACTAAGTCCCAACAACCTGTACCCAAACGGGGCACAGTTCGGCTTATCCAATACTTCAGGTGGATTTGGCACATCTGGATCTGGGCCAATTTCTGGTGTCGGACTAGCTCAGCGCTCGGTGTCCAGCCTCGTCCAAGAGGAACTTGAGCGTCCGTACTCATACATTCAGAGGCTTTCAAGCGGAGAGGGGGCAGAAGCGACGCGCAGTCAGTCGTTGTTTTCCTCGATTCTTGGAACTAGATTCCGGGCTGAAATGCCGAAATCCGAATGGTCCGAACCGATCAGTTCGCAAAACCTGATCTCTCCTTCCGCTTTACCTACCACCGATTCCGTTTTATCAGACCGTCCTGCCACCGTTGACGCCATCCTACGCGGCGGACAATGACTTGCTGGACAGTCTTACCCACTTTGAGGGTAAAATAGAAACAACAGGTGATGGAGTCCACCTTACAACCGCCGACTGGCTGATGACTCCTGATCATTAGGATCAGGCTCATCTCCGGATCGGAGGCTTATAGGTGGATTTATTTTCGTCCGAAATTTGCAATTACCAATGTTCAGGAAGTTGCTCACTGAGGCGCGCCCCAGTGAGTGCTGTGTTTACTTGTCAGGAACGTCATGAACGGACGTCCCTGACGTTCCTATGACTGTGCAGGTGGCAGATGAAAGTTGAGGAAATTGTTCGTGTTCTTTATCCGCCTGGCACGGTAGAGCGTCCAGAACATCAGACGCCGCCACATAAGCGGCTCAGGCAAATGATTTTTGAGGACAAGGGCGATCTTGTTCTCATCGTCATTTATACGTTCTTTAGCGGACTTTTCTCGTTATCGATTCCGTTAGCTACGCAGATTGTGGTAAACACGATAGCGGCCGGAGTTTTCTTGCAACCACTTGCAGTGATAGCAGGTGGCGTGCTTGTTGCTTTGTCATTCGTTGCCGCCTTGCGCTTGCTGACGCTATGGATAGTTGAACAGATACGACAGCGCACATTCGCGAGAGTGGCGTTACGTCTAGCTTATCGAGTACCAAGGATTAAACACACGGCTCTAGCCAACGAATACTTGCCGGAGCTTGTAAATCGATTTTTTGACACCATTACTGTTCAATCCGGTTGGTGGAATTTTTTGCTCACGGCACCAGCGGCTGCACTCCAGGTGCTAGTGGGTCTCACTCTTCTTGCATTCTACAGCCCATGGCTGCTTCTATTTGATGTTATAGTCATCGCCTTTTTCCTTCTCGAAGTTTTTGTTTTCGGGTATGGAGGCTATCAGACGCGTAGCGACGAGACGACTCAAAGATTCCGTATCGCCGAATGGCTAGAAGAACGAGGTTTCGTCAAGTCCTGTGTAAAAACTGTCAGGCGGCATCCTCTGTGCGTTTCTCCTCCTTTCTCCTGATCCCGTCGACGTAACGCGCTCCAGCAAGAACTTC
>JAJPGY010000027.1 GCA_021325555.1 Pseudomonadota bacterium | reverse complement strand
GCCCCAGTTAAAATTTGCTCCAGGCTCTCGTTCTTCATGGTGGCGCAAGGAATTATCTGAAAAGCATGTCGCTGCCTGTCGCTATGCTCGTGGATTGCCCGGGCAATTCTCTTTTTGCCGGTGCCTGTCTCGCCCAACAGGCATACCGGGGCGGAGGTGGACGCAGCCACCCCCACTAGTTTTTCAACCCGCCGCATAGATGGGCTTGCGCCGATAAGCGCGTCTTCTTGTTGGAGCGCCTTCGAGGATTCGGCGCTCAATTGCAGGCCCGCCAGCGCCCTTTTTACCACCGCTTCAACGTCATTCCGTCCAATCGGCTTCGTGAGATGATCGAACGCGCCTAACTTCATGGCTTCGATGGTGTTTTCGCTGTCCGCGTATGCGGTCAGGATTACGACAGGCACATGCCGCAAGCGATCATCTGCACGAATGCTGCGCAGCACATCCAGCCCGGACATACCCGGCAAACGCAAGTCCAGAAAGATCAGGTCCACAGGATCTGTGGCAAGCAGGTTTAAGGCCTCCTCGCCAGAAGTGCACTCAATTACGACTTGTCGCAGGCTTTCAAGCGTCTCGCCAAAGACCGCTAGGAACGCCTTATCGTCGTCAACAACCATTACTTTGGACATGGCAATACCATTTCGAATCGTGCCCCGATTTCGCCTTTGACACACTTTACCTGTCCGTCGTGAGATTGCGCTATCTCCCTGACGATGCTCAATCCCAAACCCGTGCCATCGGATCGTGTAGTAAAGAAAGGCTCGAAGATTCTTTCGAGATCCTGTTCCGGGACGCCTGGTCCTGAATCTTCCACCACAAACACGTAATCGGAATTGTCCCTGCGAGCAGAAGCGACAATCTGTCCGCCATCCGGAACGTGTTGAAATGCGTTTGCGATCAAATTGTCGATAGCTCGTCCAAGCGCAACGCCATCAAACGACCAGATTTCATCAGGGGCTCGATGCGTCAGGGTGATACGGTGCTCTCGTGCCCGGCTCTCATGTGCGGCGATGCGCTCCTTCAGCCAGTCAGCAACTGCGATATCCGATCGCCTCGCGTCGTGAATTTGAGAAAGGGCGAGCAGTTTATCAACCACTCGCTCCATGCGGTTAACTTGCTCGAGGATTAATTGCATTGCCTGTGGCTGGCGTTCAGGATTCTGTACGGCATTTTCCGCCTGCAACCGGATGGTACCCAGAGGATTGCGGATCTCGTGGGCAACCGCAGCCACCATGCGTCCCAACATCGAAAGCCGCTCCGATCTGGCGAGCTCGTTCGCAAGCTTTAATGCTTCTTCCTGAGCCAGCTTCCAGCGGTTACCCAGCTTGTTGAATGCCGCTACAATGCGATCAAGTTCAATTTCGCCGGTCTCAGCAATCGGCTGAATATCAGTAGTCACGGCGCCGGAGAGCGCTTGCTCGACACGTTTGACCTGCATAGACCATCGGCGAAAGTATTGCCCCAGCCATAGTCCCGATAGTAAAGCGAACACGAATAAAACGGCCAGACCGAGCACAAAATTCTGATAACCGGCGGCGGCGCCAATTGCCGCCCATCCCATTGTCCAGACAACAAGCCGGGGAGCATGTTCAGAAAGCGGCGAGGCGTATATGATCAATTTTCTGCGCTTTCTATCCAGCTGCACTGTTTGAGGTCGACGCGACGCCAGCGTTTTTCGCACCAGCATCTCGATGCCAGGTCTTTCAGCTTCAGGCATTCCCTTTTCCGCTCCGTAGCTTGGGAACGCGTAAGCGATGAACCCGCCCGAGCCGCTCCAGATGCCGCCTTCTATCCCGTCGTAGTCGGAAAGAACCGTGTTTAGCAAGACGTCGAAGTCGCTGCCCGAAATACCGCCTGCCGCCGGATGCTGACTGATATATAACTCGTACTTTCTCTTGACGGTCTGCGCCGCGGCCGTAACCTCCGAACGAACCTGACGCAGCTCGCCATATACGCCCTGCTGAAAAATTTGCCACATGAGCCACGCAAGACCGGCACTCATGACCAAAATCAGCATCCACAGCCTGATGAATGCACTCGACAGCGAATCCTTTTTTGTCTGGTCGGACATTTCCAATACCGGTCAATGTGTCGGGGGTGATCTGGTCCACGGGCTTCACAGGGTGGCAGTTTCTACAAATAATCACGCTGCAGCGACCTGACCCGGCGTAACGCATTTTAGCAATCCGGTGATCTTCCAGGCGCTGTCTGTGTCGGGTTGTCACGCGCTCAGCTGGCCATGGCCAGCGTCCTGGCCTTGCCCGCGTGAAGCAAAACAAGAGAGTCGGTTTTGGCAAGAGCTGACACTTTCCGCCGGCACTGCATTTATGCTGCAACGTGGCAGGCTAGGCTTGATCGCAGGAGAACAATTCAAGGCAATGTTGCCTGCGAGGTGCGTCATGAAAGTGAGTTACATCCACCCGCTGGGATTTGTGCTGCTCCTTTTGAGCTGCGCCTGCACAGCCGCGACGCCGGCCCAGGACGAACAGCAACCCGACAGCATGGCCGGCGCCGGGTTCGACTGGGAGCGTCCCTTCACCCCCGTGCCGCGCCTGCCGGAACCTCCATCACGCATCGGCGGGTCAGGCTCGCTCCTGCTGAAGGGCAGCGTGCAACACAGCGAGTCGATGTCGCCGGTCGAAACCGATCTAAGAGAAGGGTGCACATTTAATGTGTCCAGCCTGCCGTCGCCGGCGCCGGGCAACAACTGGCACTGGATTCCTGCCTGGAGGGCAGGGCGCTGGCGCCGGGAGAATAGCACGCGGTACTACGCCGAGGACCTGCTAACCCACCGGTGCAGCTACGACAGGCTAACGTACATCACCAGGGCGGAGGCGGACAGCGGCTTTCTGCGCGACCGCGAAGGCGACATCTGGGAGTACGAGCACGCGCCGTACGTCGGGGACGTGGACGGCGGCAACTACGTGGAGGTCGAGTACATCCGCAGCAGGGTGCCGGTGGAGCTCAAGCCGGACCGGGTCGTTTACAGGTTCCAATCGACCAATCTCGCCATACAGAAAGGCACGAAGAAGATCCTGGAGGTCCAGCAGACGGAGTCATTGCAGACCTACCGGCCTGCGGGCAAGGGATTCATCAGATGCGAGACATCAGTCAAGACCTTCGATCAACTCGGCACGGCGATCCGGCTGGACAAGATCGTTTCAGAGTTTGTGCTCGTGCGCCCGTTCAGCCCCTGGTATCGCTACAACGGCAAAGATATGATGGCGCTTTTCCGCCAGTTCCTTACCAGCCGCGGGATGGCGGAGCTCGCTCCTGTGCCTCCCGGTCTCGTAGCCTCCGGCGCCGGGCGCCTTACGCTCGGACGCCATCCCGGTGCGCATGCGGGTCGGTGAGCACAGGTGTTCCGGTCGAGGCGTTCCGTCCAGACTTTTAAGGAGACAATAAAAATGAAAAGGAATGATGGACGCAATCGCAAGGTCGAGGCATATCGACAACACCCTCACCGACGCCCACGGTGAATACGAGTTCCACGATGTGCCCCTGGGCAACTACGTGCTTTACGCCTCACTGGCAACAGACAGGCAGGTAATGTTCTGGATAAGCGATCCCATCGAGGTGAATGCCAGGGGCACCATCACCGACGACTTCGATAGAGGCTCGGTCACCGCCGTAGTCTGGTCCGCAACCGGAGGCGCCGCCCTGGCGTCGGGCGGCTGACCCAACCGCAAGCAATCTGCGTGACCTGGCAGCCCCCAGGCTCGGCGGCCTCCGCGCACCGCGCCAACCCGAAAAGCTCAGAAGCGCCGGGCCCGCATGCTGTAGCCACCCATGTAATCAGGTCTGAGCGTGCCGTAGGCCCCGGTCGACGTGTAGAACCGATAGCCCCCTAGGTAGTCCGGCCGCATGCGCATGTATCCGGAACCCGACAGATACGGCGAGCCGTAGCTGTTACCGTAGTACCCGTAAGGGCAGCAACTAGGTGTGTAACCATGCACGCATGTATCGCCGAGTCCTGCCGGCAAGGATGCCGGCGGCGGTGGTGGCACGTAAGGCGCGCTGTTGAGCATGGCCTCCAGCACCTCCAGTGCCACCGCATCGCCTACCCTGGCCACGGCGCGGGCAACCCCCACCAGCCCGTGCCCGATCTTCCGCAGCCTGGCGTTCTTCTGCCGACCCGTCGCCGGCAGCGGATTACCCACGCGTAACTTCCCGCCCCCCACCTCACCAGGCATGGGCGCTGTCCCCTCGCCGGAGAGATCGTCAGCGCTGCCCGGCGAACCTTGCTGCTCCGTCACAATGTGACCGCGAAGCAAGTGCAACGGCTGCTGCTGCGGCTGACGCTGCTGCGCGGCAACCGGCAACGCTGCCGCCACGGACAAACAGAAAGCAACAGTCAAACCCTTCATCTCAGCCCCCTCGATACATGCCTGAAAACCCAGGGAGGAATCGCATCCGGTTCAGCCCATAAACCCGCGTGAGCGCTCCGCGCTTCATATTCGAGCCTGGCCAGGTCCTGGTCGTTCGAATACTTCCGGTACCACCACGCCAGCCCCGTCCGAACCAGCTCGCGATTGAGGCTTTTGCCATCCGGCAGAACAATCTCGCCTATCGTCCGCCCGTACTTGTCGCGCCCCTGCGCCTGCACAAGAACCTCCTTCCCGAACGCGAGATAGGAGGTCAGTTGTTTCGCCCGGTATCCGAACGCTTGCCTTTTCTCGGGGCAATCAATCCCCGCCAGCCGGATTCGCTCCGGATACCCCGCGTGAAGCACCGTGATCGTATCCCCATCGGTGACCCCGATCACCTGCCCGCTGAACTCCTCCGCCTCGGACAGCCGGCAATGAGCCAACGCGGCGAAAACAGCGATTGCGACCGCAAACAGCTTTGCTACCGATCTTCCTCGCATCTTCATTGCACAGCTGCCGCGCCCATTGCACTACCGCCGGGACAACTGGCGATGCCTGATTTACCCGACGTGTTTATGAGTGTGCGTGTTCCTAATTACGATGCTATTGCGCCAGGTTGCAGAATATTTGCATTCATCGCATTGAGATGATCCAGACGATTCTGGCGCCAGGCGGCTTGCCATCCATCCGCTTTACAGAGGCCTCGTCCAGTCATCACACCGATCTGGTGCTTCTACGTTAGTACGGTCACTGTTAGCCCGTCCTTCAAATCATCTATTTCGCCTTCCCGACAAGCACTAGCCTCACCATGGCCGCGCGTTCAAACGGCGGAACCATCATCACTGTGCGTTACTGAGCGAATTTCTTCAGGAGCTCTGACAGTCGCGGCTCAAGAACGCCTGTTTCGCGATACACGCACTGAACCCCGCGCTGCTTGCGCTCGAACACAGCGAACGTGGCGAAGTAGGCTATCCCGCCCTGCTCGGATATGAGCACCGCGAATGGCTCCGAGACCGCGGCAGCAATTACACGTTTATGAGCGCCCGGCCCGGTGCAGCCAGCGGAAAAGGGTCCACCGATGTCCGACATCCCCTCGAGCCCCATCCCGTCCCACCAGAGCTTCGGGATCTCATCCCTGCTCCTCACCGGCCGGAACTTGCCGGATGAAAGAAGATCGTCTGCTTGTTGCCGAGTGATCATGGCCTTCTTGCCGGATTGGTCAACCGCACAGGCTGCCGGAATCGCAATCGCGCCCGCCGCTGCCAGCACCGCGACTCCAGACAGCACACCATTCCGCTATCGTGGCCCGCCCCGTAAGACGTGCCCGGGCCGGCGATATCTTATATAATCGCACGCGGAGGTCCATGAAAACACAGATTCTCACAGCTCTTCTTATCGGATGCGTCGTCGGCCTGGCGGTATCCGTAAGCGCCACCCGAGCTAACTACGAGGCGCTTGTCCGCACCCGAGACGCTCTGACCGCTCTCCAATTGGCTGAACGCCTGAGCATATCGATACACAAGGCTGCCGGAAGGCCCGACAGTGCCCTTCTCCAGGATATGGAACTGGCCAGGGACGAATTCGAGCAACTGGCCGGCTTGCGGCTCGAAACCGCCGCTACGTATCTGGAACTGATGTTGGTTTACCGGCCGGCTCTGGTCTTTGTCGTGGTCGCCGCGATAATATCGGTTCTAATACTGAAGTTTCACCAGCAGAAGGAGCACGTTTCCCGGCTCGCCGAATCCGAGCAGGCGTTAAGGGAGCAGAATGAGAAGCTCGAGACGCTCATGCGCCAGCGAGAGCGCTTTATAGCCACTCTGGCTCACGATCTGAAGGTGCCGCTGGTCGGCGCCGATCTGGTCTTCGCCACGCTGTTGAGCGGGACGACGAACCTCAATGAGGACGAAAGAAGGGACCTCCTGCGGAAGCTTCGCAAAAACAATGCGGAGGTGCTCACCAAGCTGCAGGACATGATTCAGATATATCGATACGAAAACCTCCAGGTGTCCAGGCCGGCCACCGCCATTGACATCAAGGATCTGCTGGAGCGATGTGCGGACCGAATGGCTCCAATAGCCGAGCTTCGCGGGGTCTCAATCAAGCTCGACCTCGCGACCGGGAAATTCGCCTGCAAGGTCGATGTTCGCGGCATCGAGCGGCTCGTCTCGAGCCTTCTGGACAACGCTCTCAAGGTGAGCCCCAGCAATTCAACCGTAGCCCTTTCAAGCGCTGCCGAGGGGGATGAGCTGCAAATCAAAGTCACCGATCACGGCACGGGCATCTCCGACGCGGATCAAGGCCGGCTCTTCACCGGCTTGCCGCTGAGCAGATCCAACAACAACGCGTATACCGGCAATGGACTGGGACTTTATCTCGCGAAACTGGTAGTGGACGCTCACGGCGGCTCGATTGACTGCGCAAGCGAACCAGGAAGCGGGAGCACCTTCACGATCCGGTTGCCGCTTACTTAACTTGGTCAGCCGGCACATACGATCCCCACTTGAGCCGCTTGAAGCGCGCGAAGCGTTCCCTGTCCCTTTTCGAGACCCGAAAGCTGCCGATCTGGTTCTGTGAATCGCAGATGTTGATCGAGATGTCGAACTTGGAAGTCCTGGGAACGTCGACTATGCGTCCTGCAATTTGCCTGGCGGGCAGCCGCGAAGCAACAACATACGAATACTTCTCATCCTCAAACGCCAGCGTTGCGCCCTTGCCTCGCCGCTGCCAGCTTGTGCGCTCGACGCGCTCACTGAAATGGCACCAGCGGATCGCGCTGCCTTTCATCGGGCAGGCTCCACCCGCTGCGCACGGCCCGAGAATCTGCGCGCCCTGATCGATCAAAGCCGCTCTGGCAGCCAGGATCGTTTCAAACCCCTTCGGAGTGCCCGGCTCGACGACAATGAGCACTCCAGAGGCGGCCTCCCAGGCTGCAAGAACAGTCCTTTGCCGGCTTGCATCGGAAAGCTCGCTCAGGACGTAGCAAGCCGTCACCAGATCGCAGCCGTCGCCAAAACCACGATGGGGCTGTTCGAGGTCCATGGTCTCCCAGGCAAGCTGCCGAAAGACGGGGGCCGTCCCATATTCGCTCAAAGACATGCCGCACTCACGAAAGACCCTGTTGCAATCCAGCATTCGAGCCGACCCCAACCCGCCCCATACCGACTGAGCCGCCCAGAGAGCTGTTCCCGGGCCCGAGCCGATATCGAGAAGTCTGCGCGGCCGAAACTGCGGCAGCCTCTCCGATACCTCTTCGCATATGGCCCTGACAACGCAGTATATAGAGGGCATGCGCGTAGCGACATAGGCGACGACGTCGTCGCTTGTCTGCACACACCGCTGCCCCAGCGCGCCAGCCCGGTATTTGCCGGACAGGTCGGCAAAGCTGCGGGTAATTTGAGACGGCTTGCTGCCCGCCAGAAATTTCTCGATCGCCAGTTGCAGGTCGGTGGGTAGTTGCACCGGGTCCAGCCTCACAGGTTGAGAATCCGGTTGTCATTTATATACATAATCGTTCCTCCGGATGATACCGATCTCACAGTCAAGGGGGTAGAGTCGGATGCATATTCACAACGGGCGCGACTACGCATCCGAATAGTCTACAGGTGTCCTTTGGAGGGCTATATCTATGCCAACAGCAGTATTGGAAAAGCAGGAAACCAAAGGAGCAGTGGAGCAAAAGCGCGTCTATCGCGCGCCCATCGCCCTTTACGAGAACGGCGATGTTTACACGGTGATTGCCGAATTGCCCGGCGCTGATGAGAAGGCAATCCAGGTGCGTCTGGACAAAGGCGTGCTGACCATCGAAGCGCCGCTCAAGCTGGAATTGCCGCCCGGCTCCAGGGCCAGATACTCGGAGATTCGCCTCGGCGATTTCCGGCGCACGCTGGACGTAAGCGACGAGATCGATGACGAGAGGATCGAAGCGACCTTCAGGAACGGGCTGCTCAGGCTCACTTTGCCGAAGAGCAAGGCAGCGAAGGCGCGAAAGATCCCGATCAAGACCGCCTAAGCTGCTCCACTATCAATCATCCTTAACGAGAGGAGGTCAATACGATGTTTAATTTGACACCATGGAGCCACAGGAGACTGCCGATACGCCGCGAAGAAGAGCATCCAATCTATTCGCTGCAACGCGAGATGAACAGGATCTTCGACGACTTCTTTCGCGGACTTCCGTTCGAGGGCTTCGGCGAATTTCGGGCTCCGGCTGCCGAGCAAATGTGGGGCGATGTAATGACCCGCGTGGACATGAGCGAAACCGACAAGGAGCTGGTTGTGAAGGTCGAGCTTCCCGGCATGACCGAAAAAGACGTCGACATCTCCATCACCCGCGACATGCTCACCATCTCCGGCGAGAAAAAGCAGGAGAAGGAAGCAACTGAAAAGGGCTGGTATCGGATGGAGCGCCAGTACGGCTCGTTCAGCCGGACTATTCCGCTTCCGTACGAGATTGACAGCGAAAAAGTCGACGCTGTCTACAAGAACGGCGTTTTGACCATCAGGATGCCGAAACTGGCCGCCGCCCAGAAAGCGAGCAAAACCATCCAGGTTAAAGCCGGCTAGCTGGCCGAAGCCCTGACAGAAGCCCGATGAGTAAAAAGCCAGGCGTCGCCCCCATCCGCCCGGGCGGCGCCTGGCAATATCTCCCCCTGCCGGCGCGGCCGTCCGGCCCGCCCCGGCATCCGTATGCGGGGCATCGGCTCCCGCCCCGCACGGAATCATGTTTGGCGGCATCACCGCCTCATCCGAACGGCTTAGACAGCTGCTCATTGCCTCTGCGCGGCGCCCACGCCGGCAGCGGACAACAGCTGCCGGACCGTGCGCTCCTCCTTATCCGTTTCATGGGAAGCATTCAAAAGAACTACTCTCTCGGACGGCTGAAGCCCCGGGCCCGCTGAGCCGACACGCTCGATCCAGGAGACCACGGCGTTTGCGACCTGGTTGGAGAACTGTCCTTCTTCGAGGATCAGGTGCTCGGCCGAGATGTCTAAAATTAGCTCCTTGTCGCGTACAGGCAATCGATTAAACAGTCTGGCTACACCGCTGGGCTTTACAAGCCGGTCGTGCAGTCCTTGAAGGATAAGCACCGGAGTCCTGCTTATCTCGCCTGCGTTTTTCGGGGTACGCCTCGTGAACCGGAAAAAGGCGAACGCCTCACGGCCCGAAAGGTTGAGCCGGTGGTCAGGGTCCGACAGCCAGTGCTGCCGCAAGGCAGACTTGTTGGTCGCCTGCCTGATAACGCCTGCGGCAGCCAGGTTGACCCTGTGCCCTCTGGGAAGGAACAGAGCCAACAATCCCTTCAGCGCCGTTCTCTTTTGCTTGTATATGCGCCATGCCGGAGCGGAGCAGATAAGTCCGCTCATGCTTTCCGGATAGAGCGCGGCCGTCCTTATGGCGATGCTGCCGCCCATCGACTCACCGAGAAGGAAGATTGGTCTGTCCGGATGCCTGCCATGAATGGTCTCCAGAACATCCCTCACGTCGGCGACGGTCTCGTTCAAGTCGAGCTTGTCGCCTTTTCCCGCGTGCGATTGCGGGCCGAAACCCCTGACGTCCATCGCATAGGTCGCGATTCCCTCCTGTGCCATGCGCTTGCCGAACGGCTCATATCCCTTTGCGCACAGCCCCAACCCGTGGATGCAGAGCAGATCCGCTCTGGTCGGAACGCGGGGATCCATCCAGTAGAGCCCGTGCGCATGACTGGCGCCACAACAACTGCCCTGCCCGGACTCGTAAGCTTGCACGCCGGGGGACAGTCCGGGTTCGCCGGCGGCGCCGGCCGGGTTGCCTTGCGCCAGGGCAGCGCTGGTGCAGAAAATGCTGATAACAGCAATAAGCTCACACCACAGCAGCCACATTTCTCCGAGCCTCCGCCGCGTCCGCCGCGGCTTTCCAGGTGAGGTATCCGCCGGCCAGGTTGTAAACGGCAAAGCCTTTCTGCGCCAGCAAGCGAGAGGCGTAATAGGAGCGCTGGCCGCTCTGGCAGGAGACTATCACCGTCTTGCCTGCAGGGATCTCGCCCAGGCGCCGCCTGAGCTCGGGCAGCGGGATGTGCATGCTGTTCGGGATGCAGCCTCTCTCTCGTTCCTTGCCGCTCCGCACATCCAGGATGACGAACCGATCCGGTTCGAGCTCGGGCAGTTGTTGCGGTTGGACCTGCTCAATTGTCCCTTCCAGCACGTTGCTGCCTGTCATGCCCGCCAGATTGATGGCGTCCTTGGCGGCGCCGAACGGCGGCGCGTAGGCAAGCTCGAGATCGGCCAGATCCCCGATGGTCATGCCGGCCTTCATGGCCGTGGCGATCACGTCGATGCGCTTATGGGCGCCATCCTTGCCGATCACCTGCGCGCCCAGGAGCTGCCCGCCTTCCTTGCGGAAGAGGACCTTCATCGCCAGCCTCTCCGCGCCCGGATAATAGCTGGCATGCAGGAAAGGATGAACGTGGATCGCCTCGTATGCAATCCCGGCTGTCCGAAGCTGTTGCTCGTTGAGCCCTGTCGATGCGACCGTCAGATCGAAGACCCGCAGGATAGCGGTCCCGAATGTGCCGTCATAGGTCCGTCCGGCGCCAAATATGTTGTCGGCCACGATACGTCCCTGCCTGTTGGCGGGACCACCGAGGGCGATGCGGGTCCACTGCTTGCTCACCGGGTGCAGAACCTCAATGGCGTCACCTGCAGCCCACACCCCGGCGGCGCTGGTCTGCAGATGCTCGTCCACCCTGATCCCGCCCGGGGAGCCGATGGTCAACCCGGCCTGGCGGGCCAGCGCAATTTCAGGCCTGATCCCCAGGCCCGGAAGCACCAGGTCCGCGGGAATCGGCTCCTGGTCGCCGGCGACAACCCAGACCGCCTGCGGCGCCGCTTGGTTGCCGTTTCGCCAGCCTGGCTCCTTGAACTCTTTGATCGGGCTTACCAGCCCAAGCCGCACTCCATGCTTGCGCAGCTCCCTGTGGACCAGCTCGGCCATCTCCGGATCAAGAGACGCCAGGACGTGATCCAGCCCATCGATCACCGTCACCGCCAGCCCCCGGCGCACAAGCTGCTCGGCCGTCTCGAGCCCGATGAAGCCGCCTCCGGCCACAACAGCGCGGCGGGGCTTCCGGCCCTCGATCCAGGAGTTAATTGCATCGGCTTCCTCCGATTCGCTGCGGACCTTGCCAGCCGCTTTATCCTCGACAATCGCCACCCTGGCCGCTGTGTCAACCGCGATAACCGCGTGATGAACGCGGACGTCTAAATTGAATCTCTCTTGCAACGACGTGGGCGTCTGCAAAATCAAATCTTCGTGCGATTCGATCTCCCCGCCGAGGAGGCACGGAAGCCCGCAGTTGGCGGACGACACGTAGCCACCGCGCTCGAAGACAACAACCTGCGAATCCCCGGAACGGCGCCTTGCCCGCCCGGGCGCGCAGCTCGGCGGGGGAGAGGCGGGAACATGAGTTAGATGGCAAAGTTTGCGGCATGGCTGCGTCCTCACTGATCCGACGCAACCACTGTATCACTATTTAATTATATCACGAATCATCTTTTCGAATGATTCAAACAATAGTCAGTTAGTTGTAGACCGGCAATTGGGCGGTTGGGTCGCTGAGGTGCGCGGCAAAATGAAACCCAAATTGAAGGCACTATCCAGACCAGCCCTGGAGATCATTGCCGCGCGGTTCCGGGCGCTTGGTGAGGCCTCCAGGCTCCAGTTGCCGCAGTACCTCTTTCAAGGTGAGCGGTCGGTCCAGGAGTTGGGCAATCTCAGCGGCTTGAGCCAGGCAAACGTCAGCAAGCACCTCTCGATCATGACGGACCAGGGCATCCTGGAGAAGCGGCGCCAGGGCCTGTTCATGTACTACAGCATCGCCGACGACAGCATCTACCAGCTCTGCGATCTGGTCTGCGGCTCGGTCGGCAGGCGTTACGGCCAGGTTATGAAGGAACTATCCGGAAAGTAGTTATCCTTGCGATACGCCCCCGGGTCACGGGCGTCGGGCCCGCCTGACGCATCATTTCTGCGCAGCCCCCGCGCCCGTTGCCGCCCCCAATCGGCGCAACTGCCGCTCCTGGAAAGTGCGGAAAAGCGACGGCGCCCCGGGAGTCCCCTCTTTTGCGGCGCCCGCCGGCGCCAGCATGACAACGATCCCCGCCGTCCAGGCGGCCGTGCGCATCCCAGCCACCTCTCCCTGGTCCCTTGCGCTACCGATAGTTCACACGGCGCCATGGCAGCGTCCCTGAGCTAGAATCGGAGCATGACCCGCTATGCTTGCTACCTGTTGATGTTCGCCCTGACGGCGGCTCTCGGTGCGGCAAGAGCGCAGGCGGAACAAGCGACAGGTCCCGGTAATCAGCCGCCTGCCGCTGCAGCCGGGAGCACAGCAAAGCCGGAGTTGACCAGGCTGGAGCCGAAGCTCGATCTCAACCCACCCGGCAGCCGGGGTCAGCCGGAGGCTAAGACACCCGACCGCCCAGTCAGGTTCGTCGGCGGCGTGGTGGAGAAGGACCTGGCTATAGAATGGGACGACTGGCACAACAAGGTGGCTCAGGCCGTGCTCCCTCACATTTTCAACAGCTTCGCGGAAGCGCTCAACGTTCCGGCCGGCACGACGACATGGCTTCATTTCGAAATAACGTCCGACAAGCACGTCCGGGACGTGAAGGTGCTCAAATCATCGGGCATGTTGTGGTACGACCGTCTCGTGCGCGACGCCTTCTACAAGCTCGACGGCAACGACGTCCTCACCTTTCCCGCCGACTCGAAACGCACCTGGGTGGCCACCAACGTCGCCATCTCAAAAGGAGGCAAGCACAAGAGCTACATCGTATTTGGCGACATCGAGTATCAAGAGGTCGACGGCAACGACGGTAATGCCAGGAGCGCCGACAACGGGAGATAGCAATGTCAAACCGGCCCTGGAAGCCGGTCGTCACCGAGCGGAAATATGACCGCCGGTCTGCTGGGGCTCGTGTTCGAGTGGGCCGAGAGCACTCTCATGTGTCCGCGTCTTGTCGGGCGGCAGGTGCAGTTGCATCCCCTGATCGTCTTGCTGGCAATCCCGACGGCAGCCTCGCTGATGGGAATCGTCGCCGCGATCATGAGCGCGCCGCTGGCGGCCGCGCTCATCTGCGTGGCGGAAGAATTCTATTTGGAACCATTCGAGCGGACGGGCACTGACTCCGCGCGGTTTGACAGCGGCTCAATGAAAATTTGTGTGCGATCGCCTTGTCTTTGAGTTGCCATGAGCAATTGCCGGGTACATAGGAATTCCGGAATGACACAGTGGAGGAAGGGCAGCACATGACAACCGCGGGAAGAGACGGCATTACCGGCGTGCTGGCAGCCGTTGTGTTGCTGGCGGCGACCGCGTTCGCGCAGCCGGCAGCCGGCGCGCAGGCGCCAGCGCCTGCCGAGGTCAGATACGCGGACGACGACAAGTCTCTGCGAGCGCAGGCCGATCAGTACGTAAAGGCGTTTGCGGCCGGCGATGCGGCGGCAATCGCCGGCATGTGGACGGCCGATGGCACCTACATCGGCGAGGATGGCGTCGCGGTGCGCGGGCGCGGGGCGATTCAAAAGTTTTTCACGGACTTTTTCGCCGTCAACGGCGGCCAGCCATTGCAGGTAACAATCGAGTCGATCCGTTTCCCTGCGCCAAATGTGGCTATCGAAGAGGGCGTGGGGCGGCTGCTGCGGGCCCCGTCCCCGAGCGTGGCCAGCAGATACACGGTCGTCCACCTGAAAGACAGGGGGCAGTGGCGCATGGACAGCGTCACCGAGACCGCCTACACCCCGTCTTCCACCAGCGAGTATCTCAAGGATCTCGCCTGGCTGGTCGGCAACTGGACTGCTACCAGAGGCGCGGACAAGGTGCACCTGAGCGCGCGCTGGGTAGCGGGCGGCCACTTCCTGTTCTGCGCTTATCACCCGGAGGGAACCCCGGAAGGCAAAATGTCCGACGCGCAGATCATCGGCTGGGATCCGGAGAACAAGCAGATCTTCTCCTCCAGCTACGGGGCCGGCGGCGGTTTCGGGCACGCCACCTGGAGCCGCAACGGGCAGACATGGATGCTGAGGGCCTGGGACGTTCAACCGGACGGCAGCAGGGCGACCGCAGATTACCTGCTGCGCCCGATCGATAAGAACACGTTTGCCTGGCAGTCCGTCAACCGCACCCTCGACGGCACGCCGTTGCCGGACTCCAGCGAGATAACCATCGTCCGCGACACATCCGACAAATAAGCACCAGGGGGTCTTATGCTCGATACAACCAGACTTTTTGCACGCGGCGCGGCACTCGCTCTCATCTCCGTTCTGGGCACGGGCTCGGCGGCCTGCGCGCGCGGCGTCGGGGGCGGCAGAATGGGCGGCGATTTCGGCGGGCGCTCCTTCGGCAATTGGGGAGGCGATCGATCCTTTGCCGGTCGGAGCCTCTCCCACGGCGACTGGGGCGCATCGCGCTTCGACCGCGGCGATGAGTTCGGCGACCGGGCCGCCGGCTGGGGCGACAGGGGGACGGCAGGCCGGTTCGACCAGGGCGGGCTCCGCGACTGGCAAGACCGCCCGCAGGCAAGTCGGGCCGGCTGGCGCGATCAGCCGATCGCAACCGATGGCGGCTTCGGCCGCCTGGCCAATCAAGGCAGCTTCGATCGCTACACGCACATCGGAAACAACACCTACAACTTCGACCGTAATACCCTGGTCAACAACGGCAACCTGGTGCGCAACAACTTCAATCACTGGGGCGCCTTCGACGGTCACTGGTGGGGAGAGCACCCCGGCGCCTGGTACGGCGGATGGCCTGCCGGCTACTGCTATGAGCCGACGAGCTGGGCCGTCATGGCCCCCTTTCTCGGCATGACCACCGGAATGATGATGGGCATGGGCATGGGCGCGCTGGCGAGCGGCGGCGGCGGTAACAACACGACCACCGTCGTCAATCCGCCCGTAGAATATGATTACGGCACCAACGTCACCTATCAAGGCGACAACGTCTACTATGGCTCGCAGCCGGTCGCCACCGCAGGCGGCTACTACGATCAGGCCTGCAACGTCGCCTGGGCCGCTCCCCCACCGCCGGCGGGGCAGGATTCCAGAGCCAATCCGGACGAGTGGAAGCCGTTCGGCGTCTTCTCGCTGGTGCAGCAAGGGCAGACGGATTCGACCACCATGTTCCAGATTGCCGTGAACAAGGACGGCGTCATCCGCGGCAACTATTACAACGCCCTGACCGAGGAGACCAAGCCGATAAGCGGCACCATCGACAAGAAAGCGATGCGCGCTTGCTGGACGATAGACGGCGCGAAGAACGTCGTCTACGACACCGGGGTCGCCAACCTGATGGAGCCGCAGAGCCCGATCCTGGTTCACTTCGGCAAGGACAAGACGCAGCAGATGCTGCTGGTTCGCCTGCAGCAGTCCCCGGGACGGCAGCAGCCGCCACAACCGAGTTAGAGGCTGCGGGCCGCGGCCCGTCCCCGCAAGATGCACTATTCTCACCCCGTGCGCGACAACATCGTCTTTATCCTGGTCCGCCCCGTGTTTCTCGGAAACATGGGCTCGGCGGCGCGCGCCTTGAAAAACTTCGGTTTCAGCAATCTGCGTCTTGTCCAACCCCCTCGCAATTACAGGGACTCGGAAGCCCGCCGCATGTCCGTCGGCGCCTTTGACGTTTTAAAACAGGCTCGACTGTTTGATACCGTCAGCGATGCCCTGAAGGACATCAACCTCGCGGTGGGCACCACCTCCGGCCGCCAGAGAGAAAACGCGCCGGTCGCCCTGCCAGGCATTTCGGAGCGAATTGTCAGCGCCGCCATGATCAACAAGGTGGGCGTCCTCTTCGGAGATGAAAGAGACGGCCTGTCCCGCGCCGAGCTTGACCGCTGTCACCACGTGATCACCATCCCGACCGCGGCCGATTTCCCGGCGCTCAACGTCGCCCAGGCGGTGGCGATCGTCGCCTACGAGCTGACCCGCCCCCCGTCGACCAACCCGCCGCCGGCGGAGAGGTACAGCAGCGGGGAAAACGATGACCGGCTCTTCACAATGCTTGACCAGATCCTGGACGCGGCTGGCTTCTCCCGCAAGTTCAATCGCGCCTCCGTTCTGGCCGAGCTGCGGGAATTCTATCAAAGAGCACTGCCGACGGCGCGCGAGGCGGATTTACTCGACGGCGCATTGCGCAGGATTCGGCAAAAGCTGTCGGGCTAGAGGGTCAGGCGACGATCCCGGCGCCTCACCGCCCCCGCCGGTCCGGTCCGAAAGCTCTTGCAACTTCTTGAGGGCGTCGGAATACCACAGCGCGCTCAATGAGTCGGCGGGGTTGAGCTTCTCCCAGACGGCCACCGCATCCTTGTAAAACGTCTGGGCGGCAAAGTAATTGCCCTCGTCCTCATAAGCCGCCGCAAGATTGTAAAAACACAGGGCCAGGTCCAGATCTTCTTCCGCCGACCCGGCTATAGCACCCTGAAGAACTCGTATCGCCAGGTCGAAGAGACCTCGCTTGCGGTAGATCCTGGCCAGGCAGATGATTTCGTCGATTGCTCTTGCTTGCAAACCCATGATGCCGGCTCGGACGGTGTTCTTCCCGTCCCCCACATGCTCTTATAGCACCGCAATGTGCAAAAAATATGCAAACGAGGGATGTTGTTGCGCCGCATGGCGCCGCCGTTTGTCTGATCCGAAAGACAGGCGCTCATGGTCGGGCCGGCGAACGCCCTGCCGGCCTTTATCAGTCTGCGGGGATCTGGCAGAATAAATGAGCAGCGGCGAAAGCCGCCCGCCCAACAGCATATGCCTACTTTATGCGATGAATACCGACTCCATACCCAGACCGAAAGTCCGAAAACAGGAGTATCTCCGGAGCGACGCTTTGCGCACCCTTCAACTGCCGCCCGCCGAAATTTTGCGCGGGCGCGCCGGGCTCCTGGAGGAGGCTTTAGCCTCGGAAGATCGCCAATCGGTGCAGCGCATTTGCAATGACATCGCGGGAATCATCGCGGAGGAGTTCGCAATCGCGGTGCCACCGGTGACGGTGCTTGGCGTTCGGCCGCACCGCGTCTCTGGTGGCGTCTGCGTGTACGAGAAGTTCGGCGATTACAATTTCCAGACCAGCCAGATCCGCCTGTGGATGCGGACCGCCTTGCTCCAGAAGGTCACGTCCTACGGCACGCTCTTGAGCACCCTTTGCCACGAGCTGTGTCACCACGTCGACGTGGTCAAGCTTGGCTTTCCCAATACGTTTCACACGCGGGGCTTCTACGAGCGGGCCGGCCTGCTCTACCACCACATCCGCAACACCCCGGTGCGGCCGCTGATCTGGGTAGAGCAAGACGACGGCACCTACCGCATCAACTGGGCCCTCACCATGGGCGGTCAGCGAGCAGCCTCGAAGAAAAATCACCAGATGCGGCGCGGCTGAGCGAGTCCCATCCACGGTCGATGTCAAGAAGAGCGGCATGGGAACCGGCTTCCTCCTAATTCCGTCTGCCTATCGGTCAGGTATTTGTGACCGCGATGAATTTACCGGGGAGGAGTTATGTTAGGGATTTTTCTTGGCTTTTCAGTTGTGCTTTCCGCGACCGTGGTGGCGAAATTCCTCGTCTGAGCTTAATGAAGAATTCAAGTTAATTGTACGCTGCAATACATTCCGGAAACCGGTATTCAAGTATGATTGATATATCTCTTTGGTGGAGCCCATATGCCGGCACTGCTATTGGATTTTTCGATCATCCTCATGACAACCATCGTGGCCACGTTATTGAACGACCGCTTTCATCTGGGCGGCTACATCGAAGACGAAGTGCCACGCGACTGAAAGGTTACTTGCTGCCCCGTCGGCGCCGGGCTGCCGTCGGCCGGTGCGCAAGCTCACTGACCCGTAATGGCGGGCGTCTGCGGCGAGACGCGCTGTTCGATTAGATTCTCCAGGCCGCGCTTGAACAGCCCGCCCAGGCTTTGGGCAGCGGTGTCTGCCCGGGCGCGTTTAATGAAGATGTTTGCGCAGCCGGCTGAAGGTGGTCTCGAGAGCTTCCGGCAGGTTGCGCGTCTCGCCAATCACGGATACGAAATTGGCGTCGCCGCACCAGCGGGGAACAACGTGCAGGTGCAGGTGCTCGGCGACGCCGGCGCCGGCGCACTTCCCCAGATTGAAGCCGACGTTGAAGCCGTCGGGCCTGTACTCCTGGGTGATCGCCCGCTCGCATCGTCTCGCCAGCTCCAGCATCTCCGAGCCTGCCGCCTGATCGAGCCCGCCAAGCTCGCCCTGGTGCTCGTACGGAACAACCATCAAATGTCCGCTTGTGTAAGGGAAAATATTCAGAACGACAAAATTGAGCTTGCCGCGATGGACGATGAAATTCTTCTCGTCGTCGTCCTCCGCCAGCATCCGGCAGAAGACGCAGCCGGGCTGCTGGGCGATCGCGGAGACGTACTGATAGCGCCAGGGGCTCCAGATGTGGTCCATTGCTCGCTCCGCAGGACGCCGGCGGATCTCCAACGACGCCGGAACAGACAGCTTACCACCTCCCGGCCTTATAATTGGCGGAAGCGCGATTTGCGAGGTGGTTCGATGAAAATTGTCGTTGTCGGCGGGGGAATGCAGGGCCGCGTGATCGCGAAGAACCTGCGCGAGCGAGAGGAAAGTCCGGAAGTAACCGTCGCCGACCTGCGAGAGCCGGCAGGACTGCCCGAAGGCGTGAAGTTCGCCAGCGCCGACGTGCTGGACGAATCGCAGGTGAGATCGCTGATGGCAGGGACCGACGCGGCCGTCCTTGCCGTTCCCAGCTCGATCGCCCGAGCGGCGCTGGCCAACCTCATCAAGTCCGGCATTCCGGTCGCCGATGTCAGCTTCACCCCGGATCCGCCGCTCGACCTAGATGCCTCCGCCCGGTCAAGCGGCGCCTGCTGCGTCGTCGATTGCGGCATCGCCCCTGGGCTCAGTCACATTCTGGTTGCCGCCGCGCACCGGGAGCTCGGCGCGCTCGATTCGGCAAGGATCTGGGTGGGCGGCATCCCGCAAGACCCGCCGCCGGCTTTCCGCCATGCGATTTATTTCAACCCTCACGACCTGATCGCCGAATACGTGCGCCCGGCTCGCGCCCGCGTCGGCGGCAGGGGCGTCGCGCCGGCCCCTATGGAAGCGGAGTTCGAGAGCTTCGCCGACGCCGAGCTCGGGGATCTGCAAGCCTTTTTGAGCGACGGCTTGCGCTCGCTGCTGGGCAGCTTCCCGCAAGTGCCCGAGATGTCCGAGCTGACGCTGCGCTGGCCGGGCCATCTGGAGACGATGAGAACGCTCTGGAAGCTCGGCGTTTTCCATCATGACGAGGCGAGCCACCAGCTCGGAAGGGTGCTGGTCGACCGCTACCCCGCCGAGCAGCACCCGGATGTTCTTATCATGGTCGTCGAGGCCGCGCGGGGCAAAGAGCGCCGAACCTGGCGCCTGATCGACCGCCGCAGGGAAGGACAATCGGCCATGAGCCGCACGACCGGCTACACGACCGCCGCCGTGGCCATGCTTCTGGCGCGCAAGCAATTCACCGATCCCGGCGTGCATGCGCCGGAGCGACTGGGTGCCAGTCCTCAGTTGACCCGCACGATCATTGACGATCTGGCCGCGCGAGGCATCAGCATCAGCGCACCACAGGCGGTGCACGCCTAGCAGCGCATGCACGCGTGCCGGCGGCCTTACCGGGGGGCGGAAAGCTCCTGCGCCGGCCGCCTCTTCCGCTCGAGCACCAGCTTGCGGATTGCAGGCAACGCCTCTCGCGCAGCCTTTTCCCCCGCGGCCACCGCCGACTGGACATCGGAGCGCCTGGCCGACAGCACCGGTATGTCTGCAACGTCCGGTTGAATCACCAGATCGGCCAGCTTGCGATAATGATCGTCGAGCTTCGTCATGATCATCGTGGCGGTCCTGTTCTCCAGGAACTTGATGCTGCGGAACTCTTTCTCCGTCGCCGGCTTCAGCGGCCCGTCGACATCTACGCAGATCACCGCATCCGCGCCCATGGCACGCGCTTGCTCGACCGGCAGGTTGGCCGCCAGGACCCCGTCGTTCAGCACCGCGCCGTCGAGAAGCACCGGCTTTCGCAGCCAGGGGATGGCGGCCGACGCCTGCATCGCCCGCCCCAGCGGGCCCTTGCTGATGACGTAAGGGTCGCCTGTCAGCATGTCGGTCGCCACCGCCCGGAAAGGGATCCTGGTCTCCTCCACGTTGCGCCGGTCCCTGGGCAGGTTCCTGTCGAGGAAATTGGCGAACTTCTTTCCCCGGTACAGCCCCACATAAGGATGAATCCCGAACAGGCGAGGAATCATGGTAATCGGGATAATAGCCACGCGCAGGGGAATCGGCACGGTGTTGTAGGCGTGAAAGATCGCTTTGCTCTCCGCCAGCCTCTGAATCCGGTCCAGGGAGACACCGGCGGCGTACATGCCGCCGACGATAGACCCGATCGAGGTGCCGGCTAGGCAATCCACGTGGATGCCCTCCTCCTCCAGCACCCGCAGCACGCCGACGTGCGCCGCACCGCGGGTGCCACCGCCACCGAGCGCCAGGGCAAGGCGCGGGCGACCGTCAGGCGCGGCGCCGGACGGCTCGCTGTCCGCTGCAGCGCAGGGAGGCATCGCCCGGCACAGAAGCAGCGTCAATAATGTTAAGCAGGACAGTCGAGTGAGGTACGAGAGCATCAGTCCTCCGGGGGGAATTGTGCCGACCCTTGGCTTCTTCTCCGCCGGACGCCGCTGCCACGCTCCTGTTTCAGCTCGGGCTGAGAATAAAGTATGCCGTTCACATATAATAGACCTCTGGCTGTTTGAGGGAGATAGTCAGAATGACAAGCATGGCGAAGGAAAAGACCGCGCAATTTCGCGTCGAGACGGACAGCATGGGAGCCATCGAGGTCCCGGCCGACCACTACTGGGGCGCGCAAACCCAGCGCTCGCTGGTGCACTTCGCCATCGGGCACGATGTTATGCCCAGAGAGCTCATCCGGGCCTTCGGGATCCTGAAGAAGGCGGCGGCGCTGGTCAACGAGGAGCTGGGCCTGCTGGAGCCGGACAAGGCGAGGCTCATCGTTCAGGCCGCGCAGGAGGTAACGGACGGCAGGCTGGACGGCGAATTCCCTCTGCGGGTGTGGCAGACCGGCAGCGGCACGCAGACCAACATGAACGCCAACGAGGTGATCTCCAACCGCGCGATCGAGATCGCCGGCGGGCAGATGGGCAGCAAGACCCCGATCCACCCCAACGATCACGTCAACCGCTCGCAGTCCTCCAACGACACCTTCCCCACGGCCATGCACATCGCGGCGGCCGAACAGATGAACCACCGGCTCATCCCGATGTTGAAGAAGGTCCGAGACGCGCTTGCCGCCAAGGCAAACGAGTTCAAGGACATCGTCAAGATCGGGCGCACCCACCTGATGGATGCCGTGCCGCTCACCCTCGGGCAGGAGTTCTCAGGCTATGTCGCCCAGCTGGACGAGGACCTCGAGCGCATCGACCACTGCCTGAAGGACATCTACAAGCTGGCGATAGGCGGCACCGCCGTCGGCACCGGGCTCAACACCCATCCCCGCTTCGCCGAGCTGGCCGCCGCCCGCATCGCCTCCGAGACAAAGTTGCCTTTCGTGAGCGCGCCCAACAAGTTCGCCTACCTGGCCGCCCACGACGCCCTGGTGGCCGCCAGCGGCGTCATACGGACGGCCGCCTGCTCGCTCATGAAAATCGCAAACGACATCCGCTGGCTCGGCTCAGGCCCCCGCTGCGGGCTGGCCGAGCTCAACCTGCCGGAAAATGAGCCCGGCTCGTCGATCATGCCCGGCAAGGTCAACCCGACCCAGTGCGAGGCGATGACCATGGTCTGCGTGCAGGTAATAGGCAATGACACCGCGGTCGCCATGGCCGGCTCTCAGGGGAATTTCGAGCTCAATGTCTTCAAGCCGGTGATCATTTACAACCTGCTGCACTCGATCGAGCTTCTGTCCGACGCCTGCTCCTCGATGACCGACCACATGATAGCCGGCATCACGCCCAACCTGCCCCAGATCAAGCACTACCTGGACAACTCGCTCATGCTGGTCACCGCCTTGAGCCCGCACATAGGCTACGACAAGGCGGCCAGGATCGCCCACAAGGCGCACGAGGAGAACAAGACGCTCAGGCAGGCCTGCGTCGAGCTCGGCTACCTGGGGGGCGATGAGTTCGACAAGCTCGTCTGCCCCGGGGACATGATCGGACCGCAGCAATAGACCTTAAGACAATCGTCTGCGCAGGCAGCCGCTGGCAGGCGTCCGGGAGCCCGCCCGAGGTCCCTGGCTGTCACCCGGAGCCTCGACGAGGGCGGTGCCCGTCGCTCATGGTCTGCGACCGCCGCGCCGGGGCCGGGCTGGCGCTCGCCGGGAGGATGCCGGGTCACCCGGAAGTGGTAACGGTTGCTACCACCAGCGTGGCGGTTAACCCAAATTTTTTCCCTTTCGTGATAAACCCAAGGTGGGATGGCAGGAAAGCCGCTGATTGTGACAATAGATGTCAGGTGATGAGTGTGCGGGGGACGCGGGATGTTCGGCTTGCCTCATCTGTTTTCGTTGGCCGTCTCGACAACCGTGGAGTTCGACTGCCACGGGCGGCGTGTTGCATCCCGCAGGCGCGGCAGGACGGTCCGGGCGCCCCGGATGGAGCGGGGTGAGGAGATAGAGCTTGCCGGCGGCTCCCGCTACGTCATCGAAGAGCTTCTGGGAAGAGGCGGCATGGGCCACGTCTACCGCGCCCGGCGCCTCTCGGATGGCCGGATGGTGGCCATCAAGGTAGCCGCCTTGCAGCCCGGCAAGAATTACAACAGGTACCTGCGCCAGGAAGCCAAGCACCTGATGAGGCTCGATCACCGGCACATCATCAAATTGCTGGAGCACGGCCGGCTCGCTGGCGGCAGATACTGCCTGGCCCTGGATTACGCTGACGGGCGCACTCTCGACCAGCTCCTCAACGACGGCCCGATGTCCCTGGAAAGGGCGGTGGACATCTGCCAGCAGGTCGCCGATGCGCTCGAGCACTGTCACGCAGCGGGGCTGGTGCACGGCGATCTCAAGCCGGCAAATATCATGGTCTGCCGGCGCGGCGGGGCGGACCACGTCTGTGTGCTTGATTTTGGCATCGCCGGCTTCGAGAATCGGGGACGCTCAGGCCCGGACAAATCGAGCCCGCTGAGCGTCTTCTACATGTCGCCCGAGCAGATGCTCAACAAGCCGCACACGCGCAAGACGGATACTTATCAGATCGGGCTCCTGTTTTTCGAATGCCTCTTCGGCTGCCTGCCGTTCAAGCGCAGCGTCGAGGACGCCGTGCAGTACAGGTTGCGGGGAAAGCGGCTCGTGACGCCGCGCGACCAGCGCCTCTCCTGCAGCCGTTACTGGCCGAGCATAGCCCGCATACTGCGCAGGGCACTTTCGCAGTGCCCGTCGACCCGTTACGCCAGCGCCGCCGACCTGTCCGCCGACCTCCGCCAGCTGCTCAGGCAAATACAATCCGGGCCCTGAGGCATCGCTGCCGGTCTGGCCATGCGCTGGCGCTGGTGCCTTGCCGAGCCCGCGGTTGCCCATTAGCCCATCCCCGCAGCTGCAGCCGCCGCTCGTCAATAAAACGAGGGCTTCCTCTGCTTTTTCGCCACCCCGGTTTTGCGCGCCGCCTTGACCACGGCATGCGAGACCTCCTCGGCCACCCGCGGATTGAACACGCCGGGGATGATGTAATCCTCGCAAAGCTCGTTGGCCGAGATCACGGCGGCCAGCGCCTGGGCGGCCGCCAGCTTCATCTCCTCGTTGATGTCGGTGGCGTGCGCATCCAGCGCTCCCCGGAAGATGCCGGGGAAGCACAGGACGTTGTTGATCTGGTTGGGATAGTCGGAGCGCCCCGTGGCCATGATGCGCACGTAGGGCGCCGCCTCCTCGGGCATCACCTCGGGAACCGGATTGGCCATGGCGAAGACGATCGCGTCCCTGTTCATGCGCGCCAGATCCGGCGCCTGTATCGTGCCCGGCCCGGAAAGCCCCAGGAAAAGGTCGGCTCCCTCGAGGGCGTCGTGGACGCTGCCCTTGAAACAGGTGGGGTTGGTGTTCTCCGCGAACCATTCCTTCATGTAGTTCATGTGCTCGACCCGGCCATTGTAGATCGCCCCCTGGCGGTCGAAACCGATGATGTTTTTCACGCCGGCGGACATCAGGATCTTCGAGCAGGCGACACCGGCGGCGCCAACGCCGCTCACCACCACCTTCAGCTCGTGCATCTCCTTTTTCACGATCTTGAGCGCGTTGATAAGGGCCGCCAGCACCACGACCGCGGTGCCGTGCTGATCGTCGTGGAACACCGGGATATCGAGCTCCTTTTTCAGGCGCGTCTCGATCTCGAAGCAGCGGGGCGCCGAGATGTCCTCGAGGTTGATGCCACCAAATACGGGGGCAATGTACTTCACCGCCTTGATGATCTCTTCCGTGTCCTGCGTGGCCAGGCAGATCGGGAAAGCGTCTATTTTGCCGAACTCCTTGAACAGCATCGCTTTGCCTTCCATGACCGGCAGGGCGGCTTCCGGACCGATGTTTCCCAGACCGAGCACCGCCGAGCCGTCGGTGACGACGGCCACCGAGTTGTGCTTGATCGTCAGGTTGTAGACGCTCTCCCTGTCCTTGTGTATGGCCATGCAAACGCGCGCCACACCGGGCGTATAGGCCATCGACAGGTCGTCGCGCGTGGCCAGCGGCACCTTGTTGGTGACGCGAATCTTGCCGCCCAGATGCATGAGGAACGTGCGGTCCGACACGTGTATGACCTGGCAACCATCAATCTGGTTGAGCGTCTTCACCACCTTCTCGCCGTGATCGGTGTCGCGCACGTTGACCGTGAGGTCCCTTATGATGTTGTCCTTTTCAAATCCGGCGATGTCTATGGCCCCGATATCGCCGCCGACCTCGCCGATGAGCGATGTGACCTTGCCCAGCATGCCGGGCAGATTGCGGTACTTGAGGCGCATGGTGATGCTGCAGCTGGCGCTTGGCTTGACGAGCGCGGCTTCATTAGCCGGCGGGGTTGGGTTGTCGTTTTGCTTTTCCGATTCCTGCCGCGGGGGCAACTTGGTTGTAGCCATGATGAAGCTCCTGCCTCGTAGGTGGGCGCAACTGGAGTTGATGGGGGTAGCGTTCACCGCCCTGATTTCGTTTTGTTAAGAGAGCGTGCCGCTAAGGATAGAAGATTTAATGACAAATGACCACGGTTATCTATGCTTCTCAGATGATTCTCACTTTACTTGCCAACAGGAGAAAAACATGTCAGCCATAGATCATGAAACCATAGGCAATTTCGAGGTTGTTGGCGACGAGGCGTTCACCAGGAGGGAGGTCCTTCTCATGGGAGCGCTGGCAGCGGGCAGTCTGGTCACGGCTGGGGCCGCTTCTGCGGAGCCGGTGGCCGCGGCGACCACCGGCTCCGCAGAAGCTTACGTGGCCAGGGACTTCGGCCACCTGGTCAGCGCCAACATGCCGGGTCTGTCCGGCAAGCAGGTTGAGCAGCATCTCAAGCTCTACAAAGGATACGTCGGCAAGGCCAACGAAATTCACGGCAAGCTGAAGGACGCAGAGATTGCCGGAGCCAACGCCACCTACGCCCCATTCCGCGAGCTGCTGGTGGAGCAGAGCTACGCGCTCAACGGTGTCGTCTATCACGAGCTGTACTTCGGCAACCTAGGCGGCAAGGGCGGCGAGCCGGCCGGCGAGCTGCGCTCGGCGATAGATTCCCAGTGGGGCAGCTACGGCAGGTTCGTGGACTACGTGAAGGCGGCCGGCAAGTCGATGCGCGGCTGGGTGCTGGTCGGCTTCAACACGCGCGACGGCCACCTGGAGTGCTTCGGTCTCGATCTGCACAACATGTTCGTGCCCGCCAATGTGGTGCCGGTGCTGGTTCTCGACGTCTACGAGCACGCGTACATGATCGATTACGGCATCGACCGGGGCAGATACCTCGACGCCTTCTTCAGCAATCTGGACTGGGACGTGGTGGGCAAGCGCATGGCCGCCACGGCCAGGCACCCGGTCGGGCACGCCTCCACCACGTAGGGGATCCCCCCGGCGTCCCAAAAGCGAGCGGCGCACTTGAGATGCGCCCGTCGCCTGGCATGTGGATACTTTTTTACGGGAGAACCTGGAAACCCAGCTCGATCTTATTGGCCGTCGAGCCGGGCTCTGTCGAAACCGCCTTGAAGCCCTGCTTGGGAACCACCTTGACCTCGCGGGCGAAGAAGACCTTCGACTTGTTGACCAGGTCGCGGTACTGCTCGATGGTCATCTTCGCTTCCCGGAAAGGCGAGTTCGCCACCGGCGCCAGGGCCACGGTGAGCGGATTTTGCGTGGCCGAGGCGGGATATGCGTAGACGAAGATCTTCTCCTGCCCGCCCTTGCCGGCGATCTGGTAGTCGAACGGGCTGTCCGCCCCGCCGATGCTCACCGTCTCCCCGGCCCTCACCAGCCCGCTCGGCTGGTACTGGTTGGGGAAGATCTGCTTTAAGCTCGATCTGCCGTCGTAGTCGAAGACCATGAGGTTGCAGTCCGCAGCAGCCGAGATATTGACCGTCATCTTCTCGCCGACCTTGTAGGCCGGGGATGCTCCTGGCTTGTCGAGCCAGGCCTTGATCACGGCGGCCTGCGCGGCCGGCGTCTCGTGCGAAACCGTGACGGCGCCGCCTTCCGGCATCTGACCGGCCGTGCCGGCCGGCCCCACCTTCGCGGGCGCATGCGGGGCCTTTGCCGCCTTTGTGGATAAAGCGGTCCCGGTGGCAGCGGCGGTTTTAGCGGCCGGCTTGCCGGCGGCCTTTTGCCTGGTCGGCGCAGGCCTGGCCTGCGGGGCCACCCTCGGGACAACCGGAACCTTGACCGCCGGGGCCCCGGCGCCGACGCCCACGTTTACCGTGTTGAAGATGAGCCCGCGCTCCTTCGAGTTTTTCATGTCGGCGGCCGTCGGCTCGGTTTGCGCCGCCTTGCTTCCCGGCGTCGCCGGCTTCGACGGCTCGCCGGCAAACGCTGCCTGGGTGACCAGCGAGAATGCGAGCGTCACCCCGCCGAATATCAGGTTAATCCGAGAAACGTTCATCTCTGTACTCCTCACAACGCCCTGGGGGCATCAAACTCCACGTGCATCACGCCATCGGGCTCCAGCCTCTCGAAGTCATGAATCCTTTCCATCAGAGCGTCCCCGCCAATCATCAATGGAGAGCCTGCCGGATTGGCCTTTGCCCAGTCAGTTTCCTTTACCAGCGGGTCGCTGGAAATTAGGGCGACCAGGTGAAGTTTTTCCTGCTCCCGGCCGACGGTGATGAAATTGTCCCCGAACTTCCCCACCGACCGCACCTGCCCGGACCTCACGAGCGGCGAAAACGCGGGCAGCGGATAGAGGACGAAGACCCGATTGGAATCGTTGACATCGAACAGATAGAGGTTGCAGTCGTTCCGTGGCGCCAGGTCGATCTGGGCGTGCTCGTTCAATTTATATGCAAAGCGCGGCTCATTGAATCGGATATCGACGGGCAGCTGCACCGGCTGATTGACCCTCCAGCGGGACTTAAGGGGAGCTGCCAGGGTCATGAGCGTGATCAGGAAAGCAAGGACGGTCGCTGCCAGAAAAACACCGGCGGCGGCCACGAGCGGGCGCGTCCTGGCCCGGTGGATCACGCCGGCCGTCTCGCGGAGCCCGAGCGCCTTCAGGGCATCGACCCTTAGCGCCAGCCGGATGGCCGTGGTCGGCAGATTCAACCCGGGCAGGCTCGCCGTGTCGCCGCAATGGATAGCGGCCACGGTCGGCCCGTCGAAGATCGCCGTACCCGAGTCGCCGGGCGACAGCGCCAGGTCGTGCAAAAGGTGGTAATCGTCCTGCTTGTGCAGGTAGCCGAGAAAGCGGCCCTCCTGGGCAAGCGGCTCGGGGGCGTCGGTCAGCTCACCCAGGTGCACCGGGTAGCGGGCGGCAACCAGCGGGTCGTTCTTCTCCAGGCGCCCGCCCCAGCAGAACGGCAGCGGCGGCAGGCTCGACTCTGGGGGCGACAGCTCGACCCGCAGCACCGCCGCGTCAAATCTGACAATCTGATCGGACCGCCTGCTGTAATCGGGATGAAGGGTTATCGATGTTACTGGATAAGAGTTGCCCGAGCCCGGAAAGTGCACGCTCAGGAGGTGCGGCGAGCCGGAGTATTCGTCGACCACGTGTCCGCAGGTCACCAGGGACTCCGGACCGGCAAGCCAGGCCTGCCCGAGCACAACCTCCCGGTCACCCTCGATCCGCACCACATGCGCGGAAGCCCGCCCGATCCTCTCCTGCGGGTCGGGCATCGCTCTGGTCATCCCTGAAATCGCCGCCAGCACAGCTCATCCTTGATCGGGGCGACACCACTACCACCGCCGTCATCTGCCACTACAAGTTTACCAACCGGCCCCCGGCACGCCCCCACGGGCAGGCCCCTGGGAACACGAACCCCTGGGGCGCGGGCATCCCTGAGGCATCCCAGGAAATCCCTCTCGATCCCCGCAAGGAATAAGCTCCCCGCAGCACACCCCGGACCTCACCTGCAGGCAAGCCAGGAGGCAAAGCGCGACCAGATCCCCACCTTGTGGTTTGCGGCGGTGAGAAGCTTTATCCGCTCCTCCTTCTCCGCCAACTGCCCCTGCAGGTAGCCGATCCGGAAGTTGGCCCCATCGAGCCTCTCTGTGGCCTCACGGAGCATGGAGAGCGCGACCTCGAGCCTGACCGAAAGCGACACCACATCCGGTGCCGGCTCATCGGCGCCGTCCGGGGCTTCGCCGGACACCTCCGCGTATTCGACGTCGATCACCTCAGCTTCCTCGATCTCGTCGGCAGGCGCATCCGGCCGCATCGCCGCGACCGGGGGCGGCGCCACCGGCGGCGGGGCATCTTCGGCCGGCCGGGACAGCAGGGGATCGAACCCGTCGGTGCTCAACCTTTGCCTGCGAGCCTTCTCGGCAGCCTGCATCTTCTCCTGCTGCGACCTGGCGCGCCAGGTCGCGAACATATCCTCGCAACACGGGCAGCTCTGACTTGCGTGAGCGTGTCCCATAAGAGACGCTCTCTTTCTAGAACAAGGCTCCGCTCGCACTCTCCGCTTCAGCCCGCAGGCATCGGACGGGGCGGATGTTACAGAGACATTATGATCACTGGCGGCCGGGAAGTCTATTCTTGGCAAGCCCCGGGTCGCCCTCCTGGCCAAGAACATGTCCACTCGGTCGATCGATTGGCGGCAACAAGCGGGCGGACGGTTTATCATTGGAGCACGGCGGGGGCCACAGGCCAGCTCACCAAGCCGCCCTCTCTGGAGGCAACCAGACAAGCCGGTGCTTTCCTTATCCACCGAGGTCAACGAGCTTTTGAGCATCGCCCCCGAATGGGAGCCCGTGCTCAAAAGCGCGGCCGATGAGGGACAGACGCGCCTCTTCGAGCTGCTCGGCCGCCTGGGGGCCAGGGCGATCTATCTAAAGGCGATCTCGCTGACCGAGCTGCGCGGGCGCTTTCTCGCCCTCATCCGCGACGGCTACTATCACCCGCTTTTCGAGAAGATGCTGCAATCCAACCAGAACCTCCGCCGCTTCTGGGCCCAGAGACGGGTTTCAGCCGCCGAGCAGCGCCAGCATGTGCTGTCATTGGCCAGCGACCTTTCCCTGAAGCTGGAGGGCGTCCTGGCCAGGCAGCTCGACCGGTCCGCCGAGGACGGTTACCGGGTGCTCCTGCCCGCCTATCTGCAGCGGGCGGTGCAGAACGCGGCGGTCGATTACATTCGTCAGGAATGGGCATGGGAGCGGCAGACGCTTCACGATCTCAATCTCGATCCCAACCAGGAAGATCCACGCCAGAACGTCGCCGAAGACCTGCGCCACGCGCCGGAGAACCTGGCGCTCTCCAACGAGCAGGTGAGCCAGCTCAACCAGTTGCGCTCGCAGCTCGAGCAGATGATCAACGATCCCAGCTATCCCAGGGAGGCGCTGGTGGTCATCGACTGCCTGTTCGGTCTGGGCCTGAGCGAGCACTCCCGGACCGGCTCGGAGATGACCATGCGCGAGTGCTGCGACAGGCTTAAGATAGCCGGCGAGACGCCGGCGCGCCGCATCGCTCGCTGCCAGGTGCTCATGGACAAGGGGCTGGATCTGATCCGCCAGCGGCTGCGCGAGAAGCTGCCGGGGCTCACCGAGTGCTGGCAGGGCGAGCTCAACGTCAACGTCGCCTCGCGGCGCGAGTTGAGCCAGCAGATCGGCATGACCGAGGGCGAGATCGACCGCCTGATCAAGCACCGCCAGTACCACTCGCTCGATGAGCTGGTCGGCCGCGACGTGGTCAAAAAGGCGCGCCTGCCCGAGCTGGCCTCGAAGGGCGCGGTGGCGGCCTTCGTCCCCGTCGACATCAACAAGGCAACTGTCCGTGATCTAATGGACATCCTCGGCCTGTCCCGCGAGGCGGCGCAGCGGGCCGCGGCGGAACGGCCCTTCGAGCGGCTTGCCGAGCTGGCGGACCGGGGACTTCTCAAGCCCGATGAGCTGGAGCAGATAATCCGGCGCGGGGCGGTGGCGCGCCGCAAGGCTGCCGATGCCCGGCGCCTGGATTTGAACCGGGCTGAGCGGTCCGATCTAACCGCCCACGGCGTGCCCGAGGCCGCGGCCGCCCTCCTTATCCGCGGCAGGCCATTTCTCACCTGGGCCGAGCTGGAGGACTATCTGGGTTGCGAGCCAGCCACCTGGGCGATCCTGCGGCAGAAATTCTGCCTGGGTCTTTAACCCCCCTAAAGTGCCGGGGCGGCCCGTAATAAATGGTTGGAAGCAGGCGGAAGCGTATGGCGGTGGCGAGAAGGCGGCGGGAGAGAGGGCACAATGATGGCAGGGCAGATTGAGATTGGCTCGGAGCTGGTGAGGCTGGCCCAGTGGCGGGTCCGAAAGGCGGGGCTTTCGCTGGCCGGCGAAATGGCCCGCATGATAGCCGAGCAGGCGGTAAGCGAGCTGGACCCCGAGCGCGGCCGGCTGGTCGAGCCGGACTGCGCCTGGAGCGCCGGCGACGAGCTGGCGGCGCTGGGCGCCAGCGACATCGTCGTCAACGGCATCCACGTGGACGTCCGCCCGCTGGATGATCAAGAGATGGTTACGGCGCCCCGCTCGCTGGTCGGCACGTCCTGGCTGGCCAACGGCACGCTGGTAGTGGCCATGAGCGGCCACTGCCGCGGTCGGGTCGCCGGATATGTAACGCCCGAGGCGTGGGTCGGCGCGGACAGGCAGGCCGGGGAGGCATCCGAGGTTGGCGTGAGCGTCCGCCCCTCCGCTGATTTCGATCTAGAGCAGGCGCTGAGCACGATCGAGCAGCGGCCGCAGCGGCCTCCGGGCAAGGAGCGGCGCCGGGCCCCGGAGACCGTGGAGCTGGCCATGTTCGTGCAGTCGCCGGCGCAGCTCACGCTCGCCCGCCGGCGGCAGATCGTCGAGGCGCTGGTTGCCGACCAGGATGCCCGGCGAAGATTGGCGGAGGTCATAAGCTTGTGGTCGGACGGGACGCTGGCGCGGGTGCTGTCGGCCGGGGCGGTCTGGATGAGCCGGGTGGATGCGCTCGCCGACCAGGTCAGCGGGCGCTACCAGCGGCTGGATCGCGACCAGGTGAAACGGCAGATCATGCGCACCGGTGAAAAGTTCGGCGGTCAGCCCGAGTCGCCGGAATTTCGCCGGGCCCTGGGGTCATCGCTGGCCCGGGAGGAGATCCTGGCCAGGTTCAAAGGACTGGATCCGGCCAGGCTGGGCGAGGTCGTCGACAGCGTTGTGTCGGGGCGGCCGGTCATGGATGCGGTGGGGCAGATGGTCAAAAACCGCGCCGTGCTCGACCTGGCAGCCGCCATCAAGAGCCGCCGCCGCCACCTGGAGGACTTCGTGGCCGCGACAGCCGACGAGATCGCCTCCGCCTTCCGCCGGCTGGCGCTCAAGCCTGCCTACGCGACCCACGGCGCGGATGGCGAGACCGGCGTCGAGGCCGTCAACGAGGCGCTCGCCCTCCTTGAGGCCGCCGAGCTTGCCGCCGAGCTCAAGAACGAGGAGTTCGAGGCTCCCGACCGGCTGTCATGAGCGCGCCCAGCCGGGCCGGCGGAAGGCGGGGGTGACTTACGAGCCGGGCGCCTGCAAGGGCCAGATGCGGCAGCTCATGGCCGTGCCGCGTTTCGGCACCTCGGGCAACAGCCACCTGAAGCTGATCAACGCCCGAGAGCCGGGGCTGAGCTGCATGTACATCCCGCCCGGGCAATGTCCCGGCCGGCGCGGCGATGAAAGGGCAGATGCCGATCCCCCGGTTAATCCACAGCGGGCAGGGCTGCGGATTCCCGGGCGGCTGCAACAACACCAGCCCGGCAATCCCCGAGCTGGCGCAGATCAAGATTGACCGGCTGCCGGCCCGCCTGATCGTTCTTTTGTGGAAGCGCGCCCCGCGCGCCGCCAGCGGGCCGTGCGATATTACATTTACAATCAACTATGGCCAGGTCAGGTAAGATTGCCACATGAGCCAGACGCGAACAGATACCGGCGGGCGCTGCTCGGCATGCGGACAGGTCAACGAGCCGGGCATGTCATTTTGCGTCAACTGCGGGCAGCCGCTGCCTGTGGGTGCGGGGACCATGGCAACGGGAACGCGGCCCGCTGCCGCCGTCTGCCCGTCCTGCGGGCGGGCCGATGAGCTGAGCCAGGCCTTCTGCCTGCACTGCGGCGCCAGCATGCAGGCCGGGCAGCCGGCCGTGCGGCGCCGCACCGAGGCGGCCGCCCCGGCGGCGATCGAGCGGCGGTTGCGCCGCGATTACAAGCTGGCGGCTGCTGCCGCCGGGGTCCTGGCCGGAGCGGGGCTCGCTTGCCTGTCCGTGCAGCTCGGCGCCGAGCGCATCGCCGGCGCCGGCAACTGGCCCCGCCGGGGGCTGGTGGTTTACGCGCAACCGGCCCGGGCCACGGTTATGATCCAGGACCGGGCGGGACGGAGCCTGACCGCCGGGGCCACAGGACCGACCGGCTCGCTGAGCGTGTCCGACCTGCCGCCGGGATTCTACCGGGTGAGCCTGAGCGCCCCGGGCTACCGGCCCGTCGTTCAGGATTTGCGGCTGGAGCCGGACAAGGTGGCGGTGCTGGGATTCCCCAGACCGATCGAGCTGGAAAAGGAGCGCTAAAATAGAAGGATCACGTGGATTGAGCAAGGGAAGGCGCGCTCCATGACCATGTCCAGACCCGCCGGTCCGTCAAGCTGCCCCAGGTGCGGCAGGCAAGTGAAAGACGGGCAGAAATTTTGCGGCTTCGATGGTACCGCAATTGGTGGCAACGGCGGCGCCGCCTCGCGGCTCGACAAGAGCCGGACGAGCGCGGGCAGCGGGAAAGTCTGCCCGGCTTGCCGAGCCTCCTATCCGAACTACGCACGGTTCTGCCCGCGTGATTCGGTCAAGCTGCTGGCCGCCGGGGCGCCTGCCGATCCGGCTACGGTTGCCGGACAGACGGCACCACAGGCGCCATCAACAGCCGCCGGCGATCCCGGCGCCGACACCCTTCAGGGCCGCTTTACGCAGCTGACCGGAGAGACGATCGAAGGCAAGTACCGTCTCGATCACCTGATCGGCGAGGGCGGCATGGCGGTCGTCTACAAGGCCAC
Source organism: Pseudomonadota bacterium (assembly GCA_021325555.1). GTDB lineage: Bacteria > Cyanobacteriota > Vampirovibrionia > Obscuribacterales > Obscuribacteraceae > JAJPGY01. The sequence continues at coordinate 21,644 of JAJPGY010000027.1, read as the reverse complement.
GCAGCTCAACATGGACCGGCCGGTGGTGCTCAAGCTCATGCAGTGGCAGCTGCTCGGCAACGACCGGGCGATCAGGCGCTTCGAGCAGGAAGCGCGGTTCACCGCCCGGGTGCAGCACCCCAACGTGGTCTCCGTGTTCGATGTCGGCCTGACAGCCGGCGGGCAGCCTTACCTGGTCATGGAATTCATAAAGGGAGAGTCGCTGCGCGATCGCCTGGAGCGCAACGGACCTCTGCCGGTGCGGGAGGCGATGCTCGTTTTGATCCAGGTCTGCCGCGGGCTCCAGGAGGCGCACAACGCCGGGCTGATACACAGGGATCTCAAGCCGGAGAACATCCTTTTGCAGCAGGACAGGGAGCGCCCCGACTGGGTGAAGATCGTCGACTTCGGCATCGCGCACCTGGCAAGCGGCTACCAGAGGCTGACCAAGACCGGCAACCTGACCGGCACCGTCGCCTACATGGCGCCCGAGCAGCTTCGCGACACCCCCGTCGACGCGCGCGCGGACATCTATGCTCTCGGCGTGGTCCTGTTCGAGGTCCTCACCGGCACCGTGCCGTTCGACGCCGACACCACCGAGGCCGTCCTCGTCAAGCAGTTGCTGGAGCAGCCGCCGGCGCTCTCCGGTTACCGCCCGGACATCGGCGCCGGCTCGGAGGTCGAGGCCCTCATCATGAAAACGCTGGAGAAGGATCCGCTGAACCGTTATCAGAGCGCCACCGAGCTGCGCCTCCATTGCGAGCGGATCCTGAGCATGGTAGGCCAGCGGCACCGAGGCTGAGCGGGAATCTGATCAGGAATTCAGGCAACGAGGAATCCGCAGGCGATCACAAGCGCGGCCCCTGGCTTATCATGGCAGCCAGCCAGGCACCTCTTCTCCTCGAGTAGCGCTCATGATCGTGCCCGCGTCACCATCGCAGCCCGGCACCGGCCGGCAGGCGGCCGGAAACTGCTCCCGCCCGTGGATCCCGCCCGGCGACGCGGCCGTCGCCGCGGTGCTCGCCGCACTATGCCTGGGCTGCTTCGCCAACAGCCTCTTAGGCTATTTTCACAACGAGGACTCCATCCACATCGGCTACGTCTACCGGGCGCTCAAGGGGCACCCTGAGCTGCTGTGGCTCAACTTCGTCTCCAACTGGGTGCAGTACCGCAGCGTTCACCTCTTCTACCGGCCGCTGGTCGAGCTTTCGCTGGCGCTGGACTTTCTCTTCTGGAAGGCCAACCCGTTTGGCTATCACCTCTCCAACCTGCTTTTTCACCTGGGCTCCTCAATCTTCCTCTTCCTGCTGGCGCGGCGCCTCCTGCAAGGAGCGGGGCTCGGGGAGGGCCGCCTGCCGGCAGCTTTCGCCGCCGCGCTTTTTGCTGTCTTTCCGTTGCACTCGGAAGTCGTCGCCTGGCCCGTCGCCCGCACGGACGGGCTGTCCAGCCTCTTTTACCTGGTGGCGTTCTGGGCGCACGTCAAAGCCGATCAGGAAAGCTCACGGCGCTGCCGTGTTTTGAGCCTGGCGACTTTTGTCCTGGCCCTGCTGTCCAAAGAGATGGCCGTGAGCCTGCCGGCGACGCTGGCCGTCTACGGCCTCATCTTCGGGCAGGGGACGCTCGGGCAACGCGCGGGCCGGTCCCTTAGAGGAAGTGCCCTCTACTGGATTCTGCTGGCCTGCTATCTGGCCGCCCGCACATTGGCCCTGGGCAGTCCTGTAGGCGGCTACTCGGGCGCCATCGGCGGACTTTTCAGCGCCAGCGCCTGCCAGCGTTTGTTCGGGTCGGTGAGCCTGTGGAAGCTCGTCTTTCCCTTCAACGAGGAGTTGATACCGGTCGCGGGCAGGCTCTCCCTGGCGGTCCACTTTCTTTACCTGGCGCTTTGCGCGGTGATCTTGATCCGGGCCCGGCTCTCTGCCTGGCCGCCGACGCTCATCAGGCTTATCGCCTTCGCGGCCTTGTGGTTCCTGCTCGCGCTTGCTCCCTGCCTGCCGGTCTTTTACGTGACCGGCAATCTGATCGGCAGCCGCTTCCTATACCTGCCCAGCGCGGCATGGTGTCTTCTTTTGACGCTCACCGTAGCCGTGTGGACGGAAGACGAGCGGAGCCGGGGGAGGCGCCTGCAGCGGGCGCTCGCTTACGGCGTGCTCGCCGCGCTGGCGGGCTGCTTTGCCCTGGCCACGGTGGAGAACAACCTGGCCTGGGTGGAGGCGAGCGCCGGCATCCGCTCGTTCGTGGCCGCCGTCACCAGGAGCCTGGCCGGCTTGCCGCCCGGCAGGCAGCTGGTCATCCTCAACCCGCCTCGAAACTGCAAGGGCGGTCTCATGTTCTGGGGGCTGGACGCCCTGCAGGCCCAGTTGCGCCAGCCTTTTCGCAGCAACGACGTATCGGACCTTGTAGCGGCGACCGAGCCTGTCTGGTTCGGAGACCCGGATCTGGTAAACGCCAGCCGGGTGGCCGAGATGGCCCGGTCCGGACGATACAGCTTCTGCCGGTGGAGCGCCGGCGACAGGAAGCTGGTTCCGGTGACCCTGTCGCTTTCTCCGGCAGGGCGGCCGGCGCGCGAGCCCGCCGGGCCCGCCGCACCGCGGCCCGCCTGCCTGCCACTGCCTGTGATGGCGCACGCCCGCGTGCCGGGCGAGCCGGGCGATCTCGACGAGTTCGCCTGCTCTCTGGGACCTCAGGCCGCCTCCATCGCCACCCCCTTCGTCGAACTCGAGCTGCAATCGCAGCGCGATCCATCAACTGCTGCCGCCGGCGGAGCGAGCCTGGGCGTGTCCGTCAGCTGGCGGCCGCTTGCCGAGACGAGCCGTCTGACGCATCAGGACCTCACCCTTCCCCTGGTTGATGACGGCAGGCCGCATCTCTACAGGTTCCCGGTTTTCCAGCACCGGAGTTGGCTTTTAGCCGGGCGCAAGCGGATCCTCTTTGCCACCGTGCCCGCCGCGGGGCGGCGCAACGTCGTCCTCTCGTGGCGCTTGTCCAGCGGGGACTGCCTGGTGCCGACCCTGGAAGCCGACGCGGCGGGCTTCGAGCAAGGAGCGGACAGCATCCTGCATTTCAAGGGAGGGCAGGGGCTGTTTCATTACGACGCCGGGCGCGTGGCCGGCGCAACGGGGGTGGTGGTGGAGATATCCGAGCCCTATTTCGCCTTCGATCATTTCGCCGGCACCTTCTGCGAGTCGCGACTGTCGCCCCATACCATCGCCAGCATTCGGATGCCGCACGTCACCGGCACTTTTCAACTTCCGGCCCGGCTCCTGCCACAGGCCGCCTGGTATCAGGTCCGCGTGGCCGCCAGCTCGGGCTCCGGGGAGATGATCGGCTATACATCCGATCCCCTGCAGATTGCCGTATCGCCCCGGCAGCTCCTTGCAAGGCTCCCATCACCAACCTCTCATGCTGCCGTAAGCTGCCTGCGTTATACTGAGCGCGATTAGGGGTTCAGACTGGCGGCGGCGCGACTTTCAAAGAGCAGATGTCACCACGGCAGCGGGAACAATTCGGCAGAATATCAGCCCTGACCATGATCATCGTGGCGCTGGGCTTCATCTGGTTTGCCGTGAGCTACGTTTACAGCCCGGTCCAGGGGCAGTACGGCCCGCCGCCGCCGCCGCCGCCACCGCCGCCGCCGCCACCACCACCGCCTCCACCGCCACCGCCGCCGCCACCAGTGTTGCCGCCGCCGCCGCCGCTCGGGGGAACGCCACCGGTGCTGGTGCCGACCGACGTCACCAACCCCGGCATCACCGGCGCCCTGAACGCGCCGGCCCTGGGCGGTTCCGGGGGACCGCCGGGCGTGACGACCCTTCACACCTTCAATACCCACATCGGCGGGCCGATCGGCGGCATTGTCTATCACGCCCTGGCGGCCACTGATTACACGCATCCCAACCCGTACACGCTCAACCTTAAGCAGGGGCAGCTCATGGCCTCCATCCGGAAGCCCTCGCAGCTCATGCTCATCAGCACTCCTTACGGCGATATAGCGGTCACCTCCGACGGCGACGTGCTGGTGAGATTCGACAACGGGGTGCTCAGGGTCATGAACCTCAACTCGCACGGCGGGCACGTGGAGATCAGTCTCTATATAGGCCCCTTTGCCGGCCCGGGCGATCCCATGTACCAGCTGGCCGTCGGCTACGAGCTGGTGGCCGCGGACCGCAAGCTGACGCGCGCCGACCTGCGCCCGCCCGACGCCATCGGCCGGCGGGGCTCGCGCGTGTTCGAAAACGGCCGTGTGGCGACAAGCCAGTTCTCGCTGGAAAGCGTGCTCGACAACAGTGAGCTAATATCGGAGATGAAGCAGTCGGCGGCCGGCACCAAGGAGCAGCGCATCCTCACCGACCTCTCCAAGATGGCTGCCGTGTTGAACGTCGTCAACAACAATCCTTACTTTGAAAGCACCGCCAAGCCGAAGCAACCGTAGGACGGGCCACATTGTCTGGCTCGGCCTGGCCGGTATTCTTGCCGCCGGTGCACTCACCGCCCGGGGCGCGCCGGCAGGCAAAGCTCTGCCCGGGCGCGACGCCGCCAGCGGGCTTTTCGCCCAGGCTTCGCCGGGCGCGGGAAAGGCAGCCAGCGCGGCGTCGCTCAAGGATCTAAAGGGGCAGCTCGAGCGCGCGCGCAAACGCGGCAAGCCGGATGGCGTGGCCGACGCGCTCTACGATCTCGGCAAAGCGTCTTACGAGGCCGGAGACGCCGCACAAGCTGAAGCCTTGATGCGCCAGTCGCTGGAGGCGGAAGCCGGCTTGAAGCGCCCCGAAAGCGCCATCCGCACCCGCGTGGCCCTTGCCAGCATCCTGGCCTCGCTCAAGCGCAACGACGAAGCGCTGGCCGTCTTCAAGGAGGCGCTGGCGGTCGCCCGGAGCAACAACCTGTCCGGCCAGGCGGTCTCGATCGTGGACAGCATGGGGGCGCTGGCCCTTGTATCCGGAAAGCTGGACGAGGCGGAGAGGCTGTTCGAGCAGGCGCGCGATCAGGCTGCCGCGCAGAAAGACCCGACCGCGCTCGGCGGCGCGCTCATCAACCTGGCCGTGCTGCAGCGCGCCCGGGGCAAGCCGGACAGCGCCCTGGCCTCGCTCAACCAGGCTCTGGACGCGCTCAAGGACGCCGGAGACGATCGCGTCCTGGCGGCGGCGCAGGCGGAGATGGGTCACACGCAGGCCGACAGGGGCGACTATGATGCCGCCATCCCCCATTACAGGCAGGCGATTCAACTGGCCAAAGACCAGCTCGACAACACCTCGGCCGCCCGCTGGCTCCTCTCCGTGGCCCAGATTTACCTGACCGAGGACAACCCAGACCAGGCTTACAAGGCGGCCGCGGAGGCCCGCGAGCTCATGGCAGAGGACAAAGGGCAGCCGGTCTGCACGGACATCCTTGTCGCCCTGGGCAGCGCGCAAGCCGGTCTCGGGCACTTCGCCGAGGCGGAGGAGCTGCACGGCGAAGCCCTGGAGCGCGCGCAAAAGTCCGGCGACCAGGTCCGCCAGCGAACGGTGCTGTCGGAGCTGGCCTACGACTATCTGCTCAAAGGCTCGCCGGAGCAGGCGCTGGACAGATACAACGAGGCCTACGGCCTGCTCGGCCGCCAGGATCCCAACAACTACAAAGCCAGAGGGATCCTGCTCACCGACATCGCCATGTGCCTGAAGGCCGTGGGGCAGACGGCGGCGTCGGCCTCGACCTACGAGATGGCCGTTGCCAGCTTCGATCAGGCAAATGACATGCCGGCCAAAGCGCTGGCGCTGAACAGCCTGGCCGTGGCCTACCTGGACGCCGGAATGCTCGCCGAGTTCGAGCGATACTACGAGCAGGCCGGGCAGCTCGTGGCCTCGCTCAACGACAAGAAGGGTCAGGCGATACTGGACTACAACCTGGCGCAATACCGCCTGGCGCAGGCGCACCCGGCGGACGCCGTCGGGCTCTATGAGCAGGCTCTCGACGAGGCCCGCACCGCCCACGATACCAGGCTGGAAGGGCAGATTCTTCGCGGAATGGGGCTGGCATATCTCTGCCTCGGGCGGGCGGTGAAAGCGGCTGAATGCTACGAGCAGGCGCAGCCGACCGCCATCGCCTCGGGAAGCACGGAAGCCCAGTGGGATTGCTGGCTGGGGCTGGGCAAGTCCTACAAGGCGATGGGCAAGACGGACCAGGCGATCGACGCGCTCAAGAAAGCGGCAGACCTGGTCGAGCAGGAGCGCAGCCAGCTCACCCGCGACACCTTCAAGACCTACAACCTGGATCTCCGCCAGGATTGCTTCATGGAGCTGGTCGATGCGCTGGTGAAGGCAGGCCGGCAGGGCGAGGCGCTCGAGGTGGCCGAGCGGGGCAGGGCAAGGGCCTTTCTCGATCTGCTGGAGGGAAGACGCTCGAGGCGGCCCGGCGATCTCGTCTCAGGCACCTCGCAGTCCCCGGCGCCGAACATGATGAGGCTTACGCAGGGGGAAACCGGCAGCCGGGGCGTCGAGGTCTTGCCGCGGCCGGTGAGGACGGTGGAGGCCTCGGCCATAAGCCCGCTCAACGCCAAGCCGCCGACGCTCGAAGAGCTTAAGACGCTTGTCGCCCGCAACGGCTCGACCTTTCTGGAATATTACGTTCTGCCCGACAAAGTCTACATGTGGGTAGTCCGGCCAAGCGGAGAGATCGAGATGCCACCACCCGTGGTGATAAGCAGGGCCATGCTCGGATCGCGAATCGCCGAAGCCTACCAGGCTGTCATTGCTCATCCGAAGTCGCCCGGCGAGCTCGCTCAGCTGAACGCCAGACGGGAGGCCAAGCTCAGGGATCTCTACACGTTGCTCGTCGAGCCGGCGCTGTCTTATCTGCCCCGTTCCGCCGATGATGTCGTCACCATCGTCCCGCACGGGCCGCTTTTCTCCGTGCCGTTCGCGGCCGCCACCAGCGGCGGCGGGCGGTTTTTGATCGAGGACCACACCTTGAGCTTCCTGCCGGCCATCGGCGTCTTGCGCGCCACGCAGAAGCTCGACGAAGAGCTGAAGCATGCGACAAACCGCCTGCTCGCCTTCGGCAACCCGATCACCAAAGCAATAGCCTTCCTCGGCGCGCTGCCTTATTCGGAAACAGAGGTCAAGCACGTGGCCGAGCTGTTCGGTCCCGGCGCCGCCACCGTCAAGATCGGCGCCGATGCCACCAGGGCCGCCTTCGTCTCCCTGGCCCCCGCATCCTCGATCATTCACCTGGCGACGCACGGTCTGGTCGACGAGGAGCACCCCATGGACTCCGCCCTGGTTCTGGCCCCGTCTGCCCGGGACGACGGGCTTCTGACCGTGAAGGACATCCTGCAACTGCCGGCCTTGAGCGCCCGCCTGGTCGTGCTGTCCGCCTGCCAGACCGGACGGGGCAAAATTACCGGTGACGGCGTGGTCGGGCTCTCGCGCTCGTTCATCATCGCCGGCACGCCCTCCATTGTGGTCAGCCAGTGGAACGTCGACGACGTGATAACCGAGTATCAGATGGTGGCGTTCTACAAGGCCTTCCTGGGCGGCGCCGGCAAGAGCAAGGCTTTGCGCGACGCGCAGTTGAAGACGATCGCCCTGCTGGAGAAGACCTCGGAGTCTCCCCGGACGCCCGGCTCCAGAAGCCCCCGGCCGGCCACCCGCGCCAACCCGCGCTACTGGGCCGCCTTCCAGCTCATCGGCAGCGATTGAGTGATCAAGTCCTGAGCTTGATCGGGAAGATGGCCGGCTTGTTCAATTCGGCTCGCAGGCCGCCGAAGATGCGGAAGTTGTAGCCGGCGAAGCCGAGCGCCTCGTTGGCGCCTATGTTGAAGATCGGCTGGGCGCGCACGAAGGCGACAACCGGAACGTGCCGCACGATCGGGTGCGCGGCCTCGAAGGTTAGGATGAACTGCTGGTTGTTCGGGCCCAGGCGCAGCTGCCGCTTGCCGAAGTTGGTGACCAGCGTCGTGTCGTGGAGGAAGGTCCAGCCGCCGCGGCGGTAAACGCCGCCTATGCTGTAGAACTGGTCTCCTTCCTGGAAGGTCTTGTACCAGTCGATCCAGCGCAGCTGCCCCATCACCGTGGCGTACACCCAGCCCCGGTAGCCGACCACCCGCGAGATGGAGGCGGTGGGGATCATGTCGTTGAACCAGTGGAAGTGGGTGACGAACAGCTCCCGCCAGAAAAGCCCGACCCGGGCGTTGGTCCGCTGGTTGATCGGGATGTCGTGGTCGAGGCGGATGCCGGCTGACTGAATATTGCGGCTCAGGATGTGAGCGTTCCTCGTGTACTGGTCGCGCAGGAAGAAGTAGTTCGCGGCGACGCTGGTGCGCCTCGTCAGGTTGTAGCCGAGGGTGACGTTGGGCAGGATCCTGTACACCATGTCCGCCCGCTGGTGATGCGCGGTTTGATATACATTCGTCTCCAGGCGCAGGGAGTTCTCGACGGTGGCGTTGAAGAACATTCGCGCCGGCAGCTTGTAAAGAAAGCCGGTCTTGATGGCGTCGATCGCCTCGCCGGCCGAGCGCCGCTCCGGCAGGCGCACGGGCGTAAGCTCGATCGGCAGCTGCCCGGCCGCAGCCTCGGTGGCCTGGGTGATCGTCGCCGAGGTGGTGCCCGAGACGACCGCCGGCGATGTCGGCGCCGGCACCTGCGCGATTACAGCAGACGCGTCCTGACCCTCGGCCAGGCAGGGTGCGGCGAACAGGCAGACGATCAGGCCGCCCAGGAAGGCCGAAAGGATAACGAGATGCTTGTTGCTCATCAGGGGCCGGCTTTCGTGGCTCACAACGGCAGGCGGTTGCCAACAACTCCGCCAGCAAAGACGAGAATCCCGCTTGATTATAGTGGACGGGGCCCGGCCGGACCAGTAAGATTTCTTTCTCTGGCGCATGTCAATGGGCGTCCACCGGCCGGTCGCGATGCTTTCGGCAAGACGATCGGTGCCACCGCGCCTGGTGATAAGATGAGAGCCGTCCGCCGCCCCCGCTGGATCCTGGAGACGGTCTTGACAGACTCATCGAAAACAAGCCCGCGCGACCCCCGCGATCCGGCCGTGCGCGTGGTGCTTCTGCCCAAGGACACCAACCAGCACGGTACGATATTCGGTGGCATCATCATGAGCTACATCGATATCGCCGGTGGTGTGCAGGCCTCACGGATCGCCGGCGGCCCGGTGGTCACGGTGGCCATGAAAGAGGTTGTTTTCAAGCAGCCGGTCATGGTCGGCGAGGTGGTGAGCTTCTACGCCGAGACGGTTCGAGTGGGCAGGACCTCGGTCACCGTTCACGTCGACGTGGAGGTGGACAGGTCCGGCCGGCTCATTCCGGTGACCGCCGCCGACATCGTCTTCGTGGCCGTGGACGGCAACGGGCGGCCCAGGCCGATAGCGACAGGCGGCGGCTGAAGCGGATATGATATCAATCAGAGCGCCGCACGTTGTCAACAAGGCCTGACCATGCCGCCGACCGTAGCCTCACAGACCCAGGAGCGCATCCGCCTGTACCTCGGTACCGGCTGCGGCAAGACGACGGCCACCTTCGGCGTCATCCTGCGAGCGCTCGGCACCGGCAAGAACGTCACCATCGTCTTTTTCGACAAGCTGGAGGGCAACTCCAGCGAGGGCAAGGCGCTAAGGGTGTTGAGCAGATGCGGCGAGCCAGGCTTCGGCCGGCTTGCCGTACACTACACAGGCGTCAACCGCATCGGCACCGGGCCCAAAGGCAGTTTCCGGCTTTACAGCTCCCCCAACGGCATCCTGCCGGAGGATACGCAAGCCGCCCGGGAAGGGCTGAATTATCTGAAGGAGGCGCTGGAGCGCCGGGACGACATCGTGATTTGCGATGAGCTCCTGGATATCGGGCGGGTCGGCATCATCTCCTGGGAGGAGATAAGGCCTGTCCTGGAGCTGCGGGCGGATCCGACCGTGCTTGTCATGACCGGGCGCCGCGCTCCGGACTGGCTCATGGAGCAGGCGACGACGATCTCCAGCACCGTGCAGCTCCGCCACCACGGGCGCGCCATCGAGGGCATGGACTGCTGACGGTCAGTTTTTCGCCCCGGCCGTGGCTGCGTCCAGCTCGTGGCCCGATGAGGCGATGATCTGCTGCTTGAGCACCTCTTCCGCCTTCAGCAGCTGGACATCCTTGCCGTCGGTCGGCGAGCGCTTGAAGTCCTTGAAGGAGGGATCGAACCACCAGGGACCTTTGCCGGCCTTGTATTCCTCGTCCTTGAGGGGAACCTCGAAATCGGGGACGATCCCGGTCTTGTGGATATCGGTGTCGTTGGGGGTGAGGTAGCGGCGGATGGTGACGTTGACCCCGGAACCGTCATCCAGCCTGTTAATCGCCTGCACCAGCCCTTTGCCGAACGAGCGCTGCCCGACCAGCTTGGCCCGCCCGTTGTCGCGAAGCGCCCCGGAGAGGATCTCGCTGGCGCTGGCCGAGCCGTTATTGATGAGCACCACCAGCGGCTGGCTGGTAATAGGGTTGCGGGAGGAGACCTCCGATGTCTTGTAGCCGTCGGCGTCAATCGTGCTCACGATCACCCCGTGGTCCAGGAACATGTTGGCAATCTCGATGGCGTTGGAAAGCAGCCCGCCGGGATTGTTGCGCAGATCCAGGATGATGCCGTTGGTGCCGGAGAGATCTTTCAGGGCCTTGCGCATCTCATCGGTGGCCTTGGCCGAGATGAAGCTGTCCAGCCGGATGTATCCCATGTTGCCCGGCAGCGTCGTCTCGTTGGCCACGGCCCGGATCGGGATCTCGGCCCGGGTGAGCGTGAACCGCTTGTGGTCGGTCCCGCGCAAGACCGTGAGCGTCACCCGCGTGTTGATGGGCCCGCGGATCTCCTTTACCACCTGGTCGAGCGACTGTCCTTTTACCGGCTTGCCGTCCACCTCGATAATCTCGTCTCCCGGATGGACCCCGGCATTGTAGGCGGGCGTGTTCTCGATCGGGGCGATCACCACCACCTTGTGGTCCTTGTTCATGCCCAGCTGCATGCCCACGCCGGACAGGCGCGCCTCGATCTGCGACTTCTCCTCGTCGAAGGCGTCCCGGCTGAGAAAACGCGTGTAGGGATCCCCCAGCGACGCCAGCATGGTCTCGATCGCCTTGTGCGCGTCGTCCAGCGTCTTGAGCTTCCCGTCGTAGCGGTGCTGCCAGCGCGACCAGTCCTGCCCGTTGTATCGCTGATCGTAGAAGCTGTCCTTGATGAGCCGCCAGGCGCTTATATAGAGGGATTGCGGGGAGATGGACAGGCGGGATGTCTGGGCGACGGCGGCGGCCGGCGAGCCTCGATCGGACAGGGCGAACACCGTCAGGGCAAAGCCGGTTAGCAAGGCCACCAACAACGTCGTCAAGCGGAGCTGCCCTCTGGTCGTATGTCTTCTGCCGGTCAAATTTTCGCTCCCCTCTCCGCCTGCCCAATGTACCGTCCAGTCTCCATATTAACCTTTCCTGTATCAGATTCAAAACAATTAATTGCCGCCTCCCGGCGGCGACCAGCCGCAAAATCGGGCTGCACCCGGTGCTGCGAAAGCGCGGAAGTTAATTCTTTGCCGTTTTTGCCGCGCATTGCGTAACTTAACATGGATCCCGGGCGCACGACCCGCTGTCCTGCCGCAGCCGGTCAGTGTGGCCGGCGGAGCCCCCCGTTCAGACGATATACGGTGACTTCCGGCAAGGGCATGATAATTGATAGGACGCTAAGCCAGAGGGCCCTGGATAAGCCAGCACCACGGCCGTCAGAGCCGGCTGCGGCGTCAGCCGGGGCTGCGGATTCAGGGGAGAACGCCGGGCGAGGGATGTCGAAGACTGCCAAACTCTGGCTCAAGCTCCTGGTCAGCGCAGTCCTCTTCGCCAGCCTGTTCATTTTCGGCAAGGTGGACCTGTCCAAAACCTGGGAAGCAGCGGTTCACGCCAACCGCTGGTATCTGAGCCTGGGCGTCAGCATATTCCTCGCCTCCTTTGTCCTGGCCGCGCACCGCTGGCAGCTGCTTGCCGCCGCCGTGGGCTTCAAGCGCTCGCTTATCAAGCTCACCCAGTACTACTATGTCGGCCTGTTTTTCAACCTCTTCCTGCCGTCGACCGTGGGCGGCGATTTCAGCCGCTGCTACTACCTTTCCAAGGGCACGGGGCGGTACGCCAGCGCCTTCTATTCGGTGATGGCCGATCGGGCGCTGGGGATAGCGGTGCTTTTCCTGATGGCCACGGTCGGCATCCTCTTCGGACCTGGCGGCAGCGGCTTGCCGTGGCAGCTCAAGACACCGATCTTTGCCGGAACCTTCCTGGTCTTCGGGCTGCTGCCGGTCATCCCGAAGCTAACCCGCATGGTCCTCGGGGAGCGCAGCTGGGTAAGCCGGCAGTTCAATGAGTCGGCCGCGGCCGTCTACTGGCGCAACAAGAACCTGATGACGGTCAGCCTCATCTGGTCGGTCCTTTTGCAGATGGTCATGGTCGGCGTTCATATCGCCATCGGGCTGTCGCTCGGGCTGACGAACATTCCGCTCTGGTATTACTTCGTCTTCTACCCGTCGGTGGCCGTTCTCGGCTTCATCACCCCCAGCTTCAACGGCATCGGAATCCGGGAGTGGGCCTACACTTACTTCCTCATGCTCATGGGCGTGGACCGGGCGCACGCGCTGACCTACGCCCTCATGTGGCTTAGCCTGACCACATTGTCCAGCCTGGTCGGCGGCGTCGTCTACCTGGCCGGTCACCTGCGGATCGCGCCGGAAGAGGTCGAGAAGATGCAGCAGACCCTCAGTTAAGCAAGAGCCCCGCTCGCCGGTGCTAGGATCTGATCTGCCAGGCCACGGAGAGCCTATGTCCCGCTTCCCCCAGGGTTTTCACCCGCTGGAACAAGATCTGGTGCGGCGAGTGCTGGAAGCCGCTGCCGGCACGGGAGCGCATCTGTATCTGGTCGGCGGCTACTTGCGCGACGCCATCATGGGCCGCTACGGGCCGGACCACCCGGCCATGGATTTCGACTATGCGGTCGAAGGCAAGCAGGCGGTGCCGCTGGCCAGGCAGCTGGCCGGCAGCCTCGGCGGTCACTTCGTGCTGCTCGACCAGGAGCTGGATACGGCGCGGGTGGTTTTCGACAGCGGGCAGATGCTCGACTTTGCCGGCTGCACAGGCGGCACCATCGAAAACGACGTCCGCAGGCGCGACTTTACCGTAAACGCGCTGGTCTGGGATCCGGAGGCGCCGGACGACGTCCTCGACCTGACCGGCGGTCTGGCCGACCTGGAACGCCGGCGGATCCGGGCGATCGCCGAGCAGAACTTCCTGGACGACCCGCTAAGGATGTTGAGGGCGTACCGGTTCAGCACCGTCCTTGATGGCGCCATAGAAGATGAGACGCGCCGGATGATCAGCCGCCACTCGTCCTTGCTCGGCAGATCGGCGCCGGAGCGAATCAGCTACGAGCTTTTCCTCATCGCCAACGCGGGCCCCGCCGCCGCGACGCTGAAGGACATGGGTGAGACCGGGCTGCTGGAGGTAATCTTCCCCGAGCTGCGCGCCACCCGCAAGGTGCCCAGGAACGCTTTTCATCACCTGGCGCTCTGGGAACACTCGCTGGAGACGGTGGCGCAGGCCGCGCTGCGCCTGCCCGAGCTGCCGCAGGCGGTGCGCGAGGATCTGCAAGCGGAGCTTTCGGCCGGGGTGACCCGGCTGGGTGCGACCAGGATCGCCTGCCTGCTGCATGACATAGGCAAACCGGACACCTGGCAGGTGTCCCCCGACGGCAGGCACAGCTTTTACGGTCACGACCGCCTGGGCGCGGAGATGTGCGAGGCGGTGGCCGACAGGCTGAAATGGTCGCGTCAGGTTTCCCGGTTCGTGGTGAAGCTCGTGCGCTGGCATCTGCGCCCGGGTCAGCTCTTCCACCAGGGGCCGCCGACACGGCGCGCGGTTCATCGCTTCTATCGATCGATCGGGCAGGACGTGCCGCCACTGATGGTGCTCGCTTTCGGCGATCTGGGCGCCACCAGAGGACCCGGTCTGGAAGGAGACTCCAGGCTCTCGCTGGAGAAAAACCTGCTTGAGCTGCTGGAGGGATATTACGTCTTTATGTCGAGCCAAAAGGCGGCGCAGAGGTTCCTCAACGGCAACGATGTCATGCGTCTGCTCAATATCCAGCCGGGACCACTGGTGGCAGAGATCCTGGGAGCGCTGGAGGAGGCGCAGGGTCTCGATGAGGTGCGCAGCCGCGAGCAGGCCGAGCGCTTCGTCATCGCGCAGTTCGGCAGCAAGCTCAACGCGTAACTAATTAAGCACTTGGCAACCTTGCGCGGCGGTTAGAAATTGCCGCCCGGGGAATAAGTGGGTCAGGAGGGCGCAGGGCACCCCGGACCACGAAACCAAGTGCTCAAGAGCTTTTCAAGAGGCAGTCCGGGAAACAAGTTGCGCCGACGGTCGTCAATTTCATTGCGAGGGCACAAACTCTCATGGACAAGGGTAATTCGATGAACAATGCCAAGACAGAGAAGCTCCGCAATTACACGATAATTGCCCGGCTCGATGACGCTATCCCGCTCAACACGGCCGAGTGGCTGGCTGTCGAGCAGCAGTTGAACCAGATAAGCGAGTTCGTGCCGATCTCTCTGCTCAACAGCCTGACGGAAGCGATCATCAATTACGCCGATGATCAAGCAAGACGGGGATACCTTCTCGGTCAAGAAGATCTGGTGGCGGAGCTGAGAAAAAAAGCAGCGAAGATCGCCTGACGTTGAGCACCGGGCGGCAGCAGGATGCTCGTCCGGGACCAGCCGTTGTGGGTTATGTCGACAAACGGCCTGCCCGGGTCGGAAACGGCGGCCGCCCGGCTTCCCGGGCGGGATACACGGGGCCGTTTCCGCGCGGCTATTTGACGAAGTTCAAGGGGTTGTTGGGCTTGCCGTTGACGCGCACCTCGAAGTGCAGGTGCGGGCCGGTGGAGAAACCGGTGGTTCCTTCGTAGCCGAGGATCTCCCCTTTGTGCACGTTCTGTCCGGCCGACACCTTGATCGCCGACAGGTGGGCGTAAAGCGTGGCCATGCCCTTGCCGTGGCTGACAATCACCACCTTCCCGTAGCCGCCGTACCAGCCGGTGTAAAGGACGCTGCCGCTGTCGGCGGCCTTGATCCCCGCGTGGTTGGGCCCGGCCAGGTCAACGCCTGTGTGGAACTTCCTGACGCCGAAGATCGGATGGCGTCGCCAGCCGAAGGGCGAGGTGACTTGCGCCGCCAGCGGCAGATCCATCTCACCGGTGCCCCGCGCCATCTCCTTGGAAGACCTGGTATGTTCAGATTCCATGTCGCGGATCTGCTGCTCCAGCTTCTGCGACTCCAGCGCCAGCTGCTGCTCGGCCTGCTCCCAGAAAGCGCGCTGCTTTCTCAGGCGCTCGGCTATCTGCTCCTGGTTGAGCCTTTCCTGATTTATGGCCAGCGCCTTCTTGGCAATCTCGCTTATCATGTCGCCGAGCTGGTTTTTCTGCGCGCCCAGCCTGTCTTTCCTTTGGGCAAGGGCGGCGGCTCTCAATCGCAGCTCGGCGATCAGCTTGCGGTCGAGCTCGGCGACCCGCTCCTGATAGTAGAAAAGATCGAGGAGCGCCTGCAGCGACTGCACCTGGAAGACCATCTCCAGGATATTCAACCGCTGTCCTTCATATATCTCCCGCAGCCGCTTCGCCGCCTGACGGGAGAGATCGCTTTCAGCCGAGCGCGTGCGGCTCAGGCTCACCTCGGTCTCGTTGATCTTCGATTCCGTCCGCCGCAGCTTGTGCTTGCTGGACTGCAACGCCCCGTTTGTCACGTTGAGCTTGGTCTGAATGTGATTGAGCTTGATGATCGCCAGCTGCTCCCGCTGGCGCGCCTGCATCACCCGCGCCTGCAGCTCCCTGCGCCTCTTTTCGACATCCTCGAGCCGGGCCCTGGTCTCGGGCGTTATCAGGCTGTGATCCCCGGATGCCGGGCTGCCGTGGGCGAGCGCGGCGCCGGGCTGCCCGCAGGACAGAACCCACACCACAAGAGAGATCAGCGCTGTCTTTGTGCGGCCAGTCAATGCTTCGCCAGGATTGCTTGTTGTCAAAACGCTCGGCGCCCAGTTTAACCGACGACAATCCTCATGACAATTGGAAATCTCTTTAATCAAGGGGATAATCAGTAGCATGAGAGCCGGAAGATAAGGGATACTTAAGTTGCTCGACCGTTAGCTTTCCTGGCGGCTCAGGTTGCGCCTGGCTCGGGGCATCGTCGACACCAGTTGCAGGACACACCAATGTTGAAAGAGATCGTCGGCTATCCGCTGCAAATCCCCGGCTGTCAATCGCAAGAGTTCGTCGAGGTCAAGAGCCCGTACTCGGGCGAGGCGCTGGCTTCCGTAGCCCAGGCGGACGAAAAGGCGATCGCCCGGGCGGTCGCCGTCGCGCAGGAGACCTTCAAGTCGGTCATGTCCAAAATGCCGGCCCACAAGCGGTCGCAGATACTGGCGGCGACATCGAAGCTCATTGAAGCCCGTCACGAGGATCTGTCCAGGACAATCGCCGCCGAAGGCGGCAAACCGCTGAAGGATGCGCGCGTGGAAGTCGGGCGCGCCGTCGGCACCTTCGCCATCTCTGCCGAAGAGGCCCTGCGCCTCGACGGCGAGCAGCTCCCCATGGACCGCCAGCCGGGCAACGAAGGGCGGATCGGCCTTGTCCTTCGCGAGCCGATAGGCGTGGTCGCCGCCATCACCCCCTTCAACTTCCCGATCAATCTTGTCGCCCACAAGCTCGGTCCGGCCTTCGCGGCCGGCAACACCGTGGTTCTCAAACCGTCTTCGCAGACGCCGGTGTCCAGCTTCAAGCTATCCGAGATCCTCAAGGAAGCAGGGCTTCCCGAAGGGGCACTGAGCATAGTGCCCTGTCGCGGGTCGAAAGGAAATGCTCTGGTGCGCGATCCGCGCATCGCCATGCTCACCTTCACAGGCAGCCCCGAGGTCGGCTGGCGCCTGCGCAAGGAGGTGTCGCCCGGGGTGAGGATGATTCTCGAGCTGGGCGGCAACGCGGGCGTGATCGTTCACGACGACGCCGACCTGGAAGCGGCCGCGCGGGCGGCCTGCCGCGGCGGCTATGCCAACGCCGGGCAGACCTGCATCTCCGTGCAGCGCGTCTACGTGCAAGAGAAGGTTTACGACGAGTTCCTCGGCATCTTCGTGGATATGGTGAAGGCCCTCAAGACCGGCGATCCGCTTGACGATTCGACCGACGTCGGCCCGCTCATCGACGACGGCGCCGCCGCCAAGACGGTGGAGTGGATCGACGCTGCCGTCGCCGGCGGTGCCAGATTGGTCACCGGCGGCAAGCGGTCCGACAGGAACGTGGTCGAGCCCGCTGTGCTCGTGGACACCAGGCCGGATATGCTGCTTGTCTGCCAGGAGGTTTTCGGACCGGTGGTGTCGGTCATGAAGTACGCCACCATAGACGATGCCATCGAAAAGATCAACGACCCTCACTACGGGCTGCAGGCCGGCGTGTTTACGAAGAACATCGAGATCGCCTTCAAGGCGGCGCGCCGGATCGAGGTCGGCGGCGTCATGGTGAACGACGCCCCCACCTTCCGCGCCGATCACATGCCGTACGGCGGGCGCAAGCAGTCCGGCTTAGGCCTCGAGGGCGTTCGTTACGCCCTTGCCGAGATGACCCAGCCGAAATTCGTCTGCCTGAACTTGCCCAAGCTCGACTGAGGGAAAATCCGCCCCGTGGCCGCACCTGCAACTGAAACCCGGTGGGAGAGCCTGCGGCGCCTCAAGGGCGGGCTTGTCGTCTCCTGCCAGGCCAGCCCCGGCGAGCCGCTTTGCGCGCCCGAGCACATAAGGGCGCTTTCGCTTTCGGCGGTCAACGGCGGAGCCGCCGGGCTGCGTCTCGAGGGTGCCGAGAACATAAGGGCGGTGCGGGCGGCAACGGCGGTCCCGATCGTCGGTCTCGTGAAGTCGCCGCTGGTGACGGATGCGGACAGGCTGAACAGGGTCTACATAACCGCCACCTTCGCCGAGGCGCAGGAGATAGCCGGGGCGGGCGCCGACGTGATCGCCATCGACGCCACGGATCGCCCGCGCCCGGACGGGCTGAGCGCCGCCCTGCTCATTGAGCGAATCCACGAAGAGCTGGGCAAGCCGGTGTGGGCCGATATCGCCACGCTGGCGGAGGCGGCACAGGCCGCCGAGCACGGTGCCGATCTGGTCTCGACCACGCTTTCCGGCTACACGGCCGAGACTCTGGCGCCCCCGGAAAGCGGCCCGGATCTCGAGCTCCTGGACAAGCTCTGCCGCCATCTGAGCGTCCCGGCGGCGCTCGAGGGGCGGGTATGGCATCCGCAGGAGGTCCGCCGGGCTTTCGAGCTGGGAGCCTTCGCGGTTGTGGTCGGCTCCGCGATCACCCGCCCTCAACTGGTCACGCGGCGCTTCGTCGGCGCCTGCCCGCCGGTCGAATAGAGGGCAGCATAAGGCAGCGCATGGGCTCGCAAGCGACACTATGGCTTTACCCGCTGGCCATAATGGCGATCGTCGCCCTGTCCATCTACATCCGCATCGGCGTGAGCTGGACCTGGGGCTTCTGCCTGCAAGCGGGCGCCATGCTGGCGGTCAGCGTGGCCGGGCTTATGAGCGGGCAGCCGATGCCCTTCGCCGTCGCCGGCTGGCTGCTCTTCCTGGTCACCATCGTCGTCCCCCGCAACCTGCTCGGTCGCCTCGAGCGGCAGATAAGCCTGCTCAAGGAAGACGCCGCCCTGGACTCGGCCAGGACCCTGCGCTGGTTCTTCTGGGGCCCGCCGGGGCGGTTCTGGCTGGACATGTCCGAGGCGATGGCGCTGACCGTCAGGGGCAAGCCGCAGGAGGGCGAAGCCATATTCTCCCGCTGGCAGGCGGCCAGGCTCCCGGCCGCCACCCGCGAGGGGCTCCTCTCATACATGATGACCGCCCGGGTTCTGCGGCGAGACTGGCAGGGAATCATCGACACCCTCAGGTCCTGCCAGGAAATCGGAAAGAAGCAGGTTCCGGCCAGCATCGCCACCGCCGCCGCCCGAGCCTACGCGGAGCTGGGGAGGGTGCCCGAAGCTTTCGCCTGCCTGGAGCTGTCCAACCTGCCCGCGATAAGGGCAAGCGAGACGGCCAGGGAGCAGTCATTTGTCGGGCTCTTCGCCCTGGCCGGCGCCCACGCGGAGCTCGAGGAGCTCTTCCGGTCGCTGGACCGGAAGAAGCAGCCGCTGCCCGAGTATTCCAAGGATTACTGGCGCGGCCGCTGCCTGGCCGCCAGAGGCCTCAACGGCCAGGCGCGGCTGGTTCTGCAGCAGGCCCTGGCCGCTGCTCCCCCGGCACGCTCGAACTGGCGCGATCGCATCTCCTACCAGTTGAAGCGCCTCGCGGACGCACCGGATGTGGTGCCGGCGCCCGACTGGTCGCCGGAGGTGGCCAGAGCCAGGGCCGTTCTGGAACGCGCCCGGCTGGTATCGGAGATTACGGCTCCGAAACGGCCCTGTTCCGCGGTCAAGATGATAAGCTGGCTCATAGTCGCTGTTTACGTGCTGAGCCACGGCTACGAGGCAGCCGGTCTGCTGGGCGCGCTCGGGCGCGGCGATGGGGCAGCGCAGACCTTTGCCGCCGCCGCCAACGCGCTCAGCTTCAACTGCTGGCGGCTGGGGACACTCTACGGCCCTGCGGTCCGGCAGGGTGAGCTCTGGCGTCTGGTCACCTACCTTTTCCTTCACGCGCACGTCTCTCACCTGGCGCTCAATCTTTTCGGGCTCTGGTGGTTCGGCAGGCTGGCAGAGAACCTGTTCGGCACGCCGCGCTTTTTGCTGCTTTACCTGGCGACCGGAATATTGAGCGGTGTCGCCCAGATAACCCTGAGCCCGCAGATGATGGCTGTCGGCGCCTCCGGGGCGGTGATGGGAGTGTTCGGCGCCTCGGCCGCCGGCATCTTCCGCTGCCAGGATCTGCTGCCGGCCGGCGTCAGGAAAGCGGAGCTTTCCTGGATGCTCGGTCTGTCGGTGGCCCAGGTCATACTGGACCAGATCATTCCCAACGTGGCGGCCTTCGCCCACCTCGGCGGTCTGGTGGCCGGGTTGCTCATCGGGCTCGTGCTGCCGATAGGAAAGAGCAGGCTTATCGCCAGCGTCAGGTTGGCACCATCCCGGGCGCAGTAGAGGTGGTAGATTAATATGTGGACCCGGGCCGTGGGGAGATCCGCTTAGTTATGCACGATTGTCCGACCTGCAAAGTGCCGCTGCACGGATACGAAGAGGTTTGCCCCGCTTGCGGGACCAGGCAGGTGGTGCGCAGAAGGTATTCTAACCTGGCGCACGTTCAGCAAGCGCCGGGGATAAACTGGGGTCCTGTCATCGCGGTTATCGTCGTCGCCGGCATCGGCGTGGCGTTGCTCGCCCAGAGCACCTGGGTAGGCGAGCTGATGAAGCAGGGGCCCAGGCAGGAGGATCCGCTGGCGAAGCTGACGCCGCTCGATGCGCGCACCACGATCGAGAGCAAGATAACCGAGGGGCTGACGGCAGCCGGGGCCAGGGGGACGTTCACCTGGCAGAACGCGGACGGCTCGCCCACCGACAAGCGCTCGGCGCAGCCGCTTATGCTCAACATCGAGACGAAACTGAGCAATCCGGCGTTGAGAAAGCAGATCATCGATCCGGTGAAACCATACATGCCGAAGGCAAACCTGACCACCCTGACCATGACCGATACCAAGTCCAACGCGACCTGGACATACACGGTCCAGCAACCGGCGCCAAGCTCAACCAGCGACGCGCCCGCGGAAGGGGAGAACCCGCAGGGCGGGGCACCGGACTGAGCCGGGTCCGGCACCACCAGCAAAGCGGAGTGAGTGGCCATGAGAAGAATCGCCCTTGCCTTGATGCTCCTGCTCAGCGCGGCCGCTGCTTTCGAGTTCTTGACGCCGGCGGATGTAAGCTCCGCCACCAGGAAAACGCAGCCGGCCGAAAGGAAAAAGCCCTCGCCCGAAGACGTGCCCTTCTGGACAGTTGACAGGGGCACCAGAAGTGGTATCACCCGCCGCGACACGTTCGTCATCAAAGACGACGCTCAGTGGCTGGCGCTCTGGCAGCAGCACACGCAGGACACGTTTCCCGCCCCCGCCGCGCCGCACATCGACTTCAACAACGAGATGGTAATCGCCGTGTTCGCCGGTGAGCGAAACACCACGGCTTACGCGGTCCAGATCGACCGCATCCGCAGGTCGGACGGCAAGCTGGTGGTATCGGTAGTGGAGGTCAACCCGGGACCCAAAGGCGGCAAGGAATTTGATCCGAGCGGCACCGTTGAGCCGTACGACATGGTCCGGCTTGCCCAGAGCTCGCTGCCGGTAGAATTTCAGGGATTTTAATATTCGCTGGCATTAGAACCGGTTTGCTCTCACGGGCGCGTTGGCCGCGCCCGGGCGGATGCAATCCGCCGCTGCGGGCATTGGTTAATTTCTGCCAGGCGATAGCAGGCACAGCGTTTGCCTCGGGCCAATAACGCCGGCAAAGCCGGTGGGCTACCAGCCGTAACCATACCCGTAGCCGCCATAGCCGTAGCCGCCATAGCCGTAGCCGCCGTAGCCGTAGCCGCCGTAGCCGCCGTAGCCGTAGCCGCCGTAATTCCAGTTCTGGTTGCCCAGGCTCCAGCGGGTGAGCAGCTCCTGCTCGGACCAGAGCTTGTTGCTGTATTTCTT
>JAJPGY010000021.1 GCA_021325555.1 Pseudomonadota bacterium | reverse complement strand
TCTGGTTTGCTTTTTCATGGCGGTGTCTCCTTTGAACTTTCAGAATTCCGAGGATACACCGCCCTCGCTTTATTTCAAGCTTTTACACACCCTTTGAGCTTACCTCTTCTGAAAGATCCCTTCCCGATACGGGCACTACACGAAGTCCGTTTAGTGATTCTACCGGTAGTCGAACAAGCACATGTCCTTCCTTTTCTTCAACTACCTTGACCCGAAGTTTGTTAGCACGGGCATCAACAAAGTCCTTGAAACAGAACAACGATATTTCCTCGCCGGTGCTGGCCTTGAAAGACACACCAGCTTCATCAGGAAACATGCCATTAGATACGCTACATTTCAACCAGGCTTCACTCATTTCCACTCCTCCGTCAATTGACCCCGCTCGTCCATCGCACGCTCACACAGAAACCAAGCCCAACTTTGCCAAGCGAATAGTCAGGGCTTGAACGCTGACCTTCAGTCTCTTTGCTAGATCAGCCATCTCATCTTCATCATAAATGTCTACCGGTTTGCTCGAAAGGATTTCCTTCAGCGCAGCCTCAGGCATCAGCAACTCTGCAGCAAACGTATTAGCTTCGATCTCCTGCGTCTTGGTTCCTTCTGAAGATTGCTCATCTCGGAAAAACACCGGCGATGCATCTACAAAGATATGGGCTGCTTTCCCGTGCAACAGATAATGACCCAACTCATGGGCAGCCGTGAAGCGCTGACGATTCGGGTGATGATTCTTGTTCACACCAACCACGGCATTGTCGTCTCGGATGACGAGCATGCCAGACACCTCCTCTTCAAGATCTTCCTTCCGAACAGTTAACCCGCAATCCTTGGCTATAGAAAGCACATCCACTGGTACGCTCGTGCCATATCGCTCAAGCAGCTTAGCCGCCTCTCGCTGTGCCCTGGTTTGATATCTTGAAGACATTCTCCCTCACCATCTCTCTATTACTTCGCGCTGCTGGTCTTTCGTCCAGCGCGCTTGCTCCCCGTTACACCTTCGAGAAATTCAGCGCTCTTTGTCGCACCCATGTGTTTAAACTTTTCTGCAACCTCTATCGCCGCCGGACCGGTGCGTCGTAAAACTGCTTTGGTTGGGGGGAGCACTGTGGCGATATCAATATCCAGTACTTCGCACAGGCCGTATAGCACGTGCAGTGGTGCCTTTTGTCGCCCGGCCTCGATATTTGTAACTGATGTTCGCAGGATACCTATTTTGCCAGCGATCTCATCCTGGGTAAGCTGCAACTCTACACGCCTTTTCTTCAGGCGCTCGCCAACCCAACTGTATAAACCATCTTCATCGATTGCCATCAATTTCCATTATGTCAATTTTGCAGCCGTATGTCAACCGCATTGACATGTCCAAGCGACACGTCTGTTGACTGTCAATGCTACAAACTGTCAGTCAGCCATATTGACATATGCCTGATCTCGTGTTATTCCTATTCTTGTTGATGGTTAACAGGAGTCTCTAATAATGCCTCGCCAAAGAAAGACCAGTGCTGCGGCCGCTTCCGCCGCCGCCAAAGTCCTCCGGGACCCGAGAAGCTCAAAAATCGAAAAGAAGGCTGCGGCAAGCGCGCTGTCTCAACGGGCTCCTCTGTCCCGAACCGCTGGTCGGAGACGACCTTAGAGAGCGGGGCACTTAGTTCAATTGCCTGCCAGTTTATACAGAACCTACTTTAGGAGACCTTGTCCAATGAATTACGGCAACTATGGCGGATTCCGCAAGAGCTATACCGAGCAAACTGTCCAAGCAGTCTGGGACAAGGGGCGCATCATAGCCAATTATGATCCCACCAAATATCGCAAAGATGATTGTGGTGCCTGGATGATCCGAACCGAACATGGCAACAGAAGTAACAAGTACGGTTGGGAGATCGACCACATCCAGCCAGAATCGCAAGGCGGAACTGACCACATATATAACCTGCGCCCCCTGCAATGGGAAAACAACGCTGCTCGCGGCGACGGCCCGCTCACTTGCCCAATCACTGCCCAGGGTAATGTCAACGTTAGCCGTTAACAGCCATAGCCCCTGTACTCCAATGGCGGAGAAGGGCTACCGCTTTCAAGGCGCATTATCTACCCTCAATTTGACGTGCCAGTGCAAAGTCTAATACGATAGAGCTAGATAAATCCTCACCGCTGAACAAGCCACAGCTTGGCAGCAAATCCCGCGGCGCAAGCCGCGGTTGTCTTTAGTCAAGCGCACTTGATCGATATCCACATGCCCGCCTTCCTCCCATGCCGGCTAAAGAGCCTACCAGCGCCACCCTCTGTCAACGCCAAGCCCTACGGGTGGCTCGCACAGCTCGCCAGCATTGACAGAGGGGCCCGAGGCTCGCTGGTATTCGGCATGTGCCGCATGGGGTGCGGCGGGCTCTTTGGCCGGCAGTACCAACACATGGCTAGCACTGGCCGCCAACGTAAGTGCACCATATGTAGTGGCACTGGCTCAGAACTCAGTATCCTTCACTTTCCGTTTCAGCGGCGCAACCGACTGCGACTTGCCCAGCTCCAGCATCGTCTTATGGGCGAGCTGCCGGGCCGCCAGTTCTGATTGCTGGTTTGCCCGCGCGTACACGGTCAACGTTGTTTTCACATCCTTGTGGTTGAGAGCGCTTCTGATCACGGCGACGTTTGCGCCGGTGCTCGCCATCCAGCTTGCCAGGCTGCGCCTCAAGTCATGGATATGCAAATCATCTAGTCGTGCCCGGGCACAGAAAGTCATCCAAGATCGTTTGATATCCGTAAGATGGCCGGTCTCGCCGGTGCCTGGAAATACAAACTTGCTCGGCTTCGCGCGGTGACGATTTTCATCATGTCGACGGTGAAGAATTTCCAGCTCTGGTTCCGTCAGGACAATTACCTGCATGCGGCTGTTTTTTGCCTTTTCGGCCGGAATAGTCCATGTTCCCCTCTTGAGACTCACATCATCCCAGCCCATCCCAAGGACGTTCGATTTTCTGGCGCCGGTCAACAGAGTCAGCATCACAAAGTCTCTGAAGTCTTCTTCTTCGTTGTCCAGGGTCGTGAAGAAGTGCTCAAACTCATCGGATTGCAGAACGCGCTCTCGGGGCCGCTCTTCGAACATCGTGATACCAACGCCAGGATTTGGCCCCTGATAGATTCGCCAGGAAACTCCTTTGTTGTATACCGCTCGAATGAGTTGCAGCGCTCGGTTAGCAGCATAGGTTCCGCGCTCCCGGGCTATCTCGCCATGCCGCCGTTCCACATCGCGTTGAGTAATGGTGGAAAGCTTGCGTCCAAGCCATTCATCGAAGTAACGGTTGAATTGCTTCTCGTACTCAGCCCAAGCCTTACGGCTCTTCTTCAGGTGCCGCTGCAAATACTCCTGGAAAAGCTCACCCAGCGTCAGCTCACCGCGAAGAATCCGACGCTGCTCAGACGGGTTATCGCCGAATGCCACTGCTCCGGCAAACCTCGCTGCCTTGTCCCGTGCCTGTTCAACGGAGAGATCAGGGAATGAACCAAGGCGGTGCTTTTCGTTCTTCCCGTTGACGCGGCGGCGTATATAAAAGGACTTCTGTCCATTGCTGGTCACAAGGACATGCAGCCCATTGCCCTTGCTGTCATAGAAATAGAAACGCCGTCGCGGCGGTGGCACCGGCAGGCTTTCCAGGTTGGCCTTTGTGAAGTTGATCTGGTTTTTCGCTTCCTTTGCCACGACCGTACCTCCCGCATGCTGTCCGCTCTCTTTGGAACCCCGGTGGCCCATTTTTTGCTAGAATGGGCCACCAGCCTGTTAGGGCCCATAGTCATGGTGGACCATATGGCTATTTTAGCCGATTTTGGTGGCCCATGGGTGGCCCATCGGAGGTCAATTTTGGGTAACAATGGGCCACCGTGAGCAAATGCTCATAAGTCCGTAATCGCATACTGGATAAGCACTATTAGGTCTTGATAAGACTCGTTAAACCACGGCAGACATCACTACGAACCATGAGGTCGCAGGTTCGAATCCTGCCGGGCAGGGTTACAAGACAAGGCTTTCCAGCTTCAGCCCTTCGGGGCAATTTACCTGGAGTTAGCAATAGGTTAGCACGTGAACTTCGCTGGAGGGGAGCGACCATCTGGAGCTTCTCTTTTTTGGACAGCATTAGGGGGAACAATGCCAGTGATCTTTCCCCCAATTAACGCACAGTAACTAGAGCCGAGTCGCTCCAAGGGCTACAATTGCCGAAAGGAGTGACAAAATGACTAGCAAGAAGCAACAGAAACCCGCATACACTCAAGAGTTCAAGGATACGGCCATCAAGCTAGCGCTTGTTGGTAACAAACCGGTCTCAGAGGTGTCCCGGGAACTCGGACTTCCGGAGTGGAAACTCCGCGATTGGGTCCGGGACTGGAAGACGAAGAAGAGCGGCAACGCCGAACAGCAATTGGCGAGGTCAGCAGATGAACGGCTCAGGCAGCTCGAAAAGCGGAACAAGCAGCTTGAGATGGAGAACGAGATACTAAAAAAGTGGCGGCATACTTTGCCAAGACGCTGCTGTAAAGTATCCTTTCAGCCAACGGCATGAGAGGGAATACTGTAGTGGACCCGATAGCTTAGACAGCCTTACAGGTTCTCTAAGGTGTAAGCTGCGGTATCACATACGGTGTTAGGCGACCGCTGAGATTGTAAACTGATTCGTGTCGAAGGTCAGACGGCTAATTTCACTAGAAAGGAGCCTGACCATGACACCACGAACAGAGCCGCGTGATAACACCAATCAAGAGTTCACGGAAGCACTCGACAAGCTGATAAAGCAGCACTATCGGGAGGCTAAGGATCCAAAAGACTTGCTTCGAAACGGCGGACTGCTGAAGAATATGATCAAGCATGTCGTCGAGCGTTGCTTGGAAGCAGAGATGGAAACCCACCTTGGTTACGCCAAGGACGAGCGCGCCGGCATGAGCAGCGAGAAGAGGCGTAATGGGTACAGCAAGAAAACGGTAACGACCGACCAGGGCGAACTGACCCTCGGCATCCCCCGCGACAGGAACGGTGAGTTTGAACCGCAGGCAGTACCGAAACGTCAGACGCGGCTGGAGGGCTTCGACGACAAAGTCCTGGCGATGTACCCCGGTGGGATGACAGTCCGCGACATCCAGAGCCAGCTCGTCTTCTTCGACGCGCTGATGGTGAAGGTTCGGGAGAACCAGCGTGTGATTAACAAGGCCGTGTATCTGACTCTGGCAGTCAACACAAGCGGGCAGAAAGAGCTTTTGGGAATCTGGATCTCTCAGAATGAGGGTGCCAAGTTCTGGCTAGGAATCCTGACAGAGCTCAAGAACCCAGGCGTTCAGGATATCCTGATTGCCTGCGTCGACGGGTTGACCATTCTAACCTCGCCCTGGTCAGGACTATTTTCCGCCGAGTAAGCTTGCTCCCTTGCCTGACCCTTGGCCGCCCGGTCGTCTTCTGACGGTTCTCTCTTGATCATGATGGTTTGCTCAGCCGGACCTGATCGGTCTGCCACAGGTTATGCCTTCTTCCTTCTCGGCTGGCGTTTCCCTTCCCTGCGTTCCAACGCCGATAAGCGTCGCTCTATGTCGCCGATCTTGTCACCGGTGCCTCCGCTCCGCTCCTGTTCGAGCCGCTCAAGAAGCCATTCGCGGATCATCGTTCCTATCGGCTGCTTCTTGCTGGCCGCAACCGCATAGAGTTCCAAAATACTCGGCTCATCGATGCGAACATGTAGCACACAGCGCTTGGCGACATCCGCCCTAGCAGCCTGGCGCATTTCATTGAGGGCCTGGGCAATTCGTTCCGTTTTTCTGTTCATCTTCCCTTTGCCTTGTCATACAGCTCGCGGTATTGCGTTGTGGCTGGCTGGGCATGATAGACGTGAAGAAAAACATCTTCAGGGGCGTCTACGCATTCAATCCCAACTTCGAGCAGCCTCCCCATCAGCGTGAATCCAACGTACATAATCCGGTAATTCCCCACCCGGCTGGGCGTCAGCTCGAACTCTTCCGTCGCCGGGTCTGCCAGCAATTCCCTGATCTCATCCTTGGTGATGCGGTGCTTAAACGCCGCCTGATCGAAGGTCAAGATCACGGTGGACGGCTCCCAGGTTCAGTGTATCACAAATGTAACACGACGCAGCTCAGGACCTCTTTTGCGTTATGGGCTTAACGTTGTCCACCCCCGGCGCTTGCTCGGCAGCCTTGAACCAGGCAGCATGTCCGATTTGCTTAGCCTCTAGCTCGGCCTGCTTGGCGGCCCTGGCATAGACGCCAAGGGTAGTCTTCATGTCCTTATGCCGAAGCACCGCCTTCACAAGCGCCATGTTCACCTTCCCGTTAGCCATGGCGGCGGTCAGGTGTTAGCGGCGACCTAAGAGCGCGGGGAAATTGGTAATTTCAAGTGGCGCGCGGCAAAATCGACCGGGCCGGCAGTAGTTGATAGCTGTCCGAAAGTCTGACACGGGTGTCACGTAATCATCCAGTTTTGACACATCAACCAGCCCGATAATGGCAGCGTGAGCGACGCGAGCAGCTTCCGAATTCATTGCAGGGGCTGTGTCTTTCGCAATCACAGGCACCAGTGGCAATATGCCGCATCAAGTCTGCGGCGAAGGCGCACAACCACACTCTCGATTAGCCGATAGCTGCGAGTCACTCAAGGAGGTCGAACATGTCATACAAGTTACTGCTTCCGCTCGTGTTAAGCAGCCTCATAGCAATCTCCAACCCCTGCACTCGGGCTCAACCACAAGGAGGAGCACCGCCAGCCCAGCCTAACCCTGACGCCGGTCTTACAAGGCCAACAGTATTGCCGGCTCCCTATTCTGCAATCACCATTGTCGGGACAGTGGAGAGGTACCTCATGAATCCGGGAGGACAGGCAGACGGGCTCTTGCTTTCCGACGGGAAACAGTTGCACTTCCCGCCACACCTCAGTTCCGCACTTCTCCAAGTTGCAAGGCCGGGTGACCAGATTGAGGCTACTGCAGAACCTGGATTGCAGAGCAAGTACGGACAAGAATTTCGCACCATCAGCTTAACCAACACCAGGACACGACAAGTCGTCATCGATCAGCCACCCGCCTACCCTCCAGCACCGCCAGCGCCCGGACAGTTACTGACCGTCAGCGGCGCCGTCAGTAACTGGTTAGTTGGACATTTCGGAGAGGTGCGCGGATTGCTTTTATCTGATGGAAGTGAAGTCCACTTTCCGCCCCCGCTTCAGCAATCAATATTGGCAGCAATCAAGCGAGGTGATCGGGTTTCAGTCCAGGGATACGGTACGCGCTCCAGTATTGGTACTTGCCTTGACGCAACCGGTATGACCGTCAATGGAAAAAGCCTATCACTTTTCGGCATGGCACCATAGTGACAAAATCACAGGACCAGTGTTCGCGCAACCCCTGCATGCCGGTCCTGTGTTTCCGGACAATTAGAACTGAGGCGAGCGGCATCTTCTCCATGTCGCCGGACCAACTTTCCGGCACCAGTCCATGAAGGATGAATACTCTGTTACGTCGGTAGCGCCATGCTGCCCGTTCGCTAGTAGCGCCTGGCAGAAATTAACGTACGCCCGTCGATCAAGACCCATAAATCATCCCATCCGATGAAGCGTTGCTCTGTCTTGCACGGGCAGCAGCGATGCCCTTCAGCATGCCACCAAATACAATGCCGTGCAAAGGCGTGACAAGCAACCAGTAGATGAGCCCAGTCAGCCCGGACGGCAGAAATCTGGCTGTCTGAATGAGCCTGACCTTGGTCTTGCTGATAGGCTCGATCCTGAACTCCAGCATCGCCTTTCCGGGCAGCCTCATTTCCGCCACCAAAAGTAGCCGCCTGCCAGCGTCTACAGCACCCACTCTCCAAAAGTCGAGAGCATCCCCGGGCTTAAGATCAGATATGTGCCGCCTGCCGCGAATCATCCCAACGCCACCAATTAGACGATCCATGAGCCCCCGCCACCTCCAGAGCCAATTTCCGTAATACCAGCCAGTGTTGCCACCAAGCCTGACTAACGGCTGCCACAGATCATCGGCTGTCCCTTCAACAATCAGCGACCGCCTGTCCTCATATACGGTGCCGCCAGCCCACTTCGGGTCCTCCGAATAGAACCATTCGGCAGGCGGAATGGCTCCCGCATCAGTCCAGTGGCTTTCCACCTGCTGATGCTGCACGCACGTTATGGC
The DNA here is from genome assembly GCA_021325555.1 of Pseudomonadota bacterium. Classification (GTDB taxonomy): domain Bacteria; phylum Cyanobacteriota; class Vampirovibrionia; order Obscuribacterales; family Obscuribacteraceae; genus JAJPGY01. Next base: position 191,055 of record JAJPGY010000021.1, on the reverse strand, counting down.
CAATTTGATAGCTGTCCGGCAATCAAGCAATTCCTGCGGTATGAGGTCCTTTATGCGCGACTCCCTGCACACTGCCGGGCTGCGCAATCCCTCGGCAAGGGGCCGCGCGATATAAGCAGGAACAGGTGTCACCAGGTGTATCCAGTATGAACTCAACCGTGGAGTAAAGTATGGCACCGGAACGACAAACCTCCTCCCCAGTCCAGCCTCCGCCGCGTAAGCGTCCATCAGCTGCTGGTATGTGACCACCTCGGGTCCGCCTATGTCGAACACCTGACCGATGGTTTCATCCTTCTCCAGGCAACCAATCAGATAAGCCAACACATTGCGAACAGCAATCGGTTGGGATGGCGTGCGCACCCAGCGCGGTGTAATCATAAAGGGCAATCTCTCGACCAGATAGCGCAGAATTTCGAAAGACGCACTTCCTGAGCCGATAATCATTGCCGCCCTGAGGACGGTCACCGGCACGGCACCGCTTCTGAGAATGTCCGCCACCTCAGCGCGAGATCGCAGATGGCGACTCAACTCCTCGCCTTGATCGCCCAGTCCGCCCAGATAGATGATGCGTGTCAGTCCTGCCCGCTGCGCGGCTGTCGCCATGTTTAAAGCACAGCGACGATCGGCTTCCTCGAAATCTCTGTGCTGCGAATTCATCGAATGGACAAGGTAGTACGCTGTCTGGCACCCTTCGCAAGCGGCAGCCAGCGCCACGGGATCGAGTACATCCACGGTCATGAGTTCCACATTCTTGTGAGTGGCCCAGTGACAGCCCTGTAATTTCTCTAGCGAGCGAGAAACCGCCCTCACCAGGTATCCAGCACTCAGAAGTCGCGGTACAAGCCGGGCACCTATATAGCCTGTAGCGCCAATCACCAGTATCCTTGCATTGGTTCCCATCACAGTCGCCTCACCCAAAAGCTCAATGCGCTCTTCTGCTCACCGAGCGGCCTGGCTCACGGCTCGCTTGCGCACCGAGCCTCGTCTGATGCTGGACAGCGCATCGAGCGCTCTGTCGCGTGCCCATGCATGGTCAACTACGCGAGCCGGATATGTGCGGCCAAGCTCAACTCCGGCGGCACTGAGTTCGGCCGGCGGCGCCTGCCACGGACTGTGAATCCACCTGGAGGGCAACCGAGCCAGTTCAGGCACCCAACGTCGTACATAATCTCCATCAGGATCAAATTTCTTTCCCTGCAGCACAGGATTGAACATCCTGAAGTAAGGTGCAGCATCGGCTCCACAGCCGGCAACCCATTGCCACCCAAGCGTGTTATTAGCCAGATCAGCGTCAACAAGCCTATCCCAGAACCACCGCGCTCCATCGAGCCATGAAATCAACAAATCTTTCGTCAAGAACGACGATACAATCATGCGAACTCGGTTGTGCATCCAGCCGGTCTGCCAGAGCTGGCGCATTCCTGCATCAACGATCGGATAGCCTGTCTGCCCGCGCTGCCATTTTTTGAGAGCTGAATCGTTCTTGCGCCAGGAAAATCGATCGAATTCAGGACGCATGGGCTGATTGATCGTGTCTGGAAAATTGTACAGCACGTGATAAGCAAACTCCCGCCAGCCAAGCTCTTTGAGGAAGGTTACCGCACTGGCATGCGCACTCAGCTCAAGCGGAGTCTGCCGTACCGCATGCCAGATCTGCCGCGGCCCTATCTCTCCAAAATGCAGGTGCGGAGACAGCATTGAGACTCCATCATGATCAGGGCGGTCCCTGCCTGTTGCATAGCGCGAGAGTGCGCCACTCTGAATGAAGTGGCGCAATTTTTCATGAGCACCGGATTCTCCAGGACTCCAGGTAGCTCGAAGGCCTGAGACCCAGTCTGCGCGCGGCTCGAGCGTAAGAGCCTCCAGGGCAACGGATGCCAGTTGTCCTTGAGGCAATGTCATGGACCTGGGGCATTCCGCGGGCGGCTCCTGGTTCGTCGAGGAAGTCAGGCGATGCCAGAATGGAGTAAACGCCTGGAAGGGATTTCCCGCTCCGGTGCGCAAGAGATGTGGGTCATGCATAAGACTGGAATTGAAACTTTGCACCACAGCACCACGGGCGCGCAAAACCTCCTCAACCCGCCGGTCGCGTGCCCGGCCAACAGGATCGAAAACTCGGTTCCAGAACACGAAGCGAGCTCCCGTCTCCTCCAGTAGCGAAAGAAGAACGGCAGCGGGGTCGCCGCTGCGAATAATCAAACGCGAGCCTAAGTTCTGCAGGTCGCGGTTGAGACTTTTCAGAGACTGATGCAACCACCAACGGCTAGCTGCACCGGCCGCCCACGAATTTCCTTTTTCTATCGCATCTATATACAAGGGCACCACACAGTCGCTATGACGTACAGCGGCCAGGACCGCCTGGTTGTCAGCAAGACGTAGATCGAGCCTGAACCAGACTATGCTCGTTGAACCCATGCACATTCACCTCCTCCGAACTCACGCCACGCCCAGCAACTCTCTCAACATTGGCTCCAGCGCAGGATGCCGAAATTTGTAACCACTTTCCAGCAATTTGCACGGCTTGACCTGCGCACTCGAAAGCAAGAGTTCGTCTGCCATTTCCCCCAACAACAGATGCGCAACGAACCCTGGTAAAGGCAGCACGGTCGGTCTGTGCAAAACATTGCCAAGAGCTGCCGTGAAACCACTGTTAGTCACCGCTTGTGGTGCGACAACATTTATCGGTCCTTCCAGCTCTTTGTGCGTAAGCACATGATAGATGGAGCCTATCACGTCCTCGGAGGAGACCCAACTCATCCACTGTTTGCCTGACCCGATATTGCCACCCGCACCCATCTGGAAAGCTGGTAGCATCTTCGTCAGTGCGCCACCCGCGCGGCTTAGCACGACGCCTATCCGCAGGTTGGCAACGCGTATGCCGGCTCGCCTTGCAGGCTCAACGGCTGACTCCCACTCACGACAGACATCGGCAAGAAAACCTGTGCCGGGCAGACTCTCTTCAGTAAGAACCTCGTCAGCTCTGTTGCCGTAATAGCCGATGGCGGAAGCCGATATCAGCACTTCGGGTGGCTTCTTCAAACTGGCGAGTGTCTGGGACAACAACCGGGTACCTGTCACACGGCTCGAACGAATTCTAGCCTTCTTGCTCGCAGTCCAGCGCTCAGCAGCTATGCTGTCACCAGCGAGGTGCACCACTGCATCCAGTCCCTCCAGCGAGCTCTTGTCGATCTCACCAGACTCGGGTCTCCAGAGGATGTCCCCCTGCGCCGGATACGCACGAACCAGTCTGACGACCTCATGGCATAAAGATGTCAGAAAGGGGATCAGTTGAGACCCTATCAGTCCGTGCGAACCGGTGACCGCGATTTTCATTACCCGACCTCCCGTATTCATGACGAGTCTGATGTCGTTTACCGTTGTCTGGTGCCTGTAATTGAACATGCGGGCGAGCTTCTTCTTGACGTAACCACCCAGGAGCAGTTGGCTGATGGGAGATGCCGGCAGCTCATACTCAATTTTGTCAATAAGTTCGCACCTGTCTGCGCCTAGCGGCTCCAGCCTGTGAACGTGATGCCAAAATGCGAAAGGCCCCCTCTGCTGAATATCTGCAAATTGCAGACCTGCAACCATCTGGAAGTGCCTGGCGATCCACTCCAGTTTGAACATCCCTACTTTTACCTTCAGGACCGCGGTGGCGCCATCTGCCGGACCATCAGCAGGCCGGACGACTTCCACTGACTCCCAGGGCGGCACGAGCCTGTAAAAGACTCCTGGCTGCCAGTGCCATCGAAAAACTTCCCCGGCCGGAGCTGGGATAACTGTTCGAAACTCAACAACCTGTCGTCTGCCCTTCGAGCTCACAGTAAACACCCTGCACTGACCCTTCAGTCTGCATGATAAACAGCAGCCATGAACTTTGAGTGAACGTGCCACTGTGCTCCTGTCACCTGCCCTTATCCTTGAAACACGTTGACCCGGGTCGGAAAGCCGAGCTCACAACTAGCCAAGGAGACAGGAGCTCAACCAGGCAAAGCTCCTTCGGCAATAGGAACAAGAACCTCATTACGTCTCAAAAACGGCAGCGTGAAAGGCGGATTGTAGTAGGCATTAACTGGGCTCCCAGCTGTCCTTATATTCTCCCTGTCAAGTCTATCGAGCAAGCATTGTGCGTGCTTGTCGAAGTTTGACGCATTCCAGCCGCCCGAGAATCGAATCACGGCGAACTGCTCCTCGGGCAACTCGATCAGTTTTATTCTTCGATCTGTTGGTACAGGCAGCGTGGCGAGTGAGTAGGATGGCGGCATGAAAAAGCTCACTGTCAAGCCGGTTCTCGTTCCCGAGGCCGTCACAGGGGAGGTCATTGGTATCGTCGCCGACTGCGCGGTGACGGGCGCCGTCATAGCAATTTTTTCGCGCTCTCCCCTGCCAGGGGCCTTAATCTCGCCTGTGCCGCGCCTGTTGTTATTTCCGAATATGTATCCGGCCAGTATCCGAAACCCTTCATTGAGTCCCTCTCTCCCTGTGCCAGACACGCTCACTTGGGCTACTATGCGCGGTGCGTAACGGCGAATTTCAATGTCCTTGCTGATCGTCGCGAGCACTTCATATTCGGGTGTCGGGTACTTTTCCTTCGGCTCCGCTTTAACCGTAGCAATAACACCTGTAAGGATAACTCCCAGAACAACCGCCGTGGTGGTTGTTCCTGACTTCATGAGATGCCGCCATTTGCTCATCGCTCATCAGTTTCCTCCGTAGCCAGTGTAGCCTCAGCTCGTGAACGGGGGATGAACACAATCGAGCTTCGCTTAAATCCTGGTATGCGCCGTGCCCGGAGCATCATCTTGCTGATACAAGCAGCAGCCCGGATCGCACATGGTGGCCTCAAAGCAGCCACCTGCTAATGCCCCGCCCTCCAGGTGCTCCACAATCAACTCTCGTATCATGCCAACGAATGATGGGTGCGTTCCGACAGTCCCGGCCCGTACCATGTTGAGTCCCAACTTAGCAGCGAGGCTGGCCGCTTCGGTGTCCAGGTCATACCTGACCTCCATGTGATCCGAAATGAAGCCAACGGGATGCACCACGACGTTCTGTTTGCCCATCACACGCAGAAAGCGAAGGTGGTCATTAATATCAGGCTCCAGCCACGGCACATGCGCTGGACCGGAACGACTTTGATAAACGAGCTTCCAGTCCGAAATGCCAGCACCGTTTGCCACGGCCTCCGCCACTGTGGTGAGTTGCTCCTGGTAACGGCAGCCTAGCGCCATTGACAGCGGAATGCTATGAGCACTGAAAGCTACATGGACTGCATCACCAGCAGGTGCGTTAAGCTGTGACAGGGCCTCCTTCAGCCGGTCGATATTTGCTCGGATGAAACCGGGGTGACAGTAGAAGGGCTTAATCTTCTCAATTTGTGGCGCCTCAATTCCGACGGCAAAACGAGCACGCTCTATGTCGTCGATGTACTGGCGACAACTCGAGTAAGAACTGTAGGCCGATGTGGCAAACGCCAATGCTCTCTTAACCCCGTCCCGGGACATCTGCGCCACGGTGTCCTCCAGCATCGGATGCCAGTTGCGATTGCCCCAGTAAATGGGCAAATCCAGCCGGTGTTGATCGAGTTCCGCTTTGAGCGCCTTGATAAGGCACCGGTTTTGCTCGTTGATCGGACTGACGCCCCCGAACCGTTGATAGTGATGTGCCACCGACAGCAATCGTTCCTCTGGCACATTCTTGCCCCTCACTACATTCCGTAAAAACGGCATGACGTCTTCCGGACCCTCTGGACCGCCGAACGAAAGGAGCAGGACGGCATCGAACCCGCTCATCCTTCAGAGTCTCCTTGTTCGTGCGCAACGAGCCTGTAGCCTCGATGGCGCTCCGTCTCTATCAGCGACGGGCAGCCCGGGATTTCAATTGCCTTCCTCAGCAGCTTAATGTGTGCCCTGACTGTCTCCAGCCCGGCCGTCGAGTCATCGTCCCAAACGCGGTTTAACAAAGCTTCGGGCGTAAAGAACTGTCCGGGGTGCCGCAGAAAAAATTCCAGGAGCTTCGCCACCATCGGCCGCAAGCGAATCTCCTTGCCTGCGCGCGACGCGCGCCCGGTAGACGGATCCCACGAGATATCCCCGATCCTCAACACTGGCTCCAGGCACACAGGCGGGCGACGAAGCAGCGCACGCAGGCGGGCCGCAAGCACTCTATTTTCGAAGGGCTTGGTCAGGTAATCGTCAGCCCCTGCATCCAAACCATGCTCCGTGTCCTCATCGGATGTCCTGGCTGTGAGCATCAAGATGGGCGTGCGGTCGCCGCCGGAGCGAAGGCGCTTGCACACGTCTATGCCGCTCAGCCCCGGCATCATCCAATCAAGCACTATCACGTCGTACTTGTTGACCCTCAACAAATCAAGCGCCTCATTCCCGTCCCGAACAGCTTGAACAGTGAAGCCACGACTTGTGAGAGTGCACTTCAGCACTTCAGACAACTCATCATCGTCTTCAACAAGCAAAACCTTTGCCATCGCCGATTGCGGATCTTGTGGTGACCGACTGTACATTTTACCCCCTGGCTCTGTAACAAAGAACTTATCGCACAAACTTGAACCGGAGGTGAACGGCTGTGCCTGACAGGTCAGCTGTCGGTGACTGATGTTCGGCCAACCGAGGTGCAGGATGGCAATTCAAACCAGAAGGTACTGCCCCTTCCCAGTTCGCTTTCGACCCCCACACGGCCGCCATGCGCCTCAATGATTGCTTTGCATACCGCCAGGCCCAGCCCGGTTCCACCCCGCGTGCGCTTGTCGGGCAATTCGAGCTGCTGGAACTTGCCAAAGAGCTTGCTTATGTCCGCCGCAGCAATCCCGCCACCGGAATCGATAACCTCCACGCGAGCCCATTCCGCACCATGAGATAGCACTTTCACATTGACCTCGGACCCAGACCTCGAAAATTTCACGGCATTGCTGAGCAAGTTTTCCAGCACCTGCACTATGCGCTGCCCGTCGGCATCGACAGTCGGGCTGGCAAGACGGTGGAATTTCAGGGCAACGTCCGCAGCATCGGCGACAGGTTGGAACTCTACGACCGCGCTTTCCACCAGTTGCGCCAGTTGCAATCGTTGACGCAGCAAGAAAAATTTTCCCGATTCGAGCTTCTTGAAGTCCAGAATATTCTCGAGAAGCCGCCACAAGCTGTCGGCAGCTTTTATGGAGATGTCCACAAATCGTCTGACGGAGTCGCTTACCGGCCCGGCCTCCCCATCGGCAATAACCGCCAGAGAACTTTTGATTTTGGCAATCGGCGTACGCAACTCATGGGAGACTATAGAGTAGAAGTCGGATATTCTCTCCTCTGCCTCGATTCGAGCAGTGATGTCATTTTGTATCCCCACAAACGCCACCAATTTTCCCCTATCATTGCGCACCGGGGAAATTGTCAATTCATTGAAAAATCGCCTGCCGTCCTTACGGTAGTTGCGCAAAATGGCAGTGACGTCTCGCCCTTCTTTGATCGCCAACCGCACGTCGTTGAGCGCCGGCTGCGCCCTGTCTTCGCCCTGCAAGAAACGACAGTTTTGCCCCAGAATTTCATCAGCAGCGTAACCTGTGATGTCCGTGAAGGCAGGATTTGTGTAGATTATCGGATTGTCCGGTTGAACAGGATCGGTTATGACCACACCGTTGCGAGCCGCCTCAACTGCCTGGAACATAAGAGCCAGTTGCTCGCTCTGTCTGAATTGACCTTTGATGAACATTATCTGATCCTAAAGCACCCCAGGTCGGCTTATGCGGACTTCATGTCTTCCACCTTAACATTCAGGCTGCCTGGGCTGAGCGCGGCATGGCGGCAGATTGCGGTTTGCAAGAGGCCAGTTGCGAGATTCAATTGGTACACTTTTTGGCAACCATTGAGAACCTCTTCGCTGTGGCTTTTCCTTTCCAAGAGCTTCTCTGGCGAATGTTCTCTTTGTCCCATCGTTTGTTCGAAAAAGGTCGCCCGGTGTTCCAGGGTGCGCTGACTAGCTACCTAGCCAATTGAACTTCAAGGGAGCCCATTTTCTCCTGGAGGTAAAGCTAATGATGCAACTAAAGCGGATCCACATCATAACAGTTCCCGTTGCCGTCATGCTGTTAGCCAGTTCAGTACCAGTATTTGCGGGACAGACACTTAATTCCACGGGCAACGGACAGCCAGCAAGCAACCTGCAAGGCCCGGCAGGCTTTGGCGATACCTCTGGCGCTCCCAGCAACGCGACATCTATCGGGGACGGCAGCACAGCCTCGGGCGTCTCCAGCTCAGCATATGGCAGCCAGAGCACCGCCTCTGGCCCAGGTAGCTCAGCATATGGTGTCTTCAGCAATGCCTCGGGCGACGAAGCCTCAGCTTATGGCTTCGGCAGCGAAGCCTCGAACCAATTTAGCTCAGCATTTGGCTTCTCGAGCAGTGCCTCGACCGCCCTCAGCTCAGCTTATGGCGCCGCGAGCCACGCCTCGGCCTTCGCCAGCTCAGCTTATGGCGCCGTCAGCACCGCCTCGGGAACCTCCAGCTCAGCTTATGGCTATGAAAGCTGTGCGTGTGGCGACGGCAGCGTCGCAATAGGAAATAACGCCACTGTCAATACCGGTGCCACCGGCAGCGTGGCTATCGGACAAAACAGCAGCGTATCCGCCAACACAAGCAATGCAGTAGCGCTGGGTTCAGGCTCTGTTGCCAATCAATCCAACACTGTGTCAGTAGGCGCCCCCGGTGCTGAGCGCCGCATAACAAACGTGGCCGCCGGCGTCAAGCCGACCGATGCCGTTAATGTCAGCCAGCTTCAAGGCTTTGTGGTGCAAAACAATCGGGTAATACTCGGACAGGCAAATGCCTACACCGACCAGCAAGTTGCGGCCGGTGTGCAGAGTGCGGATAACTTCACAAATCTGAAATTCACTCAGAGCATCAATTATACCAACGCAGTGGCGTCTCAAATGCAGCAGCAATGGAACAGCCGCATGACCCGCATCGAACGCAGTGCCAGCCAAGGTGTCGCCGCGGTAGCAGCAATGCTTACGGCGATGCGGACGCCTGATCCCGGCAAAACAACAATTAGCCTCGGCGGAGGCTACTATGGTGGCCAGGCGGCAACCGCGCTCACTATGGCGCACCGCAACCGCAGCGGTCGACTACAGGCTGTCGCCGCTATCGGCATACCAGTAAGTATGGTCAGCGGGCAGAATATTGCGGCCGCGGGAGCAATCGGCTGGCAGTTTTAGGATGGTGAAGAGAAGAGAGATCTAGAATAATAATCCGCGGGCGGCACAGGAATCGCAGTTGGGGCGCATTGCCGCGCTCCATTCCAATGCCCCTCGAAATGACGCCGATGGTCCGATCGTCGACTTGGAACATCCCGCCGCCCGCCCATTTGGCGGGGACTCCCGAAAAGCTGACCGGTGCCCCTTCCACAAGCGGCAAAAGGATACGTCCGCACCGGCGTTAGCCATGAAGCTCGCCAGAGTGCGCCTCAAATCATGGAGCTTCGAGTCCTCCCGGGCAGGTATCTTGTGTTGCTTATCTGGAGCGGCTTTTCGAAGACGAAGCCGCTTTATCTTTGGCGGAAGCAAACGCAGTTCATTGCCATACCGTCTGTGAAACGACTCTTTTTCATCTGACCTCCAATCCAGGCGTATTATGCCGGTTTTGTTGTCAGGTGCAGGAAAGGTCCAGCACCAAGCCACCGACAGCAGTGGCGATAATTCGCTGTGCCAGTGGAAACGCCTGTCCGACAGGCAGATCGATTAAGCACAAGTAATTTCCAGAGGGTAAAACGCCGTTATTTGAGGGCTCTTGATGGGCAAGATCAATTTGCAGCGTGCAGATCACGTCTGCGTCGCCGGGCTTCGGGTAATTTACCATGGACTCATCGAGAGCACGAACCGGATCAAGACCAAACCGCCGGAGAAGGCAGAAAGGGCAGGCCATCACCGAGTACGGGTCGATCATCGCCTTTGTCGCCGCACTGATCAGTTTGGTTTTAGCTTTGCCACAATCCACGCTGGCCAACGCGGTCAATAGCTCCTTTACTGCTGTTTCCCGCGCACTCGCCAACCTGGCTGCGCAGTAGCAGCTTCCTGTGTCGCCTTCGCCTTCCTGCCACGGTCTAATCCCAGGGAATAGAGATTCTCAAATTAAGGTCTCTCCACAAATATTCCAGGTATTTTCTACAAATTAGCTGTAGACTTCGCTAAATTGCCGCCGGGGGTCCGCTGGATCCCTTCTACTTACTACGCAAAACCGAACTCGAGTCGGGAAGTCAGCGAGGCTTTACAGCATGGCAAACGCGCACGAAGTCACACAAGCGCAGGTTGAGAGCGTCACCCAGGACCTGGAGCACGGCAAGACGGCCAGTGCTCACACCTTACTGGACTCTCTGTCGAATGAGGAGCGCGCCTCCGTTCAAAAGCGAATAATCGAGCAGAACGCCACGGACCGCAAGGAGGACGACGGTGAAGCCCTGCCTGTATTGTCCCTTTCTGAGGATGGCCGTTCCATCCAAGTCAGGGGATTCGCAGGCACGGAACAGCTCTGGAGAAACAGACCGTTCACAGACGACGACGAGTACACGGCACCGGCTGAGAATGTTGTCCTGCAATGGGGGCAGGACGCAATTAAGGCGGCTTGCGCGGCACTCAACAATCGCTGAACCGCCAAGCCAGGGCTTGCCGGAGCTTATTGACCCGGACATGCCGCTGAACGCTCGTCGCCTGTAAGCAACAGCGCGGAACAGCACGGTCTGGCGCGCGTCCGATCAATTGAGACAGCCTCACCAGAGAGGAGGTCGATTATGACTAAGATGTGCAAAACGACTGTCGCCGCCTTGATGCTCATGGTCACATTCGCGGTCTGCCAACCGCCATCGCAGGCCTTTTTCGGATGGATGATCAAGAGCGCATTGCTCGGCTACGGATTGCGTAGTCTTGGACTGGGTTATGGATGGCCTGGCGGCTATTATGGTCCGGGCGCCTGGTTCTCTCCATATAGATACGGATATGCGTACGGATACTATGCCAGACCTCACATCCGCATCATTCCAAGATATTACGGGTACAGTCCGTACACATATTACGGGTATTAAAACCAGCAAGAGAGCACGCGGGGTCAGGCCGCCAGAAATAGTCTCTAGCGATTGCGCCGAGGCTTAGATTCCGGTTGCGCCGTAAGCGGATCGTCAGGCCAGGCGTGTTTCGGGTAGCGGCTTCTCAGATCCTTTCTTACTTCCGCGTAGGTGATCTTCCAAAAATTGGCCAGATCAGCGGTAATCTGCTGCACACGGTTATTGGGCGCAAGAAGATGCAGCAACACCGGGACTTTGCCGTTTGCGATACGCGGGGTGTCCGGTAAACCGAACATTTCCTGAATGCGGGCCGCCAGGACGGGCGGCTTGTCGACCTCGTACTGAAGTTTTATCCGGCGACCACCAGGGACGGCAATGCTGTCAGGGGCGAACCTGTCCACGGCCGCGACCTGCTCGGGCGTCAGGCGAGCCTGTATTATCCCGACAAGAGGGGCGCAGCGAAGTTCCTGGATGCTGGAGCATCCGGCGCACCACTCGGGCAAGAGCTCTATCCACGGGTCCGGACCGAAGTCCGGCAACTCCAGCTCGGGCTGCCAGTGGCGCAACCAGCGGATGCGCGTCATGTAGCGAGCGGCTTCCTCGCTTACCAGCTCCTCCAGGTCGAAGCGGGCGGCAGCAGCCTCGGCCAGCACTGCCGCGGCATCGACGTCCGGCGGCAGTTGCGCGGTCTGCTCTTCAATCACGAGATCGAAAAAGCGCAGCCTCCTGACCGCGGTCACCTTCTCCAGCTCGGCATCATATCCGGCATCCAGGCTTTCGCCGAGATGGGCCTTCGGCAACCAGTCTTTCTCTACACGCGACGCCTGCCGCACCAGCGACTCAGCCTGCCCGGACTCGAGCAATTCCACGGCGACAAACATCTCGCAGTCGCCGATCGCTGATTCATCAGCAAGGCGCACGCCGCGCCCTCCCACCATGACCGCCCGCCTTCCCCCGGGTTGCCGGCGCCTGCAAACGCGATCCGGGTAGGCCGCAAGAATCGCCCGCAGTAGCGCCTCGTCCGAAGGGCACTTCTGAGCGCCGGGTTTCAGCGCTTCGGCGCCGCCTGCCATCGATTCATCAAGCTCTCGTGCCAGTTGCTCCCCTGCTCGCAGGATCTGCTTTGCCGGGCCGGCAAGCAACTCTCCCGCCCACCAGTGTCTCTGCCCGGTGGCGCTGAAATGCTCTATCGCCTCCAGGCGATCCAGAACATCCGAGTCGCTGCGGTGCTCGGCTTGTCTCCTTTGCTCGGCACGCCTGACCGGATCGCGGCCTTCCAGAAGCGCCGCGCAGAGGGCGGCACGCTTTCCCCGTCCGAGCCGCTCTCCCTCGAGAAGCAGGCGAGCGACCCGGGGTTGGAGCGGCAAGCTTGCCATTCGCTTTCCGGCCTCCGTCAGCCGCCCGCAATCAAGCGCATCGATACGCTCCAGAAGCTCCAGTGCGTGCTCCAGCGCACCAGCCGGAGGCGCCTCAAACCAGGGGAACGCGCGCACATCATGTTCTCCCCAGGCAATCAATTGCAGCGCCGTTTGCGACAGATCTACCCGGGCAATCTCGGGCTTCTCGAAGTCGCTCAGCAACCCGTGCTCGCGCTCAGTCCACAGCCGCAAGCACGACCCGGGCCCGGTGCGCCCGGCTCGACCGGCACGCTGGTCAGCAGATGCTCTGGAAATGCGCGAGACCTCCAATCGATTCATTCCCAGCCGCGGGTCCAGCCGGTTGATACGACAAAGCCCACTGTCGACCACTCCGGTGACACCATCGATCGTGATGGAGGTTTCCGCCACGTTAGTTGCGAGCACAATCTTGCGCCTCTTCGAGGGGAGCAGCACTGCCTGCTGGTCCTCGAGCGGCATGTCCCCGTATAGCGGCATGATCGTGAAATCGCTGACGGCAGGGTCCCCTTCCAGCTCCGCCTGCGCCTGCCGAATCTCCCCGACACCGGGAAGGAAGACAAGGACGTGCCCTGCCGTTCGAGAAAGCATGCTTCTGACGCCGCTGGCAACGGTGCGCTCGAGAGGATCGCCGGAGCGCGTGCGAGCATACTCTATCTGGATCGGGTACGTTCTGCCCGGACACTCGATAGTCGGGCATCCTCCCAGATAGCTTGCCACGGGTCCGGCATCGAGCGTAGCGGACATCACGACAATCCGCACATCCGGACGGACTTCCTGACGGACCTGGCGAACCATCGCCAGCGCCAGATCGCTGTAGACGCTCCGCTCGTGAAACTCGTCGAAAACCACAACGGCGGCATCGAGCAGGAGCGGGTCGCCCTGCAAGCGGCGGAGGAATACCCCTTCCGTGCAAGCGAGAACGCGTGTGGCGCGGCTCATTCGTTTATCAAAACGAACCTGATAGCCAATCTCCCCGCCGAGCGCGGTCCCGCGCTCGCTGGCTATGCGACTTGCCGCCGCGCGCGCAGCCACTCGCCGCGGTTGCAACAACACAATCTGCCCGGGTCTGCCGTCTTGCAAGCTCGCCAGCCCCGCGTCAAGAAGCGCCGGGGGCACCCGGGTGGTCTTGCCGGCGCCGGGCTCAGCCACGAGCACAAGCGCGCCGAAGGAGCGCAGCCTGTCTACGATCTCAGGCATGAAGTCATCGATTGGCAGCGGTTCGATAGCCAAGTGCTCGGAGTTCGAAATCGAGGAGACGCTGTCAAAGTAGATTACACTATTCGGCGACGTGCTTGGCCTGGGCGCATGGCAGCGAGCCGTGCTGGTCGAGCTTGATGGCCCCGGAAACGCCAGATTGTCGTGTCGTTCATCAAAGAGTGAAAGGTGAGATCAATGGGAAATCCTCTTCTCGTAATCAACTTTACTGTTCCCCCGGAGGTGGAGCCGGAGTTCAATCGCTTCTATCATTATTCGTTTCTCACGGCGGTGCTTGAGAAATCGCCGGAAATCATCAATATCCGGCGATACGAGGAATTTGGGATCGGTGGCTCTTTACCCTGGCATAACAAGCAGTACCTGACGATTTACCAGCTTGCCGGTGACGACGCCATGAGCAAAGTGGATGGCATTTTCGACAGGCCGGCGGTTTGCCAGGTCGTCAAAGAGTTTCGCGAATGGAAGGACAGGTCCCTGCGGAATTTCTCGCGAATCACTTACAGGCAGACCTGGACCCACGCCCGAAAACCCGCCGAAGGAGCATTCGCGGGCCGCCCGTTCTTCCTGTGGCAGCTGGAGATGACACCCGAGCTGGACAAGCAGTTTCAAGACTGGTATGAGCAGAGCTACTTGCCGTTGCAGGTTGCGGAGATTCCCACCTGGGCCGGTGTCGTGCGCTACGAAAGCGTCGGCAGGGAGCCGGTTCGGCACCTCACGTTCTTCGAGGCGAACGACGAGGCCGGCCTTCTCAGGTGCTTGACGGACCTGCGCGCGGCACATCGCATCGAGCAGAACAACGAATGGCAGAAGCGCGTCGAGCCGGCGCTAACCTGGCATGATGCCACAAGCTTTCGGCCGATATTCCGCATGCCGGATTAACTCGGCGCACAAGGAGAATTTCCGAAGGCTGCATACATCGAGAAGCTCGGTCCGCCCACTCGACACTGAATGCGATTGTGGGGCTGACCGGCAAGGCATGCCTGAAGGCCCGGGAGACCGTGTTTATCAATGCCTGCCGCCAATCTCCTCAAGGCATTGGCGTTTCGTCGCGCGCCGCCGCCGGTGACGACCCTGTCCAGCCTCGGCCTGGCGCGGTTGTGCCTGGGAACCTATGAGAGCGTCGAGAAGCGGGGCTGGCTGCGTCCGCGCAATGGTCAGCGGGCCCGAGGTTTAGAATGATAATCTGAGGGCGGCACAGGAATCGCAGTTGGGGCGCATAGCCGCGCTCCATTCCAATGCCCCTGGAAATGACGCCGATGGTCCGATCGTCGACTTGGAACATCCCGCCGCCCGCCCATTTGGCGGGGACTCCCGAAAAGCTGACCGGTGCCCCTTCCACAAACGGCAAGTGGACCTGCCCGCCGTGCGTGTGTCCGGCCACGAGGAGATCGGCCGCAGGATGGGCGAGCATGAATTCAGGCCGGTGCCCGAACACTATGTGGTACGTACGCGACGCCGGCACCTTCAAGTCCGCGTTGCCGGAGTCCCCATAACTGAGCCCGGTTATCGCGAGCGCGGGCAACTCGACTGTCTTCGTCTCAGACAAAGCGGTGACGGACAGTCCGTCAAACAGATGCTCCCACCCGTCGCCCTCTTGATCGCCATGCACCGCATAGACTCCCAGCGGTGCGCCAAAATGCAGCCGGCGGAACAGCTCGTTCAGCTTCTGCGCCTGCACGCGATGCTGCCCTGGATTGCTCACCTGCAGGTAATCACCGGGCATGAGAATGACGTCGGGTTTCTCGTTCATAACCGCGGTCAAGACGCGCCTGTCGTAGTCACTCACTTTTTCGGTCTGGAGGTCGGAGACGACCGCCACTTTGATCGCGCGCTCAAGTTTGGCCGAAGCGATGCTGTAATGCGTCACCTCCAGCGCCGTCGGCTCAAGGAGAAACGCGTCGGCGGCCACGCCTGCGGTGGCAAAGGCCAATAGCGCGAAGAAGGAAGCCAGCACCTTGTATCTCTTGGAGGCAGCCACCGCCATAATGATGAACAGCATGAAGCTGCCCAGGAACACAGCGTAAGCGAGCAGGCGGAAAAGCTCGAATATGTCGCCATAGCGAATCAGATAATAAGCGCCGCAGACCGCCGCGTGATAATAAGCGAAGAACGCGAGGAAGTAAACCCAGACATGGCGGCGCAGCCTGAAGACCAGCACGCACAAACCGGCAAGAATTCCGGCGAGCAAGAGCAGGTAGGCGACGGTATTGTCCATTTAGCCTGCCGCTTCCCGCTTCGCCACCGAGACAACTGCCAATCTTCCACCCTGCTGCCCGTACAAGGAGTTTACCTGAGCTCGATCGTTCCGGCAACAAGCGTCCGCTGTGGCATAACTGCAGGCCTCCTGTCGAAGGGGAGACAGCCAGTCCCGGACAGCCTGAGGATACAGCCAGCCAGAAAAAAAATTGAGGAGCTGGAAGTAAAGAACGCACCCTCCCGGGCTGGAGCGGTTATTGAACTGGCGCTGTAACGATCTGATCATAACGTCGGTTTCTAAAGTCATAACGTGACCGCTGATCTACAATGATACCCGGCGGAGGTGGATGAGGAGGCGGTCTTCAATGGATCCCGGTTCGAGCTTAATGGACTTTCCCGAGTGGCTTCGGATAACCCACTGGGTGAACGTCCTGTTTATCACGCTCCTGATGCGCAGCGGCATCCAGATTCTCTTTGACCTGCCAAAGCTTTACTGGAACGATCACTGTGCACCGGGAAGCGAATGGCTGAAATTTTCGAAGCGGGAGATGCCTGCCGACCGGCTGTGGACTTCGCACGACGAGGCCGAGCCGGTGTCGCCGTGGATCGCTTTGCCGGGCGGGTACCGCACTGCGGGGCTGGCTCGTTCCTGGCATTTCTTTTGCGCTTTCTTCTGGGTGCTGAACGGGCTCATATATGTCACGCTGCTGTTCGGCACCGGAGAATGGCGCCGCCTATTGCCGACATCGTGGGACATAGTGCCCCGCGCCATGCACACGCTCGTTGCTTATCTTTCGTTTCACCTGCCACCGGCAAGCGAGTATCGTCCTTATGATCCGCTGCAACAACTGGCATACGCGGGCGTCGTCTTCGTTCTCGCGCCGCTCGCCATGCTGACGGGGCCGCTTCAATCGCCGGCCGTCAACGCCAGGTACCCGAAACTGATTAATGCCGTGGGTGGACGGCAGGTCGTTCGAAGCGCGCATTTCCTTGTGCTGTGCAGCTTTGTGCTCTTCCTTATAGCCCACGTTTCGATGGTTGTTATTACCGGATTCGCCGGCAATATGAACCACATGGTTTTCGGAACGTTCGAGACAAACTACAACGGCGTTGCCGCCGGGCTGGGGATCATCGCGGCGATAATCGGCGTCCATGTATGCGCCACCGGGTTCTCGAACAAGCACCCGCGCAAGGTGCAGCGTTCCGTCGGATATTTCGCCGAGAACATAATCAAGCTCTTTCTCAATCGCATGCAGTCCAACCAGTGCTATTCGAAAGAGGACATCTCACCGTACTTCAGAGTTAACGGCCATCCTCCGACGACCGCTGAATATGAAGAGCTGAGCAACAACAACTTCAAAGATTATCGGCTGACCATTGAAGGGCTGGTTGACAGTCCGGTCAAGCTCACCCTGGACGAGATAAGGGCTTTGCCACAGCAGAGCCAAATCACCAAGCACCACTGCGTCCAGGGCTGGTCGGCCATCGCCGAGTGGACGGGCGTGCCGCTCAAAGAGATTCTCAAGATTGTAAGACCGCTGCCCGAGGCAAAGTACATTCTCTTCCGGAGCTACCAGTACGACCAGCATGGTGTGCAGTTCTACGGCACGATTACCGTTATGGACGCCTTGCAGGATCAGACAATTCTTGCTTATGAAATGAATGGTGCGCCCCTGCCTGTCAATTACGGCGCGCCGCTCCGGCTGAGAGCCGAGACCTATGTGGGCTTTAAGATGACCAAGTGGATACAATCAATCGAGTTCATCAAGGAATACAGCCACATCTTCGGCGGCGAAGGGGGCTATCGAGAGGATACCGAGTACCACGTCAACCTGCCCAAGGTATAGGGGTATGTTCACGCGCGGGGGAACACTGCCGATCTTTATTGACGGCGCCTATGGCGAAGGCGGGGGCGATCCAGCCAGGCAGCTGCGAGTTTCGAATCGGCACTGCCGGCAGTACCAGCCTGGTGCTGCAAACCATCCCGCCCGTTCTCATGGTGGCTGACCGGCCGAGCACCCTGCTTATGGAGGGGGCACCCACAACCCGGATGAGCGAGAGCATCTGCTTGCCGCCTTACAGCAGCTTTCCGGCAAGCTCTGGCGCCATCGTGCAAGCAAAGACGCCGCAGACGAAATCAGGCCCGCCATTGACCGGGTCAGGCGGCGCTTTTGTGGGCGACGAGTTGTCATGCTACAATTTCGGCGCCCTGGAAGCAGGTATTGGTTGATGCGGGTGATTGCTTGTTGGCTCCTGGCCCTGTCGGTATCGTTGGGTCCCGGCGCCCGCGCAGCCAGCAACCTACAGGCGGGAGCGCAGCAGCAGCTTGCTCGGCTGGAGAAACGGTATTTCGGGCACAGTTTTGACGCCGACCCCGAGGAGCGGCGGGCGGAGCGACTGGAAAAACTGATTTTCGGCGAGCCGTCCTCCGGGGATGCCGGGCAACGGGTAAGGAGCCTGGTTTCCGCGACCGCCGGCACGGCGCTGCCCGAAAGCGGCGGCCAGCCCGAGCCACCGGCGCCGGCGCCGGCAAGGACACCGGCAGCAGCGCCCGATGTCACCGACAACGCCGCCCAACCCGAGGATCCTGCCGCCGAAACCGCCTGCCGGGAGGAGACGCAGCCGGATGCGGACCAATCTGACTATCCGCGCATCACGGCCCTCGAACAGGCGATTCTGGGGCAACGCTTCCCCGGTCAGCCGCTGGGCGAGCGCATCAGCCGCATGGAATCGAAGGCTTTCGGAAGCCCTTCCACCATCGCCGACATGAGCGCGCGCACGGAGGCTCTCGAAAGATACGCTCAGAAGAAGCTCCACAAGAACGTGCGGCCGCCGGAGCCCGAGGAAGGGGCGGCGCAGCCCGGTCGCCACCTCGGTCCGCAGCTCCCGAAGCAGTTGCTCTCCATGGTCGGCAACTCCCTTCTCGGCGTGGGCACAGGAATGATCGGGCTGGGCAATGTGGGCTATGGCGGCGTGGGTGTCGGCAATCCGGGGCCGGGACAACCCGGCAGCGTGGGCTTTGGCGCGCCGGCACCCGGTGCCTACCGCTCCGCCGCCCAGCGGCAGGTTGAGGCGATGCGGATTCACCAGGAAGATCCGATCGTGAACTCGCCGACCCCGCCACCGCCGGGGGCCAAGCTGGTCACCCGGATCGGCTGGTGTGAGGTGCAGGTATTCGGTCACACCTTCCCCGAGCTGCATCTGCCGCAGCGTCTCGGGCAGCTCCGGCGACAGCTAAACTTCGAGCCCGGCCTCTCCGACTTCGATCTCATGGACCACGTGGGGGATCTGGTCAAAGCCGTGCAAGCCCAGAGACCGCAACAGCCCCCTGACAGCGTTCCCTGACAGCCCGCCGGGGAGCAGGCGCCCCGACCCGGCAGGTAACGGTCAACTATCACCACGATGAGCCGCTGCCTCACAGCGGGCAGGGAGAAAAGACGAGAAGTTATATTCCATTTATGTACAATCATTAGGACCCGCTGCCCGCCGCACCGCGCTCCACAGAGGCATTCCGGCCCGCATGAACAGGCAAGAAGCGACCGCCCTCCACCCGCCGGGATCAGCTCCCGCCGGGAAGAAACCTGACTGGGGGCTGGTGGCGCTGGCTGCCGCGGTAATTCCGCTTGTCTGGTGGTTCAAGGCATGGCTTACCGATCGCAGCATTGCGTCGGTCGATCTGCCCGGTCACATAGCGATCATCAGGCGCATGATCCTGCAGCTCTCCTCATTTCGTCTCGATTTCTACGATCCCGTCTGGCTCACCGGCTGGCCGGCGTTTCGCTTCTATCCCTTTCTCCCGCATCTCGTGGCCGCCCTCGCGTCCCAGATTTGCCGCCCCTGGTGGCAAGATCCGGTTGCCTTCGCCGTCCACGCCATTCTGGTTGCCGGGTGCGCGACGCTGCCGCTTTCGATCTGGTATTTCCTGCTGCCGATGGCTCGCCAGATTCGCGGCGTCCGGGCAGGCGACACAGGCACCGTACCGGGACTTCTGCTCGCCGCGTCCGTCGCCTTCGTCAGCTTCTGGTTCCTCAACCAGGACACCGGCTACTACGGCATCGGCGCCTCAGGGCCGATGTTCATCGGGCTTTTCGGGCAGGTGTTCGGATGGCATCTCCTGTTGCTCCAGTTCGGTTCCATGGCGCGCTTTCTCATTGACGGCGAGCGCAAGCATCTGCGGGCCGTCTCCATCTACTTCGCTTTGCTGGTCGTTTCCCACCCGCTAACGGCCATGTTTGCGCTGGGCATGGTGGTGCTGCTGGGGATATGGTTCGCCGGCAGCAGGCTGTGTCTGATCAAGGCGCATCTTCTCGGGCTGGGGCTGGCCGGCTTCTGGCTGGTGCCGGCGCTGGCGCTGGCGTCCACGTACAGCGTCACCGACATCACGGCGCCCGAAGGAGATTTCCTGCGCTTGCTCTTCCGCTACCCGGCGTGTGAATTGCTTCAGCATTTGCAGGCGTGCGCAGCTCGCGGCTTTCAGCCGATCGATCTCGCCACCCTCCTGGTCGGGGCTTTCATGCTCGTCTTCTGCGCATTGGCAACCGCGCGCCGCTCAAATATCGCCGTCGCCTTCTATCTCTCGACGCTAATCATCGCTCTTATCGCCTCCAGCGGATTCACCGCTGCAAGCGTTCCTTTCACAGTCCATCTGTACAGAATGCTGGGATATTCCATCCTCATTCTCGCGGCGCTGCTTGCTCTGGTGCCGCTGTCCATACATCAACTTGTCGCCGAGAAAGCGGGGCGCCGCCTCGCCGCTGCCACCGCCAGCGCCATCATCATAATCCTTTCGGCAGGCGTCTACTCCGCCGGCTGCTTTCCCGATCCTGCCAGAAACATGCTTCCGACGCTGACCGGACCGAAATATGTCAGGCACGAAGCGGAGGTCCTCGACTATTTCAAGAGGCAGCCGCAAAAAGGACGGGTGCTCTTCGAATCCACCAAGGAATACAGCAAGTTCCCCTGGCTTAGCCAGCATTACCTGGAATCGCAGCTTTGGGACGAGAGCGGTTTTGACACCGTCAACGGGCTTTTCATCCAGAGCTCCCTTGCCTACTTCTTTCCCGTGGGGACTGCCTGGCTGCTGGGCGCGAACACCTACACGGCGCCTGTGCCGTTTACCGGCACCGCGCAAAGGGACACGGCCGAAGAAGTCCGGCAGTTGAGGGAGGAGGGCATTTCCCATGTGGTCTGCGCGGCGGAAGGTAAGCTCTATCACAACCTCCTGCCGTACCTGAGCGGTAAGATTGAACGCTTCGATCCTTACGCGATCATGCCGATTGGCACCGGCAGTGCCACCATGGTATCGCCGGTGACGAAGCAGATCATAGGTTACATAGATCAAAGGCACAGCCTGCCCTTCCGCTTCCTCGAGTACTACTTCTACAGCCATCCCAGGCTGGCCCGCCCTTATGACCTCATTGATCTGACCGGCAGCCGGAAGCCGCTGCCGCTGTCGGCACTCATCGTCAACTGCCACGGCGCCTACCCGCCGCCCGCTGCGCCCCCTCCAGTCCCGGCGCCTTACGTCGTCTATCTGGAGTTCTCACCCGAGGCCTATCTGGACCATTATTTCGTGCGCTACGACCGCGGCACGGAGATCAGCCGGTACGAGCAAACGGCAAGATATCTCGATCAGCAGTCATTGCCGTCCACGCTCGGCGAGCACGCGGCCCCGGTTCCACAGGCCGGCAGCGAAAGCACGAGCGCGCCCACTCTCCGCTTCAGCCCCGACTTCCAGACGATCTACCTGGAGCATCTCCAGCCCGGCAGGCCAGTCAGGATCAATTACGCCTACTTCCCTTACTGGCGCTCCGGCGACGGCGTCATCTACCGGGGCTCGGCGGAACGGATCTTCTTCCTGCCCTCGACGGATCACGCGGTGCTCCGTTACGACTCCCGCGCCGACGCAGCCTCATGGATCGGCGTGGCAGTCAGTCTGGCGTCGTTGCTCTTGACCCTGGGAGTTTGGCCGGCAGCGAGGATCACCCGGGGTCGGCGCCCGCTCACTGAGCCTTGTGAAAGCGGTGAAGCCTCTGCATGAATTCCGGATCGATCAGGCAGACGCCGTCCTTGCACAACTCCCCTTCCGCCGCCACATGCTCGAGCACCCGGGTCTCGTGCTCCGATAGCGGCTCCACATTTATCACTGCCGAGGGCCGCCCCTCGACCACGCCGCGCATGCTGGCCGTGGCGGCCTTGAGCACGCGCTGGGCGATGCGCGGGTCGAGCCAGGCGACGCCGTCACTTACGCTTCTTATCGCGAGCTCCAGTTTCTGGCTGAAGCCTTCCTTGATTATGTAGCCGTCCGCGCCGGCATCGAAAGAGGCGAAGATGTCGGCATCAGTGTCATGGGCGGTGAGCATGAGGGCCTTGATGCCGGGCGCGTCCCGTTTTATGCGCTTTGTCGCCTCGATTCCATCGAGCACGGGCAGCCCGATATCGACGAGCACCACCTGCGGTTGCTTCTCCAGCACGGACTTCACCGCGCTTTCGCCGTCAGCGGCTTCGCCGACTACGCTGAAATCCGGCACCTTGCTCACGACGCCTTTTATCGCCAGGCGGGTCATCTCGTTGTCCTCGACGATAAAGACGGTGATCTTGTGGTTATGCCCTTCCATCGTTCCCCCTTGTTTCTGATCCTCTTATCTTCTCGAAGGCGTCCTTCACCTGATCGCAGAGCGCGGCCGCTCGCTCGATCTCGCCGCCCTTTGCGCAACTTTCAATGTCCCTGCACAGCGCCGCCATCCCACCAAGACCGAGCACAAGGCAGGATCCCTTAAGCTCATGAGCAGCAGCTCTCAACCCGCCGCCGTCATTGTGACGGCTTGCCTCATCAAGCTTTTCGAGCAGCTCCGGAGTGCGCTTGAAGAAAAGATCGATCATCTCCCCCGCAAGCTCCTCACCATACTCCTTTTGCACTGCTGCCCGGTCCAGCACGGTCGATTGTCCCGGCCGGCCGCCGTTGTCCCCGCAAGGCACCCGACCCGCCGGCGGTTCGCCGCCGTCAGGCTTGGCGGCGCCGGCAACTTCCATCGCCGGCGCCACCCAGCGGGCCAGCACGGCGGCGAGCTTGTCCAGCGTTACCGGCTTGCTTATGTAGTCATCCATGCCTGCGGACAGGCACTGCTCGCGATCTCCTTCCATCGTGTCGGCGGTCAAGGCGATGATCGGCGTATGCCCCCCCCTTCTGGCTTCCAGCTCGCGTATGTGCTTCGTGCAGCGGAAGCCGTCCATCTTCGGCATCTGGCAATCCATGATTACCAGCGCGCAACGTAGACGCTCGAAGGCCGCCAGCGCTTCCTCCCCGTTCGAGACAATCTCGGCGGCAAACTGGAGCCTCTTCAACTGCTGCGCGATGAGCTCCTGATTAATCGGGTTATCTTCGGCAACCAGCACCAGTTGCCCGTTGCCGACAGCGGTAGGCGGCGCCTCGCGCTCCGCAGAAGAAGGTGCTTCCTCCTCGCTCACGGCCGCTGCCGGCTCAGCCGCCGCCGCAAGCCGGGTCAGGCAATCAAACAACGCCGACTGCTTTATCGGCTTGGAGAGAAATGCCGAGCAGCCGGACTTCATGGCCAGCTCCTCGCGTCCGATCTCGTCCATCTCGCTCAAAAGAACTACCTTAAGCCCGCCGAGAGAAGTGGAGCACTTCGCCAACTTGTCGAGGTCGCAGGCGCCCAGCGCCGGACCATCCAGATCCAGAATGGCGATGCTATAGGGCGGGCCGCACCGCGCGGCGGCAGCGAGCCTCTCCAGCGCTTCATCGCCGGTACAAAAATCACATTGTATCCCCCAGCCCCGGAAGTACTCCGCCAGTATCTCCATTTCACTGGCGCCGGCATTGATGACCAGAATGCGCACACCGGCCAGCGCCTCGGCACGCCGCACCGGCCTGCCGGTCGAGCCGGCAAGCGGCAGGGGCACCGTAAACCAGAAAGTCGATCCCTGCCCCTCCTGGCTTTCCACGCCGATCTCACCGTCCATCAGCTCGACGATCCGCTTGCATATCGCCAGCCCCAGCCCGGTTCCCTCATACTTGCGGGTGATCGAGCCGTCCGCCTGCACGAACGGCTGGAACAACCGCTCGATGCTTGCCTGCGACAGGCCGATCCCCGTGTCCCGCACCGCAAAGCGCAAGCGCACCTGCTCGGGCGTCAGGCTCTCCACGCCGCACCGCACCACGACCTCGCCTTTGGCCGTGAACTTGACAGCGTTGCTAACCAGGTTCAAGAGCACCTGACGCAGGTGCGGCTCGTCCCCGAGCACAACAGGCGGCACGGCAGGATCGACGAACGTCAAAAGCGAGAGGTGCCTGGCGCGGGCCTTCTCGCTGCAAATGTCGGCGACCCCCTCGACCAGCTTGACCGGCTCGAGCTCCTCACTGCTGATCGGGAGCCGTCCCGCCTCGATCCGCGACAAGGTGAGAATGTCGTTGATGATCTCCAGCAGGGCGTTGCCCGAGCTTTGAATTATGTCCACGAATCTCCGCTGATCGGGATTCAGGGATGTTCTCTTGAGCAGATCCGCCATGCCGATGACCGCGTTCATCGGCGTCCGTATCTCGTGGCTCATGTTGGCGAGAAACTCCGATTTGATCCTCGCCACCTCCAGCGCCTGATCGTGCGCTTTCTTCAGGATCCGCCGGATCGTGCGCTCTCGCCTGAGCAGGGTGAGCTCCGCCAGGCGCCGCTCCCTGCTCAGCCAGTTGAGACGAACGGCGTTCCACACAATCAACCCCACCCAGGCCGCCGACATGGCGACGACAAGGAGGCTTACGCACAGGGTGACGTCGTAGTGCTCGGCTCGCTGTCCCGCCAGCGCCAGCCAGCCGAGGAAGACCGGCAAGCCAATCGCCGCCGGCAGCACGCGCCTGGACAGTACGCCGCCCTCGCTCTTGCTGGTGAAGATAGCAGCCAGCCCCACATCGGGAGGGGTGGCAAAGATGCACACGGACAGCACAAGCTGCCCCAGGGCAGTGGAGACGGCCATCGGCTGCAGGAGTTGAATATCGTAAAATGCCGGCTCGCCGTAGACATAGCCGGTGACGGACAGCCAGGAAACGCCAATTGCCGCCGAAGAAAGCCACTGGTGCGGTCTCGCCTTCTCGACGGGCACGATGTCCAGGGAAAGCAGTGCCAGGCTGATGAGCAAGAAGTTGAAGGCGGAATTGGGCGCCATTCCCACGGGCAGATCGGCCGAGGAATTGAGGCCAAGCGCGCGGGCGACAATTTGCTCCACGTCCCACGGCGGAGAACAGGCGTACCGGTAAATCTCCAGCCCGCTGACGGCCAAGGCGAGCAACGCCAGCGCCACACGCAGCCGGCGCAGCGCCTGACTCTTCTCCCCGCGGGCGCGGACAGCCAGAGCCAGCGCGCAAAGGTATAAGGCGCAGACGGAGATGAGCCCGCTCGGGTAAGGCCCGGGCAGCGGGTGCCTCAGAGCGTCAATGTTGAGGACCCAGCCCGCCAGCTCCACGACGGTGAGAACGAGCACCAGGAGGATGCCGGCTGAGCGGCACTTCCAGGCTAATGTAACCAGGCGCGGGTCTGACTGATAACTCATGCCCTGCTCTCCTGACCACCACCACCAGCAGCCGGGACTGCTTCCCTATGACCATCGTACCGCCCGGGGGCGCGCGCGTCCCGCCCGCGCCCTTCGGGCGATTCCTTCTAGCCAGTACTCGCCGGCATTAAAACCCGTTCGCTCGTAGGGGCGCGTTGCACGCGCCCGAGCGGATGCAATTCGCCCCTGCGGGCGCAGGTTAATTTCTGCCAGTCGGTACTAGAGGGACCTGGACGAGCCCGCGGTGCCGGAGGCTTTCGATTTCGACGCACCCTCCCGCCTGGCCGAGGTGCGGGCGGAACCGGTCTTGTGGGCCGATTCCGGCTGGCCGACGGGCAGATCCGCTACCGCGTACTGAAAGTCAACGTCGGTCAGCACGCTGTTGAGCGCCTGGTCGGCTGTCTCGATGTTGTTGGCAGCCAGGGCGGCCTTGGCCTCGTTCAGCTGGGAGATCGCCAGGTTCACATCGAGCTGGGCGCGGGCCTCGGCCAGCTCGATGTCGGTCAACCGCTCCTGCGGCTTGGCGGCCTTTTGATGCGCCACCCGCTTGGCTGCGCGCACCGGCTCGAGCACGGCAATCTCGCCGAGGTCCTCTTCCAGCGTCACCAGCAGCGGCTTCACCTCGGACTCGTCGACGTACTCGGTGTTGCCCGCTTTGACGTCGCACTTGATCTTGTAGGCCGGCATCACCGACTTGATGATGTCGCCCAGCAGCAACGCCTGCGTCACATTCTTCTGGGCGGCGTTGACGTCCTTCTTTTTGAGGTCCTGGCGAG
This sequence comes from Pseudomonadota bacterium, assembly GCA_021325555.1. Lineage (GTDB taxonomy): Bacteria > Cyanobacteriota > Vampirovibrionia > Obscuribacterales > Obscuribacteraceae > JAJPGY01. The sequence continues at coordinate 164,858 of JAJPGY010000021.1, read as the reverse complement.
CCTGGTCGACGTGCAGCAGCAAGCGGGCGGCAGCCAGCCGCACCGAGTCTTGCTCCTGCTCGGTCAGCTTGGTTTCAGGGGCGACGCTGACCGTGCTCTGAATCCTGGAATCAGCCCAGGCCATGCTTGCACAAGAGACCACAAGAGTTGCCGCTGATATCGAGCTAATCAGTTTCTTCATTGTTGTTCTCCAATCTGTCTGCGATGGTCACGTACACAAACTTCGCCCTGTCGGTTCGGACGAAGCCCCCGGATGGGCCAAAGTTACTAGAACTTTTCCGCCGGCCCGGGAAAAGCTATGTTTGTTTAATCTCCGCCCCGTGCCGAAGAGCCCCTTGAGAACGGACGGAACAAACCACCGCTGTGGGCGTCTTTGTAGACCAAGCTGGACAATGCACTGTTACCGCGCACGTAGCTCACCGGGGGGCTTCGCAGTGAAACTCAGCTTCAAATGTTTTCTGGCGGCCACATTCCTCCTATTATGCTGGATGCTCTATCCCGCTTGGGCTGCCGGCAACACGCGAGCGGCTGATCCGAAGCTGCCCGCTTCGTACCCGGGGATATTGCACGGGGAGGTCGACGGCCTGGGCGACGCGCAGTCCGCCGCTGTTTTGCAACAGAGGCTGAAGCTTCTCGCCGCCCGGGATGTGGTGGTGATAATCGACAAGTCAGGCTCGATGGGCACGCACGACTGTCCCGGCGGGCTCAGCCGCTGGCAGTGGTGCGCAAAGCAGACTTCGTGCATGGCCGGCGACGTCGGGCGGCTCTTGAAAAACGGTCTGACCGTGGTCGTCTTCTCCGACGACTTCCAGGTTTACCCTCACACCACATTCGATACCATCGCCTCTGTATTCAAAGCGAACACGCCGCAAGGCGGCACTCATATAGAGCTGGCCCTGGGCAGCGTCTTTGCCGACTACTTCCGGCGCCGCGAAGCAGATCCAAAAGAGGCGAGGCCGCTGTCGATAGCAGTCGTAACCGACGGCGAGCCAAGCGAGCTGGAGCAACTGCGCGACGAGATCATCCAGGCGACACGGCAGATGACCAGACCGGACGAAATATCAATCTGCTTTCTCAAAGTAGGCACGGGAACTGAGGGCAACGCGGTGCTGGAGGATCTGCACGATGATCTGCCGGACCTGGGGGCCAAATACAACATCGTCGACTACAAGACCTTCGAGGACCTTCAGGCGGAGGGGCTGGCCATCGCCATGACCGATGCCTTGACGGATGCGAACCAGTCGCCGGTGGCTTCGCAGCCTGCGCCGGAGGAGCGGTCAGCCCCGGGGTCCGCGCCGCCTGCCCAAGATGCCACTCAGAAGAAGCTCCCGCAACTCGCAAAGATCATCACGTCTGCCGGATCATCCCGCAAGACCGCCCAGGCACACCGCAGCAAAGCGGGTTCTGCGATACCGGCAATCGAGGCCGCCTGGACAAGATCTTACCCCGGCTGGTCACGCGCTTCCGCCGCCAGTTGGACCGCGCCACGCTCAGGCTGGTCTGCTGCCCCTGCCGTACGGCCGATGCCGCCATTCGGCATGATGTCTCTGTTCGGACAGGTGCAACGGGACCGGGCGGCAATAGAGCAGGAACTCCTGAATTCCAATTGACACCGGCAAGCCGCTCAAGATCAGCGGGGAGCTCAGGAGCGACGGGGCCCTGCTAGGCGAGTTTAAGCGCTATCTCGCCCAGGGCCGCCAGATCCGCCAGGCGCTCATCTACAATGTGCCGGACAATCTCCAGGCTCATTTTCCTGTAATCGTGGATAGCAATATTGCGGAAACCAACCATGCCTTGCAATGATTTGCTCAGCGAGCCGTCGATGATGTGTGCCTCCTCCAGCAAGACGAAGATGTCGCGGCTGCTCTGGGGCACTCCCAGTTGTTTGAGCCTGACAATGCGCATGCCCAAATCGATAGCGGCTTCGCAAGCGCGCTGAAGATTCAATACTATAGAGTCCTGGCGCGTAAAATTGGTTTCGAGCTCCGACTCATGCCCCCGGTATTCTTCCAAAACGCGCTTAATGCAACGCTCTATTACAGCAGCCTTATTGACCAGCACATCATCCATCGTGGCCAAGCACCTTTCCACGCGCCCTTATGTCTTCCAAAAGGCCCTTGCGCTCATCCGCAAAGCGCAGGTAATCAGTAAGGGACTCTGTCTCAAACCTGTCGCACATAAACTTATCGGCGCAGTACACGCGCTTCCCATTCTCCATAACCTGTGCGCGCAAAACAGTGGAGGCATCCAGCAAGTCTATCAAGTCAATCTCCCTGCCGACTCTAGCAGCCACTGACTGCGCGCACTGCCACAGTCGCACGCGATCGAGCTTTTTTGTATGAAGAAGAGCCAGATCGATATCGCTGCCTGAAGTGTCCTGGCCAGACGCCGCGCTACCGAACAACCAGATGCCGGCAATATCCGGGAATTCGGTCAGAATCATCTTCGTGCAGGTCTCGATCGGGTCCACAAGCCCCTGTCCCCTGGTGCACCACACAGGGTCCATGTTACATCAAGAAAAATGTAGCCGCATTACTTTCGCCACCGCCAGCCGGGCGCGGCTCGGCAACAGAGCGGGAACATCTTGATATCCCTTGGCAACCGGCAAGCTGCTCGACACCAAGATCGACGCTGTCGATGGGTTTGCTGTCGACCCCTACTTTCCCCAATCACGCAGCCTTACATTCCCGCTGGTCTGGCAACAGCGACGGGACCGTCGGCTCATCGATTAGCAGCCTTTCACTTCAGGTCGCTAGCTGGAAGAGCACTCAGGCGACCTTGCTTCTGCCTGCGACTTTGCTTCTGCCTGCGGCTCGTCTTGCGCTGGGCTTGCATCGCGCAACTGTCCGCCCTCCGGCGCCTCCGTGAGGCACAGGAGAAGCAGAAAGGGCGCAATTAGAAAGGCAGACCAGGTGTACCGGCAAAACGGTCCCGGCATGGTAAGTCCCAGACTTAACCAGTTTGCGAACAGCGGCAGCAGCAGCAGGAAATAACGGAGATCGCCCCTCTTAATTACCAGCCCCGCCACTGCCAATATCGAAAGATCGAGTAGCAGCGCAGGACGCCAGAAAAGCCAGCTCCAGTCCGGTCGCTCCATAAATTCGGCGATCCGATCGATCAGCTCCTTCAAACTCGGACACTTGCTGTGCTGAGCCAGCCCGAACTGGTTCGGCACCACTCGGCGGTCGGCATTTATCGTGCAGGTGCCCGGATACTGGCAGATGCTCCAGAGCAGGGCGGTCGAGTCGGCATACTGCTTGAGCGCCGTCTCCGGATGGCTGGCGACGTCTCGAGCGAAGAATTTCAGGAACTCAGCCCCGGAAGGACCAAACGTGTTGTCCTTCATGTAGTGCCAGCATGAGACCGCGTGCACCCTCATGAAGTTGTCCTGCACAGCCGGAATAGTGAAATACCGGCTGAGAAAGCTCAAGTCGCCGGGGGTGGATCCCTCGTAATGATCGATGGCCCACACCAGCTCCCCGGGCAAGAAATATGCAGCCTTGCTGTCCAGAGCCGGCACCTTCGCCACCTTGTAGAACACCGCGCGCGCCGACATGGACACAACCAGGGACAGAGCAACCACCGCCAGCAGCGCACGCCGCCCGCTCTTGACAAAGGGGGCGATAAGCGCGAGCAAAGCGGCAATTGCGATGCCGTTGTGCCGGTAGAGAATGATGCCCAGGAGAACGGTAAACAGGAAACCTGCATTTCCTCGATTTCCAAGCCAGCGCCCACCGCTTTGCACCATCGCTGCTATGGCTATGGTGAGAATCATCAGTAACGCAGAAAAGGGAATATCCTTCCAGATCGTTATCGTCATGAGCGCGTTGGCGGGAAACATCCCGATTGCCAGGGCCGCCATGAGAAGCAGGGGGCGGCGAGCGCCCCTGGACTCCAGATAGGCGAATCCGGCTGCCGCGGCGGCGGAGACCAATAAAATGCTGGCGAGCGCGAGGATCGCCGGGCTGTGCCACAGGCGGAGAAGCAGTGACAGCGTGAAGGCGTAGTACACCGGGTGCGCGTCGTTGAACCGCAGTGTAGTAGCTTGCGCCCAGTGATCCATCGAGTCGTTGGTCATAAGCGCAGGGTAATAGGCAAGCCAGTACACCGCAAAACATGCCGATACAACGAAGAAGTAGGGCAAGAAGCTCCAGCGCCGATCGCCCACCGCCGTGCCTGCTGGCAACCTCGCATGGGAAAGCGCGAGGAGGAGCAGCGACGTGCCGAGCCCCGCCAGCAGCGTCAGCCCCAGGAAGGAGAGCCAGGAGATGAGCGCCCAGGAGACCGACCATTTGACCGGGAATCTCAGCAAGAGTGCTCGCTCGGGGCGAAAGCAACTATCGTCGCTGCGTGCCGTCTGGTAGAGATCGAGGCTGTAATCCCGATCGTTTACCCGAACTTCAGCCCGACCGCATTCCGGCCCTCGAAGGAAGTGCAGGCACAACTCTCTCCTGACAAAGCCGGACCAGAACATGGGGCTGGGCACCGGGCTCCTGCACATGAATCCTGAAGTCGAGTCGAAGGAGCGGCCATACGCGGGCAGCTCAAATGTCCAGTAATTCCCCAGCCGGCATGCCGCCGGGGAAATCAGTTTTCCATCAGCCTCAATCAAAGCCGTCACCGACGGTGTCACCGCCGATGCGCCTTTCCGCGGAATTGCCGTGACGCTCAGGGAGACCGGTTGCAGCTTGGACGGATATAGATCGAGGAGTGAAACTACCCTGGTTTGAAATAACACCATCAGCGACACGAAAACAGCCGCCGCGACGCAGGTTCGCTTACGGACGCCGGCAATCTTCTCCGGCCAGCGGGCTGCCAGCGATCTCAATCGGCCAGCCGCCATGACCGCCACAGCTACGCCGAAAACAAAACAGGCCGCGAGCGTCCTCGTCGCATGAAGCTGGAACAAGGCGGGTTTCAGAACCGTGATTAAGGCTGCAGAAACTGCCGTAAGACAAACTGCCAGCGCAATTGGAAAGGCAATTTGACTTTTCCACCCGGTCATCGATTTCAGCTCGCGACCATTCCTGCCCCCGCAAGCTGGGCGCGATCGGAGCCGGCGCCTTCTCCGCAGCAGACCATGATCAAGATTGTGTAAGGAATCGATTGCAGATCATGCCGGATGTGCGCAGCAACCGAGCTGAAGTGTCTCGAAGCGAGGTGTTCGTATTGTTCTTTGTTCCTTACGAATTTGCCGCGATCCATGCTGAGAAGCAGTTTGATCAGCGGTGACTGCCGCGGCAGGTAGCAACCGTCATAAGTACAGAGCCGCCCGCCGGGCTTGAGCGCGCGACTGGCGATGCTCAACAAATTGCCGGCCTGCTCGTCGTTCAAATGGTGCAAGAGTCCATTAGCCATCACAATGTCGAATGAATGAGGCTCGCTTATTGCCACCGCGTTCGCGTCCTGGCAAAGGAAAAGCCCACGATGGCCGAAGCGTTTCCGGGCTGCCTCTATGTAGCCCTGGTTGTGGTCCACTCCGAGATACTCGACACCGTCGGGCAGATACTCAAGCACATCTCCCGGACCGCATCCGATATCCAAAATGCGCTGCCCGGCACGCGGCTGGACATACTCATCGATATACAGCTCGCGCCTCTGTCCGACTGCTCGCACGAACAGGCGATAAACTTGCGGCAACCCCAGCAGTAAACGAAGATCTCTCATGCCGTAATCATTGTCCGGGGTTACAGGTCAAACCTTGACATTATCGCAGGTAGGGCTTGTTTGCAGGTTAGCAAGTCCTCAGATAGCCCCCGATGAGATGCCGCTAACTTTTCCGCAATGCTATTGTTTCGCCGCTACTACCGCGAGCGTGCTTCCGCACGGCCACCGCCACCCCAGGTGCAGACAGGCGATCTCTAACCGCAAAACGAGCTCACAGATCGCCCCCACGGGGCCGTCAATTGCCAGCTCCGACAACACGCTGTAGGTGGAGGGGAACCAGCGCTGCCGCAACCGGGAGACAAGAAGAAGGGGCAACAGCAAAGAAACGATCGAAGTTGAGAAGACGACTCGAAAGCCGCACAACTCCAGTTTTCTAAACAACTCACCGGCACGGTATCGCCGCTGGTGGTGTGCAACGTCGTCGGCAGGACTCCACAGCCACGGATGCTGGGGAACAGTGAGATACAGCATGCCGTCGGGTTCCAGAGCGTTTCTGACTTGCTCCAGAACGCGCACGTCATCATCGATGTGCTCCAGCACGTCAAACATGCCGATGGCCTGGTACTTGCTCGTGAAAGGAATGTGCTTGGCGTCCAATTCGAAGATCTCGGCTCTCGGAACGCGACGCCTGGCATAATCAAGCGCTTCCGGAAAAAGATCGCTGCCCGCGATCCGCGCATTCGGGTAGTGTTCCACAATCGCCGAAAGCACGTAGGCAGTGCCGCAGCCGATTTCCAGAAAACTGCGCAGCTGGGGAGAAAAACGCTCGAGGCACCAGAGAATCAAACGATTGCGACACTTGAACCAGAAGTTTTGCGGCTCAAGGCTGGCCAACACTTCGAAGAGCTGGGGATCAAACCCCTCCCGAGCGCGAACGTCCGGCGCCGTCAGGGAAGTATTCGTGGTCAAGCCGGTGCTCCTCCTGTCAAGGGTCGCAGCTAATGTTACTATTTGGCGTCCGCGCTATCGATTAACAGCGACTTAAGTATCACCGAGGTTAACGCTTTCCAAGCGGCCGCATGACCTCATTTCCTGTGGTTGTTGTAAGATTAGTGACTAATTGTCAGGTGGAAGGATGAGAGTCTCTGTAGTCGTTCCCGTTTATAACGCGATGGCGTCGCTGCCGGAGCTGGTGTCCGGCATTTCGGGCGTGCTCGCCGGCCGATGTGACGAGTTCGAGGTCGTCCTGGTCAACGACGCGAGCACCGATGGAAGTTGGCAGGTAATCAGGGAGCTTTCCAGCCAAGACAGCCGTGTGCGCGGCATCAACCTCATGCGCAACTACGGCCAGCACAATGCCCTGCTTTGCGGCATAAGAGCGGCGCGTTATGAAATAACCGTCACGATGGACGACGATTTGCAAAACCCCCCGTCGGAGATACCCAAGCTGCTGTCCACGCTTGCGGAGGGCTTCGATGTTGTGTATGGCTACCCGATGCGGCAGCAACACGGGATCTGGCGCGATCTGGCTTCGGTCACGACCAAGTGGGTGTTGAAAAACGCGATGGGGGCGGCAACCGCTGCTTGCATAAGCGCTTTTCGTGCATTTCGAACCGAGCTTCGCGAGGCATTTTCAACCTACCGAAACAGGTACGTGAGCATCGACGTGCTCTTGACCTACGGCACTACAAGGTTCGCCGCGGTGCAGGTCCGTCACGACGTGCGCGCTCACGGACGCTCTAACTACACGTTAGCTAAGCTGGTCACTCACGCCTTCAATCTCATCACCGGATTCTCCACCATGCCCCTGAAGCTGGCCAGCTGGAACGGCTTCATCTGCATGGGGCTGGGGATTCTTGCCTTGCTTTTCGTGCTCGGAAGGTACCTCATCCAGGGCGGATCGGTACCCGGATTTCCTTTCCTGGCGTCTCTCATCGTCATACTTTCCGGAGCACAACTTTTGGCTTTAGGGGTAATCGGGGAATACTTGTCGCGGATGTATGCTTTCACCATAGATAGGCCACCGTATACGGTGAGGGAGTTCACCGAGCCGGCACACATGGCGGTTTCTCTTGGTCGGGGAGATGTAAGCTCACCGAGCACCGGAGTCGGCCATGAGTTATAAGATCCCCTTCAACAAGCCCGCGCTCGTCGGCAGTGAATCCGCCTTTATGACAGACGCGATAGCGCGCGGCCATATCTCAGGCGACGGCTATTACACGCTGGCATGCCAGGCGCTTCTTGAGGAAGAGATCGGCGTCACCAAGGCGTTGCTCACAACCTCATGCACGCATGCCCTGGAAATGGCGGCGCTGCTTCTGGATCTGCAAGCCGGTGACGAATTCATCACTCCTTCCTTCACCTTTGTGTCATCCGCCAACGCTTTCGTTCTTCGGGGAGCCAAACCGGTCTTCGCGGACATTCGTCCGGACACGCTGAACATTGACGAACGACAGCTCGAAGCGCTTATTACCCCTAGAACTAGATGTATTGTCGTGGTGCATTACGCCGGCGTGGGCTGTGAAATGGACAAGATATCAGAGATCGCTGCCAGGCATTCGATCCCGATAGTCGAAGACAACGCGCATGGGCTCTTTGCCCGCTACAAGGGGAGGTCGCTGGGAACCTTCGGAGAACTGGCGACGCAAAGCTTTCATGAAACAAAAAACTTCACCTGCGGTGAGGGCGGCGCCCTGCTGCTCAACAACCAGGCTTTGATTGAAAGGGCGGAGATAGTCCGCGAGAAAGGCACCGATCGCAGTAAGTTCTTTCGCGGGCAAGTAAACAAATACGGCTGGATGGACCTCGGCTCCAGTTATCTGCCGTCGGACCTGCTGGCTGCGTTCTTATTGGCTCAGTTGCAGCAAAGAGACCGTATCCAACTCCGCAGAAAAGAGATCTGGAGCAGGTATTGGTCGGCGTTGTCTGACTGGGCGCTGGAGCGCGATGTGCAGCTACCATTCATTCCGTCTCATTGTGAGCAACCCTATCACATGTTCTACCTTCTTCTGCCCTCGCTGGAGACGAGGGAGAATCTCATCAATTACCTCAAAGCGCGCGGGATCCTGGCCGTGTACCATTATCTGCCTCTTCACCTATCTGAGATGGGACAACGATTCGGCGGCAAACAGGGTGATTGTCCGATAACCGAAGACATAAGCGACAGGCTATTGCGCCTGCCATTTTTCATCGACATGACAGACGAGCTTCAGGGTGAAGTGATTCAAGCGGTATTGTCATTCGACGAATTTGAGACTCGCTCACAAGCGGTAAGAGGATTTGCAGTTGATAGCGTCTGACGGCACGTCCACGGCGACCTCGGAGGTGCAAGCTTCCACGATGGAAGCAATGGCCAGACAGTGGCCGTTTCTTTCCGTAGCCTATCCGGATGTTGATGCGGATTCAGCAGTGCGCTTTTTGTGCGAGGACATGAACGGCGCCGCCGGCCTGTTTTGCCAGACCATCGGCCCTTCCCAATGGCTCGCTGGTTTATGCAAGCTGGATTGGGACAGCAATCACTTCAGCATGCCCGTAGCGGAAATTCGGCCGTTGATGAACAACGGCAAGCAGCTGACCCCGGAGTCACTTGCCGCCGGGCAGTCCCTGACTCAAAGACTGATAAGAGAGGCGGACAAACGTGGCATTGCTCATTTGAGCACGACCGTGTACGCCGGCGACACACCGACTCAGCTGTGCCTGGAGAAAGCGGGCTTTTTCATGGCTGATACTCTGGTTACCCACACGCTGCGCCTGGAGAAATGCTCTCCGCAAGTGTCGTCTCCTGCCATCAGAGACGCTCTGGAGAGCGACCGCGAGCAACTCGCGAAAATCTCGGCAGACTGTTTCAGCAACAGGGAATTCAATATCAACCGGTTCAACAGCGACATGACCTTTTCGCCGGATCGCGTGCGGGAGCTGTACCGCCTGTGGTTGCTTAATTCGATCTCCGGCGCCCTGGCTGACAGAGTCCTCGTATTCGTCGAAGCAGGGCAACCGCTCGGCTTCATCACCATAAAGATGCCCTCTGCCAAAGACAAATCTCGCGGCCGCTCGATCGCGCACATACCGCTAAACGCGGTTCACCCGGAACATCGGGGCAGGGGGATTTATAAACAGCTGGTAGCTGCGGCAATATCGGAGCTTCGCGGCACGGTAGCGCAGGTTGATATCAAGACGCAGCTTCCCAATTACGCCGTACACAAGACGTGGTCTGCACTGGGAGCGCGAATCACCCAGGTGGTGCATCGCTTTCATCTTCCGCTTTTGTCTAAAAGCCGGGACTTGGAGCGGGAATAGACTCAGGTTTCGTTTTCTTGTATCCTAATTCCCAACCACGCAATCGCTGATCGGAAGTCGTCCCGAAACTAACGGAAACTCATCAATTCAGGAGCGAGTCCGCGGAGCAGCCCTGGCAGTAGAGGTACGATGATCGAGCTTTCAGATTGGATCCAAACAATTGCCAGACCCGGTTTCCCGCATAAACCCTGGCTAATCCTCGGGAAAGGACCGACGTTCTCGCGCCGCTCCGAGGTCGATCTGGCTGAGTACAACACGATCTCCCTCAATCACGCGGTGCGCGAGCTGCATGTCGATGTGGCGCACATAATCGACATCGATGTTGTCGAGGCGTGCGCCGAAGCTCTCCTGACCAACTGCGACTGGCTGCTAATGCCGCGCCGGCCGCATGTTCGCGGCGTTGCCGGTGAGGTCATGACCCTGAGCGACTGGCTGGAGTGCATGCCGGTCTTGAGAGCGCTGGATCAAAGAGGAGGGCTGGTTTGCTACGAGTTGTCGCAGGCGCCGGCGCCGCCTGACTCTCCTGTGATTCAAGCGCGCAACTTCAGCTCCGAGGCAGCCCTCAACATTCTCGCCCGAATGAATGTAAAGACGGTTCGGTCTTTAGGCGTCGACGGCGGACGCAGCTACAGCGCGGCATTCGACGATCTCAGGGACAAAACGTTGCTCGCCTACGGACAGCCGAGCTTTGATCTGCAGTTTGCCGAGCTGGAGAGGATTGCGGCCACTTACTCAATCGACTACCGGCCAATCTTCGAGCCGATGCGGATATTCGTTGGAACGGAGGAGTCTCAAACGGTCGCCACGAAGGTCCTGGCATATTCCATTCAAAAGCACGCAAGTGCTCCGGTGCGCGTGACCCCCATGGTCAACCTGAACATACCGCTACCGAAAGACGAGAAGAACCGCCCTCGCACCGGTTTCTCCTTCTCTCGCTTTGTCATCCCCCAACTGGCCGGATATCGGGGCAGGGCACTCTATCTGGACGCGGACATGCTCGTCTTCTCAGACGTTGCTGAGCTCTGGGATATCCCGTTTGGCAAACAACGGCTCCTGTGCACCTACCAGGAGACTCCCGACGCCTGGAAAGACAACCCCTGGTTCCATCCCGGGCGGCAGTTCAGCGTCATGCTGCTCGATTGCGATCGCCTGGACTGGAAGATCGAGGAGATCATAAGCGGGCTTGATGAGGGGAAATTTAGCTATCGGGACCTGCTGTTCAACCTCTGCCTGGTAAATCCAGACGAGATTGAAGATCGCATACCTCCCGAGTGGAACCATCTGGAGCGTTACGAGCCGGGCAAAACCAAGCTACTGCACTACACGGTCATCCCCACCCAGCCCTGGAATTACGACGATCACCCGCTGGGCTACCTGTGGATCTCCGCCTTCACGGAAGCGCTTCGGTGCGGCTTCGTCTCCGGGGAAGACGTGGAGTCCGGCATTGCAAAAGGTCATCTCAGCCGCCGGCTGGCGCAATATCTGAACACCTCTGATGACACCAGAGGCAGTGCAGTCGAGGAACGCGTCGATACTACCGATTGGTCGCTGACCAGGAAAATTCAGCATCTGGAGCACCTCCTCAGGCAGAGCCGGGCGGACAACACGCGGCTGGAAGATGTGGCGGCTTGTAAAGCCAGGGATCTTGCCGACAGGGTCCGCGCCCACGATCAGGAGATAGCGGAGTACAGGCAGAAGGTGTCCGAGTTGGAGAGCCGGATTCATGAGTTGTACCGCTCCAGAACCTGGAAGGTCGGCAGGCTGATCACCAAGCCGCTTGCCGCGCTCAAGCACAAGACACCCGCTCCCAACCTTTGACAACAAGGCGCCGAGCGCTTAGAATTCACCGCTGTTGCCGCCTCGGCGCAATTGGGTGTCAGGAGGAATTAATGCCGCCCCTTACAATCGCATCCGTCATCCACAAGGACACTGCGCTCCTTGAGCTCAACTGGCAACTGGCTCGCAAGCTGAACCCGACCTCAGAATTCCAGTGGCTCGTGGCCGACAACCGGCTGGAGAATCCGGGCACGCCGCTTACCTTTGGCGGCGACCAGGTTAAGCTCGTGCCTGGCGCCCCGCTCGATACCGCGATTGCCCAGCAGGTGCGCGCAAGTTATCACCACGCGCTCGGCTTGAACCAGACGATCCAGCACCTGAATACCCGCTATGCGCTCTTTCTCGACCCGGACTACTTCATAGTCCAACCGGACTGGATTAAGCTGGTTCTCAAACACATGGAGCAGAGCGGACTGGCTTTCTTCGGCGCGCCTTACCACCCGAAGTTCTACGACAAGTATCGTTACTTTCCCTGCGGCATCTGCCTTTTTGTCGACCTCGAGCGCGTGCCGAAAGAGACCATCGATTACCTGCCCGAGTACGATCTCGCCAACATGCCGGCCGGCTGGGAGATCCGCGTCGAGAACGAGTTCCATGCCCGGCTCCGCCGGAAGATGTCCGAGCTTCCCCGGCCCGTGGCGGCCGCGTTAGCCATCGCCGCCAGGGCCAGCGGGGTGAGCAAGCTCTTCCAGGACCGGCACCGCGTTCAGGCAGCGCGTGACACCGGTTATAAAATTTTCAGTCGATACGCCGGCAATCCGGAGACACCGTCAGAATGTCTGGTTCCCGTTTACCGCCTGCCTGAGGACTTCTCCGGTCCCAGGCACATCTTCTCCGGCATTCCGGCACTGCTGGAGCGAAAGCTCCCGGACAATCTTTCTTTCATCCCCAAACGCCCGGGTTACTTTACCGGGCGCTCCTTCAAGGACTTCGGGGCACCGGACGCAGCCGGGATGGGCTGGGAGGAGACGCTGTGGAATGATCGGCCGTTCGGCTTCCATATGCACGGCACGCTGCGCAAGAAGCTGGGAGAATGGTCGGCGGACGATCAGATGAGATTTCTCCAATCGCTGTTGGAGCACTTCTGCGATTCACTTGACTTCCCGGCTTCGTCCCCGGCAGTCGCTCAAGGTAAGGGCAGGTAGACATGGAAAACCTTCACGAACAAAGAGTGCTTGTAACCGGCGGAACCGGCTCGTTTGGCAATTTCATCGTCAGGCGGCTTCTGGAGTACGGCACCAAGGAAGTACGTGTCCTCAGCCGCGACGAGAAAAAGCAGTACGACATGAGGATCTTCTACAACGGGCGCAAGGATCTGACGTTCGCCATCGGCGACGTGCGCCGGATCGAATCGGTCGATGAAGCGATGGATGGAATCGACACCGTATTCAATGCGGCTGCGCTGAAGCAGATCGGCACCTGCGAATCGTTTCCCGCCGAAGCAATTCAGACGAATATTACCGGAGCGGAGAACGTCATCAATTCCGCGCTCCGGAACCAGGTGAAGAACTTCGTCATGATCAGCACCGACAAGGCGGTGAAACCAGTCAACGTCATGGGCATGACGAAAGCCATTCAAGAGCGGCTGACCATACGGGCAAATCATTCACGACTGAACAAGTGCACCCGCCTGGGGGTGGTCAGGTACGGAAACGTGTTGCGCTCTCGTGGTTCCGTGGTGCCGTTTTTCCGGCGGCAACTGGCTCTCGGAGAACGCCTGTCGATAACCGATGAGGATATGACAAGGTTCCTGCTGACGTTGAACGACGCGATCGATCTCGTGCTCTTCGCCGCCGAGACGCTGGCCGGCGGTGAGATCTTCGTCCGCAAGGCGCCGGCCGCTCGCATCCTGGACATGGCAGCGGTTCTTTCCGAAGAGGCCGGCGTGCCGCTCAAGTATGACGTCATCGGCAGGTTGCAGGGCGAGAAACTGGAAGAGATTCTCGTCTCGGAGGAAGAGCTGACCCGCACCGAGGATGTAGGCGACTATTACAAGATACTCCCCTGGTGGAGCAAAGAGCGACCGCACGCTCTCAAGCAAGAGTTCAGCTCGGCAGACTATGTGATCACTCAAGACGCGTTGAAGGAGCTGATCGCAAAGGCGGACAAGGAGTTTGCGACAATGGAGCTGGCGACGGGTGAGCTATCCAAAATCTGAGGTCCGCACTACTATTCCGCTGTTCAAGGTGTTTATGGCGCCTGAAGGCGCCCTCATGCCGAGGCTGCGCGAGACGCTCTATAGCGGACAGATAGGGGAAGGCGCTCAGGTAGTTCACTTCGAGCAAAAGTTCGGCCGGTTGGTTGGCAATGAGCAGGTGTTGTCCTTCTATTCCGGCACCGCCGCACTGCACACTGCCGTGATGCTCGCCGGCGCCCGACCCGGCGACGAGGTCATATCGACCGCGATGACGGCGGAGCCGACGAACATGGCGATCAAGCACGCCGGCGCCAAAATCGTCTGGGCGGATGTGGATCCGAAAAACGGCAACATCTTGCCGGAATCAATCGCCGAAAAGATCACCGAGCGGACGAAAGCGATTATGGCCGTCCACTACGGGGGCGTGCCAGCGGCGCTGGAGAAGATACGAGCCATAGCCGAGAATCACGGCATACCGGTTATCGAAGACGCCGCGCACGCTCTGGGAGCTCGCTATGGAGGGGTCCCAATCGGCTCTCATTCGGAGTACGTCATGTTCTCCTTGCAGGCGATAAAGCATATGACCACCGTCGATGGTGGCATGCTCACTTGCGCCGATGCCGATGATCTTCGGAAGGGGCGCCTGATTCGCTGGTTCGGCATCGACAGGCAGGCCGAGAGAACGTCGGTGGACGTGGAGATAGTCGGCTACAAGTATCACATGAACAATGTAAACGCCACCATCGGACTCGTCCAGCTCGACTACATACAGGAAGTAATCGACCGCCATATCGCCAACGGCAGATTCTTCGACCGCGAGCTCAAGGGCATCCCCGGCCTCGAGCTTTGCGCCTGGGATCCGCAAGCGGAGCCGTCATACTGGTTCTACACCGTTCTCGTCGAGGACCGCGGTCGGTTCTGCCGCCTGCTGGCGGAGCACGGCATTGGCCACTCGCAGTCGCACAGGCGCAACGATCTGCACTCGGTCTTTGCAGAAAGCCACTGCGAGCTGCCGGGGCTCGATGATTTCTACGGGCGAATGATACACCTTCCCTGCGGCTGGTGGCTGTCGGATGAGGATCGCCAGTACATGGTCGATACTATAAAGAAGGGCTGGTAGAGCAATCGTTGCCCGGCCAGTTGCACACATGACCGTCCAGGAGATACCGCTTTTTAAAGTTCACATGCCGGAGTCAGTCTCCCGCGCCCTTGAGCCAGTCCTCACCAGCGGGCGGATCGCCGACGGCGACCAGGTGCGGAGCTTTGAGGCGGTGCTAGGCCAGTACCTGGGCAACCACCGAATAGTAGCCATGAGCGACTATTCCGGCTCGATTACGCTGGCGCTCTTTCTTGCCGGCGTGCGTCCTGATGATGAAGTCATTGTATCCCCCATGATCTGCACAGGAACGACGATGCCGATCGCCAACATGTTTGCGCGGCCGGTATGGTGCGATGTCGATCCGATGACGGGAATCATTGACCTGAAGCAAGTTGCTCCGTTGATTACCAGGAAGACGAAGGCCCTCATTCTCTATCACTGGTCAGGTGACGTTGGTGATCTCGATCTGGCCAGGGAGCTGACAAACTCTCACGATCTTACGCTGATCGAGGATGCCTCGGAGGCTTTCGGAGCTGAATACAAGGGCAAGCGCCTTGGCAGCCACGGCGTCGATTTCACCGTATTCTCCTTTTACGCCGTAAAACAGATCACGACCGTCGAAGGAGCGGCTCTTGCTACCTCGCAGGATGATTCCTTCGAGAAGGCCCGCTGGTTGAAGCGGTACGGCATCCACCAGCCCTCCTTTCGCACGGAAAACGGCGATCTCGCGGAAAACAGCGATATACCTGTCGCGGGCTACAACTTCTACATGAACAACGTGGCGGCGGCAGTCGGGCTCGAGCAGATGAAGTCGATCGACACGCTGGTGGCACGCTACCGGGACAACGGCAGCTTCTACGATCGCGAGCTGCAAGGCGTACAAGGTCTCCAGGTGTTGCAAAGACGCCCTGATTCCGCCTCCGGCTACTGGACATACTCCTTCCTGGCGGAATCACGGGACAGCCTGCTCAAGAAGCTGCTTGCCCATGGAATCAGGGCACAGCGGCTGCACGTGCGGAATGACAGATACACCTGCTTCCCCCCTTCCACTAGACAGCTTCCAGGCGTGGATTACTTTGACGCGAGGAACATCAGCATTCCCTGCGGCTGGTGGGTAACCGAGGAGGACCGGGCGAGGGTCGTCGACTGCATCAAGTCCGGCTGGTGACAATGACGGACCTGATTGTCTCTCCCTGCAATGCAAACGAGATGGAGGAGGTTGTTCGCCTGCTGGATCAGGAGTTCATCTACTCACGCAGCCGAGACATCTCGCTGGCTCGCAGGTTCCCGAATGTTTTCGAGCACGGCGGCGGTTCTATTGTCTTCGTGGCAAGGAGCGCCGGAACAATTGCAGGCACTATCGCCGTGCGGC
The DNA here is from genome assembly GCA_021325555.1 of Pseudomonadota bacterium. Classification (GTDB taxonomy): domain Bacteria; phylum Cyanobacteriota; class Vampirovibrionia; order Obscuribacterales; family Obscuribacteraceae; genus JAJPGY01. The sequence goes on along the minus strand of JAJPGY010000021.1, from coordinate 148,511 downwards.
GCTTCACCTGGCATTGCCAGGACAGAGAATGGCAAGGTGCGATGATCGGCAGCGTCTTCACAAAGCCGCAGATGCGCCACCAGGGAATCGCCGCCAGGATCATGGGCGAGGTCAAGAGCTACCTTTCCGCCGAGCGTGTGGATTTCGGCGTTCTCTGGACTACCATACCCGAGCTGTATGCAAAGTCCGGCTGGATCCCGGCAGACACCGCCGTCTTTGGCACAGCACAGGGACGCCCGTCGCACAAATCGGCTGGCAGCATCGTCAATCGTCGCCCGTTAGCCGATGTCGACACCGACGCCCTCGATCGATTCCGCCGGCAGTCCTGCCTCGACTATGTGATGCGCCGGAAAGTCGATTATCAGGCTATTCCGCTGCCGGCGTCGCGCGTTGACGTCCTCCTGCTCGAACACGACGGCGGCCTGCAGGGATACTGCCTGACGGGCGTTGCCGGCTCCACTGCCTACGTTTATGAGATCGTGGGAGACCAGCAGGGATTCCACTTGTTATGGAAGTCACTGGTGAACGACTTCGATGCCATCTACATAAACGCCCACCCGTCCACGCAGGCACACGGCTGGCTATCGGCTGCCGCCGCCGTCTCCTGGTGCGCTCAGAAGCTAGCCATGTGGCTGCCTGTATCAAAAGAAGCGGCGGAAGTCGACTTCAACCGCTGGTACGTCCCGTACTTCGATCGAATGTAGTGCAGCCGCTTGCGGCGTAGTGGCGAAACTAGCAGCCGAATGACGGCGCAGGCGCCGGCACTACGAGTCGGAAGCTCACCGGGAAACGCACAAACCCTTCTGTCGCCACAGAAACATCGTGCTGCCGTCAGGAAGTCGGTGGCTGCCCACCTGCTCGAACTTCCCGCTGCGGGTCACAAAGTCGATCAGCCTGGCATAATCCCGCTCGCTGGCGTCGTCCCGCAGGATGTTGCCCTGGGCGCCCGACTTCAGCAGGTACCACTGGAAGTACATGGCGGTCTCCGGGCTGAATTTGATTTCATCGCCCATCACCGTCCACTTGCGCGAGGTCGTGGGGCGGACGGGGCTGCCGAGCATGCGACCCAGCAACTCGAACGTGTTGCCGTTGAGCTGGACGTAGTCGGGCAAGATATTGAGATACACCGGCTTGCCGCCCTCGACCAGATCGATTGTCTTGAGCGCCCATTCCTGCCCCCAGTCCTCGGACGCCAGCGGATTGCTGTGCCGCATTCGCATCTCTCTCCTGTCGCGCGCGGTCAGCCCGAATATCTCCACCAGCTCGACGCCCATCTTCTCCGAAAGTTGGGCAGCAGAAGCCGGCAGCGGATAAGGGGCAAAGTTGAAGGAGACATACTGGACCACGCCCAGCGCTAGCACCCCCCACACCGCAACACGCGCAAACCGGTGTTCCACGAGCCTGGACATCGCGCAGGCGGTATAGATGGCGGTCGCAACGAGAGCCGGCGCTACATAGCGCAGCGAGGGAAATATCCAGGTAAGAGTACAGATCGACAGCACGCCGCCGGCACCGCATAACGCCACCGGCAGCAGGCGCTTATGCGTGCTCTTATCGATCAGGACGAGCGACGCCAGAAACGCCACGAACAGCAAGGGTGACATAACCGATGGCAGGCTGCCGGCATAAAACGAGCTGTTAGTTGACAATGCTTCTGACAGGCTGATCGGGCCCATGCTGGACTGGTTGTATCGGGCGAACCATCTGATATAACCCAGATTTGCCGCGAGCCAGGGCATCCCGACCAGCGCTGTGACGCCTGCTGTGGCCAGAAGCTGCGGAGTCCTGACCCATCGTTTGGCGCCCCTGTCCCAGCGGATGCCCTCAGCGAGGCAAAAGATGCCGGGGAATAGAAGGTACGTTGCCGCGATCTGTTTGGTGAGGCAAGACAATCCGAGAATTACGCCGCAGACAAGCGCCCTCCTCCAGCCCGGGGCATCCCGCCACCACACGAGCGCCAACAGCCCGCAGCTCACCATTGACACCAGCGGGCCGTCGAGCAAGAACAAATGGCTCATGGCGGATATCTCTGGATAGAAATTGACCAGCACTGCCGCGATGATGGCTGACCGGCCGTTGCCCGTCAGGATACGGGTGGTCCCATAAACACTGGCCGTCAAAAGGCCATTGAATATCACCGCCGACAGCGCGTCCACCCAGTGCCCCGGGCCGCAAAACAGCCTCAGCACGCCGTTGAACATCATCACCGTTGGTGGATACAGGCGGTTTACCGTCAGCATCTCGTGCCACCAGGCGGCCCCCCAGAACCTGGGGTGCCGCAGCAAGTCAGCATATTTGAAGCTGGCCAGGATATACGAGGAGTCGTCCGGAGCCGGCAATGAATGATCGAACCAGTGCCACGCCGCAACCAGCCCGGCAAACAACGCGACAACGAGCCAGAGCAAGAGCCACCGCTCTAGAGGCTGGACCTGGCGTGGAGAACCAGTCTGATCGGCATTCTGGGCTGTCCTTGTAACAACGTTCATCCGTCCTGCCAATCGCTAATGGATCCTTTCCAGCCTGAGGGCTTCCAGTGTTTGCAGCCGTTGCCACAACTCAAACAGGTTCAATCCAAGGCTCACCTTGACCGAGCTGATTACGTCGCTGGCAGGGACAATTTCCCCGCCCTCCAGTTGCACCCTCACCAATCGAATGATGCCGTCGCCCGTCAAAACATCCACCCAACCGTCCTGCTTCGAATAGCCGACCACCCTGCCGGGGATTCGTCCCTCATACCTGGGAGAAGGATGCACGGGGTGCGCTTCCCAGACAAAGAGGCGCTGGTTCCTGTAGAAGGTAAAAGCCCCCGGATACGGAAACGTGAGCGCGCGCACGAGATTGTAAATGGAGCTGGTGGAGGCAGCCCAATCAATCATCCCGTCTGAGGGAATACGGCTGCACGTAAAACTGCCTTCCGAGTAGTCCTGGGGAACGCGCTTGTGCTGTTGCGTGGCCAGCGCAGGATAATTCCGAAGAACTACCTCCACCGTGGCATTGCAAATCTTCTCGTAGAGATCCGGCGCGGTGTCCTCATCGCCAATCGGCACCCGGATCTGATCGACTACATCGCCGCCGTCCATCTGCTCGTTGAGGAAAAAAAGCGTGACGCCGGTCTCTTTCAAGCCGTTGATTAGTGCCCAATTGACCGGAGCGAACCCACGATATTCAGGGATAAGCGAATCATGCACGGCAACAGTGCCGTGCTTCGGCGCGGCATACACATCGCTGGTTACCAGCACGCGAATACCGACCGCAATCGCAAGATCCGCCTGCAGCTCGTGCCTGATGAGCTCGTCATAATCACGATCTCGCATCAATTTCGTCTCGAATATCGGCACATTCGCCGACAGAGCCAGTTGCCTGATCGGTTCCTCGTACCGATCGGTCTCGTGAGCATCCTGTTGCAAGCTGATTACGCCTACTATTTCCGCCTGACTTTCGATCAGTGCCTTCAACGTAAGATATCCGCGTCTTGTGCTGCCGATAAACAGCGTTCGCATTCGATCCCCTCCACCGTGCCTTAGCGGTGAGCCGGCAGCGGTACCTTCGCTACGCACTTCTTAACGGACGCAATCACATGAGACACTTCGTCGTCTGTCAGTTGTGGGTAAATGGGCAGGAACAGCGAGCGCGCGGAGACACTTTCCGTATGGGAAAGGGTCACGCCACGCTCGTAGACCGGCTCTTTGTGAATGGGGGGGATTCCGCGTCTGGTCGAAACACCCTCCTCCTGCAGCGCGTGGATCAAAGCATTGCGCTCTTCCGCACCGCCCTTCCTCAGCCTTATGGGGTATGACTGATAGTTCCAGAGCGACACATACGCAGGCGGAGCAATCAACTCCAACTCCACCAGCTCCTCGAATGCCTCGTTGTACAGGCCGGCTATTCGCACTCGCCTGGCAATGAGCGAGTCCAGCAGCTCCATCTGCTTTATGCCGATTGCCGCCTGCAGATCCGTCATCCGGTAGTTATAGCCAACAACGTCGTAGGTCTCCTGCGCGAGCCCGCCGGCCTTGTGCCTGGCTAAGTCGGAAGTAGACGCCCCGTGCGCGCGAAGTACTCGCGCTTGCTCCGCCATCGAAAGGTCGCTCGTAAGAAGCATTCCGCCTTCGCCGCAGGAGATGACTTTGCGCGGATGGAAGCTAAAAGCACTGACGTTGCCCGAGGCGCCGATCGGCTTGTCCTTGTACTTAGAGCCGAGTCCGCAGGCGGAATCCTCCATGAGGATGAGCCCGCGGCGATCGGCTAGCTGTTTGAAAGTATCGATGTCGGCAGGGATGCCGATCTGGTGAACGATCAAAATGCCCTTCAGCTTGTTGCCGGTCTTTTTGTTGCGAAGATCGGCGGTGTAATTGGCTTCGATGAAGGCTTCGGCGGCCGCCGGATCGATGTTCAACGTCGCCGGATCGATGTCTACGAACTGGGGTGTGGCGCCGGAATAGGTGATGCCGTTCGCGGTGGCGATAAAGCTGTAGGACGGGCAGATTACATCATCACCCGCTCCGATGCCGTTTACCAGCATCGCCAGATGCAGCGCTGTCGTGCACGAAGAAGAGGCTACCGCGTACCTGGCTCCTGTATATCGAGCGACGGTCTCCTCGAAGCGCGCGACCATCGGACCCTGGCAGACCCAGCCGGTCTTCATCACTTCGGCAATGAGCTCAGTTTCTTCGCCGGTGAAGTACGGCCTGGCTATGGGGATGTTGTATTTCCCTGCGACCACTACGCTACCTCCTGCCTATGCATCGTTCGGCCATCGCGATGCGTTTCACCCCCGGACGGGCGAGGTATGCCCCGCCCGTGTATCAAGACGTTCCCGGTGAACACGACCTTCATTGTCCCATCCCGCTCACGGCCTTTATCAGCACCTCCACGACCCGGTCTTGTTGCGCCTCGGTCAGCTCGGCGTACATAGGCAGGCTGAGAATCTTGCCTGCCAGCTCCTCGGACACAGGGAAGTCGCCGGGGCGGTGGCCCAGCCCCTTATACGCTGCTTGCAGATGGATCGGCACCGGATAATGAATGCCTGTCTGGATGTTCGCATCCCGCATCGCCTGCTGGACTTCATCCCTGTTCGGCACCTGCACGACATAGAGGTGAAACACGGACTCGCAATTTGGAGCGGTTGCAGGCGTAACCACCGCCTTCACGCCGGCAAGCCGGCGGCTGTAGTACTCGGCATGCTGCCTGCGCGCTGCGTTCCAGCTTTCGAGATGCGGCAGCTTCACGTTTAATATGGCGGCCTGCACTGTGTCCAGCCGGAAGTTGTGCCCAATGATTTCGTGCTGGTATTTCTTGCGCGAGCCGTGATCGCGTATCAGGCGCACCTTCTCCGCAATGTCCGGGTTGTTTGTGACAATCGCCCCGCCGTCGCCGGCGGCTCCGAGGTTCTTCCCCGGGTAGAAGCTGAAGCAAGCGACGTCAGAGAATGTTCCAACGCGCGCCCCCCTGTACGTGGCTCCGTGCGCCTGGCAGGCATCCTCGATAACCTTGAGATTCCACTTGCGGGCTATCTCAAGGATTGGGTCCATATCCGCCGGCTGACCGAACAGGTGGACAGGAATGATCGCTCTGGTCTTCTCAGTGATAGCCGCCTCAAGCTTGCTGGCGTCAAGGTTATAGCTGACGGGATCGGCGTCCACGAACCGCGGGGTAGCGCCGGCAAATGAGATCGCCTCGGCCGTCGCGATAAAGGAGTTAGCCGCGGTTATCACCTCGTCGCCGGGTCCGATGTCCAGGGCCAGTAAAGCAAGGTGCAATGCCGCTGTGCCGCTATTGAGGGTTACGCAATGCCGGGCATTGAGGTACGCGGCAAACGCCTCCTCGAACTCGGCTACCGCGGGTCCAAGAATAAATCCGGTGGAATCGAAGATTGGCGTCAAAGCGGTGTCAATCTCAAGTTTGAGACTGCGGAATTGAGCCGGCAGATCGATGAACGGAATTGCATTAGCGGTTATCGTCGCAGACATTGCGCCCCCTCTTCGTCATGCGCTTCACGCGCAGCCACGTCTTTCTTGAGAATCCTCGCCGGGTTGCCCGCAACGACGGCGCCGGCAGGCACGTCCCTGGTCACAACCGCGCCGGCTCCGACCAGCGCGCCTTCGCCAATCGTCACGTTGCACAATATGACCGCGCCGGAGCCGATGGATGCGCCGCGCTTAACAAGGGTCGGGTGAACCTTCCAGTCTGCCTCGGTCTGAAGCCCACCGCCGGCGGTAGTGGCTCGCGGCACCGGGTCGTTGATGAAAACGACGCCATGCCCCACGAAGACTTCATCTTCGATCTTCACACCCTCGCAAATGAAAGTATGGCTGGAGATCTTGCACCGATCCCCAACGCTTGCGTTTTTCTGAATCTCCACGAACGTGCCGATCTTGCTATTGGCGCCGACTTTGCACCCGTATAGATTGACAAAATCGGCGACGTAAGTACCTTCGCCGATCTCCACATCCGGGCTTATCTTTTGCAGCGGTCCGGCCTTTATCATCCAACCTTGATCCCAAAGTCTTGTGGCACCACGGTCGGTGCCGGCTGTTCGAGATTGATCTCCTGCGGCTGCCCGGACTTCAGGGAAGCGTTGGCGGCCTCCAGAATGCGCACGATCCGCAGACCCGAGCGTCCATCCGTCATCGGCTGCTTGCCGTGGAGCGCGCAATCGACAAAGTGAGCAACCTCCGTCTTGAGCGCTTCGGTGAGATCGAAAACCGGGGCGTGCATATCGCCTATCCGGTATGAAATCAGGTTGACGTAGCTGCTCTGGACGCTTTGCGGCTCAGTGACGGAGATGCCTTTGTCGTAAATCCGGATCTTTTCCATGGGCGTCAGCTCGTCGTAAGCGATCATTTTCTTCGTGCCGCCAATCAGCATCTGCCGCACCTTCACCGGCGAAAGCCAGCTGACGTTGAAGTGCGCGATCAAGTTGTCGGCAAATGTGAGCGTAATATAAGCTATGTCCTCGAAGCCGTTGCCCGCGTGACACGCGCCTGTTGCATGGACAACCTTTGGAGTCTGCCGGAGCAGGTGATCCATAATCGACAGATCGTGGGGCGCCAGGTCCCAGATTACGTTTGCGTCACTCTGGAAGAGCCCGAGATTGATGCGGACCGAGTCGAAATAGAGGATTTCGCCCAGCTCCCCGGCGTCGATGACTTCCTTAATTCTCCTTATAGCTCCGTGATAGGCGAACGTGTGGTCGACCATCAGGATTCGCCTGCGGGCATCAGCCAGGTCCACGAGCACCTGGCATTCCCCCGAGCTCATGCACATGGGCTTTTCGACAAGAACGTGCTTGTTGGCGGAAAGCGCCTGCTGCGCCAGGCGGAAATGGGTGCGCACGGGCGTGGCAATTACAATCGCGTCCAGGGCCGGGTCATCCAGCATGTCCTGGTAATTAGTTGTCGTCTTGACCGTCGGGTAGCGCCGCGCGATGCCCGCAAGCTTGTCCGGGAGAAGGTCGCAAACGTATTTCAGCTCGACCTGCTCGTTCTCATAAAAATTTCTAATCAGGTTGGGGCCCCAGTAGCCGGCACCGACCACTCCAACTGTGAGCTGCTTCACGAGTTCAAAACCCTCTCAGAGCGACAGCGTACGTCGCTAAATGATCTCACAGTCGATGGCTCCTTACAAGCAGTGCGCGTTTAGATAACCACGCTGTCGGGGCACGGCATGCCGCGCCTTTCTACAAGGACTGGACCGCGACAAGCTACGGGCGGGGCATGCCGCGTCCTTTTACCAGCACTGGACCGCGACAAGCTGCGGGCGGGGCATGCCGCGTCTTTCTACCAGCACTGGACCGCGACAAGCTGCGGGCGGGGCATGCCGCGTCTTTCTACCAGCACTGGACCGCGACAAGCTGCGGGCGGGGCATGCCCCGCCCCTACAGGCGGGATGCCGCCTCGTTGGCTGTGCTGGCGACAGGTGGCACGCCGACGCCGTTGCCCGCTCGTTGCGCCAGCCACCAGGTGACCAGGCGCTCCAGACCTTCCTCCAGGCCGACTTGCGCGCGGAAACCGATCGACTTTTCGGCTTGCTCGACATCAGCAAGCCGCCGGCGCACGGCGTTGACCTTCCTCTCCTCCTTGTGCTCAACCGGCAGGTCCGACTTCATCACCCTGAGCAACGCCTGAGCAAGCTGCAGGAGACTCGTCTCCTCGCCGCTGGCTATGTTCAAAACCAGGTCTGTGGCCGCCGACCTGGCCGCCAGAATGTTGGAGCACGCCACGTCCTCGATGTACACGAAGTCCATGGTCTGGCTGCCGTCGCCAAAAATCAGCGGCGCCTGTCCGGCGACGATCCTCTCCATCCAGCGAATCAAGACTTCCGTGTACACACCGACCGTATCCATCCTCGGTCCGTAGATGTTGAAATAGCGCAAGGCAACGTAGTCCAGCCCGTACATCTCGTTGAAGCTGCGGAGCAGGCCCTCGTTGAACGTCTTTGCCGCACCGTATATGGTGCGATTATTGTACGGGTGATGATTCTCCGTGGTGGGGAACTCCTCAGCCATCCCGTAAACCGAGGCTGAAGACGCCGCGACGACTTTCTTTACCTTCTCCGCGACGCACGCCTCAAGCACGTTGAAGGTTCCCGTGCACATGATATCGAGAGCAAGCCTGGGATCCTCTGCGCAATGAGTTATGCGAATAGCCGCCTGGTGAAACACCACGTCGACCCCGCGGGTAACCTCCCGCACAAGGGAGGCATCGCGAATATCGCCTTCGACGACGGTCAGCACTCCTGGAGGAAACGGTCCCCGCAGATTCTCCCTGCGCCCGCGCGTAAAGTTGTCCAGCACCACAATTTCCGCGACACCTTCCTTGACCAGCTGATCAGCAATATGTGAACCGACCAGACCGGCACCGCCGGTAATCAGAACTCGAGAGTTTTTCAAATCAACCATAATCGAGCCGCAGTCTCCTCGGGCGCCATCCGCCCCGCGCATTCGGTCACGTGATTTTACAACGTCTTCTTCACGCCGTGCCGCTTCCCGCCAACATGATTATGGGTTAACCTTGCAGGCGCATTTGAGCTTTTGGGCAGCCACAGCGGTTAGACTGTACTCCAGTCACGGTGGAGCGGATAGGTTGCGTGTCTGTCTTTTAAGCAGCGAATACGGTTGGGCGCAAGATAACGGGATAAGTTATTTTCCGTTTAACCGCCTTGCCCCTGATTTGCGTGATGCGGGGGTGGACCTCACCGTCGTTTGCTTCGGGCACGGCACCCGGCACCGAATCGGCGGTGTCAATTTTGTGACGGTGGAGCCCGCCGATGACGCCGGGCACGCCGGCTGGGCGGCACCCTGGCTGCCGGGTTTGCGCTATCTCAATTCGAAAGCCCGGCCGTTATGGTCCGCGTTCGAGAGCCTTTGTCGGGATTCGGCTTTCGACATTGTCGATGCTCCCGCGTGGATGTGGATGGCTCGGGGCTGGAAGCGCACCCTGCCGCGGGCAGTGGTGCGGGCGGGCGCGTTTCCCGCTTCCTGCCCGGGCATGTCGTACCTCGACAGGGCGGTGCTCAAGGCTGGAACAGTTTTCGCTTTCCTCAACGCCGACGGCATAGCGCGTTTGCAGTCCACCCCTGCGCCCACACGAAGCCCTTCTTTGACTCTGAAACCCATTGACGAATGCCTGACGGCCGTTGCTGCCGCCGGGTGGAAAATCAAGCCAATCCTGCCCGTCAACGAGCAGAAGTCGATAGTAATCGGCGACTGGCTCTTCGAAACGCCCCACTGGGAGCGATACCTAGAAGCAGCTCACGATCTCGCGAGCAAAGAGCCCGCCTGCCGCGTGATTGTCGCGTCACGGGACGGGCACAACGACGCCGATTCGGCGGGAAAACTCGAGCAGCTTCTGGACCAGCTCGGCTGCCGCTCTACTGTGTGGTTCCTGCCCCAGATAGCTGGGGAGCAGGTAATAGGTCTTTTCGCCCTGGCCGATGTCATCGTCCTGCCTTCCGCGCAGAATAAATTGAGTAATCTGGCACTGGACGCCGCGCTAAGCGGCAAGCCGCTTGTTGTGCATAAGGATTCGCAATTGCTGCATTTATCTACCGAGTCCCGTGGCTTTGCTGTCGACACGGACGATCCGCGAAGCCTGTCGCGCGCGCTGCAAACCATACTGCGCTCGCCGGAGAAAGTCGACGCAGGAAGCGCCCTGCACAGCGCCGCCAGGGCGGCCGTTCGCGCGCGCGCAGCACGTTGGTTGGCGCTGTATCGAGAGGTACTGAGCCCGGAGCAGGGGCGGCTGTTGACTGACGGAAGGCTGGCAAAATCGGGTGGCAGGAGATGAAACTGGCGCTCGCCGTGCAGCAATTCTTTCCCGAGCACCATACGGGCACTGAGGTGCTCACGCATCGCACCGCGCGACGCCTGCGCGAGCTGGGGCACGAGGTGACTATCTTTACCGCCTATCCGCTGGATTACCGGATTCATTTGCCGCCGGACAAGTTGATGGATGAATACCACTTCGACGAATTCCCGGTCTGCCGCTTTCTCTTCTCGCCGGAACCGAACTCGCCGCACGGGCATATCATCAAACGCGAGTACTGCAACCAGCAAATCGAAGCGGCGTTTGAAAGGCAGCTCAAAGATCGCCAGATTCATCTGGTGCATTTCTTTCATTTTATGCGGCTGGGCATGTCCCTCATCGACGTTTGTGATCGATTGAGCATACCGGCCATCTACACCGCCACGGATTTTTTTGCCGCCTGCCACCAGTCCAAGCTGATGCTCGAGGATGGCTCGCCGTGCCAGGGACCAGACGATATTGGCTTGAACTGCATTAAGCACTATATTGACCTTGCCTTCTCGCAGAAAGACAAGCAGAAGACCTCGGAGCTGTCGGACGCCGAATGGGAGCGGCTCATTGCCGAGGTACGCTCACCAGGCTCAACTGGCACCAGCGCGCAAATGCCCGGTGACGGCACGGAGCTGCGATGCCTGATAGAGGCGGTCACACAGCGAGGCGACTACGTGCGGCGCCAGCTCCGTAAGCTGAACAGAATCACGGCAGCCACAGAGCCCGTCAGGGACACGATTAACAGGTTGAAGGGCGATGGCCGCGAAGTGCTGCTCTTGCCGCACGGCATAGACAAAAAGGGGGTGATCGCCCGGGAGCGCAAGCAGACAACACCGCTGCGGGCGGGCTTCATTGGCAGCGTGATTGCGGCAAAGGGAGTGCATACCCTGGTGAAAGCCGCGCGGCAAATTCCACAGGAGGTGCCTTTGCAGTTGAAGATCTACGGCGAGCCGGTCTCCGAAGGCTATTATCAGGATCTTCTGAGAATGGCTGACGGCGATTCTCGCATCGAGTTCTGCGGTCTGTTTCCCAATGACAAGATCTGGCAGGTCATCGACGAGCTTGATGTGCTGGTGATGCCATCCACATGGCCGGAGAACCTGCCCCTGGTGCTGCTTTCCGCGCAGGCAGCGCATTGTCCCCTCCTCTGCAGCAAAGTCGACGGGATCTCCGGACTGATCAAACATGACGTCAATGGGCTTCTTTTCGAGAAAGAAGACTACGGACAGCTTGCCGAGCACCTGAGGAAAGTCATTGATGATCCGGAACTGCTGACCCGCCTTTCACGCAATGCTGCTCCGGTGGCATCGATAGAGGAATACGTGGACAGCCTGACGGGTCTCTATGAAGAGGTCACCGCGACTCGAACAGGGATGACGTCAATTTCTTGACGTGACGCAGGCCGGCCGTCACTTTCCATGAGGGGCTGTTAAGCAAGTCATTTAGCTCCCGGCGAAGCCTGGAGTTTTCACTTTCCAGAAATGAGGCCTCCGAGCGCGCGTTTGACTGCTCGCGCTCGACGATTGCCAGGCGCTTGAGAGCATCGACCAGCAAAAGTCCAATCTCCCTGGGCCTGCGCTTTACCCCGGCAAAGTCGGATTCGAGGTAGTTTATGCCCAGGACACTGGTGGCGTATTCGGTGACTTCCACAGCTTTGGCCAGGGTATCCGAGGCGATCTGCTCTTGAGACAATCCCCCGGACTCGAGCAACTCCCGATGCAGCTCTTTGACAGTCACAATCTCCGCCAGATAGTCGAGCCCGGCTATAAGCCTGGTCGTCTGCCCACCCTGGTGCACCCGAAACGTGCATAGCGCATCGGTGATGTAAAACAGGTTCCCCAACTGCAAAAGGCGCGCCCAGCAATCAAGATCACCCATTTGCGGCAGCCTGTCCTCGAATCCCTTGCCGGCTTGCTCGCGCCGAAACATGACGGCACATGGCTCACCGATGACGTTATCAATTCGGGAAATCATTTCGAATGCGGCTTTTTTGCCGTCGATTTCGCAATCCTGGTCATGGTGTCTTTTGGTGTCGAAGATTCGCCCTTCACCATCTACGTAGTTCCGGGCGCAAGCCACCAGGCTGACCCCCGGTCTCGCATCCAGCTCCTTCACCATTCGGGCGATTATCGAATTGCTCCACAAGTCGTCCTGAGCAAACGGCTTTATGTACTTTCCAGTGCTGTGCTCCATGCACCGGTTGTAGTTGGCAAACAGTCCCAGATTGCTCTCATTGACATGCAGCCGGATGCGCTGGTCCCTCCCGGCGAACTCCGCGACTATCTCGCGCGTGCGGTCGCTGGATCCATCGTCAACCACGATTAACTCAAAATCAGGAAAGGTCTGATTGAGAACGCTCTGAATTGCCAGCGGCAGGAATTTCTCGCCGTTGAACACGGGCAGGCAGACTGAGACAAGCGGTGCGGACAATTGGTGGCCCCTCAACGGGTGACTCGATAGCAAAACAACTTGACAATCATACCAGCGCTCACAGCCGCATTGTTTGAATTTTTGTAAGCTCGGCCGCTAATAAATGAGCAGCGGACCACCGTCCAGCACGGGGCGCGACAGCGGCTCCAGCTCGAGTTTCAGTCCCTTGAAGACTGCGTCGCCGCAGCGGCGATCGCACCCGTACTCCCGCACCTCCTCCCAGGGACCGGGGAACAGAGCCACGTAGACGGATCTGATTCCGGCAGGCAGGTACCCGGAGGGAACAACGTCGGAGATCTCAAAACGTTCCCACTCCGCGCCGGCTTTAAGAAACGGTGGCGTCGAGGGCAAGACGGTGGCGTCGTCAAAACTGCCGCCGCCGCCGACAAGCGGCAGCACCGAGACCGTAGCAGGAGAGCTTGTTGCCCGTAGAAAGCCGCTCACCGTCACGCGAACATAGCTAGAAGACAGTGCGGCGGGCGGTACCTTTACCTCGCAGAACGACCGGGACGAGGCTCTCAGAATAGCCCGGCTGATCCTCAGCTCGCCCCCGGGAACTCCGGTTTTGGAGAGTACTGGATCAAAGTCCCGCGCCGTCAAATTTTTGCGGAGCTTCTGTCGCCCGGCCCCCGGTGACGCGGGCATCTTGCCTGGTCCAGAAGCGGGCGGGACGCCCCCGCCCCCCGGAAATACCTGATGATCGGCGCCTGCAGCCAGCATGAGGAAGATTCTGTACTGGCCTGTCTGCCTGCCTCGGACAGGTGAGAGGTCATTCGAGCCACGCGCACCGTTGCTCTCCAGCCAGCTAACCGAGGATCCGTTCGAGAGACCCACCGGGTTCAATATACGGCCGTCGAAAGCGCCCGGCGAGCTATTGAACAGCCCCCCGCTGAAGTAATCAAAGGCTGGCATCCGGCGGCGAGGCGCCCAACTATCCACGTAGTCACCATACACGGTGAGAGACGAGCCGCTTGCCGGCGACACCCTGAAAATGTTCGATCCACTCATGTTAAGCCAGGACACGGGCACCAGACCTACGCGCCACTGGCGAATCTCATCGACTTGTTTGCCGAACCTCGTAGCAAACATTCGCATGAGGTTGAAAAGCGAATAGTGAGCAGGTCTCAGGCGCAGCAGCAGTTCCGGATGCTCCGGCAACCGGTGTCCATTCACGTTTATCACGGCATCCCGGCAGGCAGCATCGCCGTCGATGAGCACAGCGGCCAAAGATGCGTGTTGCCCTGCGCCCAGGGCCCTCCCCCGCAGATCTATCTCTCGGCATGCTGACTCACCGGCGCTCAGAGTACATGACCATTCCCTGGCCTGCCGGCCGTCGAGGCAATAGGCAAGCGACACGGCAAAAATACCGATCGCGATGGCCATGACGGCGAGCCCGCCCATCATCTTCCGGCGGCTGCTGGGGACGAGTTTGTCGAGATAACGAACAGCCATGAGCCCGATGCCGACCAGCAACAGGCACTCGGTCGCTTCTTGAGCAAGCAATCCCGAGCGCAGGTCGCCTGTGAGCGCTGCCAGCCCCGAAGCCACGGCGGAGCCGGAGGCCGCAGCCAGAGCCGCACCTGCAACAATCAGCGAGAGCGATGCTCGCCGTTGCGCAGGCAATCGAGCGGCAACGAACAGTCCGTATACGGCAAGAAGCACCACAAACGGCATGGCCGTAAAGCCATAGCGGCTGTTCGCTTCAACCGACACATAGGCAAAATGCCCGAGTATGACCAGCACGCTTGCCCAGCAGATAAAGTCGGCGGCGCGACCCCGCTCCTCCGGCATCAGCCGGAGTGGCGCCGCGGCGAGCGTGGCAAGAATCCCCGGCACCGCGAGAACCCACAAGAGAATGTGCCACCATGCCTGAACCTTCGCCGGAACACCAAGAACACTGGCGCTGAAGTCATTCCAGGGTTCACCCCACAAACGATAGACTTTGCGCAGTGTGAGATTGAGCAACTCTGCCGGGTGAGTTTGCCACGAGGCCACGACCGGCGGTATTACTCCCGGCGAGTCAGCCAGCAGCGCGGTAAGCGGCGGATCCGGGGATGTGCCCCAGCCGTCGGATTCGATGTCACACCCCGTGGCGACGTTATAAACCGGGGCGCGTTGCGGGGTCAGGTACATGGAGCCTGTCATGGCTTTGCTGAAGAACGCCCAGGGCAGGATCACAGCGATCCCGCCGCAGAGCACCGTAGCGACAACTAAAGCGCGCGCCCTCCAGCCGGGTGGATAGCCAAGCGCCAGGGCGTTGACGGCTACAAAGGCGGGCATTAACGCGGGTTTGAAAAGCAGGATAATGCCGTCCCAGGCTCCCAGCACTATGCCTTTGCCGGCCGCAATGCGGGCAAGACGCCCTCGCCCCCAGGGTCGGGCCGGATCACAGTTATCCCCGAGACGGCTGGCGAACCAGACCATTGCCAGCAAGAAGAGAACGGTGGGCGTCTCCGTGAGGAAACGGCTGGAGCCCACAATTGCCGCAGGATAGGCGGCCCATGCCAGACCCGCAACGAGAGCCCACTTGCGGCTTTGCGTAACCTTTTGCATCAGAACGCACAGCAGCATGGCTCCGAGGCCGTGCAGGAAAGACTGCAAAACAGCGAACACGGGCCAGTCCAGCGGTGTCGGCAGCTTGCCGATCAAAGCGAAGTAAGCCGCGGGCATCAGGGGCAAGATCGGCCCGTCAGCCATCAGGTAGTCGGCGAAGGAGCCCCCGACACTCAGCGGTGGTCCGCCGCCCGCAGCCAGACCGGAACACGCCGTCCGGATCAGGACGACAAGCTGGCGACACGACTCCAGATAATGTCGCGAGTCACCAAAGAATATGGCGCGTGGCTCCTGCCCCAGAAGCTGAGCGAGCATGGCCAGCCCGAAAGCGATCGCGCCGGCAATTAAAGGCGCGGGCAGCCATGCACCAGCCTCATACGGCGCCTTTAAACGACCGGGGTCTGAGCCTCTCGCAGACTCTTCTCGGGTTAGTATCGTGCCCATTGAGCATACCTTGAGAACCCCGTGCATGCTACCACATGAGAACCCTGTATTCCTTGACCTGCTATCAGAATGAGCGATCCTGCTCCCATGAAATTCAAGCTTGGGTTATCATGAGGCGTCCTTTCTGTTCCTGCACGACGGCATGCTCTTCACCTCCTGCATTTTCCTCTTTCTCTTCCTCCCGGCGGTGCTCGCCGGCTATTACCTGCTGCGAAGCACCCCCCTTCGCAACCTTCTTCTAACGCTGGCGAGCCTTTTCTTTTACACCTGGGGAGAAGTCGGCTATTGCTGGGTAATGCTGGCAGTCATAGCATTCAACTACGCAACAGCCATCCTCATCGAGGACACCGGGAACCGTCGCCGGCAACAGTTGCTGCTGGCGTCGACCGTCGTTTTCGACCTGGGGATGCTTGGATGGTTCAAATACGCCGGTTTCTTCGCCGGCAACGCGAACGTCCTTCTCCACGGCTTGCAGATGCCGACCCTGGAGATAGGCAGCATCCATCTGCCGCTGGGAATCTCCTTTTTTGTCTTTCACTCACTGAGCTACGTTGTCGATGTGTATAGAAAAGTCGCGCATGCCCAGCGCAACCCATTCAATATGGCTCTCTATATATCCCTCTTTCCCCAACTGATTGCGGGTCCGATCGTTCGTTACCACGACATCTGCGACCAGTTGACGGCGCGCTCTCACTCCGTTGAGAAGTTTGCGGAGGGCATTCGCCGATTTGTGATCGGCTTGAGCAAGAAGATGCTCATCGCGAACCTGCTCGCCGTGCCGGCAGATAAGATCTTTGCATTGCCAAGTACAGAGCTTAATGCCGGTGTCGCATGGCTGGGGGCTCTCGCCTACACCTTTCAGATCTATTTTGATTTCTCGGGTTATTCGGACATGGCTGTAGGACTGGGGTTGATGTTTGGGTTCAAGCTGCCGGAGAATTTCAACTATCCCTACGCAGCCTGCTCCATGCGCGATTTCTGGCAGCGCTGGCACATCTCGCTATCTAATTGGTTCCGGGATTACCTGTATATCCCGTTGGGTGGGAATCGCGTGCCGCCGTGGCGGGTGTGCACCAATTTGCTGACGGTCTTCTTTCTGTGCGGGCTCTGGCATGGAGCGAGCTGGCAGTTTATCGCCTGGGGTCTCTATCACGGCTCATTCCTCGGCGCTGAGCGATTGTTTCTGGGCCGCGTCATAGAATCCTGGTGGAAGCCAATCCAGCATGCTTATGTAGCGATGGCGGTCATCCTCGGCTGGGTCCTGTTCCGTTCAGCCAGCCTGGAGCAGGCCGGCGCCTTTTATCGGGCGATGCTCGGATTCGCCGGTCAGCCGGCCTTGCATCCGGTCAGCCTCTACCTGAACAACGAGATCGTTTTTATCTTCGCGCTGGCGCTCATCGCATGTTTGCCCATCTCCTCTTATGTGACCGCAGCCGCCGGGCGGCCAAAACGCCGCGTCCCCATCCTGGCTTTTGGGACCGCGTGCTACCTGGCTTTGTTTGCCTTTTCGATTTGCGAAATTGCAGCCGGCACTTACAACCCGTTTATCTACTTCCGCTTCTAAATGCGCCACAAATCAGACCTCCTGCTAATCATCTTGTTTTGCGGCGCAATTTCCGTGTTTGCGGTCGGGTTTTGGCTGGCTCCCCAGCAACAGATCTCGACAGCTGAAAACCGGACCCTGGCCCGCTTGCCCAAGCTTCGCTGGAAGACAATTGCCGAGTACCCGCATGAATTTGAAGCCTTTTACAACGACCACATGCTGTGCAAGACGTTCCTTGTCCGGCTGCGCACCCTGGCAAAGCTTGTTGTCTGCGGCACGGCAACGTCGCCGGATGTCGCCGTTGGGCGCGATGGATGGCTGTATCTTGCCAATGATGAGATGCAGCCGATCATTCGCCGTGAAAGCAGCTTTTCACAACAAGAGCTTAAGCTCTGGTGCAGCAATCTGAGAGAGAGAGCGCGCCTGCTCGCTCAGCACGGCATCAAATACCTCTTCGTCTTGGTCCCGGACAAGCACAGCATTTATCCGGAATTCCTGCCGCCTTCGTTGAGGCCGGCCGCCCGGGAATCAAAGATAGTCCAGCTTTCCGCCTTCCTCCGCCAACGCAAGGACGTTCCATTTTTGAGCCTCCGGGAGACTTTGCTGGCCAACAAGGGAGCCGCCCCGCTCTATTACAAGACGGACACGCACTGGAACGACCTCGGCGCTCTGGCGGGCTACAACGACATGGCCAGGGCACTGGGGACGACGTTCCGGCAGATAGGGCCGTTGTCGCCAGCAGAGCTACAAATCGCAAAGGCAAATTTCCAAACCGGCGACTGCACCAAATTACTTGGCGTGGAAGGATGCATCAGCGAGGTGGTGCCTGCAATCGCAGTCAAACATCGGACTTCTGGTGCTGGCTGCAAGGTTGTGCTGATACATGACTCGTTCGGCGATTTCCTCTACCGCTTTTTGAGGCAGCGCTTAACCACGGTCGAAGATTGGCACGAGACGGAGCCCGATCTCGACATCTCCAGGATTATTGCCGCGAAACCGGACGTCGTCATAGAAGAGGTTGTCGAACGCAAAGTTTGCAGCGTCGTCCATGACAACTGGCGATCATGGGTAGTGCAGACGGTCCGACAGCACGATAAGAACGCTCCAGTTTCCAGGCTTTGTATCATGCCCGACACCACGGGAATATGCGTGACGGGCTTTAACGCTCTCAAGCAGCCTGCCGGCAAGCCGCTCGTGCAGGCCAGCACCATAAGAGCATTCAATCCCGAAGGCGACTACGTGCGGTTTTCGCCTGAAGCCATATCGTATTGCAACTGGGTGCTGCTGAAGGATGGAAATCAAGGCAGAAAATTTGCCGATTCCACGTCGGCCGCCGAATACGAAAAAGCCCTTGCTTTCGTGAAGAGGAATTGCGAGCTGGTATCAACCCTGGATTTATCCGATGGCAGCAAGTTGGCGCTATATCATGACAGAGCGGCGATGAATCCGCGGGCCGTGGCCAGCACGGTGAGCGACGTCCACCTCTAGAGACATCGTATACTCCTCTCCGCAGCTCAGAAACGGCGATTCTGCTCCCACATCCAGGCGGTCTCGATAGTCCTCTTCAGGTCGTACTCCGGATTCCATCCCAGGACCAGCCGGGCTTTCCGGTTGTCGGCGACCAGCACCGGAGGATCACCACTGCGGCGGGGACAGATCCGCGTGGGAATCTCCTTGCCGGTGACTTCAGCGCAGGTAGTGATGATCTCCTTAACGGAAGCCCCATGAGTAGTGCCCAGATTGATGGCATCATTTACCTGCTTACTCCGAACCAGATCAAGAGCCTGGCAGTGCGCCACAGCGAGATCGTTCACATGTATGTAGTCACGAATGCAAGTGCCGTCCGGCGTGTCATAGTCGTCACCGAAAATCTGCACCGCATCCCGCTTCCCAGCAGCCGCCTGCAGAGTCAGCGGTATGATGTGTGTCTCCGGATCGTGACTCTCGCCAATCTCCCCGCTGTCATCAGCGCCGGCTGCATTGAAATAACGCAGCGCCACGTACGACCAGTCCGACGTCACCGCATATGATCTCAGCGCCTGCTCGACCATCAGCTTGGTCATTCCGTAAACGTTGATCGGGTCTTGCACATGGGACTCGTCTATCGGGACCGATCTAGGATTCCCGTAAGTGGCACAGGTCGACGAGAAGACGAATCTCTTGATGCCGAGCTCGTCGAGAACACTTAGAAGATTGAGGGTGTTGATGACATTGTTCTGAAGGTATTTGGTCGGCTTCTGCTGCGACTCGCCGACGTAGCAAAATGCCGCGAAGTGCACCACAGCCTCGACCGGGAATCGCGAGAGGATATCCCGCATCGAGTCCCTGTCTCCCATGTTCTGGGAGAACAGAGTAATTCGATCCGAAAAAGCCAGCGCTTCCTTGTGCCCCTCGACAAGGTTGTCCACCACCACCACATCCGCTCTCGGGTTGCGGTTCAGATAGGTACGAACGAAGTGGCTACCGATGTAGCCTGCCCCGCCGGTTACCAGAAGCATTTAAGGGCCTCCTCGAGCTGGCAAGTCGGGATCAGTCCTGCCTCGCAAATGCGATCACATCCTGATGGTCGTCCCAACCGTGCTCCTTGCAATAGATCTCTTTCCAGCCTTCTTTCCGGCGGAAATAAGCCCGTATCCAATCAGGGGAGACCGCGGCGATTCCATAGTCCGTCCGGCCCGGATAATGCGCATAGCCGTAACCGGTCGCAGCATAAGCAGCAGCAATGCTTCTAGCTGCTTCCTCAGTCAGACCATACTTGTGGGATTTCTGGACCATCAGCTGTGTCGCAAAGCTCCCGTGCGTGGTAATCACAAGCACACCACGACGGTCGACGTGACTGGAAAGAAACTCGAATAGCTGCAGCGTGGGCTCCTCCTGCAGATGGGTTATAAGCGAGCCGCACCAGATCAGATCAAATTTGCGGTCAAGCGCCACCTTTCTGAAATCAGTGTCCGATTTGATCCCTATAGCACCAAAAGCCTCTTCACAAAAGGCGACCGCCCCAGTGTCAATTACTCCCGCATAAATCTCCGCCGCCGGAAACTGCTGGCGCAAGTAACGCAACACTCTGCCGTGACCGCACGGGAAATCGAGAATCCTCTTGATGGAGCGACCGACGCCGGCAGCGGCAAGCACATCGTTGATATTTTCAATGGCCGACAGCCCGACCTGAAAGTAATGCTCGGGTCTCCGCCCGTACATCTCGTCATCGAGGCTCACAATTTTGGCGACGCCGTTGACCAGATCTCTCTGCTTGGGTGTGAGAAGGTCAGTATTGCTGAGCAGCCGGCGGCAAGCAGTTTGTACATCGACGAAGCGTTTGAATTTGCGTAGAGGCGCGGGAGCGGCGATCTTCATGGGTGACGACTCTCGAAGTGACCCCCAACTTTAGCATGGCTCCACCGGCTCCTGCACCGGTCCAAGCCTGTACATAAAACCGCTTTTACGGACAAGCGACCAGTGAAGATTGTCACAATATCTAAGAAGCATTTCAATTTGACAGCTTGAGATCTCTATAAAATAGCACCCATGCGCATCTGTCTCATCTCCCGTGAATTCCCTCCAGACACCGGCTGGGGCGGCATCGCAACATTTGTGCACGACCTCGCTCTCGGGCTCAAAGAGATCGGTCACGAGGTCGAGGTCATCGCGCTTGCCGCGGACAACCGGGAGAAGACCGTGGAATACGAGGGCGTGTCAGTGCATCGCGTCCCGTGGACCGGGCGGCTCGAGGACAAGCAGCGATTGCTGACCGTGATGCCTTACAGCCACAATATCCTCAAGCAGATAAGCGCCCTCTGGGACAGGTTTATCGCGCTGCACAAAGACAAGCCGTTCGATGTAGTGGAAGCGCCTGAGATGTTTGCCGAGGGGCTTTTCGTCGCGACGAGCAAGGTGGCCCCGCTGGTGGTCAGGCTCTATACTCCGCATTTCAAGTTCATCGACGAAAATTTTCACAACATCACGGCAACGTTCGATCACCAGTTCATCGCCCTGCTGGAGCGCCTGACGATGGTCTCGGCCGACCTGGTTTCCTCCCCCAGCGAGGATCTCGCTGATTATGTCTGCCGCGACATGGGCTACCCGCGCGACCGTGTGCCGATCGTGAGAGATCCGGTCAACACGGAGAAATTCCGCCCGGACGGACCGAAAGCCCTGACCGACGACGGCAGGCTCACGGTGCTGTTCGCCGGACGCCTGGAAGCCCGAAAGGGCATCTATTACCTGATCGACGCGATTCCTCGGATCGTGAAAGAGGTTCCAAACGTCCGATTTGTCATCGTCGGGCGGGACACCAATACTGCGCCCGGCAAGAAATCGGTGCTGGCTGAGCTTCAGCAGTCGCTCAAGACGTCCGGCTGCAGTGGCAACGTCATCTTCATCCCCGGCGTGCCGAATTCCGAGATGCCCGCCTACTTTCGCTCAGCTGACATCTTCGTCCTGCCCTCCCTCTACGACAATGCCCCCTTCGCTTGCATCGAGGCGCTGTCCTCCGGCAAGCCGGTCGTCGGGACGTCCGCCGGCGGCATGAAGGAGTACGTGGTGCACGGCGAGTCCGGTCTCATCGTTCCGCCCGCCGACTCATCTGCTCTGTCCGCGGCGCTCCTTGATCTCCTGACAAACAACGAGAAACGCCGGCAGTTCGGCGAAACCGCCCGCCGGCATGTGCTGGCAAACTTCGATCGAAAGGAGATCGCCAGGCAATCGATCGGGTTGTACAAACTGGCGCAGGCGAACTTCACGGTCTCGAAAGAATTCGCTCTCTACCGGCACAGCGAAAGTAATCTTTTGCAGGCGGCAGAAGATCTCATCTCCGCTTACGACAAGATGCTCTACGACTTGCTTTATGCGCACTCGTGGCGCTTCCGCTTGAGTCACTGGTTCTGCATGCTGCGAGACAGACCGCGGCTGACCTTCGCCAAAATAATCGTCCGTTTGGGAAGACTGCTGGCCGGCCTGACCGGTCACAGGCTGCCAGCCGCCGCTCTCCGCAAGCTTGAAGAAGCAATCGACGCCAGACAAGAAACCCTTATTTGAGGGCGGGTTTTTCCGTTTGCGCGCGCTTTTGCTTTATCCGAATCTCTTCCTCCATCTGGCGGACGATCGTCGGAGCCTGGTCGGGTCTCATCCCGCTCAGGGCGCAAGCGGATCTTGCCGCCTTCACGAAAACCTTGGCGAGCAGCAGGCGCGGGCGCTTCGTGATCAACGTCCACCAGTGCTTGAGCCGGAACCTGAACGATTGCGCGTAAAGCAGGTTATAGATCATCGCGTCGTGCGAGTACAAGAGCGCGTCGGCGTCCGGCAGCGCTTCGGCCGGCGGCTTGCGGTAGAGGCTCATCTCCTTGCGCCGCTCGTATGACACCCGGGCATCCTGGTAGATCTCGAGCATCTGCCTGGCAATCTCCTTGCGATCGAACTTTTCAAGCACGCGAGCACGGGCGTTTTCGCCGAGGCGCGTTCGCTCCTGCTCGCTTTTCAAAAGCCCGATCAGGGCGTTGGCAATGGAGTCAGGGTCGCGGGGAGGAATGATAATGCCCGACTGCCCGTGAATCATGTACTCTCTCGTGCCGCCCGACGAGGTGCCGATGACCGGCTTGCCGCAGGACATCGCTTCCAGGCACGTGTAGGGCGAGTTGTCGTAGACCGATGGAACGACACAGATGTCCGCCGACCGATAGTAGTTGGGCAACTCCATAAGCGGCACTCGCGGCAGGAACTCGACGAAACGCTCGCACTTGCGCCGGCGGATCGACTCCTTCAGCTCGGCGAGCACGGAGCGCTGACCGGCGGCGTTGTTCGTGTCGTCGCCGACGATCACGAAACGAACCTCCGGAATTATCTCGGCGACCGCGGGAATGGCCTCGACGAGATAACCGATCCCTTTCCGCTCCTCCAGCCTGCCGACGAAAAGCACGATCGGCCGGCCGTCGGAAGCGATGGCCCTTGGTCCGACAGGGCTGAACTGCTGCGGATCGATCGGGTTTCGCACTATGCGGATTGCCTCGCGCGGATAGTTGAGATCCGCGGAGACGAAGTCAGCGAGATCGTCGCTCGGTGAGGTGATGGCATCCGCCGAGAGCATCGCCACGCGCTCCAGCATCGCCACAAACTGGTGATCGTACGAGGCTGTGACGTTGTGCAGTTGCTCGGCGATGAACTTGGAATGGGGAGTATAAAGCCGTATCACGAGCGGCGCCGCCTTGGTGACAGCCGGGATCAGCCCCTCCGCCAGCAGCTCCGGAGAATCGACCACGTCGAACGGATTGGCACGATGAATCTCGTGGAACTTCTTCCAGAGCGCCGAGCAGGTCCGTATCACGTACCGGCTGTAAGGCATGCACAAAGCGGTAGCCCCCAGATCGCCGTCAATCTGGTGAGGCTCCACCCGGTGCACCCGGATGCCGTCCTGCACGACCGTCCTGGCGCCGTCGCGCGCCAGGGAGACAACCTCGACCTCATGACCGAGCGCGGTCAGCCCCAGCGCCAGGTGATTGGCAAAAGTGGCGATTCCACCCCAGCCGGTGTCCGGCGGATATTCTCGGGAGATAAGACAAATTCGCATCTCGGGCTGTCCCACGACGACCGGAGCTTATTCTAGCCATGGCGGCCGGTCACCTGCTTGAAACCGAATTTATGCTCCAGTTGAGGCTTTGAGCGATTCCCCCCGCCTTTGAGTTGCTCAATCATCGAAGCCCAGCGCGAACAACAGCGCCGCCCGACCTGGCGCATCTTGTAACTGATTGTGGTGATAAGCCCACCAATCTTTGACTGCTGCACCGTTTGAAGGTGGCCCAGGTTGATCGCGCAGTCTTTCGGCATTAACAACACCTGCCTCCTGTTTGCGCAGGAGAAAATCTGGAGCCTGCGCTAGGGCTTGCTGACCTTCGAACCCGTTCGCTCGTAGGGGCGCGTTGCACGCGCCCGGTCGGATGCAATCCGCCCCTGTTACATTAATTTCTGCCGGGCGGTACCAGCTAGAGGCGATCAAGAACCTGGTTAGCGCAGGCTGCAAGTGGTCCTGGCGGTTCTTTCGGCGCTCTACGACTTCAACAGATGACGAATTGCGAACAGCGGCTTGAGCAGCGGGAAGTTGACCAATTTGTTCCATCGGGCCTTGTAGAGATCGCGCTCGGCCTCGAGCATCTTGAACGCTTTGACGAGCTCGTCCTTATGCTGGGTAAGCACCTCTACCTGCCGCTTCAGCTCGTTGGTCTCCAGCACATTGTAGTCGACACCGGGCAGCGGATTATTGTAATAATGCGCCGTTCGGGAAACCGTCTCCAGCTCGGACAGCCGGCTGCCGGACTGCCCGGCGCCGGCAGGTTTGACGGCTTCAGCCCAGATGCATTGCATATCGAAAGCTTCTATCGGCCGGGTAGTGATGTCCACAAACCCCGCCTGGTCCAGAAGGGACTTGACCCGTGCGTGGGTGAAAGCCGTGTAGTGTATCTGTCCCGGGTCGCACTGGGTGCCGAAGATCATCGACAACGGGTAGCCCCAGCGCTCGCTTTCCGGCAAGGACAGCCACTTGTGGATGCACCATTCGAAATCCGGCAGGTTGAGCTTTATCCTGCCGCCCGGCTTGAGGACACGACACCATTCCTGCAATACCGGCAACGTTTCCGGCCCGGGCAGGTGCTCGAGGCTGTGGCTGCTGAACGCCTCATCCGCGTAATTGTCCGGCAGATCCAGCCGGCGAATGTCCATCTTCAGCACGGTCGGCTCATCGGAGAACAGATCGACGTTGACGTAGCCGTCGAGCAGCTCCCTGCCGCAGCCCAGATTGAGCTTGACCGGCTGCCCCGCAGCCGGCAAAAGCGCCTGTGTTCCGGGCAACGTCGTCTCAGCCATTCCGTCCACCCCAAAATCGCGACCCTGCGCGCAGGCTGATAGTTTACAGTAGGAGCCTCGCCCATCCCTTAATCGGCGCTCAAAATTACGAGTCGGGGCGAGGGTGCGGGTCCAAGCCCTCAGCTCCGGCGCGGCGGCAGACGATAGGCAGGCAGATTGCCCACAGCGCGCTCGAAGCTTTCCCATGAATGCTCTTTCTTGAGCAGCTCCTGCCCGTTGCACACCCGGCGAACGCGCTCGTCCGGGTCGGACAGGCAGTCGCGAATCGCCGCTGCATATGCGGCGGGGTCGTCAACTCTGGTGACAAGCCATCCCGTATCGGGGTTGACTATCTCCGAGATTAACCCTATCGGCGGGCCAATCACCGGAAGCCCGGCCGCCAGAGCCTCCTTGAGAGTAATCGCCCCTCCTTCATGCCTCGCCGTATGAAGATACGCGGCAATGCCGGCGCGCGGCAAGTCCTCGCTGCTCCGATACGGTCCGTGCAGTCTTATGTTCGCTTGTTTTTCTATCGCCTCCAGCTCCGGGCCGCTCATGGCCGCTCCACCGTAGACCTCGAACGTGAAGTCAGGCATGCAACGGGCAATCGCCAGCAGCAGGTCAGGGCGCTTATCAGGGTGCAGGCGGGAAGACCAGAGAATGCGCTTGCTGCTTGCGCCGTCAGGGTCAGGCGGGTAGAACCTGGAGAGAATCGGGGTGTACACGACCACCATCTTGTCCTGGTTGTGCTTTTCCAGCGCGTAAGATTTGCAGGCCTCACGCTTGAAATCATGGTTATCGGTAAAAAGAATGTCCAGATGATCGAGGCAACTGTTGAGATATTGCACGGCATTGCCCACCTTTATGCCGGCCTCGTTGTAGCAGAACATGAAGATGCTGCCGATAAGCGCGGTGGTCCCGGAAAACTGGCGGTGATAGCGCTCGATTGCTCGCCAGCCGATATCGGACTCTATATTGTGCACGACCTGCGGCTGAGCTTCGATGATCAGGCGGGCAAGCACCTGGACTCTGTCTTCTCCGGTCAGTCCCGGTTGAAGGTCGTCCAGCGCCACCATTCTCACGCCATGGGGCAGCAAGTGAGCGGCCGAGTTACCCGGATCATCCACGAGCAGCACGACGACCGAGTCCGGACTCAGGCGCTCAGCTATGAGCCTGGCGTGGTACATGGCCAGCGTCGAAGCGCCGCCGTGAATGAGCCAGCGCAACACGAGCAAATGACTAAACGGCTTGCTCAACGCCTCGCGCAATTTGAAGTATGCGCGCCCGGCGAGAGATTCCGTGGGTGCGCGTAGCAACGGCACGTACCGCAAGTTCTCAAAGGGCGGCAGCAAGGGCTCTATGTCCTGAAGCTCTCTGTAAAGCGCCTGGTTTTCCGGGCCGAGAGCCGTGTCCCTCGCGTTGTCTATCTCACGCTGCTCGGAGAGGCCATAGTTGAGAAAATGCCAGAGCGGATTGACACCCGTTCGGGCCACATCGGGATGTCGCTCCAGATAGAACCGGGTCTTGAACGAACGCGATGGGTCTCTTCCCTCGCGCGCCCCGTACTTGATGAAGTGCACCAGCGGGTTTGCGCTCGAGCCTTTCAGGTCCGGATTGCTGTCCCGATAAAAGGCGTCATCGAAATAAGCGTTCGGCTTCATTCCAGCGGCGCTGCCGATTTTGACGTAGTGCTCGATCGGAGTCAGACCGGACTGTTTCACCTCAGGGTAATGCGTGACGTAATAGTGTTCGTCGAAAAGCCCGCTCTCCTTGATGAGCTTGATCTCTTTCTGATGCTTGATGGTTGACAGCACCCTTTTCATGTCAAACCGCCAGGTGTGCAGGCAGCGGCTGGAACAATTTCGATGGCGGGATTAACACGCTGCCGCCCGGTTCGCCAGTGCCGCCCGCCAGCGTCGGTATGCAAGAGTGCCCGAACCTCTCATGGCAGCAGGAGAAGGTGCCTGGTACCGGCTTGTGGAGGATATGCTCCGCGGTGGTCTCGCATACCCAGTGCCACTCCTGATGCCCGAAGCCACGGCCGCGGTCGGCGGGGCTGAATGGATGGGCGCGGAAAATCTCCGCCCGGGCAAATACGATCGAAGGCCAGGGATTGCCGGCAAAGAGCGCGTCGACGGAGAAGTCCGGATGCTCTTGATCCGGCGTGATAAAAAGCAGCCTGCGATCCCCAAACACCACCACAGACGCCGGATGGAACACCCGTTTCCCATCGCTCCGGGAGCACTCATCATAGGCTCGGCTCAGCCAGTTGGCAGCAACCAGATCGTCTCCGCCAACAAACGCGATGAATTTCCCCTGCGCCTCCTGAGCAGCCCGGTTCCTTGCCGCGCTTATATCCCCTTCGCCGGTCAGCACCTGCACCGCCCCGCCGGGAAGATTGTTTTTCAAGTATTCTTCCGTCTCCGGCGACGGCGTGTCCGAGGCGATCATCCATTCTACAGTTGCGCCGTGGTCGGCTGCCGCTCTGGCTATGGCCGCCTCAACGCTCCTGACCGACTGATGAACGAACCGGCCCTGATTCCGGCAGACGAGAATAACCGTTATGTCCTTCGTGCTCGAGCTCATATCACAGCGTCCGGCATCAGGCCAGGATCAAGGACTTCACCCATCGCCACGAGCGCTCGAGTCCTTCCGCCAGCTCGACCTGCGGAGCCCAGCCGAGCACGGACTTCGCTCTGCTGATGTCGAGCACGCTTGCCGGCACATCGATCGGTCGCCCGGGGGTGTATTTCACCTCCACGGGCAGATCGACCACCTGCTTGAGCTCCTCTACAATCTGGTTCAGCGAATGCCCGCGCCCGGCGCCGATGTTGAAAATCCGCGGATCGTCGGCTCCCGGCTGGTATCTGGCGGCCTTCAGGAGCGCTTCTACAGCGTCGCCAATGTAGATGTAGTCCCGTACCACCTCGCCGTCGCCCCAGATGGTGATCGGTTTGCGCTCGGCGATATTGCCCAGAAAGACGCCAATCGCCCCCTGCTTTGAATGCGGGTTCTGCTGCTCACCGTACGGATTCGAGATGCGCGCCACCGCGTACTCCAATCCCCACAGGCGGTGGAAGAGGCTTAAATACTTCTCAATCGCCAGCTTGGTGATTCCATACGAGCAGATCGGCTGCTGCGGATGATCCTCGGGGATGGGAATCCGGTTGGGGATGCCGTAGACCGTGCCGCCCGACGATATGAAAATCACCTTGCCGATGTGGGAATCGCGGCATTCCTGAAGAAGGTGAACCGTGTCCCCCAGATTGGAGCGCACGTCGTACACGGGATCGTCGTTGGAAGTCTGCGGCAGGGTGGTGTAGGCCAGATGAAAGACCCAGTCAATCCCGGAGAGGGCCTCGTGCACCTCGCCGTAATTGCCCAGATCCCCGACAACATACTCGACCCCGGGGAATGGATCTTTGTACCGGCTGGGATAGCGGTCGAAGATCCGCACGTCATGCCCGTCGCGCAACAAGGCCTCTACCAGGTTGGTGCCGATGAATCCGTTTCCGCCAATTACAAGCGTCTTCATGTGTCCCGCCGTGCTCCGGACCGGCTGACCATCGTACCATGAAGATCGGCTTCGTTTCTTACGAAAGAGCCCAATACCACACCCCGGGGGCGCGGGCGTCTCGCCCGCATCTCACGATGCCCCAGTGAAATGCAGGCACGATCCGGCGGCTCCTGAGGAATCATTCCGCCAGTTTCCGACCCGCTGGTAAACCGACTCGATGTCGTTTACCATCTCGCCGATAGTCCTCTCCGGCCGAATATTCTCCCTGAGGCTTCGCAGCAGCCCGGGCTGATCGACAAGCATCGCAAGCCGCTGCGCGAGGGCATCCGCGTCGTTCAATGGGAAAAGAAGCCCGTTCACCTCGTGCTTGACCAGCTCCGACATGCCGCCGAGATCGGTAGCTATGACGGGGGTTTTCGTGGCCAGGGCCGACTGAATCACAAGCGGCGTGTTCTCATACCAGCGCGAAGGCACCACCAGGACATCGATGCCGCTCAGGACTTCGCCGAGCCGATCGTTCGGGAAGGTGCCGGCGAACTTTATTTTCGAGGAATTCGAGCCGGGACGATTGGCCAGCGCTCTCAGCTTCTGCCCGTATTCGGGGAATTGCGCCGGATCGCCGTAGAGAGTAAGCATGGCGTTTGCGCCCCCCGGTAATTTCTGAAACGCCTCGATGAGCAGGTCCACGCCCTTGTGCTCGAAGAAGGTGCCGATAAATCCGATGCGCAACTGGTCGCTTTCGCTTTTCGTCTGATGCGGTACAAGCGGCACGGTATCGATGCCGAAGGGCACATGCTCGATGAGGTCAGCCCGAATGCCGTTTTCCACGAATATCTCCCGCATAATCCGGGTCGGAACCATAATCGCCTGAAGACGGTTGGCCACCTCCACGAGTACCCCCGGTCTTCTTACGGTCGCTGCAACGGCGGCCGGGATCTTGCCGGCAATGTATGTCCCGTACAAAGCCCGCATTGCCAGATTCCGCAGCCCCCCCGGCATCCTCCCGAGCAGGGCATCGATCGAGCGATATTTTCTGGCCACCGCCTCTCCGAACTCGCTTGCAGGAGGAAAGAGCTGCGGCGTATAGCAGGTCAGGCAGTTGGTCGCGCCGGGCGAAGGGCCGCGGCAGATCGCCCCATCCGGCCGTTTCAACTGAACCACCGGGCAGACAAACCAGAAGTCCATCGCTGACAGCACCACGGGCAGATCTCGGCGGCGAGCCGCATCGATGATGGCGGCCGAAAGGTTCTGCGCGTGAAAAACGTGCACGAGATCGGGGGAGAACTGATCGAGAACCTTCTCGAAGTGCGAGGCGATCTCCGGGTGCCAGTATTCATGCCGGAATGTATAGCCCTTGAGACGCAGCGCCTCCTCGACCACGTGAACCTGCACGCCCTCGAAGACATGGTCGGAGGTCTCGGGACCTGCGGCGTGGCGCGCATCTCGATCCGGAGGATTGGCGGCGACAACCAGAACCTCGTAGCCCCGCCGCTGCAGCTCCTGAGCCACCTTGAGCGTCAGAACCTCCGTCCCCGCGCGATGGGACGGGAAGAATTTGTGGACTGCAAGTAAGACCCGTTTCATGCGCGCCGGTCGAGATTCAAGGTAAAAGCCTCATCATAATATGATCCCGCCCGGCAAACGCGCACAGCTTTCATGAAAATCGCTCTGATCTCCGACATTCACGGCAACTGGTTCTACCTGGACTCAGTGAGCACGCGCCTGGCGGCGGAGAAGGTCGATCTCATCTATTGCCTGGGAGATCTGGTCGGCTACTACGACGCTCCCGATGCGGTGATCGACTGGTGCATCCGCAACGACGTCATCTGCATCAAGGGCAATCATGAAAAGTATTTACTGAATGAGCTCACGCCGGACCCGCAGAAGGAGCCCTTTTACAGAACCAGGCTCCACCATGACGCATTAACTAAAGCACATCTGGAGTTCCTGAAGTCGCTACCTGACTCCATAGAAGCCAGGCATGAGGGCAGATCTTTCTACCTCACCCACTCCCTGCCTGGCGACTGCGTGGGTTACGCGTATGACGTCCAACAACTGGATAGGGACTTCCTTCTAGGCTATGATTACTACTGCTTCGGCCACACGCACATTCCGATGATTCGATACCATTACGGCACGGCGGTGGTAAATCCGGGATCAATTGGTCAACCGCGGGATTTTTCGAGGCAGCCGTCCTACGCCGTCATCGATCTCGAGACAGACACGCTGTCGTTACGAAAGATGAAGGTGGATTATCAGAGCTACTGCCAGGCTCTCTTAGAGAAAAAGTTTGATCCCAAAATGGTTGAAGTACTGCAGAGAGCGAAGCAATGACGAGAATTCCCGTATTAGTGACCGGCATCGGCGGCGCCGGCAACGGCGAGCAGATCTTGAAGGCATTGCGCCTTGCGCACGATCTCGATCTGTTCGTCATCGGCACTGACATGACCGAATACACGGCCGGCAGGCGCTTCATCGACGCCTTCCAAGTCGTCCCGCCCGCGACCGATCCGTCCTACGGGGAAGAGCTGGCCGCGGTGATTCGCCAGCACGACGCTCGCTTCTTGTTTCACGGATCGGAGCCGGAGTTGAAATACATCTCGGAGAATCGAGATAGCCTGGCTGAGCTCGGCGTCTCGATGTATCTCAACTCCCAACGGCTCATAAGCGTGTGCATGAACAAGGTGGCTACGTACAAGACGCTGGAGGAGCTGGGTGTGCCGGTTCCCAGGTACGTTAAGCTCGACACGATCGAGGACCTGAAGAAGATCGACTTCTTCCCGGTGGTGTTGAAACCAAACACCTCGTCGGGCGGCTCGTGCAACGTATACATCGCCCGCGACCACGAGGAGCTCGCGCTGCTCGGGCAGTACCTCCTGAAGATAAACATCGATCTCGTCGCCCAGGAATACATAGGGAGCAAAGACGACGAATACACGGTGGGCGTTAATTCCGACGCGGACGGCAACGTCCTCGGCAGCATTGCCATCAAGCGCGTCATCGGCAATGTGGTCTCCACGCGGCTGAAGGTGCCCAGTCTCGACAAGCAATCGACCTGGGTTATCTCATCCGGATTTTCTCAAGGCCTGGTCTGCCATGAGCCTGAGCTGCAATCGCAGGCAGAAAAAATCGCCGGGCTGCTCCACTCTCAGGGCCCGCTCAACGTTCAGTGCCGCTTCGTGGAAGGCACCCTGCATTTGATGGAGATCAATCCCCGGCTGTCAGGAACGACCTCGCTGAGAGCAATCGCTGGCTATAACGAGCCGGCAATGTTCATAAAGAGCTGCCTGGATGGAACACCATGGCAGAGAGAATACGAGGATAAAGTCCTTCTCCGGGGGCTGGAAGAGGTCGAAATCACGCCCGCCCAGAAACCGGCTCTTCAGTCTCAGTCTGTCGCTACTCTGCCTTGCTGATCAGTTTGATCCGCTTGATCTGAATAATGTCCGGCTCTGGCAAGCCCGTCTGGTCCGCCGGCGAGAGGCTGATCTGATCCAGGCGCGCCGTCGCGGGCAACTCCAGCAGCTTCAAGTCATAGGTGTAGCGGTGAATGCCGCCATCCCCGAGCAGGGGAATGGTGGCCGACTGCGCAGGCCCCTGATCGATCTTCAGGAAAAGCTTCAAGGCGCGCGGCAGAAGCTCGGGCGGCGCCGACATTTCGACCATCAGGTGCGAGTACCGGCGCAGGGGGATTCCGAGGTGATCCCCGGACACGATCCCGGGACAGTCGGCCGCGGCCATGACTTTGGCAATCCCTGACTGCTCGACTCTGGGGAAGCTGAATGTCCCTGCGTGCCAGAAATTGGCGGTCGGTGCGGGGAAGATGAAATCAGAAGCGGTTTCGGCCGGGAAGAACGGCGACAGGTCGGTGTTGCTCGGCTTGACCTCGACGGCGGGGGCAGCTTTCGCCGCCGCAAGCGGCGCGCTGGTCTCCGGCCGTTTGGGCGCTAGCTTTATGTCGACATGCGGGTACCGGAATACCGCGAAGTCGCCGGCCCCGCGGGCCTGGGAGGAGAACGTGATCGCCAGGCGGGAGCCTTTGAACTGGGTCAGGGGAATCGCTTGCGAATGCCATCGACCCGTATCGGAGACGGTGGCGTGGGCGAGGGTCTGGATCGGCAATTCCGGAAATGCGGGCGAGGCCGGCTTCGCCGGCTCCTCCGCCGCACTTTGTGCGACTCCGGATCCACTTAATGGCTCCGGAGGCTTTGCCTCCTGCCTCGCCCCTAAGGCCGGCTCCTGCCTGATCGCCGAAATGTCAAAATCAATCGCTCCAGGCCTGCCGGTGCTGCTGCGCGTTTTGCTGGTCCCGATGCCGAAGGCGGTCACGAGCCGGGCCGACTCCAGATCCGGAGGCAGATCAACCGTCCAGACGACCTTGCCGGGGCTGGGAACATAGAGGTTCAGATGGTCATAGCACTTCCAGGATCTGATTTTGTCTACCTGCAGTGCCGGAATCCAGCTCGCCGTGGGCGCGGAGTCGTCCTGAATGAGTCTGACATTGTGCAGCGGGTAATCGCCCTGGATCGACCACTGCTGGGTTGGCGCAAACGCTGATACGGAGTGCCTTTCCAGCGGTTCGCACATGATCTGCATCGTTCCCGGGTTTCCGTCGGTCCACTGAAAGACCAGACTTTCGCAGTAGGTGGGAGCGATCCGGTAGTTCCTCACTGCCGCCTCCGAGGCTGGTGATCTGGCGTAGAGAAATATCAGCTTGTCCTCGTAGGTGCGATTGGTCGAGACATAGATAACGGCAATCACGCACAAGGTCACGAGTCCAATCAGCGGCGACACCTTCTCCACCAGGGATCTGATCCCGCCCGCACCGCCGGCGACGGTGGGCTGCTTCTGCCTCCGTTTCGCCAGGTAGAAACCGATGAAGGACAGCGACAGCCCGAGCAATCCCACCCAGAAGTCGATCGTGTAGGAGGTATACCAGGCCATCACCCAGGAGCGCAGCAGGCTGAGTTGCAGCCCGCCCATGAGGCCGTAGACCATAAGGACGATCGACGCTTTCACCCTGGGAGTGAATCGGGGCTGAAAGCGCAAGCAGAGCAGTGAGAGGGCGGCCGCCGTCATACCGAAATAACCGGCAAACTCGGAGGCTTTGCGGGCGCCGACATCAAAAGCGATGTTGGTGGCGAACGGGCGCCCGAGGACGTTGACCAGGAAAGACCAGTTGATCGACAGGACCGCCGGGACTTTGTGGGCGTGGGCGGCAGGCTGCCCGTGCCTGGCGAGCACGCTGGCTATAAGGAAATAGGCATACGGGGCGTGTCCGACCACCGTGGCGAGAAACCAGATCACATAATGATGGACGCGCCGGTAGTTGAACAGTACCAACGCGACGAGGTAGGCCATCCAGCACGGCGGAACGTCCGCCCAGGAAGAGCAGGAGATCAGCCCGCCGGCGACCATCACCGCAAGCCCGACCGACTGGTTGCGGCACTTGCAGATTCCCCAGAGCCCGAGCGTCCAGCCGAACAAGCCGAGCCCGCCCGACAGGGCTCCTATCCCGTAAAGAAAGTTGGAGGCCTGGGACAGCGAGAAGACCAGCGCCAGCACCCCGCCGAACAACCAGAGCTTGAGCTTCCCATCCCCGGGCTCGCGAAGGATCGAGAAAAGCAGGAGCACACGCAGGGCGGAGATTAACAGCCCCGCATCGAGCTCCAGCCTCGCGTCCCAATAGAAATATTTGGCGATGAGCAGGTGAACCAGCACCGGAGAGGTGTGCCAGTGCTGAGCGTTGAAGGTGTCGGCCAGAAGATTCCGCCAATCGTAGGTGCCGGCCAGAACCTGGCCGGCCATTGGTATGATGCCCAGGTAGTCGTTGCCGATGTTGTTGCCGCCGCCCGCATGGATGACGTAGATGTAGGTCAACAGGGGCGCCGAGCATGCCAGAACGAAGAGGATGCCCAGAGCTGTGCCCCAGGGTCCCAACTCAGGCAGCTTGCGAGCGTTGGTTGCCGCGGGAAAGCCAGTCCCGGCCGATTGAAGTGCGTCCATCCCTCTGGCTCCGATCCGGTTGTAAATAATAGTCCACCTCTGTTGGAAACCCATGAGAAGCAGATTAGGTCCGGAAAACAAGTCTGAGAAAGCTCTCAGCCAGTTAACAAGAAGTCATGAATAAAATATGCAGATGACCGTCTCCGCCCGTTCAGCAGCATCCACCGAAGCGCCGTCAGCCGTTGCCCAGGAGAAGCAGAAGCTGGGTATTTCGGATCTGGCATCGATTTTCTTGATCTCCGCCAGCATCAGGCTGTGGTTCAACTTCGGCACCAGTCATCCCGACATCGCGTTTGGCTGCGATGCCGCCGAGTATCTGCGCAATGCGCAAGCGCTGATTGCGCTGGGTGGTCTGCCGCACACGTTCTGGAGCAACGCCGGCTCGTGTCTGCTGGGAACCGCGACGCACCAGACTGTCACGCAGGTACAGGGCGCGTTGCACGGCCTCGGAGACTTCTTCATCTCCGGGCCGATCTTCCCATTGTTCATCTTCTGCTGCTACTGGATCAGCCGCACTGGTTGCGACGTCAGCAACTGGGCCGCCCCGGTGGTCGTGCAGTCACTCCTCACCGCTCTGTCGTGCGTGCTTATCGCCATGATCGGCCGTCGCTGCTGGGATAAAAAAATCGGATTGACGGCGGGGCTGGTGGCGGCAGCGTACCCCGCCTTTGTTCTAAACAGCGGCAGGCTCTACTCCGAGTCCTTCGCCTGCTTTTTGTTGTGCCTGGCAGCCTGGCTCAGCGTGCGGGGTTTCACCGCGCCGGGAAACGGCCCGTTAAGTATCTTTCTGACCGGCGTGACGATGCTCGCGCTTCAGCTCACCCGATCGATCATGTTTCTCTTTTCGCTCGCCCTTATCCCGATTACTTTCCTCCAGCACCGCAGCCGGCGTCCCTGGCTTGCGGTTGGGCTCCTGCTCGCCGGCGCTGCGGTTGTCGCCCTGCCGTGGCTGGCAGCGCAAAAGATAGCCTTTGGCAAAGGCGGCCTGGTTGTCGACCGCGTCGGTGGCTACAACTTCTTCACCGGCAACAACGTAAACACGCAGGGCTGGCTGACCTATCCGTATCCGGACGTTACCCGGGCGGAGGGGAAGAGTTTCTTTCGCCTGGCAAAGGAGAGCTTCAAGACGAGCCCCAGCCGATTTGTAAAGCTAATGCTCGACAAGCCGGTCCGGTTGTTCAAATTTCCCTGGAACGACTTTCGGACACCCGTCGGCGCATTGTCCGAGTATGGTCAGGTGCTGGCTCATCAGCTCATCCTGCTCTTCGCCGCGCTCGGCCTGCTTATCGGCTTTGTCGTCCAGCCGGCGACGCCACCGGACAGCAGCCGGCTCCAGGGGCGGGCCTTCCTGCTCGGATTGATCTTTTTGCAGCTCATATACACGGCTTTCATTACCGTCCCCCGCTACAACCTGATGGCGATGCCGCCGGTAATCCTCTTTGCCGCGGCCGGCGCCGTCAGTCTTGCGCGGCTCCTGTCCTCCGGGCAGCGCAATCGGCCGGCGCTGCTGCTTTGCGGTGCGCTGGTTCTTTTCTTTGCCGTGCAGAAACTGAACATCCTTCCCCTGGCGATGCAGCTCTCAGGCGGGCAGCACGTTTACACCGCCCTCGGGCTTGCTGTCGCTGTCAAAGCGCTAACCTTGATTCTCCTGACCTGGAGCATCTGGCTGGTGGCAGGCAACCTGAGCGGCAATCTGCCAGCGGCGAGGGCGGGAACGGTTGTGCTCATGCTCTTGCTGTCTCCGTCACTCTGCTTGCCGGTAAGAGCGCATGGACGATGGAGCGAGTGGCAGTGCCCGCTGATCAGGGCAGGCGACAGCGTCACTCAGCAAATCTATCTGCCGCCAGAGAAGGTGTCTGAATTGCAAAGCAGGCAATGCTACCTGCTTGTTGACTCGGATGGGGCGGCGGCGCTCGACAGCGGCGTCAAGATCAAGCTGGATGGCATGCCAATTGAAGCCTCTCTCATTCCGAACCTTCCGTTTCTTCAGGACCTGACAGCCCTCAAGAGCCAGGGCAATCACAACCTGACGCTGGAGTGCGAATACATTTTTGAATGCCTGACGTATGCGGCCGGAGTCTCAAACCTGGACCTGAGGCAGTGGTTCATGGTCCCGGTGCCGCCGGAGATACTGGCCCGTCACGTGGCGGGGCAACCACTGCAAGTGCAGGTCGAAAAAACGGGCGGGGCACCCGCGACGGTATTTGGCGCCTACAGCACCAGCGACCGCTATCTGGAGATCCCGCACCCGGCGCTTTATTCCTGGGAGAAGGCCTTTTACGGCGTGGAAAACGACCGGGGCTTCACCGACACCAGCCTCGATGCCAGGCTGCCCGCGGACGGCAACGTGCCGCGCCAGACGGACCTTTCGCCGGAACCCGGTCTGCAAACGGGCGCTTATTTTATCAGGCTGCTGGTGGCGCCACCGGTTGCCGGCGCGGAGGATTCGCATCTGATCCCGCTCCAGAAGTATGACTGTACCTTGAGCGCCGGTCACGCTTTCAGGATTGGCTCGCTTCCCCCGTACGCAAGGTCCGACGTCTGGCTTGTGCGCATCTCCGGACTGCTGCCCGGCAAGAGCACCCCGCTTCAGGCTGGCATTCACTGCTCCGCACACTCGCGCACCGCCGCGGGAGCCGATTACAGATACGACAGCCCGTGGGCGCCTCGCAGGCTCTCCTCGGCCGGACAGGACGCGCGCTTTGATCTCGCCTTCCCCCTGGTACCGTCGGCCCTGCCCGGGCAGCTGCAGGACCTTGAAATCACCCTGTCCCCGCCTGCCACGACAGGGCTCGCGGACA
This sequence comes from Pseudomonadota bacterium, assembly GCA_021325555.1. Lineage (GTDB taxonomy): Bacteria > Cyanobacteriota > Vampirovibrionia > Obscuribacterales > Obscuribacteraceae > JAJPGY01. The sequence continues at coordinate 111,092 of JAJPGY010000021.1, read as the reverse complement.
AATCCGGTCACGATGCCGGAACCCCGCCAGGGCTCTCCGGCGTGTCGGTCGAGCTTTACAAGATGCCTTCGCTCCCGATGGGCGCCGGCCATTACATTCTCTAGATGGAGCGAAACGGGCGAGGATGCCGGTGAACGAAATTGAGATCACAAACTCGACCAACGCCGCACCGGACGGCGCAAAGGCAATTGCGCGAGCGGACAGCACTGCTGTGGCTGTTGCACGATGGATAGCCACAAGCCGGATCTCCCACGCAGTCATCCTCGTGGCAATCGTTGCGTATTGCTTCGGCAGAACGCTGGGGAGCTACTTCCTGGCCGACGATTTCGGCGAGATCTCCTATATACACCGCATCTTCCACGGGGACCCCGGTCTGTTCTGGTCGAACTTCACCGGCAACTACATGCAAGTACCCGGCATGAGCGTCTACCGTCCGGTCCTTCTCATTACGCTGGTACTGGACTACCTGGTGTGGGGCGCAAATGCCTTCGGCTATTACGCGACCAACATCCTCTATTTCGCAGGTTGCTGCCTGCTGTTGTACGAGCTGATGCTGCATTTGACCGGCTCATGGACGCTCGTGCGCTCTCGCCTGACGGCGTTGTCGGCGGCAGCGCTGTTCGCAGCCTATCCGCTGCACGGCGAGAGCGTCTCCTGGGTGGTAGGCCGGGTGGACATCGCCTGCTGCTTCTACTACCTGCTGAGCCTTTATCTGTTCACACGCTGGCTCGGCATTGCCGCTTGCGATGCGGGCACGATTGCCGTAGACGCGGGGGCTCCTATGGGCAATGCGGCCCGCGATGCAACTGATGCCGTAGGGGCGGTGCATGCCCCGCCCCTACGCTCGAGCCGCCTGCTTGTAATCGGAAGTGTCGCTGCCTTCGGCGTGGCAATTCTGACCAAGGAGATGTCCATTGGATTACCGGTTGTAGCCTCCGCGATCGCACTGATATTCCCGCTCCCTAGCCGTCGACCCGTCGGTCTCCGCACCGATCTCCATCAAGCGGGCGGGGCATGCCCCGCCCCTGCGGCTGGACGGGCTGCCAATCCCGGCGGATCCACTGAACTCCGCCACTCACACTCCGCGCAACTGTTCATGTCACGACTTAAACGGGCAGCGGCGCTGACGTTGCCGCTGTGGTTGGCGACAGCTGTGTACTTCGCCGTTCGCTACCTCGCGCTCGGCACGTTTGTCGGGGGCTATACGGGCGGGATAGGAGCTTCACAACTCAGTGCGATCATTCAGAAGTGGACCGATCTCGACACGTTCGGGCGAATCGCTTTCCCTCTGAATGACAGCGTCTTCCACGGGCACGGCTTGTATCCTCAACTGCTCGCGGCCGCCTATTTTCTGCTGGCGGTCACGATCATAATCCGGCTGCTTTCCGGAGCAATGCCGTGGTCATGGCTGCTCTTCAGCGGGATCTGGCTGGCGACCGCGGCAGCCCCGATTTATCAGTTATGGGGACTCGGGTATAACCTCGAGGGGAGCAGATTTCTCTTTTTCCTTTCGGTGCCCCTGTCCGTGCTTGCGGCAGTGGTCGCCCTGGCGCCGTCCGATTCCGGCAGCCACCTCGGGCGGCAGTTAGCCAGGCGAGTGACGCTGGTCAACATCGGTGCGTTATCCTTGCTGGTCTTTACCTGCGCACGCGTCTGTTACCTGAACAACATTCCCTGGGTGCACGCGGGCAAGACCGTAAGAGCGGTGCAAAGACAAGCGCAACTGCTGGCGGAGCGGCTCCCGGCGGGCAAGAAAGCCATTGTCCTGGGAATCCCCAAAGACCACGGCGGCGCGCACATGATCCTCAACGGCGCCACCTTCACGATGATGATGAGCGAGCCTTTCTTGAAGACAAATGCTGCCGAGCGCTTTTTGACTTTTGATCCGGCCCTCTTCGGTGATCCAACCCGGATCAACGCGGCCCGTCTCAAGGCGTCGCTCAGCGACCCTCGCGTGGCCGGGGCTTATCTCTGGAAGACGGAGGCGGGGCAATTTACCAGGATCAAATTCGGCGGCAGCAGCGTCGCTCATTTGAGCGCAGCCGGGTTTAACACCGTCGACGGTATCACCCTCTTTCGTGGAGATCTGAATCCGCTGAGCTGCGATTTCGTGATGCTAAAGTTAAGCCAGGTCCTGGGCGGAAACAGGGCGAGCATTGCCGTTTCATGGCAGGGCGAACAGCGCGACGGACACGGGACACCGGTCGTTGTTCCGGCAATAGCGGCAGGCAACGACCTCAGCGTCCTCATACCCCTGTCACGCTACTGGTCATGGTACGCGGCCGGCACCATCAAATCGCTGACCGTCCGTTTCAACAGCTTCCAGTCAGTCAGATTGATTTCCGCGGATCTCTTGCCTGCTTCCCTGGTCACGCCCGCACTCGCGATGCAGGGAGCCACTTGCTCACTGCGTGGGGTCTTCGAGCAAGTCCCGCCTGCAGCGACGGTTCACTTCGACGGCTCACGGGTCCCAGGTTCTGCTGCCGTTCGCGTTGAGATCAGCAGACCGAACTACTTCTTCGAGCAGTCGCAGGACAGCGCCGCAGGAGATGCAGCATTGACGGTCAGAAAGATCGACGGTCAGCAAGGGGCGATCGCGATGGGAGCGTTCGGTTGCTCCGAGCATGCGTATTATCAAATTCGAGCCCGCTGCCTCGATCGAGACGGCAAGCCGCTCGGGGACTATAGCGACCCAATCACGGTGCGGTTCTAATATGAGGCGTCTCATAAGCTGATTCTTGTCATTGTGGTAGCATCTGAAAAACTGGTTATTATGCGATGGCAATGGCACAGAGCAAATGGAGCGGGCGCAAAGTACTGGTCACCGGAGCAACCGGTCTGCTGGGCTCCTGGCTTGTTAAGGATCTGCTGGTTCGCGGAGCCCGTGTTGTCGCCTTTGTGCGCGACTTCGATCCGCAGTCGGAATTCATCAGATCCGGGGACTACAAGCGCACCACGATTGTTCAAGGCCGCCTCGAGGACTTTGACAGCGTGGAGCGCGCCGTAAATGAATCGGAGATTCATACCGTCTTTCATCTCGGCGCGCAAACCATCGTCGGCGCCGCGCAGCGCTCCCCGCTGGCGACCTTCGAGTCGAACATACGCGGCACCTACAATCTCCTGGAAGCATGCCGGATCCACAGCTCCCTGGTCGGCGCCGTCGTGGTGGCATCCAGCGACAAAGCTTACGGCGAAAGCGACGCTCTCCCTTACAAGGAGTCGATGCCGCTGGCGGGGCGGCAACCTTACGAATTGTCCAAGTCCTGCGCCGATCTGATCTCGCAAGGCTACTTTCATTCGTTCCGGCTTCCTGTGGCCGTCGCCCGCTGCGGCAACATCTTCGGCGGCGGCGATCTCAACTGGAGCCGGATAGTGCCGGGCACGATCATGAGCTGCATTCGAGGTCAGCGGCCCCAAATTCGCAGCGACGGCACATACGTGCGCGACTACCTCTACGTCAAGGACGCCTCGCGCGCCTACATTCAGTTAGCGGAACATCTGATGGATCGTCAGGCGGCCGGCGAGGCGTTCAATTTTAGCCTCGAAAAGCCGGCCAGCGTGCTGGAGATCGTCAGGGCAATCCAGGTATTGATGGATTGCCAGAATCTGGAGCCTGAGGTTCAGAACGTGGCGGCCGGCGAGATTCGCTCGCAATGTCTCGATTCCTCGAAGGCCCGCGAGGAGCTGGGATGGAAGCCGGAATTCAGCCTCGAGTCCGGCTTGCAGGAGACCATCGACTGGTATCGCCGCTTTGCGGGCTTCCACGCCGCCTAGCGTGCCTGACGCTTCTCGAGCGGCATCCCTGGCTGACGAAGCTAGTACGGTCTGGCAGAAATAAACGTACGCCCGCAGGAGCGGAATGCATCCGCCCGGGCGCGTGCAGTGCGCCGCTACGAGCGAACGGGTTTTAATGGCAGCGAGTACTAGCCGATGGTTGCCGGCTGGGTAAATACCTTGGGAGCAACCACGCCGGTCTCTGACATCAGCTCTTCGTACTGCGGGATGATCCGCTCCGGTTCGCCCTGGTCCACGATTTTGCCGCCATTGAGCAAAACGACATGGTTGCAAAGCTTTTGAACGGCGGTCATGTCATGGGATACAAAGATAATCGTCTTTCCCGGCCTGCAGAACTTCTTGTTGATCGTCTTGAAGCACTTCATCTGAAATCTTTCATCGCCCACAGCCAGCGCCTCATCCACCAGGAGTATCTGCGGGTCGACGGAAACCGCTGCGGCGAACGCAAGGCGAACCACCATTCCGCTGGAGTACGTCCTCACCGGCTGATCAAAGAAATCACCGATTTCAGCATACTCGGCGATTTCCGGCAGCCGGGCTATGAGCTCCTCTTCCGGAATTCCGAGAATCAATCCGTTGAGAATCACATTCTCCCGTCCGGTGTAGTCAGGCTGAAACCCCGCTCCAAGCTCCAGTATCGCCGTGATGCGTCCTTGGACCTCCACGGTGCCTGTCGTGGGTTGAACGACCCCGGCTATTATCTGCAGGAGAGTGGACTTGCCCGACCCATTGGGACCGATAAGGCCTATGTTGGTGCCGGTTTCGACCTTCAGATCCATGGGGCGCAACGCCCAGAATTCGCGGTGGTAGCAGCGGCGATTGCGCCAGATCAGCTCCTTCAACCGGTCACTGGGACGGTCGTAGATGTTGTATTTTTTCGAGACGCCGCTGAGGCTTACCGCATACATGAGTTACATCACATCCGCAAAAGACCGTTTCGTTTTGTAGAAAAAGTTAAATCCAATCAGCCAGGCAACGACCGCCATTGTGGTGTACCCGGCAAACACCGGCCAGTCGGGCGGCAGCCCTTCGAGAAGAACCCGCCGGTAGTCGCAGATCATCCCTGCCATCGGATTGAGATGGTACAGCGGCAGCAATTTAGCCGGTACAAGTTTCAGCGGGTAAACGATCGGCGTAACGTACATCCACACCGACAGGGCAAGCTGGATTACGTGCTTGACATCCCTGACGAACACGCCGAGTGCCGCCAGCATCCAGCTCAATCCGCCCAGAAGGAGCACCTGCGACAGGGCGATCAGCGGCAAGAAGACCAGCGTCCACGGGATGGTCTTCAGGTAGATGCACACCAGCGGCACCAGCAGTCCCATGCCGACCGCCGCGGACAGCATGGAGGAAGCCACCAGAACCCAGGGCAGGACCTCCAGCGGAAAAACGACGCGCTTGACCAGATTCGGCACTTCGAGAATCGAGGTGGTGGCCCCGGCGAGCGCTTCCGTCAGCGCCCCCCAGGGCAGATAACCAGCCATTACGTAAACCGCGAAATTGCTCATGCTCGGATCGTTGCTGAATTTGACCTTGAGGATGACGCAGAAGACGAAGGTGTAGAGCAGCAGGTGTCCAAGCGGGTTGATGACCGGCCAGAACATCCCCATGAGAGACCCACGATATTTGCCCACGAAATCACGGCGCACCATGATGCCGATCAACTGCCTGTAATTCCAGAGCTCCTTCAGTCCCCACCGGACGCCCCGGGTCGACGACTGATTAGCAGGCGTCGCCTGCTGAGCAAGCGACAACTCTCTGGCTGCTTCTTTCAGGTCAACAGACATGCAATCGGAACTCTAAACTCCAGTGGCGGCCGCTACGCAGCTCACGGACACCTGGTTCACAAGATGATAACACGGGGGCAAAGCGCTCTCGATGAAATAACTCTGGTCCAACTGCGAATCCTAAAGACGGGCCACCGTCTTTTGCGCCGGAGAAGTAACCTGATGTGCCGCGGCAGACAGTCTCGCGGGCTCCGGCTCATCGGCCGGGAAATTCGCCCGCTCGGCGACGACGTAACGCGGCGCCCTGCGTGCTTCCTTGAGGGAGAGCATGACGAACTCCCCGACAAGGCCGAGCATGGTCATCTGCAATCCGGTAAGGAACGACAAAGCGCCGATCACCAGCAACGCGCTGTCACTTGTCACCGACAGAGCAAGGCGAGCAATGAGAATGGCGGCCAATGCCAGCGCGCCCGCGGCGGCCAGCGCCATTCCCGCGAGCGACAGAATGCGCAGCGCCTTCGGCGCGGCAAGCAATGTCTCCAGCACCAGGGTCAGCTTCTTCTTAAGAGTCCAACCCGACTTGCCGGCGGCACGGCTGCTCTTGGTGTAAAAGACAAGAGTGGATTTGAAGCCTGTCTCGGCTACCAGCATGAAGTAAGGCATCGCGCAGTGGTGGCGCGGCTTCAACGCCTCGACCACCATGCGGTCGATGAGGAAGAAATCTATGCCCAGCTTTGGTATCGGCAGGTTGGTGAGAAAAAGAACCATCCACCAGTAGAGCATCGAGAAGAGGCTTTCCTGCTGCTTGCGCCCCAGCACCTGCGCCCGCGCCGCCCAGACGATGCTGTAGCCCTGGCGCCATCTGTCCAGCATCTCGGGGATGACCTCGGGAGGATCCTGCAGGTCGCCGGCGATGAACATCGCGCAGTCGCCCCGGCTGGCGGCCACCCCGGCCATGATCGCCGCGTGGCTGCCCGAGTTCCTGGCGAAGCGAATGAAGCGCACGTTGTCGTGGTGGCGGCACAAGTCCCGAACCAGCGTCGCCGTCTTATCCTGAGAGCAGTCATCGACAAATATGATCTCCAGCTTTGTCGGCGCCAGTTTTTCCTCGAGCTGCTGGAGCCGGGCAAACACCGCCTCGACGTTGCCCTCTTCATTGAACAGCGGCACCACAATTGACAAAAGCGCTGTCTGGTTTGCTTGCACCTGATTAACTTTCCTTATAGTTCACGTCCGCGAACTGGCTCAGCCCGTGCGGTCAGCCATAGGTTATCAAGGTTCGCCGCCCATTACAAGGATATGGACCCTTAAACACTTACAACCGCCCCAAAAGGCGCCCCGGTGCTAGAATGTGCTGCCTCGCACCCGCATGTTTTCGGTCTGGAGCGAAAGGAGCCGGCACACTTCTTATGACTACCGCGCCCGCTGCAGCGCCGACACGGTCGAGTTTTCGAGACGGCATCTCCAACTGGTCTGGCAAGCTCGATCTTCTCTGGCCATTTTTCTGCCTGGCGCTGGTGGAGGCTGTTGCCTTCGGCATCAACGCCAGGAACGTCGGCGTCTATCAGGACGAGTGGATCTACTTCGGAAAAATGCACTTCGTTCCCCACACCCTGCTGAATGTCATCTCGGCATTCTTCTGGGACGAGAGGGTAATCGTCCGCCCGATAGAGGCGCTGTACTACGGCACCCTGTATTTCTTCGCCTGGGAAAAGCCTCTGCTCTATCACGTGGCGTGTTATGTGACGGAGTTTCTCGGAGGCTGGTTCCTGTTTCTGGCGGTAGCCAGGCTCGGTCGAAATCGCGCGGCGGGGTTTGCAGCGGCGCTGCTCTTCCTGTTGTATCCCAATCATGATTCGACCCATTATTTCATTACCGCCTCTGTGGAGCAGGTCAGCTCATCGCTGTTTACGCTCAGCTTGTGGTTGTTCCTGAAAGGCGTCGACGAGCGCCGCCACGGTCTTGTCCTGTGGTCGGGGTTTGCGTATTTGCTTAGTATCTACTATTACGAGCAGACCTTACCCCTGCTCGTCGTGTATCCACTGCTGTCTTTCTTGACCCTGAGGGGGGCGAAGATACGGACGCGGAGCGTCCGGCTGCATGCCGCCTATCAGATCCCCTTTGTCCTGGCGGCGGCGAGCATGCTCCTCTATCGCTGCTGGTTGCTGCCGAGCCTGCATATCGGCTGGCGTTACACCCCGGAATACAGTGTGTCTCACTTTTTCACGGTTATCGCCGCCGGCGTCAATGTGAGCCTGTCGCCGTACGTGGTGTCGTTTTGCGCCTCCATGATTTCCAACGAGCTGAAAGAGGGTCTCCCGGCATTCTCATGGCTCTGCCTGGCCGTTGCTGTTACCGCCGTACTGGCTTGCAGCTTTCGAGAAGCTGCGCGCCCGGCGCCCGGCAGTAATGCTTTCCCGGTAATCTTCCTCGGTGCAGTCACCTTGATCTTCTCCTACACCATATTTGGTGTTAGCGGCGGGCATATGCCGGAGATCGACACCTGGCTCAATCGCGTAAACATATGCGGCTCTCTGGGTACCTGCCTGATCCTCGGCGGATTGCTCGGGCTGGCGCAAAACTCCCCTGGCAGCCCCCGAAAGCTCGTGGGCGCGGCAGCCGTTGCGGTGGTCCTATCGGTTATCACCGGCTCGTTCATACTGGTTGGATGGCAGTTTGCCAGGACATGGGCAGTGTCCTGGCAGGCGCAGAAGCAGTTGATGGCCTTCATGCGCGGACACCGCGCCGACATCAAACCCGGAGACTCCATAATCATCGGAGGGATCACCCGTTATGCGAGCAAATGGGCACCGGTGGTCGACGGCACCTGGGACTTCCAGAGCATCGTCCGAACCACCTTGAATACCCGGGAGGTGAACGCAAATGTGGTCACGAATCGTCTGACCGTGACCGGCGACGCCCTGGTTGACCGTTCGGGAACGCTGGTTCTGGGCACGTATCCGTTCAAACAGATGATTCTCTACGACCCGTCCAGGTCGAAGTGGCTCAGGATATCCAGCCGCAAGGAATTTTTCGAAAGAGCGAGCGAGCTCGGCTGGGTGGTGGCCGATTCCGAACCCACCCGGAGAAATTTCTAATGATCCATCAAAGTACCCGGCACGTGGCTGTGACAGCTTGCCCTGACTTGATGACACAACCTGCCTTGCTTCCGTTGCAAAGAATCTGCTAAATGTTCGGGTTAGCCTGGAGGCATCACGTTGAGCTCAACCCTGAAGCCCTACACCAACGCCTTCTACGATGAGACGACGCTTATCTCCGTCCGCTCCGCGCGGCAGATCGTCCCCCTCGTTCTGGAGCTTCTGGACATCGGCAGCGTTGTGGACGTCGGCTGCGGCTCGGGAAGCTGGTTGTCGGTTTTCGCCGAGCTTGGCGTGCCCGAAGTCTTCGGGGTCGACGGACCCTGGGTGGATCCGTCGAATCTCCTCATTGCCAGAGAAAATTTCTTCACCCACGATCTCAACCGGCCGTTGGCGCTCGATCGCCGGTTCGACCTGGTGATTAACCTGGAAGTGGCCGAGCATTTGCCGGCGGAGCAAGCGGAGTCCCTGGTCAAGTCGCTTACCGGGCTGGGACCCTGCGTTCTCTTCTCGGCGGCAGTGCCGTTTCAGGGTGGCACAAATCACATTAATGAGCAGTGGCCGGAGTACTGGGCGCAGCTATTCATGAAATTTGGCTTTCAGGTAATCGATTGCTTTCGCAACAGGATCTGGCAAGACGAAAACGTCGCCTACTGGTTTGCGCAGAACCTGCTGCTGTATGTCAGAGAGGATGTCTTGAGCAACAATCCGCGCTTGCTCGAGTACGCCAGCGCGACGGAGTCGAACTACTTGAGTCGTGTTCATCCGAAGATGTTCCTCAAGTCACGCGAAGCGTTGTCCAGCCCAAAGACGATGGTCATGAGAAGGGTGTGGAATCTGCTGCCCAGGGCTGCCCGTGTGCGCCTGCTCAAGTACTTGACTCACCACTTCTGGGACCAGGTCAGCGCCCGTTACTCTTGAGCAATCCGCTGCTTTCGCACGGCAGTCGAAAGCGGTGACCGGGACAGCCTGTCGGCAAGTTCCTTGAGGAACCTGTTGCTTACGGGCGCGGTCAAATGGACGCCATCAATGTAGTTGGCATTGTCGCCCCAGCCTCCCGTGTTGAGATTGATGAAACCGGCGTCGTATCTGGCGCACAGGGATTGCAGACTATGCAGGTAGGTCGCGTACAGGCCCCTGGGCATCAGCTCCTGCCCGTCGCGGCTCACCGGCATGTTGACCGCCACCAGCTCGATCCCGTCATCGCGGCAGAGCTGCAGCAGCCGCTCGAGATACTGGAACTGCGTCTCGAACTGCGTGGGCGAGAACGGGTTGTACCGCCTTCGGTAACTGCCCATGACCTCGAGCCGCGAGAAATGCTCAAGCTCCTTTCCCGGGGCCGCGGTAAGATCCTCGACCACTTCCTCCGGCAACTTACCCTGCCTGCTCGGGCGCAATCTGCCCGCCCTGTCGAACCTCTCGAAGACGGTAAACGGGCAGAGCGCTTCCAGCCCGCCCTTGATCTGCGCCGTGAGATACAGGCGCAGGTCGGTGCGATAACGCCACAGGGCCCACAGCCTGCCCACGGCCATGTTGAGCTTGAGCCTGGCCGGGATATTTTGAGCGGTCAGCAGCTGCGGCAGGTCCTGCACGGCAGCGAAGCACTGGAAGGGCTCGGTGCTGTCTATCGTCGGGACAAGATTATCCTGGAAATCGCGCAGACCGACCCCGTACACGAAGGCCGCCGGTCGCTTGCCGGCCTCGATGGCGTGACGGGCCATGTAGTATGCGTCGGACGCCATCTGCCCTCCCGAGGCCAGGCAGAATACGGTGGGAGAGTAATCGAGCCTGGCTGCGAGATATTGCTCTAAAACCGACGAACGGCGGTAGCTGAGCCTCGGCAATTGGCGATTGAGCGCCGTCGCCTCCGCCTGCATCACCGGGGCGGTCACCAGCGACGACCCCAGCAGGATGACGTCCGGACTTGCCGGCCCGCTTTCCAGGACCCGCATGGCCGAGAATCCTTCGCTGCGATCAAGGGCGATTGTGCTCGCTCCGGCAAGCGGATGGACGGTCAGCAGCCAGGCGTCCACCGCGGCAAGCAGGAGAAGCGCCACAATAGCTGCGCTGACAAATATCTTACGCTTCTTCGAAAGTGGCTGCTGCACTGGCGTGCCATGAGAAACGCGGGGCCCGGGCTTGCAGACGGTAAATCGGGCAGTCGCGATAATACCGCAAATTTGTCAAGCATCAGGCGAGCGTGAAAGATCTCTCAAGTTTCAGTAAATCTCGCTGCGGCACTCGATCATCAACTCGCGGACGCAGGCCGCCGGCGACAGGGACAGGAACCACCGCACCGTCTTCAGCAGGTCCTCCGTCTGAATCATCTCCTGCGGCGGCAACCCGGACAACCTCGCCATGTCAGTGTCCACCCAGCTCGGGCAAAGCGTCATCACCTTGATGCCGGCCGGCGACAGCTCCCGGAAAAGCGACTCTCCCAGCCCGACCAGCCCGAACTTGGAGGCGCCGTACGCCCCGTAGCCCGCAAAGCCCACCTTTCCGGCCAGCGATGCCACGTTGATCACGGTCCCGTGTCCTTGCTCCTTCATGATCGGGACCACCGCCTGCAAAAAACAGAAGGCGGCGGTCAGATTAACCGACAGCGTTCGCTCGAACTCCTCCACCGGCACCTCCAGTGAGCCACCGGTGCCGATGCCGGCGTTGTTGAAGAGAAGATCGATGCGCCCGAACTCGTCCTGCACCGACGAGACCGCCCGCTGGATGCCTTCGTGGCGGGAGACATCCAGAGGAATCACCCGCGCCGCCCCACCGGCCCTTTCGATGGCCCCGGCGACCTCCGCCAGGGCGTCCCCCGACCGCGCAATGAGCGCCACGGAAAAGCCGTCTTCCGCCAGACCTATGGCCATGGTGCGCCCGATGCCCCGGCTGGCGCCCGTCACGATTGCTACCTTATCTTTCACGGACTGCCGCCTGTACCCCTGAACCGCCCACCGGCGCCGGCCCACGCTCATCACCCGGGACGGAAAAGATTATAACCGGGAATAAGTTTACGCTCATAAGGTGCGTCCCCGAGCCGGTCACGGAGTTGACAAGCGGCCGATTCGCGGGACAATTGTTCAAGGTACCCGGTACAGATCTATCTAAAGGATCACATGACATATCTCATTAGAACCGCCTGTTTAATGGCGACCGTTCTTTTCGTCGCCGCGGCGGTGAGCGGTTGCGCCGGCGTGGATTCCGGCGGCGCGGCCGGTCTTCAAAGGCCGGCGGCGCTGGTGCGCGTCAGCCCGGCCCAAGCGCGGGCGATAAGCGTCTCGTCCATCTACACCGCAACGGCCAGATCCCGCCATTCCGTGTCTTTGTCCCCGCAGGTGGACGGGCAGGTCGCGAAGATATTCGTCCAGGCAGGCGACTCCGTCCGGCCGGGAACACCCTTGATGGAGATCAGCCCGGAGCGCCAGCAGGCCTCGGTAAACAGTTTCGCCTCGGCGATCGATTCGGCGAAGCAGGACCTGGCTAGCGCTCAAGAGACCCTGCACTCCCTGGAATCCCAGCGCGCGGGGAAGCTCTCCAACCTGAAGCTGGCCGCCGAATACAAGGAGAGCTATGCGCAATTGAGAGCCCAGGGCGCCGTCTCGACAATGGATCTGGAACAGCGTCAGAACGCCTATGAAGCCGCAAAGGCTGATCTCGACTCTATCGACGCCCAGATCCGGTCGCAGAATGCGGTGATCAAGCGCATCCTCCGCCAGATACAGCAGTCCGAGCATAACCTGAGGCAGCAGCAGGTGCAGTTGCAGTACTACACGATCAAGGCTCCTTTTGCCGGCGTGGTCGGGGATATTCCGGTCAGGCTGGGCAGCTACGTCAATACCTCGACGGTGCTTACGACGGTCACCGAAAACCGTCCGCTGGAGATCTACGTCGAGGTCCCGGTCGAGCGCACGCACGAGCTGCGAATCGGCCAGCTTGTCGAGCTTCTTGACCCGAAGGACGAAGTAATTGGCGTCAGCCACGTCTTTTTCATCGCGCCGAGCGTGTCGGCCGACAGCCAGACCGTGCTGGCCAAAGCCACATTCGACAACAGCAAAGGCGAGCTGCGGGCTGACCAGGTGGTCAAGGCCCGCGTCATCTGGAGCACGCAGCCGGGCGTCACGGTGCCCACCGAAGCGGTGACGCACCAGAGCGGGCAGGATTTCCTCTTCCTGGCGGAAGGGAATGGACAGGCAACCGTCGCCAGACAGGTGCCAGTCAAGCTGGGGGATATTCAAGGAGCTACCTATCAGGTGCTGAAAGGCATCAAGCCCGGCGACCGGGTGATTGTCTCGGGCGTGCAAAACCTGGCCGACAAGATGCCTGTGACCGTGGCGCAATAAAAAGGCGGGGATCCTTCGTGTTTGCAGATTTCTTTATCCGCCGCCCGATTTTCTCAACGGTCTGCTCGTTGATCATCATCCTGGCCGGCGCCATCAGCATTCCCAACCTCCCGGTGGCGGAATACCCCGACATCACGCCGCCGCAGGTCAATGTCGGCTGCACTTACATCGGCGCCGACGCCCAGACAGTGGAGACGAGCGTCACCATTCCGCTCGAGCAGCAGATAAACGGCATCGAGGGCATGAGGTACATGTCCTCCACCAGCGGCAACGACGGCACTTGCAATATCACCGTGGTTTTCGACCTCGACCGCAACATCGACACCGCCGCCGTCGAGGTGCAGAACCGCGTCGCCACCGCCACCGGCCGGCTGCCGTCCGAGGTGCGCGCAACCGGCATCACCGTCCAGAAATCATCCAGCGGCTTTGTCATGGGCGTGGGCATCGGCAGCGAGCACGGTGAGTACAGCGATCTTTTTCTCAGCAACTACGCGGACCGCTACATCAAGGACAGCGTGAAACGCGTGAAGGGCGTCTCCGACGTGATGATCTTCGGCGAGCGCAAATACGCCATGCGGCTGTGGCTCGATCCGGGCAAGCTCGCCCGCAGGAAGCTGACGCCGATGGACGTGACCAGGGCGCTTGCCGAGCAGAACATACAGGTGGCGGCCGGGCAGATAGGGCAGCCGCCGGCGCCGCCGGGTCTGCCCTACCAGATGAGCGTGCGGGCGGAAGGGCGGCTGAAGAATCCGTCCCAGTTCAATGAGATTGTCATCAAAAGCGATCGCAACGGATCGCTCACCAAGATAAAGGATATCGGTCGCGCGGAGCTGGGCGCGGAGAACTACGGGTCGGTGCTGCGCTTCAACGGGCGCCAGGCGGTCGGCATGGGCATCACGGCGCTCCCCTCGGCCAACGCGATCGAGGTATCGAAGGCGGTTAAGAAGGAGCTCAATAGCCTCTCCGAGTACTTTCCGCCAGGGATGCGATACGTGGTGGCGTTCGATGCCACCAACTCCGTGAACGAGTCAATAAAAGAGGTCACCTGCACGCTGGCGCAGGCGATCGCCCTGGTGGTGCTGGTGATCTTCGTCTTTCTTCAGAACTGGCGCAGCACATTGATTCCAGCCATCACAATTCCGGTCTCGCTGGTGGGCACCTTTGCCTTCATGAAACTGTGCGGCTTCTCCATTAACACCCTGACGCTTTTCGGCATAACCCTCGCCACAGGACTTGTGGTGGATGACGCAATCGTCGTCGTGGAGAACATATATCGCACCATGAGGGAGAAGCGTCTGCGGGGCAGGGAGGCGACATCGGCCGGCATGTCCGAGGTGACGAGCGCGGTCATAGCCACATCGCTAGTGCTGGGGGCGGTATTTATCCCGGTGGCGTTCTTCCCAGGCACCACCGGTCAGCTGTACAAGCAGTTTGCCCTGACGATCAGCTTCTCGGTGGGGATCTCCGCCTTCACGGCGCTGACCTTGACGCCGGCCCTCAGCGCGATGTGGCTGCGCCGGGAGGACCACCTGACAGCGGGGGTGTTCGGGGCGATCAACTGGTTTCTCGACTGGCTCCGCGCAGCCTATGCGGTCACGCTCGCGTTTTCCCTGCGGTTCAAGGCGTTGATCGTCGCCTGCTTCCTCGCCGGGTCGGCCGCGACTTACTGGCTGTTGCAGACTGTTCCTTCGGCTTTCATACCCAACGAGGACCAGGGCTATTTCTTCGTCATCATTCAGGGGCCGGACGGCGTTTCGCTGAACTACACGAACAGGATCGTTAAGCAGGTCGAAAAGGTGCTTGCTCAATTTCCGCAGATCAAAGGCACCTTCGCGGTCTCAGGCTTCGCCTTCAGCGGCAGCGGTCCCAGCAGCGGCTTCGTGGCGGCCACGCTGGCGAACTGGAAAGAACGTCCCGGCAAAGACGAGACGCTCGATGCGATCATCAACAAAGCGCGCGGACCGCTCTCTGAGATCACAGGCGCCAACGTGATGGCTTTCAACCCGCCGGCCATTCAAGGGCTGGGTCCGTTCGGCGGGTTCTTCTACGAATTGCAGGACAGGAAGGGCAGTGACGTCGCCGCCCTGTCTGACGCAGCCATGAAGGTAGTCGGCGCCGCACGCTCTCGGCCGGAGCTGCGCGGAGTGTACACGCCGTTCAAGGCCAATTCGCCGCAGGTGCTGGTGCAGGTGGATCGCGACCGCGCCAAGAGCCTGGATGTGGATCTGTCCGACATATTCTCGACCCTGCAGATCCTCCTTGGCTCGCAGTACGTCAATGACTTCGACATGGACAACAGGGTCTATCGAGTGTACGTGCAGGCGGACCGGGAGTTCAGGGCAAACCCGCGGGACATCGAGCAATTCTATGTCCGCTCGCGGGCGGGCACGATGATCCCCTTGAGCAACCTGGTCACTGTGAAGCAGCTCGTCGCGCCGCCTATCATCTCGCACTTCAATCTCTTCCGCTCGGTGGAGATAAACGGCTCCAGCGCCCCGGGGGTGAGCTCCGGCCAGGCGATGGCGGCCATGAAAGATCTCTCCGCGAAACTTCTTCCCCAGGGATTTGCCTACGAGTGGTCCGGCATCTCCAGAGAATCCGTCGAGTCGGAGGGCAAGGCGGCGATTCTATTCGTTCTCGGGGTCGTCTTCGTCTTTCTCGTGCTGGCGGCGCAGTACGAAAGCTTCGTCGATCCGCTTATCATCCTTCTTGCGGTGCCGATCGCCATCTTTGGCGCCCTGGGGGCTCAGTCGATTCGCGGGCTGGAAAACGACGTGTTCTGCCAGATCGGATTGGTCATGCTGATCGGTCTGGCCAGCAAGAACGCCATCCTGATAGTCGAGTTCGCCAACCAGCTCAGGCGCCGCGGGCTGGATTCCGAGCGAGCGGTGATAGAGGCCGCCAAGATCCGGCTGCGGCCCATCCTCATGACCTCGATAGCTTTCATATTGGGAATCTGCCCGCTGCTGATGGCCGAGGGAGCAGGCGCGAACAGCAGACGCTCTCTGGGCACGGCCGTCTTCGGGGGCATGGTCGTCTCCACCATATTGAACCTGTACATCGTGCCGACCCTGTACGTGCTCATCAAACGCCTGCGCGAAGGCAAACCCCGCCGCGGCAGGCGCGCCGAGCCAGCTCTCGAGGAGATGGAAGCAGATTTCTCGCCGACCGGGGAAGTGGTCGGTTATCCGGATCCAAGCAGCGTGAAGGATCCTCCCTGAGACGACCGGCTCGCGTGTCCTGTAAATTCTCGGGTCCGTCCAGACAAGGCTATGGGAGCGGTTTCAATGAGATGGGCGGCAATGGCGCGGCCCGTCGAAGGCGGCTTTCCGGGTTCTGGCGGCATCGAGAACTGCAAGTCGTCAAGGCCAGACCGATCTCCCTTGCTACCTGGAGATTGCACGCGCGGCGGGCGGTCACCAACGCGATTCAGCTCAATCCGCGCCCGGGCCTGATCATTACCGGTGGTGGCACCGGAAAAAGTGGTGTACAATCGCACTGCCACCACCCGAGCTACCAGCATGAACGAAGTCGAAGTCAGGTCGCTTCTTTATGAAACGGAGATCCGGCGAATCCTCCAGGAGAAGCCGGACACCAGGGTAGTCGATGAGCTCGTCCTGCTGCGGGGCTCGTGCCGGGTCGATGTGGCTGTCATCAATGACACCATGCACGGTTACGAGATCAAAAGCGGGTCCGATAATTTGAGCCGGCTGCCCTCCCAGCAGGCGGCTTACGCCAAGGTATTCGACAGGATGACGCTGGTGGCTGACGAGAAACATGTCGAAGAGGCCGTCAAGATCGTGCCGCCTTGCTGGGGCTTGATCGCCGTCAGCCGGAGGAACGGCAGACCTCACGCAAGCGAGATCTGGCCCGCAATCCGCAATCGCGAGCTGGACCCGCTGGCGATCGCCCAGCTCTTGTGGCGGGACGAGGCGATCGAGCTCATGGAGTACTTCGATCTGGACAGGGGGATGCGAGGCAAGCCGCGCAAGATCCTCTGGCGCACACTGGCCAGGCGCCTGACGATCGAGCAACTGCGAGCGTTCGTCTGCTTCAAGCTGCGAACGCGCAAAGAATGGCGGGACAATTGACTGTCGGAAAAAGACCTCAAAAGCCGCACTGAGCAAAGTTTTGCGGGCTGTGTTTTAATGGCCGGTACGCCCGACTCGATCGAGCGGACGCTGGACGCTGCCTCAATCTTCATAAGGGATCCACACAATATGCTGCAACTGCCGACCGCCCGGGTAGGACTTTTTGTCCTTTCTTTCGCCCTTCTTCTCTCGACATTATCCCTGCCCGACTCGGCCATCAGCTCCACGCTTCGATCAACCGCCCGTGCCGCGCGCTGGCTTCCCTCGGTGCGGGAGTCAGCCTTCTCGCCATCGGCCGCCCGGTCGCCGGACTACCTCGACGCGGCCTCGGACGAGGGAGTTTATCAATGGCCCCAGAGCAAGCTGCCGCTCAAGGTCTACATGACGCCCGGCAACTCGGTGCCCGGCTACAGAAGCGACTATCCAGAGATACTCTCGGCAAGCTTCGACGAGTGGGTGAAGGCTTCTGACTACAGGCTGTCCTGGGTTCGCGTCTACGACAGATCCAAGGCCGACGTGGTCGTCACCTGGACCACCGATACGCCGGAGCTGCAGGGCGGCACCGAAGCGGGGCTGACGCGCTGCTACGCCGCCTTCGATACCGAGACCAATCACGGACTCATTCACCGGGCGACCATGTCTCTTGCCACCGAAATGCCGGACAGGCAGCTGTCGGACCGGGAAATCAAAAGGGCTTATCTCCATGAGGTGGGCCACGCCTTCGGCATTGCCGGCCATTCGCCGCACCGGGCCGACATCATGTACGGCGCCATCGGCAGGGGGCAGCAGCCTGTCCTGTCCGAGGCCGACGTAGCGACCATCAACAGGCTCTACACCGACTACCCGGTAAACAACGAAACAGCGATGCATCCTCGCGGGGCGGTGAGCCAGCAAGGGGGCAAGGTCTGAGAGCGGAGCAGCAGCTCCCGCTCAGATGCGCTCGATCACGGTAGCCGTGGCCATGCCGTGCCCGATGCACATCGTCTGCAATCCATAGCGACCGCCGCGCCGCTCCAGCTCGTTGATTAGCGTCGTCATCAGCCGGCAGCCGCTGGCGCCCAGCGGGTGTCCTAAAGCCACGGCGCCGCCGTTGGGATTGACCTTGCTCATATCGGGGCCGATCTCCTTTGCCCATGCCAGAACAACAGAGGCGAACGCCTCGTTGATCTCGAACACATCGACATCCTTGACGGCCAGGCCAGCCCTGGCCAGAGCCTTTCGTGTGGCCGGAATGACCCCGTCCAGCATCAGCACCGGATCGCTGCCCACGACTACCCGGGAGACGATCCTGGCCCGCGCCTTCAAGCCAAGCTTCTCCGCCTGCGCGGATGACGTGAGCAGCATCGCCGAGGCGCCGTCGCTTATCTGGCTGGAGTTGCCGGCAGTGACGACCCCGTCTTCCTTGAAGACGGTTTTGAGCCCCGCCAGCTTCTCCATGGAGGTGTCGGGGCGCGGCCCCTCATCAACAGTGAACAGGGCGACTGCGCCGTTCGTCGAGATATCAACCGGGACAATCTCGGTTGCGAACCGTTGATCGGAGATCGCTTTCAGCGCTCGATGATGGCTTTCCAGTGAGAACGCGTCGAGATCGCCGCGCGAGAGCCCCCACTTCTCGGCCATCATCTCGGCAGACGTCCCCTGCCACACCGGCTCGAAGCGCTTTCGCAACCGCTCGCTGAAATCCTTGCCGTCAGAGCCCATCTTCACCCGGCTCATGCTCTCGACGCCGCCGGCCACCACGACCTCCATATCGCCGGCCAGAATAGCCTGCGCTCCGAAGTGGATGGCCTGCTGCCCGGAGCCGCACATGCGATTGACCGTGGCCGCCGGCACCTCATACGGCAGGCCGGCAATCATCGTGGCCAGGCGAGCGATATTCCAGCCCTGCTCGCCCACCTGCGTGACGCAGCCCAGGATCACATCCTCGATAATCGCCGGATCGATCCCGGCCCGGCGCACCAGCTCGGACAGAACAAGGGCAGCCAGGTCGTCCGGTCTCACATCCTTGAGAGCACCTTCTTTTCTACCCAGAGGCGTCCGTACCGCCTCGACAATCACGACATCGCCCATGGAAACATGCCTCAGCCGCCAACAATGGCACATGATAGCAGGATCGGTAACATTGCTCGCTGCCGATCCACGGATGGCATCGGCTCCGGCACCCACGAAAGCGTTCAAAGCCGTCGCAAACATTTATCCGCAACGGTTCCCCGGTCGTCCTTTCCGCCCGTTGAATCTGCTGGCGGTGCGCGGCAAGCGCGTCGTGGCTGGGGCGACACATGCGCCGCACTGCTGCGCCCTGCCATTTGGATACAGGTCTGTGATTCAAAACGCGTGGCGTGTGAACGGTGGAGGGCGCACCGGTGGGGCGCCCCCAGGCTTTGCAATCCATCCCGGCAGCGCAGGCTGTAGCGGCGGGGCATGCCCCGCCCGCATTCCCGGAGCATCGTGGGACGCAGTCTCAGTCGGCAGCCAGCCGGTAGCCCACCCCGTGAACCGTCTGGATTAAAGACGGCTTGCCCTCATCATCCACTTTCTTGCGCAGCCGGCGCACGCAGGTGGACACGGCCTCTTCGGTGGACTCGGATTCCGAGGACCACACGCGGTCGAGCAGCGCCTCGGCGCTGAATACCTCGCCGGGATGCCTGAGAAGGAACTCCAGCAAGGCGAACTCTTTGGGCAGCAGATCGACCTCCTGACCGTTCCTTGTTACCTTGTGGCTGCCCGGGTCCAGCGCGATATCCCTTACCGCCAGCACTCTGCCGGTGAAAACAGCCGGTCTCCTGAGCAAAGCGCGCACGCGCGCCGACAGCTCTCTCATCTCGAACGGCTTGGTCAGATAATCGTCCGTTCCCGAGTCGAATCCGGTCTCCTTCTCGTTGATCGAGCCACGCTGCGTCAGCATCAGCACCGGCGTCTTGCCGCCCTTCGCTCGAAAACGTTTGAGGATCTCGATGCCAGTCATGCCCGGCAGCTCCCAGTCCAGGATGATCGCGTCATAGCGGAAACACTCGAGCATCTCCATGCCGGTGCTTCCGGTGTCCGCAACCTCGACGTTGTGGTGCTCGCTGGCAAGATAGTCCCGCACCAGACGCGACAGCAAGCGATCGTCTTCCACCACCAGTATCTTGGCCACTGCCTTCCCCCCGCCGTCGACAACATTATAGTGCTTCGCCCGCCGGGCGCCCCCGGCGCCTTCGCCTGCCGCCGGCAGGGGCGGTGCCGCCCTCACGGCGTTTGGGAACCGTTGTCCGATTGCAGCGGGATCCGGAACCAGAAGGTGCTCCCCTTCCCCTCCTCGCTTTCCACGCCTATCGTTCCGCCGTGGAGCTCGACAATTGCCTTGCAGATGGCCAGCCCCAACCCGCTGCCCTTCTTCTCGGTGGCGTCGGAAGCCCGCACCTGTTTGAATTTGTCGAAGACGCTTTCCCGGTAGGCGGACGGAATACCCGGACCGCTGTCCTGGACCCGCGTCTCCACGAAACCGTCTTGCTCGAGGACGCTTATCCGCACCAGGCTGTCCCTGGGGGAGAACTTGACGGCGTTGCCCACCAGGTTGACCAGCACCTGCACCAACCGATCCGGATCCGCGTACACCCGCGCCTCGCTCGGGTCCGCCTGGAGATTGACGCCCTGCTGCGACGCGTAGCCGCCCACCGCATCCAGGCACCGGCTGACGATCTCGGACAGGCTGCAGCTCTTCAGGTTGAGTTGCAGATGTCCGGACTCCATCTTCTCCACGTCGAGCAGGTCATTCACCAGCGAGATGAGCCGCATCACGTTGCCGCGCACGCGCGCAAGCACCTCCCGGCCGGCTTCGCTGATCGGGCCGTAAATGCCGTCGGCAAACATGCTCGTCATCGCCTGGATCGAGGTGAGCGGCGTCCTCAGGTCGTGGCTGACCATAGCCACGAACTCCTGCTTCATTCTCTCGACCTCTTTGCGCTCGGTGATATCGTGGGCGACGCAGAACAGAGACTTCTCGCTGTCGGACCAGTGCGCCGACCACAGGAGATCGGCAGGCGATCCGTCCTTTCTTACCAGGCGGGTCTCGAAGGAGGTCGCCGCCTCGCCACCGCCGGCGATGGCTTGTCGAAAGCGCTCGCGCGTCTGGCCGGCATCCTCCGCGACAAGGAAGTCATAACAGCTCCTGCCCACCAGCTCCGCCGGCTCATAGCCCCACAGCTTCCTGGCCGCCGGGCTGACGGCCGTGAAGGAGGCGTCCGCATTGAGCGAGCAAATCACGTCCACCGCGTTCTCAATCGCTGCCCGCTCCTTGCGCACCGCTTCCGCCAGGGCCGTTGCCATTTCGTGGAACACGTGATCCAGGTGCGCTATCTCGTCCGCCCCCTCCAGTTCCGGCTTCAACGGTTTGTTGGCAGCCAGGAGACGGGTGTTCTCGAGCACCACCCGCAGGCGCTTCAGCGTGCCTCGATTAAAGTAAATCCCCAGAAGCACCGCCAGCAGTATGTTCATGGCCACGGCGATCCACAAGGTGACGTGGACTCCCCGGCGGAATCCGGCCTGAATTTTCGGGCTCTCGATCTCGATCCTCTGCTCTTCGGCCAGAATGCCGTTCAAGGCGTTCAGCACCACCTCGATTTTCGGCTCGAAGTCTCGCTTGAACTGCCCGAAGGCTACCAGAGCGGCAATCGGCTGATTCTCGGCCAGGCGGCGCAAGTCAATGTAACGGGGCAACGCCTGCTGCAGCAGAAATTCAGCCCGCATCGCCGACCGGTATTCCCTGGCATTGGAGCCGACCAGGTCTTCCAGATGCTTCATGTGTCTGGGAATCTCATCCGGCGAGTACTTGTCGATGCGGACGAGATTCCTCGGCAGCGTCGAGACGCCGCCGCCCGAAAATGCGCTCCACAGGTCGTAAATGATGTCGAACACGGCCGCGCTCACCTGCCGCGCGTGCGATTCCCTGGCCACCTCCTTTTCCGTCTGTTCCTGGAGGCTGAACAAAACGGTGACCACAGCCAGCTCGAAGAGCACGGGCACACCGACCAGAATCAAGGTTTTTTGCGTGAGGGTGAGCGTTAGAGCCATGAGAAGATCCGGGCGGCGCGCCGGTTACCCGACCGGCTCGGCGTCATGCGTGGTGGCTTTTGACCTGTAGGGAAGAACCACGCGGAATGTGGCGCCGCCTCGTTGCGAATCCACGTAGGCAATCTGGCCCCCGTGGATCTCCACGATCTTCTTGCACAGGAAAAGGCCGAGACCGGTTCCGGACGAGTACCTTCTCTTCACACCCCCCCGCCAGAAGCGCTGGAAGAGAAGCTGGCGGTCCTCCTCAGCGATTCCCGGACCGTTGTCCTCGACTTCCAGCACTGCCTCCTGATTGCCATCCCGCAGTCGCAAGGTGACCAGCCCTCCGGGCGGGGTGAATTTGATGGCGTTGCCCAGCAAGTTTTGCACCACCCTGCGTATCGAAAGGGCATCCGCCTGAATCGGCGCCTGCGCCTCGGGCAATTCGGCACGCAGGCGAATCTGTCTGCCTTCCGCCAGGGGTGTGATATCTTCCACACACTGTTCGATCAAGCTCGGAAGGTCCGTCTCCTCGAACTGCACCGCTTCCTGGCCTCTGTCGTAGCTGTAAACTTCCAGTAGCCTGTCGATCATGTCGAGCACCATCTTGTTGCTGCTCCTGAGGCGCTCCATGATTTTCTTCTGCTCGTCCGTCAGCGGTCCCAGCGTCCCGTCCGCGAAAAGCTCGAAGACACGGTCGAAACCCAGCAGGGGATTTCTCAGATCGTGGGTGAGCGTGGCCGTGAAATCCTCACGATCCTCCATCAGCGATAAACGTTTGACGTTGTCCTCCGCCAGCTTCCGCTCGATGCAGTAGCGGATGCAACGCACCACCGAGCGCCCGGTAAGCTCCCGCTTGAGAAGGAAGTCCTGCGCTCCCAGCTTCAGCGCCTCGAGGCCCGTCGCCTCGGTATCCAGCCCTGTCAGCACCAGGATCGGCATCTCCGGGTAGCTTTCCAGGATGCGGGACACAGCTTGCATGCCGCGCGCGTCGGGCAGTTGCAGGTCCAGCAGCACGATGTCCACGTTCGCCCCCAGATTGAGACAGGTCAGACCGTCCGACAGCGTCGCGCACCAGTGGAAGTCCAGGTCCTGCCCGCCGGCGGCAACGACCAGCTCCTGAACATAACGCGCGTCGGCCGGGCTGTCCTCGATGTATAAGACTCTCACCCTGCGGGGAGCATGGTTAAGCATTCGCGTTCGGGTCCCCCTCGCCTTCCATTATTGCAGGAATGGTGAAATAGAAGCGCGAACCCGCGCCGGGCTGGGATTCGACCCAGATATGACCCCGGTGGCGCTCGACAATCCGCTTGCAGACAGCCAGCCCTATGCCTGCGCCTGGCTTGCCGGCGCTTCCCCCTGCCCGTCGAAACATGGTGAATATGCGGTCGGCATTCTCCCTGTGGACGCCGATACCGTTGTCCTCCACGCAGAATTGCCACCGCTCCCCCTGCCGGCGGGCGCTGATGCGCACCACAGGGGGTCTTTCGGAACGATACTTGATGGCGTTGGCCAGCAGGTTCTGAAACAGCTCTATCAACTGCCCCTCATCGGCTACGATCACCGGCAGTGGCTCGAGAGTAATCAGGGCAGCCGAATCTTCGACGGCCGTCTTCAGGTTCTCCAGGGCCTTGCGGCAAGCGGCACCGGCGTCGACCGGCGCCGCCGCCTGGCGCCTGCTATCGACTTTGGACAGCTCGAGAAGATCACGGACAAGCGCCTGCATCCGCACAGTGGCGTCAACCAGGAAATCGATAAACTCCGAGGCGTCCTGATCGAGACGGTCGCGATAACGCTCGCTCAAAAGCCGGGCAAAATTGCCCACCGTGCGCAACGGCTCCTGCAGGTCATGCGAGACGACAAAGGCAAACTGCTCGAGATCGGTGTTGGATCGCTTCAACTGCTGGTTGGCGGCGGCAAGCTCTTCGGTCCGCTCATTCACCCGTTTTTCCAGCAGCGCGGAGACCTCCTTTTGATCGGTTATATCGATGCACGATCCTATGTATCCGGCGAAACCGCCGTCCGCGTCGTAGCGGGGCCTGCCCGTGTCCAGGATCCAGCGATACTCCCCATCGGCGCGCCTCAGGCGGTACTCCATGCGAAAGTGCTGGCGGGCATCGAAGCACCGGACATAAGTGTCCAGGCAGCAGGCAATGTCCTCCGGATGCACGCCCTTCGTCCAGCCGTCGCCCAGCTCATCCTCCAGCGGCTTACCCGTGAAGTCCAGCCAGGTCTGATTGAAGTAGTTGCACAGCTTGTCCGTTCCCGACATCCAGATCATGACCGGGGCGATATCGGCCATTATGCGAAAGCGCTCCTCCGTCTCGCTCAATGCCGCTCGCGCGCGCTCGAGCTCCCGGATCCTGGCGGTCAATCTTTCGATCTCTTCACTCATAGAGATTTCCCGGTTGACCGGGCCCTTCCGCAACCTCCGGAGCAGTCGGGCCGTCCGTTGCCCTCTCGAGGGCGCCGGCGAGAGCAGCCACCGCCTGCGCCGTCAAGGGAGTCCACTTATCCACCCATCCCTGAATCACGGAGCTGTTTTGCGGTCTGTCCTCGACGGCGGTTCCGACGAGAGCCCGGCTCCACTGCCGGTGCCAATCGCAATCCTGAAACAGGCAAGCGAGAATCTCCTTGAGGATGTAATCGCCTTCTCGTAAGGCAAGGCTGCCGAACCGCGACATGAGCAACTCGTCGATCATCGGCTTCAACACAAGGTTCAGGCCGACGAACGCCTCGCCCCAGTCATAGGTGACCAGGAGCTTTTCGGTAGCCTCCCGCAGCGGCTGCCAGATCGGATCTTCCTGCCAGAGCGATCGCCGGTCGTCGCCGAACCCCGGGTAAGTCAACTGAAGCTGGCGAACCCGGTAAGCGATCCGCTGCACGCGCCGTATCTCGTCGGCAGCTTGAAACAAGGCCGCGATCGTGATCCGGCCGCCGGGGCCCATGGCGCCTACGTAGGAAGCGATCATCTGAAAGCCATGAAACGGGTAGACGAGCGGGGCGAACACGCGGGCAAGAAGCCGAACCCAAGCATCGGGAAGCGTCCGGTCATAGTCGGTGCTCTCGATCGACTGCAGAAGCCCGTCGACATAGACCTCCCTGTCCCGCTGCAGCCTAGTGTAGGACGTGTACGTCGTCTGCCGGGGATCGCGGAAAAGCTCCCAGTCGCTGCACGCCAGCGGCGAGCCCTGCTGATACTGCCTGTACCAGCCGCTCAAAGGGACATCCACCTCGAAGCCGCTCGGCAGGTAGTAGTGCAGCCGCGAGGTGACAAGCTCATATTCGGTGGGCAGCCGCTTGAGGTCAAGCAGGTGCCAGTAGGTTCTCTGTTGGGACATCTGCCTCAACCACCCTGCGCACAACCACTGCCCGTGCCGGACGACCCCCGGCTGTCGAATGCCCAGCTCCCCTCATCTACCGACACATTGAAGGTGCCCTTGAATGCGGACATGATCCCCTCCAGGTCCCCTGGCATCTGAAAAGATCGGCCCAGGTGCTGCTCGACCGCTTCTCGCGTAACTCGGCACCGCCAGGGAACCAGAACGCGCACGTAGGAGCCATGGTCAAATAATACGACGTCATCGTTCAACTGCTTTATGGCCGCTATCACCGCATCGGCAACCGGCCCGCTCACCAGGACGGGTCCCACATGATTGGCCGTGTAGCTCGTTGGAGTCTCCACCATCGGACCTCATGCACCCGCATCCGGCGCCTGACTCGCTGACCCGGGTTGCTGCCGCCCGTCAAGGTCGACCAGGATGTCGCCGTTGTCGACCTTGACCTCGAGCCGCTTCAGCCGCGCCGAGCGAGGGTTGATGCCCTCCCCCGTGCAAATGTTGTACTCCCAATTATGGGCGGAGCAGACCAGCCTGTCCTCCTCCAGATGCCCGAGGCTGAGCGCCACCCCCTTGTGAGGGCAGCTGTCCTCGTAAGCATGGACCGCGTCACCGACGTGAACAAGCAGCAGTCTCTTGCCATCCACCTGCAAGCCCAGCTTCTCCCCGCTCCACAAGTCGCTCAGGGACGCCACCTTTCGGAAAGCCATCACCCCTCCTTCTTGCCCAGCACATCGAAACGCTCGAGCGGCTCCAGCCCGGCCTCGCGGACGGTCAATTCGGGGTCGAGCACGCGGTTCCTGTAGACCACCTGCAGGTCTTCCCTGCGGGCCACGCGGATTGCGGCTGCCTCCTGAAGCCTTTCGCCCAGGCTGCGAACCGTGTCCTGCTCGTCCGCAAGGATCAAAAGCAGGATCGTGTCTCCCTCGAGGAATCCATACAGCGGTATGGGCATGGCCGAACCCCTTCCGCACGGTCAAGTCTATTGTACGCCGTATGCCGGCGATCTCGGATTGCCTACCCGATCTCGCCGGCCGCCGGTCTCTGGAGCCAGGGGTAGTCGCCCCCGTACGCGTCCTTGCCCCATGTCTCCGGCGTCAGGCGGAAATATCGGGTGAGCAGCTCCGGCAGCGCCGCGGGGGCTTCCGCCGAGAGGACGCGCTTCACGAGCTCCTTGTGCCCGCTGTATCTTTCCGGCTCCCGCCCGAAAATCCACAGGCAGGGCTCCGAGCAGAATATGTACTTCCGGCCGCCGTAATCAAGCGTTGTCGCCGTGTTGCGGGAGGGAGTGCCGCCACAAAGCACGAGCTGGCAGAGATCGCAGAAGGTGACCATCGCCTGCCCGTGGACGCTCGCCTCGTCGCCGGGCTTGCTGGCCCGCCAGCGATCTATCACCCTATCCCAGGCCGCATCTATCTGGTCCCAGTGCTTTGGATACCGGTCGCGCAGCCATGCCCTCTCCTCCGGGCTCGGCACCACGAAGTTGAACCACACGGTAGACCTGTAGGTGTAAGCGCTGATATAGACCATGTGGTGGTAGAGCTCGAGGCTTTCCAGGAACGTGTCCCAGTACCATGGCTTCTCCATTCCCAACTCCTGCAGGGAGCGCAGGTATTGATCGACGATCCATTCCTCCATGAACTCTTTGAAGGAGCAGGATCGTTTCTCCAGCGGCGTGAAATAGTCCATGCTGAAGCCGGTGACGATGGCGAAAAGCAGCCAGCTCCGCCAGAACCATTTGTCCAGCAGGTACTGAGCGT
This sequence comes from Pseudomonadota bacterium, assembly GCA_021325555.1. GTDB lineage: Bacteria > Cyanobacteriota > Vampirovibrionia > Obscuribacterales > Obscuribacteraceae > JAJPGY01. The sequence goes on along the minus strand of JAJPGY010000021.1, from coordinate 83,912 downwards.
ATTTCCGATCGTGCTTGATCACGTTCTCCAGAACGGCCTGGCCGATCTGGGCATGACGCGCCTCGTCCGTCTGAATGCTGGTCACCATTTTCTCGAACATGTGGTCGCCGACCTGGTCGGCAAGCGCCGAGAGCCCGACGAATTGCAGGTTGGTGAACCCTGTCTCGAAGACGAAGTTGGTGCCGACGGCAAGCTCGATGGCATCGGCGGCAGTGAGCAGCTCATCGAAGAAATGGCGGGCGGCGATCGCCACCCAGTCGTCGCTGTGATAGAACTTGTGGGTCCAGTCGAATTGCGGATCCCAGCGGACCAGCTCATGCATCACCATGAGCGGTATCTGGGTGTGGCGGAGCTCATCGAGGGCGCCGAACGTGGCCATGGTGCGCCAGGCGCTGTCCCGCCCGAATCGCCCGGCGCGCAGGTTGCCGACGGTGGCGGCGAACTCGGCAAGCGGCAACGCGGCCGCGTGCAGTTTGAGCGCGTTGAGCCACGGCGACGCCAGCCTTTGAAAATCGCTCAAGCGCCCGACGGCGTCGCGAACGGCGTAGACGGAGGCGTCCTTGGCGTGCTGGTTCACGACGTACTCGGTGTAGGAGGTGCGGTAAGGCTCATCCCAGTTTTTCCACTCCTTGTGCGGCAGCCAGGGGCGGCCGCTGGCCACCTCGGGGAAGACGTCCTTTTCGCTGACATACGAATAGTCCCAGTCCAGCTTTCTTGCCAGAGGCAGCCATTCATCCCGCTTGAGCATGATATCGCCTTGTGAGGAACTCGCCGGAAGTCTCTATCGCGAGCCTGATCTTACCGCCCTTGTCAGGAAATGGTAAGTGGAAAGCGCTGAGGTGCTGCCGACAAGCGTGGACACCTCACCGCCGTCGGGGCGGGTTATGACCAGAGTCGGCAGCAAGGAGACATGAAACCGCTTCTCGAGATCCGAAACGGCCGGCGTGTTCTTCCCGTCCTCTTTCTGCCTGTCCGTCACGCGCACCGTGACGAACTGACTGTTGAGAACCTGGACCACCTGCTTGCTGGCAAATGTCGTTTCGTCCATGCGTTTGCACGGCTCGGACCAGTCGGCACGGAACTCGTAGACAACCAGCTTCCTTCCCCTGTTCATCACCGGGCGGAACTCCCGGGCGTCTATCCAGGGAATCGCGCCGCCGCCGGTAACGGCTTCGGACGGCGCCGCAACGGTCAGCAGGATGCGCAGGCCGAGGAAGGCGGCCGTCAGGATCACCAGCAATCGCGGCATGCGCAGCGTCGAGAAATCCGCCCCCGCACCCCCGGAGGCTAGGCCGGGCCAGCTCGCACCGCCGGTTGTCCCGTCAATCGGTTCCATAGAAGAAGTCTCTCCGAGTGGTCATCGCTACTGCCGCGAACAGATAGACAAGCAGTGTGGAGACATAGCAGACCAGCTCTATCCAGGGGAAATTCAGCGCATTCATCGCCTCGTAGACGTGAATGCCGGGCAAAAGAAAGTCGCCGATCCGGTGAGAGGCCAGGAAGAACATCTGGCCGCCGGCGACCTGGACCCCGTCCAGGCCTGGAAGGTTCGGTCCGGCCACACTTACCGGCGGCAGCGTCTGGCCGACCAGCCACACGTAGAATGCCGCCATGGCGAACACCTGCAGGATCCTGTTCCTGGCCAGCATGGTGGCCAGAAAGGCGGCGGACAGGATACCGGCATCAAGCAGGCGCTCCAGCACCTGGGCGCCGATGATCTGCACGGTCCAGACCTCCCCGAAGCACATGCCGACGAAGGCCACCAGGATGTTCTGCAGGGCCGTTATCGCGCCGCATACGAGGGCGATCGCGCACCACTTGGTGACAACGTATTCCGCCCTGGTCAGCGGTCGCGAAAAGATGAGAGGCAAGCACTCCCCGCTGTAAGCGGAACGAGAGGTGCTGGTTCCGGCGGCGCCGAGGCACAGGCCGGTCAGGACAAGCGCCACCCCGACGCTGCCCGTGAACATCTCGAAGGTCTGCGATTCGGCGGCGCCACGCGAAAGAGTCTCCCATTTCATGCCGACCGGGATGACCAGCCCCATGAAGATCACGTAGACGACCTTTATCCGGTCCAGGAAGCACGACATCGCGGTGAATTTCAATATCGCCCTGTTCATTGCCCCTGGCTCCCCGGCTCGCTTTCAAAGAGCTTCTCCAACCTGGCCCGCTCGGCGACCGCTTCTTCCACCGGCACGCCCGCGGCAACCACTTCTCTTATCAGGCGGGCCGCCTGCTCCCCCCCTGCCACGCCCACCCGCGCCCACGAGCGGTTCGCCTCCTGCACGGTCACGCCCATCGACTGGGCAAGGCTGCGAACCAGCGAGCTGTGCTGCCCTTCGGAGCCGGTCTCCGTCCAGCGCAGAAAAAGGACGTGCGGGCCGGACACGGAGCCCTTGAGGTTCTCTATCTTCTCCACCTTGCCCTGGCGGAGGAAAGCCACCCGATCGCACTCCCGCTCGATCTCATCGAGCTGGTGCGAGTTGATGATCGCTGTCACCCCCGATTGCCGGAAACTCCTGATCACCTTGCGAACGATTTTCACGCCCACCGGGTCGAGCCCGAGCGTAGGCTCGTCAAGAAGGAGGATCCTCGGCTTTCCGACAAGGAGCTGCGCCAGGTTGAGCCTTTGCAGCATGCCGCGCGAGTAGGTGCCGAGCCGCCGGCCCCAGACGGCAGGGTCCAGCTCCACGGTGGTCAGGCATTCTTCTACGGTGGCGGCCATCGTCGACGGGTCGCACCGGCTCAACATGTGATGGTATTCCAGGAAGAGGCGCCCGGTCATCCACTGCTCGAAATCGGGCCGCTCCGGGACGTAGCCGGTGATGCGCCTCACCGACAGATAGTCCACCGGCTTGCCGTCGAAATGAACGCTGCCCGCGTCGGGCCTGAGCAGTCCCAGCAGGCAGCCGAACAGCGTGCTCTTGCCGGCGCCGTTGGGCCCGATAAGCCCCAGCACCTCGCCCGCATACACGGCAAGGTTGACGCTGTCCAGCGCCTGAACCCGCCCGTTCTTGTAGGACTTGCTCAGATCCCTGACTTCGATGCACACCCCGGGCTGCTGCATGAACCTTCCACGGAGACGGATTGGACCTGGCGGACACCCTCAAAGCTCGAGGCGGTTGTCGTAAGGCTTGATGTCCTGAGCCTTCAGCCTGGCGCTCGAGCTGCGCAATTGATCCTGCGAGGTGATCTCGCGCCCGCATCTCGTGCACCGCGGAAACTCGCCCGACCAGCCGGAGGCAGGGGCGATATGGCCGTACATATCGCACTGCGTGGTCGTCTTCGGCTTGAAGAAGATGCCGGCCAGCGCCGCGGCCAGGTGACTGAGCGTGGCCGAAAAGAGCTGTACGAGCCTGACCGCCGGGGACTCCTTCTTGTGGGCGGATTCTTTGAGCGATCCTATCTCGGTGCCGGTGATCTTCTGAACCGGTTGCGACCCGCTGGCTGCCGCCCTCTCCTTCATCAGCTCCTCGAACTTCTTCGGGTCGTGGAGCGTGCGCTTCTTGTCAGGAGGATCTTCTTCGGCCCGCCTGACCGCCTCCAGCCTCTGCTCGACGTCCATCCGCAGGGATTCGCCGGCCACCGGGTTGAGGTCGAACTCGCCGGCCGCCTTCTTCTCGGGGGCAAACTGGCCGCGCTTGCGGTCCTGAATCTGGCGGGCCAGCCCCTCATTGGTGGCTTCCGGATTCTTGTAGTACTGCTGGTCGCGCTTAGAGTCGTCGTCGGGCATGGGCACGTCTCCCCAACACAGCCAGTGATAATTGTTCCACCCGGGCGCCGCCCCCTAACACCGCCTGACCGATGAGCCCCGAAATCCTTCCTCAGCCGGGGGCAGCCGCTTGATCCGCCTTAACCTTCTCCAGCTCCTCTTTCAGCTCCTGCATGGTCTGATAGCGCCTGTCGGCGTCCTTCTCCATGGCCCGGGCGACAATCCGCTCCAGCCCCTCGGGAATGGCCAGGTCCGGGCGAGCCTGCCGCATCGGCACGACCGCCGCCTCCAGGTGCTTGAACATGATCTCGACCACGTTGTCGTCGTCGTGCGGGAGCCTGCCGGTTACCAGCTCGTAGATGACGCAGCCCAGGGAGTAAACGTCGGACCGGGCGTCGAGCGCGCGCCCGCGCACCTGCTCCGGGCTCATATAGGGCGGGCTGCCGAACGAGTGCCCCATCTGGGTGAGCGACTTGGACTCCGGCGAGTCGCCCTCGGTGAGCTTGGCGCAGCCGAAATCGAGAATTTTGGGCGCCGGCGGTCTGCCTGTGACCTGCTTGAGCATGATGTTGCTGGGCTTGATGTCCCGGTGGATGACCCCGGCGGCATGCGCGTGCTCCATCCCGTCGCAGACCGGGACCATCACATCGAGCACCCGGGGCAGCGGCACGGCGCCTTCCCAGCGGATGATGTCCTCGAGGCTGGGGCCCTCGATGTACTCCATAACCATGTACGGGCGCTGGCGCTCGGTGACGCCGAAGTCGTAGACCACGGCCACGCTCGGGTGGTCGAGGCGGCTTATCGCTTTTGCCTCCCGCTCGAAGCGGGCGATGGTGTGGTCCTTGAGCGCCGCCGCCTGCAGCATCTTCACGGCCACCAGCTTATCCAGCCTGGGGTGCCTGGCCTTGAAGACAATGCCGACGCCGCCCTCGCCTATCACGTCCAGGAATTCGTAGCGGGCGGCCAATGTGGTCCCGATCAGGTCCCCTCTGGCCAGAACGGCCTCGTTGCCCACCCCCAGCGGCCTGGCGACCGGCGCCGATGCGCCCTCGCGCTTTCTCAGCGCCGCCCGGATGCGGGCGGAAAGCTCTTTGACATGGAACGGCTTGGTCAGGTAGTCGTCGGCGCCGGTATCTAGCCCCTTCTCCTTGTCGTCCACCGATGTCCGGCCGGTAAGCATGATCACCGGCGTGGTGGACCCTGCGGCGCGGTATCTCTTCAGGATGTCGATGCCGTTGACGTCGGGCAGGTCCCAGTCCAGGATGACGATGTCGAACTCCCCGCCCTGCAGGCAGGTCCAGGCCTTGAATCCGCAATTGGCGGTTTCGACCTGGTGGTCCTCGCTGAGCAACCAGTCCTTCAGGATGTCCAGGAAGTCCTCGTCGTCATCGACCGCAAGAATTCTGGCCATAACGTGCCTGTTGCCGCCTCCGTCGCCCATTCCAGCCATCTTGAAGCCTAGCACACTTGCGCCTGCGGCGGCGGCACCGGGGAAGGGCCCGGGGGGCAGATTGTCACCGAAACTTAAACTATAAAGCGAATCTCCTTGTGAATTCGGGGAGATCGCGTATCATTGCCAAGCATGGTAAGCACTCTTGACAGCGTGAATAAGCAGCAAGCACAGCAATCAGCTCTGGCAACGGCAGCGCAGCGGAAACCGCAACTGGCAAAGATAAGTGGCGTGGCGACGGCCGTGCCTCCCGGTTTGCTGACCAACCAGGACCTGGAAAAGATGGTGGACACGACCGACGAGTGGATCGTGACCAGAACCGGCATCCGCCAGCGCCACATCGTGGAAAAGGGCGTCACGTCCTCAGACCTCGGCGCGCAGGCTGCGCAAAAGCTGCTCGAGCAGAAGGGTCTGAAGCCGACGGACATCGAGCTTATCATCGTCGCCACCGTCACACCCGACATGATGCTTCCGGCAACGGCCTGTCTGATTCAGGAAAAGATAGGCGCTACGGGAGCCTGGGGCTTCGATGTCTCCATCGCCTGCTCGGGCTTTCTTTACGCGCAGCAGATAGCCGTGCAGTTCGTGGCCAACGGCACGCACGAGAACGTGCTGGTCGTCGGCGTGGACATCATGTCCTCGATTATCGATTACACGGACCGGGCCACCTGCATCATATTTGGTGACGGCGCCGGCGCCGCCCTGGTCCAACCCTCCTCGGGCGTCGAGGACGGTTGCTTCCTGGACTATATTTTCGAGATCGACGGCTCCGGAGCCCAGTATCTGCGCCTGGCCGGAGGCGGCAGCAAGCACCCGGCCTCGCACGAGACCGTGGACAAGAAGATGCACTACGTCCATCAGGACGGGCGCACGGTCTTCAAGTTCGCCACGCTCAAGATGTCGGAGCTCTGCCATAAACTGCTGGAGCGCAACGGCCTGACCGGCAGCGACATAAGCCTGTTCGTTCCGCACCAGGCCAACCGCCGCATCATCGAGGCCGCCGCCGAGCGCATCGGAGCGCCGATGGAGCGTGTCCTGGTCAACATAGACGAATACGGGAACACGACCGCGGCCACCCTGCCGATCGCCCTGCAAACCGCGCTCAGCCAGGGCCGGCTCAAGAAAGGCGACCTCGTCCTCATGGCGGCGATGGGCGCCGGCTTCAGCGCCGGGGCGACGCTGCTGCGCTGGGGATACTGAGGCAGCCGCCCCTGCCGTGCTTGCGCTTTGATGGACAGGAAGGACGCTACCGCCCGGGCAAGCTTTCGAGACTTCGAGCACGCCGGCTGGCAGATGGTGGCGGAACCTTACCACGATTATTTTTCCGGCCTGACGGTTCAGGCAATCGATGCCTTGCTGGACGCCGTGGCTTTGAGCCCCGGCGACTCGCTGCTGGACATTGCCAGCGGCCCCGGATACGTGGCGGCGGCTGCCGCAGCGCGCGGGGCCAGGGTAACCGGCGTCGACTTCTCCTCGGTCATGGTGGCCAAGGCCAGGGCAGCCCACCCCTCAATCGAGTTTGTGGAGGGCGACGCGGAAGCGCTGGCGTTCGCCCCGGGCAGCTTCGACGCGGTGGTGATGAACTTCGGCTTGCTGCATCTTGGTGAGCCCGAGCAGGCACTTGCGGAGGCTCATCGCGTCCTGCGTGCGGGAGGGCGGTTCGCCTTCAGCGTCTGGGCGCCGCCCGAACTGGCCGCCGCCTTCGCCATCGTCCTCGAGGCTGTCCGCACTCATGGAGATCCCGACGTCGCCCTGCCACCGGGCCCGCCGTTTTTCCGCTTCAGCGACGAGGAGGAGTCCGAGCGCGCGCTGCTGGCAGCCGGCTTCCGGAGCCCATCCATGCGAACAGTGTCCATGTCCTGGTGCCTGCCCTCGCCCGCCGCTGTCTTCGAGGCCTTCTTACACGGCACCCCGAGAACCGGCGGTCTCCTGCGCGCGCAGTCCCCCGCAAACCTGAAAGCCATCGCCGGCGCCGTCGCCGCCGCCGCCGCCGAATATGCCGCCGCCGGAGGCATCCGCATCCCGATGGCATCGCGGGTGGTATCAGCCGTCAAATAGGCGGCCGCAGGGGCGGGCTGTGCCCCGCCCGCGTATCCGAGCGTTTGATTCCGGCGCGACCTGCCCGTTTCCGCGCGCCGGCATGAGAGCCCCGCCTGCCTGTCGAAAATCTCCCGGTCGGGGATATATCCGGCTGTCAGCCCGATCCCTTCCTGACGCATGGATCAGACGCGGGGATCTTCGCATGGCCGACATTCCACGGGAACAATCGCCAGCCACCGGGCAGCACGACAACCCGGCTATCAGGCTGTTCGCGCAGAGGCTTTATAGCGGCCCGCAGGGCCCGGCACGCGGTGACCAATCGCCCGGGACCGGCTCGTCCGGCAGCCGGCACCCTGCCGGGTTCCTGGAGCTCACGGCCGACATTTTCCCGGCGGTCCGGGATAGCCAGCCGGCACCGCCCGGGCGGCCGCCCTTCTCCCCGGAAAGAGAAACCGATCGGGCGCGCCGCTATGAGGATGAGTTCAAGCGCCGGCAGGATCTCGGGCAGGCGGCCTTGATCTGGGCAGCCATGCCGCAAAGGTTTGCGGTCAGCACGAGCCAGTCCGAGCAATCGCTCGCCATAAGCGCCGAAGGATTCACGCGCTTCTTCGAAGCAATCCCCGGGCTGCATCTGGGCAGGCAGGCCGGCGCCTTTCTGGACAGCCTGCGCGGCGTAAGCTTGCGCGGCAATCAGCTGCGGGTCGACTGCGACGCCTCCTTCAATATGGGCGGCGTCCCCGTCCTTCTGCGAAACCTGCAGGCGGACATGGTGCCCGATGCCCGGGATCGCGACAAGATGCACCTGCGCAATATCAGGGGCATCACGGCAATGGGCATGGCCGTGACCGAGGCGGAGCTGACAATAAAAAGAGACGATGCCGACGGCATACTGAAGCTCGCGGTGGCGGTCAGAAATCCGCTGACCCCGGCCCTGCGCCGAACGCTGGCCGCCGTTTATCGAGACGCTCCCCAGAATGATTGGATTCAGCTCAAGCCCGTGCCGCTCAGCAAAGCCGGCAGGGTGGATTCGGTGATCGACGAGCTGCGGAGGCCCCCTGCCGATCGCCTCTGTGTGCGAATGGCCGGGGCAGCAGCGTATGCGGACCTTCCCCGGGAGCTGCTCGGCATCCTCGGCACCGTAACTAGCATGACCAGGGACGGGGACAGGCTGGTCATTGACAGATCGCAGGACACCAGCCTCAATCTTCAGGGGCTCTTTGCCGATCTCAAACAACGCATCTCAGCCAGGGTGCAAGTCAGCGACCGCGAGATAAAGCTCGATAAGATAAGCGGCGTCGATTTCCGCGCGCCGCTGCCTCCGGAGGTAAGACGGCTGCTCGGGGCGGACAACCTGCAAGGCAAACTGAAGGAGGTGTCGATAAGCGCGCTCGATGAGGCCGGCACGCGTCGCTTGAGGCTTTCGATGGACCCGGACTCGATGGTTCAGTCCATGGAGATAAAGGTGGATGCGCGCTTCAGGCCGGTTCTGGATCGCCAGGGGCGAATGACCGTGGACATAATCGCCGCCAGATGCGTCGAGCGTGACGGCAGGAGAGAGGTAATCCGGCTGCCGATCTCGGTTGCGTTCGATCCACGGCAGATCGAGAACGCTGCCAGAACGGGACCCGATTTCACGGTCAGGCTCGCCGGCAACGATCAGGATTACTTGAGGGTCGCCGAGAGTATCCTGCAGGGAGCGAATCTTTCTGATCTCCGGGATCTCTTCCGGGGCGTGCGGTCAATATCCAAGAGCGGGGACCGGATCGTCATCGAGCGCGCCGAAAGGACATCGCGTGCTATCGGCGGCGTCTCGCTGGACTCCGGTAAAGAGATCTCGTTCCGGGTCACGCAGGGCGAAGGCAGTCTGCGGGTTGCGGAGATCAGTGGGATCGCTTTGACCTTGAAGCCGCAGATGCCGGATGCGGTGAAGCGCTATCTGGGCGTCGACATCGGCAACATTCCGGTTCCAATCACGGGCATCACCGTCACCGACATGGGCGCAGGCAGGCAGCGTCTGGTCGTCGACGGCAGCAACTTCCTTTCCAGGGTGGGGATCTTCCTCCAGGACGGGTCACCGGTCACCGAGCCCGATGGGCGCTGGAAGTTGTACGCCATGGTGCAGTGCCCGCAGAACGAGGAGGAGCGCCGCCTGGGCCGCCCGCGGCGGGAGATGGGCATCATTCTGCCCTTCAACCGCAGCAACCAGGTTGATCTCAAGCCAGAGGAGACCGCGGCGCTGGTGGCGCAGGTTGCGTTTCAGAACATCGACCCCAACGACCCGAAAACATGGGGACTGGGACTGGTCGCAATCGGCTCCCAGGTAGCCTCCTCAACCATAGAGACGGGGCGCGATCTCGGCGCCCGCTTTCAAGACGGATTGCGCCAGATTGGGGACGGCACCGCCCGGGCCAGATTTCAAGACGGATTGCGGCAGATTGGGGACGGCACCGCCCGGGCCAGATTTCAGAACGGCCTGCGCCGCATAGGCGGCTGGCTCGGATTGGATTGAAAAGGCCGCGTGTCCCCTGAGCTCTGATTTGCCCTTTTTTGCTGGCCCGCCGTCTTTTATTATGGACGCCGGGAGGGGTGGCCTTACCATGGGGCGAGCTGAAACTGGGCACGGGCGCGAGCCGCTGGTGGGCGCGCATGTCAAGGGCGGGCTTACCGGTGCGGTGGCGAGCGCGCTGGCCATCGGCGCTCAGGCGATGCAGATTTTCATAGGCTCGCCGCAAAGCTGGAAGGAGCCGGCAGCAAGCCACGCCGACCTGCTCGGATTCGTCAGGGACGCAAAAGCCCACAGGCTCGGTCCGCTCTTCGTGCACGGCAACTATCTCGTCAATCTCGCCTCGCCATCACAGGAAAACTGGAGAAAATCCGTCGAGAACCTCTCGACGGCCCTGCGGATTGCGGACCGGGCCGGGGCGGCGGCGCTCATCTTCCATCCAGGCTCAGCCAGAAATGCCGCCGCCGCAGAGGCCATGGGGCGAGTTATCCGCGCGCTCGAGGTGGTTTTGCAGGACTACCAGGGCAGAAGCCGGCTGGCTCTTGAGGTGTGCGCCGGGCAGGGCCAGACAATCGGCAACAGGTTCAGCCAGTTTGCCGAGATTATCTCCGCGATGGGCTCCGACCGCCGGCTGGCGGTGTGCTGGGACACCTGCCATCTCTTCAACGCCGGCTACGACCTGTCGACCGCTGACGGTCTGGCGCGCACGGTCGACGAGTTCGCGGAGCTTGTCGGCTTTGATTGGCTGCTGGCCATTCACGCCAACGACTCCAAGACACCGCTGGGGGCGTGCCGCGACCGGCACGAGAACATCGGCTGCGGCTATATTGGCGAGGAGGGCTTCCGCCGCATGCTTCATCACCCTCTACTGCGCCCGCTGCCCTGGATTCTCGAGGTGCCCGGTTTCGACAACAAAGGTCCCGACGGCAAGAACATAAATATCCTCAAACGATTGGCCGGAGCCGGTACCCGGCCGGATACCGCTTGACAGACGCCGGCAGCCCGACTACACTAACTAACAGGTTGGTTAGTTCCGGGTGCCTGGATGAAGGAAGCGACAACGCTTGAGCCGCTGTTAGCAGGCGGCACTGCCTCAAAAGCCAGGCACGCGCCGGAAGGCGGCTCGGGCGAGCGCAGCCCGCGCCGGGGTCGGCTGGAAAAGCGCCTGCTGGCGCTGCTGGCGGCCTTCGCCCTGGCAGGCGCCGCCATCCTCCTATATCAAGCCGTGCACTACATGGCCACGCACGAGTCGACCGACGACGCTTACACAGCAGGGCACCTGCACCAGGTCAGCTCCCGGATAGACGGCACGGTCGACCAGGTGCTGGTCGATGACAACTGGCATGTGAAGGCCGGGCAGTTGCTCGTGGTTCTGGATCCTCGCGATTACCAGGTGAAAGTCGAGCAAGCCCGTGCCGCGCTCGAGACCGCGAGGCGCCAGGCGGACTCGGCCAGGACGGCAATCACGCTGTCGTCGGTTACCGCCGAAGGCAAGACGACGGAGGCGGCCGGCGACCTGTCCGGCGCCGTAGCCCAGATAGCCCGCTCGGAAGCGGCCGTGGCCGAGGCGAAGGCGGCTGTTCCGGAAGCAAACGCCCTGCTGGAGCAGAAGAAGGCTGAGTTGAAGCGCGCCTTTGCCGATTACCAGCGCTACGCTGCGCTGGCCGGGGAAGGCGCGGTGTCGCTGCAGCAGCGCGACTCGGCTGTCCGCGATTACGAGGTGGCGAGGCACTCCGCCGCCGCCGCGGAAGACGCGGTGCGCCAGGCGCACGCCAGGCTGGCGCAAGCGCAGGAAGAGGCCAGGGCCGCTCGGGCCGCCCTCGAGCACACGCGGGGGTTGCTCAAGCAGGCCGAGGCCACGCACGTGCAGACAACGGTCAACGAGCACCAGTTTGCCGTCGCCCGTTCGGCCATTGCCGAGGCGGCAGCTCGACTCCATGATGCCGAATTGCAACTTTCCTACACGAAGATTGTCGCCCCGACCTCCGGCCGCGTCGGCAGGAAGTCCGTCGAGGTCGGGCAGCGGGTGCAGCCGGGGCAGCCGTTGATGACCGTCGTATCCGATGACGCCTGGGTGGTGGCCAACTTCAAGGAGACGCAACTCGAGCACATGCGCCCCGGGCAGCCGGCGGAGTTGAAGGTTGATTCCTTCCCGCACCACAAATTCGCGGGAACCGTCGAAAGCCTGTCGCCGGGCTCCGGCTCGACCTTCGCCCTTTTGCCGTCCGACAACGCGACGGGCAACTTCACCAAGATCGTCCAGCGGGTGCCGGTGAAGATCCTCTTCGACCGGCCCAGTACAAAAGGCTTCGAAAACCTGATCGTGCCGGGCATGTCCGTGGTCGTCACCGTGAGAACCGGCCGCTAGTCCCGTTGCCAATCGTCTGAGACCGGACTCCGCTGCCCGAGGAAACGGCCCTGGCGCCGGCACGGGGGCAGTGTCAGGAGCAACAAATCCCCCATCCGGGTGACGCGATCAAGCAAACTATTCCTGATAATTGGCTGGGGGGGCGTTTTATTTTGCGTTTCCCGAACGCTGAAGCGGGGGCCAGTTTCTGCCCGACGGTGGCCATGTTTACCAGGCCCTCACGAAAACCTTTGAGAATCCTCGTCGTCGAAGACACCGATTCTCACTTTGAGCTGGTGCAGGCGGCCCTGTCCGAGCTGGCGCACACATTCATTCTCGGCGTCCTGCGCGCCACCACCTGCGCGGAGGCGAAGCAGATTCTCGACAAGGAGCGAACAGACGTCGTCCTGCTGGATCTTTTCCTTCCCGACAGCAAATCGGTCGCCACGCTCACGGCGTTGAGGCCACACGCTGCCGCCAGTGCCATTGTGGTGATGACTGCACTGGAGGACAAGAAGGCCGCGCTCGAGGCCATGGAGAACGGCGCCGATGATTATCTCGTCAAGGGAAAATTCGATGGCGATCTGCTCATGCGCTCCCTGCGCTACGCGATCGAGCGCAAACGCGGTGAAGAGCTCAACCGCTTTGTGCCGGCGCTCGTGCACGATCTGAAGGTTCATATCGCCGGCGGCGATCGAGCGCTGGAGATGCTTCAGCTGAGCGGCGCTGGAAATGCCGCCGGCAGCGGACATCTTCTTGTGACGCTGGCGCGGCAGGCCAATCATGAGACCATGTCCTTGATCAACAACCTTCTGGTTCTCTACAGATCCGGGGCCGAGTCGAACCAGCTGACTATCGAGGATCTCGAGCTTATGCCGTTCGTTGAGCAGGTGCTGTCCGATCTTAAGCTCTTGATCGAGCAGAAGAAACATCGAGTCGAGCTGTCTCTGCCTGACAGGATGAGGCTCAGCGCCGACAGGCTGGCACTGGGGCGGCTGCTTAGAAACCTGCTGCACAACTCGATCAAGTTTACTCCCCGGGGCGGGCTCATAACTATCCAGGCGGAAGAATCGCCCGATGCCTCCATCATCCGCATCAGCGACAACGGGCCTGGAATTCCCGCAGCCGACCAAGCTTACATCTTCCAGCCTTTCTGGCAGGGAAAGAGCACTTCTGCGTCCGCCCGCTACATGGACGGAAGCGGGCTCGGGCTGAACATATGCAAGCAGCTTGCCGAGGCGCACGGCGGCCGCCTGGTCCTTGAGAATCGCCCGGAGAAGACCGGCTGCACCTTCAGGCTCGAGCTGCCCAGGGGTCATGGCGAGCACCAATAAACGAACCGGGCAATCTGGTCGATAATTGGTGATCGCTTGGATCCTGACGGCCTTCCCCTGACAAGTAGATGCCGTTGCTGCTCAGAACCGCGATAGCGACAGTCCTCATCTTGTTTCCTTTGCACGCGGGCGCGGCCGACCTGGTTGTGTCGGCCGCCGTCAGCCTGAAGGGGGCTTTCGTGGAAGTCGGCGAGGCGTTCAGGCGCCGGCATCCCGGCGACCGGATCATCTTCAACTTTGGAGCCTCCGGCGAGCTCGCGCAGCAGATTGCGCGCGGCGCTCCCGTCGACGTCTTTGCCTCGGCCGGGACGCGGGAGATGTCGGGCCTGGCAGATCAGCATCTGCTCGTCTCCGGCTCCATGAAGAGCTTTGCCGGAAACCGGCTCGTCGTCGTCACCCCGCCCGCCGGCAAGCCGGTCGGCTCGCTGCGCGAGCTGGCCGTGTTCGACCGTGTCGCCATTGGCAATCCAGAGACGGTGCCCGCCGGGCGCTATGCAGCCGAAGCGCTGAAGAAGGAGGGCATTTACGGCACGCTGCTGGCTCGCGGGAAGCTCATCTTCGCCGGAAGCGTCCGGCAGGCGCTGGCCTGTGTCGAGGCGGACAGCGTCGATGCCGGGCTCGTCTACGCCACCGACGCCCGCAACAACGGGAAAGCGCGGGTCAGTTTTGTCGTTCCCGCCGCCCTCACCGAGCCGATACTTTACCCGGTCGCCCTGGTCAAGGGCAGCAAGCATGTAGAATTAGGCCGCGCGTTTATCGATGCCCTCGTGAGCGAAAGCGGGCAGCGGATTCTTCACGACCACGGTTTCTTGCGGGCGCCAAAGTGATCGATCCTTTCTTCTCCTTCAAGCTCTCGCTCACCGTTGCCTCGCTGGCCACGGCTGCCGTGGCCCTGGTGGGAACCGCGCTGGGATACATCCTGGCGCGCTCGCGGTTTGCCGGCCGGGATCTCCTTGATGCTCTACTCACCCTGCCGCTCGTTCTGCCGCCTACCGTCATCGGCTTCTATCTGCTGGCGGTGCTGGGGAAAAAGGGCTGGCTCGGTCAGCCCCTGTATCAATGGACGGGCTGGACCCCGCTGTTCACCTGGCAGGCGGCCGTGATTGCCGCCGCGGTCATCGCGCTGCCGCTCATGGTCAAGACAAGCCGGGCAGCCATCGAAAGCGTCGACACGACATATGAGAGTGTCGCTTACACTCTCGGCAAGTCTCGCCTGGAGACCCTTTTTAAAGTAACCCTGCCGCTGGCCTGGAAGGGGCTTATCGCCGGCGTTACCCTCAGCTTCGCCAGGGCGCTGGGCGAGTTTGGGGCCACCCTCATGGTCGCCGGCAACATCCCGCAGCGAACGCAGACAATGCCGCTGGCTATCTACCAGGCAACACAGACCGGCGAGGACGGCCTGGCCTTCGGGCTGGTCGTTCTCCTGACCGCCACATCGTTTGCGCTCATTGTGCTTCTGAACCGGTTGAAGGCAAGATGGTAGACCGGACCCTGCACGTGGCGGTCACAACGGCCGTCGGCTCCTTCCAGCTGGATGTCGATTTTACGGTCGAGCCGGGTCTGACGGTTCTGTTCGGGCCGTCTGGCTCCGGCAAATCCACGCTGCTCGACTGCCTCGCGGGCCTGCGCGTGCCGGACAAAGGCCGCATAGTGGTTCACGGGCAGATTTTCCTGGACAAAGCGCGCGGAATCAACCTGCCCCCCCAGAAGCGCCATCTCGGGTACGTCTTTCAAGAATCCGCCTTGTTTCCGCACCTGAGCGTGCGGGATAACATCACCTTCGGCATCGATCGCTGGCCGCGCGAGCGCAAGGAATCCCGCACGAAATACCTCTGCGAGCTGCTGAAGCTCGATGGCCTGCTGGATAGGCGCCCTTCACAGCTTTCGGGCGGCGAGGCTCAGCGCGTCGCTCTCGCCCGGGCGATTGCCCCGGAGCCACGCCTGCTTCTTCTGGACGAGCCCTTCTCTTCGCTGGACATGCGCCTGCGGGCGCAACTGGGAAGCGAGCTCAGCGCCATCCGGCGCGAGCTGTCACTGCCCATGGTGCTGGTCACTCACTTCCCCGACGAGGCGCTTGAGCTTGGCGACACGGTCGTGTCGCTGGCCGGCGGCCGTGTCTGCGCTGTGGGATCGCCGCCCGAAATCCTGGGCAACGTTTAGCCGAGCTGGCGGCGGAACTGGTGGGCGCTGGCCAACAGAAGGACGGCTGCAAAGGCGAAAAGCGCGAGGACGTTCGGCCAGAGCACCTCCAGCCCCACGCCCCTCAACAGCACGGCGCGGATGCAGGCGACGTAGTAGCGGAGCGGATTGAGGAGCGAAAGGTACTGGAAGAACAGGGGCATGCTCGCCACCGGCGCCACTGCCCCGGACAACTGAATGATGGGCAGGTTAAAGAAGAAGGAGGTCATCACAACCTGGCGCTGGTTGCGCGCGATAGTGGCCAGCATGAGCCCGATTGAAATTGCCACGAAAATATAGAGCGCTGAAATGGCCATGTAGAAAAGGAAGTTTCCCCGAAAGGGAACTTGAAAGATCAAAGCGCCCATGCTGAGCGCCAGAAGCACGGTAATGTTCAAGACGATGAAGAGCGGGACTATCTTGGCCATGAGGATCTCCCAGGAAGCCGCCGGCGTCATCAACAGCTGCTCGAGCGTCCCCGAGTCCTTTTCCCGCACAAGCGCCGAAGAGGAGACGAGCGAGCCGGTAAGGTTGAGCACAAGACCCATCACACCCGGGACGAAGAACCACGCGCTTATCAAGCCGGGGTTGTAGAGGAAGCTGGCGTCCAGCTCGATCGGGCTGGACGCGCCTGTCTCGAGCCTGCGGCTGAAGGCCGTGAAAATCTGGCTTACATAGCCGCCGGCAATACCCGCCTTGTTGGCGTCGACGCCGTCAAGCAGAACCTGAACCCGCGCCTGCCTGCCCTGCTTGATCTCCCTGTTGAACTCGGGAGGGATGATAAGCCCCGCCTCCACCTTGCCGTCACAAACGGCCTCCGTGACCTGCCGATAGGTGGTGCCGACACGCCACAGGTCGAAGACATGGTTCTCCACGAGAGCGGACACGAGCTCGCGGCTGGTCGGAGAATTGGATAGGTCCAGAACGGCCAATCGAAGATGCGTGACCTCAGGGTTGAGCGCGAAGCCGAAGATAAACAGCTGAATGGTGGGCGGAAACATGAGGAGAAAGAGGAGCTGCCGGTCGCGCAGGATCTGCCGAAGCTC
This sequence comes from Pseudomonadota bacterium, assembly GCA_021325555.1. Lineage (GTDB taxonomy): Bacteria > Cyanobacteriota > Vampirovibrionia > Obscuribacterales > Obscuribacteraceae > JAJPGY01. The sequence continues at coordinate 67,302 of JAJPGY010000021.1, read as the reverse complement.
CTTCTGGCTCAGGGCCCAGAGCCGGCTGCTGACAAAGGCTTTCAACCACAATTTCAACATGCCGGCACCTACGCGGAGATTTGCATGCGTCCGAGACGCTTCCTGGCGATCCGGAACAGCAACAGACCGACCAGGGTAAGAAAGACCGGCACGAACCACTGACCGGCCCAGCCCGCGCCTCGAACAAAAGTGTCCCTGGAAAGCTCGATGTAGTATCGAGCGGGAACGAAATCGGCCACGAGATTGAAAGGATAGCGAATGTTGCGGACCGGATAGAGATAACCGGAAAGAAGCAAAGCAGGCGTAAAACCGCCAAATGCCACGGCCTGCACGGCGGCGTTCTGGGTCTTTGCGCCGACCGCGATCATGAGCCCATACAAGCAGGCGTCAATCAGGTAAAGCAGCGTCCCCAGCGTGAAGAGAAGCGCGTCCCCGGCGACCGACAGATGGAAGACGACAAAGCCGATCAGCAAAACCAATAATGTCTCGGCAATCCCCACGATTACATAGGCGGCCACCTTGCCCAGTATAAACTCGGAGGCGGTCAAGCTCGAAGCGTAGATCTGCAGAATCGTCCCCTGCTCCGTTTCCCTGGCCATGGCCAGGGCGCAAAGAAGCGCCGGATAGATAAGGAGCACTATGCCGAAAGCTCCAGGCACCACGAACAGTGACTCCTTCCGGCCCGGGTTGAACCAGAGCCTGACCTGCGGGTGAATTAGCGGGCGGAACGGCGACAGCCCCTCGATATCCAGGAAGGAGTTGGTGGTGGCGATGATGCTGTTCTTGATCACCCGGGCATTGTTCACGTCGGTGCCGTCGATGAGCGCCTCCACCGGAGACGGTAGGCCGGCCCGCAGCTTGCGGGCGAACTCCGGGGGGATGATCACCACCGCCTCGGCGATACCCCTGTTGAGCACCGTCTTCACCAGGTCGCCGCCCGGGCACCGGACCGGAACAAACTGCTCGTTGGTGTAAAGCCGCTCGATGAAGGAGCGGCTTAAGGCGCTGTTGTCCAGGTTCTGCACCACCAGCGGTATATTCTTGATCTCCAGCCTGGTGGCAAATCCGTACAGCAACATCGACAGCGCCGGCAGCCCGAACGCCAGCGCCACGCTCAGGCGGTCCCGCACGAACTGCCGCAGCTCCTTTATGCACTGAACGGCTACGCGATTCATGATTGAACCCCGCCGCGCCGCTGCACCAGGCCGATGAAGGCGTCTTCCAGGCTGAAGGAGCCGGCCATTTGCGAGCGGACCTGGATGCCGTTTTCAGACAGCAATGAGACAAGGGCCGGCAACTGGCGCTCGGGCTCGTCGAGAACCACGTGGAGCTTGTCGGCGAAAATGGCCACGCGCCAGCTCTCCAGCTTTGTCTTCAAAAGGTCGGAGCTTCTCTGCGTGTCGCTGGTAACCAGGACGATGAGCTGCCCCGGTTGAGCCTTCTTGATCTCGCTGGGCGAGCCCTGGGCAACCAGCTCGCCCGCGGCCATCAATCCCAGGCGGTGGCAGTTTTCCGCCTCCTCGAGAAAGTGGGTGGTGACCAGGATTGCGGTTCCGTGCCGCGCGAAGTCCCTGATCATGTTCCACAACTGGCGGCGGGCAATAGGATCAACCCCGGAGGTCGGCTCATCCAGAAAGAGGATCTCCGGCTCATGCATGACCGACGCGCCGAAGGACAGGCGCTGCTTCCACCCGCCGGGAAGCAGCCCGGTGATCATGCCCTCGCGCCCCACGAGCTGGCACGTCGACAGCACCCAGTTGATGCGCTCTTTCCGCAGCCCCATCGGCACCTGATAGACGCCGCAGTAAAATTCCAGGTTTTGCAGGATAGTCAGATCGTCGTAGAGCGTGAATTTCTGGCTCATGTAGCCGATGCGCTGGCGCAGAGCCGGGCTGCGCATCCGCTGTGTCTCCCCCGCCAGCATCATCTCGCCGGAGCTGGGCTGGAGCAGCCCGCATATCATCTTGATCGTGGTTGTCTTGCCGGCGCCGTTGGCCCCGAGCAGGCCGTAGATCTCCCCGTAGCCAATCTGCAAGCTGACGCCCTTCACCGCCTGAAATTCGCCGAACTGTTTGCTCAACTTGCTGGCGGCGATAGCCGACGTCTTGCGTGAGGGCCCGAGCGCCGGCCCGGAGAAGGCAAACGGTTTGTAGGCCGTGGTACCCAGCCCTTCTTTGCGCAAATTGAGAACAAAGACATTTTCCAGCGTCGGCTCATCGCGATCGATCCGCAGCGCACCGATTCCCGCGCTGGCCGCAATCGATTGCAGGTAGCGCTCACCGCGCTCGCTGTCAGCCACCAGAACATCCAGCCGGTCACCGAACGGCTGGACATCGGCGATCTCCGCGGACTCCACCGAGCCCCCGGGGGCCAGCGCCTGCTCCAATCGCCCGAGATCCGAGGTTCTCACCTCCAGCCGGTGGAGCCCGAGCCGCTCCCTCAACTCGACCGGGGTGCCGATCTGCCGGATGGCGCCTTCGTGCACGAGTGCCACCCGGTCGCAGCGCTCCGCCTCGTCGAGGTATGGGGTGGCCACGGCGATGGTCATCCCCTCATGAGCGATACCGGCCAGAACGTCCCAGAACTCGCGCCTGGACACGGGGTCCACCCCCGTGGTCGGCTCGTCGAGGAGAAGCACCTGAGGGCGCGACATGAGCGCGCAGCAAAGCGCCAGCTTCTGCTTCATGCCGCCGGAAAGCTGGCCGGCCAGCCGGCTGCCGAAGGCATCCAGGCCCATCAACTTGAGATACCGCCTTCGGCGCTCGGAAACCATGGGCTCCGGCACCCGCCTGAGCCCGGCCGTGTAGCTCAGGTTCTCGTCCACGCTCAGATCGAGATTGAGGGAGAACTGCTGCGTCAGATAGCCGATCTCCGAACGGGCGTCAGCCGGCTTGCGCCCGACCACCGCCACCTGCCCGGCAGTCGGCTCCATGACGCCACCCAGGATATGAAATATGGTTGTCTTTCCCGCCCCGTCAGGGCCGATGAGGCCGAAGATCTCGCCGCGACGGATATCGAAGTCGAGCCCCCGCACCGCCTCGAGATCACGGTAGCGCTTGCGCAGGCCCCGGACGGAGATCACGGGGCCGTCCGTGTCGGGCGCCTGCTGCACCACAGTCTCCACCGGAGGCATAATTTCTACTCCGTCACAATGTCCGCGTCGGCCGGCATTCCCGGCTTGCAAAAACCGCCGGGATGCGAGATGCCGATTTTAATTCCGAAGACCTGCTTCACCCGGTCGTCCCGGAAGTAGATGTTCTCCGGGGTGAAAGACGCCACCGGGTCGATTTCTATGACCTGCCCGTCGATGCCTTTCTTCGGCGCCGAGTCCAGATAGACGAGAGCCTTCTGTCCCACCCTCACGCGACCGATCTGCCCTTCCGGAACATACCCCCGCAGGTAGACGGTGTCCAGGTTGATAAGCGACAGCACCGTTTGACCGGGCACGACGACGGCGCCGGGCTCGACGGCGCGGGCGGTGGTGATGCCGTTTATCGGGCTGTTGATATTGAGGTAGCTGATGTTGGCTTTGATCTCGTCAACCGCCGCTTTGGCATTGGCAATCTCCTTGGCGGCGGCTCGCAACTGGGCCTCGTACAGCTTCTCCTGCTTCTCGAGCGCGTCGACCTGCGCCGAGCGGATTGGAGGATTGAAGCGGGTGGCACGAGCCTGCGTAAGAAAGCCCTTCTGGGCGCTGAGCTGCTTCCGGGCCGCTTCCACGGCTGCCTGCCTGGCGGCCACCGTCGCCGCTGCGGTATCGTATGTAGTGGCAGCTTGATCGTATTGATCCTGCATAACGGCACCCTTGGCCACCAGCTTGCCATAGCGCTCCTTACGAATGGCGGCCAGACTGAGGTCGTACTGGGCTTGTTTCAGGTCGGCCTCCGCCTGCGAGAGCTGCGCCTCGCTTGCCGACACCTGCTCCGTGGCCTGGGTGATGCGCCCGAGCATGTCCTGACGCGCCTGGTGGAAGTTGTAATTCGCCTCGTCGATCTGGCTTTTGGTCACCTGGATCTGGTCTTGCGCCTGTTCCCTTTGATCGACGGCCTTTTGCAGGCGGGCATTGGCGCCCCTCAGCTGCGCTTGAATGTCGTCATCGCTGATTTTGACGATCGGCTGGCCAGTGGTCACCGTGTCTCCTTCGCGAACAGCGATAAAATCAACGCGGCCGCCGATCTTCGCCCCGATGTTCACCTCGTAGCCCTCTATCCTCCCGCTCACGTGCAGCCTGCCGGCCTCGCCCGGGTGCAGCCAGCGCCAGAGGAAGTAGCCGCCAACCGAAAGCACCAGGACGGCAATCGCCAGCGGCAAGAACACGGGTGGCAGCGTGTGCCCGCTGCTGCGCGGGCTGGCCGTGGCCTTCACCTTTTGCTTGCACCGTCTGTGCACGTCCGCCACCCGAAAAACCGAACCGCCGTTGAAATCATACCATACCGTACGGTATGATTATTGCCGAAGTGTCTCGTCACTTCCGGATATTCCGTATTGTATAACCCGGACCGGGCCCCTGGCCGCACCGAACGGAAGCCATGCCGCAGAGGACCACCGAATGACCCGCACCGCCAGAACACAAAGACTATCTTCCGCGTCCCTTGATAACGGCGCGAGGATCTCCGTTTTTTCCCAGGAGAAGCGAAAGAAGATCCTCAAGGCAGCAATCAAACTATTCCTTTCCGAAGGTTACCTGGCGACCAGCATGAATCGGGTTGCCGAGGTTGCCGGCGTGACGAAGCAGACTATATACAGCCACTTTCAGGACAAGGAGGGCTTGTTCACGGCAATCATCGAGAATGTAACGCTCAGGCACCTCAACCAGCAACTGGACGGCGAGCACCTGAGCGGCGAGCCGGAGACGGTGCTGCGCGGCGTCGCCAGGGCATTCCTGGAGCTGCAAAAAGATCCGCAGTACCTGAACCTCTTGCGGACGATCATCGCCGAATCAGAGCGCTTTCCGGAGCTGGCCCGCCTGTACGTGCGGACGGTAATTCAGCGGGGGATGCGGGTGATGACAGCATATCTGGAGTCGCGGCCCGAGCTGCGGATCGAGGACCCTGTCGCCACCGCCAGGATATTCTGCGGCTCGATCATCGCCTGCGTGATCTCGCAGGAGATCCTGCACGGCAAGGACGTCATCCCGTTCAAAACGGAGCGGCTTGTAGACTCGTTAATCGCCTGCATTTTGCGGAAATGATAAGCTATCTTAGAATCATCGGTTGCCGCGGAGGCGGGCTGGCGTCGTTGCTGGCCGCCATCCTTGTAATCGGCTCTTCGAACGATCCGGCGGCCGGTCAGCCCGGCGGGCCGATGCCTGCAAAGAGCGGGCCGGTCTCGCCGGCTGCGCCGGAGAACCTGAGCAGGCTGCGCCAGGAGGAGAAGGAGCCGGAGGAGCCGCAGGTCTTCGATCAGAATACGATGTTCATGCGCCCGCCCCCGCTCAAGGCGCTGATATCCATAAGCGAGGGCATGAATCCGCTGGCGCTCGACGCCACCAGCGAGCAGCCGATCTCCTTGCGGGAAAGCTTGCTTGCGTCCATCAACAACAATCTCGATATCGGCATCGCCAACAACGCCTCCTTGCAGCGCAAGTGGAACTACGTAAGCTCTTTAGGCCGATTCCTTCCCGACGCCTATTTCAACTACAACGACAACTACCTGCGAGGCAGGGCCAACGTCCCGCTTTTCAGCGGGTTTCCAAGCTTGATCCGATTCAACAACCCGTTTCTGCTCACCTGGGTCGGCTTTCGCTACTACGGTTATCAGGGCGGCAGGGTGCTGTTTGGGGCGCTGGAAAGCAAGCACAACTACAGAGCCGCCGGCGCCGCCAGGAAGGCCACGATTAGCGACGTCCTCCTGGACACCACCAGGCGTTTCTATAATCTCATGCTCAACGAGGCCTTGCTGCACATTCAAATAAGGGCCGTGCAAACGTCCAACGAGCAGCTTGTTCAAAACACCGATTTGCACGACAACGGTCTGGCCACTCAGTTGGACGTGTTGCAGGCGCGCACGCAACTGGCGAAGGACAGGCAAAACCTGATCGATCAGCAGATCGCCCGGCGCAACGCCTCGGTTCAACTGGCCCATATATTGAACGCCAGCATGGCCGTTGATCTGGTGCCCTCGGACCGCCTGGTAAAGAAGGTCCGGTTGGTCAGCGAGAAAATGAAAATCAACGATCTGCTCAAGCTGGCAATCGACAATCGCCCGGAGCTGAAGCAGTACGAGGAGCTGCGGCTGGCCGCCAAGCGGGCGATCGTCGTGGCAACCGCGCCTCTGCAGCCGAATATCCAGCTCACCGGCAATATCTTCGGCATAGGCGAAACGCTAAGCGACAGCACGGTGACGGTGCCCTCCACCTTCCAGCCGGTCGTCGTCTCCGGCGGGCCGCTCGCTGCCACGCCTGTGGCCCCGATTCCCACGCTTACAAGCCCTGGCGGCGCACCGCTGTCCGGTCTTGCCTTTCCCGTGGGCGCCGTGCGGTCGCCACCGGTCACGGTGTCGCGGCAGATAGCCGCCCTTTACACGATAGGCTTCCGCATCAACTGGAACCTGGGCGGATTGGGCGCACCGGACGCCGCCGGCATCCAGGCCGCCAGGTACGCGGCGCGCCAGGCTCACCTCCAGGCAACCAGCAAGCTGCTTGAGGTTGTCGAGCAGGTGCGCGGCTCTTACCTGTCCACCCTCAGCACCGAAAAGAAGATCGAGGAGGCCAGCGCCGAGGTCGACTCGTCCAGAGAAGAGCTGCGCCTTGCCAGATTGCGCTTCCAGAACGGGCTGGGGACAAACCTGGACGTGATCCAGGCGCAGCGGGATTACACCTCGGCGCTGATCGACAAGGCGCAGGCGATCATCAACTTCGACATCGCCGAAGCACAACTGCTTCACGACATCGGGCTCATAAGCGTGGACAACCTGACCGCCACGACGCCGCTCATCCGCTAGCGCTCGGGGCTGGGCAGGTCCTCGTCCTCCATCCCGCTGCGGGGAAAGCACTCATCGTGGTCGCAGGAGCACGACTCGCCAATCTCCTCCTCATGCTCGCACTCGTCGCAGCAATAGTCGGTGTCCTTGTCACACACGCAGTGACAGGCCGCGTTCAGGCACTTGTGCCGTCTCTTTGCCATACAATCACCTGCCGAATATCATCTTGAGAGAGATCAACAGCATGGCGCCGCCGAAAATCTTCTGCAGGATCGGATTGCTCAAGACCGTGGCGAGCTTAGCCCCGAACAGCCCGCCGAGGAAGAATCCGGCGCAGATCGGCGCTGCCGCCTTGAGATCGACGTAGCCGTGCTTCCAGTACATCCAGGCGGCCAGAAGACCGATAGGGGGCACGAGAATGGCCAGCGTGGTGCCCTGCGCTTGATGCTGATTCATTCCGAACAAGAAAACCAGCGCCGGCACGATGAGCACACCGCCACCGATACCAACGAGGCCGCTCAGGATGCCGGCAGCCAGACCTAGAGTCGCAAACGCGAGTAGCTGAATCATGTTGTCCACACCAGCAGCGTGTCCGGAGAGTGCGGGGCGCCTTACAGTTTACTTCAAGGGATACTGTGCGGGAAATACTCGGGCGCCGATCTAAAGACCTTGACTTGGGTCCCCCGCTGAACCCAGGTCGGCAGGCTCGAACGCTGAATTAATCTTGGCCGCGAAAGCGGCGGAGCGCCGGCTGCCGGGCTTCCTGGCAGCTCGCGCCGGGGAGCAGCCGCCGTAGCCGGCGGCGACGAGCGGGCGGGGCGCTGATAAAATAAGTGGGGTCTCAGCGAGGGTGATCTCAAGCGCATGTGCGGGCTGATTGGCGTTACCGGTACAGTTGAATCGGCCTACGAAGTGTACCTGGGTTTGATGAACCTGCAGCACAGGGGTCAGGACGGTGCCGGCATCCTGACCACGGAAACCAGGCGGGGCAAGGAGTTTCACCTGCAGAAGGGAACCGGCCTGGTCGAGAACGTCTTTTCCGAGCGCTCGTTCAAGAACCTGCAGGGCAACGCGGCCATCGGGCACACGCGCTACGCCACGATCAGCCGCAACGATCCCAACCTGCTGCAGCCGTTCCTAGACTACGGGCTGGGGCTCGGTCTCGGGCACAACGGGCAGGTTGTCAACTTTTACGAGCTGCGGGAGCGCCTGGCTGGAGAAGGCGCCGGCGCCATCGAGTCCGACTCGGATCTGATGTTGAAGCTCCTCGCCTCCTACCTGGCTGACTCGGAAATCAACGCCGGCAGCCTGTTTGCCGCCATCAAGCGGTGCATGGGCGACCTGGTCGGCAGCTATTCCGTTGTCGGGCTGCTGCGCGACGGGGCTGTCTTCGGATTCCGCGATCCCAACGGCATCCGCCCGCTGGTGTTAGGCAGGAAGACCAACGGCGACCGTGCCCCCGTTTACGCCCTGGCCAGCGAGACGGTGGCGCTTGGATTCCTGGGCTACGACCCGATGGGCGAGGTAGCCCCCGGAGAGGCGGTTTTCCTGGACGGCAAAGGCGGCATCATCCGGGAGACGCTGCACGCCGAGTCCTACTCGCCGTGCATGTTCGAGTGGGTCTACTTCGCGCGCGTGGAGTCGGAATTTGGCGGCACGTCGGTCTACCGCGCGCGCTTCAAGCTGGGGCAGATTCTGGCCGAGCACCTGAAGGATCTGAAGGTGCAGGCCGACGTTGTCATACCGGTCCCCGAGACGAGCCGCGTCTCCGCGGTGGCGATTGCCGAGTGCCTGGGGCTTCCCTTTCGCGAGCTTTTGATCAAGAACCGCTACGTGCAGCGCACGTTCATTCTGGAAGGGCAGGAATCGAGACAGGAAGCGCTGCGCCGGAAGCTCTATCCGATCGCCGAGGAGATCGAAGGCAAGCGCTGCCTGGTAGTCGACGACAGCATCGTGCGCGGCAACACGGCCTTCCAGATCGTCAAGCTGATCCGCCAGGCCGGCGCCGGCGAGGTGACGCTCGTGTCGAGCTGCCCGCCGATATGCAGCCCCTGCTACTACGGCATCGACTTTCCGAGCGCCGGTGAGCTCATCGCCCACAACCGCTCGGAAAAGGAGATTGCCGGGGCGCTCGGCGTGGATCGGGTCGTCTTTCAGACGGTCGAGGGGCTGAAAGCCGCCCTCGAGCAACCTTCTTTGTGCACGGGCTGCCTCACCGGTCAATATCCGACCGACACGGGCGGCGCGCAGGTGTTCGAGGCCAACAGGTTAAGAGACCGGGCTAGCCCGGGACATAAAAGGTCCAGGTGTTGAGAGAGGTAAGAAAGGTGCCGTTGCCTAAGACCCTGAATCTCCAGCTACTGTATGAGGGATCCGTCAAGCGGGTCTGGCAATCACCGTACAGGGCCGACAGGCTTCTGTTCGAGTACACGGACGACTACTCGGTTTTCGACTGGGGAAAGATGCCGGACACGATCGCCAACAAGGGGCTGGCGCTGGCGGTGATCGGAGCGTACTTCTTCGACGAGCTGGCCAGGCCGGAGAGGTGGTCGGCGCTGCCGGGGTCTCCGCACCTGAAGATTTTCGACAGGGCATGGCTCAAAAAGCGCTGGGAGCACCCCCTGTTCTGCGAAGGGCTGGCGGGAAGCGGGGCGCGCAGCCACTTCCAGGATCTGATGCTGGCGAGCGGGCAGCGCGTCAAGTTTTATCAGGTCGCCAACTTCCCCGGCCCGGTGTTCATGGAAGTCTTGAAGGGCGAGGTCGATCGGCCGCTTTCCCATCGCGTGCTCGGACAGACGCTCTACTTTTATCCGCAGCGCAAGAACGTGGCCGCACCACGCCTGGTACCGCTGGAGGTGGTTTTCCGCTTCGGCATGCCGGGCGGAAGCTCGCTGAAGCAGAGGCTGGAAAAAGATCCCGATTACCTGAAAGTCCTGGGCTTGAGCGAGATGCCGCAGGAAGGAAAGATGTTCGAGCATCCGGTAATCGAGTTCTTCACCAAGCTGGAGCCCAAGGACAGGCTCCTTTCGTTGCAGGAGGCGGCGCACATGTCCGCGCTCAACGCCGAGCAATTCGAGCGGCTCACTGAGTTCGCCATGGATCTGGCGCTGGCTCTCTACGCGATCTTCGCGGAAAGGAAGATCGAGTTGTGGGACGGCAAGTTCGAGTTTGTCCTGGGAGCCAGCGGGCTCATGCTGGCCGACAGCATCGGGCCGGACGAGCTCAGGCTTTTGTACAAGGGCTACCACCTGTCCAAGGAGATCATCAGGCAGGTCTACCGGGGCGGCAAATGGCAGACCGCCATAAGCGAGGCCCAACAGATGGCCAGGGGCAGGAAAAACGCCGACTGGAAGCAGATATGCCGCAACGAGCTGAAAGCCGAGCCGGAGCCGCTGCCGGCGCACTTCAAAGCTCTCGTGGACAAACTCTACGGCGCGCTCGCTAATCACATCACCGGGCACGAGTGTTTCAAGGATCACCCGTCGCTCGAGGGCTTCGTGGAGGCCCTGCCGACCGCGCTGCCGACGCCGGTCCAGAAGTAATACGGAGCCGCGATGCTACCCGACAGGCCAGTCAAAGTCTTGATCGCGGGCGGTGGGGGGCGTGAGCATGCTCTTTGCTGGAAGCTCGCCCAGAGCCCGGCTGTGGCGGCCATTTACTGCGCCCCCGGCAATGGCGGCACGGCTTCGACTGATAAGACCACGAATGTGAGGATCGGGGTCATGGAATTCGACAAGATAGCCGGCTTCTGCCTGGAGCAGAAGATTGATCTTGTCGTCGTCGGTCCGGACGACCCGCTGGCCGCCGGCCTGGTTGACCACCTGGAAGCCCGGGGCCTGCGCGTTTTCGGCCCGAGCCGCCAGGCGTCCAAGCTGGAGTGGAGCAAAGCGCACGCCAAAGAGTTCATGGCCCGGCACGGCATACCGACGGCCCGCTACGCCGTCTGCAACTCGCAGTCCGAGGCGGACAAGCTGGTGAGCGGGCACGACTGGGCGCGCGTGATCAAGGTCGACGGTCTGGCGCTGGGCAAGGGCGTATTTGTTTGTGATTCGCAGGCCGAGGCCACGGCGGCCGTGAAGGAGATCTTCGAAGCGAGGCGCTTCGGGCAAGCCGGCAACCGCGTGGTCATCGAGGAAAAGCTAGAGGGGGAAGAGCTTTCCCTGCTGGCCTTTTGCGACGGCAAACGGCTGCTGCCTCTGCCGCCCTGCCAGGACCACAAACGACGCTTCGACGGGGACAGGGGCCCCAATACCGGCGGCATGGGCGCTTACTCGCCGGTGCCGATTTTCGACCGCTGCCGGGCGGAGATAGAGTCCCGGGTGCTCGCTCCGCTGGAAGCGGCTCTCCGGCAGGGGGCGCCGGAATATAAAGGGGTGCTGTATATCGGGCTCATGGTCTGCGCCGGCGATCCGGACTCGTCCGGCGCCTACAAGCCCCACGTTCTGGAGTTCAACGCCCGTTTCGGCGATCCGGAAACACAGGCGCTTTTGCCGCGATTGAAAAGCGATCTGCTGCCGGTCTTGTGGGCCTGCACCGAGGGGGCGCTCGACGGGGCGGAGGTCGATTGGTTGGAGGCGGCAAGCTGCTGCGTGGTGGCGGTGGCCGAGACATACCCGAACTCCTCGTCCAGAGGACAGCCGATCGAGATAGGGGCCTTGCCACCAGACGTGGTGCTATTTCATGCGGGCACCGCCGTTTCCCGCGGGAAGCTGGAGACCAACGGCGGCAGAATAATCTCGGTGACCGCTCTCGCCCCGACAATTGACGCCGCCGGCGAAAAGGCTTACGCGGCGCTCAAGAACGTCTCCTTCCCAGGCATGGCTTACCGCCTGGACATCGGAAGGAGGGCCGCCACGCGATGTCACTGAAACTCGCAGTGCTGGTATCAGGAAGAGGCTCGAATTTGCTGGCCATCCTCGAGGCGATAGCCCGCGGCGAGCTGTCCGCGTCGGTTGAGGTGGTTATCTCCAACGTGGCCGGCGCCCCTGCGCTGGAGATCGCGAGGCGTTTCCGGGTCCCCGGCGTGGTTGTGGAGAGCCAGGGGCTTACCCGCCAGGCTCATGAGGAACGGCTTCGTGAGAGCCTGGCCGGTTACCAGATCGATCTCCTGGTCCTCGCCGGCTACATGCGGGTGCTTACGCCTGGCTTTCTGAAGTCCTTTCAGGATCCAGCCGGCTATTACAGGGTGATCAATATTCATCCGTCGCTGCTCCCCGCCTTTCCGGGCACTCACGCCTACGAGGACGCCTTCGCCTACGGCGTGCGCGTATCCGGGATCACCGTTCACCTAGTTGACGACCAGGTGGACCACGGGCCGATTCTTGCGCAGGAGCCGTTTCCACGTCTGGAAGCGGACACGCTGGAGGATTTCAAAGCCCGCGGGCTGGCGGTGGAGCATGCGCTTTTCCCGGCCGTGTTGCAGCGCATCGCCCGTGAAGGGATCAAAATAATTGACCGGGGAGCAAAGGAGCAGGTAGCACGGACATGAAGAAATCGGCGGCCACCAGGGTGAAGAAGTCCGCGGGCAAGCCGGTTGGCAAGCCCGCCGGCAAGGTTTCAAGCAAGCCCGTAACCAAGCCCGTAACCAAGCCCGCAAGCAAGGTCTCAAGCAAGTCCACAAGCAAGCCCGTAGGCAAGCCTGTCGGCAAGGTCGCAAGCAGACCGGCAGCAAAGCCCGCAAGCAAGCTCGCGAGCAAACCGGCAGCAATGCCCGCAAGCAAGCTCGCGAGCAAACCGGCAGCAAAGCTGGCGACCAAAGCGGCAAGCAAGCCCACGCGCCAGGTTCTCTGCCTGGCGGTACTGCCGAAGGCGGGACTGGCTGCCGACGGCACAACAGTTTCCTTCCCGCTCTACTGGATCTGCACGGACGGTGGCGAGGGAGGGGTAAAGCCTGCGTTCGTGCCCGATCTGGCGGCTTTCAATGAGGTGCTCGTCGATCCGCTGCTCGAGGAGCTGTGGTGCGCGCAACCCGAGGGAAGAGGCGAGTGGGCAGAGCGGTGGCGGAAAGAAGGTTTCGCTTTCTGGGCCGAGCGGCAGTTCCAGCCAGGGGTGACAGACAACCTGGCCCGGACGGTCAAAGAGGCGCTGGTCATCGAAGGGCTGCCCGAGTCGACGGAGGTAGCGTCGGGCACCGGCTTCCTTTTCCCCTGCGGCCAGGGCGCGCGGTTCGCGAGCCCCGCCGAGGTGGAGAGCTTCGGTCGCTATCGCTTCTTCCACCCGCTGACCGACAGGTTCGCCGTCCATGATCTCATGAGCAAGTCAATCGCCACTGAGAACTTCCTTTCATTTCCCGCGGTGCACCGGCCGGACCCGAAGCCGCCACAAACGGTGCGCCTCGACCTGACGGACCAGGACCTCGAGAGGCTGTCGCGCGAGAGATTGCTGGCCCTGTCGCTGGCGGAGATGAAGGCGATCCGCGCGCACTACGAGCAGGCGGGCGTGAAGAACGAGCGGCAGTCCAGGGGTCTGCCCGAGTGGCCGACGGACGTGGAGCTGGAAATTATTGCCCAGACCTGGTCGGAGCACTGCAAACACAAGATTTTCAACGCCACCATTCACCACACCGATTACTCGACGGGGCAACCGGTAAGTACGGTCATAAAGAGCCTCTTCAAGACCTGCATTGCCGAGTCCACCAGAAAGATCAAGCCGCACAGAGGCGATCTTCTTTCCGTCTTTAAGGACAACGCCGGCGTCATGGCCTGGGACAGCAACCACGCTGTGTGCTTCAAGGTCGAGACGCACAACTCGCCTTCAGCGCTCGAGCCATATGGCGGCGCGCTGACAGGCATACTGGGGGTCAACCGCGACATCCTGGGAACGGGGCTTGGTGCCCGGCCGATCCTGAACACGGACGTATTCTGTTTCGCCTATCCCACCGAAGATCTGCCGCGCCGTCCCAAGCTGCTGCCCCCCGAGGCAATTCTCGACGGCGTTCGGAAGGGCGTCGAGGACGGCGGCAACAAGAGCGGCATCCCAACCGTCAACGGAGCCGTCTACTTCCATCCCGGCTACCGGGCCAAGCCGCTCGTATTTTGCGGAACGGTGGGAATCATGCCGCTTTCCGTGGAGGGTAACGACGCGGTCGTCAAACACACGCTTCCGGAAGACACGATCGTGATGGCCGGCGGGCGCGTGGGCGCCGACGGCGTGCACGGCGCCACCTTCTCCTCGGAAGCCTTGCACGAAGGCTCGCCGGTGTCCGCCGTGCAGATAGGAGACCCCTTCACCCAGAAAAGACTGCTCGAGTTCGTCATCGAGGCCCGTGACGCGGGGCTCATCACCGGAATTACCGACAACGGCGCCGGCGGGCTCTCTTCCTCCGTGGGCGAGATGGCCTGTCTTACCGGCGGGGCGACGCTGGAGGTCGGCCACGTGCCGCTCAAGTACCCGGGGCTCGCCGACTGGGAGATTGTCGTGTCCGAATCGCAGGAGCGGATGACCATCTCAACCCGCAACTTCGCCGCGCTCGCCAGGCTGGCTGCCAAGCACAACGTCGAGGTGGCGGACATCGGCACATTTCATGACCGAGGTTACTTCGAGGTCACGCGCGACGGCAAGCCGATTGCCCTCATCGATCTGCACTTTCTGCACCACGGCGTGCCGGTTCTGGAGCTGGAATCGGAATGGACGCCCGCTGAGATAAAGCCGCAGGTGGGGCCGGCGCCGCGTGAGCTTACGGACACTCTCATCGCCCTGCTCTCGCATCCGAACATCTCCAGCCGCGAGACCGTCATAAGGCAGTATGACCATGAGGTGCAGGGGATGAGCCTGGTCAAGCCGTTGATGGGCCCCTTCCAGCAGGCGCCCTGCGACGCCGCCGTCGTCCTGCCGGTCCGTGGGGAACCGGACGGGCTCGCCGTCTCCAACGGCTTATGCCCGCATCTGAGCAGATACGACCCCTATCTGATGGCCTTGTGCGCGGTCGACGAGGCGGTGCGCAACGCGGTCTGCGTGGGCGCGGACCCCGGCACGCTGGTCATGCTCGATAATTTTTGCTGGCCTGATCCGATCGCCTCCAGGCGCAACCCGGACGGAAAAAACAAACTGGGGCAACTGGTCAGGGCATGCCAGGCTCTCGCGGACATCTCATGGGCCTACGGCATCCCCTTCATCTCCGGCAAAGACAGCATGAAGAACGATTTCGACGACGGCGTCGTTCGCCTGTCAATCCCGCCAACTTTGCTGGTTTCCGCGATGGGCAAGGTCAGGATGTCCGGCGGGGCGGTCACCATGGAGTTCAAGCAACCGGGAGACGCCATCTACCTGATTGCGGCCGGCTCGCTCGGGCTGGCGGGCAGCCATTACGAGCAGATCCAGAACTGGTCGTCGGACATGCTGCCGGCGCTGGACATCAGCCAGGCGAAAAGGATGTACACGGGCCTTCACAAGGCCATAATGAGCGGCCTGGTGAAATCCTGCCATGATCTGTCCGAGGGCGGCCTCGGTGTGGCCCTTGCCGAGTGCGTGATCGGCAGCAAGCTCGGCGCCAGGATCGAGGCGGAAAAGGTCGTGGCCTCGGCGGCGATCGCCGGCGACACGCCGGCGTCAGGGTTGAGCAAGCGCATGGATGTCGCGTTGTTCGGCGAAGGCCCGGCCCGCGTCCTCGTCACGATCGATCCGTTGCAGCAGAAGACCTGGGAGAAGTTCTGGGAAGGCTTCACCTGCGTGCGCCTGGGGTTCGTGGAGCAGCTGAGCCGGCTGCGCATCATAAGCGCGGTCGGCAAGCCGATTCTGGACATGACGGCCGACGGGCTCTGCAACGCGTGGAAGACCCGGCTTCCTTTCGCTGAGGAGATGGACAGGTGATGAGCAAGCCCAAAGCTCTGGTTTTGTGCGGTGATGGAATCAACTGCGACGCGGAGACTGCCTGGGCCCTGGAGCTGGCGGGCTTTGACGCCAGGCGCGTGCACACAAGCGATCTGCTCGCCAGTCCGCGAACTTTGATGGATTACCAGATGCTCGCTCTTCCCGGTGGGTTCTCCTTCGGCGACGAGATCGCCAGCGGCAAGATCCTGGCCCTCAAGCTCAAAGTGCACGTCGCTCACCTGCTCCACCAGTTCATATCGGCGGGGAACCTGGTGCTGGGAATCTGCAACGGCTTCCAGGTTTTGACCCAACTGGGGTTGCTCCCCTTCTCGGAGCCTGGCGCACCGCGGGTGGTGAGCCTTACCAGGAACGCCGGCGGCAAGTTCATCGACCGCTGGGTCGAGCTGGCAGTCGACCGGACGACGCCGTGTCCTTTCTTCGAATCGCTCGAGACGATACAGCTGCCGATCCGCCACGGCGAAGGACGGCTGGCACTGGCGGCGGACGCTTCCGGGGAGCTGTCGGAAAGCGTTAAGCGGCACGCCGTCCTCCGCTACCGAGAGGACGTCAACGGCAGCTTCGACCGCATAGCGGCGCTCACCAACTCGTCGGGCAATGTCCTTGGATTGATGCCTCATCCCGAGGCCTTTGTCCGGTGGACCCAGCATCCCAACTGGGGCACGGGCTTGCTTCCATCCCCCCACGGCAAAGACGTCAACGACGCGGAGGCCAGAAAAAGCCATGGCCTGCGGATTCTCACCAACGCTGCCGCCGCCCTGAAAACAGCGGCCGGGCGAACAGGCTGAAGGCGCAGTCGGGAGAGAACGATGGATCTTCACAGCTACGCTTCAGCAGGAGTCGACATCGCCCGCGCCGAGTCCTTCGTCGAGCGCCTGAAACAAAGGGCGCGCCGGGCGGGGCATGACAACCTGTGGAAGGGGGCCGGCGGCTACGCCTGTGTGGTGCCGGTCAGCGGCGATCAGGCGGTGGCGCTCACCACGGATGGTGTTGGCACCAAGTTGCTGGTGGCCTGCCAGTTGAATCGCCATGACACCATAGGCACAGATCTGGTGGCCATGTGCGCCAACGATCTCATCTGCGTGGGGGCGCGGCCGACAGCCTTTCTGGATTACTACGCCGTGGGCTCGCTCAGCGACGAGCAGGCCGATTGCGTCATCCAGGGAATAATTGCCGGCTGCGATCTCGCCGGAATGATCCTCGCCGGCGGCGAGACGGCGGAGATGCCTGGTCTTTACGGGGAAGGGCATTACGACCTGGCCGGGTTCGCCATAGGGCAGGTGTCCAGAGACGGCTTGATAACCGGCGAGGCGATCAAAGCCGGGCAAAAGCTCATCGGCGTCGCCTCGAGCGGGATTCACTCGAACGGCCTGTCGCTGGCCCGCAAAATCCTGGCCGGCGACAGGCGCCGGCTCGAGGAGCTGCTCACGCCGACGCTCATCTATGTGCGCCCGGTGCTCTCGCTCCTCGAGGAGAAGGACTCCTGCGTCACCGGCATAGCCCACATCACCGGCGGCGGCTGGCGCAATCTGTTTCGGCTCAACGGCACGGTCGGCTATCACATCGACAACCCCCTGCCAGTGCCGGATATTTTCCGGCAGCTCAGCGCCTGCGTCGAGGAGGCGGAGATGTACCGGACGTTCAACATGGGCATGGGGCTGTGCTTGATTACCGCCGGCGAAGCGGGGCGCGTCGTGGACGCTTTTCGCTCGCACGGGTTTGCCGCGCAGCAGGTCGGCCTGGTCACCGACCGGGCGAAGACGCTGACGATGAAAGATTCTGCGGTCATTCTCGGGGATTGATAATACGGCAAGGGGTGCAAGTAGAAATGCGAACAATACTGGTGAGCGTCTCCGACAAAAGCGGTCTCGACAAGTTTTTGAAGCGGCTGGAGCGCTTCGATGCCATAAGGTTAATCGCCACGCGCAGCACGGCCAGATACCTGGAGGACTGCGGCTTCTCCTGCATGAAGGTAGAAGAGCTGACCAACTTCCCCGAGATCCTCTCGGGGCGTGTGAAGACCCTGCATCCCAGGGTGCTGGCCGGCATCTTATCCCGGCCGTCGCCCGAGGACAGACACTGCCTGTCGGAGCTGGACATACTGGAGATCGATCTCGTGGTGGTGAATCTCTATCCCTTCGAAAAAAAGCTGCAAGAGAACCTGAGCGAGGCCGAGATGGTCGAACACATCGATGTCGGCGGCGTGACGCTTTTGAGGGCGGCGGCGAAAAACTTCGAGCGGGTCGCGGTGGTTTGCGACCCCGAGCAGTACGACTCTGTCATCGAGAACATGGACGCCAACGGCGGCAATCTTTCCCTGTCGCTGAGAAAGCGCCTGGCCTACGAGGCTTTTCAGCGCACCTCATCTTACGACCGCCAGATCTCCGCCTACCTGTGCGAACGCCTGTCGGAGGAAGATGAGGAGGGCACCGGAGCGTCGCTGCCCGATGCGCTCCACCTGCGCCTCGTCAGGCACGAAGCGCTGCGCTACGGGGAAAACCCGCACCAGGCGGCCGGCTGGTACGTGGATGATGCCGGACGCTTCCCGGAGATGGCAGCCTTCCCCCCGTTCAACCAGCTTCAGGGCAAGGAGATCTCGGCAAACAACATCACGGATACCTGCGCCCTGTTGAGCGTGCTCCGGGATCTGGCGCCGCCTGCCGCCTGCATAATCAAGCACAACAACCCCTGCGGCGTCGCCACCGGGGAAACGGTAGCCGAGGCATTCGAGAAGGCATACCGGACGGACCCTGTTTCAGCCTTCGGCGGCATCTACGGCTTCAGCGGCACCGTGGACGGTGCCCTGGCCGCCAGGATCATCGAAGGGTTCGTCGAGGTCGTGATTGCCCCCTCGTTCGATGAGGAAGCTCTCAATGTCCTGGCCAGGAAGAAAAACCTGCGCGTGCTGCTCGTGGATCCGCGCCTGTTGACACCAGGTCCCGTGGGGCCCTGGAAGGCACGAGACCTTAAGGAGCTGGGCTGGATTGTCGAGAAGGAGATGGAGCCGCCGGTCGCGCCGCGCGACTTCAAGTGCGTCGCCGGCAAACCACCCGCCGCCGACTACGCCTCCGATATCGCCTTTGCCTGGTCGGTGGTCAAGCACTTGACCTCGAACGCCATCTTCGTAGCCCGGAACGGCGAGTCGCTCGGCTTCGGAATCGGGCAGACGAGCCGTATCGCCAGCATGAAGATCGCGCTCGCCCAGGCCGGCGCCTCCGCAAAAGGAGCCGTCCTGGCCAGCGACGCCTTCTTCCCGGCCACCGATAACATCGAAGCCGCCGCCGCCGCCGGCATCAGCATCATCGTCCAGCCGGGCGGCAGCTTGAAGGATCCCGACGTCATCGCCGCCTGCGAAAAGGCAGGAATCACCATGCTCTTCACCGGCCAGCGCTGCTTCCGTCACTAGGTGCCCCGGGCGCCGAAGAACTTGAAGTCGCCGTACCGCCCCCGCTCTAGCACGTATGACCTGCCACAGGCGGAGCGATAGGTCATCCTGAGAATATTGTTCGCCTCCAGCCATTCGAAGCGTACCTCCAGGACATCGGGAACCACCTGCGTCCCCGCGGGCGTCTCGAACTGCACCTCGATCGGGCGCGCATATTGATGGAAGGCGGGACGCAACCGGCCGTCTTCGGTGACCTCGAACTCGTATTCCGATCCATCCTGGTTGCGAACCCGCCTTGTGACACCGTTCTTCGTTTGCTGGGTAAAGGAGGAGCCGTTGCCAAAAAATATGCTCACCTGGCGCTGCTCCTTGTGGACCTCGATGCGCGTTCCGTCCTTCTTGTAGACCAGGCGCCGGACGCGGTCTTCTTGAACGTAGGTGCCGAGGTCATCGACATGGCAAAGCATGCGCTGCCTTTCTCCCCTGTCGTTCTGCCAGTCGTCTCCTTCGACTCGCCGCCAGCGCCCTGCCGGCAGTATCACCTCGGACAGCCGACCATCCGGGTCCCAGCGAAATTCGCGCTCGTGGCCTTTGGCGTCGCGGACTTTGATTACCCGCCCCCGCTCGTCCTTCTCGATCCCCGAGCCGTCCGCGTTGACCGCAGTCGCCCTTTCGGATGGCGCAGCCTGCCTGTCCGGCGCACTTTGCCCCGAGCGCGCACGCTGCCGCGAGACCACTCCCGTCTTCAGCAAAGCGATCAGCGCCTCTCGAGAGGACTTTCGTGAAAGTGATTCGTCGGCGCCGGCTTGATCCGGACCCTGTCCGCCCGCCGGGCCGGTGTTTTCCTCCATGGGCGCACCTCTGCGGTTATTACTATTCTGCCACGCGGCAGCAGGCTGTCAGGCGCGCGCGGCCCGACAAGGCCGAGACCAGCCGGCTACTGGGGAGGTATGGCGGACGGGCACTCCTTGGCGCGGGACACTATCTCCGCGTGGTACTGGGCAAATTTGCTGCCGCCGTGATCGGCGGGCAAAAGCACTCTTTCGCGGTCGTAGGCGGCGGCGGCCGGGTCCTGCCAGCCGTCGTAAGGAAAGTCCCAGCTCTTGTGGCGGCGGTACCACATCTCGACCCCCTCCGGCTTCCAGACAAGCACCATCGGCAGCGGGCGTCCCTCCTCGTACTTCTCGGTCAGATAGAGAAGCCAGGAGAGGTTCAACTTGATAGGCATGCCGCCCGGGAACACCTTTACCTCGTGGTCCTTGATCGCCTCGATAAGCTCCGGCGTGCAGTTCTGCACGGCCACCAGCGTGCTGTCGCCCTGCCTGCACCAGGCCAGCGATTTAAGGAACTCCAGACAATTCAGGCAACCGGTACACGTGCCCACTGCTTCTGCCATTCCGCAATGCTCCTTGGATTCTCTACCTCTCCGTCACTAAGTTTAGCTGGCCGGACAGGTAACCGGCCCCTGTTTCCTTTAGGCAACCTCTTAGCGGTGTGCAGTCGATTCTTTACAACCTTATAGGATTGGCTATACGAACTTATCGCCCCACCGTGACGCCCGCATGACGGGCCCGTGCCATAGTCAAGATGGCAGATTCTTTCCAGATGGCCCACGGCTACCGTCTGACAGGCGTTTCAGCGGCGCATTACGGAGACACCGAACCTATGACTGAGGATAAAGACAGCGTGGCAGGCTCGAGCTCTCAAAACATCGACAACGCAAGCACCGACCGTGAATTTGACCTCACCTTTCTCCACGCCTACGACTGGCACTCGGCCGGCCATGATGTCGGTCAGGCGATTGACGTAATTAATGTGGCCTGCGGCAGGAGCCAGCGGGGGCCGGCGGGCGAAGCCCCGAGCCCGGAGCCCACTATGTCGGCGGAGGAGCAAACGCGCCTGCGCCGCCTGGTGGCCACCAATCCGAACACGCCGCCCAGGGTCCTGGCGGCACTGGCCCGGGAGGCGGCCGCTTGTGTCCTGGAAAAGATAGCCGAGAACCCGCGAACGCCGCCGGAGGCCCTGGCGGAGCTGGCATTGCATCCGGAAACCGACGTCCGGGCAGCGGTAGCCGAAAATCCACGCACGTCCGAAGAGACCCTGTGGCGGCTGGTCCGCGATGAAAACCCGGATGTGCGTTATGTGCTGGCGGAAAACTACCACCTGCCGCCCGATATGCTGGAGCTTCTGGCCCAGGACGACAATCCTTATGTGTCCTTCCGGGCCAGGAAGACGCTTACCAGGTTGATCTCCGGTGAGATCACCGAGGGGCGATTCCCCCGTGTCATGAGCGGTGGCGCGCGCCTGAGATCCTGCTAGCTTTCAAGGTTGATGTCGACTGGACCGCCATGCCTCCTTGCTTCATAATGGGCAGTGGTGGGGGTCCAACTGGGGAGATATCAGCAAGGAGGATCCCATGGTTAAAGGAGACAGACGGGCAACCGGGCTTTTGACGGCGTTGCTCTTCACTACGCAGTTGGGCGGTCCAGCCCTGGCAAGCGACACCACCCTCCACGGCACCGCCACCAAGACCCGCGTCCACGTGAGCGGCCACGACAAGAGCTATTTCTCGCGGCATCCCAAGGTTAAGGCGGCGACGATGGGAGCCGGCCTGGGGGCCGGAGCCGGAGCGCTCACGGGTCTTATCACCCACCGCGGCGTCGTCCGCGGGGCGGCAATCGGGGCCGGCGCCGGTGCGGGCGTCGGGCTCGTGCGCTCGAGCGCGACCATGAAGAGACATCCGATCATCAAGGATGTCGCAACCGGCACTCTTATCGGGGGCGGGCTCGGGCTGGCCGGCAGCCGCCGGCACGGCACCGCCGCGAAGACCGCCGGGGTAGGGGCTGCGCTGGGGCTGGGCGCCGGGCTGCTCAAAAACTTGAAATAGCTCCGGCCCGATTGCCCTTGGCGGCACCCGGGTCTATGCTTAAATCCTACCGGTCGCGCTTGACCGGAGCTGCCGGCCGGGCGGGCACCGCTGGTGGTGTCCAGTATCCGCGCCGGGGATGCTGGCGGTCTGCCGGAAATTCAAGCCCAGCACCCTTAAAGGCACCACGAGGTGGCCGGTCATCTGCTGTCGATCATGGGCACCCTTCACGAGGTGTGGACGCAGCCGTGCCTGTTCGAGCCAAGATCGGCCCGCGAGCAGTCGATCTACGGGAACCTGATGAGCACCCTCGCCCGGTTGTCCGACAGCAGGCGGTTTTGCATGGTCACCGGCAACAACGGGGTGCCGCCGGTGCTGGGGGCTTTTTGCAGATTGCGCCCAGCGGCTTCATGTACGACCAGCGTATTTTTCGCAAGATCATGGCCTCCAGCAGTACGCGGCCACGATGCGCGAACAGCCCCGGCGCGTCGGCTAAGATTGAAATACAAGTCGGGCGTTGCATAATCCGAAAAGGATGCGATTGTGGACGGCGAAACCATCTTCCCCCAGACGAATGAGAACGCTGAGATGCTCTCCCTCATCGGGGTCGTCATAGCCAACCGCTATCGCATCACCAACCTCATCGGCGTGGGGGGAATGAGCGTCGTCTACCGGGCCACCCACCTGATGCTTGAGAAAAACGTGGCCGTAAAGATGCTCAAGCACCACTACGCGTCGGATCAGGCACGGCTGAAGCGCTTCGAGCAGGAGGCGAGGGCGGTGAGCACGCTTTCGCACCCGAACATCATCGACATCCTGGATTTTGGCGTCTCGCCCAGGGGCGTGCCCTACATGGTGATGGATTACGTGCAGGGGATGAGCCTGTCTCAGATCATCGAGGACAAAGAGCTGCCGGGCGTCAAGCGCGCCCTTCACATTTTTCAGCAGGCTTGCGACGCTCTGCAGCACGCGCACCAGAAAGGAATTCTCCACAGGGATTTCAAGCCCAGCAACGTGATGCTGCTCACCACCGGCGACCACCCGGATTTCGTCAAGCTCGTCGATTTCGGCATCGCCAAGCTCCTGCCCTGGGCTGACCAGCACGCGCAGAAGCTGACGCAGACAGGTGAGGTCTTCGGCAGCCCCCTCTACATGAGCCCCGAGCAGTGCCAGGGCAAGCCGCTCGACGGTCGCTCGGACATCTACGCCATGGGCTGCGTCATGTATGAGGTGCTCACCGGGACGCCCCCGCTCATAGGGGAGAACATGCTGGACACCATGCAGAAGCAGATTTCGGATCCACCGCCAGCGTTCGAGGCTACGCGCCCGGATCTTTATATACCGGACAGCCTTGCCCGCACCGTGATGAGGGCGCTGGAGAAGGATCCGGGCAGGCGCCAGCAATCGATGGCCGAGTTGCGCGACGAGCTCGCTTACGCGGCGGTCAATCCTGCAGGCACGCGCGACGGCGCCGCCAAAACTGGGTCGCGCGCCCCGGCGCGCATACGCCGGCCCGGGAACCTGCCCGGCCGGGCCCCCTACGCCGTCGCACTGCTGGCGGTGGCGCTGCTGGCTGTCCTGTCCGTGCGGCTCTGGCTGTCCCGGTCTCCGGACGCCACGGCGGCAAAGTGGGAGGAGTGCACCAGGATCGGGCGCGATGCCCTGGAAGCAGGCGATTATGCTGAAGCGGAAAGCCAGTTCAAGAGCGCGCTTGCGCAAGCGCGGCAGCTCGGGGAGTCGGACCGGCGCTACGCGTTGAGCTTGAAGAATCTGAGGGACGCCTATCACGCGGAAGGGAAGTTCAAGGAAGCCGGGACGGTCGGAGCGAGCCTGGCCCGGATCACGAAAAAGCAGATCATGTCCCGGATCGGCGACACCGGAAGCAGCCTCAGCAGACTGGTCGACCTCAGCCTCAGCGTGGTCCCCCGCCGGTTCGACCAGAGGAAATCGGCAGAGTACCGGGAGATGGCCGACACCCTGAGCAGCCTGGCCAACATATGCATGGAGCAGGGCAAGACCGACAAGGCCGAGCAGCTATACAAGGCCGCGCTGGCCATCGACGAGAAGGTGGCCGGTCCGCAGAGCTGGCAGGTGGCCCTCAGGCTGAACGACCTGGCATTCTTCTACGTCAAACAAGACGACTACAGGGCAGCCGAGCCGCTTCTGCGCAGGGCGCTTCCGATCATGCAGAGATCGCTGGGCGCCGGCAACGGTACGCCGGCAGCGCCCTCACGGGCGGGCGCGGACGAGTCCCACCCGGCAGTGTCAGCCTGGTTGGGTCAATACACCCAGCTCCTGCGGACCATACAAAGGGACGCCCAGGCAAATGAGTTCGAGGGCAGGCTCCAGGCGATGACCGCCCGACAATAGGCAGGCTTGCCCGCACGGAGCCCGCAGGCTATTTCAGACCGGCGGGCGGGAAAATTTTTCCAACTACGTATTTTCCCCACTGACAGATCGGAAAAAACACCATACCATCAGCGTCACAACGTAGGCTCGGCTTGGAAGACATCTTACTAATTGCCGTCAAGGCTAACTGACCGGACGACATCTTTAACATATCCCTTTCAATTTAAGACTCGGTGTCGTTGGAAAGTATTTAGAAGATCAGCCACCGGCTTGCAGACAGACAAGCGAACCCCTGCTCAGGGAGCCGGGGCATGTGGAGGTTAGATCATGGCTGGAGATCAACCGGTAGCCCCCGGGGAAGGGGCAATACTTCAGAACGGCGGCATGGCGGCTCAAGACTTGAGCCAGCAGGCGCTCAATCCGAACGATCCCCATCTGAGGATCGCCTTGAACGACTACAGGAAGTTGAACTGCCCCGGGCTGCAGCCGATGAGTCTCGTCGGCGAAGGACAGCAGGACATAACCGAGGGCCGGGCCGACATCACCCAGGGTCTGAATGATATTCAGGCCGGCAACACGCGGAAAGGCGAGCAGGAGATCCAGGAAGGTCTCCAGGACATCCAGGAAGGACAGCGTGACATCGCCGGCGGGACCAAAGGCCATCATCACGATCACGGGGGAAAGCTGCACCGCCACAACCTGCACAAGCACGCCGGCAACGGCGGCGAGGGTCCGGGTGATTCCGACAATGACGGCGACAACCCGATCAACATAAACAACACCTGGAACAATACCTGGAACGGCGGTCCATACCTTAACCCTGGTTTCTGGGCGCAATCGCCCGGTCAGATGCCGTACCCGGGCGAGCCGGGCGGCTTCGGTCCCATCTACGGCGGCCAGCCAATCGATCCCGGATTCTACGCCAACTCCTTCGGCAACGGGCAATCGATAGATCCCGGATTCTACGCCAACATACCCTTCAACGGCGACCCGGGAATTTACGCCAGCGTCCCCTTCAACGGCGATCCGGGGATCTACGCCAACCAGCCTTACAGCAACCTGGCCAGCGCCCAGGGCTCCCCTTCGGACATACCGATCGGACAGCCGATTGATCCGGCGCTGACCATGAGCGGGCCCAATGATCTGGCCAGCCTCGACCCCTCGTACCTCGTCGGCCCCTCCTACAACGACATCACGAACAACGGCGTGACGGCCGGCACATCGAGCGCGGTCGCCGGCGCCAATCCCTGGCAGCAGAACGGGCAGTCTGCATGACGGATTGAACAGGTTTTCCCCGCCCGTAGTACTGGTTGTGGTGGCAGAGCCCGGGAGGCGACGCCACCACTTCTGGTATCTTGGCGGCGGCGGACTGGCCACCGCGGGCGGCACCACTGGCTCTACCAGCCCTTCCCGACCAGCACCCATGCCGCCCAGTAGATAGGGCTGGCGAATCTTTCGTAAGGCTCGTTCCTGACCGCCTCCTGCGCCTTCTTCAGGGCCTCTATCCTGGGCAGCTTCTTGACCCACAGGTTCGTGTAGAACTCCTGCATGAGCTTGAGCGTCGATTCGTCGGGCACCTTCCACAGCGACATGACAATGCTGCGCGCGCCGGCGGCCATGATCGAGGCACGCAAGCCGAGAACCCCCTGGCCTGTCGCCTGCTCGCCCAGCCCGGTCTCGCAGGCCGACAGCGTCATAAGCTCGGCTCGCCCCAGATCGAGCCCCACCATCTCCTCGGCCGTCAGGAATCGTCCCGAACCGGCCCCGCCCGTGTCCTCCCCGGCCAGCACGATTCCGGACTCCACCAAGGGGTTGCGCAGCGGGCGCCGCGCCGTCCTTCTGGCGAACGTCGAGCGCCTGGCCAGCCTGGCGGTCCGCGCCTCGTCGAAGAAATACCCGTGCGTGGCCAGATGGACCCAGGATGCCTGGGGCAAAAGCGAGAGCAGCCGTGACTTCGTCGCTTCCCGTCCGGTCAGCACGGACACCACCATGCCTTGCCTGTCGGCCAGGGACTTGAGCGCCATCGCCTCCTCGAGCGTTCCCGGCAGGGGCTTGAAGCTCAGCACGCTGCCCTGCGCATCACCGGTCTCGTGGCCAAAATCGACGCCGCCGGCCACCAGAAACAACGGCCGGCCGGCGGTGGGCCTGGCCGGCGGCTCGGCGGTGAGCACGGCCAGCTCCCTCATCGAATCGAGCTGCGACACCATAAGACCGCGGCTCGCCTGATTGCTTTCCGGCACCAGGTGCCAGGGCAGCTTGCTCAGCTGAGAATCAGGGCTGCAGAAGACCTTGCGGGCGCCGGCTGGAAGGTCTGCCAGCACGGGATCCCAGACCAGATGAGCGGCCGCCTTCCATTCCGCCTCCGCCGTATTCCTCACCAGGACCTGCTTTCTCCAGCCGTTAAGCGCCGCGTCGACCGCGCGCGCCTCTCCGAGATCGGCGGATCGGATAGGGCCTTCCCGGCCGCAGACAACAGCCGCATAGCGCTGCACCTGATCGCCTGAGCCGCCGATCTCCTGATAGCGATAGATGTCCACGAGCGCCTCGTCTTCCTTGAGCAAGCCGCGAAACCTGGCCAGATCGTAGTCGGCAAGCACATCTCTTATTGCGCCCGCCGTGACCGCCCTGGAGAGATCGCGCTCCAGCGACTCCTTGTCCCTGGTCAAGGCGTCGTTGCGGCTCTTCCATTCGCCGTAGGGCACCGAGCCGGCCTCGTGATACCAGCTCGCCAGCCGCGCGCGGATATCTTGCAGGCGGTCGACCTGCTCCTTGTACCTGGGGTCGCGGCCCAGGCTGCTGACCGCCTTCTGCCAGCGCAACGACTCGATGAGCAACCCCTTCCAGCGGAAAATGTAATCGTAGGCGGCCGCCAGCTCCTCCCCCTGGCGGCAGGTCGAAAGCAGGATGGAGATCTCCTCCGGTATTTTCGTCTGCAGGAAGGCGCGCTGCTCGGCAAAGGAGAGGCTGGGCAGGAGATTCTGCACGTGGCGGGCGATAATGGCGGCGGCCTTCAGGAAGCTGGCGCGCGCCTCGGCGGACCTGCCGCGCCGCCAGTCGAGCTTGCCGAGATTGTTCAACGCACTGGCCACATCCGGATGGTCCGGTCCCAGGCTGCGCTCGTATACCTGGAGCGCGCGCGCCAGCAGCTGCCCGGCCGAGTCGCTGTCGCCCTGGGCTGCTTTCACCAGGGCGAGATTGTTCAGGCTCTCGGCCAGATCCGGGTGATAGGGGCCGAGCGTTTTCTCGCGGATCTTGAGGGCCCGCTCGAACATCGAACGCGCTTCGCCGAGGTTCCCCATCCCCTCGTAGATGGCCCCCAGGTTGTTCAAGCTTGTGGCCACATCCGGATGATCGGGTCCGAGCGATTTCTCGGCGACAGCCAGCGCCCGCTCGTAGACCGGCAGCGATGCCTGCTGCTGGCCGCCGGACTCCAGACACACGGCCAGGTTATTTAGCGTGTCGCCGAGCGCCGGGTGGTCGGGTCCCAGGGCCTTCTCCTGGATCGAAAGCGCCCTTTCATAGAGCGGGCGGGCCGAGGCGTAATCACCCTCATAGCTGAGCAGGGCGGCCAGGTTGTTCAGGCTCGTCGCCACCTCCGCGTCTTCGCTGCCCAGCGTCTCCTCATTGATGGCCAGCGCCTTCTCGAAAAGCGCCCGGGCTCCGGCGTAATCGCCGGTCGCCTGGAGCAGCCACGCCAGGTTGTTGAGCGCTCTGGCCGCTTGCGGGGAGCGCCCGCCGCTCACCTTCTCGGTCGCCGCCACCGCCTGGCGAGCCAGCGGCAACGCCTCCTCGTACTTGCCCTGCCGGTAAAGCAGAGACACCTTCTCGTTGAGCTCCTCTGCCGGATCGCTCTCGAAGCCTTCCTTGAAAGGGCTCTCCTCCTTTACCGGGCCCGGCCGGGCCCGGCCGGCAGCGGCCGCGGCCGGAGCGAGCGCCGGCGACCACTGGACAAGGGCGATGGCGATGATGAGGGCCGTCAGCTGGCGTTCCATACAAGAACGTTTCCTCCCCCCCCTTCGCCGGTCGCGGGGTAGTCGCTCGGGAACCGCTTGAACGGTCCGTCCGGCAAGCTGGCGGTATGTTTCGGCCGCACGAAATAGCGGCCTCGCGATTGACCCAGGTACTCGATGGCGGCGTGCGTCTTCAGCAGGCGGTCACGCACCTCCCTGTGCTCGGCGGAGGGGGGCTCCACAAGACACCGCATATAGTCCTGGCTGCCGAGAAGGGAGAGGATGGAAAAATCGCCGCTGACCAGGGAAAGCTTGCAACTGAGCGAGTAGGCGGACAGCTGGCGGCGCCCGATGCCGTCGCCCGGGAGCGCCTCGGATCGCGTGGGCCGGTGGTCGGCGATGAGAACCTCCCTGCCCGGCGCCAGCGGCAGCCGCCGGCCGCCCGCCAGGACAAAAACGGCGCCCGGCCCGCTGCACGAGCGCACGCGGAAGCGGCGCCTCTCGCAATCGATGGACACCAGCGCCCGCCCCCGGGTGCGCACCTCGCCGAGGCTGGTTTTGACCGTGACCGGCGAGTAGCTCTTCAAGAACAGGGATCCGGACTTGAGCTCGATCGCCCCCGTCCTGTCCTGGGTGAACAGGGTGCCGTTCTTCGCCAGCACGCGCGGCGGCTCCGTTGCTTCTGCGCCGGACGGTCCGGCTGCCGCCGGGACAAGCCGCCGGAACCCCGGGTCCTGCGCCCGGGCAGCCTGACTGATATGCGAGATCATACGGTCGAAGCCCTCTCTCTTGGCCCCGCTCAGACGTATGGACCTGCCAGCCAGCATCGGCTCGCTCTCCAGAAAGCGCTCCAGAGAAAAGGTGGTCTTGGCCGGCGCCAGCCCCGCGGCCTGGCGGTGCTCTGCCGGGCTCCCGTCCCCGGGCGCCGCCGGCTCGAACGACGCCACATATCTGAAAGCTGATTGATCCTGGTCGAAGCTCAAGGGCCCGCCGCTCAGTGTCACCTGCTCGCCCGGCGCCAGGGTGATCTTGCCGGCGCCGCTGCCGGCCGGCTCGACGATCACGGCCGCCTGCCCACCGGCAATCGCCATGACGCTCACCGGCCGGCCCGGCTCATCGAGGATCTTGGCGGCGGAATGCGGGGCGATGGTCACCTCCGCCCCGCGTGTCGTCACGGTCAACGGCTCGTTGCCGTTGTCGGCAAATACCCTGCCCGTGTGGATGACGAGCTGCCTGCCGTCGACGCTGACCGTCGTCCCGCGCTCGCCGAAGGCGATGGTGTCCGAGCGCGCTCCCTGAATGCCGGTCAGCACCTGGCTGGCGGTGGTGAAGATTGTCAGGTCCGAATGGCTCCTGCTCACCTGGATCACCGGCTGAATCTCGATGCGCTGCTGAACCATGGTGGCCGGCAGGACCATGCTGCTCTGGTGGAACGTGGACGCGGTGGCCATGGTCGTGCCGTGCTGCGACACCGCCTGCGGTGCTCCCAGGTGATGGCTCAAGATGTGCTCGGCGGCGAGCAACCGACCGGCGCCGGCCACGGCCATCTGCCCGCCGCCCGGTCTGACCGACGCCGACCGGCCCCCGACCGCACCGGTGTCCACCACAACCCGGCCGCCGGCGCCGTTATCGTCCGGGCCTTCGTCCGAGCCGGAGCCCGCGGCCGCCAGGCTCTCACCGCCTATGGCCGGCTGCTTGCCGGTCGATTGAGGCTGCTCGCCCGCCTGCTGGGCGAGCACCGCATTGGACAGGCTGGATCCCCGCAGCCCCTGGTTCTGATCGACCGGGGTAACGGTGGGATCGAGAGCGACTGTCTGGGTCCCCACCTCGTCGGCGAGCGAGGGAAGCGCCAGGGCCACCTCCTCGAGAAGGTGGCGGAACTCCCCTCTCGGCGCCAGGCCGTAGGATTCCACCTTGAAGAGCGAGCCCTGCAGGTCGATCAGCGCGGAGGGTCCCGTGGCGCCGATGATGACGGCACCACGGGTAATATCAATGTTGGAGCCGTCCAGCCTGATCGTTCCGCCACCCGGCCTGAGCGGGATAAAGGCGCCGAGGTCGATGCCGTTGTCGGTGACATGCACGGACGGGCCGACCAGGGCGGTATCGATAACGAACCCGCTGGCGTCGAGGGCCGGCGAGTAGAAACCGGAGTTCCTGTTGAAAATCGCGCTGACCGTCCGGGCCGCGGAGAGGATCTTCGATTCCACCCCGGCCAGCTCGCTGGTGTCGCCGCCCAGGGAGGTGAACAGGGAGAGCACCCCGGGATGGAGTGAAAAGCCGGACTCGACCGTGACCAGCCCGCCGGCGAAGGATTCGGGCGTGCCGACGGCGCGCGCCAGGAACTGATTGGCCGAGCCTGTCACCTGACCGCTGGCGAAGAGGTTTACCTCGCCGCCGTTGGCCTGAAAGGCCGTGCCGGTCCCCAGGGTCAGGTTGCCGCCCAAGGCGAGAAGCAGCGTGTCCCCGCCATTGGAGGTCACAGACGAGTTGACGGCGACCGAGGAGAAGGAGCCGATGAGCGTGGAGCCGTAGCTGGCCACGTCCGAAGACTGCATGACCCCGGTGGCCGGCGCCGCGGGCGCCAGCGCCCCTGCCGAGATCAGGTTGGCGGCGGCGATGGTCACCGGGCCGCTGCCGAGCACGCCCACGGTGCCGTTGCTCACCAGGGTGTCTCCCGTACCGGGCGCGGTGCCGCTGGTGGACACCTGGCCATTGACGCTCAGCAGAAGCAGGAAGTCGTTGGCCCTGAGCGACGTGGACGGCCCGATCGACACGTTGCCGCCGGCGGCCAGCACCAGCGAGCCGTCGGTGCTTCTGTATGTGTTGCCGCCCAGGTCGGTGATGGCGCCTTGATCGCTGAGGACGAAGACGCTCGAGCGGGCGGCGACCAGATTGTTGCCGTCCGCCTTGATCCCGCCGGCCAGCGACTCGAGCAGGATGGAACGGGAGGAGACAAGCTGGCTGCTGGCGGCAAGCTCCAGGTTGCCGCTCGATGTAATGGACACGCTGGCCCCGACACCGGCGGTGGTGTTACTGATGTTTCCCCCGACGAGCACGTCGACCGGCGCGTGCGTGGGATCCTCGAAATACTGGAAAGCGCCGCCGGAGACGGTGCCGTTGTTGATCGACAGCGACCCGCTGCCCCGGGGCTCGCCCCCGGCTATGGTCACCGCACCCGCGTGCGCGCCCCCGGTCGTGATTGGCCCGTTGAGGTCGATGGAGCCGCCCTGTCCGATGATCGTCACGGCCCCGGCGGCGCCGCTTGCGGCGCTGGCGTCGATGCCACCGATGGACACGGCGCCGGCGCTGGCCGCCGGGCTGCCGTCGTGGGCGACGATGGTCACGTTGCCGGCGTCGGCGCCGGCAGCCACGCCGCTTGTCTTCACGCTGACGCTGCCCAGGTTCACACTGCCGCCGCTGCCCGAGGGCCCGACCAGGCTGTAATTGCTCACCGGTCCCGGCGACTGCTGCAGGACCTGCGTGCCGCCGGTGCCGGGGGAGAACTGAAAGCCGGCCGCCAGGGTCAGGCTGCCGCCCCGGCCGTTGCTGCTGGAAAGGTCGATCATGGTCAGCCCGGCAGCGCCGCCGATGCTTCCCGAGGCCATGACCGCCAGGTCCTGCCCGGCAAATCGCAGCGTGTGCCCGCCGTCCGCGTTGGCAGGCAGGGTGACGTCGCCGCCGGTGTTGACGATCGTCGGGTCGCCGGTAACCGTCATGCCGGCCAGGTCGAGGTCTCCCTGCTTGACCGCCACATTGGCCACACCGGCAGAGACGTTGACCGGCCCGCGGATCTCATCGGCGAGCACCGCAAGCGAGCCGTTGCCGCCGTGGAAATTGACCGCCTGCCCGGCAAGCAGCCCCCCTGTCACCCGGGTGAGATCCTTGCCGGAATAAGTTTGATCGCGGACGTTTACCGTCCCCAGGGGAGCCAGCACCTGACCGCCGGCGTTGATGATGGTCAGGGCCTGCCCGCTTATGGTGTTGATGTCGACGCCGCCGAGCCGGGAGGAGATGACGCCGGCGTTGACAATGGTGCCGCTGCCCGCCATCAGGCTCGTGCCCAGGGCGCCCGCTATCACAGGCGGTGGCGCGCCGGCTGCCGCCCCCTGGCTCTGATTGACGATGCGGCCGGCGGCGCTGAGCAGCAGCGACCCGCTGGCGGTTATCGACCCGGAATTGATGATGTCGGAAAGGGAATAAAGCGACAGGTTAACCGACCCGCCGGCCGCGCCAGGCGAGCCCAGGAGTGCGGCCGGGACGTGGGTGGTGATACTGCCGCCGGTGCCTACCTGGATGAGCCCGGCATGAACGCTCAGGGCGCCGGCGCCGCCCGCCACCCCCAGGAGCATGCCGTCGGAAATCAGCGATCCGCTCACGTTCAATCCGGACTTCGACGCGGCATCCACGGCAGTCACCCCCCGTGGTATCACCAGAGAGGCGAGATGGGCGTGCGAGAAGAGATTGAGCGAGATGCTGCCCCCATCAGCCGAGCTGCTGGAATTGAGGAGCAGGCTCTGCCGGCCGCTTAAGGCCACCTGCAGCAACGCGGCCAGCTCAGCCGGCGTGACCGCGTCACCGGGTTTGACATGATGGGCGACGCCGCCTTCGGTGATCGTCAGCGAGCCGCTGCTGCCGAAGAGATGGTGCCCGAGGGTTATGCTCTTGTCGGAGCTGGACAGATCGAGGGCCAGGCTGTGCGCCGGCCCGTGGTGCGGGGCTGGCGGCTGTCCCGCCGCGGCAGCCGGGTGGGACAGCGCGCAGCGGTGTCCCAGCGGGGTCAGGAGAAGCGCCAGGGCAAGGAGCAAAGCCACCCCGGCCCGGCCCGGCACCCTTTCGCGCTTCTCGAGACAATTGCGCCTCAACCCTGTGCGAACCCCCTGAGCGCGGGCTTCTACTTCTCGGCCCGGAGCAGAAGCGCCTCCAGGCGACGCTTGTATCCCCCCGTCTGCGGCTTGCCCAGAAGCTTCTGCTCCAGGCGGGCCAGCCGGTCCGGAATGAGCTCGTCGGCATATGTCCGCCCGAGCACTTGCTTCTCCAGATCGCTCAGGTGGTTGTTGAATCTGTCCGGATTGGCCTCGTCGGCGCCCGGCGCGCCCTGCCCTCGAGCGCCCGGCGGTTGCGCCTTGCCGCCCGGCGCCCGGGGAGCGCCCTTGTTGGCCAGCGCCGCTGCCTTGCCCAGGTCGGCCGAGGCCTTGTAATGCTGCCCCAGCTTCTCGTAAGCCTGGGCGCGCATCTTGTAGAAATCAGGGCGATCCGGGTTTATGGCGATCGCTTTGGTGAAGTTGTCGACGGCGCTGTCGAACTTGCCCATGCTGTTGTAGACGAGCCCGCAGCGGAAATAAGCCTTGGCATAGTCGGGAACCAGGGCGCCCACTGCCTCGCCGGGCAGCCCCAGGCTGCGGATCGACACGTCCCGCGAGCTTATGCTGCGCCCCGTGTCCAGCCTGGCGGCCTGGTTGAAGTCGGCCATCGCCTTGTCGGTCTGCTTGAGCTCGAAGTACTCGTTGCCGCGGTTGTAGTAGCCGTCGGCGCGGCTGGCGTCGTCGGTGCTGTCGCTTATGAAGCGCGTGTAGTCATCGATCGCCTTCTCGTGCTGTCCGAGCAGCCCGTAAGTCCAGCCGCGCGTGTAAAACGCCATAGAGTCACGACTGAGCTCGATGACCCGGGACAGGTCGTCAACCGCCGGCCCGTACTCCTTGAGCTGGAGGTAGACCATCGCCCGCTGGTTGTAGTGGCCAGCATTACGCGGCTCAAGCTCGATTAGTTTCGTATAATCCTCGAGCGCCTTTCTGTAGTCCGACATCTCGGCGTATGTGCTGGCCCGCATCTCATAAGCCCTGGCGTCGTTGGGGTTGAGCTGTATCGCCCGGTTGAAATAAGGGATGGCCTCGCTTAACCGCTCGTCGCCCACCAGCTCGCTGCCCTTCTTAAGCGCCTCGGAGGCCGAATCAACCACCGCCAGCGCGGGCGTTCCAGAACCGGCGAGCACAAGGGCGGCCGCAATTGCCAGGCCGGCAACCAGTCCAGTCTTCATCATATTTACCCCACAACCCCGATCTCTTTAGAACCTTATCTATTATGACACCCTCTAGTTCAGTAATTAAAGTAATTTAGTTAACATCACGGGCGGCGGGTCCCGCCGGCCAGGCCGCCCGGCGCGCGCACGCAGATTGCCGCCCGCGGCGTTGCGCAGCCGGTTCGTGGCGGCTGAATCAGCACCGTCAGCGGTGCCAGAGGTCAATCATCCCGGTCGGCAGCCCCGGCGCCGCTGGCGGTGACGGTGGCGGCGGAAAGGTCGTTGACGTTGCACTGCAGCAGCTCGGCCAGCATCCACTCGAAGATGTCGTGCATGCCCTCTTCCGGATGAAGCGAGTCGCGCACGTGTCGGGCCGCGTGATGGGGGGCTTTTTCGTTGACGAAGGACAGGTGATCCAGGTTGCGAAAGACCCGGGCCTTCTTCACGTCGACGAAGGGGGCGATCGCCTGCAGATCCGATTCGCGCAGGAGAAGATGTTTCTGGCAGACCGGCGCCGGCAGGTAGATGGCGCTGCTCACCGGGGTGATGCCATCGTTGAGGGCGTAAACATGCTCGCCTTTCTCGGCCAGCACCTCGCCGTTGGGACCGGCGTCGATGTTGCTTATCTGCCGGTTCAAGACCAGGAGAGCGGCTTGCTCTCGGCCCAGCTGGAAGCGCACCTGCGTGGCCAGGAAACGGAAAGGCGCCAGGATCTTGTAGCGCAGGCGATCGCGCTCCCGGTTGAGAACGTAGCTGTTCACCAGATAACCGGCGTAGGCGACTATCTTCTTTTTGTTGACGTCGTCTTTGCTGTTGACGCGGGAGAGGATGCTCGTCGTGTCCCGGTTGACCGTCAGATAGCCGCTCGGGCCGAAGGGGATACGCGAGTGGAAATACCCGACCTGCGGGACCAGGTCGTCGGCGTCATCCCATTTGAGGTCCTGCTGGTAGCTTTTGTGCCAGTTGAAATAGACGCGGTAGTCGATGCTGTCCAGGGTGCGAAAGAAGGGCAGGTACTTGCTTTTGTAAAGGCTGTACTGGAACCAGTCGGCGGAGAACAGCGGCGAGCCGTGGAAGGGGGTGCCCAGGGTGATGACGTTGTCGACCGCCGCCTCAACTTGCGGATCGGCCATGGCCAGCTGCACCACGTTGCCGCCCATGCTGAGCGCCATGATCGTCAGCGGTCTCGAGCCGAGGCGGCGATAAAGGGAGAGGATCGCCTGCTTGGAGTCGGGCAGCGTGGTCTCCAGCAGCGCCTTGCTGTCGTACCGGAGGAAAAAGACCTTGAACGTGCGGTTGAACCGCTCATCGGCAGTGAAACGCTCGACCACCTTGCCCCAGAGGAAAAGCCGGACGCGCTCCCCGGCCCCGCCGTGTATCAGGAGCAACGGCTTGCGATCCCCAAGCGGCGTCCGGTCCAGCTGGTAGATCCGGCTGTGAATCTCCTCGCGGTCCAGCTCCTCTGCCTCCGGTGGCAGCGGCCAGTCGTTGACGGCGCCCGCGGACGAGAGCGGGGACGGCTGCCCGCCGGCTGCCGCCCCGGACCGGGGGAAGATGAGGCCGGCCGACAGGATGATGACCATGACGGCAAGGATGCGGGTCGGCATCTCAGTTGACCCCCCTGGGCGCCGGGATGGCGTGCGCCGCCGCCGAATCGAGCCGGTAGTTCTTCAGGTCGTCGACGAGAAAGTCGAACAGCCGCTTCTTACCGTCCTCGGGATGGATCATGTCGGAGACCTTCGGCCACGGCACCTTGTTGGGCGGCCTGCCATCCAGGAAGCTGATATGGTCGAGATTCCGGAAGACCCGCGCCAGATGGACATCCGTGGCGCCATGCAGGGCGGGCAGGTCCGCCTCCAGCAGCATCGGGTTCTCCTTGATCAGCTCGGGGGAAAGATACAGGGCGCTGCTGACCGGCGTGATGCCGTCGTTGAGCACGAACGAGTGCGGCGACGGCGGCCCGTAGATTGGCGCGTCCGGGTTGATGGCCATGTTGCTCAGCTCCTTGTTGAGCATGCGCAGGGCCGGGTGCTCCCGTCCGAGCTGGACGGGCAGCTTGACGGTCACGTACCTGTACGGGGCGAGGATCGTTTTTTCCAGCCTCCGCCGCCAGGGCGGCATGATGTAGATGTTGACCAGGTAGCCGCCGTAGGTGACGAACTTGGTCTTGTTTATCCGCCCGCTGGCATTTATCGCCGCCAGCTCCGGGTTATCCATCGTGCCCGGGGTGAGGTCGCCCCGCGGACCAAGCCCCCCCTCTTTGAACCTCCCGACCCGGGGGATGAGATCGTCGAAGTTGTCCCATCTGAGATCCTGTTGCAGCGTCTTGTGGCGGCTGAAATAAAGCAGGTAGTCAAGATTGTGTATCGGCCTGGCCCACGGCATGAGAGGCGTGGAATCCAGGCTGTACTGGAACCAGGCCGAGGAGAACAGCGGCGAGCCGTGGAACGGGCAGCACATCGCAAACACGAGATCCACCGCCGCGTCCACGGCCGGATCCATAAGCGCCCGCTGGACCAGGTTGCCGCCCATGCTCAGGCACATCAGGCTCACCTCGTTGACGCCGGTCGCCGCCTTGAGCCTGAGGATGTCCTTCTGGAAAGCGGGCGCCGTTTCGGTCAGGCGGGCATCGGTGTTGTAACGATAGAGGTAGATCTTGAAGCGCCCGGGGATCTCCGGGTCGGCGTTGAGCGCCTTGAGCACCTTCTTCCAGCGGAAGTAGGGCCGTTTTTCGGCGCCGCCGCCGTGCACGAGCAGCAGGACGCGGCGTCCGTTAACAGGCGTGCCGTCCAGCTGAAAGATCTGCGCGGTGGTCGCATTCGAGCGAATCCGCCGGCGGGGGATGATCGGGAAGTCGCAGCTCGCCTCCTTCCGGGCCCCGGACTGCGGGTGCGGCGCCGCCCCCTTTCCGCCCGGGTCGGCACCGGCAGGAGCACCGTTTGCCGCGGTCGCCTCGCCGGACAGGCTGCCCGCCGGTGCGGGCGCGCACGAAAAAACAAGCGCTGCCGCCGCGCTCAGCCAAAAAGCACCGAAATAACCCCTTCGAGCGTCCACCCTTTGAGCCCGCCAGGTTGCCGGTCCAACTGGACTATTATTCTACACCCTACCACCGCACCTTCACGTCGCCGGCGGCGGCGGAGCGGACGTCCAGCTTGGCCTGCTGCATCTTTAAGATGATCGGTCTGCCCGACCTGTCCTTGAGCGGCGGCGGGGCTGCCGGGGCGGCCGGCGCCGCCGGCGCGTCCGATACTGCATCCGGTGCCGGCTCATGTTGCGCAGGCGCGGCCTGCGGCCTGGGGACCTCGGCTCTGGCAGCCACTCCCCGGCGGACCAGGCCGTTTCGCGCCAGCAGCTGATTGTCATAGAGGGATCTGGTGTATTCTCTCCAGATGCCGGCCATCACGGTGCCGCCCGTGACGTGGGCGCCGGCGATCGGGTGATCCTCGTTGCTGCCGCCCCAGACCGCGGTAACCAGATCGGGGGTGAACCCCACGAACCAGAGGTCGCGCGCCTGGTCGGCGGTGCCTGTCTTGCCGGCCACGTAGAGGTCGGCGATGTTGGCCCCCTGTCCGGTGCCGGCGGTCACCACCCGGCGCAGGGCGCTGCACAGCTGATCCACCGGCTCGCTGCCGAACGCCCGCGACACCGGCTGGTCGAAGGTCTCCACGACATGCCCCCGGCTGTTGTCTATGCGGCGCAGCACCCAGGGATAGACAGCCAGCCCGCCGCGGGCGAAGGTGGCGTAGGCCCCGGCCATCTCCAGCGGCGAGACCGCGCAGCTGCCCAGGGCGAGCGCCGGATTCGTGCCCATCTCCTGCCTGATGCCGGCGCGCCGGGCGACATCCACCACCGCGGAAAGCCCGACCCGCTGGGCGACGCGCACGGCGCAGACGTTGCGTGACAGGGCGAGCGCGTCGCTGGCCGTCATGTCACCCATGAACCGGCCGTCGAAATTCTTCGGGCGCCAGTCCGGGGCGCCGTTCTGCTTGACGGTCAGCGGCGTGTCGCTCACCTGGCTGTCCGGTGTCATCACCTGGGCTTCAAAGGCGGCCAGGTAAACGAACGGCTTGAAGGCGGACCCTGCCGTGTGGGCGTGCGTGGCGCAGTTGTACTGGCTCTTTTGATAGTCGACACCGCCGACCAGCGCGATGACGGAGCCATCCTTGACCGCCACGGTGACCAGCGCCCCCTGTTCCACGCCTGCCGGGGCGCCGGCGATGCCCTGGCGCAAAAAGCGCTCGGCCGCCTCCTGGGCGGTCGGGTCGAGGGCCGTGTAAATCCTCAAACCCTGCCGGCGGATCTCGCCGGGCGTGTAACGCTGGCGCACCAGGTCCAGGACGTAGCTTATGTAATACGGGTATCGCGAAACTTTCCGCTGGCCTCCCGGCTGCGGCCCCTCGAAAAACCTGAGCGGCTCCTGGCGTGCCATTGCCGCCCGTACGGGGGCGATGAAACCATAGCGCGCCATCTTCTCGATCGTCTCCTGCTGCTGGTGCAAGGCCGCCGGCCTGGACCCGCGCGCGCCGAGCCTGGACGGGGATTTAATCAAACCGGCAAGGAAAGCCGCTTCCGGTATGCCGAGGTCAGCCGCCGACTTTCCGAAGTAATAGCGGGCGGCCTGTTCGATGCCGTAAGCACCGTTGCCGAAGTAGGCCTCGTTCAGGTACATCTCCAGGATCTGATCCTTGGAATACCGCCGCTCCAGCTCCGAGGCAATGAGCGCCTCGGCGATCTTGCGCTCGAGAGTGCGCTTCGGCTGCTCGAAAAAGAGATTCTTGACCAGCTGCTGAGTGATTGTCGATCCGCCCTCCACGACATGTCCGGCCAGCAGGTTGGCGAGCAACGCCCTGCCCATCGCCATCACGCTCACGCCATGGTGCAGGTAGAACGTGTGGTCCTCGGCCGCCAGCGTCGCCCAGCGCATCGCCGGCGAGATCTGGCTCAAGCCGACCCGCTTGCGGTTCTGCTCGCTCTTGAAGCTTAAGATGAGGTGGTCGTAGCGATCGAAGACCTGAACCGGTTCGCCGCGATCATAGCTCTCCAGGCAGGAGAGCGCCGGCGCGTCCTGAAGCTTAAGCCACACAGCAATCGCCAGGTAGAAGGAAAAGCAGGCCAGCGCCACGCCCGCCAGGAGGAAGAGCAAGCCCAGCGACTCGACGATCATCCGGCGCAGGCTCAAGACCTCGCTGTAGGTTTTCGCATGACGAAGCGGCGGCATCAGGACAGGACTTCTTACCGGAAAAAGACAGGCCGATCCTTACTTATATACCCGATCCATGCGCGGCAGCGGCACGACGTCCGTCAATCTGTCCGGCGACGATCGGTGGCTGCCCTCCGTGCAGCGACGGCAACCGTCTCGACCGGGTTTTTTCACCCCTCGCCAGGAAGCGAAACCCGCAGGGCAATCCCCGCGGGTTTTGCTGTCGGCTCCCTCACTTGACCATGCCGTCGATCTGATCGAGGGCTGCCAGACGCTCATCCAGCACCGATTTCGGCCCGATGCCCAGCTGGTTGTCCCGCCAGCTGCGCAGGGAGCCGTAGATGGCCTCGCCCGGCGTGTCGACCATGCCACCGGAGGCGGTGGGCGTGAATACCAGAGCAGCCCAGCCGAACTTCTCCAGGAAGGTATCGCCGTTATGAAGCGCATCGAGAATGTTGTTGCCCGGACGGAACTTGAATCCCGCCTGGGCAAGTATGGAGCCGGCCGCTATGTTGGCGCCGCCCTCGCAGAAGTTGATGGTCTCGTCGTGCAGGAACTTGTGATACATGCGACGGTTCTCGGTCTCATGGAGGGCGCGGTGCCTGGCCAGGCAGGTGCTCATGAGTTCGCAGGCCTTCTGGTGCTGGGAGCCGGACATCGAGGCGAGCGCGCGCAGGTCGTCGTCGAGCTTCTTGCCGGCATCGGGCTTGAGCCCGGGGCGCCTGGCCAAAAGCTGCGCGCGGGTCCTTTTCTCAGCAATCTTGGAGGCAGCGTAGGCGACGGCCTGCCCGGTCATAAAGCCGGTGCCGGAGACTATAAAGCCGATGCCGCCCGTGCCCGCGGTTTCGGGATGCTTGTGCGCGGCCGCCAGGTAGATGAGCAGCCCGCCCCAGAATGCCCCGGTTCCCGATGTGTAGTTGTCCATGAAATTGAGGCCGCAGCGAAAGGCCCTCAGGCGGGCCGTCCGCGAGCAGTTGGCCACGAACTCGTCCGATGCATTATCAGCAATATCGCTGAGAACAACGACCTCTTGCTTTGCGACCGGATCCGACGCCTGCTGCTGCGCCTGCACCAGAAGGCTGTGGATCTCCTGCTCGAGCTGAGTTCCCTTCCGCTCATAAGTCTTGCGATCGAACCCCAGGTGGTGGGCGTAACCGGCATGGGTAAGATCCAGGAACGTCTCTCCCAGCGTGCGCCCGACAAACAACAGCTCTCCGAGAAAGATGAGGAACGGCCCGGCTTCGGCTCGTCCGGTGGAGAAGTCTTGCGGTCGCCGGTGGTAACGGAACGCATTGGAGAAGGTGACTATGTTACCGGCGTTGGCCACGCTATAGGCAGCGGTGCTGGTGGTGGCGACGAACCACTTATGAAGGATGGTCTCGCGGGGATTGTGCATCCGGTAAAAAGTGGTGAGCCGGAGTAGCTCGGCCTCCTTCCTGATGATCTGCTTCGTCAGATCATCGGTCGATGCGTATGCGCCCGCACTTACACTGGCACCCGTCACCGCTTGAGCCTGTACATCCGGTGAGCCCATCAGTGCCACCACAACGGCCACCACCAGCGAAAATAGTCGCTTCACGGCTTTTCCTTCCGTTTCCATTTACAAGCCCCTGGCAACAAAGAAGTAGCAGGCTACCTGCGACATAGGGTAAGCGCTTGGGATCCGAATTTCTAGTGGGATTTTTTCGACTTGCCGATAAGTGTGCGTAATTGCACAGTTCCTTGCCCGGCTGCCGCCGCTACTATCGAACCGTAAGCCGCAGGCAGGGAGCGCTGGAGCGATGAAAGGTCTGGAAAATACAACCAAGGCGTCCACCATACAGAACAACGAGGGATCGGGACAGCTTCTCACCGAGGTGATCGACGAGCTGGAAAAAGCAGGCCACAAGCTGGCTCGTCTGCCCGGAATCGCCGCAAATGAGGCCGGGCATGCCATTGCCGAGGGGGTTAACGGAGCCGCTCGCTTGGCCGAAAAGGCCCTGCAAGATGTTCGGTCGGTGGGCACGATCGCCGGTCATTACGCTGGTCTGCTCGGACACGAGCTGTACGAGGAGAATAAGAAGGAGCTCAAGCCGATCACCGATGCCATCGAGTCTGTGCCACGCGGGTGGCACCAGTTTCGTAAGGAGCGCCCCGTGACCTCCGCCGTCCTCAGTGCCATAGTGTCACCGCTCACCCTGTTCGACGGGCAGAAGGCCACGCCCGACCAAGCCTCCGTCAAGCCGAAGGCCTCCGAAACGCCGCAATCCGCTCAGCAGGGCGGAGGCGAGACGGCACCGCAGTCCCAGGAGACCAGATCGCTGACAGTGAAAGCCGGTGACGGTTACTGGAACCTGGCCGCCCGGGCGCTCGGCCTCGAGGAAAAGCACTACAACGATGCGGTCAACAAGAAGCTGCTGCACCTGATGCATGAGATGGAAGATGCCAACGGCCATCGGGTTCTTCATCCCGGGCAGAAGATTGCCATTCCCAACAGCTAAACAAGGTTTTCCTCAGCCGCAAGAGAGGGCGGGGCACATGCCCCGCCCTCTCCGTTCAACACGGGCGGGTAAATTCGGACTACAATTTCAAGCTATGCTCCGGATATTTGTCAGGCACCCCTTGAAGGACAGCAAGATCGTCGCGCGTCATCTGCTCGGGATCGTGGCTTTGCTCACCGCCGCAGCGCTTTGCATATCTGCGCAGGCGGCGGGCGCCGAGCGCGCGCAGGCAGATGCGAAACAAAGCGCGCCGAGGTTCATCATCATCCCGGTCTACTACGTGACCGACCGGGAGATGAAAGGGGATTCCTTCGGTCCCCACCGCAAGTACATTGTCGATTGCCTCCATGACATGTATTACGGCACCGCCTATGTGGCTGTTCCCAACGACGAAAAGAAGATCCCCGACGCCGCCTTCGAAAAGCTCGGCTGGAAGGGAGCGGACAGATCTCCTGGCTACATCTCCCGCAAGGATCGCATCGAGGACGCCAGGCCCGAAGCTGAGAAGGATACGTTCGTCAAGCGCCTGGATGCAGCCATTGATAAGGCCGGCAACCACCATGTCGCCCTCTTCGCCCACGGGGGCGCCGACCCGTTCGAGGATGCGGCCTCCGATGCCGCTGAGATCGCCTATTACATGGAATGCCCGATCGTACTTTACTCCTGGCCCTCCGTGGGCAAGCTGAACCGTTACCGGGTCGACGAGGGGAACGTCGAGTGGTCGCAGCGGCACTTCAACACGTTTATCTGGGATCTGGAGAAGTTAGCGGAAAAACACCCCTTCAAGATCTCTCTCATCGCGCACAGCCTCGGCAACCGGCTGGTGGCAAGAGCGGCTCCCGTGATGCACAATGTTGGGCTCGTGAGCGATGCCGAGCTGGTGTCTCCGGATATCGATGCAGAAACCTTCAAGCACTACGTTATCGGCTACTACCAGCCTCACGGGGTGAGGGTGCGCTTGTACGTCTCTTACCGGGACAAGGTCTTGCCTTTCATTCAGATGCTTTATGGCGGCTATTATCGGCTCGGAGAGGGCGTAGGCTCGGTCATGGCCGCCATATCGGCGCCGCAGAAAACCATGGCTCAGACGCGCGCCCAGAAGTCCGGGCGCAGGGGCAAGATCCTGGCCGCTCGCCGCATCTTGCTGGAAGGCAAACCGCTGGAGAAGATCGATTTCACAGCGGTCGACAAGGGATTGATCGGGCACGAGTTCCCGTTCTCGCTGGTAGCGCACATGATCAAAAACGACACCCCGGGACCCGGACTTGCCCTGGTGCCGGAAAAGGCCGGGCAGGGAAACGTATTCGCCCGCTTCGCCCACTGGTGGTGCGAGCTGCCGCCGCCGGAGGAAAATAAGCCGGGCTACTGCCAGCGCGTGGTCAAGGAGAAGATGAAGCCGGCGACTCAGCCAGGCAGGTAAGCACGATCTCGCCTTCTTTTTCGTCGACAATCACCCTGCCGCCGCCAGCCAGCTTGCCGAAGAGAAGCTCGTCCGCCAGCGGCTCCTTGATCTTTTGCTGCAGCAGGCGCGCCATCGGCCGCGCCCCGTAAAGGCGGTCGAATCCCTTCGCGGAAAGCCATCCTCTGGCAGAGCCGGTCAGCTCCAGCGTCACCCCTTTCTCGCTCAACTGCTCAGCCAGCTCGCCGACGAACTTATCGACCACCCGGATTATGTCCTCCATGGTCAGCGGATTGAAGACGATCCACCCGTCGAGACGGTTGCGAAACTCCGGGGAAAAGGTGCGCTCGATTGCCCCCCGGGCCTTGCCGGGGTCGGCTTTGCCCGCAGCCTGGCGTGCTCCCTCCTCCGGGGCGGCGGCGCGAAACCCGATCTCGGCGGCGACCATCTCTCTGGCCCCGGCGTTGGTCGTCATGATCAGGATCACGTTGCGAAAGTCGGCCTTCTTGCCGTTGTTGTCGGTCAGGGTGGCGTGATCCATGACCTGGAGAAGGATGTTGAAGAGGTCCGGATGGGCCTTTTCGATCTCGTCGAGAACCAGCACCGTGTACGGCGTCTTGTTGATGGCGTCGGTGAGCAGGCCGCCCTGATCGAAGCCGACGTATCCGGGCGGAGCACCGATCAACCGGGACACCGTGTGCTTCTCCATGTATTCGCTCATGTCGAACCTGAGGAAGTTGACGCCCAGAACGCGGGCCAGCTGCTTGGCCAGCTCGGTCTTGCCGACCCCGGTCGGGCCGGAGAAGAGGAAGGAGCCTATAGGTTTGCCCACGTTGCCCAGCCCGGAGCGCGACAGCTTGATCGCCCGCACCAGCTGCTCGATGGCGTGGTCCTGCCCGTAGATGACCGACTTGAGCTCCTGCTCCAGATTCTGCAGGCGCTCCCTGTCCGATCCGGACACGGACTTCGGCGGCACCTTGGCCATGCGCGCCACCACCTGCTCTATGTCCTCGGCGGTGATCTCCCTCGACGGGCGCTCTTCCTCAGGCATCAGCTTGACCGCGGCGCCGACTTCGTCGACGACATCTATGGCCTTGTCGGGCAGGAAGCGGTCGTTGATGAACTTGGC
Source organism: Pseudomonadota bacterium (assembly GCA_021325555.1). GTDB lineage: Bacteria > Cyanobacteriota > Vampirovibrionia > Obscuribacterales > Obscuribacteraceae > JAJPGY01. The sequence goes on along the minus strand of JAJPGY010000021.1, from coordinate 22,781 downwards.
TGCCAGCTCGGCCGCCGCCTTGAGCGCGTCGCTCGTGTAGGTGACGCCGTGGTGCTGCTCATAATAGCCCTTGAGCCCTTCCAGTATGCGCACCGTATCGGCGATTGTCGGCTCGCCGACTTCTATCTTCTGGAACCGGCGCGCCAGCGCCTTGTCGCGCTCGAAGGCGGCCTTGTACTCGGGATAAGTGGTCGAGCCGATGCAGCGCAGCTCGCCGCTCGCCAGGGCCGGCTTGAGGATGTTGGAAGCGTCCATCGAGCCGCCGCTGACCGCGCCGGCCCCCACGATCGTGTGAATCTCATCGATGAACAGGATCACCCCCGGCCTTTTCTTGAGGGATTTGATCACGGCCTTCAAGCGTTGCTCGAACTCGCCTCTATATTTGGTGCCGGCGATGAGCGCGCCCATATCCAGGGCGAAGACCTCGGCGTCCTTGAGGGCGGCCGGAACCTCTCCCCGCTGGATCTTCAGGGCCAGCCCTTCGGCAATCGCCGTCTTTCCGACACCGGGGTCGCCCACGTAGATGGGGTTATTCTTGCGCCGCCGGCACAAGACCTGAATCGTCCGCTGCACCTCCAGCTCGCGCCCGATCAGGGGGTCGATCTTGTTCTGTCTGGCCAGCTCGATGAGGTCGACCGTAAACACCTGGAGGGGGTCCCTGGCTGCCCGGCCCCCTGCGGCACGATCATCTGTTGCAAGCTCGTCCTCATGCCCGTCTTCATCGCCCGCCGGCACCTTCGATATGCCGTGCGATATGAAATTGAGAACGTCCAGCCTGGTGATGCCCTGCTTCTCCAGGAGATAAACGGCGTGAGAATGCTTTTCCTGAAACATGGCGGCCAGGATGTTGCCACCGTCCATGGTGGCCTGTCCGGAAGACTGCGCCTGCAGAGCCGCCCGCTGAAGCACCCGCTCGAACCCGGCTGTCTGCTCCGGTATCACCTGCTGCGTGCCCGGCACAGACTCGATCTTCTCTGAAAAGAAGCGGTCCAGCTCCCGCTTCAGCTCGGAGACGTCGCCGCCGCAGTTATTTATGACATTGCTGCCGGTCTGCTCGGCCAAAAGGGCGTAGAGCAGGTGCTCCAGCGTCAGGAACTCATGGCGCCGCCGCATGGCCTCCTCGACGGCGCTGTTGAGAGTTCGCTGCAATTCCTTGGAAATCATGGTCGGCTCAGCCTGTCGGGATTCTACTGTCAGTCCTGCTCCAGCGTGCACAGAAGCGGGTACTCGTTGGCACGGGCCATGGCGATTACCTTGTTCACCTTCGCCTCGGCGATCTCGTAAGTGAAGACCCCTGCCACTCCTATACCCTGCTGGTGAACGTCTAACATTATTCTGACAGCTTCCGCCTCCGGTTTGTGAAACACGGACTGGAGAATAAACACGACAAACTCCATCGTCGTGTAGTCGTCATTGTGCAACAAAACCTTATATAGCGGCGGCTTCTTGAGCTTCTGCTTCTGCTCGGTCAGCAGCCCGCCTTGCCGATCGCCACCCTGATCTTCTTCCCAGTCAGGCACACCAGCGCCCCTAACCGCTGTTTATCGTATCCGCATCTTACCACACCAGCTTGAAGCAACCCGGAGAGGGGATGACCCGCCCGGCCGGGGATCCTTTTCCTGACCAGGGAGGTCCCGGTCATGCCCGCGCAAGCGACCGTCAACCAGAGCCGGGACGCCGCGAAAGCGCAGAGGCGTCAAGCTCAAGCCCAGCGAGCTCACGGCCAGGGACCCGTCCGTTGCCTCACGCCAGCCCGACGCCGTCAGGCCGGCGGAACGGGTCACCGCCGACAGTGGCACGATCCCGGCCTTCTACCGGGAGCGGCGGGCACCTTGCCCGCCCGGGGGATTGCCCGTGAAATGCCGGCGGGACGCCCGCGCCCCCGGGGACTCCTGGCGCCTGCCGCGAGCGCATGGCCTGGCAGGCGCCGCCCTACATCCTGGTCAGGTAGCGATAGTCGGAGAGCTGGTAGCCGGGGCCGGGGGCGGGCTGGCCTTGCGAGGCGCCCGCGTTGGCGTAAGCGGATATGTAATGCCTGATGAGCGGCGGGCTCTGCCCGGTGTGGAAAGCGATCGCCCGCTCCTCGGTCAGGCGGTCGGTGACGGTCACCCGCTCGTGCTGCCGCATATGCTCGGCCCATGACTCTATAAAGTAGGTCTCCACATAGCGCCCGGGATTGGAGAGGTCATGGAAGAGGTGCCACTGGAAAGCCCCGTCGCGCAGGCGCTGCAGGCGCACCGCGCTCATCGCCTCCTTGAACTCCCGGTAGCGGGGCGGGTCGATCAGGTACTCGACGCTGACCAGCACCGGCCCGTCCTCGGGGTTCGGCTCGAAGGACACCTCCGGCTCGTCCCAGTGCCTGGAGATGCTGACGTCGAGCTTCTCGGCTTCCACCAGCGGAAAGTGGACGATGGCGAAGATGCCCAGGACGAGCGCCATCGCTGACAGGACAAGCGGGCCCGCCAGGTCGCTGCCGGCCGCCATGGCGCCCCACATGACGCTGCCGAGGGCGACGCTGCCCTGGGAGACGATAATGTAGAAGGCCATCGCCCGCGCCCGCACCCAGGCCGGAGCAGCCAGTTGCACGGCCAGGTTGAGGCAGGAGTTGACAAAGATCCAGGCGGCGCCCGCCACCAGCATGAAGAAAAAGCCGCCCCCCACGTCGCCGGCGCAGGCCAGCCCGATCACCCCGCCGGCGAACACCACCGTCCCCACCGCGCTGCAGTGATCGAGCGACAACCACCGCCGCGCCCGGGGCATGAGATAAGCGCCCGCGAGCGTTCCCGCCCCGAAGAGCCCCAGCGCCAGCCCGTACTGAAAGGACGTGCAGCCGAGCTTAACCCGCCAGACCAGCGGCAGCAGCGCCCAGAAGGCGCTGCCGGAGGCGGTAAACAGCGCGCAGCGGAAGAGCACGGCGCCCAGCTCGGGCGCGTGGCGCACGTAGCGGACGCCCGCCTTCATGGCCTCGAGGACGCCCTCCTTGTGGGCGAATGTGTGCACCGGCTGGCGCCGCCAGCGGAAGAAGAAAACAATCAGCCCCAGGAAGGAGACGCCATTGAGCAGAAAGACGGCGCCGGGGCCGGCCAGCGCCACCACCAGACCGCCAATCACGGAGCCTATTCCGCGAGCCACGTTCCAGCTCACGCTCCCCAGGGCAACAGCGTTGGCCAGGTCGGCACGGCTGACCAGCTCGGGCGTCACCGCGTTCCAGGCCGGGGCGCTCACGGCCGCGCCGAGCCCGAGCGCGAAGGTCAAGGCCAGGAGCAGCCAGGGGTCGGTGACGCCGGTCAGCGCAAGCAAGGCCAGCCCCATGGCCGACAGCGACATCCAGATGTGCCCGGCGACAAGAAGCCGCCGGCGGTCGAATACGTCGGCCAGGGCGCCTGCCGGCAGGGCCATGAGGAAGAACGGCAGGAAGATCGCCGTTTGCAGCAGCGAGACCATGACCGGGTGCCGGGTAAGCGTGGTCATGAGCCAGGCCGCGCCGACATCGTGCATCCAGGTGCCGATGTTGGAGACCAGCGCCGCGATCCAGAACATACGGAAGACCGGCTTATGCAAGGGTCTCCAGATAGACTTCCTCATGAGCCAGCCCCGTTTGCTCCTGGGTGCGGCGATAAAGACTTAAGCGGGCTCAATGCCGTATGGCCAGGTGCCGCGTGCAGTGCATGTTTCCGTGCTTCCGGGTCCCGATCATGGTAGAGGCGACAATGCCGGTTGTCAACCGGCAGCCAAGAGCCGGTGCCCCGCCGCCGCCCGGTTTTCCTTCTCAGCAGCCGGCCGAGCCATTAAAATAATGAACACAATCGATGCGATCATGGACAAACGACTGGACAGAGCCAGGAAGGCCGCCGACGAATTCAACCTCAAGCCTGGCTCGAGCCATCTCAAGGCGGTGCGGGCGCTTCTGGGCGCCGTCAGCTCGGTCAGGCGGGCTCTGAAGGGCGGCGCCGAGCCCGGCAGCGCCGAAGAGTTTGCGCGCGAGGCGGACAGGTTGTTCGATGAGCTGTCGGCTCCCCGCAAGCTGCCGGATGGCCGGAAGGTTCTGCCGCACATGCACAGGGCGCGGCAGGTGCCGGCGCACCTGGAGAAGATGGAGGAGCAGCTCCAGTCCTTCGCCAGGGAGCTGGAGGCGGCGGAGTTCAAACGAATTCTCGGCTGGGTGGAAAGGCAGCCGGTCCTGGGCGAGCTGGCGCGCGTCGTCAAAGAGCCGCTGCCGAAGGAAGCCTACCTTCTTCTGTTCCGCGCCGGGGAAGGCAACGCCCCGGCTCTGGTGACGGCGGAATCCGGTGAGGGCAGGGTATTCACCAGGTTCCACCCGGAAGAGCTGTCGGACGAGGTCCGGCTGTACAAGAAGTTTCACGGACAGCCGCCGATCGTAGGCGCCGCGCTGATTGCCGAGAAGGAGCTGCTGCTTGTGCTCGGGCTGGTGCCGGAAGCGGGGGAGGGTCAGCAGCAGCTCGAGGCGTTGCTTTCGCTCTCCAGGGGCGCGGCTGGCAGGCCGGCGAAGGATTTCCTGGAGCAGAACCCTGTCCTCAAGGAGCTTCACGAGCTTGCCCACAGGCGCAAGATCCCGAAACAAGCCTTTGTCCTGCTTTTCCATGGCGCCGGGCAAGGAGCCTGTGTTCCCGAGCTGGAGATGCTTTCCAAGACAAGCAGCGAGGGCAAGATAATCACGCGGTTCTGGCCGGTGGAGTTCAGCGACAAACAAAAGCTGATGGATGCCTTCCGCAGCAGGCCGCCGATAGCCGGCGCCGCGGTGATCCACGAGTCCGAGCTTCTGCACGTGTTCGGGCTGGTGCCGCAACCGGCTGAAGGCGAGTCTCAGCTCCAGGTCTTGCTGTCCAGATCCAGCGAGATGCGGCAAAGGCCGTCCCTGGATTTTCTGGACGCCCGCGAGGTCTTGAAGGGGCTGCATGAGTATGCCCGGAACGCTTCGCCGGACAGGCAGGCTTATGTGCTCCTGTTCAAGCAGGCGGCAGGCGGCAGGCTGGAGATGATGTCCCTGAAAAGCGCCAGGGCCCAAAGTCGGGTCCAGATTCCGCTGGCAATGTTTCGCGCTGCCAGAGATATTCACGAGCGGTTCAGCAGCGAGCCGGAGGTGGTCGGGGCTTCCGTGGTAAGCGCGGAGCAGCGTCCCGCCAAGCCGCGTCCGGCCGGCAGGACGCAGGAAGACACGGCGGTGCGGCCGCCGCGGCGCGGGCAGGCTGCTCCGGTCAGGTCCGTCGTCCTTGCCTCCTTCGGCAAGACCCCGCTCAAGACCGGCCACCTGGCCACAAAGGAGACGCTGCAGCGCCTGGGAATCGAGCTTCCATAGTCGCAGCGCGAGCGCGCTCCCGCTTGTCTAGTCGGGAAGGCGGCTGGCTATCTGCCGAATTGCCTGGTTCTCGCGCGACAGCTCGGCGCGGAGGGAATCGATCTGCTGGCGTGTGCGGAGCAGCTCGCGGGCCACCTCCGTGTTGGCCACCGTATCGCCACGGCCGCCGCTGTACTCGTAGTCCTCTTTCAGGAACCTTTCCTCGCGCCAGAGACGGTTGAGCTGGCTGGCAATCTGGTTGCGGTGCAGGGAGCGCAGGCTGTACTCGCGCTCCAGCCCCGCGATCTCCGCGCCCCGCGGGGCAGGAGCGATCTCGGTCTGGGCAGCCTGAGCCTGTCCGCCACACAAGGTGAGCCAGGACAGCGCCATAAGTGCTGCTCCCAGGATCACATTTCGGTAGTTCCGGCTCATCTTTGATTCCACCCCTGTTTGCCGCCAGCTCCGCCGGCCAAACGTATGCTAACAAGGGCTTCAGGCGGCGTGAATGGGGATTCTACGTAGGCTGATTTGCGTATCGGTCAGCGGCGGCGGTCTCCAGTCTTGTTGTCGATTGTGAACAGCGGACCGGCTTGCAGGAACATTTCGGGCCGTGATATCGGCACTCTTGGCAGGCTCATCCGCGAGGTAAAGACCATGACAAATGTTCGTCTCCCTCTTCTCCTGCTGTGGTGTGTCGCCTGGTCATCGCTGTTGGAGGCCGGTGCCGATACGGTCAGCCAGGGCAAAGACCCCTTCATGATCGAGCCTGCAACCGGCAGGGCGTACTTTGTCGGCCGCGGCTCGCACGTGCCGGTCTATCGGCGAAGCGCGCATCCAAGAATGCACGTAATCAAGATTCAAGTAAGCAAACCGTCGCCGGCCAGAAAACCGCAGTCCTGACGTCATGCATCCGTGTCGAGACCATTGCGGGCGCAAAAGTCCTGTACGGCCTTGAGGAACTGATCTCCCAGGTCGCGGAGCTTGGCGTCGCCGATGCCGTATATGCGACGCATGCTCTCCAGAGTGGACGGACGGGTGCGGCAAAGCTCGCGCAGGGTTACGTCACTGAATATCACATACGGCGGCACGTTGCGTTCGGTGGCAAGCCGCCGGCGAAGGGCGCGCAGCTCCTCGAAGAGATCCTTCTCGGCTCCATCGGAGAGGCTGTCGTCGTCCTTGCGCTTGCCGCGGGGCTCGGCTTTCCTGGGGGCCACCGGCTGGAGCAGGCGCACCTCACGCTGTCCGCGCATGACCTCCAGGGACTTGCTGTTCAACTTCAAAATGGGCACGGTCATGCCTTCGGAGATCTCCAGGTCCGCCTGCACGAGCGCGTCCTGTCCGATCAGTTGATAGACCCACTCGCGGATGTCCTCGCTGCGGTTGTCGCGCAACAGCCCGTACGTGCTCAATTTCTCATGCCCTTTCGCGCGAATATTCTGCGTGTTCTCGCCGCGCAGAACCGATACCACGTGGCTGACCCCGAAGCGCTGGTTCACCCTGGCCACGCAGGAAAGAATTTTCTGCGCGATCACCTGCGCGTCCGGCACGCCGACAGTCTCGCCGAGGCAGAGGTCGCACGCCTCGCAAGACGGCGAGTCATAGTCCTGCCCGAAATAGCGCACCAGGGCGGCATGCCGGCAGGAGGCGCCCCGGCAGTAATTGTCGACGTCCCTCAAGTGCTTGAGAGAGCCGGTCAGGAATGAAGGATCAACGCCGGGCTCGCTCGCCGATCTCTCAATAATCGACTTCCACGTGAAGAAATCGGCGCCGGAATAAAGAAGGATGCACTCGGCCTCCAGCCCGTCGCGACCCGCCCTGCCGGCTTCCTGTTGATAATGCTCCAGAGACTTGGGCATACCGACGTGCAGCACGTAGCGAACGTTCGACCGATCGATCCCCATGCCAAAGGCTACCGTGGCCACCACCACATCGCATTGCTCGGCGATGAACGCTTCCTGCGTTGCCTTGCGATCTTCCGGCTCCATGCCGGCGTGGTAAGGCATCGCCTTGATTCCTTGCTTGCGCAGGCTGGAAGCCAGCCGGTCCACATCAGCGCGGCGCAGGCAATATATTATCCCGGCTTCTCGGCGAAACCGATCGATGACCTCCAGAGCCTGCCTCATGGCGTCGCGCCGTTGCCAGACCCGGTATTTGAGATTTGGCCGGTCGAAGTCACCAACCAGGATCTCCGGGTCCGCAAGCCGGAGCTGCTCGACAATATCCCGCCGCACATGCTCCGTAGCCGTCGCCGTATATGCATGCACGGACGCCTGCGGAAACATATCCTTCAGCCTGGCGAGCTGGCGATACTCCGGACGGAAGTCATGTCCCCAGTGGCTGATGCAGTGGGCCTCGTCGATGGCAAAAGTGCGCACGTTGATCTCTCTGAACAGATCGCCCAGATCCGTCTGAATCAGGCGCTCTGGAGAGACGAACACCAGGCTCACCGTGCCGTTCCGTATCTCCTGAGCATTTGCCAGACGATCATCCAGGGTCTCCGAACTGTCCAGCTTTACTGCCTTTATGCCGCAGGATCTCAGGGCGTCCACTTGATCCTTCATCAGCGATATGAGCGGCGAGATAACCACGGTGGTATCACCGCGCAGCACTGCCGGAGCCTGATAGCACAGGGATTTCCCTCCGCCGGTGGGAAGGACCACAAGAGAGTCGCGTCCGGACAGAACCGCCTGCATCGCCGGCGCCTGTAAGGGTCTCAGCTCCTCAATGCCCCAGTGCCTGGATATGAGCGCATGCAGCTCAGCAGGCAAGGCAGCGGACACCACCATGTTTTCTTACCTCATTGACTCTTTTGCAGCGACGTTTTCAGAGCCTCCGCGACTGCCTTTATGTGCTGGAGGCGAGCCCGGGAATCCCTGGCAGTGGACATCCTGGTAATTTCGCCGCTGAACGGGATCATGAGCCCGGAGTTCATGTAGGTGTCCAGCTCGAGCGTGGTCGACTTGCCGTCGGCCGAGGGCTTGAGAATCCACGATCCGTACGATTCCTTGAATCTGCTGGAGCTGAGCATCCGGAAGTCGATGCGCTCATAAGGGCTCTCCGTCTCCTGCCAGAGGCAGTGCACTTTGCCGTAGATCGGCACGCCGTCGAGATCCTCGTCGATGACCGCTACCTTACCGTCGAACGACTTGAGCCGCCGGCGCGGCGCGTCCGTATCGCGCTGCTTGCGGATAGCCTCAAAGACGGCCTCCGGCGGAGCGTTGATAACGATGGATTCGCTCACCATCTTGTGCTCTTTCGCCTGAGCGGCAATCGATGATGTGGCAAACAAAAGCAGAAGCACGTTAAATGCGATAAAGATCGAACGCCTTTGATCTCTCATCTCGGGAGCAGCTCCCCGCAAAAACGGCTCGATGATTATAGCCGAGTTGCCGCCTCAGGCGAGCTTGTTTTGCGTAAGAAACGCCCGGGTGTCCGCGATCGCTTGTTGGGGCGTGGTCCCGCTGCCGGTGAAGTAGTCGCGGTACAACCATTCGATCGATGTCTTGATGTCTGCAGTGCTCATGCCATCGAAGATGAGCGAGGCGATCTCTTTGCGCACTTGCTCTGCCTGCGTACGCGGCTCGGTCTGGAGGAACACCTCCCGGCGCTGCTCGACATCGCCCACTGAAAATCCATAGTCCTGCAGGTTCTCCGGCTGCGGATTATCTTCTTCAAACCCGGGCAGGGTCTCGGGCGAGTCAGAGGGACGGGGCATATCGGACTGCCTGACGGCTGGATAGTCAATGAGAACCATGCGGCCGCTGCGCGGGCTGTAGCCGAGCTGGCGGCTGCCCGGATCCACAAAGCGCTCGCCGCGCGATTCAAGCTGAGCCATAAGCTCGTCGAACTGCGGGTTATCGACCAGATTGGCGAACGTGGCATCGGCAACCATGTCTCGATCCTTGCCGGTCACACCAAACGGTTCCACCTTCTCCTGGACGTAGCCGTAAACAGGTCTGCCGTCCGCAAGCGTGGCCTCCCGCACATCGCTCAACAGCTGGGCGTCATACGGCCTGTAGCCCCACTCCTTGTCCCAATCCAGATAAGGTCTACCCTCCGGATCGGCCTCGGGCAGACCCGTCACCCTCAGCACCGCGTCCTTGTATTTGCCCGGAGCAAGCTCGATCGCCAAGGAGTCGGCGCCCGCGCTCAGCCGGACGTCGCGTGTGGCACGCAAGCCGGCAAAGTCTTCAGGATATTGCTCAGCCAGCACCTTGAAGGCATCAGCATAGTCGGCCATCCCGGTGCCCGACAGCACCTCTATGATCGGCCTGCCTCGCGCGGCATCCACCGACCCCGAAGCGGGCTTCTGGGCGCGCGCCGTGCGCACGGAATCTGTCAGCCTGGCACCGGATCTGGTACCATATTCTGCATCAAGGATCTCGGGGGATCGCCCGGACGGTGACAGATCGGACAGCCTCGTCGCCAGAGAAAGGCTCGGGCTGCCCAGCCTTGCGCCCGCCAACCCGCCGGCTGTCATGAGGGCGCTGTCGAACGCGAATCGCCCCAGGCTGTTCTGCATCACCGTCACGTCGGCGCTCCAGTTTCGCCTGGAGTTGAAAGCGTCCTTCATGGCCCCGAGCACCTGCTTGCCGTTCCAGGCAATGTCGCCCATGAAGGCGGCGCCTACGCCAGCCGCCGCCACGCGGGCGATAAGCCCGCCGCCGGGGGTAAGACGGGACAGCGCAAAACCGATCCCGGCCGAAAGGAGGAGCTTGCCGGCGGTTTCCGGCAGATGCTGCCGGCTGAACGCTTCCTCCGCCGCCTTGCCGAAGCCGCCCACGCCGGCTTCCATAAGCTGCACCTCGCGCAACGCTTTGTCCGTCCAGCCATCGCGGCCGCTCGTCTGGCTTGCGCCGGGTCGCCCTGACTCAGCTTCATGGATTGCTTCAGACACCGGGAGGGTCGCCTTGGAAGGGATCCCCCTTATGATCCAGACCTGAATGCTTATTGTCATTGGGGAGATTACGAAGAGCATGCTTCTCCGGCCATGCGCTCGGCAATGTCATGCGCCGGCTGCTCACGCACAGGATAACGGCGCTGAAGGTCGCGGATCCTGTCCGAATACTCCGCCACTATCGCCGGACGGCATTTCTTCATGGCCAGGAACGTCTGCATGGCGAGTAAACGCACGCTCAGGCTGGTCGGCTGGCGTTCGCACAATTGCAGGTTTCCGTCTAATATCTCCCGCTCCCCATGCAGAAACTGTGACGCCGTTCCCGGCATGTTGGCACAGCGCAATGCCAGCAGCTGCTCCAACCTGAGAAGGTATTCCGGGATCGCCGAGTGATCGGGGGTGCTGTAGCTCGACGCCGGTGACGACTCGCGGTCGCCGGCGCTCCCCTTCAGCGCAGCCAGCAACTCGGAAACGGCCCTCATCAGATCGTCGGCCGGCGATCCCCAGTCAAAAGCCGCCTGCAGGCGGCAAATGATCGACGAATCATTTACGCGGAGCAGGCTGATCACGATCTGCCACGGGGCACCGGCCGCCTTGATATGGCTGGTGACCACGTAATCGGCTCCGGCTGACCCTGCGTGTTTGACCGCATCCTCATCCGACCACGGCTGCCCGCAGAGGACGAATCCCTGATGATCGCCGGCAAGCCAGGGCACCAGACTCTTGGCCGAGAGACCGCTTCCAAATTGAACCTGTTCCGCCAGAAAAAGCGGCAGCGCTCGACTGAGATATCCCGGCGCATCGCTGAGCTGCGCTTGCACCTGGTCGGGAGCATCTTTGACCTCGGCGCTGCTGCCGAGAAAGCTGATCTTGCTCGCCGCAGCCGTGCGGGGCGGAAACAGCTCGGCCGCCGGCGATTGCTCGGGCAGCCACACGGGTCCGTTGATCGTCAGCATGGCGATCTGCAGCGGCCGGTTGGCGGGCACAGGCGAGGCTTCCAGTCTCCTTTTGGCAATCTCGCGATCCCAGTAGTTCAGGTGTTGTTTCCAGTCAGGGCGGTTTTGCGCGTACAGTGCCTCGACCAGGCTCCCGGCCTCGTCCAGCCTCTGGGAATCAACGTACGCTTTGATCAAATTGTTGCCGACCTGCAATCCGTGCGCCTCGACCTCGAATGACGGCGCCACCAGTTCCAGCAGCTCCGGAACGTGCCCGTGCATGCCCAGCTCTCCGCTTACCGCCATAAGCAAAAAAACCGGCGCCGGCGAAGGCGCGTTGCGCAGCCCTTCTCGAAATAGATCCATGGCGCCTGCAAGATCGCCTTTGTCGAGCGCTGCTTTCCCCAGCCAGAGCTGCGCTCGCCAGCTCCCCCGCAGAGAAGCTATGCGGCTCAGCGCTTGCCCGGCGGCCGGCTCGCCGCCTTGCTCGAGATGGACTGCCCAGTACAAGTTGAGCGCGTGCTCCTGATTGGGATCCATCTCCAGGGAACGCCACAGCGTTTCGATGGCCTTATCCTTGTTTCCGCGCCCTGCGTAAATTTCGGCCAGATTCGACAGAACAGCGCCGGTCTCGCCGTGCGCCTCCACGTACCTCTCGAGAAGGCGCTCGGCATCATCCAGGCGGTTCAACTTGAAATAAACGATCGCCAGCAGCACACTGCTTCTTTCGGAATCAGGCTCGAGCTGCAACAATCTCTCAGCCGGCTCGACCAGATCGTCATAGAACTTGTCCTGAAGCGCCTGCAGGATGATTGATGCCAGCCGGTCGGGGACGCCCCAGTCCTTCTTTATTGCGGGCAGCAGCACCGAGTTACGCCAATCCTGCCGCGAGATGAGCACCTCTCGCCCATAGCTGTCGTACGCTCTCACCATGTCGGAACCGCCTGCCGGATCCGGGGGCGGCGCGCCGGACGGAGACACTGATGAACCCTTGCTCTTGTCGGACCTGTCTGGCCTCTGTCCGCCAAAGAGCTTCTTAAACACCCTGCACCCGCCCGTACATCGAGTTCATCTCCATGAGCCATTCGGTCAGCCGGTTATCCAGATCCCAGGACTTGAATCGCCACGACCAGTTGCTGTCCTGCACGGTACCGGGCTCGTTCATGCGGGCCCATGAGCCCAGGCCGAGAACGTCCTGCAAGGGGATTATGGCGACGGCCGCCGGGGAACGCAGCACGGAGGCGATTACATCCCAGTGGAACTCGCTGCCGCTCGATCGCAGATATTTCAGCGCGAAGTCCTTTTCCTTCTCGGACGCCGAGCCGAACCAGCCGACGATGGTGTCGTTGTCGTGCGTCCCAGTATAAGCCACGCACCGCTCAGGGAACTTGTGTAACACGTGAGGATTCTTGCCGTCCTCGCTGTCGCCACCGAGCCCGAACAGCAGAACGCGCATGCCGGCGAGCCCGAAATCATCGCGCAGCTTCTCCACCTCGGGGGTGATTACTCCCAGGTCCTCGGCAAATATCGGCAGGTCGCCCAGCGCCGCCCGCACCGTCTCCAGCAGCTCGGCACCGGGCGTCTCCACCCACTGGCCGTTTATCGCCGTCTTTGCGCCCGCCGGCACCTCATAGCACGCCTGGAAGCCGCGGAAGTGGTCGACCCGCAGAGCATCCATCAACTCCAGCGATGCCCGCAGGCGCTCGATCCACCAGGCATATCCTTCCCGCCTGTTCGCATCCCAGTTGTAGAGCGGGTTGCCCCATAGCTGACCGGTCTCGGCGAAATAATCCGGGGGGACGCCTGAGACAACCTGCGGCTCATAGTTCTCATCCAGCTTGAACAGCTCGGGCCGGGTCCAGACATCGCTCGAATCGTAAGAGACGAAAATCGGCATGTCACCGATGATCTTGATCCCCCGCGACCGGCAGTGGTTCCGGAGCCTGCCCCATTGCCGGTCGAACAACCACTGGAAGAATTGGTGCGCCTCCACACGCCTGCGCAGGCGATCGGCCGCCTGAGCCAGCGCCCGTGGATCGCGCGCCACCAGCTCCCGCGGCCAGAGGTTCCAGGAGCGTCCTTCGTTCTCCTCCTTCAGCGCCCGATAGAGGCAATAGTCAGCAAGCCAGTGTGACCGCTGCGCGAAACTCTCCAGCTCGGCGCGCAGCCCCGCATCCTGGTTCGCCTGCCAGCGCTCAAAAGCTTTTTCCAGCAAGGCCGTTTTGTAGGGAAGAGCCACGGCAAAGTCGATGCGGGCATCCGGAAATGAGGGTACCGGCTGGAGATCGTGCTCGTCCAGCAATCCGTCATCCACCAGCGACTGCGGGCTGATCAAGAAGGGATTGCGCGCGAAGGCCGAATCGCATGCGTACGGGCAGCGCCCGTCAGCCGGCATTCCCAGGGGAAGAATCTGCCACCACATGACCCCGCAGTCGGCCAGGAAATCGGCAAACTGGTAGGCGTTCGGTCCCAGGTCGCCGATGCCGTACTCGCCAGGCAAGGACCTCGGGTCCAGGAGAATTCCGGTCGACCGCCTCAGATCCAAGGATGCCCCCTCTCGCACTTCCGCGAGGCATATCCGGCCATCGCCGGTTTTTCCCGGGCTTATTATCTCACCTCAAGGAGCGGGCCCGGAACTTGCGCTCCGGACCCGACCCTTTTTATGAAGGCTGTCGCTTATCAAACGGCAGCCCGTCCAGGCGCCGCCGCCGGCACCTGGCTGCGGTCACGCCTGCCGTTACAAAGGATTGACGCGGCCAGGGCGACAAAGAGCATCTGGCTTACCAGGGATGCCATCAGGGCTATCCAAAACCAGCAGGCAGCGAACATAAGGGCCCGGGACGCTCCCGGCTGTTTGCCGATGTGCCGCCTTACAGCCTCTACCAGGAGCACTGCGGGCCCGGCAAAGCTCCAGACGGCGAGCGCCATCACCAGAATGAGCGCCACCAGCGGGTTGTCCGTCAAGCCGAACACCGCGGGCTCCGTGCACCCGAAGCAATTGGCGTCGCGAGCGGAAGCTGTGAGCCAGTCGACGGCAACCGGTATGCCGGCGAATTGCCGCGCCGTGGCCTCGAGGTCGGCCAGGTTGTTCACACGCAACCTACCGCCCGCGACGACACCCTGGAGCACGCTGGCATCACCGCCTTGCGGGACGATGGTGCCCGTGTTGGCGGCTTGCGGTAAGATGGTGCCCGTGGTGGCGCCTTGCAGCGTCGGGGTCGACCCTGCGGGGACAGTTCGGCCCATATCGCGATCCAGGTTGTTGACTTCATAGTCGCCTTCCGTTTCCAGAACGGTGGCGCCGGATACCGGCGAGACCACACGGTAGGCATGCGCAAGCTCGACGGCCTGGTGTGTATAGCCCCTCCAGTACAGCTTGTCGATCTCCTGGCAGGCCCACAACGTCGAAAGGCGATGGGCGGCGTCTTCATCGTGAATAACCAGGCAAGCCGGTCGGCCGGTTGACCTGATGAAGTGAGGCAGCCACAACCCGGATTCCGGATTCGGCTCAAGGTCCGCCACAATAAAGGCCGGGGGACTCGAATGGGTGGCGCGCGTCGCGTATCGGCGTGGAGACAGCGTGCGAGCAGCCGTTATAACCATGTCGTTCAAGGCGGTGACGTCTACGTTCGCCCTGAGCACGCTTCCGCTTCCTTCAGACGGTGAAGTGCGGGCTGCCGGGCTAGAGGACTCCATGGCTGCCGGCGCCTCGATGTGCACATCCTGCCGGCAATCTATGGCCGTGTTGGACGCCACCACGTGAGGCAGCATCACCCGCGCCCGGTCCTCGGAAGCCAATGCCATCGGGGCGGTGATGCCGATGCGCAGCTGCATCGGTTGTCCCCCTGGCTGTACCGGCGAGGCCTTCACGAGGATGCGTCCGGGGGCGGTTTCGGTTACCAGCAAGGGGTCGCGGTGGCGCACGGTTATCCACTCGTAGGCATTGGTGACCTGCTGTGTTGAGCTGAATGCCGCTTCTTGCGGGGTGCCGTTGATCCAGAGAGTTGCTCGCGTGACCGCGGCGCCTCTGGGAAGGGCAATTTCGAACTGCGCTTCGTGCGCCGTGGACGTGTCGTTTTTGAGAGCAAATGTCCAGTAGTAAACAGCGCTCAGTGAAAGGGGATCGACGATACCCGTAATTACTGACTTTTCCGCGTGCATGCCGGGAATGGCCCGCGTCACTGAGCCGGCGCGCTCGTGCGCGGGTCCATAACTATAAGCAGCCGGCGGCGGAAACATCCTGGCCGCCGTTTGTTGTGTCCAATCCGCCACATGACCCCAGACCACCGGGGCCGCCAGGAGAATTCCAGCGATAATGCCGGCAAGCGCTATGCCGAGGGCGAAGGACCTCTTCGCGACACCCGGTGGCTCCGGGGTTTGCCAGCTCGAGATGCGGTAATCAGACGGATGGGGTGGTTGCGGGCCGCCACCGTGCCTGGTTTCATCACGGTACAGCCTCTCCAGATAGGAACGCACTCCGGAACGTCCACGATCGACGTTTGGCATGAGAATCACCTCTCGCATGGGGAACGGCTTGCTGTCCAGCCTTACCGCCATTCTAGTGACCGCGTACCTTCAGCACATCGACCAAACGTCACTGGGATCCATGACGATCGTCATGGATCCCGAAGTGGACCGCAACATTATCTTCTAGCCTCGCTGCGGGGTTCGGAAATCGGTTGATTTCAGCCTGGTCAGAGTATGCAGCGAGGGCATTGACGCCGGATCCGTGTCCTTATGCCTCACCCAGTCCAGCAAAACCTGGTTGTTGCGAATCTTGAGACTGTTGACTTGAGCCCTGTCCTCGAGGTCATACCATCCCACGCACCGGGGCCGCCCCTCGACGAGCCGATACAAGCCGAGCACCTCCCACACCCCGGTGCCACCGGTGGACCAGGCGACGAACACGACTGCGGCCGGCTTGCCATCAAGCATTCCGATATCCATCTCGGATATGCCCGCATCGTTTTCCTTGTTGATGCCGTCCTTAAATCGGATCATCGTGTAGCCCGATTGCAGTCCGGGCAGAGGAAAGCTGCTGTTCATCACCTGTTGTCTGGTGATGTTTTGCGTGCGGCATCGCGCCGCCGGCACTGCCGGTCCGGACAGCAAGAGGATCATCAGCAACGGCGATAGAGTTCTCAACATAGACAGCAGATGCGCAGCAGCAGAAACGGGGCTAAGATGAGGATGTGATCCGTTATGAATAGCACATTTCTACTTTGCACGACAATGATAGCGGCAGGCGTTTGCTTCATCGGCGCGGGCACTGACACACCGGCGGCCGCGCACGGCAGGCGTCAACCACCGGCTGCAATACACGCCAGACGATACGGCAGCCCGAGCCCCACCCGGCTTCCACCGGCAGCGGTCCTTCCCGAGACGCAACTGTTGCTGGAAAACGACAATCTCTTTCCGGGGCAGAACCGCAGTCAGGCAATGGCGCTGGAAGCCGAAACCGGGCACCTGACGCCGGACGAAGATGCGGTACTGCTGCCTGTGCTGAGGGCACGGCGTCAACAAGCGCGCAGAAGAATGCAAGCGCATAGCCGCGGTCAAGCGGTGCCCCACGCACGCGTGAGGCACCCGCAGATCATCATCTGGCGCAAATAATCGGCGTCTGCCTAGTTCTTGCGCCACTCCCAGCCGGCCGCCATCCAGTCGGGCAGGATGGAATTGGTCGTTCGATAGAGCGTATACGTGTCCCTGCCCGAGCGGGCTTGAATCTGGTGGCCGTTCTGATAGAAGTCGACCCGCTGCCCGCCGCTGACCGGTGGAATCGGGACGCTTACGGCCTCCAGCCCGCGCCCGCGGTAGTCAATCCGGAAGGTGACATCCGGCGTCCTGGAGAACATTCCCGCCGGCATGGTCGCTGAACCCATGTGATTCCATTCCGCCGGCCTGCTCCCGCTTCCGGACAGCCCTTCGATGGCTACCCTGGTGAACACATTGGCGGCCGGCCTGTGCACCCCTTCGACAAGCCCGGTCGGAGTGCCCAGCCGGAGGGCCTGCCCGCCCGGCGTATATTCCATCACCCCCGCCCCGGGGTTGCTGGGCAAGGCTGGAATCCTGGGAGCGTCCGCCCCGGCGACCCTGGCGGCATTTGCCAGGCGGCTGGCGGTCTTTACCGCGCTGTTTGCTGCAAGCACCGGGGCGGCTGAGTCAGTTGCTACGTTGGGGTCGCGCTGGACCGGTGCCTGGCAGAGCATCGTTTCGCCCCCGATGCTGAAACCGTTGAGATAAGGGCTCGCTGCCTGCATACGCCGCTCATTGTCGGCGCGCAAAATGGCGCCCACCTCCGCGCGATCGAGGGTGCCCATGCTGGGACCAGCCGGCTGCGGGCCGCCGAGCGCCGCCGGTTCGCTGTGCTCAGCCTGTCTCTCTTGAATCATTGCTTTCTATCCTCGCTGTCCTCACGAGCAGCCGCCCTTGCGGCTCAAGAAGCAGCCCGTGTCATGTAGTAAGTGACTCTTTGAGTCCGCTGGCGCAAGGTTACCGGGGAATCGTGGAAATGGCGTGACACGCCTCGTGAAAAATTGTTGCCGCCTGATTAAATACAACTACCCAGCGACTTTCCATAATGGACGATCTTGTCTGAGTTCCCGTGAGCGGTTTTTGAGGGGTAAGCTTCCGTGCAATACCGGCAATTGGGCAGCAGCGATATAAAGATCTCGGCAATTACCCTTGGCGCCTGGGCGATTGGCGGCACCATGTGGGGCGGAACGGATGAGCGGAAATCCGTCGAGGCGATCCGCCGCTCGATCGAGCTGGGGGTGACGACCATCGACACCGCGCCTATATATGGATTCGGCCGCAGCGAGGAGATCGTCGGCAGAGCCGTTGCCGGGCAGCGGGACAAGGTCCAGATCCTCACCAAGTACTGCATGGCCTGGGATTCGGGGGTAGGAGAGCATTTCTTCGATCTCGACGAGGGCGGCAAGCGGTACAAGATCTACCTCAACGCCAGAAAACAAAGTGTCATCCGCGAATGCGAAGCCAGCCTGCGCCGGTTGAAAACGGATTACATAGACCTGTACCAGTGCCACTGGCGCGATCACACTACACCGGTGGAGGAGACGATGGAGGCTGTCGCCCAGCTCCTCAAGGAGGGCAAGATTCGCGCGGCGGGCGTCAGCAACTTCACCGTTGACGACATAAGGGCTGCTTCCTCGCTGGTGCCGATCGCCTCCGACCAGCCGCCATACAGCATGGTTCTGCGGGACATAGAAAAGGATGTTCTGCCGTACTGCCGCGAGCACAACATAGGCGTCATCGTTTACAGCCCGTTGCAGCGCGGCTTGCTGACCGGCAAGTTCAAGCCGGACCACAAGTTCCCGCCCGGCGATCACCGGGCGACGCAAGTACACTTCCAACCCGAGAACATAAGGCGCGTCAACGCCTTCCTCGAGAAGATCAAACCGATTGCCGAAGCCCACAAAGCAACGCTCGGGCAGCTGGTGTTGAGCTGGACCATCAATCAGCCCGGGATAACGGCCGCCATTGTCGGCGCAAGAGACGCGGCCCAGGCGGAAGAGAACGCCCGGGCCGCCAGTGTCGATCTCTCTTCTGCAGAGTTAGAAACGATCACGGACTTGGTCGACACCCTGAAATCGGAAGAGGTTGCTGCAAGCTGAAACAGCCGTAGAGCCGGTCAGTACCGCATTCGCAGCCCCCTATACGCCAGCAAGCATGACGATCGTCACGGTCACGTCGTGACGCTTGGTCGATGACTTTGACCCCCGCCACCCGTAAGATGGCGCCAACTGAAGGGCGACACCAATCTTATCCAAGGAGGCTTGTTATGCGTACTTCTTTTACTAATGCTTTTTCCACGTTCGGTCTGACCATGGCCGTGCTCATCGGCTGCTCGGCAAGCGTGCCTGCCTTTGCGCAGGCGACCGATGCTTTCTCCGCCGGCGACGCGGGAACTCAGATGCGCTCGACGCCCATAACGGGCAGCCAGACCAATACGGTGATGGGCGGTCAGGCGCCGATGCTGCAGGGAGCGACCCTGGGGACGATCGGGCCGCAAGCCGGGGACGCAACGGTTGTGATGGGTATCAACACGGGCGGAACCGTGCGCGTGAACTGCCTCGCCAACCTGGAGGCGTTGCTGAACATCGTCGCCAACGGCATGGAGATCCTGGGAATCGCCTGGGGCGGCCCGACCATGATCATGGGCTTCATGCACATGGCCGCCGGAACTCAGGATGCCATGAAGCGCGTCCTGTTCGGCTGCGCCGGCGTCACCGGCGGGCTGGCGACCCCCGGCGTCATCAACTGGCTGGTCGCCTCCGCACGCGACGCCAACCTGTTCAGCTAGGAGCGTTCGCTGCTTCGGGCAAGAGAAACGGTGCGCCAGATTCCGTCCGGGCACAAAATCGGCAACCCACGGGGTGTTACCCCGTGGGTTGCGAATTGCCAATTGGACATCAATCCTCGCTTTTGCCGCCCAGCTTACGGATCAGTTGCTGCATGGCTTCCAGCTCCAGCTTGTGTGCAGGATCGATCTCGTCGGCCCAGTCGACCAGCGCGTTGACGGTCTGGGCGCGAATGTAATTCGTCTCCAGCAAGAGGTGCCCGTGGTTGCCCAGCCAGCGCATGGTTTGATCGGCAGAGCGGACCTTCTTCGCAATCTTCACAATTGCGTCGGGAACAACGCAATAGTCCTGGCTGCCTTGCAGTATGAGTAGTGGCGTATCTGGTGCCAGCCCTCTGGCATACTTGACTGTTTTGCCGCAAAATGCCTGGGTCTTGAGCAACTCAAAGATCGTCAGCTTCTTGGCCACCAGCGGGTCGTCCAACATCTCTTGCCCGATCAACTTGTTGTTGGAGACGAGCTTCGTCATGAATGCGGTCAGCTTCATATGGCCGCGAGGGCTTACAAGCACGGCGAGGATCCCCTGCCACATGTTGCTGGGGTAGAAGAACATCAGTGGATTTATTCGCGCCGGTGGACCGGAGATAATTACCCCGCTTACTGACTCCGGATGTCCCGCCGCCACGCGCAAGGCCATTGTCGCACCCAGGCTTTCACCGATTACGATGACAGGACACCAGTCCGGACAGATCATCGTAGCTCCTGTCATAGTTGATCTTGCGCCGGCCGTACTTGTCATTCGTGTCGGCTCGACACATGCCAAATCCCCTCATGTCGGGCGCAACGAAGTACACACCAGTACTGGCGCAAGCCTTGCCCAAAAGTTCGTAGCGTTTGCCATGGAGGGTCAGACCGTGAATAGCCAGCACCATCCCGTCCGGCTGCACCCCCTTGGGAATCCGCTCACAAACCGGCATGCGCAATTTTTGATACGGCTCGCCGTCCTGCACAAACGCATAATCGTTGATCTTCGGCAGCTTCGAGCCTGTTTCCTCCGCACCGGATACGTTGTCAGCCGGCGCCGCTAGAACGCAATTGAACAGGCTCGATGCAAAAAGCGAAAGAGCAATGGACGCACATGCGATTTTGCGGGACATCGTCATTCTTGTCGCCACTCCATATCGATGGCGCCTCCCAATGGCTTAACCAGGGCCGTTGGGGTCCTAGCCGGCGTTAATGAGCAGTTGTTCCACGCTCTCGCGGAAAACGCTCGTATGTTGATCGATATCCGCTTCGGTTGTAGCAGGCGAAATGAGGGCCATATTGTGGAATGGCGTCATCAGGATACCCCGATTCAACGCGGCAAGATGCATATACTGATCGAGCACGAAGTCAGCAGCCGCCGCCGCTTCAGCCCCGTTTCGCGGAGCGGTCGATCTGAACCAGTACTCAGCCCGGCACCCGAGCCTTTGCACGATCCACGGCAACCCCTTGCCTTCGATGACGGTCTCCACGCCGGCGACAAATCGATCACACAAAGGAATTGCCAGGTCGTAAGCCTCCTGGGTCAGGACATGCTCGAGCGTTGCACGCATCGCCGCCGTAGCCAGCGCGTTACCCGCCAGCGTACCGCCGATACCACCAGTGTCGCAATCCTCGACATTAATGCTCCGGGACACGAGCCCGGCAACTTCTTCGCTGAAGCCGTACACGGCCGCTGGGACCCCGCCTGCAATCGGCTTTCCGAGCGTAAGCATGTCGGGGTCGAGCCCATGAGCCCTGGTATAGCCCCCAGGTCCAGCACAAATTGTGTGAGTCTCGTCAATGACGAGAAGCGTTCCGGTGCGCCTGGTAATCGCGCGCAGAGCATCATGGAATCCCGGCTCCGGATGGACAATTCCGATATTGGTCATGACCGGCTCGGCAAGCACGCATGCCACATCGCCCGGGCTGAGCGCGGCTTCCAGCGCCGGGATATCATTGAACTCCACCACCTTCGTAGTAATTGCCGGATCGACCGGCGGTCCTAAATTACCTCTGCGTGCCGTCGGACGGCCGTCCGACAGCGTAATGAACGTCTCATCGACGGTGCCGTGATAGCACCAGTTGAAAACGAGAACCAGTTTGCGCCCGGTAATCCGGCGCGCGAGCCGGATTGAGAAGCGATTGGCATCGGTAGCCGTCATTGCCATCTGCCAGCAGGGGAGTCCAAACCGGCGGCTCAGCTCCTCGGCGACCCAGATCGAGTTTTCGGTGGGAAGCATGAACGTCAGCCCGCGCCGTGCCTGATCGATAATCGCCTCGACGACGGGAGCTGGAGAATGCCCTGTCATCGCCCCGGTATCACCCAGGCAAAGATCAACATACTCGCGACCGTCCACGCAGGTGAATCGCGATCCGATCGCCTTCTGGACGAAGATCGGAAACGTCCCTGCCCACTTCACCATCCAGTGCATAGGGACGCCTGAAAGCAGGCTTCCCTTTGCCCGCTCATACAGCTCGCGCGATCGGGGGTGCTCAGCAACAAACCGCTCCTGCTCCCTCCTGAGCAATGCGTTCAGGCGCTCGCGGTTGATCCTTGCCTCTGCCGCTCGCATATAACGGACTCCTCTCCCCGAGTTTCAGGTAATTGTCGCACGGCTGAAAAGAAACCCACGAGGTGTTACCTCGTGGGTTTCATAACTCCTGGCACCGGGCTATCTTCCCAGGCAGTCTCCCGCCAAGTATTGTCGCTGCTGACCGTCTTTACCGTCGTGTTCGGGATGGGAACGGGTGTGTTCCGGTCGCTTTGGCACCAAGAACCTTTCAGGGCTCCGGTGATGGATATCACCGTACCCTGGAAACTGCATATTGAGTATCTCTGACGCGCGGGCGGATGCAATCCGCCCCTGCAGGCGCCCTCACATCTCGCAGGGGCGCATTGCATGCGCTTGTCTAATTCACCAATGAATTTGGACAAGCCCTCGGGCATATTAGTAACGCTCAGCTACGTACCACCTTCATGCGGTACTTCCACCTGCGTCCTATCAACCGGGTGGTCTTCCCGGGCCCTTACTGGCTTTTGCCATGGGAGTTCTCATCTCGGGGTGGGCTTCGTACTTATATGCTTTCAGCACTTATCCGCTCCGAACACAGCTACCGTGCGTCTACGTCTGGCGACATAACACGTATACTGGCGGTTCGTCCGTCCTGGTCCTCTCGTACTAGGGACGGCTCCCCTCAAAACTCCTGCGGGCATGCCGGATATGGACCGAACTGTCTCACGACGTTCTGAACCCAGCTCACGTACCGCTTTAATGGGCGAACAGCCCAACCCTTGGAACGTACTACCGC
>JAJPGY010000030.1 GCA_021325555.1 Pseudomonadota bacterium | reverse complement strand
CGGCTCCGTCTCGGGGGATCTCTTGGCCGGCGAAGGGGCGGGCGGGGCATGCCGCGGCTCCGTCTCGGGGGATCTCTTGGCCGGCGAAGGGGCGGGCGGGGCATGCCCCGCCCCTACCTTGTGCTTGTGGTCGGCGATTAAGCCCATGAAGTGCAGGTCGGCGAAGGCGTCCTGGCCGTAGAATACCTCTCCCTTGTAAACGTTCCGGCAGTCCTCCTCCACGTAGCGCCTGGTCAGCGCAGCACCGCCGAGGACGACCGGAATCCGGATGTGGTGCTGGTTGAGCACCTCGAGGTTCTCTTTCATGATCACCGTCGATTTGACGAGCAGGCCGCTCATGCCGATGCAGTCCGCTTTGTGCTCGGTGGCCGCGGCGATGATGTTCTCGATCGGCTGCTTGATCCCCAGGTTGACCACCTTGTAGCCGTTGTTGGAGAGAATGATGTCCACCAGGTTCTTTCCGATGTCGTGCACGTCCCCCTTCACCGTGGCCAGGACCATGGTGCCTCTGGTGACGCCCTCCACCTTCTCCATGTGCGGCTCCAGATACGATACCGCGGCCTTCATGGTCTCGGCCGACTGCAGGACGAACGGCAGCTGCATCTTGCCCGCGCCGAACAGCTCCCCGACCACCTTCATCCCGTCCAGGAGGATCTCGTTGATGATCTCGAGCGGCTTGTACCGCTCCAGCGCCTTCGCCAGATCCTTTTCCAGCCCCACCCTGTTCCCGTCTATGATCCGGCTTTTCAGCGCTTCCCGGATGTCGGCAGGCGGCGCCGCTTTTTCGTGCTCTGCACCGCCGGCGGTGCGCTTCCGGTAAAAGTCCAGCAGGGCAAAGAGCGGGTCGTAATCCGCGCTGCGCTCGTCGAAGATCAGCTTGCGGTGATATTCCCTCTCCTCGTCGTCGATCTTGTAAAGCGGTATGATCTTGGCCGCGTGGACGATCGCCATGTCCAGGCCGTTCTCGATGCAGTAATGGAGAAAAACCGAGTTCAGGATCTGCCTTATCCGGGGATTGAAGCCGAAGGAGACGTTGCTCACGCCGAGGCTGGCCTTCACGCCCGGGAGATGCTCTTTGATCCGCCTTATCCCTTCGAGCGTCTCCAGCCCCAGCCTGCGGTCGTCCTCGTTGCCGGTCGACAGGGTGAAGGTCAGGCAGTCGAAAATCAGGTCCTCCGGGCGCATGCCGGCGCCGGTGGCCAGGTCGTGGATTCGTCTGGCCACAGCCAGCTTCCGCTCGGCGGTCTTGGCCATCCCCTGCTCGTCGATGGTCAGGGCGATGGCGGCGGCACCAAATCTGGTGATCAGCTCCACCTTGCGGAGCATCTTCTCCTCGCCGTCCTCCAGGTTAATCGAGTTGATGATCGGCCGCCCGGCGATCAGCTCCAGCGATCTTTCCAGCACCGGAAATTCGGTCGTGTCTATAACAATCGGGATCTGGATGTCCGTGTTGAGCCGGCGAATGAGCGTGCTCATATCGCGCACCTCGTCACGCCCGACGTAAGCGGTGCACACGTCCAGCATGTGGGCGCCCTCGCGCTCCTGCTCCCTGGCCATGGCCACCATGCCGTCCCAGTCCTCTTTCTCCAGCAGCTCCTTGAACTTGCGGCTGCCGTTGGTGTTGGTGCGCTCGCCGATGATGATCGGCGGCGGGTCCAGGTGCAGCGGCACGGCGGTGTAAAGGCTGGCCACCGCAGGCGCGCTGTCGACCCGCCGGCGGAGCGGGGCGACCTCTCCTACGACCTCGCACACCCGCTTCATGTGCTCGGCAGTGGTGCCGCAGCAGCCGCCGACGATGTTCACCCCCACCTCTCTTGCGAAATAGTTGAGCGCCTCGGCCATCTCGTCCGGCGTCACCCTGTAGACGGTCTTGCCGCCCACATTCTCCGGCAGCCCGGCGTTGGGCAGGACGGAGACCGCCTTGGCGGTGTTCTGGCACAGGTAGCGGACCGGGTCGATCATCTCCCGGGCGCCGGTGGCGCAGTTCATGCCGATCACGTCGATCGGGAAGGGGTCGAGCGTGGAAAGCGCCGCCGAGATGTCCGAGCCCACCAGCATCGTACCCAGCGGCGGCGCCTCGATGGTGATCTGGGCTACGATCGGCAGCTTCCGCCCGATCTTCTTCAGGTACTCCAGCATGGCCATGATTGCCGCCTTGGCCTGCAGCAGGTCCTGGCCGGTCTCGAACTGCAGCACGTCGACGCCCCCGTCCACCAGCCCGGCGACCTGCTGGTAGTAGGCGTCTTTCATGGCGGCAAAGCCGATGTGGCCGAGCGAGGGCAGCTTGGTGGTCGGCCCGACCGAGCCGGAGACGAAGCGCGGCCTGCCGGGGCTGGAGAAGTCGGCGGCCACCCGGCGCGCCAGCTCGGCCGCCTTCCTGTTCAGCTCGTAGGCCCTTTCGGCCAGCCCGAACTCGGCAAGAACGACCGGCGAGCCGCCAAACGTGTCGGTCTCGATCGCGTCGCAGCCGGCGGCCAGATAGCCGGCGTGGATCTCGGCGATGACGTCCGGGCGGCTCTCGACGAGGATCTCCGGGCAGTTCTCCTTGCCCCGGTAGTCGTCCAGGGTCAGCTCGTATTTGTGGACGGACGAGCCCATCGCCCCATCGAAGATGAGGACTTTTTCCCGGAGGGCGTCCAAAAAGTTCATCGGGCGTATAGACACGGGCAAGGAGGGGCTACGTATTTCCCCCATTTAAGTCGAACGGTTTTAAGTATATAAAAGGGCTGGTCAAGAGGTGTTTGTATGTTGCACTTGATTCGTCCTTTCCCTGCCTTACTAATCGCGGTGCTGACCCTGGCGGCTGCCGGGCACAAGGCCGCGCTGGCCCAGTACGCCGATGCCGGGCGGGTGGTTCGCGTCACCACCGGAGCCTACCAGTTCAAGGGCTGGGAGCGGCCGCTCATCCAGGGCAATCCCAACCTTTCCCACTTTTGCTGGGTGCCGGTGACCGGATACGCCCAGGGCACGCAAAGGGTGGTTCAGCGCCGCGGACCGGACCTCACCGTTGTCCAGACCGTGCCGGGCAAGCGTTCGGTAGCGGTCAGGAAGCAGGCGCCGGTCTACATGAAGCCGGTGCACGTGCCGGCCAACTATGTGCCCAGCCACCCCGGTGCCGATTTCGGCAAGCCGGTTCGTGTGCCCACGATCGTCAAACCTGCCACCACGGAGCAGGATGCCCTGCACGGCGCGATCCGCCTGCCGGCGCCGGCCCGGGTGCCGGACGTCTCGGCCAAGATGGCCCTTAAGCAGCCGGACGAGGCGGTCTCCGCCAGGCTGGCCAAGCCGGTTGTGGCCGTCTATCCCGAGCTGGCGGGCTCGCTTTTGCCAAGAAACGGGCTGGGGATGCTCGAGGGCAACCTGGCCAGCAAGTCCGTGCACGGGCGCCTGACCTCCACGCGCAGGCACAAATAGCACCGCGCTTAAGCCGGAACATCCGCGTTAAGATATTGCCAGCGCGCCCTGGACCCCGGAGAGTAGAGTGGACCGGCAATATCTAAAGGAGATGATCCGGCGAATCGAGGAGGAGATGGCCGTGCACGACAGCAAGTTTGCCGGCAATCCCGCGCACGACAATTGCCTGCCTCGGTTCGAAATGGTGATCGCCAGGATGAAGGCCGAGCTGGCCAAGCTCGAGGCGGAGCCGGCCGGGGTGGAGTGATGAGATCGTCTTTCCACGGTGGCGTTGCTTTGGCGCTGGCCTTGCCGGCCGCCTGCCTGCTCCTGTACAACACGGCCGTGCTGGCAGCGGTCGACAGGGGGTCGCTGGACAATCTGGCGACCGCGGCCAGCAGAATAAGGGACGCGGTTAAGCACGTTCAGGCCGAGTTGAACAGGCATGAGGCGGACGTGGCCGGTCCCTGCTGGATGGATCCGGACTGGTTTGCTTACGGCAACAGCTATCCCTACGGGGCGGGCATGTGTGACTATTCGGGGCCGGTTCTGCCGCCGCGCCCGGAAAAGCTGAACCAGTACACCGGCGAGATCGAGGACGAGAAGGGTCGCCTGCTGCAGGACCTGGCCGCCATGGGCCCGCCCGCTCAGGCGGCCGGGCAGGCCCGCGCCGACCTGGAGATCTTAGAGGACATCTCCCGGCGGGTGGGCAGCGAGTGCGATGCGCTGGCGGAGGCCACGCGCGGCCCGCACTACGACACGGAGCGGATTCAGCAGCAGGTGCACCGGCTCCTCGATGACCTGAACGGGGTGCAGGACATCTGCAAGTCGCTCCGCCGCTGAGCGCCAGGAATATATGGTTGTCAATACAAAGATATGCGGTTGGCTATAGCTACCGGCGCCGCGGCGCTGAAATACTGGGAATGTAACCGCCTGTCGACATGCTTAGCGGCGCTGCCGCAGGCGCGCCGGATCGCCTTGACGCCCTGCATGACGGCTCGCGGCGATCGGACGGGGGTCAGAGGCACCGCGGAGATGGTCGAAACACGAGGGTCCGCCCGGCAGCCCGATTGCGGGTCATCGTCTTTGGGCGGTTCGCATCCCCGCGAGGTGGAGCGCCTGCGCTCGCAGGTGGAGGCGCTGAAGGCGGCCGTGCGCAAGCAGGCGGAGGCACACGGGCAGACGCTGCGCGAGATGCAGGTTCTCGCGGCCAAGCTGGCCGCGGCCAGGGATCAGGCGCTCGATTCCGCCCGGCTCAAGTCCGAGTTCCTGGCCAATATGAGCCACGAGATCCGCACGCCGCTCAACGGCGTGGTCGGCATGACCAAACTGCTCCTTCGCACCCCTCTCAGCCCGAGCCAGCGGGACTACGCCAACATAATCCACGACTCGGCCGGAATCCTGCTCGAGCTGATTAACGACATCCTGGACTTCTCCAGGATCGAGTCCGGCAAAGCCAACCTGGAGGTTCTCGACTTCGACCTCCTGTCGGCGGTCGAGTCCACCGCCCAGATGGTTGCCGGGGCCGCCCGCGACAAGGGGCTGTCGCTGATGGTAGGCGTCTCGCCGGCGGCCCCGCGCCTGCTCCGTGGTGACGAGGCGCACATCAGGCAGGTGTTGCTGAATCTGATGTCCAACGCGGTCAAGTTCACCGAGGCAGGCGAGGTGACCGTGTGGGTCGAGCCGCAAGAGCGCTCGGACGGCAGCGTCACCGTCTGCTTCACGGTTGGCGACAGCGGCATCGGATTCGACGGTGAGGTCAAGGAGCGGCTCTTCCGGCCCTTCACCCAGGAAGATGGAACGATCACCAGAAGATACGGCGGCACCGGCCTGGGGCTGTCAATCTGCAAGGGGCTCGTCGAGCTGATGGGCGGGGAGATAGGGGCCAGGAGCGTCAGGGGGCATGGCTCCGAGTTCTGGTTTACGGTGCCCCTGGAAATCTGCGGCGATTGCGAGGACGAGGGCGCGGGGTCGGCCGAGCTGGCCGGAAAGAGGATCCTTCTTGTCGGCGCCCCGGGCGCCACGGCCAGGATTGTCGGCACCTACCTGGCCGCCTGCGGGGTACACTCCGATCGGTGCAGCTCTCTGGCCGATCTGGCCGCCGAACTGAGGGGAACCACCGGAAAGCCGTTGCCCTGCCACGCGGCGATCGTGGACTCCGCTGCCCTGGACCTGCGCGAGGAGGGCGCCGCGCTGGCGGCCCGTGAGCTCCTTTCGGCGCACGCGGAGCCGGTGATTTTCCTATCGAACTCGCCCGATTCTTCGGAAGCCGAACTGGCGATTCAGAGCGGCTTCTCCGCCTATCTGCAGAAGCCTTTGCAGCGGTCGCAGCTCCTCGACTGCCTGGGCAGCCTTCTGGGAAAATCTCGCGGCCGGCTGGATTCGGTCCTCACCCAGCAGATTCCCTACCCGGCCGCGCCAACAGAGGTTATCCTGGTGGCCGAGGACAGCCCGACCAACCAGAAGGTGGCGCTCTACCAGCTGAAAAACCTGGGCTACTCGGCGCAGGTCGTGGCCAACGGGCGGGAGGCCGTGGAGGCGGTGGCCTCGGGCGAGTACGGCGCGGTGCTCATGGATTGCCAGATGCCGGAGATGGACGGCTTCCAGGCCACTATCGCCATTCGCAAGATGGAGATGATGACCGGCCGTCACGTGCCGATCATCGCCATGACCGCGCATGCGATGGAAGGCGACCGCGAGAAATGCCTGGCGGCCGGCATGGACGATTACGTTGCCAAGCCAGTGGTCCCGGACAAGCTGGAGGCCGTGCTCGAACGCTGGCTGCCGCGCCGGGCGCCGGTCGGCGCCTTGCAGGCGGCCGTGCGGCTCGCCGGGGCAGCGCAGCCGGGTGCGGGCGCGGTGCAGCTGACGCCCGACGAGGCGAGCCTCTCCGAGACGATCACCGAAGCGCCGATCAATCTCGAGCTTCTTAACAGCTCCTGCGGGGAGGACGTGGCCCACGAGATCCTGCGGGTCTACATCTCGGCCGCCGAGACGCTGGTGGAAGGGATAAGCACGGCCAAGCAAAAAAGAGACGCGCGGGCCGTCGAGTCGCTGGCCCACCAGTTGAACGGCTCCTCGCGGGCGGTCTGCGCGATCGAGATGGCTCGCTTCAGCTCGGTTCTGGAAGAGGCTGCCGCCCAGCAGAGCTGGTCCAAGGTGCACTCCGCCTTCGAGACGCTGCGCTGGGCCTTCAAGCGCCTGCGCCGCTACGTTGCCCAGTCGCACAACGCCTCTGGCGGCGCCTGAGAAAGACGGCGCTCGGTTGGTGAAGTTTCGTGTTCTGTCAAGAAATCAGGGAACGAGGCGGGCTGCCGCTCGTCGCACGTATGCGGGAGTGCGTGCATAACACAAGGAGGAATTGTTATGAAGCGCATCATCGCAAGAGCGATCTTATCGGGGCTGGCAGCCGGGTTCTGCGGCATTGCGCTTAATCAGGGCGCTCAGGCTTCCACCTTCTACGACCTCTGGCAGGGAACCCCGGGCTGGCACGCGATCACAACCGTGACCATAACCGGGCCGATGATGCCCGACCAGCCATGGCTGAGAAGAAACAGATCCAAGCAGGTGATCGAAAAGCCTGTCGTGATCCAGGAGAAAACAAGCTCACGTCATCTTCTCAACATGGGTGTGGACCCGATCGTGGACTTCAGCGCTCTTTAAGCGTTGCCCCCGATCAATGGGAGATCGCCTGTCGGCAATAGGGAGCAACGAGACAGATGTTGAAGCTTAAATTTACCGCCCTCATCTGCGGTACGGCCTTGCTCGCCGCCTGCAGCATTTCTGACCCGGCGTGCTTCGCCGCCAATAGCGGGCCGGCCGATCGGGTCGAAGCGCAGGCCGGCGATTCACAGGGGCGCACGAAGGGCCCGGTTGCTGCGCTCATGGAGAAGGGTCGCTGGCTGGACGAGCAGGGGCAGGACCTGCAGGAGAAGGGAGCTGCACTGCGGCATCAAGGGCAGTTTGTAGAGAAACAGGCTCTGGCTTTGCAAGGGGCGATCGACTGGCTGCGCAGTCAGCTGAAGTCGGCCAATGAGCAGGTGGGCGTATTTCATGAGAAGGCCGGCTGGCTCATGAATCAGATCACGCCGCTGCTTCAGCAAGGCTGGCGGATGCTGGTGTCCGTTGCCGAGGTAATCAGAGGGCAGACCGCCTGGTTTCTAGATGGGGCAGTCGATCTCTTTCATCGGCTGGGCAGCGGCGCGGGCTAGTCGCGCGCCGGCAGCGGGATCTCGGCCACGATCTTGCCGCGGACATGCCTCATGGACAGGCGCACCAGCGCGTCGGGTATCTCCTCGAGCTTGACCACCTGCTCGAGCATCGGGCGCACCTGCCCTTTGCTGAGCATTGAGCCCAGCTCCCTGCCCATCTTGGCCAGGTCCTCCTGGGCAGGAAGGTCGCTTGATTTGTACGCTCCGGCCAGGGCCACCTCATGGATGGAGAGCGCCTTCTCGAACGGGACCACCTGGGAGATGTCCGGCAGCCCGGCCACGCAGGCGATCTGCCCCAGGAACGACAAGAGACCGAGAGCCTGTGTGGCGCTGTCCGAACCGATTGTGTCGAGGAGGTAATCGACCCCGCGCCCGCCGGTAACCTCGGCCACCCGCGTGGCGACGTCCTCGCTCCGGTAATCGATGACCTCGTCGGCCCCCAGCCTCTGGACAAAGTTGCGGTTGTGCGAGGAGCAGGTGGTGATTACCTTGAGACCGGCGGCCTTGGCCAGCTGCACGGCGAAGCCGCCGACACCGCCGGCGCCACCATGGACGAGAATGGTCTTGCCTGCCTGCACGTGCATTTTCCTGTGGAGCGACTGATAGGCGGTGAAGCCGGCGCAAGGAATGGCCGCCGCCTCAGCGAAGGAAAGCCCGTCCGGCATCCAGGCGAGCACGTGCGCGGGCGCCAGCGTGTACTGGGCGTAGCCGCCCGGCTTGAGATGGTTGCCCAGGAAGTAGACCTTGTCCCCTTCTTCCCAGTCGGTCACGTCCGGACCGAGCGCCTCCACCACCCCGGCGACGTCGATGCCGAGAATGAAAGGATAGCTCCAGTCCGGCGTCCCTGCCGAAGCCAGCTTGTAGTCGAAGGGGTTGAGCCCTACCGCGTGAACCTTGACCCTGACCTCCCCCGGGCCGGGCTCCGGGCGAGGCATCTCGGCAGGGCGAAGGGATTTGGGCGAACCAGGTTTGTCCAGTACCAGTGCTCTCATCAGTCAGAAGATCCTCGCGAACGCTTGAGAATAACCATTTTAAACAGGAGTAGGGGCCGGCCGTGGCCTCCGTGTGGTTTTGTGTCGCCTGTATTACAAAAAATCACCTGATTGGAAGATAATGCTAGGCAGAAGCAGCCATTCTAATATACGCAGCGATGTCATAAGGGGATGGCGCCTCCGGATGCATCGTGGGGAATTCCAAGTTCATGCGCAAATTCACGTCGCTGGCCGCAGCAGTTTACTTTTTTGCCTCGTCGGCGGTCCTGTTGTGCATCGGCGCGCTTCTCCTGCTCTTGACCTTCTGGTTCGACCGCAACCGCCGGATAGTTCATTACTTCTCCTGCTGGTGGGCGCAACATTACTTATACTTGAATCCCCGCTGGCGGACCCGCTACGAGGGGCTGGAGAACATCGATCCGGCAAAGACCTACGTCCTGGTTGCCAATCACCAGTCGCTGGTGGACATCCTGGTGCTCTACGGTCTCTACCGGCCGTACAAGTGGGTCTCCAAGGAGGAGATTTTCAAAGTGCCGCTGGTGGGAACGAACATGGTGCTCAATCAATACGTTCTCATCAAACGCGGCGACTTGAAGAGCATCAAGGAGATGATGCAGACATGCAGGTCGTGGCTCAAGCGCGGGGCGTCCATTCTCATGTTTCCGGAAGGGACGCGCTCGGAAGACGGCGAGATACAGGAGTTCAAGGACGGACCGTTTCGGCTGGCCGCCGATTGCGGCGTTCCCGTGGTGCCCATTGTCGTGGACGGCACGCACGATATTCTGCCCAAGCACGGCAAGCTGATCGATTTTCAGGCGGATATCTGGCTGAAGGTGCTTCCACCCGTCAATCCGCAAGACTTCGGCAACAAGTCCACGGCGGTGCGCGACCATGTCCGCGAGCTTATGAAGACCACGCTGGCCGAGATGCGCTCGCAGAAGAAGGCGCTTGCCGCTAGCTCGTCCTGACGGTCACCAGGATCGTTTTTTTCGCTTTCCAGCGCCGGCCGGACGCGTGAATTTGCTCTTGCCGCCCCCGTACCTGCCTTTGCCGCCGCCGGGCTTGCCCGGGCCTCCGGCGAACTCGGGCTTGCCTGGCCCTCCGGCGAACTTGCGCTTGCGGCCGGCGAACTCCGGTTTGCCAGGGCCTCCGGCGAACTCGCGCCTGCCGCCGGCGTATTTGCCTTGCCCGCCGCTGAACCCGGGCTTGCCGGGAGCGGCTGCCGGTCTCGCGTCCTCCTGCTCGGCGGTCTTCGCCAACGGGATATCGCCGGTGGTGGCAACGCCGGAGTCCGGCTTCCAGGTCGAGACCCTCTTTCGGCTCTTGCTGGTGAACTCCGGCAGATATTTTTCGTGCTTGCCGAGGCGGCGGCCGTGGGCCAGCAGGGCATACTTGAGCAGCTCGTTGAGGTAGACCCTGATCGGCATGCCGGCTTCCGCCGCCAGCTCCTCCGCCAGCTCCAGCATCTTCTGGCTCAGGGACACTGAGACGGCCGGGGCTTCCGCCCGTCCGCGCTGGAATTTCCTCTCCCGGGGCGGATAGTCAGCCGACCTTCCTCCGGTATTGCCAGCCTCGGCCGGCTGGCCGGGCTCTTTTCGCCGGGACTTGAACTTGCTTTGCTCCGGCGGCGGCAGGCGCCTGGCTTGCCGCCGCGCTTCTTCCGGCGGCGCGCCCGCGGACGGCTTTTTATACGGCCGGTCTCCACGCTTGACCATTAAAGAAGATTGCCTCCGCTTGCTTGCCCGCCTGACGCTATTTCGCCTTCACCGGCGCCGCGGCAGCCGGCCTTTCCTTGTTTTTGCGGCGCTTCACGAGGATTCCCTGGAAAGGACCATTGTACAGGGCCCGGGATCTTTGGCCATCGCCCTGCGGGTCGAGCATATGCAATGGTATACTCCTGCTTTGTATGCAGATGGTGATCCGGCTGCTGGTGGTTGTTTCCTGCCTGATAGCGCCGTTGCCGGCTCAGGCTCAGAACTACGGCTCGCCCCAGCCGGCCGGCGCCGATGGCATGCCGTCGGTGATCCCGGCCGGCAAGTACGTCCTGACCAATGTCGCCACCGGAAGGACCGTTTACGTGATGGTGACGGCGGCCGGTGATGTCTACGTGAAGGATCCCCCTGCCGTCCAGCCCACTGTGCCGCCGCAACAGCCGCAATCCAAGTATGGGGTTGTTCCCGGACTGCTGCAACGGCAGCCCGCTCCATACGGCATGGGCGACCCGGCTGCCGGAATGCCGGCACAGTACGGCTCCCAGCCTTACGGGCAGCAGGCCGGCTATGCTCAGCAGCCCTATTACCCGCAACAGCCCGCGTATCAACAGGGCCAGCCAGGCGCTTCGCCGGTTTTCGGCCTGCCGCAAGCGCCAGCCGGCTTCGGTCCGTAAGGCTGCAGCCGGGCGGGGGTGGCAGCTCAGGCGCGAGCGATCAGGACAGGGCCGCTTTCAGATCGGCTATCAGATCGTCGGCGTCCTCAATCCCCACCGACAGGCGGACCAGACCGTCTACGATCCCTCTCGGCTCGCGGATCTCCCGGGGAATGGAGGCGTGGGTCATCGTTGCCGGATGCCCGATCAGGGACTCGACCCCGCCCAGGCTTTCGGCCAGGGAGAACAGCCTGCTTCCGTGCAGCAGCTTCTTCGCCGCCTCCAGGCCGCCCTTCACCACGCACGATACCATTCCCCCGAATCCCTTCATCTGCCGTTTCGCCAGATCATGCTGCGGGTGGGAAGCAAGACCGGGGTATATCACCTTTTCGATGGCCGGATGCTGATCGAGAAACCGCGCGACGGCCAGCGCGTTTTTCTCGTGCTCCTTCATGCGCAGCGAAAGCGTCTTCAAGCCTCTCAGCACCAGCCAGCAGTCGAAAGGTCCGGGCACCGCTCCGACAGCGTTTTGATGGAAGCGCAACGTCTCCGCGAGGTCCTCGCGCGAGGTGATGACGGCACCGCCGACGACGTCACTGTGCCCGCCCAGATATTTTGTCGTGCTGTGAACGACGATATCCACGCCCAGGTCGAGCGGGTTTTGAAAATATGGGCTGGCGAAGGTGTTGTCGACGACGCTGGTGAGCTTGTGTTTTTTCGCCAGCTGGGCCAGCGCCTGGAGATCGGCCAGGCGGAGCAGCGGGTTAGTGGGCGTCTCCAGCCACAGCATCTTGGTGTCCGAACGGACGGCGCCCTCGACCTGGGCCGTGTCCCTGGCGTCCACATAAGTGAAGGAGAGCTTGTAGCGGGACAGCACCCGCTCGAACAGGCGGTAAACGCCCCCGTACACGTCGTCGCCGACGATCACGTGATCGCCTGCCGAAAGCAGGTTCATCACCGTGCTGCAGGCGGCCATGCCGGAAGCGAAGGCCAGACCGAACTTGCCGTTTTCCAGGGAGGACAGGCACTGCTCGAGGGCCGTGCGCGTCGGGTTCTGGGTGCGCGCATATTCATAGCCCTTGTGCCGGCCCAGCGCTTCCTGCGCATAGGTGGACGTTTGATAGATAGGAGTGATGATCGCTCCTGTGGCGGGGTCAGGCTCCTGGCCCACGTGAATTGCCCTGGTTGAGAACTTCACCGCTTCGCTCCCAGAATCTTTTTCGATTCCTTGCCGGATATCTCCCCTTTGCCCATCGCTTCGCGCATGTGAGTCATGATGTCGAATTTGGTCAGGACTCCGGCCGCCTTGTTGTTGTCGGTGATGACGACAAGCGGCGTCCCCAGCTTGAATGCCCGGTATACCTGGTCGATCTCCGACTGGCAGTCGAATTGCGGGAACGGTTTGCCCATCACCGTGCTTACCTTTATCTCGGCAGGATTCTTGCGCTCGTAGACGGCCTGCATGGCGACGATGTCGTTCATCGAGCCGGCATTCGTGCCGTCTTCGCTTATCACCGGCAGCTGGTCGATCTGGTATTCCTCCATGAGGTCGATCGCCCGCTGCACGCTGTCGTCCGGTCTGATGGAGACGATAGCCGGTATGTCCTTTCTCACCTGCTTGCGGTCCAGAAGATCGCTTGTGTAGTAGGTGTGACCGGGGGCGGGCAGGAAGCCGTTCTCCTGCATCCACTGGTCGGAGAACATCTTGCTCAGATAACCGCGCCCGCCGTCCGGCATGAGCACCACGATTACGTCCTTGTCCGTCATGTGCTGCGCGACGCGCAGGGCGGCGACCGTCGCCGTGCCCGAAGAGCCGCCGACGAGAATGCCCTCCTCTCTGGCCAGCCTCCTGCCCATGATGAAGGAGTCTTTGTCGCTGACCCGAACTATATCGTCGAAAAGCTTGAGGTTGACCGTTCTCGGGATGAAGTCCTCGCCGATGCCTTCCACCTTGTACGGCGCCGCCATGTCGCCGGAGTAGATCGAGCCTTCCGGATCGACGCCGACAATCTTGATTTTCGGGTTTTGCTCCTTGAGGTAGCGAGCGGTACCGGATATGGTGCCGCCCGTGCCGATGCCGGCCACGAAGCAGGTGACCTTGCCGTCGGTCTGCTTCCAGATCTCCGGTCCGGTCGTCCGGTAATGCGCCTCCGGGTTGTTCGGGTTGGCGAACTGGTTGGGCTGGAAGGCTCCGGGGATCTCCAGCGTCAGTTTGTTGGCCACCGAATAGTAGCTCTCGTGCGAGCTTGCCGAAACCGAGGTGGGGACGATTACCACTTCGGCGCCGTACGCCTTCAAAAGATTGATCTTCTCGGCGGCTACTTTGTCCGGCACCACCAGGATGCACCGGTAGCCGCGGACCGCGGCTATCTGAGCCAGCCCCGTCCCCGTATTGCCGGAGGTCGGCTCGACTATGGTGCCGCCCGGCTTGAGGAGCCCCTGCTTTTCCGCCTCGTCGATCATCTGGGTGGCCGGGCGATCCTTCACGGACCCGCCCGGGTTGAAGGCCTCTACCTTGCCCAGGATAAGCGGCTTCAATCCGGCCGTCACCTTGTTTAGCTTCACAAGGGGCGTCGAGCCGATGGCTTCAAGGATGTTGTTGTAATACTGCATCCGGCAAGGACCTCCATTACAATAGGAGCTGGCTGCGTCGCACGACCGGGCGGGGCATGCCCCGCTGCTCCAGGCTTTTGACCTGACCGCCGCGGCTGCTCGCGACCCTCGAGGGGGGGGCGCGTGATGGACAATTATACGGCTTTCCGGGCTCGATAGCCGCAAGCCGGGAGGATGACAAGTGTCCGATCTGGTCCCGAGCGACAAGCCCTTCTGGAAGCCGGAGGACCTCGGCTCCTGGAGCTGGCAGGCCAGGCTGGGCGTCCCCGGCAAATACCCGTTCACCAGGGGCATCTACGGCGAGATGTACCGCTCCCGCCTGTGGACAATGCGGCAGTATGCCGGTTTCGGCTCGGCAGAGGAGACCAACGAGCGCTTCCGTTATCTCCTGGCAAACGGCCAGACGGGGCTGTCGTTAGCCTTCGACCTGCCCACGCAGATGGGCTACGACAGCGACGACCCGCTCGCCTGCGGCGAGGTGGGGAGGACCGGCGTGGCCATAGACAGCGTCGAGGACATGGAGCGCCTCTTTGCCGGCATCGATCTGTCGCGGGTGTCCACCTCGATGACCATAAACGCGACGGCCGCGATTCTGCTCATGATGTATCGCGCCGTAGGACTCAAGCAGGGAGTCGACGCCAGGAGCCTTAACGGCACGATTCAAAACGACATCCTCAAGGAGTACGAAGCGCGCAACACCTACATCTTTCCGCCGGCGGCCTCGATGCGGATGATCACCGACATCTTTGCCTATTGCTCGCGGGAGATGCCGCGCTGGAACACGATCTCCATCAGCGGCTACCACATCCGCGAGGCCGGGGCGACGGCGGTGCAGGAGCTGGCCTTCACTTTTGCCAACGCGATCGAGTATGTGAAGGCAGCGCTGGCCACCGGTCTGGCTGTCGACGAGTTTGCGCCCCAGTTGAGCTTCTTCTTCGTGGCCCAGATGGATCTCTTCGAGGAAGTGGCCAAGTTCCGGGCGGCAAGACGGCTCTGGGCGCGGATCATGAAGGAGCGTTTCGGCGCCAGGAAGGACAGGTCGCTCATGCTGCGCTTCCACGTGCAAACCGCCGGCTCGAGCCTCACGCAGCAGCAGCCTGACAACAACGTGGTTCGCACAACGCTGGAGGCGATGGCCGCGGTTCTCGGGGGCTGCCAGTCGCTGCACACCAACTCCAAAGACGAAGCGCTCTCTCTGCCGTCCGAGGCGGCAGCGCACACGGCGCTCAGAACGCAGCAAGTTATCGGCTACGAAACGGGGCTGGCCAATGTCGTCGATCCGTTCGCGGGCTCCTATTACGTCGAGGACCTGACCGACCGGATGGAAGCGGCTGCTGAAGAATACCTCAAGAAGATCGAGGAGATAGGCGGGGCGATAGCCGCCGTCGAGTCCGGCTTCATCCAGAAGGAGATTCAGGAGTCCGCCTTCCGCTTCCACCAGGAGGTGGAGGCCGGCCGGCGGGTAATCGTGGGCGTGAACCGGTTCGAAGACAAAGTCCACGAGCCGATTCCCATCCTGAAGGTCGATCCGAAAATCGAGATTGCCCAGAAGGAACGGCTGGCTCGCCTGAAGCAAGGCCGCGACCAGTTGCGGGTCGGCGACGCGCTCGCCCAGCTGCGGTCCGCCGCCGAGGGCGACGAG
This sequence comes from Pseudomonadota bacterium, assembly GCA_021325555.1. Taxonomy (GTDB): domain Bacteria; phylum Cyanobacteriota; class Vampirovibrionia; order Obscuribacterales; family Obscuribacteraceae; genus JAJPGY01. The sequence continues at coordinate 63,874 of JAJPGY010000030.1, read as the reverse complement.
AATCTGCTCCCCTTCATCGCCAGCGCGGTGGATTGCCGGGCGACGGTCGGTGAGATAAGCAACGCCTTGCGGCAGGCCTTCGGCAAATACCGCCCGGTCGTCAGCGTTTGATGCCGGCCCGCCTGCGGCGACGCTTCAGCAATAGAACAAATTAAGGTTGTCGAGCGGCAGGGGCTTTAAGCTGTCTTGCGTGTTTTAATCAGGGCAACCGTCCCGATGCCGCGACGCCGATGATCTCGATCGTAATCGTCAACTGGAAGACGCCCAGGCTGCTTTCCGGCTGCCTGGACTCTCTTTTCGCCGACGCGGGCAGCCGCGATTTCGAGATCTGGGTGGTCGACAACGCCTCGGGCGACGGCTCGCTGGCCATGCTCGAGGAGCGTTATCCGCGCGTGCGGGTGATCGCCAATGAGGAAAATGTCGGTTTTGCCCGGGCCTGCAATCAGGCGATCGCCAGGTCGAGCGGCAGATACGTGCTGCTCATAAACCCGGACACGCTGGCGGTCGGGGACGCGGTGTCCAGGCTGGCCGAGTTCATGGATGCCAACCCGCAATGCGGTGCCGTCGGGCCCAAGATATTGAACCCGGACGGAACCCTGCAGCTGGCCTGCCGCCGATCCTTTCCGGATCCGCTGGCAGCCTTTTTCCGGCTCAGCTATTTGAGCCGTCTTTTCCCGCGCAGCAAGCTAATGGCCAGGTACAACCTCACTTTCGAGGATCCGGATTCCCTGCTCGAGGTGGACGCCCTGTCGGGCTCCTGCATGATGGTCCGCCGCCAGGCGATCGAAACGGTCGGCGTGCTCGACGAGGAGTGGTTCATGTACGGCGAGGAGATCGACTGGTGCTGGCGCATCAAGAAGGCCGGCTGGAAGGTGGTCTACAACCCGCAGGCGGTGATCTACCACTATCACGGCGCAGCCAGCCGCCTGCGCCCGGTGAAAGCTACCATCAGCCTCCATCACGGCATGACGCTCTTTTATCGCAAGCACGTGGCGCCGCGCTACTGGGCGCCGTTCAACGCGCTTGTCTACGCGGGAATATGGCTGCGAGCCTCGATCTTTGTTGTAGCCGGCGTGCTGCGCTCGCTTGTCCTGGGCAGAAAAGAGGTCCCCCGCGATCTGCTGCCGCCGGAGCGCTTGCCGCAGGGGGCCGGCCCGGTCAGGACCCCCTGACGGCCGGTTCGCAGCAGCTCTCCGGTTACCTGGTGGGATTCAGGCGATCGATAACTGATACTGCCAGCGGTGTCATCGGCTCGATCCTGATCGAGCGCTCGGCAAGTGCCAGCGCCGCCTCCGTTTTGCCCAGGGCGAGGCCCAGGTTGGCGGCCGCGGCCAGCGACAGCGCGTCCTGCCCGGGAAGCGCGACGGCCCTGCGCCAGTAAGAGGCGGCGCCGGCGCGATCGCCGCGCTTGAGCGCCAGCTCGCCGAGCGCGAGCCAGGGACCGGGATCGCGGGGAGCAATTTGGCGGGCTCTATCCAGGAGCGAGCCCGCCTCACCCCACCTGCCGCGGCGCCGCTCCACCTCGGCAAAGCTGACCAGGCAGCCGGGGTCAGCGGGCGTGATTGCCAGCACCTTCTGGAACAAGGCTGCTGCCTGATCTAGCTGCCCCAGGGCCAGGCGCGCTTCCCCCTCCACCTCCAGGCAATAAGGAAGCGGGCTACCGGCGCCGTCCCGGCGCCCGGCCGTCAGAAGCTGGGTCAGGGCCTGCTCCGGCTTTCCCTGCCGCAACCTGCCCTGGGCGATCAGGCAGGCCGCCAGCCGATTGCCCGGATCCAGCGTCAGGGCCAGCCTTGCCGTGTTCACCGCTGCCCTGGTCTGCCCCACCCGCATCTCCAGGTCGGCCAGATTGGTGAGAACCTCGGTGTTCCTGGGCGCCACGCGCAGGGCGCGCTCCAGCAGGTTGCGGGCGCGGTCGTACTGCCGGTCGTGCATGTAGATGTAAGCGAGCCCCACCTTCGGCTCGACAAAGTCCGGCTTGATGGCGAGCGCCTTCTGCCAGTCGCGCACGGCGGACGGTCGGTCGCCCAGCTGAAATTCCGCACCGCCCAGGTTCTGCCAGGCGACGGCGAAGAACGGATCAATCGAGGTGACCATCCGGTACTGGCGCCTGGCGACCGCGTAGCGCCCGTGCGAAAACTCCTTGTTGGCCGCGTTGTAGAGGTAGTTGACCGTGGCCCGCCTGGCCAGATACGAGATCAAGCCGAGCGCGATCGCCACCGAAAGAAGCGCTCTCGCCCAGCGGGTGAAGCCGTAGGCCCGCTTGACCGCCGGCAGATCGGCCGGGCAAGCGAAGAGCACGGCGTCGGCCCGGCCATCAATTCCCGAGGCTGCGCGCGACACCACGCGCGCCAGGTTCTCGAACTGCCCCCGCTCGAAGAGGATGGAAGGGATGCTCTGCGGGGCAAGACGCCCCCCCTCCCGCCGCCTGACATACAGGGTAAGCCGCCCGGCTGGCGGCTTGATCGCAAAGAGGCGCGAGAAAAGAAGCTCCGGCTCCACGGACACCGCGGCCACACTTGCCCAGGGGATCCGCCGGCCGAACCGCCAGAGCTTGATGCCCTCCCGGCTGGTGCTCACCCCCTGCGAGAACCAGAGCAAAAGGTGCATGACGCAGAAGTAGCCGGCAAACCAGAGCACGAGCGCCGACAGCCAGACGGACACGACGCGCAGGGCCCAGGACAGCGGGCTGGCCGCCCCGGGCAGGAGGGCGACGGCATCCGGTATGGCCAGGAGGGTGGCGATGACCACGGCGGTGGCCTGGGCCAGCCTGGCCACCGCGCCCGGGTGGTAGCCGGTCAGCATCTCCTTGCCTGTTTCCCGCCAGTCTCCAGAATCGTTGCCAGCCACCGGCGTTCCTGTTGATAACCGGGCCAGGTGATGTCTGGATAACAAAAATCCAGCGATTGATAACCTACCCCTTTCCAGTACATTAAACACCTGGTAGATTAGGTAGACATTAAGCCTTTCATTAAACGTGACGCCAAGGGCGATGTCCACCGGACAGAGGCTGGAGATCGAGTGGTAAGGGTCGAGCTGAGCTTTCCGTGTAACGAAATGGAAAATCTCTCGCCCGAAGATTAAAAGGCGGCAAATTGAATAGGGTTTAATATTACAAGCCGGCCGTTGGATGCGAGGTAAGTTGCTTGAAGATTCTGATCATTGAGGACGACGTTAACATTGCGCGTCTTATCGAATTGGAATTGGGTTACGAGGGCTATCAGGTCAGCGTAGCCCACGAGGGGAATCAGGGGATTGATCTTTTCAAGAAGGACCAGCCGGACCTGGTCCTTCTTGACGTCATGCTGCCCGGACTCGATGGTGTTGAGGTCTGCAAGCGGCTGCGCTCCATCTCCAAGGTGCCGGTGATCATGCTTACCGCCAAGGATGGCGTGCAGGACCGCGTCTCCGGACTGGACAGCGGCGCCGACGATTACCTGACCAAGCCGTTCGCCACCGAGGAGCTTCTGGCCCGCATCCGTGCCGTCATGCGCCGCAAGCCGCAAGAGGGGATCCTCACCTACGCGGATCTCTGGATGGACCAGCTCAACCGGGTGGTCAAGAGGGGTGAAAGGCAGCTCGACCTGCGGGCAAAGGAGTTCGACCTCCTGCGCCTGTTCATGCAATACCCCGAGCAGGTGCTGTCCCGGGAGTTCATTTTCGACAAGGTCTGGGGTTACGACTTCATCGGCGAGTCGAACGTGATCGAGGTCTACATCCGCTACCTGCGCTCCAAGCTGGAGGACGCCAACAGCAAGCGCCTGATTCAGACGGTCAGGGGCGAAGGCTACGTCCTGCGCGAAGAGGAGCCCAGCCGCTAATCAGAGGCCCTGGCGGAAGGTCTGCCCGTAACCCGGCTCCAGGATGAGGTTTACCCGGGACTGCGCCTCGGGTGACATGCACTGCAGCGTCTTCAAGGCCCGGCAGCGCACGTAAGGGTTTTCGTCCTCGCTCAGCCTGAGCAGGATCTCCTCCGGCATGTGCGGGTTCTCGGCGACGCCGAAGCGGACGTCCAGGTCCTGGTCGCCGGCCAGCCCTGACAGCACCTCCGGCGGCGTATTGCCGTTTTCGGCCACCGCCAGGCGCACCTCGGCGTGCGCGTCGCCGGCAAGCGCGACGAGCACCTCGGTCGGTGTCTTGGGGTTCTCGGCTACCCGCCGCCGTATGGTCGGCAGCGGGTCGCTGGCCAGCCTGGCCAGAACCTGTTTGGGCGTGTTGGGGTTTCCCGCCACCACCCGCCTTATGTGGTAGATGTCGAACTCCTGGCTGACGCTGGATGGGCTCGATGCCTGAGCGCTGGATTCCTGGTTCGAGCAGATGCCGTCGGGCGAAATTGGGACGGAGTTTCCATCTCTGTCAGGCATCGAGGGCCCTCCTGTTGAACGGTAAAAATGGAGCGGAAGCCGCATGCCACCTTACTCCTTTGTACCCGAGATCGGCGGATCTCAAACGCTGTCGCCAGGCTTGCCGACAGAACCGTCACCGGCCGGCGGCTCCGGACCCAGCGGTCGGGCTGCCCGGCAGTTGTGCGCGAAAGCCCGCCTGCCGTGCGCCTCTTGAGTGAGAGGACTTTCATTAGTCGGCGAAGCTGCCGCTGCTGTCCGGTGATTCATATATCGGCCGCCGGACAGGCCGACCCAATGCCGGGGTCGCCCGGGTATCCATGGGATTTCTCCCAGTTAAGGCAACGGAAAGCCAAGAGGATTCCCGGAAACCCCCGATTTTCCCCTTGCCAGAGGCCCACTGTAAAGTTATGATAAGCGAACTGATTTTTCGCTTCGAGGTCGCCGCCGATGACAACGCTCAAGGACATGACTAGAAGCCGGGAAGCCCGAGACTATTTTCTGGATATCCTTTCAGAGGTTGGTGGCGATACCTGGGTGGTGAGCCTGCCGCCCAGGCTCAAGGCTTATGAGGGGGAGCTGCAGGCGCTGCTGGGCAAGGTCTTTGCCGGCAGGCGTCGCCGGCCGGAGAACTTTCCCCTTGCCCAGCAGCTGTCGCTCAACTGGTGCATCTCCAAGTGCCGCCAGGAAGGGATCTCAATCGAGGACAGCTGGAGCTAGTGGTCGCCGGCATTAGAACCCGTTCGCTCGCAGGGGCGCGTGCAACGCGCCCCTGCCGGTACAATCCGCCCCTACGGGGCCTGGTCATTCGTCTGCTTCGTCGGGCTCGACCAGCGGGGTGACGGAGACGACCTCATCGTTCTCTTCCAGCTGCTGCAGGCGGACGCCGGTGGCCATGCGCCCCTGGACGCTTATCTCATCGACCTTCTGCCGGAGCACGATGCCGTTGGCGGTGGCGATGATCACCTCTTCGCCCGGCTGCACCACGCGCAGCCCGGCCAGGCGCGACTGGGCGTTCTTGAACTTGGTGCCGATGAGACCGATGCCGCCGCGTCCCTGCTGCCTGAACTCCTCGAGCTTCACCCGCTTGCCGTAGCCGTCGTTGGTGACCACCAGGATATAGGCTGCGGAGGCGGCGTCCAGGATGTCGAAGCCGACTATCCTGTCGCCCTCGCGCAGCGTGATCGCCCTCACACCGCGGGCGGAGCGTCCCATCGGGCGCAGCTCCTCCTCGCTGTAGCGGATGCACATGCCGTCGCCGGTGCCGATGATAACGTCTGACTTGCCGCTCGATCGGCGCACCCAGCCCAGCTCGTCGCCTTCGTTCAAGGTGATGGCGATGATGCCGCTGCGGCGGATGTTGGAGAACTCGCTCATCTGCACTTTCTTGACGTAGGCCTGGCGCGTGAGCATGACAAGATACTCGTTGTCCACGAACTCGGAGACCGGGATAACCGTGGTCACGCTGTCGTCCTGGGCAATTGGCAGCAGGTTGACGATCGCCAGCCCGCGGGCCTGGCGCCCGCCCTCGGGCAGATCCATCACCTCCAGGCAGTAAACCTGTCCCCTGCTGGTGAAGACGAGAAGCTTGTCGTGCATGTTGGCGACAAAGAAGTGCGCCAGGTCGTCCTCCTCACGCGTCTTGAGCCCGGTGACGCCTCGCCCGCTGCGCCGCTGCCGTTTGAAGGTGTCCAGCGGCAGGCGCTTGATGTAATCCTGCTTGGTGATGAACACCGCCATCGGCTCGTTGGGGACGAGATCCTTGGCGGAAAGCTCGGTGTCGGCCGAGCCTTCAATTTTGGTCCGGCGCGGGTCGCCGTACTTGTCGCGGATCTCGCTGAGCTCCTTTTTGATGAGCTCGTCGACCAGCTTCCGGTCTGCCAGGATCCTCTTGTATTCGGCGATCTTCTCGTTGAGCTCGGCGTATTCCTTTTCGATCTTGCCCCGTTCCAATCCTGTCAGCCTGCGGAGCTGCATCTCCAGGATGGCGTTGGCTTGAGGCTCGCTCAGCGTGAAGCGGTCGATAAGACCCTGCCTCGCTTCTTCCGTGGTCTCGGCGGCCCGGATGAGCTTGATGATCGCATCCAGGTTCTTGAGCGCCTTCAGGTAGCCCTCGAGGATGTGGGCCCTGTCCTCGGCCTTTTTAAGCAGGTAACGGGTGCGGCGTTCCACCACGTCGCGGCGGTGGTCGATAAACTCCTGAAGGAGATCCTCGAGCTTGAGCGTCGCCGGGCGGTTCCTGACCAGGGCCAGGGTGTTGACCGGGAAGGATTGCTGGAGCTGCGTGTGCTTGTAGAGGTTGTTGAGGACGACCTCAGGGTGGGCGTCGCGCTTGAGCTCGATTACCACCCGTATGCCGTTGCGATCGGTCTCGTCGTTGACGTCGCTTATCCCGCTTATCTTCTCCTCGCGCACCAGCTCGGCGACGCGCTTGGTGAAAGCCTCCGGACCGACCATGTAGGGCAGGGAGGTGACGATGATGCCCATGCGGGCCTGCCGCCCCTGACCGCCGGGGATCTGCTCGATGACCGCCAGGCCACGGCAGGGGATCGAGCCGCGGCCGGTCGTGTAAGCCTCCTCGATCCCTTCGGTGCCCATGATCACGCCGCCCATCGGGAAGTCGGGACCCTTGATGTACTGCATGAGGCCTTTTGAGTCGAGATCGGGGTTGTCGATCTTGGCGATCGTGCCGTTTATCACCTCGGCGAGGTTGTGGGGCGGTATGTTGGTGGCCATGCCGACGGCGATGCCGGACGATCCGTTCAAAAGCAGCATCGGGACACGGGAGGGAAGAACCACCGGCTCCCGCCGGCTGTCGTCGAAGTTGGGGCGGGTGTCGACCGTCTCGAACTCGATATCCGCCAGCATCTCCATGGCCATCGGCGCCAGCTTGGCTTCCGTGTAGCGCATGGCGGCCGGCGGGTTGTCCAGGTCGCCAAAGTTGCCGTGACCGTCGACGAGCACGTAGCGGCTGGCCGAAGGCTGGGCCAGGCGAACCAGGGCCTCGTAGATTGCCGAGTCGCCGTGCGGGTGGTAGTTGCCCATCACGTCGCCGACCGTCTTGGCCGCCTTGCGGAAACGCTCGTTGGGCGCCAGACCCAGCTCGTACATGCCGAAGATGATCCGCCGGTGCACCGGCTTGAGGCCGTCCCTGACATCCGGAATGGCACGACTGACGATGACGGACATGGCATAGTCGATGAACGACCTGCGCATCTCGTCGCGCAGCTCGACGCTGACAATCCGTTCGCCCGGCAACTGCTGACTCAAGGCTCTCTGTCTCCCTTAATTACGTGAGCGGCGCCGCGGATTGCGGCTGGATGCCTAAGTATATCAGAGCCAGCATCATCGTTGTCCGGCTCGGCCCGCGTGGCCGCTTGGTTTCGGGCATACAACGTTACATGCGGCTAATGCCGGCAAAGATTTATGTCCAGGATCGGCCGCCAGCGCATAGATGCATGCGGGCTGGACAGCACTACCAGGACTTCGCGCAGGCGAAGGCCGGAAACAGGAGGTCTGTCCACATGGAGCCAGGAGCCGTTCACATAACCCGCCAGACCGTGCTATGCGCGGCGCGGCAGCCTGACGGGCCGCAGCCCGCGGGCACAAGAGCCCACCTCTTCCTCCACTTCTTCGGGCGCCGGGACCGCCTTGCCCTCGAAGATGCCGAACGCCTGCTCGCGCGCCTCAAGGAAAAGCAGAAGACGGCGCCCGCGGCGTGCGACCGGGAGCTGGTGCCGCTCGGCAACCAGGGACGGGACACCGGCTGCCACCGGTTGAACGCTTACTTCAAGCTTTACTGCGCGAGGCTGGACAAGGCCGGGCTGGCGCCGGCTGCCGCACAGGCGCCGCGTGCAGCGCAAAGGGCCAGGCCGGTTGCCGGGGCTGTCCGTGCCGTAATCCACGCCGGGCGGAGAGCCGCGGCCTTGCTGCGGGGTTCTTTCGCCGGTCTTTTCCTTTACGCGATCGGCAGGTTTGTTCAGGCGGGCGGCAAGCGCCGCCTGACAGGCCGGGCGTGACCTGTCGCGCCAGACCGGCTTCGTTCCCTTATAATATTGCCTTTGAGCTACAGGGAGCGGGGCCGATGGGGGTTCTGGTGACGGGCGGAGAGACGGAGACGACAAGACTGCGAGCCGAGCGGCTGCGCAAGCTCAAGGAGCTGAAAGAGGCGGGGGTCAATCCTTATCCTTACAGCTTCGAGCGCAGCCACACCGCCGCCGAGCTCAAGGAGCGGTACGAGGAGCTGCCGCCCGGCAGCGAGACCGGGGATGCCGTTCGGGTCTGCGGGCGGATCATGAACGAGCGCAACACCTGGATGTTCGTCGACGTCTATGACGAGTCGGGCAAGATCCAGCTTTTCTGCCACAAGGAGAGCCTGGCGGCGGACAAGCTCCAGCGGCTCCGGCTGCTCGACAAGGGTGACTTTATCGGGGCGACCGGGACGATCCGCCGCACCAGGGCCGGCGAGCTTTCCGTGCGTGTCACCGATTACGAGGTTCTCTGCAAATCGCTGCAGCCGCTGCCGGACAGCTGGGAAGGCTTCACCGATGTCGAGGCCCGCTACCGGCACCGCTATGTGGACCTGATCATGAACCCGCAGGTGCGAGAGACGCTGAGAAAGCGCAGCGCCCTGGTGCGCAGCATGCGCGATTTTCTGGATGGCAGGGGCTACCTGGAGATCGAGACCCCTGTCCTGCAGACCGAAGCTGGCGGCGCCGATGCCAGACCGTTCGTCACGCACCACAACGCCCTGGATATCGATCTGTACATGCGGATCGCCACCGAGCTGCACCTGAAGCGGCTGATCATCGGCGGTTTCGAGCGGGTGTACGAGATCGGGCGCATCTTCCGCAACGAGGGGATAAGCACGAGACACAACCCGGAATTCACGATGCTGGAGATGTACCAGGCTTACGGGGACTACCACCAGCTCATGGATCTGACCGAGGAGATGCTGCTGGAGATCGCCTTGAAGGTGACCGGCTCGTCGCAGGTGAAGTATCAGGACGTGGTTCTGAACTTCGATCGCCCGTGGCGCCGCGTCACCATGCGCGAGGCGATCATGGAAGCAACCGGGCTGGATGTCGAGGCGGTCCCTGATTTCGAGCAGGCGACAAAGGAAGCCGCCAGGCTGGGCGTGGAGCTTGGCGACGAGGACACGCGGGGGGCCGTGATCAACACGATCTTCGAGGAGAAGGTCGAGCACTCCCTCATTCAGCCGACCTTCATCACCGAATACCCGGTGGAGATCTGCCCGCTCACCAAGGCGCATCGCAGCAAACCCGGGGTGGTGGAGCGTTTCGAGCTTTTCATTTACGGGCGCGAGCTGGGCAACGGCTACAGCGAGCTGAGCGACCCGATCGATCAGCGAGCCCGGCTGGAGGAGCAGGCGCGCAAGAAGGCGGCCGGCAACCAGGAAGCGCACCCGCTCGACCTGGACTTCATCCTGGCCATGGAATACGGGATGCCGCCGACCATGGGGGTGGGAGTCGGCGTCGATCGCCTGGCCATGTACCTTACTGATTCGCCCTCGATAAGGGACGTGATCGCCTTCCCGACCATGAAACCGCTGCCCCGGTGAGGCTGCCGGCACCACCTTGGGTCCCATGAACACCTTCTTTCACTTCTATATCTGGCGCAGCCGGCTCATCATCCCCACCTCGGCCAGGACGGGGGAAGGTTTCTACCTGGACGTGGAGCCGGTGGTGATTGTCTCCCTCGATGACGTCCAGGCCATGAAAGATGCCTTGCTTGAGGCTGTCTCGCAGGACAATCCGCTGGTCGTCACGCCGGATCCGGCGGCGCTGCCCGGCTCCGTGGTTCTGGAGAAGCTCGACCTGCGGAGGTGGGCCGACTTCGAGCGCGAGGCCACCCTCTACACGATCCACCGGGCGGAAAATTCCATAAACGTGCACGTGACCGGCAGGGGCAAGGACGGCATGTGGCGGCAGGCGGCCGAGAACATGATGACCTTTCCCCCGGACACCCCGCTTGCCGGGTTGGTCGCGGTCGTGGCCGGCGACGTCCTGGCCCGCCGGGAGGCGCTGGCTCGCCAGCAGCAGGTGCCCTTGCTGGGCCCGCCCCGGAAGAAGGATTGAAGGCGCCGCCCACCGGTCAGAAGGGCCCGCCGAGCTCCTGCGGGGACGGCGTGCCGAGGAACTGCTGCGGGAAAAGGCGCTCGCCGGCAATCAGGCTTCGGGAGCTTTCGTCGCGCAACAAACGGGTGACCACCTCCTCGACGCCAAAAAGCTCCCAGTCCATATCGCGCAGTTCGCTCACCAGGTCGTAGAGGGCATCGAGCACCAGCGGCAGCCCGGCCGGGTACCGGGCGCCGTCAATCACCAGGCTGACGTGATAAAGCAGTTGCGGGTGCTCCCGTGATCCGCCGTCGGCGAGGATGCCATCGTATTTGATACCATGCCTGGCCAGCAGCCTGCGCCAGGAATCGAGGTGATCCATAAGGGCCTGCCTCTCCGCGTCGGTGAAAGGCTTGCCGCGGTAAGCCTGGGCGGTGACCAGAACCGGTGCCCGCCTGAGAAAGTCGAGCGCCCCCGGCGGCACCCCTGCCGCGGCGTCCGCCCCGCTTGCCTCCGTGTCCGCCATCGCTGCGCCCTGCCCCTGCTCCGAGCTTAAGCCTGCCGCCGGATCATGCCGCTATTATCGCTCGGCCGGCGGCATGCGCGGCATCCCCTCATCGGGCTCGAAAGAAGATTGCTCGGCCAGCTCGCCGAAAATCTCGCGCACCTCCAGGGCCAGCTTCTGGTAAAGCTTGGGCCCCGCCCAGTTCTGGCGCTGCTGCCAGAGGGAGCGGAGATGGGGCAGCACCTTTTCCAGCTCCTCCTGCCTTATCGTGGACAGCGTTTTCCTGTTGACCACCTTGAGCAGCGACTGCGGCGCCGCCTGCTCGTCGGGATCCCACCAGTCGTCGGGCACCTGCAAGACCACGAAGTCGCAATCGGGGCGCTTCACGATCCAGCGCACGGAGTATGTGGCCAGTTGAACGCCGTCGGCGCCCTGCAGCCTCAGATAGCAAAGCTCGTCCTCCATCCACTTCTCGGCGATGGCCAGCCGCTCGCCCGGACCCACCTGGCCGGCCGGCGCCGGCAGCGTGCAGGCCGGCACCGGCAGATCCGCTTCCTGGGCTCCCTGATCTGGCATCAGCGCTCCTCCCTTACTTGTCCTGGCCGGCGTCGACCTCTTCGCCGGCGGCAGCCTGGTCGCCGGCCTGCGCGAGCATGTCGGCGAGACGGTCGATCACCGCCTCCATCTCGCCGACATCCCCGGCCGCCGTACTGTCCGCCCCGGTTTTCGGGGGGGCCGCCGCCGCCGGCGGCGGCAACGGGTCCCCGGGCGCCTGATCGCCGGCAGCGAAGGCCTGGGACAGAGCCTCGGCCGTGTCGGCCAGCGTCCAGTAGCTGTCCCTGTCCTTCTTGTTGCCTTCCAGCCAGTTGTCGAGCCAGGTGTCGGGCAGGACATCGACCCCCTCTTCGGGCGTGCCCGCGTCGCGGCGCGCGAAGCCGAGCGTCCGCAGCACCAGCTCCTGAAAGTCCTCGGAGGCCGTGTCCTTGGCCCTGGTCGGGTTGACAAAGCTCAAAAGCGGGCTTAAGAAGCGGTTGGCGCCGCGCTCGCGCGCCTCGTCCACCAGCCTGGCAAAGCGCTCTTTCGCCCGCCGGCGCGCACCGAGATCGCGGGCCAGCGCCTCCAGGGCCAGCGGGTGCTTGCCGGCGACCAGCGTGTAAAGCAGGATGCCCATGGCCAGCTGATCATGCCTGGGATCGAGAAACGGATAAAACTCCGGCACGGTTATGCAGCGGAGGAGACGCTTCTCCGGACGCCCGGTCATCGCCGTCGCCGGCTGCGTTATGTCCATGAGCAGGATCCGGCCGCCGCCGACCAGGATCGTGGACGGCTGCAGGTTGCCGTGATAGAGTCCCCGCTTCGACAGCCTGTCGACGGCTTGCAGGAGCTTGATCAGCACCTGGATTGTGAACCCGGTTCCGGAGGCGAAGATGGCGTCCAGGGTGACGCCGTCGAAGAAGCTGTAGCAGGTGAAGGAGAGGCCTTCAAATTCGCCGGTGACGGCAGGCCTGGGCAGCGACAGCTCGTCGTCCTGGAGATTGGTGAGCAAGGCCGTCTCCCGGGCCAGGATATCGGCGGGGGACGGCTTCCACGGTACGGCCAGTCCGGGACGGAACTCGAAGCCGACCGACTGGATCGCCTCCGGCAGCTCGACCCAGTCGCGCCCGGCGATCTTGGTCAGGTAACGCTCTCCGGTGTCGACGTGGATGGATTGGAACAGGTGCGCCAACGGCGTCTGACTGACAAGCTTCGTCAGCATGAAGTGATCGATGATCGTTCCTTCGGCAAGCATGGATATCAAGAGCGGCGGCGGCAAGCCCGATCATCGCACAATTGAAGGGGAGGTGGGGCTACTCCTCGGAGACCTCTTCGGCCTCCTTGACCATGTCTTCGACGTGAGCGATCACCCGCTGGAATTCCTCTTCCGATTCGATCGTCTGGAAAATGGACTGGTCGCCGCGCTCCTGCAGGCGCATGACGACGATCGAGCCCTGCTGGTCGTCCTCGCCGCCCTCCGTTACCTCGCCGAGGTTCAGGAGCAGAGCGTACTCCTTCTCCTCGAACTGGAAAATATCAAGGATCTGGCACGAATAGGAGTGCCCGTCGTCGCCTTCCAGGGTAATTACGGCGGCCTGCTCGTCGTGCTCCGGTTGCGTGCTCATTCAATTGTTCCTCAATTGGGTCGTGCTCCGGCCAGGTCAGCAAGCTTCCTCAACTGTTCTTCCGTGCCGAGTGCGATCAGCACGTCGCCTTCCTGGAAAACCATCTCCGTCGATGGGTTCGTAATAAGCTTACCATCCTGGGTCAGGGCCAGAACCATGGCGCCAGACAACTTTCTGATCGCCGCGTCGCCCAGATTGCTGCCGGCCAGCGCGGAGCCGCCCGCGATGCCGATCTGCTCCATGCGCAGATCGTAGCCCGGCGTGTGCATGACCACGTCCAGGAACTCGGTCACCAGCGGGTGGGTGACCGCCGTGGCCATTCTTCGCCCGCAGATGACAAACGGCGAGATCACCATGTGCGCCCCGGCCAGGCGCATCTTGGCCTCGGCGCCCGGGTTGGCCGAGCGGCAGACGATGGTTATCTTCTCGTTCATGGCCCTGGCCGACAAGGCGATGAAGGTGTTGGCGGTGTCATCGGGCAGGGCGCAGATGATCCCGGATGCCTTCTCGATGCCCGCCGCCTTGAGCAGCTCGTCGGCGGAGGCGTCGCCTTCCAGAACCAGGAAACCGGCTTGCTCGGCTTTCTTCACCTGCGCGGGATCCTCGTCGATCACCACAAAGGAGACGTGGGTCGAGTGGAAGTGCTTGCAGACCTCCGCTCCCGTGCGGCCGAAGCCGCAGACGATCTGATGCTCTGACAACTGAGAAATATGTTTTTTCATCTGCCTTAGTCCGAATATGGCGGTGGGGTTTGCCTCCAGGAAGATCTCCACGATGTCGCTCACGATGTAAAGAAAGAGCCCGACCCCGCACAGGATGAATACTATCGTGTAGATGCGCCCGGCGACCGAAAGCGCGTGCACCTCCCCGTAGCCTACGGTGGTGAGAGTGGTCACGGTCATGAAAAGCGAATCGAGCCAGTTCCAGTGTTGAAATACCATGTAGCCGACGGTGCCGCCGACCATAAGGGCCACTATCCTGAGCAGGTGGAGGAACAGGCGGCGATGGACGTCCGAAGTCAAGATGTTCTCTTTGCCGAGCGCTCGTAAAGTTCTGGCCATTTGATTAGCAAAACTATCATAAAGAGGCGGCCGGCACACACTTTCAAGCTGATAAGATCTTTCGCCTGGGTGCACAGCCAGGCGCCTGTGCCAGCGTCGTCCTTTATATTTTGTGGAGTCCAGATGAGCAGCATATCTTCAGAAAGCGCGGGTCGGGTCGTTCAGGTGATCGGACCGGTCGTCGATGTGGAGTTCCCGACGGGCCATCTGCCGGAGATTTATCACGCGCTCAAGGTGGTGGGCAAAAATCCAGCCGGGCAGGAGGTGAGCGTTACCTGCGAGGTTCAGCAGATGCTGGGCGACAACCGGGTGCGCAGCGTGGCCATGAGCTCGACGGACGGCATGACCCGGGGCATGAGCGCGCTCGACACCAGGCAGCCGATCACGGTGCCGGTGGGCGAGAAGACGCTGGGGCGCATCCTCAACGTTCTCGGCGAGACCGTCGACGAGGGCACGGAGATAGCCGATTGCCAGCGCTGGCCCATCCACCGCCCCTGCCCGGAGCTGACGCAGCTGCAGACGGAGACGGTGCTCTTCGAGACCGGCATCAAGGTCGTCGACCTGCTCGAGCCCTACATCAAAGGGGGCAAGGTCGGGCTCTTCGGCGGCGCCGGCGTGGGCAAGACCGTGATCATCCAGGAGCTCATCCACAACATCGCCGTTCACCACGGCGGTTACTCGGTTTTCGGGGGCGTCGGCGAGCGCACGCGCGAGGGCAACGACCTCTGGCACGAGTTCAAGGAGTCAGGGGTTATCGACAAGGTCGCCCTCGTCTACGGGCAGATGAACGAGCCGCCCGGCGCTCGCATGCGGGTCGGCCTGTCGGCGCTTACCGTCGCCGAGTATTTTCGCGACGTGAACAAGCAGGACGTTTTGCTCTTCATCGACAACATCTTCCGCTTCGTGCAGGCGGGCTCCGAGGTCTCGGCCCTGCTCGGGCGGATGCCCTCGGCCGTGGGCTACCAGCCGACGCTGGCCAATGAGATGGGGGAGCTGCAGGAGCGGATCACCTCCACCAAGCAGGGCTCGATCACCTCCGTGCAGGCGGTGTACGTCCCGGCCGACGATCTGACCGATCCGGCGCCTGCCACCACCTTCGGGCACCTGGACGCGACCACCGTCTTGAGCCGCCAGATCGCCGAGCTGGGCATCTACCCGGCCGTCGACCCGCTGGGCTCCACCAGCACCGCCTTGAAGCCGGAGGTGGTCGGTCAGGAGCACTACGACGTGGCCCGCACCGTGCAGCAGACGCTGCAGCGCTACAAGGATCTCCAGGACATCATCGCCATTCTGGGCATGGACGAGCTTTCCGCCGAGGACAAGATCACGGTGGCCAGGGCGCGCAAGATCCAGCGCTTCTTGAGCCAGCCCTTCTTCGTCGCCGAGCAGTTCACCGGGCGTCCGGGCAAATACGTGCCGCTGTCCGAGACGATCGAGGGCTTCAAGCAGATCCTGGACGGGCAGCTCGACGATCTGCCGGAGCAGGCTTTCTACATGGTGGGCAATATCGAGGAGGCCAAGGAGCAAGCGAAAGCCCTGGCCAGCGCCTGATGGGAAAGAAACGTCAGCTCGAAGAGCAGGCAGCCGGCCAGGCGGGCAAGGAGCGGGAGAAGCCGGGCGCGCGCCGCGTCTACCTTTTCGGCCGCCTGGAAAATGAGGTGACGCTGCCGATCATTCGCAAGCTCTTGCGGCTCAACGACGCCGACCCGCAGGCGCCGATCGACCTTTACATCAACTCCTCCGGCGGCAACGGCTACAACGCCGACGCAATCATCGCCACCATGCACTCGATCGAGGCCAGGGTGAACACGATCTGCCTGGGCCACGCCCTTTCCGGCGCCTGCGAGATCCTGGCCTCCGGCACCGGCGAGCGCTCAGCTTATGAGTTCGCCACCTTGATGTTCCACCAGACGCTCTGGGAAGCGGACGGCGACATCACCAACCTGGAGATCCAGGCGGCGCAGGGGCAGCGCTTCCGCAACGCGCAGATAGAGATGCTCGCCCGCTGCACCGGGCAGGGGCAGGATCGCATCCGCAAGGACATCGAGCGCGACCACTACATGTCCGCCGAAGACGCGCTGGCCTACGGGATCGTCGATAAGGTGATCTATCACACAAAGAACAGGTCCGGTGCCGCCGGCGGTGGCGGCCCCGCCGGCGGAAAGGTTCGATCGGGCAGGGCGGCAGCGGGCCGTGGCGGCAGCAAGACGTCCGGGCAGGCGGCGACACGCAGGGCAAGCTCCAGGAGGCGAAGCGATGGCCGGTAGGCTTACTCTCAAGGTTTTCACGCCCGAGCGCATCGTGCTCGATCAGGAGGTCGATCAGGTCGTCGCGCGGGCGGTCGACGGCGAGCTGGCGATTCTGCCCGGGCACGAGCCGCTTTTGACGGCCCTGGCGATCGACATATTGCGGTACAAGGTCGGACGCGACGAGATGACGGCTGCCGTCATGGGCGGTGTCATGGAGGTCAACAACAACGAGGTCACGGTCCTGAGTGACCTGGCCGAGCTGGACACGGAGGTCGACGAGGCCAGGGCGCATCAGGACAAGGAGAAGGCCGAGGCCGAGAAGATCCAGAAGGCCGACAAGCTCGATGTCTACCTGACCGAGATGGCCATATCCAAGAGCATAGCCAGGCTGAAGGCCGTGGAGTGGAGCAAGCGCCGGCGCTCCCGACAGAGGGCCGATTAGCGGGCGGGCGTGCTGGCGCCCGGCTGCCTAGCTGCCCCCGTGCTTTCCAGCAAGAGCACGGATTTGACGTGGGTCTCCGGGTTCTTGCCGCAGACCACCCGGCCGGGCGGCGGACCGGCCGGCGAAGAGCGGGCGGTCCGGGAGCTGCGCACGAACATGGTCGTGGAGGAGCCGCCGTCTAAATTGAGAGCCTCCGAGCAACCGAGAGAGCGCATCAAGTCGGCGAGCTCGGCGAGGGTAAGCCCCTGGGACTCTGGATCTTGCTTTGCCCCGGCGGCGCACAGGAGCATGGCGTAGGCGCCGTCGGGAGTGATACCGAATGCGGTGCGAGCCGCCCGCCGGCCGGCGCCCACCCCGTCGGTTACCGTGCCGTCCGGCTCGCGGCGCACAAAGGCTTCCTCGCAACTGGTGAGCGAGGGCAGGAGCCGGGGGCCGCCCTGAATCGAGTGCACGAGCCTGAGCCCCGCCGGCACCGGCGCCGAGTGCGGCGCAATGGACAGGGAGATGGTGCCCTCTTTGTCGGCAAGCATCCTCAGCTCGGTGCGGTCCAGGATATCCTTTATGTAGGGTCTCAATTTAGGGTTGTCGACGAGCGCCTTGTTGGTGCTGGGATCGGCCGCCGTTTTCCCGTCGATCACGACGTAGCTTGTGCTCTGCCCGTCGCTCAGGTTGAAGTAGCCGCCGTTTGTGGCAGCGCTGGCCCGGGCATTTTCCGCCGAGACGGACACGGGGGCGCCCGCGGCATTGACGGACGGGCGCAGGCGCCACAGCTTGCATTGCAGGTCGACCACGATCAGATGCACCGTGGTGCCGCCGGCGTCGAACGAGTAGTAGATTGCCCCGCCGCCCGGCCAGACATACTCCGGTGAAGGAAGCTCGTGCCACACCGGCACGGCCATCCTCTGCTCGAGGGCTTGCCCGGGCGGCGTAAGGAGAAGCTGGAGGGCAAAGGCGACGAGCAGGAAGGGCGACACCGCCGGGCTCCGGGGCCAGGCGGTGTCACGCGTCGCTGTGGCGGTGAGGCGGCCAGCCAAGCTAATCGGCCAGGTTAACCCAGACGCTCTTGATCTGAGTATAGAGCTCGATCGAGTGCTTACCGAGCTCACGCCCGTAACCGCTCATCTTGTAGCCGCCGAAGGGAACGGCCGGATCAAAGGCGTTGAAGCAGTTGACCCAGATTGTTCCCGCCTTGATGTGGCTGGCCAGCTTGTGCGCCTTCTTGATGTCACGCGTCCAGACGGCGCCCGACAGCCCGTAGGTCACCTTGTTGGCCTGCTCGGCCACCTCTTCCATGGAGGCGAAGGGGATGACGGCCAGCACCGGTCCGAAGACCTCTTCCTGGGCGATCCTCATCTCGTTCTTGACGCCGGCGAAGATGGTCGGCTTGACGAAATATCCCTTGGCCAGGTCGCCTTCCGGACGCTCGCCGCCGCAAACCAGCTTGGCGCCTTCGCCGGCGGCGATCTTGCAGTAGTTGAGGATCCGCTCCAGCTGCTCCTTCGACACCTGCGGCCCGATCTGGGTCTTCTCATCGAGACCCGGACCCTGGCGCAGGCTCCTGGCGCGCTCCTCGAGCTTGGTCAGGAACTGGTCGTGGATCGACTTCTCGAGGAAGAGGCTGGAGCCGGCGCAGCACACCTGACCCTGGTTGAAGAAGATGCCCATGATCGCCCCTTTGACGGCGGCGTCGATGTCCGCGTCGGCAAAGACGATATTGGGCGCCTTGCCGCCCAGCTCGAGCGAGACGCGCTTCAAGTTGCCGGCTGAGTACTCGATGATCTTGCGCCCGGTCTTGTCCTCACCGGTGAAGGCCACCTTGTCCACGTCCATGTGCTCGGCAAGCGCCTGCCCGGCCGCATCGGGACCGAAGCCGGTGACGATGTTGACCACGCCTTCCGGGAAGCCGGCTTCGCAGATTAGCTCGCCCAGGCGCAGGGCCGTGAGCGGGGTCTGCTCGGCGGGCTTCAAAACCAGCGTGTTGCCGCAGGCCAGCGCCGGACCAAGCTTCCAGGCAGCCATGAGCAGCGGGAAGTTCCAGGGGATGATCTGCCCTACGACGCCGACCGGCTCGCGCAGGGTGTAGTTGAAGAAGTTGCTGTTGACGTTTATCGTCTCCCCTTCCAGCTTGGTCACCCAGCCCGCGTAATAGCGGAAGGTTTCGATCG
Organism: Pseudomonadota bacterium; assembly: GCA_021325555.1. GTDB lineage: Bacteria > Cyanobacteriota > Vampirovibrionia > Obscuribacterales > Obscuribacteraceae > JAJPGY01. Next base: position 44,876 of record JAJPGY010000030.1, on the reverse strand, counting down.
TCTGCGGCACGTCGACGTAGCGCGACTCTTTGATCGGCTTGCCGTTGTCCAGCGTCTCCAGCTGGGCGAACTCGTCGGCGTGCTTCTCGATCAGATCGGCCAGCTTGTAGATAAGGCGCGAGCGCTCGGCGGCGCCCATCTTGCGCCAGGGACCTTCCTCGAAAGCCTTGCGGGCCGCTTTGACGGCCATGTCTACGTCAGCCTTGCTTCCCTCGGCAACCCTGGCCAAAACCTGATCGTTGGCCGGGTTGCGCGTCTCGAACGTCTTGCCAGCCTCGGAGTCCACCCACTTGCCGCCGATAAGCAGCTTCTTCGGCTGCTTGGCAAGCCATTCTGAGCAAAGTAAGTCTTTTTCTAGGGTAACGGCCACCATTCGACCCTCCAGAAAGGTTCAATGTCAAGCTCTAATTCAGGCGGAGCGGCGCTCCGCTGTATTTAGCCCTAAGAGTATCATCCGCGCCCGCGGCCGGATACGCGGCAAACCTAACCATGACTTAATAATGCGTCGCGGCGGCTGAAAGGCGCGGCCGCGCGGCGCCACGGGCAGGCGGCGCGCTGAGTCCGGCTGGCTGCGCGCGGGCGGTAATTTATGCTACTTTGATCTCAGGGAGCGCCGCGGCTGGTGCTGGCAGTTGGCGACAGGTAGAAGGGGAGCGGCTCCGGTGTCCATCGAAGGTCAATTCTCACCGACCAGGCCAGGTGGCAGGCGCGGGCTGCTCAGCCTGGTTTGCGCCGCCGCGACCGCCCTGGCCGTCGTCCCCCCGGGACAGGCCAGGGGCGGCGCCGGGCACAAGATGGATCTCGGCGATCTGATGTTTTTCAACGGCAACACCGAGGGCGCGATGCGGGCCTACAAAAAGGCGATCGAGCTCGACCCGAAGTTCGTCGATCCGCACCTGCGCTTGCTGAACCTCTACGTTCAGAAGTCAGACTTCCCCTCGGCCATCGAGGAATGCAGAACGGTTCTCAAGATAAAGCCCAACCACAAGGACACGCTCATGGTCCTGGGCAACCTCCTGCGGGCGCAAAACGACCTCGATGGGGCGCAGAAGGCGCTCGAGCAGGCGATTGAAGCAGGCGCCAACCCGGCCATGGCCCATCACGCGCTCGGTCTCACGCTCCTGCAGAAGGGTGACTATGAGGGCGCGCACCAGCACGTGACGGAAGCGCTCAAGCACCAGAAGAAATTTCCCGAGGCGCACCTGACACTCGGCGTGGTCAAGTTCAAGAAGGGGGACAAGCAGGGCAGCCTTGACGAGTTCGACGAGGCGATCAGGTCGAAGGAGAAGAATCCCGAGGCCCACAACGCCAAAGGGGATATCCTGGCGGCTGACGCCAGGTGGAAGGAGGCGCTGGAAGAATACCGCCAGGCCGTGGGACAGGAGCCGCGGTTTGCTCAAGCCTGGTCCTCGATCGGCAACGCCCAGTTTCAGCTGGGCAACGTCGCGGCCGCCCGCGAGGCCTACGACAAGGCCAAGCAGTTGAACCCCAACGACAAGAACGCCCTCTACGGGCTGGCCCTCATGCTGGAGAAGACGGGCGACATCTCGGGGGCCCTTGCCGAGTTTCAAAACGCGGTGATGCTGGAGACCGATGAGCAGATGGCCTCGCAGATCCGCATGCACATGAACCAGCTCCGGGACGCCGGCGCCTTCGGCGGCGGGCTGGGCGGCATCGGTGCCGGCTCGTTGAGCACGGGCGCAGGCTTGATCCAGGGGGCCGCCAGCCAGAACCCGTTCGGCGTCTCCTTCGCCGACATGATCAAGCTGAAGCCGCCGCCCGACAGAAAGTAACCGGGCGGCTCGTGCTCGAGATGAAGCCGGTCTTCAGGCGAACTTGGGCTTGAACTCGGGCTTGATGTCCGGGTCCTGCGGCGGGTCCTTCGACTGGTCCACCTTCTCCTTGACGGAAAGGGTATAGCCGGCATCGGCCGTTGTCTCCGCCGGTGGTGGCGAACCGGCGCTGGAATCCTCCGGCGGCGCGCCCGACCCTTCGGCCAGCTTGCGGTCAACCTCGGCCATGATCGCCTCCACCTCTTTGACGTCCAGCGTCTCTTTCTCGAGCAGAACTTTGACGATCGCGTCCATGTGCGCCCGGTGCTTGCGCTGCAGGTTGCGCACGATCTCGTACTGCTCGTTGATGATGCGTTTCACTTCCTCGTCGATGAGCGTGGCCACGTGCTCGCCGTAGTCGCGCTCGTGGCCGAAATCGCGGCCGAGGAACACATGGTCGTAGCGCTTGCCGAAGGTCATCGGCCCCAGGCGATCGCTCATGCCGAACTCCGTCACCATGCGCCGGGCCAGCTTCGTGCACTTCTCCAGGTCGTCGTGGGCGCCGGTCGTGATCTCGCCGTAAACAATCTCTTCGGCTACCCGCCCGCCCAGGCTGACGCCTATCTGATCGAGAAGCTGGGATCGGGTCTGCGTGGTGATGTCCTCCTCCGGCAGGAACATGGTCAGCCCCAGGGCGAAGCCGCGGGGGATTATGCTCACCTTGTGGAGCGGGTGGGCGTTGGGAAGCAGCTTGCACATGAGCGCGTGCCCCACCTCGTGGTAGGCCGTCATCTCCTTCTCCTTGGCCGAGATGATGCGCGTTTTTTTCTCCGGACCGGCCACCACCTTGTCGATCGCCTGCTCGAGGTCCGGCATCTCGATCTCGCGCTTGTCGCGGCGGGCGGCAATCAAGGCCGCCTCGTTGATCAGGTTGGAAAGATCCGCTCCCGTGAAACCCGGCGTCCGGCGGGCGAGCACCTTGAGGTCGGCGTCCTTGGCCAGCGGCTTGCCCTTGGCGTGCACCGAGAGGATCTGCTCGCGGCCCAGCACGTCGGGGCGGTCGAGGACGACCTGGCGGTCGAACCTGCCCGGGCGCAAGAGGGCCGAGTCGAGAATGTCCGGGCGGTTGGTGGCGGCGACGACGATGATGCCGGTGGTGCCCTCGAAGCCGTCCATCTCCACCAGGAGCTGGTTGAGCGTCTGCTCCCGCTCGTCGTGACCTCCGCCCAGCCCCGCGCCGCGCTGCCTGCCCACCGCGTCTATCTCGTCGACGAAGACGATGCACGGCGCATGTTTCTTGGCCTGATCGAAAAGATCGCGCACCCTTGAGGCGCCGACACCGACGAACATCTCCACGAAGTCGGAGCCCGAGATGCTGAAAAACGGCACCCCGGCTTCTCCGGCAACCGCCTTGGCCAGGAGGGTCTTGCCGGTGCCCGGCGCGCCTACAAGCAGAACGCCCCGCGGAATGCGGGCTCCCAGCGCCTGGAATTTCTCCGGGTTCTTGAGGAAGTCCACGACCTCCTGCAGCTCCTGCTTGGCCTCGTCAATTCCGGCCACATCGGAAAAGCTCACCTTCACCTTGCTGTCGACCATGAGCTTGGCGCGGCTGCGCCCGAAGCTCATCGCCTGGTTGCCGCCGGACTGGGCGCTGCGGAACATGAACAGGAAGCCAACCAGAAGCAGGATCGGCAGGAAAAACGAGCTGACCATGCTGAACCAGAAGCTCGACTTGTCCGGCTCCCGCACATCGAGCGGCACATGCGCCTGGTTGAGCTGTTTGACCAGATCCTCTTTGGCCTCGGACGGAACAATTACCGACCGGTCGTGCTCGTAGCCGGTCTGCTTGACCTGGATGACGGACTCGCCGTTGGTGATCGTGACCTTCTGTATCTGCCCGTCACCTTTCTGGATCATCTGCTGCAACTTGGAGTAGCTGAGCGGCTCCTCCTTGTGGGTGAGGCTGGTCAAGGAGAAAACAAACACAATCAGGACCAGCAGTAGAAAGAAAACGGCGCCGGTCGTCCCGTACTTCCTCATCTTGAATAAAGCTCCATCAAGTCCGTCATCAGATTATATCATGCTAAAAGGGTGTCTGAAATCGCCGTCTGGCGAGGCTTTCGCGGGATCAGCACAGCTGAGCGTCGTCGCCGGCCAGCGCCAGCCAAGCCAGGCCGTGGGTCGGGCGTCCGGTCACCCGCAGCTTGTCGGACAGCGCCACGCCGGGCACCCAGAGGACCTCTTCCTGATCCGCCAGCACGACTGCCCGGGCAAATTCATCCTCGGAGCAGCCCTTCACCTTGTGATTATGCAGGAATTTTTTCAATTTCACCTGCCTGCCCGTGCCGAAGGGGCGGAAGCGGTCGCCCGGCCGTCTGTTCCGCACCACGAGCGGCAGGCTGGCCGCCGACAGGTCGACGACGGCCTCCAGCGAGCGCTGATCGGGGAAGGGCGGCGGCGCGCTGTTTTCCGCCGTTTCCCAGCGCTTTACCCTGAGCGCCCGACCGACGCCCAGGACAGGCGTCGTGCCCGGTATCCTCACCTGCACCTCCAGCGCCGGCGGCGAGTCCGGCGGCACGCTCTTGTCGATCCAGAGGATGCTGCCGCCTTCCACCCGCAGGTCCCAGACCCCGTTCAGGCTGAGCGCGCCGCCGCGAGGCTCATTACAGATATCAAGCAGGCGCTGGACCCGCTCGAAGGTGACCGCCACCGCCCGCGCCTCCAGAGAGCGGGCCAGCACCCGCCCTCTTATCGCCTCGGGCAGGGAGAGGAAGCGGCGGAGATCCCAGCGTTCGGCATCACAGCCCGGGCCGGAGGCAAGCTCGGCGAGCGCCGCCCCGGTCAGCCCGGCGAGCAGCGCCTCGTCGGCGGCGACGAGCTGCCGCAGCTGGTTCAAGCGCCCCTCGAAGCCTGGAAACCGCTCCCGGATCGACGGGATGAGCCGGGCGCGAATGTAGTTGCGAGCGTAGTCGGGGTTGTCGTTGCTGGAGTCGTGCACGGCCACCTGTTGCAGCTCTTCCAGGAAGGCGAGACATTCGGCCCGCGTGATCGCCAGCAGCGGGCGAATGAGCGCCGTGCCGTCGCTCAGGCGGCGGCACGGCGCCATGCCGACCAGACCGGTCGGGCCTGTGCCCCGCAGCAGGCGAAACAGGAGGGTCTCGGCCTGGTCGTCGAGCGTGTGCGCCGCCAGCACGAAGGCGGCGCCAAGCTCCCGGGCGGCCGCGGACAAAAGCGCGTAACGGCGGTCGCGGGCCTCCGCTTCCGAAAAAGCCGCTCCAGCCAGTCCCATCCCCATGTGCTGAACGACCAGCGGCACCGACCAGCGCGCGGCGAGATCCTGGCAGAACCGTTCGTCGCGGTCGGATTCTTCGCCGCGCAGGTGATGGTTGACGTGGCATGCGCAGATCTCGTACGACCGGGCGCCGTCGCCGCGGCGCAGGGCCAGCAGCGCGCCCAGAAGCGCGGTTGAATCCGGGCCGCCCGAGAATGCCACCATGAGCCGGACCACCGCCTTGCCGCCTGATGGCGCTTCCGCCCCGGTTGCGGGCGCTGCCGCCAGCGCGGCGGCCAGCCCGTCGGCCACCTGCTCGACGAAAGGCGAGCGGCCGCCGGCCGGCGGCGCCCCGGAGCCGGGCTGCCCGCCTGCGCGGCTCTTTGCGGCTCCACGCCTGGTGTCTCTGCTCATCGCCAAGTGTCGTAACGGGGGTTTTGTGCCAAACTGTGAATAGGATGGCTATGGGTATCCTACCAGGCTGTAACATAAACAAAGCCGGTGCTCTCGGGGGATTTCACGTTTTGACCGCCTACAACGCCTTTGGGCTTTTGTGCGCGCTTCTGCTCGCTTCCGGCAATCTGCCGGGGCTGGCCGGGGAGGCCAAGCTTAAGGGGGAGGTTGAGCAGGCGGATGTGCTGCCCTCGACGGCCACCACGCCCGGGCCGGTGGAGCCGATGCCGGTGCCGGTGTTGCGCTCGAAAGCGGGAGGGCAGAAAGCGGGCCGCTATCCAGACGAGCTGAAAGGACAGGACGACACCGATCGGCCGGGGACGCTGGGCGGGCGCGCGGAAGCTCTGGGTGGCGCGGAAAACGGCAAACCGGACTCGAAGACCGGCATGTTGCACGGAACGGCCACCAAGCAGGGGGCCAGCCTGGAAGGTGATGTGGAGGGGGTCTCGGATCCCGACGCCGCCGACCAGGAGCTGATGATCGAGTGGGACCGCTGGCGCAATCGCTTTCTGCACGCGATACAATCCGGCATGCAGGAGTCGCTCAACAATCCCGAGCAAGGCTTGCGCTGGGATCCGGCCCGCCAGGCGATGGTCAACCGCTTCCCGCTGGGGACGACGGCCTGGTTCAGCTGCCAAGTGACGCCGGACCGCCGGATAAGCCACATCAAGCTCCTCCACTCCTCCGGCTATCCTGCTTACGATCGTGCCGTCCTCGACGCCATAGACGCGCTGCAGGGAAGCAGCATCCTCCGTTATCCGACCGGTTCGCGCCGCCAGGTGGTGGTGCAGACGGCCGGCATCAAAACGGCCGAGCAGGCCGAATACCGCAACTTCCACTTCGGCGACGTGGAGCGGCAGCGGGTTCCTTATTAGCAGGCACGGCGCCTATTAGAGGCCGTCGGGTTCCAGCGGCACGGCGAGGCGCCTTGCTTTTCGTCTTTGCGGCGGCAAAAAATTTGGCACGGGGCAGAATCGAACTGCCGACAACGCGGTTATGAGTCGCGTGCTCTAACCATCTGAGCTACCGTGCCGCGCAACCGTGATTATCCTGTTGTTGCTCCGGCGGTGTCAAGTTTGGGGGAGCGAAGTTCTTTATTGCTATACTCTTGAGCGCCGGAGGGGCGCCGTGATAGCTGTCGAAGTCGCGTTCTGGATGTGCATCGCCGTGGTGGTCGGCATCATCACCATGGGCAGGCCGCTCGCCGAGGCCTACGCCGAGCGGGTGAAGGCTCAAAACAGGGGCATGTCCGGCGGCGAGGGCACCCGGCTCGACAAGCGGATCGAGGCGCTCGAGCAGGATCTGGCGGATCTGAGAAGGCAGGTGGTCTCAATTCAAGAGACGACCGATTTTACGGTCAAGCTGCTCGAAGGCGGCAAGGCCGGCACCTCCCAGACAGGGCAAAAGCAGGACAGCTAGTCACCGGGGAAATATGGACTTCATCTTTTTGCTCATCGCGTTGGCCGGGCTCTGCGCCTTCTCCGTCGCCAAGAACGCTGCTGCCCGGGGCGGCGGCTTGCTGGCGGCTACCGTCTTCGGATTGCTCTGGTTTTTCACCTCCTGCGCGATCATCGTTCCGCCCGGCTACGCCGGCGTCGTCTTCAACCGGCTTTCCGGGGTGGAGCGCAATGTGCTGCCGACCGGTTTTCACTTCATAGTGCCGGTGGTGCAGACGGTGGCCATGCACGACTGCCGCACCCAGAGCATGTCTTTCCAGGGCGAGGAGGCGATCAGCTCCGATCAACAGGTGGTGCACACGGACGTCACCGTCAACTTCCATCCCCGCGTCCCGGAGCTCTCCTTGCTCTATCAGGAGGTCGGCTTCGATTATCCGGAGAAGATCGTCACGCCGGTCGTGCGGGAGGCTTTGAAGGCCGAGGTGGCCAAGCACCCGGTCGATCAGCTGCTGGCCAACAGGGAGCAGGTGAGCGGGCAGATACGTGACTATGTTTCGCACAAACTTGGCGAGCGGCACATCGACATGGAGCTGATCACGCTCACCAACCTCAAGTTCTCGCACGAATACCAGTCGGCGGTCGAGCTCAAGCAGGTTGCCCTGCAGCAGGCGGAGGCGAAGCGGAACGAGCTGCTAAAGGCCAAGGTGGAAGCCGAGATCACAAAGACCATGGCCGATGCCGAGGCCTATAAGATCATGCAGACGAACAAGGCCCTGTCCGGCTCGCCGGAGTACGTGCGCCTGGAGGCGATCCGCAAGCTCAACCCGAACGCCGAGGTGATCTATGTTCCGCACGGCAGCTCGATTCTCCTGCCCGGGGTGACGCCGGGCGAGAAGCCCGCCGGCAGGTGAGGACGCCTTTTGCCCGCGCGGGGTCAGCGGCTCGTTTGTCAGGGCGAAACCGGCTGCCGGCAGCCTGCATACCAGTCCACGAATTGCCTGACCCCTTCGTCGAAGTCCGTTGAGGGCTCGTATCCCAGGAGCCGGCGAGCCTTCTCTATGCTGGCGTAGGTGTAAGGCATGTCGCCGATCTGGACAGGCTGGTGAACCAGGTTGGCTTTCTTGCCCAGCGCGGACTCCAGGCTGCGGATCATCTCCATGAGCACGACCGGTTTCGAGCGCCCGAGGTTGACGATCTCGAAGCCGGACAGGTCGCAGGTCATCGAGCGCTCGATACCGGATACGATATCACTGACGAAAGTGTAATCCCGCTTGCTCGTGCCGTCGCCGAAGATCTCCACCGGCAGCCCCTCGTCGATCCGGCGGCAGAACTTGTGGATGGCCAGGTCGGGGCGTTGCCTGGGCCCGAAGACCGTGAAAAAGCGCAGGCATACCACGGGGATGCCGCTGGTGTGATGAATGCTGTAGCAAAGCAGCTCTCCGGCCGCCTTGGAGGCCGCGTAAGGAGAAAGCGGCTGATCGACGCGATCGGTCTCCAGGAAAGACTCGCCGGAGCGGTTGCCGTAGACGGAGCTGGAGGAGCCGAAGACGAAGCGACCGGTCCAGCCGGAGCCGAGAAGAGCGGCAAGCAGCTTCTGCGTCCCCAGCACGTTCACGTCCATGTAAAGCGCCGGCTGCGTGATCGACGGGCGGACGCCGGCCATGGCCGCCAGGTGAACCACGACATCGAACGGTCCCAGGGCGACCGTCCGGGACAGCGCCCGGTCGTCGCGGATGTCGCCTTCGACAAGCCGGTAGGCGGGGTGCCCGGTCTGCTCCTTGATGTTGTGCCGCTTGACCTGCGGATCGTAGAAGTCGTTGAAATTGTCGAGGACGACGACCTGGTCGCCGCGTTCCAGGAGCCGGTCGACAAGGTGGCTGCCGATAAAGCCGGCGCCGCCGGTGACCAGCACCTTGCGACCGGAGGGGCTTTCCGCCATCACCTGCACAATCCTGCTTGCTTGCTGGCTGCTGCGGCGGCCACGAACTGCTCGAAGAGGCGGCGGTTGGTCTGGAAGTCCCGCTCCGGATGCCACTGGACACCTACGGTGAAGCCCCGCCCCGGCAGCTCGACCGACTCGATCACCCCGTCTTCGGCGTGGCTGGAGGCCACCAGCCCGGCGCCCAGCTCCTTGACCGCCTGATGGTGGGAGCTGGCGACGTCGATCGCCGCGACCCCGTAGATCCGCGACAGCTGGCTGGCCGGATCGATCGTCACGTGATGCTTCTGAAAGCCTTCAAGCCAGCCGTTTTCCTTGCTGTGCTTGACCGTGGAGCCGGGCAGCTGGCTCGGTATGTCCTGGAACAGCGAGCCGCCCAGGCTGATGTTCAGGATCTGCAGGCCGCCGCAGATGCCGAGAATCGGCAGGCGGGTCTGGTTTATGGCGTAAGTGGACAGGCGCAGGTCGAACTCCTCGCGGCGCGGATCAATGGGGATTACCGCCTGATGAGGCTGCTCGCCATAAAGCGACGGCGAGTAGTCGTTGCCGCCGATGAGAACCAGCCCGTCGACGCGCTCGAGGAGCGGGTGAAGATCGTGGTCCGGCAGCGGCGGGATAAGGACCGGGATGCCGCCCGTGCGGCAGATCGCCTCGTAGTAAGCGGTTTGCACGCGCGCAGCGGCAGGGGGTCCCGGTTCGATGTCAAGGGTGATTCCGATAATGGGCTTCATGTCAGGAGAATATAGCAGATCCGGCGGATGCTAATATCATAAGCGCTCCGGGCTCGTGCCGCCCGCCCTGCGCATTTTTGTCAATCGTGGTGAAGACAAGCGAAAGAATAAGCGAGATCTTGCGCGAGGCCGGTGCCTGGCAGACCGGCCATTTTCTCCTGTCCAGCGGGCTGCACAGCAAAGAGTACCTGCAGTGCCAGAAGGTGCTGCAATACCCGAGACACGGGCTTACGCTGGCTCGCGAGCTCGTGCGTCGGATCCTGCAGGCGGAGCTGAAGCCGGCCGCGGTGGTCGGGCCGGCGCTCGGAGCGGTGCACTGGGAGCTGCTCGTGGCCATGGCCCTCGACGACGCGCTGCCGGAGCGGCCGGTGAGGGCGATTTTCGCCGAAAGGGCGGACGGCGGCAACGAGTTCCAGATCCGGCGCGGGATCGAGATTGCCCGCGGCGAGCCGGTGCTGGTGGTCGAGGATGTCACCACCACCGGTGGCTCGGCGCGCAAGGTAGTCGATCTCGTCCGCCAGCTGGGCGGCGAGCCGATGGCGGTCGGGGCGATTGTCGACCGCAGCGGCGGGGCGGTCGACTTCGGCATCCCCTTCTTCTCGCTTGTCACGCTCCAGCTCGAGTCGTACGAGCCCGCCGCTTGTCCCTGGTGCAGGCAGGGTCAGCCGCTGGTCAAGCCGGGCAGCAGCAAGAAATAATCTCAGTTCTGAGGGCGCCGTTGCATGAGCGACTGCAGGCCGAGCCGCACCTCGTAGTCGTTGGGCAGCATGCGGCTGGTGACCAGAAGCTCGGCGATCGCCCCGTTGAGGTCGCCGTTGTCCGACAGCGCCAGTCCCAGCGCCCTGTGCAGCTGGGGATTCCTGGGATCGATCTTGAGGGCCAGCTTGTAGTGGGTGACGGCAGCCTGGTGGTCGCCCTTCTGCTGGTAGATCCAGGCCAGGTTGGCCTGAGCGTCCGGGCTGTTGGGGGCCAGCGCCACGGCCTGCCGAGCTTCCTTGAGCGCCTCGTCCAGCCGGCCGGTATGGGCCAGCGCCCAGGAAAGGCCGACGTGCGCGTCGGGGTACCTGGGATCGAGGTCGACGGCCCGGACGAACTGCGGCAGAGCGTCGTTCCACTTGCCCAGCTTTCCCAGGGCCTGAGCGTAGCGGGTGTGCGTCACGGCATCATCCGGCGCCAGCTCGATGGCTTTTCTCAGTTGCTCCAGCCCGCGATTGGGCTGGCGATCGGACACGTAGCACTGACCCAGTATCATATGCGGTACCACGAGCTTCGGATCGATGGCTATCGCCTTTTTCAGATGGGCGATGGCCGGGCGGTAACCTTCCCGCATTCGATAGCACTCGGCCAGGTAGGCGTGGGCCAGGGCATTGCGCGAGTCGAGCTTCAGGCTCTGGCGGTATTGCTGGATCGCCTCCTTGTAGTGCCCTTGCAAGCGCTGGACCTCGGCGAGCATGAAGTGGCTGTCGCTACTGCGCGGGCGCAGCTCGGCGACAATCTGGAACTCTTTGAGAGCCTCCTGATAATCGACCATGGCCACGAGGACCTTGCCGAGCATAAAGTGAGCTTTGTAATTGCGCGGATCCAGCTTTATGACGTACTGATATTCGATGAGCGCATTTGTGTAATCCTTGCGCTCGAAGTAGGCATCGCCCAGCTTCATGTGCTTTTCCACGGCCCGCACGTCTTCCGGGGACAGCTCCCGGGCGCCGGTCGAGCCCTGCGTGGTCTCGGCGGGCGATTTCGCCTGGCTTTTTGCCCCGAAGAGGCTGAAAGCGTCGCAATGCCGGCCGACAATCAGGGCCAGGGTTATCGCGACTGCCGCAGACTGGGCTGCGTTTCGGTTTGCCTTCATCCGGATGCTTGCCATGAGGAAAAGTGCCAAGACTAATCTAACATCACGGGCGCCAATTGTCTAATTGAGATCAGGCGCGCCGGGCACGGCGCCCGGCGTCCTTCGCGGGTCCGAGCCCAGGCTTATTGCTCCAGGAGATGAAATCTTACTATCTTGTCCAGGCGGAAGGTCCTCTCCGCCTGCACCGTATGGCAAAAGCCGCTCAGATAAAGATTGCCGCGCCAGCTGTGCACCGAATGTGGTGTTACGATCCTCTCCGCCGAGTGTCCGTTGTTGTATACAAGCGAGATCGGCTGCTCGGCGCTGATCGCCCCGCGGATGGAGTCAAATCCAGGCGGCATCGCTTCCATCTGCTTGAACCCCTCCTGGCGCAGATCGGTGAAATTGAGGATCTGGCATGCCCCGGCAAGATCGGCCAGGGTGCGCCACTCCGGCATCATGACGAGCAGGCGCGCCAGCAGATCCTTAACGTGAAAGCTGTCGGCCAGGGCGCGGTGGAAGCCGCCGCTTTCCAGCCCCAGGTGCTCGACCAGGGTCCGAAGCTGATGATTGGGCGTGTCCGTTACCAGCAGGCGGCTCAAAGCGAGCGTGTCCACGACCGGATAGCCGGGGGCCGGCTGGTGCATCTTGGCGAAGGCCACCTCCAGGAAACCAAGATCGAATGAGGCGTTGTGGGCGACGAGAACGACATTTTCCCCTTTCAGCCATTCCAGGAAGGCGGGGATTGCCTCCCGGTAAGTAGGCATGCCCTGAACCATCCGGTCGGTGATGCCGTGCACGGCAGTTGCCTCCGGCGCAATCGGGCATTCCGGATCGATGAGCTGGGAAAAGGTGGAGATGACCGAGCCGTCCAGCTGAAATTTCACCGCCGACAGCTCGACCAGACGGTGGGCAACCGGCGAAAGCCCGGTGGTTTCGGTGTCGAAGCCTACGAAGACGGCATCCTCAAGCTTGATCTTGGAAGATGTATTTGTCATGGATATACGCCTCCGCGGGCGGTCCGGCTCGGTCAATTATAGATCTACCCGGCTTGTTCACCTGCGCCTCGCCTGTCTGCTCGCTCAGACAGATGGTAAGCGCGCTGGCACCATCGGCGATACCACAATCGCGCAGACGATCGAATCTAGCGGATCGAGCAGTCCGGACAATCGGGGCGCGGCTTCAACTCCCGCACGCAGTCGAACTCGCGCCTCAGGCAGTCGAACTGGATGAGCTCGTCGGCGCCGGTTATCCCCAGCCGCGCCAGAAGGTGAATGGCCTCCGACGCCTGCAGGGCACCGGCCATGCCCACGGCCGGCCCGTGCAGTCCGGCGGGGGCATCCGGTCTCGACAGATCCTCCATGCCGATCTGATGGAAAACGCAGCGCAGGCAAGCGGAGCGTCCGGGAACCATGGTGAACACCTGGAAGCGGTACTTGCTGACGCCCGCGTGGATGAGCGGCTTGCCGACCAGCATGCAGGCGTCGCTGGCCACCAGCTTTCCCTGCCAGTCGTCGAGTCCGTCGATGATCAAATCATATTGCCGGAACAGCTCTTCGGCGTTGTGGGCGGTGAGCGCTTCCTCGTGGCAGACTATCCGCACGTCGCCGTTGAGCTGTCCCAGGTGTCGCTCGGCGGCCGCGGTCCGCTTTGCGCCCTGGTCGGCCGCGGTAGACAGGATCTCGGCGTGCAGCTCGCCGACGCTCACCGAAAGGCAATCGAGAATCCCCAGCGTGCCGATGCCGGCGCCGGCCAGATAGCGAGCGGCGGCCGAGCCGGTGCCGGCCAGCCCCAGCACCAGCACGCGGGACGCCAGAAGCTTCTCCTGGGCAGCCGCCCCCAGTCCGGGCAGCTCCATCTGCCGGCGGTATCTTTCCAGTTGCTCGGCGGACAGCACGGTGGAGGTTCCCTGGCCAGGAATCAATTGCAATCATTATCCACGAAAAGACCAAAAACCCCCCTTGCGGGAGGTCTCTGGCTGGCGTTGGCGGGGGAAAACCGTTGTGTTAGCTGAACAGGTTGGCGTCGCGGGCGGAGGCAACGAGCCAGTTGATGGCACCGGGTGTTGCCAGGCCGCCGGTTACACCTGCAGCTCCGAAAAGTACACGCTTCATCGCGTCCTGCGTGCCGGCGGCCATGTGCATGAAGCCCATGATCATGGTCGGTCCGCCCCAGGCGATGCCCAGGATTTCCATGCCGTTGGCGATGATGTTGAGCAATGCTTCGAGGTTGGCCAGGTTGTTCACGCGCACGGTGCCGGCGGTGTTGACGCCCTGGACGACGGTCGCGTCACCGGCCTGGGGACCGATGGTACCGTTGGTGGCGCCCTGCAGCATCGGCGACTGTCCGGTCATGACGGTGTTGGTCTGGCTGCCGGTTATCGGGTTGGAGCGCGATTGGGTACCGGCGTCGCCGGCCGAGAAGGCATCCGATCCGAACTGGGCATACGCCGGAGACGCCAGGGTGATACCGGCGACGACGGCGGCTGCCATAGCCATTTGCGACAAAAGACTGCTAACAGAGATGCGCATGAGAACCTCCTGGGGTCAACGCCTGATTGTGTAGTAAGTGTTTCCAAAAAAGGTCGGGCGAAGGTGCCAACCGTCCGCATACGTTACAGGAAGCGCGGCTCGAAGTCAAGCATGGTTTTGTTGTCTGGATTACATTTTATAAGGGCTGCGCGAGGCTGCGGATTCCTCCTCGGAATCCGCAGCCTCGCTTTTCAATTTTCTGCCTGAGTGGGGTGACTAGCGGATCGGGGCGGGTGAATCGGCGGCCATGCCCAGCTCGCCGGCGAACATGGACTTGTCCACCCGGAAGGCGTCCGGCCAGACCCTCAGGTCGCCCGAGAACGGGTAGCCGAAGAGAACGACCAGGTAGAGATTGAGTGAGATGATGAGGGTCACCATCACCGTCATGGACATCTGCACCTTCCAGTTCTCGATGGCGAAGAAGTAGGTAAAGACCACCGTGACGATGCCGCCTGCGATGAGGGCAACCCACTCGATGGCCGGCAACCCGTAGCTGGAGAAGTTAAGACGAGCGCGCCTGGCGTCCCAGATCTGGCAGACCTCCTGCACGGCCAGCGGATAGATGCCCTGCTCGCTTTGCGTTTTCGGCTCGAAACTCATGATCGTTTTCATGAGCGATACAGCGGCCCTTTGAGCGGCGGGGCTGACCGTGGCGTCATCCATTGCCTTCCACTCGTGGTTGATCACATCATTCGTATAGTCGAGACAAAGTTTCTGGACGTGGCTCTTTTCGGCGGCGGGCAGGTGCTCGGCAAGCAGAAAGACGTCTGCCAGCGCGTTCGCTTCCTGCTCGGTTATGTTGCGCGCGGTTTGAAACTTGGTCATCGCGTCCACGACGATGAGCCCCAGCAGCACCGCGTACATGGTCGCCACAATCTGCAGGAGGCTTCCCCCTACCTCGTGGTAGTGCTTCAGCCTCTCCACCCCCATCATCCGGCGAGCAACAAGCAGCCCGGCGGCAGCCAGCACCGACGTTAAAATCGTCATTAAGGCAACCGCCGGGTAGGAGTCAATTGCCACGATCCCGCCTCCCCTGTCCCTGGAACTCTGATTTTATCCAAATATGAAAAAAGAGGGGAGCCGAAACTCCCCTCCTGATGGATTTTGCCTGGCGAGCCTGCCGTTAGCTGAACAGGTTGGCGTCGCGGGCGGAGGCAACCAGCCAGTTGATGGCGCCCGGTGTTGCCAGACCGCCGGTCACGCCCGCGGCCCCGAACATAACGCGCTTCATGGCGTCCTGGGTGCCGGCGGCCATGTGCATGAAGCCCATGATCATCGTCGGCCCGCCCCAGGCGATGCCGAGGATCTCCATGCCGTTGGCGATGATGTTGAGCAGCGCTTCCAGGTTGGCCAGGTTGTTCACGCGCACGGTGCCGGCGGTGTTGACGCCCTGCACGACGGTGGCATCACCGGCCTGCGGTCCGATGGTGCCGTTGGTGGCGCCCTGCAGCATCGGCGACTGACCGGTCATGACCGTATTGGTCTGGCTGCCGGTAATCGGGTTGGAGCGCGACTGGGTGCCGGCGTCACCGGCGGAGAAGGCGTCGCTGCCGAACTGGGCGTATGCCGGCGCCGCGAAGGAGAGACCGGCAACGACTGCGGCGGCCACCGTAATCGAGTGCAAAAGATTAGTAAAAGAAACGCGCATGAGTGCCTCCTTGGGCCAATGCCTGAATTTGTAGTAAACGATCCGAGAACCAAAATTGGCCAAGTGCCAATTTCCAAACCTGTCACATTGAAGCATGCTTTTGTGACAAAAACATTGAATGGCGCGCTTGACAAGAAACTTTAAGCATCGCTTCAGCGTGCAATAAAGAGGGGAGCCGAGGCCCCCCTCTTTTGCTAGAAATCGAAACGCCGCCCTTAACTGAACAGGTTGGCGTCGCGAGCGGAGGCAACGAGCCAGTTGATGGCTCCGGGGGTTGCCAGACCGCCGGTGACACCGGCTGCACCGAAAAGAACGCGCTTCATGGCATCTTGTGTGCCAGCGGCCATGTGCATGAAGCCCATGATCATCGTCGGACCACCCCATGCGATACCGAGGATTTCCATGCCGTTGGCGATGATGTTGAGTAAGGCTTCCAGGTTAGCCAGGTTGTTGACACGGACCGTGCCGGCTGTGTTGACGCCCTGGACCACGGTGGCATCACCGGCTTGCGGGCCGATGGTGCCGTTGGTGGCGCCCTGAAGCATAGGAGACTGGCCGGTCATGACCGTGTTGGTCTGACTGCCCGTGATCGGGTTGCTGCGCGACTGCGTGCCGGCGTCACCCGCTGAAAAAGCGTCGCTGCCGAACTGGGCGTTTGCCGGTGCTCCCAGGGCGAGAGCGGCTGCGAAAGAGGCGCCCAGAGCGGCCATAGTAATTTTCGAAAACCTGTTCATGCAGACCTCCTGCTATGTGTTTTCTATTGTCGTAGTAAGAAAGAAACCTGGAACGCGTCAAGTGCGCCCCCTTGAAATCGTGAGCAGAATTTACACCAGGCGGGAGGGATTGTCAACTAAAAATTTGCCGGCCAAGGCCGCGCCGCCCTTCCTTACTTATGGGCGCCGCCGCTCCGGATCAGGCGTAAGCGAGCAGCCGGCGCGCCCTCATCGGGCTCTGCAGGAAAAGCTCCCAGGCACCCGCCTCCCAGCCGCCCAGCCTGGACTCGCCCAGCCGTTTCTCCAGCTCGCGTATGGTCGCCACCATGTCGACCATGCTCACCCGCGGAGCCCCTCTCGATTTTGCCCAGGCCTTGGCCTGCAGCTTGATAAGGGCAAGGGTAAGGATAAGGTGATGGAACCCGGTGAGCAGGCTGAGCTGGCCGAAGCCCGCCCCGAAGTACAGCTTGCCGAAGATGCGCGAGAAAAAGTACCGGTAAAGGAGATCTTCTATATCCGCGTCGCCGGACGGCCATGGGAATCCGTGCAGCTCCTCGAAGGTGAAGGAACGGTCGGGGAAAGCGATCCGGGCGCCCTGGTACAGGAACTGGTAGGCAAAGCGCCAGATGTTGAAATCGCATTCGCCCTTGCCGAGCGGCCTGGCGGGGAAATACATCCGGTGCAGGGCGGTCAGGAGGTGCCGGTCCAGCTTGTTCAGGGCGGCAGCCTCCGGCCCGAGCTGCACCGCCTGTGGTGCGCCCAGCTGCGATACCAGATACTGGGATCCCTTGAGCATGCGCTCCTCGATCGGCAACGTCCGGTCGTTGAGGAACGCGAGCAGCTGTTTCTCGTGCTCGAGATACTGGTCCCAGCTCATCGGGCGCCCGACGGCCAGCTGCAGCCGGGACCAGTTGGGATGGTGCCCGGGGTACATCCGGCGGAAAAGCTCGAGTTTCTGCTCGAGCAGCTCCTTCTGCTCGGCGAGCGCTTTGCCGGAGTTGTAGACGACCCCCATGCTCACAAAAGAGACCGTGGCGTAGACGCCCGACGGGGTCTCGTTGAAACAGTAGGGGAAAAGCTGGCACATGGACGGCTTGAAGGCGCCGCCGTACTGCCCGTGGATGTAGCAGAGATTGTCCACCAGGAACGGGCAGAAGCCGTCGTCGCCCGGGCAGATGGCGTGCGAGTAAGGCGTGCCGGCCTTCTCGTAGTCTTTGAGCAGCCGGAAGAGCTTCCTGCCCGCGTATCTCTCCGACTCCGCGCCCCAGTCGACGGCCGAGATCCTCTTGTGGTCTTGCGGCGTCATCGGCACCGTCCAGCCGGTGCAGCATTTGCCGCAGCCGGTGCACTCGTAGTTGATCCCTTCGGGAATGTGAAGCTCTTGCATGGGGAGGCGAACCCAGAATAAACCTACATCAACAATACCCTAATTTCCCCATGGTCAAAATCGGCGCCGCTCACTATTGTTGACAACATGCGGCTCGGGTGGGCCGTGAAAATCACCAGAATGACATACCAACCTTCTCTGCCTGTCCGGGCAGCCTCCCGGCTCGGCGGCATCGCCGTCACCATCGCCGCCGCGCTCGGGCCGGCTCATCCGGCGGCAGCGCAGTTTGGCGGCGGCGCGCCCCTGGCAGGGGACGCCGGGGCCGCGTCACGCTGCCTGAGGCTCTCTTTCCGGGACTTCTATGTCGAGTGCCCGTCCCGCCGGCCGGCAAACTCGTCGCTCAGGGCCTCGGCTCCGGGTAATGCGGGCGGCCGCGGAAATCCGGAGGCCGATCCGTTCGCGGTACCGGAACCGCGGGGCGAGAGTGCTTGCTGGCAAACCGATCCGTTTGCCGCCGATCAGGCGGAAACAAGCTTGCGCTTTCCGATCGCTCGCGCGGGCCGCAGTCCGGTCCATGGCCGCGCTCTGCTGGTGGGGGCGACCAACGGAACAATCGGCCCGCAGGCGGGCGACTCCACGGTGGTCGGCGGTGTTAATACCGCAATCCCGCGCGCCTGGTGCACGGCCTGCGGGATGCCCTGGCCGCACGCCGGCGGCCGCGATGAGGGGACCATCAAGATCGTCTTCTTTCGATCGCTTGCTTCGCCCTGGAAAGTCAACCAGGCCATGCGCGAGCTCAACGCCCCGCGGGCTGTGAGAATCGAGCGGCCGGCCGGGCCGCTGGCCGGAGATGACGCTGGCTCGCTGCAGAAGATTCTTGCGCTGGCAAAAGGAGAAGGTCGACCGCTGTTGTCGTGGCCGAAATCTGGTCGGAGCAGCCGGCAGCGTCAGTGCTGCCCGAGCTCTATCGACGCGCGGCCGCCCTGGAGAAGAACCCGTTTAGGCATCACCTGTACCTTGGCAAGGCGGCATGCCTGCGCAAGAGCTGGGATGAAGCGTGGAGGCAGTTCGAGTGGATTTACGCCCGCTGCAGGGATAACCCGGCGGTGCTCCAGGAGATTGCCTCGATCTATCGCCGGGCAGATAAAAGAGATCTCGAGCTGTGCATCTGGCTGACCAGATACCTGAGGGTCGCCCCGCTCTGGTTCTGCTTCGAGAGGGCATGGGAGGAGCGAAACGCAATTGAGGGCCGGCATGCACTCGAGAGGTTCCGTCTGGAAAAGGGGCCGGACATCGCCTGGGACGCCAGGAAGGGGCCGCTCAAGGTCTGTTTCCCCGATTCAGGTGCAGCGGGCTATGACGATCGGCTGCGCAACGAGTTTCATGAGGGGCTGTACCCCTGGGTTCGCGCCATGGGCGGCAAGCTGGACTTTGTGGATACGGCCGACCCGAAGCAGGCGAACATAATATGCCGGTGGAATGAGCCGGAGAAGCGGTACGCCGAATATGAGGGATCGAAGACGGCCCCGCGCGGCGCACCGACCTTACCGGATGGCGGCAACACGACCCTCTTTCTGTGCTCGGACAGCCATCACCGGATGCACGCGGTGCGGGCAGAGATCGATGTATTTGCCTATCAGGGCGGCTCGATGCGGACCATAGACTCGCGGCTCTTGCGCGCGGTCGTCCTTCACGAGATCGGGCATGCCGTGGGGATCATGAAGCACCTTGCCAATCGCTCGGACAACGTGTACTACTGCATGAACGTGGAGGAGCCGCCTGTGCAACTGTCCGCCCACGACAAGGGACGCGTGCTGGAGCTGTACATGGATCATCCTGTCAATGAAAGAGCGGTGGAGAAGTTCATCGGCCTGCGCGCGGTGTGCCAGAAGCTGGGCCCTCTGCCGATGGATGCCCACTCGCCGGCGACCGACTGTGCGGCGGATTTATACGCCGGATTCGCCCGCGACGATCAAATCGGATGGGGCGAGCCATGACTGAGCCCGCCCCCACTCGATTTGCGCTTGGTTCAGACGTTGCTTGCTAGCTGAACAGGTTCGCATCCCGGGCAGACGCCACCAGCCAGTTAATGGCACCAGGCGTTGCCAGACCCCCGGTCACGCCGGCGGCCCCGAAGAGCACCCGTTTCATCGCATCTTGCGTTCCCGCAGCCATGTGCATGAAGCCCATGATCATCGTCGGGCCACCCCAGGCGATGCCGAGGATCTCCATGCCGTTGGCGATGATGTTGAGCAACGCCTCCAGGTTGGCCAGGTTGTTGACACGCACCGTTCCGGCCGTGTTGACCCCCTGAACAACCGTGGCGTCGCCTGCTTGCGGACCAATGGTTCCATTGGTCGCGCCCTGCAACATCGGCGACTGTCCGGTCATGACTGTGTTGGTCTGACTGCCGGTAATCGGGTTGCTGCGCGATTGCTGTCCCGCGTCACCGGCCGAGAATGCGTCGCTGCCGAACTGCGCGTTGGCAGGCAGGCAGACGAGCAAGGCAAGCAAGAGTCCAACCGAGCTTATGAGCAGATGTTTCATAAGTTCAGGTCTCCTCAAGAGCTAACGACACGATAGATAACGGGCAAGTGCCTGGCACGGTTTCCCACCTGCCGCACACTATCATTGACCATCATACCTGCTCAGCCGGATTGCCAGTGGCTTTCCGCGAGAATCTAATCTTAGGAGCGGTGAGAAGCAAGCGAAAGCTTGCCCAGACACACCCGCCGGCGCGCCCCCGTGCAGCGGGGCACGTTGTTGGGAATCCGGAAGTAGGTCGTGTAGGCCAGGAGCGCAAACAGAAGCGCCTCCTTGAACTTGCTGGAGAAACCCGAGTCCTCGTGGCGCAGCACCGTTATCTTGTGCGGCCAGAGACTCTCGATCATCCGCACCAGCGTTTTGTTGTCGGCCCCGCCGCCGCCGAGGATGAGGCGTTCCAGCTGGGTCTCCTGCTCGATGAAATCGCTGTAGCTGCCCGCCACGCAGGCGGCGGTCAGCGCCGTCAGGGTGGCGATTGTGTCTTGGGCGGAGAGCCCTCGGCCGCGCGCCCGGCGCAGCAGCTCGTCGGCATAGTGCTGGCCGAACTCCTCGCGGCCGGTTGTCTTTGGCGGCCGCCGGCTAAAGTAGCCATGCTGGAGCAGCTCGTCGAGCCACTGGCTGTCAACCTGCCCGCTTGCCGCCAGGGAGCCGCCGGCGTCGAACGGGCAACCGAAAAGCTCGTGCGCCGCCCTGTCTATCAGCATGTTGCCGGGGCCGGTATCGAAGGCCAGCACCGCCTCGCCGCCGCGGTTGATTACGGTGATGTTGGCGATGCCGCCTATGTTGAGAACGCCTGTAGCCTGACCGGCTTGACCGAACAGCACCTCGTCGGCGAAGGCGACAAGCGGCGCTCCCTGCCCGCCGGCCGCTAGATCCGCTGCCCGGAAGTCGCTTATCACCGGCACGCCCGTCCGCTCCGCGATCACCGCACCGTCGCCTAGCTGCAGGCTGCCCCTGCAGTCGACCCCCCAGAAGCTGGCTGGCGCAGGCGAATGCCAGATTGTCTGCCCGTGTGAGCCGATCAGGTCCACAGCCGAGAGCGCCACGCCGCAGTCTCTGGCCACCTGGCGTGCGGCTCCCGCGAAGACCTCCGCCAGGGCGACGTTCAGCCGGCAGATCTCCTCAAGGCTGCACCGGTTGCCGGCAACCAGGGCCTGCAGGCGCTGGCTGAACCGAGGGTCGAAAGGATATAGCGCGGAGCCGATCATCTCGATGGACAGGCGAGGAAGCCTGGTGCCGGCGCCCGCGGCGGATCCGCCCGACGGTCCGATGGTGAAGAGGGCTGCGTCGACGCCATCCATCGAGGTGCCGCTGTTCAAGCCCATTACCGTCAGGGATCGCATTTGACCGCCCGTCGCCACTGCCCTGTCCGGATTTATGATCTCTGCTTGACATCTTTTCGTGCCCTTAGCTATGCTGGGAATGGCAGCTGGCTGCAGCTGGCTGTCCGTAGCCGGAAACCGACCTTCTTGAAGAGATCGTCAAAAGTCCGATAATGGTTTCCGGCTTGGTGAAGGACTGCCTGCCCGCGGTAGCGGGGTGGTGGTCTTTCAGTTTTTGTGGGAGCTGGCTTGGCAGATTTCCTTTGATTTTCCTGAGGGACCCCCTGAAATTTTTCAGCTTCTGCTTGTCAGAAATTCGGTCGTTTTTCTGACAAACCTGCCCGGTTCTTTCTTCAAAGTGCCCACCAGGGCCTACGTCCAGGCGTTTGTCAGAATTCCGTCCCTTTTTCTGACCCCCTTGGACGATTTTTCTGACAAGCGTGATGTCAGAAATCCGTCCGTTTTTCTGACGAGCTGCCGCCAAAAACGGGGGCGGGTACCCGCCGGCCGGCGGCGACGGTGCCGGGCCTGATTGCCGGCGGCGCGCATGGCGTCGAGGCGATGTGCCCGGGTGCTACGATTAAACGCACCGACGCCGCCGGCGGCGGACGGCAAACCACATCGTTGCAGGGGACGGCCAGATGAGAGAGCTTTTTATAGGTAGGGGCAAACCGACCAGGAGGGCGTACGGCTTCGATGAGGTGGCCCTTGTGCCGGGGGCGGTCACCCTGGATATGGAGCTGTGCGACGTCAGCTGCCGGATCGGCGGGCATCCCCTCAAGTTTCCGATCCTGGCCAGCGCCATGGACAGCGTCGTCGACGTCAAGCAGGCCGGGCTCATGGGAAAGCTCGGCGGGCTGGCGGTTCTGAACCTGCAGGGCTTACAGACTCGATACGAGGACCCGGCCTCGGCCTACGACGAGGTCTGCGGCTGCGACAACAGCAGCTTCGTCACGGTTATGCAGAAGCTCTACTCGGCTCCGGTAAAAAGGGAGCTGATCGCCAGGCGGGTGACCGAGCTGAAGGCGCAGGGGGTCGTGGCGGCGGCTTCGGTCACACCCAACCTGGCCAGGCAGTACGGCCCGGCGGCCGTCGAGGCGGGACTGGACATACTGGTTGTGCAATCAACGGTCACCGGGCTCGAGCACAAGTCCGCCCAGGGGCAGAGCCAGCTTGACCTGCCGCAATTCTGCCGGACGATCGGGGTGCCGGTGATCGTCGGCAACTGCGTCACCTATGACACCGCCCTGGGTCTTCTGGAGTGCGGCGTGGCCGGCATCCTGGTCGGGGTGGGTCCGGGGGCGGCCTGCACGTCGCGAAGCGTGCTCGGTGTGGGCGTGCCGATGGCGACCACGATCGCGGACTGCGCGGCGGCTGGACGAGACTACCGGGCGCGAACCGGGCGGGAGGTCGTGGTCATCGGCGACGGCGGCATGGTGGTCGGCGGCGACATCTGCAAGGCGATCGCCTGCGGCGCCGATGCGGTGATGATCGGCTCCCCGCTTGCCAGGGCTGCCGAGGCGCCGGGCAGGGGCTATCACTGGGGCATGGCCACGCCCAGCCCGCTGCTGCCCCGCGGCACGCGAATCAAGGTCGGAAGCTCCGGTACCCTGGAGGAGATCCTGTTCGGTCCGGCCCACATAGACGACGGCAGCCAGAACCTGGTAGGCGCGCTCAAGACCAGCATGGCGACGGTGGGGGCGGCAAACCTTGCCGAGATGCAACAGGTCGAGGTGGTGATCGCCCCCTCGATCCTTTCCGAGGGCAAGGTATTTCAGCACGCGCAGCACCTGGGCATGGGGCGATAGGCGCATTGGAACAAACCCGGACGGGCTACGTCTGGCAGGCATGGTAAATATGTGCGGTGTTGAAAACAGTCGGGGGGAGGTTTACGGTCAGGACCCGGGTCCGGACCGCTTCCCTGCTGGTCCGGCGGTTGGCGGCACGGTTTGGCTCGATAGGGGAGAATGAACAAGATGCAAGCAATAAGAAGGATTCTGGTGTCCGGCGCCGCTTTGCTGGTAGCCGGCGGCGCTTACGGTCTCGGACAGGCGACCGCCGATCTGCGAATGCCGGCCGACGCCGCGCAGGCGCGCAACGCGGATTCGACGCAGACAGGTCAGCGGCTGGCCTCGGCGGGCTCGCAGGCTGCCCTGGTCAGCCTCGGTCCGGAGACGATCGCCGATATCGCCCAGGCGGCGGCACCGGCCGTGGTCCACATCGAGGTCGATGAGACCGTCGCCGGCCCGGTGGCCGGCTTCCCCGGTTTCGAGATGCCGTTTCCCTTCGGCGGACCTGGCACTTTCGAGTTCTTCTTCAACGGGCAGCGGGTCACGCCCGCACCGGGAGGCGGGGGCAAGGGGCGTCCGAACATGCCCAGGTTCGAGAAGCACAACACGGGCTCGGGCTTCATCGTGCGTCCGGATGGCTACATCCTGACCAACGCTCACGTGGTCAGGGGCGCCACCAAGATCAAGGTCAAGCTCAACGACGGCCGCACCATGCCCGGCAAGGTGGTCGGTGTGGACAGCTTCTCGGATATCGCCGTGGTCAAGATTGACGGCAAGGATCTGCCAACGCTCAAGATGGGCAGCTCCTCCAGCCTGCGCCCTGGCGAGTTTGCCATCGCCATCGGCAGTCCGCTCGGCTTCGATCACACGGTGACCATGGGCATCATCTCGGCGGTCGGGCGGACGGTGACCGACGTCAACGGCAACATCAACTTCATTCAAACCGACGCGGCGATCAATCCCGGCAACTCCGGCGGGCCGCTTTTGAACCTGGAGGGCGAGGTGATCGGCGTCAATACGGCCATTCAGGCCAACGCCCAGAACATCGGATTTTCCATCCCGATCGATATCGCCAGGACGGTCTCCGAGGATCTGATCGCCAACAAGAAGATCCTCCGCCCGTGGCTGGGGATCGCCATGGGCGAGCTGGACGAGACCATGGCCAAGAGCCTGGGCCTGCCGCCCGAGACAAGGGGCGTGGTCATCTCACAGGTGATCGACGGCAGCCCGGCCCAGGCGGCCGGGCTGCAGCGCGGCGATATCATTCAGAAGATCGACGGCAAGGACATGGCCACCGGGAAAGCCGTGCAGGAGTATGTGCGCGCGCACAAGGTCAGCGACACGCTGCACTTTTTTCTGCTCAGGGACGGCGCACCGAAAGCGGTGGCAGTCAACATAGGGCAGTACCCGAACAAGATTGCTTCCGACCAGGAGCCCGAGAAGCAGGAAAACGAATAGGCCTCAGAGGTCCGGGCGGACGCCGGACTGGCCGCGCGCCCGGCGATCAAGCCTGGCACCATCAGCGGTGCCAGGCTTGTCCGTCTGCGAGAGGATGCGCAGGGCAGCCGCCGCCGCCCCGAATCCATTGTCTATGTTCACAACGCACAGGCCGGCCGCGCAGCTGTTGAGCATGGTCAGCAACGCCGCCAGACCCTGGAAGCTGGCGCCATAGCCGACCGAGGTCGGCACGGCGATCACCGGCTGCTCGACGAGCCCGCCTACGACGCTGGGCAGCGCCCCGTCCATGCCCGCCACGACGATGATTACCGAGGCCTGCTTCAGGGTCTCCAGATTGTCGAACAGGCGGTGGATGCCAGCCACCCCGACGTCGTAGAGGCGCTGCACGCTCACGCCTGCCGAGGCAAGGACCACCGCCGCCTCCTCGGCGACAGGCAGGTCCGCCGTCCCGGCCGCCACCGCGGCCACCCGCGGCGAGCCCGGCTCGGGCTGCGGCACCGCGCCCCAGACCAGGACGCGAGAGCACGGATCGTAGTGAGCCTGGGTGAGAACCGAGAGCACCGCCGCCGCCGGCTCCGGATCGAGCCTGGTCGCCAGCACGAGATCGTGATTGGCTTTCAGATCCTGGGCGATCTTCACCACCTGCTCGGGTGTTTTGCCGGGGCAGAAGATCACCTCCGGCATGCCCTGGCGCAGGCAACGGTGGGAGTCGATCTTGGCGAAGCCGATGTCTCGATAGGGCAGATGCTTGAGCTGCTCGTAGACCTCGTCGGGCTCCAGGTTGCCGCAGGCCAGCGCATCGAGAAGCTCCTTGACCTTGTTTCTGTTCATCTATTAAGAGCTCCTTCGGCCGCGTTCCTCGCCGCCCTCGCTCGTGTCCGCCTGCGCGGCGCTGCCCGGTTTAGCCAGCACGTTGGCGCCCCCGCGCCTGTAGCCTTCCAGATCCAGCACCACGTATCGGTAACCGAGCTTCTTCAGCTCGGCGGCCACCCGGCTCATCAGCTCTCGATCGGAGCTCAGGCGCGGCAGCTCGTGGCAATCCAGCTCGATGCGGGCCAGGTCGCCGTGATGGCGAACGCGCAGCTGCCGGAACCCGAGGGCGTGCAGGTACTGCTCCGCCCGCTCGACGCGGCTCAATAGCTCGACCGAGATCGGCTCGTGGGTTTGAAAGCGCGAGGAAAGGCAGGCGGCCTGCGGCCTGTCCCAGGAGGGCAGCCCGGCCCGCCGGGCCAGGGCGCGGATCTCTTCTTTGCTGAGCCCGCACTCCTGCAGCGGGCTTTTCACCCGGCGCTCGCGGGCAGCCTTGTGACCGGGGCGGAAGTCGCCGAGGTCGTCCTGATTGGCCCCGTAGGCGATGTGGTCGCAGGCCAGCTCGCGGGACAGCTTCTCCAGGTCCTCAAAAAGCGTGCTCTTGCAGAAATAACAGCGCAGCGCATCGTTGCGCCGGTATTCCGGCTTGTCCACCTCGCCCGTGCGGATCTCGATCAGGTCCCATTGAAAGGCCTCCGCCTGGGCGCGGGCTGCCACGAGCTCCTCCTGGGCCAGGCTGGGCGAGACCGCAATCACGATACGCGCCCTGCCGCCCAGCACTTTTCTGGCATAGTAGGACAGCAGCGAGCTGTCGACGCCGCCGGAATAAGCGACAACGACGCTGCCCAGCTGTTCGAGCAAGCTAGACAGCCTCTCTTCCTTCTCCTTGAGCAGTGCCTCATCCATGCGCGTGGTGCCGTCTCTTGCCGGGGCGAGCGTCCATAGCCTCCTTCTAATGATAACCGGAAGCTGCCGGTTAGTTGCGGCTCTCCCTGGCAAGCAGGCTGCCCCCGACAAGGCGGTTGAGGGCGTCGCGAATTGCCGGCTCGTTGTCGCCCTCGGCCGCTTGCTTGACCGCAGACAGCAGCCGGGCGAGCTCGTTGTGATCGAGCGGCTGCGGCGCGCCGACGAAGATCTTCTCGTAGGTCGTCTTTGTCAGACCTTCTTCCGCCGTCAGGAGCTCCTCGTGCAGCTTCTCGCCGGGCCGCAGGCCGACGAACTTGATCTCCACGTCCTCGTTCGGGCGCAGCCCGGACAGTTTGATCAGGTCCTGGGCCAGGTCCAGGATGCGAACCGGCTTGCCCATATCCAGCACGAAGATCTCCCCGCCCGAGCCGAGAGCCCCTGCCTGGATGATGAGCTGCACCGCCTCCGGTATCAACATGAAGTAACGACTGGCCTCCGGGTGGGTCACCGTCACGGGACCGCCGGCGGCTATCTGCTTGCGCCAGATGGGAATGACCGAGCCGCGGCTGTCGAGCACGTTACCGAAGCGGACGGCCACGTACTTGGTTTTCGAGCGCCGGGCCAGATCCTGTACGACCAGCTCGGCCGCGCGCTTGGTGGCCCCCATCACCGAGGTGGGGTTAACCGCCTTGTCCGAGGAGACCAGGACGAACGTCTCGACGCCGTACTCGGCCGACAGCTCGGCCACGTTGCGGGTGCCCTCGATGTTGTTGGTCACCGCCTCGCTGACGTTGGACTCCATCAAGGGTACATGCTTGTGGGCGGCCGCGTGAAAGACCACCTCCGGCCTGTGCTTTTCGAATATGCTGACCATCCGCCGGCAGTCGCGGATGTCGGCGATGACAGGCGTCACCTTCACCGGCTCCGCCCGCTCCATGAGCTCCTGGCAGATGAAGAATATGCTGTTCTCGCCCTTGCCGAGGATGAGAAGCTCCTCGGGCTGAAAGCGCATGATCTGCCGACAGAGCTCGCTGCCGATCGAGCCGCCCGCCCCCGTGACCAGCACGCGCCGGCCCTCGATGTAGCCGGCAATCGACACGCTGTCCAGCTCCACCGGCTCCCGCCCGAGCAGATCGGCCAGCGACACCTCGCGCAGCTGGCTGACGCTCACCTGCCCGTTGATGAGCTCGAACAGACCGGGGAGAATGCGAGTCTCCACCTCCGCCGCCCGGCACATGTCCACGATTCGCCTTATCTCCCCGGGCGGCGCCGAGGGCATGGCGATGACCACCTGGTCGATAAACAGATCCTCGGCCAGCCTGGGCAGATCGCTGGTGGTACCAAATACGGTGAGGTTCCCGATCCGGTTGTCGACCTTGTGCGGGTCATCGTCGAGGACGCCGACCAGGTCCACGCCCACGTCCGGACGCTGGGACAGCTCCCGCGCCACCAGCTGGCCGGCCTCGCCGGCTCCCACCAGCAGCGCCCGCTTGCGCACCGGTTGCCGCCAGTGGCGCCTCTGGTTGTGCTCGGTCTGCAGCCGGCGCAGGACACGCGGGCTGGCGGCCAAGAAAAAGGCCAGCCCGCCTTCGATGAAGATGACGCTGAAGGAGAGCTGATTGTCGTCCACGGCCAGGATGTGAAGCCCGCGGGCGATGAGGATTATCGTGGTGACCGTGAGAATCGAACAGCCGAGCTCCAGGATCTCGGTCAGTCCGGTGTAACGCCACAGCCGGCGGTAGACGCCGTAAAACCAGTTTGCCGCCGTGCGCAGGGTGAGGAAGACCGGCAGCAGCATGAGAAACTGGTGCAGGTAGACATGGCCCAGATGCCCGTCGAAACGGATGAGGAAGGCCCCGATCAGCGCCAGGCTGAAGCTGGCGGTGTCGAGCGCCACCTGCAAAAGGCGCTTCCAGCGCACCGCTGCCAGCCAGGACGGTGGCAAGCTCGCCGCGCCCTTTCTCCCAGGCACAGCCTGTGTCTGTTCCCTGCCCGGTCCGGATGCGCTCATGAGTCGACCGATGATCCCGCCTGTGCCATAAGCCGTGTGGTCAGGTCAATAGTAAGACCTGGGCCGTGCTGTAGTCTGCCCTGGTTTTCTAATTCTTGATAATTGAAGCTTCAGGATTTTTTATCGGGACTGCGGCGCCTGCGGCAGGGGACCGCCCGGCAGCGGCCCGCCGCCTTTTGAAACCCAGGCCTTGACCTGCTCCACGGGCACGCTCATCAGCCTGGCCGTGCCCTCGATCGCCTCATCGTGCGATATGTCAAGGGACCGCAACTGCTGATAGCGCTGGATGGCCAGGATCTGCAGCGGGTTGCCGGTCATGCCGCCGGCTGCCGAGGCCACCAGGGCGCCGGAGGTGAGAAGCCCCAGCACGAAGGCCGCCAGCCCGGACAGCCATCGCATCGGCTCGAACTGCGGATGCATGGTCCCCAGGAAGAAGTACATGACCAGCTCATAGACGACAAAAGCCCCGATTATCGCCCACGGCGACACGCCAAAAGCCTCGCGTGGATCCGGATCCGGCTCGTTCTTGAAAAATCTGGTCGACCGGCCGATCGACCCGGCTGCGTTGATCTTCTTTTCCGGGAAGAAGATCATGTAGGCGCCGATGACGCTTGCCGTCAGGAGCCCCGGTCCCACGTACAGACCGTATGTGTGCACGCCGGCCTCCCAGGCCAGCATGGCCCAGCCCCCGTATATGCTGAGGGCGACCAGGAACAGATAGCGCAGCAAGCCCAGGCGCAGCTCGACCAGCGAGCCGAAGACCCAGAGGAAGTAGCAGCTGCCCAGGAGCTGCCAGAAATTGGCCTGGGCGAAGGTTGCCCAGAACATCATCTGCAGCAGCGGCACGAACCTGTGCTGCATCTGGAAGAGCACGTACTTGCCCGGCACGAAGGAGCTGCTCTTCAGCCAGAGCAACCCGTGGCTTGCGCACTGGAAGTAAGCGAAAAGGCATAGCAGAAGCAGGGCCGTGGTCACCCAGGGCTTGGCTGTCGCAATCGGGTCGGGCCTTCGCTGGTACTGTGTCGGCAGGGTCATATGCCTAATATTGTAAGCGATTATGATCCACCGCCCGCCGGCGCCCCGCGTACCCTTACCGCCGTCAACGACAAGCGGAACGAGGAGGACGAGGTTCGCCCACCGGGCATCGGGCTCAGACGACCACGTTGACCAGCTTGTCGGGGACGACCACCACCTTGCGGACGGACTGACCGTTTATCTTGCCCTGAATCCTGGCGTCATTGAGCGCCAGCTCCTCGGCGGCCGCTCCGGCCAGCCCCCTTGGTGCCGCCACCTTGCTGACAATCTTGCCGTTGACCTGCAGCACCAGCTCAATCTCGTCATCGATGGTCAGCGCCTCCACGTAGAGCGGCCAGCGTGCCAGGTGAATGGAGTCGGCGGCTCCGGCCGCGCAGCCGCTCAGGTGCCAGAGCTCCTCGGTAATGTGCGGCGCCATGGGGGCCATGACAAGCAGCAAGCTCCTCACCGCAAAGGAGATTAGCTCCCCCTCGGCCGGCGCGACGGCGGCTTTCTGGTCTCCGGCCTTTTCGGCTACGTATTTGTACAGCCCGTTGACCAGCTCCATGCAGCGGGCGATCGCCGTGTTGAAGCTGTAGGACTCGGGGCTCAGATCGTGGGTGACCGCCTTTATCGTCTTGTGCACAAGCTTGAGCAGCTCCCTGCTCGAGGCATCGAGGTCGGAGGCTTCCGGACATTCCGCCTGCGGGTTCATGAGCCCGCGCTCGACCAGGTCCGACACCAGGCGCCAGACCCGGGAGACGAAACGGTACTGCCCGATGGCGCCCTCCTCCGACCATTCCAGCTCCTGCTCGGGCGGGGCGGCAAACAGCGTGAACAGGCGCGCCGAGTCCGCCCCGTAGCGCTTGAAGAAGTCGTTCGTGCCGACCACATTGCCCCGCGACTTGGACATCTTCTCGATGCGCCCGGAGCCGGGCGAGTACTTGGTCACCATGCCCTGAGACAGCAGGTTGGCAAACGGCTCGTTGCATGAGACGAGGTCCAGTTGCTTGAGGGCTTTGGTGAGGAAGCGCGCGTAAAGCAGGTGGAGGATGGCGTGTTCGATGCCGCCGACGTACTGATCCACCGGCATCCAGTAGCTGGTCTTGTCGCGCGAGAAGGCGGACTGCTCGTTTCCGGCGTCGCAGTAGCGGAGGAAGTACCAGCTCGAGTCGATGAAGGTGTCCATGGTGTCGCTCTCGCGCCGGGCGTCTCCGCCGCAGCCAGGGCATTTCGTGTTGATCCACTCGGCGCAGCGGGTGAGCGGCGAGCCGCCCTCGCCGGTAATCTCGATGCCCTCAACCGGCAGCGGCACCGGTAGCTGGCTCTCGGGAACAGGGACCGTGCCGCACTTCTGGCAGTGAATGAGCGGAATCGGACAGCCCCAGTAGCGCTGCCGGCTGATCAGCCAGTCCCTGAGCCGGTATTGGACGCGCTTGCGCCCGGCCTGGTTTTCCTCAGCCCAAGCGGTCATCTTTGCCCTGGCGGTTTCGCTTGCCAGACCGTCGAAGCTGCCGGAGCCGACCATTATGCCCGGCTCGACGTAAGCCTGGGCAAGCTCTGCCGCAGGCTTGCCGTCGGGCGATATCACCTGGCGCACAGGCAGACCGAACTGCCTGGCGAACTGGAAGTCCCGCTCGTCATGCGCCGGCACGCCCATGACGGCGCCCGTGCCGTAGCTCATGAGCACGTAGTCGGCGACCCAGATCGGCACTATCTCCCCGTTGAAGGGGTTTATGGCGTGGCTGCCCGTCGGCACGCCGGTCTTGGTTTTCTCGGCGGACATCATGCGCTCGAGCTCGCTCCGGCGGCTGGCCTGCTCAAGGTATTGCTCGACCTTCTCCCTGCACTCCGGGGTGGTCAGCTCGGCAACCAGCGGGTTCTCCGGGGCGAGCACCAGATACGTGACACCAAATGCGGTGTCGGGCCTGGTGGTGAAAACGGCTATGCGCACGTTTGGCTTGCTCTCCACCGTAAAGTGCAGCTCAGCCCCCTCCGAGCGGCCGATCCAGTTGCGCTGCATGACCTTCACGCGCTCGGGCCAGCCGGTGAGCGTCTCCAGGTCGTCGAGCAGGGGGTCGGCGAAGGCGGTGATCTTGAGGAACCACTGGTCCATCTGGCGCTGCACCACCTGTATCTCGGGATGGCGCCAGCAGGCGCCGTTCTCCACCTGCTCGTTGGCGAGCACCGTCTGGCACTGCGGGCACCAGTTGACCGGCGCCTGCTTCCGGTAGGCGAGCCCGGCGTTGTAGAGCCGCAAGAAGATCCACTGCGTCCACCGGTAATAATCGGGCGAGGAGGTGGTCACCTCCCGCGTCCAGTCGAAGCTGGTGCCGAGCTTGCGCAACTGCTCGTCGCGCATGAACTTGATGTTCTGGTTGGTCCAGATTTCCGGGTGCAGCTTGCGCGACAGCGCCGCGTTCTCGGCCGGCAGCCCGAAGGAGTCCCAGCCCATCGGATTGAGAACGTTGTATCCCAGCATGCGGCGGTGCCGGCTTATCACATCGGAGATCGTGTACACGCGCATGTGTCCCATGTGCAGGTCGCCGGACGGGTAGGGAAACATGACCAGCGAGTAGAACTTGGGCCTGCTGTCGCCGTCGACGGCCCGGTGAATGCCCAGGCTCTCCCAACGCTCCTGCCACTTCTCCTCGATATCCTGCGGGTTGTACTGGGTCGCCATCGACCGGAACTCCTTTAGCCAGGCACGAACTACAAATCTTATCATTGCGCGGCAAGGTAAAACCACAACCCGGTCGGGGCGCCCCGCCCGCCTGCCGGGGCGGGGCTCGCCTTCCCGCCATGCTAAGATTTTTAGCGGCTTTTGCGCCCGCACCACGAGATTCGCCGAGATGACGCAGTCCAAGCTCGATGCCACCCCGGAGCCTGTCCCGCAGGATATTCTCGAGGAGGCGCAGGAGCTGGCGCGCGGCGCCGAGATCCTTCCCGACGGCGCGCCGGGTCTCGCCCGCAAGATCCTTTCGGCCCGCAAGGCGGGGCGCCAGCTGCGTGTGAAGCTCGGCGTCGATCCGACCTCCACCGATCTCCACCTCGGGCATGCGGTCGTCTTCCGCAAATTAAGGCGCTTTCAGGAATTCGGTCACCAGGTGGTTTTGATTGTGGGCGGCTTCACCGCCCAGATTGGCGACCCGTCCGGGCGCAACACGACCCGGCCGCCGTTGACCGCCGAGCAGGTGGCCGCCAACGCGCAGACCTACCTGGCGCAGATGGGCGTCATTCTCGATGTGGAGAAAACCGAGGTGGTGAACAACGCCGATTGGCTGGCCAGGCTCGATTTGAACCAGCTGCTCAAGCTGGCCAGCCTGGTCACCGCCAATCAGCTGCTGGCCAAGGAGGGCTTCGGCGATCGCCTGGAAAAGCAGCTCCCGATCGGATTCCATGAGCTGTTCTACCCGCTCCTGCAGGGCTACGACTCCATCGCCGTCCGCTCGGATGTCGAGCTGGGCGGCACCGATCAGCGGTTCAACATATTGCAGGGGCGGGAGCTGCAGCCGTGCTACGGGCAGGAGCCGCAGCTTGCGCTTTTGGTCCCGCTGCTCGAGGGGACGGACGGCGTCCAGAAAATGTCCAAGTCGTACAACAACTACATCGGCTTGAAGGACGCGCCGGGCGATATGTTCGGCAAATGCATGCGCATCCCCGACGAGCTGATTGTGAAGTATTTCGAGCTTGCCACCACCTTGACCGGCGCCGAGATCGATCGGGTAAGGGCGGCGCTCGATGCCGGCGGCAACCCGAAGGACGCCAAGGAGAAGCTGTCCTTCCAGGTGGTCAGCCAGTACCACGGCGACGAGGCGGCCGCAAGAGCTCTCGAGGAATGGCAGCGCGTGCACAGCCAGAGGCTGGCGCCCGAGGATATGCCACTGCATGTGGTGGCGGCCGCGACCCCGCTTTTCCGCCTGCTGGTCGACGCCAGGCTTGCCGGCGGCACCGGCGAGGCCAAGCGGCTCATCGCCGAAGGCGGGGTCAGGCTCGACGGCGAGCAGGTAAAGGAGCCGAACCGGGAGATATCGGTATCCGGCGGCCGCAGCGTCGTGCTTCAGGTGGGCAGGCGGAAATTCGTCAGGCTGGTGGCGAATGGGAAATGATCCTTATGGCCTTTTGCCCCTGGCGCCCCGGATCATAAACTTAGACTTCCAGTTCGTTAGCGATGATTGAGGGCATTGACTCATGACCAACGTGGCAACGCAAGCGCAAACCGAGGAGAAAAAGACCGGGCTGCAGCGGCAGTTTGTGAACTTCGCCGTCTACAAGGTGGAGCCCGAGTGGCGAAGGCTCGATCCGGAGGTGAAGGAGCTGGGCAAGACCGAGCTCGAGCAGGTCATCAAGAAGTTCGAGTCCGAGAAGCGCTGCCAGATTCTCACGCACACCACAATGGGCATGCGCGCCGACGGCGACTTCATGCTCTGGGTGATCGCTTATGACCTTGAGCCTATCCAGGAGCTGGCCACCGGGATTGCCGGGACCGGACTGGGCAAGTATCTCTACCGCACACATTCCTTCCTCTCCATGACCAAGCGATCGATGTATCTCGACCGCTTCCATCCCACCCACGCCGAAGACCGGGCGCACCTGGTCCCCGGAAAGTACAAGTACATCTTCGTCTACCCGTTCGTGAAGAAGCGCGACTGGTACCTCCTGTCGATGAAGGATCGTCAGGAGATGATGGACGAGCACATCCGCATCGGCAGCAAGTACCCGTCGGTCAAGCTGAACACCACCTACTCCTTCGGGCTCGACGATCAGGAGTTCGTGGTCGCCTTCGAGACCGACGTGCCGTCGGACTTCCTCGACCTGGTGCAGGAGCTGCGCGAATCGAAGGCGAGCATGTACACCCTGCGTGATACGCCGATCCTCACCTGCATCGCCAAGGGCGTCCGCGAGATGCTGGATTCGCTGGGCTAGCAGCGCCGGGCGGCCGGGCTGCTATCTCGCGTAGCGGCGGGCGATGTCATAGCCGGCCCAGGCGTTGAAACCTTGCAGCAGCATGTTGAACGGCTGGGCGATGGCGTCTCCGCCGTAGCCGGCGCCGTTGTAATAGCCCTGCTGATTGGCGTAGAACCCGCCCGGCCCGCCGTATACCGAGTTGCCCTGGTAGGTCGTCTGCGGGTAGGCGTTCCAGCCGTTGTAATAGCTGTACGGCTGGGTGTACACCGGGTATTGCGGGTAGGCGTTCCAGAGGTAGTTGTAGCCGCCGTTGTAGCCGCCGCCCCAGTATTGCTGCTGGTTGGCGTAGAACCCGCCCGGGCCGCCGTAAACGCTGTTGCCGCCGTAGAACGATCCGGGCCAGGCACCGCCGTAACCGTATTGTTGCGGCCAGCAGCCCTCGTATCCTCCGGTAAAGGCAATCGTCGGCGGAATGAGAATAGGCTGCGGAGGCATCATATAGGCCTCTTGCCACATGTTGCCGTAACCCATCATCGGCGGACCGAAATCGTCGCAGTCAGGCTCGTGATGGTGGTGCCAACGTTCAAACTCGCTCATATCAATCACCTGAAGGGGAAGGTGTAGTCGCCCGAGATGCCAGTGCTTTTATTGTCACCGTGCAATTGCGCATCGACAATGGGACATTTACCAGAGCCGATGCGGGAATCACCTAGATTTGTAGAAGATTTGTAGAAGCGCCTTCGAGGATTTCTGGAAGCGCGCCGAATCACTTCCGCCGCTGCCGGTAGCGCTTCTGCTTTTCGGCCAGGTAGCCCGGGTCGGCAAGCTGTTTGGCTATCTGAAAGGTGCGGAAGCGGCATTCGTCGGAGCAGAACTTTCCGCGCGCGCGCGCGACAAAAAAGTCCGCGCAACGAAGCAGATCCGGAGAGGAGTCCAGCCCTGCTTCCACCAGGGCCGGGATCTCGCGGCGCCATTTGAGCTCGATGTCGGCCGGAAAGTCGGGGCAGGGCGAAATGCGGTTTGCGCCGGCCTCGCGATACAGCCCCTCGCAGCGGGCGATTTTGGCGGTTTGCGGGCTGTCCAACTGTTCGCCGAGAAAGCGCGCGAATTCAAGAAGCAGCGTCTGCCCGATACAAGCGATGAGATCGTCATCGGAGGCACCCTCCAGTCTGGCTCGAAAGGAGGGAAGCAGCACACCGCCCGGGCGCTGTCCCGGGCTCGACAGCTCGAGGCGCAGATTGCCGAGCTGCATATCTATAGATGCAAGATCCGGCTCCTCTCCAAAGTGGAGCGCCGAAAGCTGCCGCCGCATGAGGTTCAGCGTTTCTTGAAAGTGCTCGACAGCCGAAGGCGTCGGGCTCACCCTCCTATTAAGGATGCCGGACAGCCAGCGAACCGTGTCCTCCCCTGAGGTCCAGGTCGCCTGCTCGTTCAGAACGTCAATCCAGTCAAGCATTTCCGGCATTCCGTATCATGGCGGCAGTTTCTTATTGACTACAACGCGATGGCGTGGTAACGTTACAACGAATCACTGTGATAACGTTACCACGATGATTCGTTGTAAGCAATAGTAGCGCGCACCGGCGCCTTTCAAGCGCCGCCGGATGTTTGTCCGGCGGTATCTGACCGCGGCTCGGCCCTGCATCCGTGGAGGGTCGCGCCTGCCTTGCCATGCCTATCCGGAGGAAGAAAGCCGATGAGCCTGAACGTGACGTCTGACCGCCTGGGGAAGAAACAAGAAGCCGCCGCCGATTCAGACAACCCGATTGTTTGCGGATCGCTGGCCAGGGCAATCTGGCAGATGTCGTGGCCGCTTCTGGCTGCATACGTGCTCAGCTCTTTGATTGGACTGGTAGACGCGTACCTGGCGGGCTTCATCGGGGATGCCGCCCAGGCCGCGGTCGGGATTGGCGAGCAGGCGATCTTTCTGATGGCAATGCTGGGCACCGGTCTGGCAATCGGCACCGTGGCGTGCGTTTCGCGAAGTTTCGGGGCCGGCGATCTGGCGCTCGCCAGGGCTTATTCGCGCGACAGCCTCGTGTTCAGCTCGCTGGTCGGGCTCTTCGCCACTGTTGTCGGGGTGCTGCTCGCCAGACCCGTCTTTGCGATATTGGGGGCAGCACCGGTCGTGACCGCTTTGGGAGCCCGTTATCTGGAGCTGGTCAGCCTCGCCAATCTGCCGTTTGTGGTCGCCATGTGCATGACGGCCATTTTCCGCGCGGTGGGCGCGCCCCGCTATGCCCTGGGCATGTGGCTTGCCATGAGCAGTGTGAGCATCGGCGGCTCACTGCTCCTTTTCTTTGGCTTCATTCCCGGCGGGCGGCATTCGTTGGATGCCCTTTGCCTGTCCTGGCTCGCCGGCGCCACGGTCGGGGTTGCCCTCGGCCTTGTGCTGCTGCGAAGATTCTGGATGCGCGCGCCTGGAGCTCACCGGCCGGCGCTCGCTTTCGGGCAGGCGCTCGTCAGGGTGAGCGAGCTGCTGGGCATCGGCTTGCCGGCCGTCATCGCCGAAGTGGTCTGGACCAGCTCGAACTTCCTTACCTACAGGATCTTTGCCGGCATGGCCCACGCGTCGCAGGCGCAGGCCGCCTGGTCGGTGGCGCTCAAGGTCGAGGAGACGTTCGCCGCCATGCCGCTGGTCGCCTTGAGCATGGCTGCCGCCACAATCGTCGGGCAAAATCTGGGTGCCGGGCAGCCCGCCCGCGCCCGCGCCAGCGGCTGGCAGATCACCGCCGGGGCGAGCGTGGCGATGATCCTTGTGGGCCTCGTCCTGATGGTCTTCGCCATCCCGCTGGCATCAACATTCTCCAGCGACCCTCTGGTCGTTGAGTATACGGCCACACTCCTCAAGTCCGCACCACTGACGGTGCCGCTGCTGGCTGTCTGGCTCATCCTCTTCGGGGCCATGGAGGGGGCCGCCTGCACCTGGACGCCGATGGTCTGCCAAGTGGCTGTGCTGATCGGCTTGCGCCTGCCGCTTTATTGGCTTCTGGCCATCTCCCTGCAGCTCGGGCTGCCCGGCATCGCCGGGGCGCTTCTCGTCTCCCGGGCGGTGATTGCCCTGGTTGCCGTCGGCGTCTACAGGCGGGGGTTTGTCGAGGCGGCGCCCTCGGCCGGCGCCTGCCTGCAACTCCTGCGCCGGCTCGCCGGAGTACCCCGGCCGGCCTGTTATAATAGCGGAACGCGGGGATATAGCTCAGTTGGTAGAGCGCACGGATCGCACCCGTGAGGTCAGGGGTTCGAATCCCCTTATCTCCAGATCATCGAATCGAACGACTGCAGGATCGGGATGTCAGGATACCGGCTTTCCGGTGGCGCCGGGGCGCTCTCGCATCCGTCGAGCGGCCCGGGCACAAGCCCGCTTGCCGGAGCCGCCGCCAGAATGCCGGCGCGGTCTGGCCGCGCACTGCTGGTGGTGTCAAGATGCCGATACCGACCATCCTCGGTAAGAGGCTCAGGCGTTCGGGAAGAGCGAGAAGGGCGCGCAGGCGGGCTTTTCTGCGGGCGCCGGGGCCGGCGCGAAAAGGTCGAACTGTGTTTGCAGGCGGTCCAGGGCCCTCTCCTGTCGCTCGATTACCCGCAGCGGCGCCCGCAAGTCGTCAAGCTCGCGGGCCCTGGCGGCAAGCGAGGGCGAGATGTGGTTCAGCAGAAAGAGCGCCACGACCGTGTCCGTCTTTTCGCGCGGGGCGCAGAGATCCTTGATGAGCCCCTGAGCCTCCACCTGCTTGTCCAGCGGAAGCTGCTCGACGACAAGCGCCAGCTCTGATTCCAATGCCTGCGCCTGTGCTTGCGCGCCGGCATTCCAGACCTGCCAGTACCTCTGGAAGAGGCTCATGCGAGCGCTGTGCAACCCCTTGCCGAGCGCTGCTGATTCTTGCGGATCGAGCTTGGCGAGGTAAGCGTTCAGCTCCCAGTCTTTGAAACGCTCGGACAGATCGGCGAACCGGTTGATCCTGGACTCCTCACCCTCACAGGATAGCGCAAGCGTAAGCCGTGCCTTGAAGCGCAGCGCAAGCGCCGAGCGCATGGCGGCTATCTCATCGCTGGTGATAAGCCGGTCGATCGCTTCCTGGGCTGCGGCATACTCCGGCGCCAGCCGCCCGAGCTCTTCCTTCCATTTCGCGACAGCGCATTCCATATAAGGCGAGCCCGGCTGCGAGCGAGCGCCGTCCACCATTTGCGCCAGCGCCCGAGCCTTACGCTTTGTCGGCTCCGGAAGGCTTTCGAGCGTGGCATCTCTTTCTTCCGTGAGTCGGGTCGCCTCATCGGCTTGAGCCTGCCGGAGTTGGGCTTCCAGCTCGCCAATCCGCATCTCCATCTGCCGGCCATTGAGCTTGTCAGCTCGTTCGGCGATGGAATCCAGATGCTGTTCCGCCTCCGCGCCCGGACGCGCCGCCAGCTCGCGGCAGGCAGCCTCGAACTCCTCGACCAGTTGCCGGGGATCCGCGGCCGTCCTGACCAGCGCGCTGCCGCTCGGCTTCAGCGCCTCACGCATACGGGCGGCCAGCGGCTCGCCGGCTAAAGGCACGACGTTGTTTTTGTAGCTTGTTTGTGCAGGTAGTAAGTTCATCTTTCAGCCCCGAAGTACGTTGGTTGACTTCCGGGGTAGACGTTACTTACCTTTTGTGGAATTTTCGGGGAGAAGGTTATCATCAAGGTGTGCCGGCTGACTCGTCCGGCGACAAGTCTTGCGAGGATCATCGTGCGGCAGCTCAAAATGATCGAAGATGGGCGGCCGGGCCTCGTGGATGAGGCGGCGATTCGCAATCAGCCAGGTTTGCTGAGGCACGATCTGGTCATTCGTGGATGCGCGAAGTCCGTGCTTAAGTGCCTGCCGGACGAGCACGTTCAGACGATAGTCACAAGTCCACCCTACTACGGGCAGAGAGACTACGGCGTCGAGGGCCAGATTGGCACGGAAAAGTCCATCGACGCCTACATAGAAAACCTTGTCTCAGTGTTTGCTGAGGCCCGCCGGGTGCTGGCGAAGGATGGAACGCTGTGGTTGAACCTGGGCGACAAGTATCTTCCTTCAGGCAATCTGGCCGGCGCGCCCTGGCGCGTCGCACTGGCGCTCCAGGACGATGGTTGGATTTTGCGCTCGGACGTCATCTGGTACAAGCCCAACGCCATGCCTTCCTCGGTAAAGAACCGGCCGACCACGGACCACGAGTATATTTTCTTGCTTGCCAGGAATACGGACTACTACTATGACGCCGACGCAATCCGTGAGCCTCATGTGACCTTCACCGGCAACAGCAAGATGATGGGCGGCCGGAATCACTTCGGGAAACGGGGCGGCACGCCGGAAGCCGGCAAGAACGCAGGCAAAGCGAATTTGCACAATGCCAGGTGGGATCAAGCGTTTCATCCCCTGGGCAGAAACAAGAGAACTGTCTGGCAGGTGCCGCTGTCGAAGTTCCCGGATGCGCATTTTGCGGTATTTCCAGACAAACTAATTGAGCCTTGCATCCTGGCTGGTTCTCCGGAAGGCGCTGTTGTCCTTGATCCGTTCCTGGGATCCGGAACTACGGCAATGGTGGCGTTAGCGAACAGGCGGCATTTTCTCGGAATAGAGATCAGCGAAAGATATGCCGCAATGGCAGCAGAGCGATTGTCCAGCGTTGCGCGGTAGCGCTCAACGGGATGGCGGATCCTGACATTTCTCTGCCGGCCCATCGAACTGGTGGGCCTGGGTCGCAGGTGCTTGCCGGCGTTCCCGCCACATGAGATGAATGATTAGAACGCCCGTGTAGATGCCTGTAGCCAGCCAGCCCAGCGCTCTTATTCCGAACTGCATCGACAGATACTCCAGGCAGACGCCCACCAGGCCGCCGACCAGATTGAAGGCAAAAGCCTCCGTGGGCGGGTCGGCGTTCTTGAAGAGGAGGGCAAAGATGGTGGCTGAGAAGATGAGCGGGAACAGATAGAGACCGGCGCCGGCGGCGCCGCCGGCCAGGGGGCCCATTGCCGAGAGCTCGCCGGTGTTGACGAACCCGGTGGCCGAAAGGGAGATTAGAAGCGCGGGACCGAGCCAGGCAAGACCGCCTGCTCTCCAGCGCCAGGCAATGTAGTTGCCGATCAGGATCACGATCATCACCGCCGAGATGATCACGCTGTTTACCACCCAGGTGGAGCCGAAGAGGAGGGAGAGATCCGCCATCGCTCGCACCTCCAGAAGCATGAACCCCATCCCGAGACCGAACATCTGCCAGTTGAGCGGCTTGCGCGCGCCGCCGGCCAGCTGGCTGGCCACGGGCAGAAAGCCCAGGAGAAGCACGCTCAGAATGGGCAGGGCGTAAAGGGCGGGGAGCTGCCGGTCCGGCAGGAAGAGGAAGGGCCAGTCGTCGGTGGCGGGCGGCGTGGTGCTTTGCAGGTTTACTGATCGCGGCGGGTAGGGGACGGCACTGGACGCCGGCGCCCGTTTGTCCAGCCCGGGACCGGCAATGAGCAGGCCGCTTACCTGCTTTTTGTAGTCGCAATAACCATACGGGCGCATCCCGGTCGCCGAAGTCAGAGCCTTTGCATGGCGGTCCCACAGCCAGTCCGTGAGGGCGACAAAGCTGACGGCGATGATGCCCTGCTCATCTAGCAGGCGCGCTGCCTGGTTCATCGCCTCCCGGGTGAAGATGTAATTGTCCAGGCGCAGGGAGGAGAGCGACGAGAAGGCCGTGTGGCTGTCCAGCGCCGCAAAGACGATGACGTCGTATTTGCCGCGGCAATTCTTGAGAAACGTGCGCGCGTCCATGACATGGGCTGTCACCTTGCTCGACTGGTACGGATGCTCGGGATGCAGCTCGCGCCCGATCTCCACGATCGAGGGGTCGATCTCCACCGCATCGACATGACCGGCGCCGCAGCGCAATGCCGCTGCCACGTCGTTGCCGGTGCCGCTTCCCAGCACCAGGACGTTGCCGCCGGGTCTGGGCAGCACCCTGTAGGGTGTCGCGAACGTGGCGCGCAGCTTCTCCTGCACGTCCCGGGGAAAGCGGGACAGCGAGGCGGGCGAGCAATCGAGGATCGACTGGAAAGAGTCGTAATTGATGTAGATGTTGTAGCCCAGCTTCTCACCGCGCCAGGGCCCGCCCGGCTGCCGGACCGCCGCCACGTCGATGCGATAATATGGGGACCAGACGGTTTTGACGTAATCGGCGCCGTAGTTGGCGCGGGCGATATACGGTCCCAGAGACAGGGCGTAAAGGATGCCGAGCACGATAACGGCGAAGTGGGCGACCCGCCGGTTCAGCACCGTGAGCATGAGCCCGGCCGCCACAAGCCACACGCCCGGTCCGGTGCGCATCCAGCTCAGACCGGTGAAAAGCAGCGATCCTATTAACGACCCGGCGATATTTATTGAATAGGCTGTCAGCGGCGGCAGCCGGTCGAAGAGTTTGCCCATCCTCTGCCCGAGCCCCACAAATATGGATGTGCTGAGGGCAAAGATCCCCAGCATGATCGCCAGGCTGCGCAGGGTGGTCCACATGGGAGCCAGCCGATGACCATCACCGGCGGTGCGCACTCCAAAGAGCAGGAACTTCAAGGGATCGACGAAGGAGAGGTAGGTCAACCCGAGACCGAGCGCAAAGATGAGCAGCATGCTCAGGGAAAGAAGCCCCGGCGCCGACCAGTGAAAGTAATCGCGCTTGCGGTCCGTCCACAGGAAGCCCAGCCCCAGTCCCAGGAACGCGGACATCAACGGCAGGTTCTTGAAGTAGGCAAATATCCTGACCTCGGTGGCCAGCCAGCGAATGATGAGCAGTTCCAGGAAAAGCGCCAGCACGCTCAGAAGGAGAAGCTCTCTCTGAGTGGGCGAGGGGGATGAGCTACGCGCTCCCTCGCCAGCCGGTTCGGGCCCGTTGCCCGGACGCTGCTCGGCTACCTGATCGCCGTGGGCCATGTCGCCCAGACTCCTTGCCTGTCCGGCCGCCGGCCGCTTTGCCGGCAGGGACACCGGCCCTCACCGGCCTACAGTGACATATGCCAAGTTCGGGAGCGGTGGTAACAACGCCCTCGGCCAGGACACGGCGGCGCGTGCTGTAATGTAGGTACGCAAGCAGGTAGAATCGCGGGTGCGTGTGGTTTCTGGGGAATGGCGGTGGCGGGCAGGGACAATAGGCTTAAAGACATCCCGGCATCGGTCCTGCTTATCATTTTATTGTTGGCGCAGCCGGCTGTCGGAGCGTCCGCCCCGGCGGCGGGGGTCGCAGAGCAGATCGGGCGGCTGGAGGTGCGATTTTTCGAGCACCGCTATCGCTCCGATTCGCTCGACGAGCGGCTGGACCGCCTTGAGAAGATGGTCTTCGGCGAGACAAGATCGGGGTCGGTTCAAAACCGCCTGGCCAATCTGCAGTCTGCCGTCTCCGAGGCTGACGGCGGCCTGACTCCCACGTCCGAGCGCTCGGCGCCTGCCGGGGACCGGGCGCCGGCCAGCGGCGCTCCCCAGGGTAATGCGGCGACCGCCTTGCCGCCTACGGGCCCGAGCAATGCCGAGGCCGGAACCGACAGGCAGGCGGCGGGCTTGCCCGCACCGGAGGTGACCTATGAGATGGGCGATACGGTTCCGTTCGTCAACGGTCCTGCCGGTGGGGATCTCCCCCGGGAGGGCTCCTGGCAGGAAGACCAGCCGGCGGCATCCGGCAGCCCCGCGGGGGCCTCGGAGGAGGGCCCGGAAGCTTACGGCGCCGGCGGCGGCGACGGCGCCGCACCAGCTTCGCAGCAGGAGTCGTACTCTTCCGCCAGCCACGAGCGCCGCGGCTTGCCCCATGAGGTGAGCAGGCTCGAGCAACAGGTGCTGGGAAGAACTTACCGGGGCGCGCTTGTTCAGCGGGTAAGGAGGCTCGAGGAGAGTGTTTTTCCCGGAGAGCGGCCGGAAGATCAAGTTCCCCTGCCCGAGCGCGTAGCACGGCTCTGGGCGGCGGTCGACCTGTCCACGCCCCCGCAGGGACGTGCTGCCGCGCAGGGCAAGGCTGCCGGGGGAAGCGACCACCAGGCTGAACCGGCGTCAGGCAAGCGACGGCATCCAATTTTGAGCGGGATCGCCAAGGCGGTGGTCGCGGTCGGCAAGCTGGCCGGCGAGGCCGCGGGAGCAGTCGGCACGGGGTTGATGTACGGCAG
Source organism: Pseudomonadota bacterium (assembly GCA_021325555.1). Taxonomy (GTDB): domain Bacteria; phylum Cyanobacteriota; class Vampirovibrionia; order Obscuribacterales; family Obscuribacteraceae; genus JAJPGY01. The sequence continues at coordinate 1,386 of JAJPGY010000030.1, read as the reverse complement.
CATGTACGGCGGCATGTACGGCGGCTATGGCTATTCCCCGTTTGGCTACGGCGGCTACGGCTACTCCCCGTTTGGCTACGGCGGCTACGGCTATTCCCCGTTTGGCTACGGCTATTCCCCGTTCAGGTACGGGGGACTGGGGCTGGGAAGTTTCTATTTCTGACCACCGGCGGCGCCCGCCCGGATTCCCACCGCCGGGCCGGGCTTATGCTACAATTTCCTTGGTTTGGGCTATTAGCTCAGGTGGCTAGAGCGCACCCCTGATAAGGGTGAGGTCCCTGGTTCGAGTCCAGGATGGCCCATGAAGTTAGTTCCGACTCTAAAGTAATCACTAAGATTCTTGAGCACCAAACGCTGACGGATCGAAGGAACCGACGAGTCGGGGCGAGGACGGGAAACCAAGCCGGAATCGCTATTTTGAACCCCAGCTCCGGGGGCTTGGCTCAGTTGGTAGAGCGTCTCCTTTGCACGGAGAAGGTCAGCGGTTCGAATCCGCTAGCCTCCAAAAATCAAGTCAGGATGAGCTTCCGCAGAGGAGCCGCAGCCTGAGACAAAAATCAGATACAATGTGGCGAAGGTAAAAGCCAATCTGATATTATTGAAAGTTCGTCGGGGGCTTCCCCCAGACCGGCCAGCCGTGAGGTCGATAAAAACCGGTTTCGTACCCTGAAAACTGCATATTGAGTGTCCGTAATTCACCAATGTCATAGGTGGGGCGCCTCGTTGTGTCCTGCAACAAGTATCTGACCATTGCAGCGAGTTTCAAATGGAACGCGCCCAGGTCTGATTCTGTGCCGCGCCTATAAATTGGTCAAGCTACAAAGAGCGCACGGTGGATACCTTGGCGCCAGCAGCCGACGAAGGACGCAACAACCTGCGAAAAGCCACGGGGAGCTGTTGTAGGCTTAGATCCGTGGGTATCCGAATGGGGCAACCCCGCCGGAGTAATGTCCGGCGACGGCCGTCTGAATCCATAGGACGGCGCGAGGCAAGTCGGGGAACTGAAACATCTTAGTACCCGGAAGAAAAGAAAACAAATCAGTGATTCCCTCAGTAGCGGCGAGTGAACGGGGAACAGCCCAAACCGTCGTGACGAAAGTCATGGCGGGGTAGTGGGACTCCAGACGAGATGGGATGGCGGTAGTCGAAGTGGTCTGAAAAGGCTTACCAGAGACGGTTACAGTCCGGTAGACGAAAACGCCTGAACCTCAGGAGTATCCCAAGTAGTACGGGGCACGGGAAACCCTGTACGAATCCGCCGGGACCATCCGGTAAGGCTAAATACTGACTGGCGACCGATAGCGAACAAGTACTGCGAAGGAAAGGTGAAAAGAACCCCGGTGAGGGGAGTGAAATAGAACATGAAACCGTGTGCTTACAAGCAAT
>JAJPGY010000039.1 GCA_021325555.1 Pseudomonadota bacterium | reverse complement strand
GTGCACAAGGACGATGCCCTGGTGACCCCCAGACTCAAGTCCGGCGACTTCAGCGCTATGCCGGGGTAGGAGATGCCCGGCCGGTGCCGGCGACAATCAAGGAGACCACATGGCCAAGCAATCGAAATTCCTCTCCGGACCGGTCATCGATCCGCCCGCCATCAGCGGCGGCATGACGGTCAGAAGGCTCATCGACGAAACGTTCCTCGCCTACAACGCCGGTCGCTTACGCGAAGCCTGCCAGCTTTTCGCGGGCAGGATGCTGGCCGACGACGTGACGATCGGCATGAGCCTGACCGGGGCGCTGACGCCGGCAGGCCTTGCTCGCTCGGCGATCATTCCGCTCATCGAGGCCGGCTTCGTGGACTGGATCGTGAGCACCGGCGCCAATCTCTACCACGACACCCACTTCGGCATCGGCAAAACGCTCCATCGCGGAGACCACCAGTGGAACGACACTCTCCTGCGCAAGGAAGAGGTGATTCGGATCTACGACATCGTCTTTGATTACGACGTCCTGCTGTCCACGGACAGGTTCTTCCGCGAGATCCTCTCCGCGCCCGAATTTCAGCGGCCGATGTCCAGCGCCGAGATGCACTATCTGTGCGGGAAATATCTGGACGAGCGCGAGCGCCAGCTCGGCTTGAAGGGGTCGACCCTGCTGGCCACCGCCTACCGATGCGGCGTGCCGGTGTACACCTCGTCGCCCGGCGACAGCTCGATCGGCATGAACGTGGCGGCACTCTCTTTGAGCGGCATGGGCCCGCAGATCGACGTCTCGCTCGATGTCAACGAGACCGCCGCCATCGTCCTTGCCGCCAAGCGCGGCGGCGGCGCCAGTGGCGTCTTCATATTGGGCGGCGGCTCACCCAAGAACTTCCTCCTGCAGACCGAGCCGCAGATTCAGGAAGTGCTCGGCATCGCCGAGGCCGGGCACGATTACTTCATTCAAATTACCGACGCCCGGCCGGACACCGGCGGGCTGTCCGGGGCCACCCCCTCGGAGGCCGTCTCCTGGGGCAAGGTGGACCCCAGGGCTTTGCCCGACACCGTCGTCTGTTATCTCGACTCCACGATTGGACTGCCGATAGTGACCGCCTACGCCACAGACACCCACGCCCCCCGCAAGCTCAAGCGGCTGTACGACAGGCGCAAGGAGCTCGTCGAGGCGCTCAAGACGGAACACGAGGCAGCGCTCTGTGCCCGCAAGTGACCACGAAGCTGCGCAAGGTTTTAAGGGAGAAGCTGAAGGACTACTGCCTGGTCCTTGCCGCCATTGTCGCGGCGCTGGTCGTGTTGCTCACCCCGCTGCAGCTCTACATGCCGCTCGGTCGCTACCAGCACTACGGCCTGTGCGTATTCGTGCTCGGCATGGGCTACATTCTGCAGATCGTGTGGTCATGGCGCTCGCTCAAGCGCTGGCCGCGCCTCGGTTACACGGCCACGGCGCTCTACCTCTGCTCGGTGGGCATGGTCCTGTACGCCAACCCCTGGCTGGACGCCCGCATGGCGGTCATAACCGAGCAGAAGGAGAATCTGCGAGCATTAATTGGATGGACCTACACGATTTTCGGCGTCATTCTCGCGTTCATATATTTAGAATGGATGCAGGCGGACTATAGGGGACGCCGCCGGAAGGGCAGGAAACATTGAAGAAGCTAATTCTACTGGTGGGGATCCCGGGCTCCGGGAAAACAACGCTGGCCAAGAAGATCGCCGCCCGCGGCTACCATTGCCTCAACGCCGATTCGATCCGGGAGGCGCTCTGGGGAGATGCCGCCGACCAGCGCGATCCGGAGAAGGTCTTCGGGCTGTTCTTCAAGCAGCTCGAGCAGCTGCTTGCTGAGGGCAAGGACATCGTCGTCGACAACACCAACATCAATTTCAAGCAGCGCAAGCCGATCCTGGAGCGAGCCGCCCGGGCCGGCTACAGCGACGTTCAGCTCTGGCTTCTCGACGTGCCGCTCGACCTGGCCCTCGAGCGCAACCGCAAGCGGGAGCGCGCCGTTCCCGATGACATCGTCGCCAACATGTTCATGACCCTCAACCGCACCGGCAGGCCGCGCCGCGAGGAGGGGCGCCTGGTGATTATTCGCCCGGGCAAGGACGAAGAGGACTATCGAATCTTTTATCCAGATTAGGGCTGCCTCCCCCGTGTCACGAAACATTCACAAGCGTGACAAGCCATTTTCACAAAACCTGCGTAAAGTAGCAGGCATAGAACGAAACAGGCGTTTCGGCGGGGGAAAACTAAAAATGAGAATGCAGGCCACGGCCCACCATCTGAACATACCGCTCGCGCTCTGCACGCGCCCTGGAACGGTGCGCAGGGATCCGAGGATCTCCAGGCGAGAGATAGAGGCGCTCAAGCACGCTAATGGCAAGGCCGAGCAAGCGGCGCCGGCGCACCTGGTCGCCACCCTCTTCCGCGATCTGGCCAGCGCGCTCGTCGGCGGGTTTTGCAAGCCGGCAGCCCGGCACCCGATGTGCGAAAACTACGGCCACGTCGTCGACCTGCGCACCTGGAGCCAGCGTCTTCCGAAATGCTCCGATTGCGGTTCCCTCATTACCAACAGATCCCAGCTCCGGGGCGCACGCCCGATTAAGTGAGGCGCTTTAACCGGCGCAGCAAGGCAACGCGGGGTGGGAAGCTTCCCCGGGGGCGCTTTAAACAGGTTTTCCACGCCGCGCAAAAGGATCATGGCCACGGTCGCCCAGGCAGCCGTGGCCATGATCCTCTTTTTTTTGCAGGCGGCAAAAATCGCCGTCCGTGAAACTGATTTGGGCTGCCACGGTTTTTCCACGATCTGCCCCTAGACTTCTCCACCATAAAGGCGACCGGCACCTGTCGCTGGAGGAGAGAAGATCATGGCAGTTTACGCGGCACATCTGGAGTCCGATTCCCAGTTCGAGCTCATCGTGGCAGCATCCCGGCAGCAGACCGCACGGCAGCGGGCGACCCTGACCCTGGTCGACGACGCCGCTGCCCTTGACCAGACTGCCACGGAAGCGTTCATAACCCATATCTCGGTAGTCAAACCGGTCCTCGCCGCCATCGGCTACGCCCTGATCGCCTCGCTGGCCACCTGCTTGGCCGCGGCGACGAACGTCATCGGGCTTCAGGCATGCAGCGAACAGCACGCACAGTAGCCCTCAGCGGATCCATTCCCGCGATATCCGTCTTCAGCACCTCACTGCTGCGCCCCCTTGCAACCCAGACTGCTCGTTGCACGCAACCGGCGTGAAAGGCAATAAACTAAAGTATGTGTTTGCGGCGGGGTAAGTGGAGAAGCCGGGAGGCGCCTATGAACTGGAAAGCCTTCAACCTCGGGCTCGGCCTGTGCGCCCTGGCAACGGTGGCCGGTTATCTGGCGCTGCAGCGGGGTCCTGCCCGGCCCAGCCGGCCGGTTACCGTCGCCCCGGAAAAGCTCGGGGTTGCGAAGGACAGCGAGCTGCCCGTGCTCGTGGACTTTTATGCCGACTGGTGCGGACCCTGCAGAGCCGAGAAGCCGATCGTTGAAAGGGCCAGCCAGGAATGGGCCGGTCGCGTCAAGTTCGTCAAGCTGAACATCGACGAGGACAAAGGTCGGCTGGCCGCTTCCCTGGGCATCAACGCCATTCCCAGCATGGTGCTGATGAACCCGAGAACCAAGAGCGGTTTTCTCCACACCGGCTTCCTGGGCGACGACCAGCTGCGTGAATTCATTAAACAAGGGCTTCAAACGGTCAGCCGTTAGCTTCCCGCGTCCGGGCTACTTCTGCGGCCCTCAATACCTGTCCGGTTGCAGCAGTGCGTGTGCGGGGATGATCCCTGAGGGCGCGCGTCCCGCCCGCATCCCTGGCGAGCAAGCTCCGTCGCTGCCGGCTGGCGAGGCGGCTGACGTTTCCGGGATCGGTCCCTCTTCACAAAAAGGAATCCCGCTTGTGCACTATATATTGTAATATAAGAAGCTCGCAAAAAAGTTTTCTTGAGGAATCAGCCGGCTGTGGCTGCTTCCACGGTCAGAGAAGGAGCAGACCGAGGAGGGGGCTCTCGGATAACGAGAAACCCCCTTCCTCCGGGCCTTGCCTGCAAGAAGCTCTCACTTCTTCGGCAACGGCTTGCCGTCCGGACCGAGCGTCACCGCATAGGAGGTCTTTCCGCTCAGGAACCAGACCTTCACCTGGGCATGCAGCTCGGTGTTGCCCTGCGAATCCCTGCGCATGGTCAGGTCCGTCAGGTCCATCCAGCCGAGCAACCAGTTGACGTGCAGCTTGATGCCGGTGATGTTGTGGAACTCCAGCGAGTTCACCCCCGGCGTCACGTCGAAGGAGACGCTTGTCTGCACGCTGGCCTCCAGCTTGCTGCTCACCCGGCGCTGCAACGGTTGCCGCAGCTCGAGCTCGACATGGCCGCCATCGCGGCTGATGCTGGAGACGCCGGCGGCTGCCAACTGGTGCGCGTGCTCGGCGCTAAAAACGGCTGCGAAGTCCTTCTCATCAACGCGCGCCTGGTCGGGCAGCTCGTTGAAGATGCCGGTCAGCAGCCCGGGAATATCCAACTGCATGCGGTGTGCCGGTCGCGACGTGGGGCCTGGAGCAGTGGGCGCCGGCGGCGTGATCCCTCCCGACTGCAGGTCGAACGGTTGAGACACCTGGGACAGCATGCAGACTGCGAACACCGGCAAGAGCAGGACAATCCAAGCAAAGATACGAAGTATGCCCCGTAGTTTCATGGGGTTCACCTGCCTGAAATAAAAGCGAGCCGCCTGGAATTCCAGGCGGCTCGCCGCGTTCACGAAGTGACTAAAAAACGGCCGTAAGCGCGATGCTTACAATTTGTACTTGGTCAGCACCCTGATAAGCTCAGCTACCGACCAGGCCTGGGCGATGCAGCCACAGGGGGCATGCGGCGCGTCGCCGTCGAAAATTTCGGAGACGCTTCCCTGTCCCGCCTCTCCCATGACGTGCCACTTGATGTGCGCCAGTTTCTCCCGGATAAAGCTCAGGTTCTCCGCCCCGTGTCCATGTAGCTTGACGCGGGCGTCGACCCACGGTCCCAGCAGCCACGGCCAGACGGTGCCCTGATGGTAGGTGATGTCGCGGTCGTACTGGTTGGCCACCGGCTTTCCGTCGCCGTACCTGCCGTGATAAGCCGGGTCGCCGGGGGCAAGCGATCGCAATCCAGCCGGCGTGAGAAGCTCGCGCTCGACGACGCCCAGAATCGATCGCCCCTGCTCGGCGCTGACCAGCTCGAAAGGCAGGCTGACGGCCAGAAGCTGGTTGGGGCGGATGCTGGCATCGGTCGTGCCATCCTCGCGAATGACATCGAACAGGCAGCCGGCCTCCGCATTCCAGAAGGCTTGAAACCCCTTCCGCACTTTTGCGGCAAGCTCACCATATTTGGTAGCGTCACCACCGGCGGTAGCGACCAGCTTCTCCAGCACCTTGAGGAAATTGAACCAGAGGGCGTTGATCTCCACGGCCTTGCCCGTGCGCGGCGTGACCACGTAGTCGCCCACTTTGGCGTCCATCCAGGTGAGCTGAACTCCCGGCTCGCCGCCGGAGATAAGCCCGTCTGCCGGATCCACATGCAGGTGATAGCGCGTCCCCTTGAGGTGCCAGGCGACCACGCTTTCCAGAAGCGGGATCTGCTCGACGACCAGGGAAGCGTCGCCCGTGGCCAGGTGATACTCGTGAAGGGCCCACGCCCACCACAAGGTAGCGTCGGCCGTGTTGTAGTGCGGCGTCATACCCGAGTCCGGAAAGTTGTTGGGCAACATCCCCTCGCTCAGATAGTGACCGAACGTCCGCAGGATGCCTGCGGCAATCTGCGGCCGACCGCTGTACAAGGCGAGCCCGACCAGGCTTATCATCGAGTCGCGGCCCCAGTCGGCAAACCAGTGGTAGCCGGCGATGATCGAGTCGCTGGCCGTCGACCGGCGCTCGACGATAAACGAGTCGGCGCCGATGACCAGCCGCTTGACGTCCTCCGATACCGGCGGTCCGGCCGCCTTCAGCAGCTCGCGGTGGTGCGCGGCCACTGCCCGCACGACATCATCGATCGAACGGACCGGCGTCGACGGATCGAGTCCGGCGGTAATCGTCAGGCTGGCGCCCGGCTCCAGGCTGACCTCGAGCCGGCCGGCGTGGAAGTTGTCCTCGCGATAATCAAGCCCCCGCTCGTGCTCGCGCGGCCAGTAGTAGTTCCAGTACCACTCCGGCTGCATCTTGTAGATGCCCCGGCTGAAAGCTACCGTCAGCTCGGACGCCGAGCCGTATGCCCGGATGCGCACGCGGTCTGTGCCTACGTCCTGTTGAAACTGCCAGTCAGGCGCGCCTTTTGTCTGGCTGTGGTAGTCGCGGTAATTGACCAGCATCTTCAGCGAGAGCGTGAGCGGCTTTTCGCCGAGCCAGGTGTAGCCTACCGTCACCTCCTGCTTGCCCGGCAGCATGGCCACCTGCTTGAGCAGATGGCCGCCGGCCAGCTCGAAGTTCCAGGTAGGGACCGGGTAGATGGTGAAGTCGACCATACGCTTGAACCCCTCGGGGCTGACCGCCCCGGATGTCCAGAAGTTGGTGCCCAGCTCCAGCCCGTCCGCGATCTCGTCGATGCGGGAGAGCATGACCGTCCGCCGAACCGGCGGCTCGAGCGCGGCCACGAAGAGACCGTGATAGCGCCTGGTGTTCGCCCCGGTAATGCTGCCCGAGGCAAACGAGCCCAGACCGTTGGTGACGAGCCACTCGCGACCGTCGCCAGCCCCCATGCCGCTCAAGTCGACAAGGGGGATATCCAGCCCGTAGGCTCCGACCTGACATTTCAGCCAGGAAATCAGATCAAAGCTCATAGCTTCCTCCTTGTCGATTGTCCCGCTCTGCCGGTGGAAAGTGAAGGGCCTTTTAAAGCCCCCTTCTATCGACAGATCGGCCCTTGAAATCCGCCTGCGGCACCTGGCGACGGGCACCGGGGATGGTGCCCTTTTGCCGGGCGTTCCTGCCGCTCGGTCACTCACCGCCACTGCCGGCGCCGCCGCCTGGCGATCCGCCGGCTTGCGACCTGTCCGGGGCGGGATCTGGAAACAGGTTATCGAGGTCCGCGCCGGAGCCCGGCGTGGCCGTCGAGGCGCTCCCACCGGCATTGCCGCCGGGACGGCCGCTGGCGGGCGGGTTGCCCCCACCGGCGGGGGAGGCAGGACCGGCCTTGGGGGCGATCGAGCAGTCGTCGCCGGGATGGCGCCGCTTGTTGCGGATGCACGCCGCTTCCGGGCGGGGCGGGTAGTCCCGCTCGATGACGGCAGCCAGCCGCTTGGACGCCGCCTCGGCCGCGTCCAGGTGCCGGCGCACCCAGAACTCGTCGTATCGCCAGGCAGCCTGGTAGGGGCTCCAGTAGTGGAGCGGCTGCACGCGGATGACGATGTCGGTCTGGTTGTCGCCGGCCTCGACGTAGCTTATCGTCCGGCATTCCACCACGAGGTAGCAGCCGCAGCGCGGGTTTCGCACGAGCGGTCCCTTGAGAAGCCAGCCTTCGCGCTTGCCCAGCTGGAAGTACTTCTTCCACAGCCAGGTGCGCCCTTTGGCCCCCGGGTACCAGCCGGACGGCATCTGGCCGTTGGCTTCCGGCTTGATCTCCCAGGCTTTGCCGTCCTCTTCCTCGAGACCGGGGGAGTACATGTCGATGTCCAGCAGGTCGAGCTGCAGGACCATCTCCGAGAATAGATACTTCAGGTCGACGGCGGCGTGCGAAGCGATGTGCAGCTCAACGCTGTCCTTGCTTCTAACCACGCGCGCCTGGGTCCTGGTCGACCCGTCATGGCCGTCGCCATGGCTGGGCCCGATTGAGAGAATGTGGGCTCCATGGTGGTCGCCGTGGGACCCGTGCCATTGCCCGGGGTGCCCGCCGTGACCGCCATGCTCCAGTCCGCTACCGGGGTGTCCGTGGTCCATAGAGAGTCCTCCAACAGGTGGTCTACCCCCAGCAAGACTGCCAGCGGGTAAGATCAGTGTGATTGGCGAGGAAAAATACGCTTGGAAGATGAGAGCTTGAACCTGATCGCGCCGCCGCCGGAGGAAAAGCTGTTGTCCTGGCTGGCCGAGTTCTACGGCAAGCCGGTGCGCATTGCCAAACGGCAGCTGCTGCGCCATCGCGATCTCTCATTTGTGGAACGGTTGTGGATTGCCGACGGCCTGCCGGCCTCGCTCATCTACAAGGTGGTGCTGCCACCATGGGAAATAGAGCAGGACCTGCACGAGCGCGTGCTCATTCCGTCGATCTGCAACTCGGCCCAGCTTTATATGACCGCGCACTGCGGCCGGCAAACCGTGATGTTCCTGGAAGATCTCGGCGGCATCTGCCTGAAAGACCAGGCCACCACCGAAGCCGCCTCGCGGCTGGGCAAAGAGCTGGCCAAGATGCACCGCGCATACAGCTATCGTATCGACGAGCTGATGCAGATGCACATCCTGCCCACCCTCTTCCCGATCGATTACGAAGACTTCGCCCGCAAGCTGTGCGCCGCGCTCCGCGGCTGGCGGCTTGTCGACGACCGCCAAGCCGAAGCGCTGGCCATGCTGGCGAGTGTGATTGCGCCGAAACTTGCCGGCGAGCCGATCTCGCTGGTGCACGGCGACCTTTACGCGGAAAACCTGATCGTGCGCAACGAACGCCTGTTCATCATCGACTGGTCCTGGTTCACCGTTCTCGGCGTGCCGATCATGGACCTGGCCACCGTGACCATGGAGCACCCCAAGAACGCCTCCTTCACTCGCTTCCGCGAGGTAATCCTGGACGCGTACTGCTTCGAGTCGGGAAGGGATCTGCCCGATATCAAATCCACGCTGCCGTTCGCCGCGGCGCTCAGCCGCCTGCTTTTTCTGCAATGGCTGGTCGAGCGGCGGGGGCGGGGCATCATGGGCACCACGGTCGGTCATGTCGACACGGTGATACCACAGGTGGTTGAAGACCTGGCGACCAACCTGACCGGCTTGAACGCCTGATTAGAACTTCCAGTAGGGCGCCGAGGTCAGCCGCTCGGCACCATCGCTGGTGACGACCAGATCGTCCTCGATCCGCACCCCGCCGAAGCCGTCGATGTAAATCCCCGGCTCGTCGGTGACCACCGTTCCCACCTGGAAGGCGTCGTGCTCGTAGTCGTAGGGGTCATGCGCCACCAGACCCAGGCTGTGCCCGAGCCCGTGGGTGAAGTAGTCGGCGTAGCCGCGCTCGGCGATGTAATCGCGGGCCACCCTGTCGTAGTCGCGCCACTTGACTCCGGGCTTGAGCGCCTTGCGAGCCGCCTTGTTGGCCGCCAGGACAACCTGGTAGATCTCCTGCATCCGCGGATGGGGGCTCTTGCCCGGGACAAAGACCGTGCGCGTGATGTCCGAGCAGTAGCCGCCGGCGAAGACGCCGCCGAAATCCAGGATCACCGGCTCGCCGGCCTTCAGCTTGCGGTCGCCCGTGGCATGGTGCGGGACCGCTGAGTTGGGCCCGCTGGCCACTATCGACGGGAAGCTGTTGCCGAAGGCGCCATGCTTGCGCAGTCGCATATCCAGCTCGAAGGCCACCTCCTGCTCGGTCATGCCCGGCTCGATGAGCGGCACCACCTCGGCGTAGACGCGGCAGGTGGCCCGGCAGGCCTTTTTGAGCAGGGAGATCTCGGCTGCGTCCTTGTACTGGCGGAAGCGCTCCACCAGGTGCACGGTGGGAACCAGCTTGCCCTTGATCTCCTTAGCCCAGTCCTTGGCCACGGCAACCGGGATGTGCGCGGCCTCGAAGCCCACCCTGGCCCCTTTTGTCAGGCCGGCCATTGCCAGGGCATCGTTGACGTGATCGGTCACCTTCTTGCCGCGCTGAACCTTGACCAGCCTGAAATCAGGCGCCTCCTGCTTGGCCCGGGCAAAGTAGCGCCCGTCGGTGACGATGAAGGCCTTCTTGCGCGTTATGACCAGCACCGCCGTCGTGCCGCCGAAATTGCTCAAGTAGAGAACATTCTGGTTGTCGCCCTCGAACGTCCTTACCAGGAGCGCATCCAGCTTCTGTCTGGCCAGAGCCGTTTGTACGCTTTTCAGCCTCTTTGACATGATCTTCCTTCCACCTTGACTGACCTGACCAGCTACGTGCCGTTGCAAACCAATAATTATAGGCGAAAGGGGAACCGGCACCGGGAGAGGTCTTGCGACCCCTCCCGGCCCGGACCGCCCGCCTCGAGGTCCAGCCCTACGCGGAGGCGGGGCGCCGGGAATAAAGCCGGGCCAGCTCGACGAGCGTGCGCACGCCGTAGCCGGTGGCGCCTTTGGGATCCATGCCCAGCTCGCGGGTGCGGTAGGAGGAGCCGGCAATGTCCAGGTGCACCCAGGGCGTCGTGCCGGCGAACTCGCGCAGGAACCAGGCAGCGGTCACCGAGCCAGGCGAGCCGCCGCTGTTCTTCAGGTCGGCGATGTCCGTGTGGTTGGCGGCGCGCAGTTCCTCCCACATGGGCAGCTCCCCGAGCAGCTCGCCGCAGGCGGCGGCCGCCTCCAGCACCTCCCGCGTGTAGGCGGGCGTGTTGCCGAAGGCGCCGGCGCCGACGTCGCCGGAGAACTCGCGAATCGAGCCGGTGAGCGTGGCCAGGTCGATGACCCTGGTCACCCCCTGCCGCTTCGCGTACTCGATGGCATCGGCCAGCGAAAGCCGCCCCTCGGCGTCGGTGTTGTCCACCTCCACCGTCAGCCCGGCAAGCGTGTTGAGCACGTCGCCAGGCTTGTAGGAGTTGCCGTCCGGCATGTTCTCGGTGGCGGCCAGGACGGCCTTCACCGAGATCGGCAGCCGCAGCGCGGCCACGGCACCGATTGCGCCCAGCACCGATGCGCCGCCGGCCATGTCGCGCTTCATCGTCCGCATGCCGTCCGCGGTCTTGAGATCGAGACCGCCGGAGTCGAAGGTGATCGACTTGCCGACGAAGCCGAGAACCTCGGCCGTCGCCCCCGTGGGCGGGGTGTAGGTGAGCTCGATCAGGCAGGGCTCCTGGCTGGACCCCTGGCTGACGGCGAGCAGCGCCGCCGCCCCCAGCTTTTCCAGCTCCGGCTTGCGCAGCACCTTCGCCTGGATGGTGCCGCCGGATGCGGCAGCCACCCGGCGAGCAGCCGCCGCCAGCTTGAGCGGGGTCAGCATGCCGGCCGGCAGGTTGCTCAGGTCGCGGGCAAGGTTGACCGCCTGCGCGATCGCCCGCCCAGCGGAAAGCCCCTGGTGGACAGCCTCCTGGTCGGCGGCGCCGGTGAGCACGCGCACGGTTTTCAGGTGAACCTCGGGCTTGTGACCGCCCCTGGCCGTCTTGAAGTGGTTGATCACGTAATCGACCAGCCCGGCCACCACGGCGAGCGTCTCGCCGAAAAGGCTCTCGCTGACCTGCGGACCGTAGAGGCCTTCGGCGGCGACGGTGACCGACGCCACCTTGAGGCTCTTGACCTGGCGGAAAGCGGCGGTGAGCGCCTTGCGCTCGGCACGCAGATCGAAGCTGTCCCGCGGGCCGAGGCCGACGACCAGCACGCGCTCGGGCGCCAGCGGAAAGTCGGTGAAGGCGACCATGGTGGCGCCGCACGTGCCGCTGAACCCCTCGACCCGGGCCTGGCGAGCAAGGGCACCGGCGACGATGCCATCGGGAATCGCGCGGGGAGCTTCATCCTCGAAGCAGCCCACGATAAAGAGCGGGCTCCGGTAGCCGGGAGCCTCGGAGTTGACGGTTCGGAACTTCATTTTGTTTCTCCTTGCTCAGTTAGGCGCCACAAGTGGCGCCGTTGCGAGGTTTCGGCGAGACGCTACTTCGTCGAATCGCCGGAAGAGTCTCCGCGAACGAATGACTTGAGCGCGGTGGAAATCTGATGCAGCGGGCCGCCGACGTTGCCGCCGTCCTGGCCGGCCGCAGTCGCGTCGCTATCCGGTTCCTGCCCGTCTGCCGGGCAGGTCGACGTGTACTTGAGCACGGCGCCGTTCCAGACCGTGCGGTTGGGAACGGTCATCGTGCCCTTGTCCGTCTCGATGGTGGTGATGAGGAGGCTGACATCCGTCACCTTCCCTTCGCAGCCATCGATGCCGACGACCTTGATCTTGTCGCCCTGACAGAAGCGCGGCGAAAACTGCAGAAACACGCCGCGCACAACGTCCGTGACGTCGTCCTTCAACGTCACCAGCACCGCCGCCGTGAAAAGACCGAGGTCGACAACGACCCTGGAGAGAAAGTCGGGCGCCAGGATGGTCACGGCAATCATGAGCGCGACCGCCCAGTAGGCCAACCTGAGCGCCTTTTTGATCAAAAGCTGGTAGCGCTCCTTGGCGTGGCTGTGCTCGACGAGCTTCGACCAGCCGTCGCGCAGCGGGTGATAGGCAAGGTAAGCCAGGTTGAGGTAGATGGCGGCGATGATCAGGTTGACCACCAGCGGCTTCACCTTCTCGCCGAAATCCAGGAACAGCTTGGCCACCGTATGGTGAACGGCGACGCTGAAGATATCTGTCGTGCTGGCGAGGATCGCGAACACGATCAGGGCAATCGACGGGATGAGCTTGCGGGCCATCCCCGGGAGATGCTTGAACATGGAAACCTCCTGCCTGGGCTGATGAGCAGCCCGGTTGGTTTGGAACAGGTAAATTCGGTCCGGTCGCACTCGAGCCGGCCGGTGGTAAAGATCTGCGGGCGTTTTCACTCCACCCGTCTCTAAAGCTGGAAGCTAGTCTTGATGCGGTTTTCGGTTAGAGAGTCGTAGCTTCCCTGTCGTTAGAATTAAAAGTGAACAGAGAGAAACTACTGACAATCGGGGAGCCAATGCAATGTTTGGAACTCACTGTTACCAAGCTTTAACAAGCGCCAGTAGTCTTGAATCATGAGGCGCGCGACAAGGCCTCTAGCACAGATCGCACAAGCTGTAAATCTTATTGAGAACCGGCTCATGTCAGCGTCTTCCGGGGCGGGCCCGCCCGAGCCGGGACTTGAAGCGCAGTCTTCAAGGCGATTGCGGATCTCTCAGAGCTGCGCGAACAAACTTTGCCGATCGTTACACCCGGGCGCACGGTGGTTTCACCCGAGCAAGCCTGGTTTGCTAGCTTTAGCCGTTACTTTGAACCCTTTACTTATTTCCGAGAGCAAGAAGTCAGGCAGGATCCCAACCAACCCGAACCGGACAAGACCTTACCGGTCTCCGAGTTGGTGTACCCCCTGCTTAACGAGCAAATTGACAGCCGCGCCCGCAAGGGCCGGTTCTGCTTCACGTAACGGAGCAAGATATGAGCCAAACCTCACAAACTTCCCCCGCCACCACCGGTGAGGCTGCCGCCTCATCAAGTTTCTCGCCGCAATCCGGCTATGAGTTCTGCCTCGAGCGTGCATCAGCCGCACGCCTTGCCGGAGAGCGTGCCACCGCCGAGCACTGGATCCGCCAGGCGCAGTCGTTCGGGCTCAAGATCCAGAACCACGACAAGCTGCCAGGCGTCACCGAGGCTTATGCCCGGCTCGCCAACCAGATCTGCCTGGACCTGCGCAACCTGACCCTGCGCTCCGGCAACATCACAAGCTCCCACGAAAAGCTGGTCGCCGAGCTGGACAGGCTATGCAAAGACCTTGCCGGGCATCTGAAGTCCGTTTCCGACGAGCATGCCGACACGGCTGCCGTCATCTGCGGGCTGTCGGGGGCCTTGATGTTGTTCGTCTGCGAGCATCGCCAGAGCTCCGCGTTTTTCACGGCCGCGCCCGATGCGGACCGCCTGCTTTCCGACGTGCTGGTCATTCAGCAGAGCCTCCAGCGCCTCGGCATCAAGCTTTCCGATCCCTACGGCACAAGCCGGGAGATCCTGGAGCTTGTGCGCACAGGCATATCCAATGCCCGCTGCGGCCTGGTCCGGCTCTTCTCGAGCCGGCTGTCCGAGTGGGACAAGGGAGAGCTCATGTGCCGGTGGTGCGAGCGCCTGCTGCGCGAGCACATCAAGGGCGAGCGCGGCCGCGCGGCAGGCTCGGCGCCGGCTCTCGATCGCCTGTACGGGGATTTGAAAGCCGCCCGGGCAGCGCTCTCGCGCCACGACTACCGGGGCAGCTCCTCGTCGCTGGAACAGGCGGCTGCCAGCCTGGAAGCCTTCCAGGCGACCATCTGAGGTCGCTTCCGCCCCGGACTTTTAAAATGCGGCGGTACGTTGCCGCCGCCCCGGGGCCGGCTTTTCATCAATCAACGGCACCCCACACCACCGGTGGTGCCAGACTACTGACCAAGAATGAAGAGGAAAAACATGACCGAGAAAACTCCCCAGCACGACGCGGCCGGAGCCGCCGTGCATCTCCGCGACGACGAGTTCGACCAGCAGGTGATCCAATCCGCGACACCGGTCGTCGTCGACTTCTGGGCGCCCTGGTGCCCGCCCTGCCGCCGGCTGGCGCCGCTGCTTGACGAGCTGGCCGCCGAATACGGCCAGCGCCTGAAGGTCGTCAAGATCAACGTCGACGAGAACCCGGTGCAGGCCGGCAACTTCGCCGTGCGCAGCATTCCCACCCTGCTGCTCTTCCGGCAAGGACGTCTGGTCCACAGGCAGACCGGCGCCGGCTCGAAGCAGCAGATCCAGGAGCTCTTCGAGGCCTTCCTGGCCGGTGCCGGCAACAACTCGGGCTCTTGCTGAAAGCCCCGCCAGGCGTAGCCTGACGCAACCTCCGGTCCGGAGGTAGAAAGGAGAGCAGGGCTGAGCGCCTTTCCAGGCGCTTGGTCCTGTTCTCTATTTCTTCGACTTATGATACTGTATTCTATCGTATGATTTATACTACGCAATATAGCAACCTCCAAAAAAACGGGAAGCGGCAGGAAGGACCAGGGTTTCGGTCCTCTATTCCTGCCACCTCCCGTGGTGATGCGCGCTGGCGCCATGGACAGCCCGGGTTGCCGCGCCCTCCTGGCAAGGGGTGAGCGGGCGGCTGGCAAGCAGAGCATTGAGATGTCTGCCTGCCAGTCAGCCTTGCTGCCCCGCCAATCAAGCAACAGCCTCCCGCTCGTCACCCTCGGGGCTCTCCAGGCAAGTCACCTTCACCGAAGGGTACTTGACCTTGAGCGCCTTCACCTGCTGCTCGGTCGCCAGCACCGTCGCCTTGAGAGCATACGGGGCCGCCTTTCGATAGGTGAACTCCTCGACGGTCATCCCGAAGACCTCCTCGAGGTCGTGAACTAGGGCCGCCGACTCATCCTGCAACTCAGCCAGGTCGTCGCCGGCCAGCACCACAGCGTGGCGCAGCCTGCGCTCCCGGGCGGTCTTCACGAGCAGGGCTCCGTCAGCGTCGACGAAGAACGCCAGCTCGTCGCTGCCCTCCTCATGCGTCACGACCACCCTGTCGCCAAGGTTGATCGTGTGCTTGAGCAGCTCGTTGCCGAGCGGCTCCTCGAGAAGGTGCTTGAGCGTGCGCTTCATGTCGGCGACGCCGCCCGCCGAGCTGTCCGACCTGGCCAGGATGAAGTCCTTGGCCTCATCGTCCACGTCGAGGACAAACATCTGTCCAGACGCGTTGTTGGTGATGCGGTCCTGAATGCGACCAACCTCCACATCCACGACCTTGCGCACCTGCTCGGGCGTGAGCGGGTGGAAGACGACGGTCTCGTCGATCCGGTTGCGGAACTCCGGCCGGAACTCGCCCTCCATCGCCTTGTCCACGACGCTCTTCACGTCCTCGACCGTCGTCTGCTGCCGCAGCACGAAGCCGATCGGCTTTCTCTGCAGCTCCGCCATGCCGAGGTTGCTGGTCATGACGATGATGCAGTTGCGCAGGCTGACCGTGCGGTTGTTGCCGAGGTTGATCTTACCGTTGTCGGTGGCGCCGAGCAGGAGATCGAACAGGGCCTTGTGGGCCTTCTCGATCTCGTTGATGCGGATCCAGACGATCGGGCAGCTGGAGCCCTTGCGCGAAGCCTCCAGGTTCTCGGGGGCGAGCTTGGCGGACGGGTCGATCTTGACCGGCTGCTTCTCCTTGCCGCCGAGGCGCTCCAGGCTGTCGTCGCCGTCCTCGGGCGGCTTCTTGTAGCCGAGGTAGCTGGGCGGCGCGCCGACCAGCTTGAGCACCTCGTGCTCCTTCTGCAGCTCACCGCCCTCCAGCTCGACCATCGCCTCCGGGTCGCCGTGGCAGAAGTCTGCCGCCAGCGAGACCGAGTGGCTCTTGCCGGAGCGGGAAGGACCGATGAACAGAAGCGTGGACAGCGGCGCAAACGGGTTGCGCACCGGGTTGAAGGCGGCACGGTAAGCGCGCGCCAGGGCGTCGATTGCCTCGGGCTGGCCGACCAGGCGCGTCTCCATGAAAGCCCGGAACTCGTGCTCCTGCGGGCTGATCTCGTGAGTGTTCAGCCGGCGAAGATTGCCTCCGGTCTTAACAGTAGTCTTGGTAGACATGACAAAAACCTCCTACCCGCCACAAAGTCGGCGGGTTTCGATAGATGATTGGCGGCCAGGCCGCCTCGATTGCCGCGCCAAGCCTCAGGCAGGGCGCAAAGAAACGCGCCCCCGCGTTCGGGGGCGCTGACCGACGGCGATGCCGCCGCTGCTTAGTTTCGGGCGCGCGCGCTGCGCTTGAGCATCTCCATGTAGGAGAGCTCAACCGGCTGGCGCGCCTCGCCGAACAGCTCGCTTACCAGCGCGTAGATGTGCTCCCGCGCCAGCGTCACGTCCTGTCCGACGGGAACAAGAATCTCGACCTCCAGGTAGCAGCCCGAGTACTCCCCGAGCCCGCTCACCCGGTCGATGCTGACCACGACAGCCTGCCCGGAGATGTTCGTCGCGAACATCTGCCGGTGCTTGCTGAAGGACAGCAGGTGGGAACCGTTCAGCCACCGCCCGACGGTGACCAGGACGGCAGCAAGAAAACGGCCAATCGACCGCTCGGTCTCCTGGCGCTCCTTGCCGCCGTCCGCTGTCCGAACCCAGCTCTTGAGCGTGAGCAAGGTGCGCCTCTTACCTGCCTCGGTCTCGTTGCGCACCCGCATCATGTCGCCGTCGTTGCTGGTCGGCAGGAACGTGTCCGTCATGATTACCTGGCCATCCGGCTCAAAGCCGCGCGCGCGCAGCGTCTCCGGCAGCCGCCTCCACTCGTCCTCGGAGATGCGGAACTTGCGCTCCACCTCCAGATGAGACTTGTGAGCAGCCTGACCAGAACCCGTGCCGCACGACCGCGCGAGCCGGTTAACCATACGCTCGAGCGCATTTGCTAACGTGCCCATCCTGACACCTCCTTTTCCCTGGGAGGCCGCGGCGGGATCAAAATCGTGATTCCGTTCGGCGACCGTCTCGGCACAGGTCAAGATTGTCCCAGCTAGCGCCAACCAATTATCGCTACTTGCTCCAAGCAAAGCTCCTCCAATCCAGCCGTCGAGCTGCTGGTTCTTATCAGGAGTACTGATGGGAGCGTGCTTTGAGTGGTTTTGACGGGTGTGGTAATTGGCTCCTGGAACTTCGTTTTTGAACTAGCGATAGTGTTAACTTAGCGATATCGCCCCTTGGAAAGCCAGTTTCGCCCACATCGCCGATCCCGTCCGCCGCTTGCCAAGCCGCTCGGGGATTCCATAATCGACATCTGCCGCCCGGCGCTGCCCTCACCCTCATTGAAGGTCGTGACCGACCGGTTTCTGGGGTACTTTTGCGAGCCGGGTGAGGCACCAGCAAACGCTTGCGACATACCGCGCTCCGAATTTATAAGCAAATAATAAATAGCGGGGTTCGCGCGAGCACTTTATTTGGCACTTCACGTCCTGTTACTGTTCAGGTGCTTTTCATTCCACCGATCTCTATCAACCACTGTCGAACAGCTAGCGACATAGCAACCAGAGCACCGATCCCGTTCATCAAGAGGCCTTAACCGGCCTTCCGGGGTTGTTGCTCGCCGCTCGTCGCCCGGCTGCCAACAGCATTTTCTCTACCGTCTGACCGGGCCCCGCTCGCTCGGTCCGATCGCATATCGCCCTGCAGAAAACAGGGTCAATCTCCCGTTTCCCCAGAATGGGGCAAGGAGCCGAACATGAGGAAGCTCAACTTCAACAAGGGCTCCCTACTCGCCCGAGGATTCCTCGGCACCTGGCGTAAAAAGTACCGCGAGTACGTGAACCACTGCCTGACTAGCGGTTTTATTCCGACTACCTGCCGCCCGCTCCAGCTCTTTGCCCGCTTCGCCGCCCGCATCTGGCTCTATCTCCAGGTCGGACGCGTGCGGGTGATCGGCACGGACAACCTGAAAACCCCCGGGCGCGTCATCTTCACCCCCAACCACAGCTCGATGTTCGACGCCATCTTGATCTACGCGGTAATGAAGCGGTGGCCTCGCTACATGACGGCTTACGAAGAGATGCGCGGCCTCTGGGGTCTCAAGGCAATCGCCATGGGCGCCTTCGGCTGCTTCGCGGTCGACCGCGCGCACGGCAAGACCGTCCTCGAGCCGGCGATCAAGGTTCTCATGTCGGGGCAGCCGATGGTCATCTTTCCGGAAGGCAAGATCAGCCCCACCGGAGAGTACCTGCCCTTCAAGAGAGGGGCCGCCGTCATCGCCAATTCCGCCTACGAGCGGCTTGGCATGAAGGAGCACGTGGCGATCGTGCCGATCCACATCTGTTACCGCAAACGCGACGCGGCCACAGCCGGAGGTCCTTACGCCGACATGGGCTTCAAGTGGCGCGGTGGCGCGACGGTTACGGTGGGAAAGCCGATCTATATGCACGAGCTGCCCTCGCGCAAGCCCGAAGACGTCATGGCGGTTGTCAGCGGAGCCATTAAGCTGCAAGCCTGCGCCACCACCCCGGGGGACAAGCCGGACGCCCTGTCCGCCTGATCACGGGAGGTGAGGCGTGTGCTTACACGTGTGCTTACAAAGGTATTTCCGGAGCCGGGAGGGAGCAGCTGAGCCCAAGCACCCTCCCGGCTTTTCTGACCATCTGCCGGTGCCCGCCACGTTGTGCCTTTTTTGTTTATCTCTGTCTCTTATGGCTTATAGTATTTTTGCAGATCAGGCAGCCAAACACATATCTATGATGCGGGGGCAGCGACCGATCCCGGGCGCGTGCGGATCTTGCCCGCAAAAGACAATCTGGCTTGCGGATGCGGGCGCCAGGAACTCCGGTCAGGGGTGGTAACCAGGTGGTAATCATCCGCAAGACTGACGGCCTCGCGCTCGCTTCGACAGGACAATCCTTGGCTTTAGTAGGGATAGCGGCGGGAGGAGATCGACCGTGATTAGTTTGAAGACGCTTATAGAGACAGCAAACTTTGCCGACAAGCCGTGGCTGATGCTCGGGGCCGGTCAAACGCTGGACGAGAGGGGGAATTTCGATTTCCAGAAGTTCAACCTGATTTCGTTAAATGATGCCGTCAAAACGGCGAAGGTGGAGATCGCCTACGTCAAAGACACCGATGTGCTGGAGCGCTGCGAGCGGGCGCTGATGGACAACTGCAACTGGGTCGTGATGCCCAGCCACCAGTATGAGAACGGGAAGTTGGCCAAAGACAGCCTGCTGGCAAAGAGGCTCGACCATCCGGTTCTCGTCGAGCTCGAGCGCCGCAACAAGCTAGTGGTGCACGAGTTTCAGCCGCTGGAAAGCGTCGACGCCAGGTATCGCGCCTACAGCAACATCGTCCTGGCCCCGGAATACTTCACCTCCGAGGCGGCGCTGACGTTGCTGGCGGAGCTGCACGCGCAGTCCGTATATTCGCTGGGCGTCGACGGCGGAAAGAAATACGCCCGCGAGTTCCAGAATCTGCAAGCGGCGCGCTTCGGCCGCCCGCCGTTCGATCACCAGCTGGACAGGCTGCTGCAGGTGAGCACGAAGTTCGGCCTGGTCTACCGTCCGCTGATAGAGCCGATGCGTGTTTTCATCGGCTCACAGTACGAGCAGGCCATCGCCACCAAGGTCCTTCGTTACACGATCCACAAACACGCCAGCGCCCCGGTGGTGGTCCAGGAGATGGACGGACTGCCGATACCGGTGCCGAAGGATGAGGCGAACCGGCAGCGCACCGGCTTCTCGTTCTCCCGCTTCGAGATACCGAAGCTGACCGGTTACCGGGGACGGGCTCTCTACGTGGACGCCGACATGCAGGTGTTCGCGGACATCGCCGAGCTCTGGCGGATCCCGTTTGGTCACCAGAAGGTGCTCTGCACATCCCAGGAGAGGCCGCCGGTCTGGAAGGATAATTCCTGGTTCCAGCCCGGCCGGCAGTTCAGCGTGATGCTGCTGGATTGCGATCGCCTCAGGCACTGGGACATGCACCAGTTCGTCAAGGAGCTGGACGCCGGGAAATACACCTACGCCAATCTTCTCTTCGACTGTTGCGCGGTGAAGCCAGGCGAAATTGAAGACCGCATTCCGCAGCAGTGGAACGCCCTCGAGCACTACGAGGAAGGAGAAACCAAGCTCCTCCATTACACCGTGGTGCCCACGCAACCCTGGCGGGCCTGGAATCCGCTCGAGCACGTGTGGTTCAAGGATTTCAAGCAGTCCATCGAGGACGGCTGGCTCACTTACGCCGACGTCGAGCCGCTGGTGACGGCAGGGGAGGCCAGGCCGATCATGCTTACCTACTTCCCCGAGCAGGTCCAGCAAGCCGCCGCGGAGCCGGTCGCCGGCAGGGTCAAGCAGCTTCAGCTGGCCGCAACCTAGGGCGATCCGGATGTGAGCGCGGGGCCCGGGGGGACCCCGCCAGTGAAACGGGCGCGTTGCCCGCGCCCGTTTCACTGCGACAGGGGGCGGCCGCCGCGCGATTCCAGCTTCTTCTTGATATC
Source organism: Pseudomonadota bacterium (assembly GCA_021325555.1). GTDB lineage: Bacteria > Cyanobacteriota > Vampirovibrionia > Obscuribacterales > Obscuribacteraceae > JAJPGY01. The sequence goes on along the minus strand of JAJPGY010000039.1, from coordinate 197,026 downwards.
GCTCACCACCCGCGGTGCGCGGCCGACTATCCCGTTGGTCACGATCAGGTCCTCCTTCACGGCCTCCAGAAAGTCGCCCTTGCTCATCAAGGCGCTCAACAGGCACATGTGCCACTCCAGGTTATTGGGGTCGAACTGGATCGCCCGGCGGTACTCGGCGCAGCAGTCGGCGTAGTCCTCGCATTCGTAAAGCATGTCGGCGAGGGCGACGTGGCGGACGGCCGAGCCGATCGGCGAGTCGGCGGGCGGCTGCTTGAAATTCAGCCGCTCCGGACGCAGCCGCACCCAGGAGAAATAAGGGCTCGCCTCGGTGAGCCGCTTCAAGCGGTTGAAAACGCACGCCTCGGCAGTTGCCCCCTTCATGTCACCGGTCTTGAACAGGCTCAGCCCGAGACCGGCATGGATCGTGGCGATGGACAGCCGCACATCCGTCCTGACCTTGTCCGCTGGCTGCGGCGCGGCAGCCAGGGCCGAGCGATAGGCGGCAGCTGCCGGCGCGAAGCGCTCCAGCGCCACCAGTTGCCCCCCCAGCTCCTTCCAGCCCTGGTAAAAGCCTGGACAGCGCTTCACCGCCTCCTGCAGGACCGCAGCCGCCAGATCGTTGCGTTTCCTCGCGGCGTACAGCTGGGCCAGGTCCACATAAGACCAGGGGTTTTCCGGGTTGCGGGCGATGGCGGTCTTGAACTCTGCTTCCGCTCTCTCGTCGTCCTGTCCCTGCCGGTAGATGATTCCGCGCGCGGTGTGCAGCACCGATGACCAGGGCCGCAGCCGCTCCAGGCGCTCCAGAATCCGCAAAGCCTCGTCGCGGCGCCCGTTAAAGGCCAGGTACTGGGCGAGAACCAGTGCCGAGTGCGTGGAAAGGCGGGGGCAGCCGGCCGCCCTGGCAAACTCTGCCAGCGCCTCCTTGTCCCGCTTCTGGTCCAGCAAGATGAAGCCCAGCTTGGTGTGCCAGGCGGGCTCGTCGGGCAGCACGGCCCCGGCCAGCCTCAGGCGATCGGCAGCGCCCCGGTCATCTCCGGCCGCCAGGCGAGCCTTGGCCGCGAACAGCTCGCGGTTGTACGCGGTGGGGGCTTTCGCGGCGGCGCTCTCGAACATGCCGGCCGCCTGCTGCGCCAGCCCCTGATACGTGAAGGTCTCGGCCAGCTCCTCGGCCGCCCAGGCGCTGGACGGGGCCAGCTCCGCGGCTTTCTCCAGGTAATGCTGCGCCTGCCCGGGGTCGAACAGCTGCCGGGCCCTGGCCGCCATGGCCATGGCCGCCGTGAAGCTTTTTTCGGCCTGCGGCTCGATCACCCGATAGAGCGCCTCCGCCTCTTCGATCCTCCCCGTCCTCCCCAGTATTCCGGCCAGGAAGCAGCTCGCATCCAGATCATCTGGTTCGAGCCGCAGCGCCAGGCGATAGCAGTCCAACGCGGCGCGCTCATTGTCGTCGAACTCGAAGGCCCGGCCGATCAAAATCAGGTAGCGCGCAAGCCGCTTCCTGTCGCCCGGTTCGGCCAGAGAACCTCGCCCGGCAGCGATCAGCGCGGGGACAAAGCCGGCAATCGCCCTGTCGCACCGGAAGTCGGACAGATCGCGATAAGCGCGGGAGACGGAAGAGGTGGTATTGCAGGTGGTGGCAGCCGCGCTGGCCGGCAGGGAGGCGGCAGGCCCGGCCCGCTCTTGCGCGGGGGCGGCCACGAGCGAGGTCGAAAGCTGGCAGACCAGCAGTGCCGCCGCAACCCGACCCCCACTCATGAAAGCCCGTGGCATCTCACTTTCCCTGACGCTGCGGCTTCCCGCGGAAGAATTCGGTCATGAGCTTGCGGCATTCCTCTTCGCAGAGGCCGCCGATTACCTCCGGCAGCGGGAAGATCCGCCCGGGCAGGAAGAGGTTGAAGGCGGAGCCGGTCGCGCCGGAAGCCGGATCGTAGGCGCCAAAGACCAGCTTATCCACGCGCGACTGAATGATCGCCTCGGCGCACATCGGGCACGGCTCCAGGGTGCTGTAGACGATCGTGCCGGCGAGCCGCCAGCTCGACAGGGACTGCGCCGCCTGCCTGAGCGCCACTATCTCCGCATGCGCGGTCGGGTCGCCGGTCATCTCCCGCCGGTTGCATCCCCGGCCCACCACCTCTCCCCGGCAGACGACAACCGCCCCCACCGGCACGTCCACCCGCGAGCGGCGAGCCTCCTCGATCGCCAGCTCCATAAAGAGCCGGTCATTGTCGCGACTTATCACACGATCAGTATAGACGAACGATCGCCGCGATTAAATTTAGCGGCCGCTGTCCAGAAACCGGAAGCTCCGGATAGAACCGTTTGTCAAACCGGCAGGCGCGAGCCTCCCCGATACAGGGGTGCATCTGGAGAGCCTCGATACGTCGCCGGCGAGAACCTGACAGGGGTGGTCAGGAACCCCCTAGCACAGGCAGGAGGTGACCGGCATAGAAAAAACGATACCGACTTACAAGAAATTGAGTGACTTATAACGGCTAGTCATCTGCATTTTGGGGGATCGATCACATCGGTCCCTTTTTTTCACGCCCGCACCCGCTCAGTATCGCTTCGATACGCCCAGCTCGAGGGCGAACCGGTAGCCGATGATCTTGTAGAGCAGCTTGGCGGCCAGGAAATCCGGCGCATGCAGGTTCTTGATCGGCGCCAGCTCGACGATGTCGGCGCCGACCACATTGCGCTTGACGCACAGGAGCTTGATCAGCTCCATCAGCTGATTCCAGCTCATGCCGCCCGGCTCGGGGGTTCCGGTCGAGGGCATGATCCCTGAGTCGAGTCCGTCCACGTCGATGGTCAGATAGACGTTGTTGGAGAGCGTGGAGATGATCTCGTTGTAGTTCCAGCGGTCCTGGTTGCGCGCCCAGAAAATGTTGATCCTCGGCTTCTCCTCCTCGAGCCAGGCTACCTCGCCGGCGCTTATGTTGCGTATCCCGACCTGGGTGATAAGCGGGTTGGGCAGCCCTTTGTAGATGTGATAGCTGACCGAGGCGTGGCTGTACGGGTTGCCCTCGTAAGACTCGCGGCAATCCGCGTGGGCGTCGATCTGCAGGATCGACAGATCCGGATAACGGTCCGCGCAGGCGGCAACAGAACCCAGCGACAGCGCATGCTCGCCGCCGAGGATGATCGGAAATTTGCCGAACTCGATAATCGGCGCCACCACCTCCCTCAGCTCCTGAAAGGGGCTCTCCGTCTCCACGGTGACCGGGGCCATCTTCACCGGCGACAGGGTCTGGATGCCGATCTTATAAGGCTCCACCCACAGCTCGTCGTCAAAGAGCTCCACCTGCTGGCTGGCCTCGAGAATGGCTTTCGGCCCGTTCTTTGTGCCCTTGCCGTAGCTGGTGGTGGCCTCGTAGGGGACAGGCACGATTGCCACCCGGGAATTCTCGGGGGCTGAATAATCCTCGGGCAGCCCGAAGTAGTTGACGGCGGTTGCTTCCATGGGCAAATGACATCCTGCGTTTGAGACGCTGGCTTTTATACCATCATTGTTCTCTTGGCTTCCCTGTATATTGCCCATTGATCTCGCTTCGATCCGGACAGACACAAGCGGAGGCTGCGGTCAGCACCGGAGTATATGACACGCGAGCAAAAAGGTCTTAAAGGTAAAAAAGCGGCCTGGAGCGACTAGGTTCAGACCGCTGTCCGCTAAAAGCAAGGACGACCGCTTACAGGCACCGCCGGCGGAGGACGCGGTGCCATCGCCGGGCTCGATTGAGACCGGCAACGGCACCCGCGGTCCTCACGTGGATCAGTTGCCCTCGGCGCGCTCGATCACCCGATCCACGTACTGAACCGTGAAGATGAGCGCGTCATAGAGGAAGTGAACCAGAATGCTGGCGATAAGCCCGTAGGTGAACATCAGGTAGAAGAAGAACATCCCGATGAACCAGGAGTTGACCCAGCCGAACAGGCCCTCGTACTTGTGCCCGTCGCGGAACAAAGCGTTGGCCGAAAGCATGGCCGCCCCGACGACCCAGTTGGCCGGGTTGGCGAGCTGGTCGTGCAGCAGCCCGAGGGTCAAGAAGTTGGCCACCGGCCCGAAGATGTGGATCTGCAGCCACTCTGGCACCCCGAAGCCGAGGAAGCCGAAGATGAGCCAGTTAACCACCGTGAGGCCGACAATCTTGGCCATGAAAATGGCCCAGCGGAAGGACGCCTCCTCCAGCACGCCGGCGCGCAGGCTGACGAACCAGCCGGCCTCGAGGAATCTCTCGGCGTTGCGGTTCTGCTCGCGCGTGTTGCGCGTGACAAGCGAGGCGAGCGCGGTGAGCCCGGCGCCCCAGGCGAGAACCGGCCACGCGGTGCCCAGCCAATCGCCGACTGTGCCGGTGGTGTGCCAGAACTGGAAGAGCCCAAACGGGATCACGCCCGGGAAGAGGTCCTTCACCACGGCGGCGAAGAGGAACGAGACGACCGCCGCGGTGACGTAGCCGGCCTGATACTTGTGGCTTTCGGCGCTGGTATTGGTGCTCAGGCCGAAGATCTTGATACGACCGATCTGCATGATTTGGCTCCTTTCGTGGCGACCGGGCAGCCGGGCAGCGCGGCCTCATGCGAAGCCGCGCCGCCGACGCCCGATCCTCTTGCTTTAGGGTTTGCGACTGCCGCCATCGCCGGGCGCTTGCTGCGCCAGGGCGCTGTGGCGGCGACCGTAGAGCGCGTAGACGACGGCACCGAGGGCCATCCAGACGACAAACCGGATCCAGGTCAGCCCGGGCAGGCCGGCCATCAGGATCAAGCTGGCGACGGCGCCTGCTGCCGGAACCCACGGCGAGCCGGGGCAGCGGAAGCGGCGCGGGCGGTCAGGCTCGGTGCGCCGCAGCACGATCACGCCCAGACAGACCAGGAGAAATGCCGCCAGGGTGCCGATGTTGGACAGCTCAGCCAGCTCGCCTATCGGCAGGAAGCCGGACATCACGGCGGCCATGACCCCGCAGATCAAGATGGACCTGACCGGGGTGCCGTAGCTGGCGTGGATGCGGCTGAAGGCGGCCGGCATCAGGCCGTCCCTGGACATGCGCATGAGGATGCGCGACTGCGAGGTGAGCAGCACAATCAGCACGGAGGTGATGCTGGCAATCACGCCCACCGCCAGCAGCGGCACCGCCCAGTTGTAGCCGAGCGCCTTGAGCACGATCACCAGCGGGGCTCCCTCCTCGGTCTCGTGACCGGGATGGGTGGCAAAGGCGGTGTAGTGCACGGCACCGACCATGGTGGCAGCCACCAGCACGTAGAGGATCGTGCAGACGACGAGGCTGCCGATCACGCCCCGCGGCATGTCCTTCTGGGGATCCCGGCACTCCTCGGCGTGGGTGGTGATCGCGTCGAAGCCGATGAAGGCGAAGAACACGATCCCGGCGCCGGTGAGCGTCCCCTGCCAGCCGTTGGGCATGAACGGGTGGAAGTTGCTCTGGTTGATGTGCCCCAGGCCCAGGACAAGGAAGAGCGCAATCACGGCAAGCTTGACCAGCACAAAGAGCGTGGTCATCCTGGCCGTATGCTCAACACCCTTGACCAGAAGCACCGACAGCCCGACGATAATCAGAATTGCCGGCAGGTCGATGCTGGTCACGTGCATGGCGAATCCGACCGCCCGCACCAGCCCAAAGGCCAGCGCGCCCAGGCAAAGGATTGCCAGACCGGCCGCCGTTGTCCGGGGAAGGGCCGGCTTTTCCCGCCGGCAGCAGGTGCGGCGGACCGCATTCAGCCCCAGCCAGCCGGCGGCAAGGGCCGCGGATGCCTCGACCAGCGTAAGCCAGGGGACGCTCGCGGGGGCGTGCGAAAGCCAGTCGGGCAGGTAGATGCCGAAGGTATTCAGGACGCTCTGCAGGTGCGAGCTCCAGCCGACAGCCACGGCGCTGCTGCCGACCGCGTACTCGAGAATGAGATCCCAGCCGATGATCCAGGCCACGATCTCACCCAGGCCGACATAGGCGTAGGTGTAGGCGGAGCCGGCGATCGGGATCATGGAGGCCAGCTCAGCATACGCGAAGGCGACAAAGGCCAGCGCGATGCCGTCCAGCAGGAACGAGAGAACGATGGACGGTCCTGCCTGATCTCCGGCAGCCGGTCCCGTGAGAACAAACAGACCGGTGCCAATGATGGCAGCAACACCGGCGGTGAAGAGGTTCCAGGAGGTCAGAACCCGTCTGAGCTTCGGGCCCTCCGCCGTCTCATCTCCACCGGCCAGATGCTCCATGCTCTTGCGACGAAACAGAGTTTTCAGGCTCATGGTCGTTTCCTTTCCGGAAAGTCAGAGCTCCGACCACGCAGATCGAAAGCTCTGTGCCGCGCGCGGACAGCAGGGAGAGTTCTCCCTCAGCGCTGCCCCAGCGCGAGTCAAAGAGTTGAAAGGTTATGGTTGAGGGAAACTTGGTGGTCTCAGCGAGAGAAAGGTCAAGAAATGGAGTTATTGCTTCAGGCTAAGGAACGGGGTTGTCGAGAATCAAGGAAAGGTCACTGGCTTGTATTGCTTGTCTGACGGGATCTGACCATGTCGCTGTCTGGCCGAGAAATCCTTCATCTTCTTCAACTCGCGCAGCCCGCGCCAACTGTTAAGGTTACATTTACAATCACTCAAACTTAAGCAGGCAGCGCCCTCAAACGCCCGTCACCGTCCCCCGGAATATCACCCGGCAGCCCCGGGCGGTGCGCTCCAACCGGGGTCCGGCGCTCTAGCGGCCTAGCCGCCGGGCCTGACGGCGCCGGCCGGCGGGCAGCTTCTTGCCGGGAAATAATTCTTGCTTCGCAAACGGCGTGCTGGCTAGGGTTTTGGCCTGCCTGTTTTTTCCTCGTTCAAGAACGTTCAGCGTTAACCCCTCAGCAAAAGCTCTCGATTGCCAGGTCTCGCACCACCTTTCACCTGCTCAAGGCGGGCCTGGGTGTGTTGTCTGTCAGCACGGGGAGACAACGGCAGGAGCAAGCTGCCGGAGCCAGGAATGGGCCTGGTTTCCGATCCTTTCACGCCAGCGTTGCTGGCTAGATGTCCAAGGAGGTATACCCATGTCCGAGCGAGTCAAGCGACTCATCAACTTTGCCGCCACCAGTATTGTCGACGTGGTCGACCGGTCAGCGGCATCCGACGCACGCCTGTGCGTCACCGGCAACCACCTCAACTTCCCGCTCTGGATCACGGTGGATACCGTCGAGGTTCCCGAGAACCGCGAGGTCAGCGTGATCAACTCCGTGCGGGACGATTCCGTCTTTGTGCCCGAGTCCGAGCTCTCCAGCACCAGGGTGCGCAAATTCTGGGCTCACACCAACGACTTCGACGGCGAGGTCTACGGCTGGTCCGCGGCCGAGCTGTTCGTGGTCAACGGTGACCGCCAGAAGACGATCGACGCGATCGTGCACTACCTCGAGCAGAAGCTCGCGGGGCAGGAGCGCATCGACATCAAGCTCATCGCCACCGCCGCCCCCGGCTGTTCCCAGTTGCCGATTCTCGTCGGCGACTCGGATGGCGGTCCGGAAGGCGTGCACCAGCAGTCCGAGTTCATCGGCTGCTGAGCCGGCACCGCTGACGGTGGCGCCCACCCGGCGCCGCCGTCCCGCCGGCTAACCCCACCTATCAACGCACGGACCCCGGATCTCCCCGGGGTCCGTGCTTGCATTTCCATGCGTCACTATCCGCGAAACCCAAACAGACGCGAGAACAGCATTGAGCCTGCCCTCGCGACCAAGGTGATGTGCCATGATTGAGTTCAAAGCCACATCAAGCAAGTTGGCTTACGCGCTCAGCCGTCAGGAGGAGCGCGCGAACCTGATACTACCCGTGTTCTCCGGAGAGGTCCTCAAAGGTCAGGCGCAAGCCGCCGACGAGCTCACCGGCGGACTCATCTCCCGGCGCATGGAGGAGGACGGCTTCGATCCCAAGATCAAACAGTGCCTTGTGATCGACTCCGACCTCTCGATTGCCGGTCTGAACAAGATCATTCTCGTCGGGCTTGGGCAGCGCTCCAAGCTCACCCTGTCGGGGCTCCGGCGCGCCCTTGCGCTCGCCTTCGGGGAGTCCCGCGACACGGCCCGCTCCGAGCGGGTCGTCTTCCCGCTCGTGGACGTCGATCTGCGCGGCCTGACGGTCGAGCAGTTCGCCGAGGTGGTGGCGGAATACGCCTGCCTCCTGGACTACGAGATCAACCACAAAAAGACACGGCAGTTCAACGACGAGCAGCCGCAGGCGCACCTGAAGTCCGTCACCGTACTCTGCTCGCAGTGGACGCTTTCGGCGGCCAAGCGCGGCATCAAGCTCGGCCAGTTGCTCGGCGAGGCGACCAACCGCGCCCGCGACCTGGTCAACGAGCCTTCGGACGTGATGACGCCCAAGAAGCTGTCCGGCATCGCCCGCAAGATCGCCGCTGACTCCGGCGGGCTTATCACCTGCAAGGTCTACGGCGTCCGCGAGATGAAGAAGATGGGCATGGGCGGCGTGCTGGCCGTCAACGCCGGCTCGCTTAACAGCGCCTGCTTCATCGACCTGACCTACACGCCGGTTTCCGGCGCCACCGACGAGGTGATCGGTCTGGTCGGCAAGGGCATCACCTTCGACAGCGGCGGGCTGGGGATCAAGGACGGCGACGGCATGCGCGACATGAAGGACGACATGGGTGGCGCCGCCGCCGTGCTCTGCACGATGGCCCTGCTGCCGGTCCTGAAGCCGAAGATCTCCGTGCGCGCCGTGGTCGCCGCCAGCGAAAACCTGGTGGACGCCCGGTCCATGCGCCCGGGTGATGTCCTCAAGACCATGTCCGGTCTCACGGTGGAAGTTCAGCACACCGACGCCGAGGGTCGCCTGACGCTCGCCGATGCCCTGCACTACGTGCAGGAGAAAGGCGGCGCCACCAGGGTGATCGACCTGGCCACCTTGACAGGCGCGGTCGAGGATGCGCTCGGCGACTGCATCACCGGCGTCTTCGGCAACGACCAGTCCTTCACACGGGAGTTCTTGAGCGCCGCTCGCCAGGCCGGCGAGGAGATGCACGAGTTCCCGCTCCTGGAGGACTACCGGGAGAACAACAAGAGCACGATGGCCGACCTGACCAACGACGGCGAGGGGCCGGGCCACATTGTGGCCGCCTGGTTCCTGCGCGAGTTCGTCAAGGAAGGCGTGTCTTGGATCCACGCCGATATCGCCGCCACCTCCTTCCGGCGGCACGAGCAGGGAGTGGACCCAGAAGGTGGAACCGGGGTCGGTGTCCGCACTCTGGTTCGCTTCCTCCAGCAATACGCCTGATCTTCTCCGGGCAGGACAGCTGCCGGGCCCGCTGCCGAAAGGCTGCCGGGCCCGGCAGCGACGTCCTCGTGCTGCCAGGCGTGATCTGCCCCTCGTAGCCGGCATCCCCAACCGAGGCTCCCACATCAGGTCATTTTTTTCGTTGTCCTTCTATTATGGTTTATAGTAATTTTGGGCAAACTGCTGCCGATGCGCGGGGCCGGCGATCGTTACACAGAGTTCACCTGCGCGCCTTGAAAACCTGGTGGTATTCTAGGACGCCGGCTTCGTCGATCGCGGGGGAAGGGAGATGTGGGAGCTGTCCGAGCCGTGGTGGTGCCTGGTTGTCCGCGCCAGCCTCACCTACGCGTTCCTGCTGGTTTTGCTTCGAATCACCGGCAAACGGCAGGTAGGGCAACTGGCCCCGTTTGACCTGGTCCTGCTGCTGGTCATAGCCAACGCCGTGCAAAACGCCATGGTCGGCACCGACGACTCGATCCCGGGCGGCATCATCCTTTGCCTGACGCTGGTCGCGCTCAACTCGATAGTCGGCTACCTGACCCATCGCTCCAAGAAGATGGAGGCGCTCATCGAGGGGCGGCCGCAGATACTGGTGCACAACGGGCGGGTCGACCACGAGGTCCTGGACCGCGAGCACATCACCCTTCACGAGCTGATGGCCGCCATCCGGCGCGACGGCGTTGGCAGCATCGAGCACGTTCACTTCGCCATCCTGGAGAACAACGGGCAGATCACCGTCCAGGCCAAGCGCGTGCTGGAGCACCTGGAAGATCCCCAGCCGGAGCCGCTGTCCACCGTGCTCAACTGACAGCTTCAGGCGGCGTTCCAGTCCTCGCGGCTCACCGGCTCGACCCTGTCAATCCGCCACCGGTCGTCGATCTTCTTTACGACAAACCGGTAGCACCGGTCTTCGCCCTCGACGAAGTACCGGAGATCGGCCAGCAGCGTTACCTGGCCCTTTTTCTGCTCGACAATCTTGATCGCGTCGGTGGGCGCCTGCCCGGCTGCCGCCGCATAGCGCTGGCGCGCGCAGCCCTTCTCGAAAGCGTCGTAGGATTGTCGTCGTTGCCACTCCGGACTCAGCTCATCGTAGGCTCGCCGGTACTGCTGCCTGGCCAGCTCCTGATAGTGACCGCGCACCAGCCTGTCCGCCGCCTGCACCGGCTCGTCGAACCCGGCGTCAAAACGGGCGTTGTCGAGGACCAGGCCACTCTTGTCGCTATGGTAGGCGACATTCCAGACCGCCCCGTTGGCTGCGCCCAGACCGCCCTGCAGCTGCTTGCGGTCCAGGTGGCCGAACCTGAGCTTCATGAGCTCGTGCCTGTCGGTTCTGAACAAGTGCAGCACGCCCTCATCTCCACCATCCTGCAGGAAGTAGACAATCCCGGTAGCCGCCGATCCGCCCATGGTGGACCAGGCGAACCAGCCCAGGCCGGCCACGACCGCCAGGACGACGGCGCCAATCAGCGCCGGCACCCAGGGCGGCGTCGCAGGCCTCGAGGCGGCCTGGCGCAAAGCTGCCATCTGCCCCCGCGGCAAAACCGGCTCGCTCTGCGCGCGGGCGGAAGCGCCCGGCATGGACATCTGGGCTTGTGACACCGCCTGCGGCGCGACGTCCGGGGGCAGCTCCTCCGGGAAAGACTGCCTGTAGGCGAATTCCAGAGCCTCCTTCATCTCCAGCATCGACTCGTAGCGCAGGTTCTTGTCCTTCTCCAGGGCCTTCAAGATGATCGCCTCGATCGGAGCCGGCACGCAGAGATCCGGGTAAGCGTAGCGCAGCGAGGGGGGCGTCTCGTTGACGTGCTTGGACATGGTGTCCACAAGCGTCTTTCCCACCAGGGGCGGGAAGCCGACCAGCGCCTCGTACATGGTGACGCCCATGGAGTAGATGTCCGAGGCGGCGGTCAGCGTCTCCCCGCGGCACTGCTCCGGGCTCATGTAGATCGGGCTGCCGAACACCTCCCCGGTTTTCGTCAGGTGCAGCGACTCCTGCCCCGACAGCGCGGTCAGCTTGGCGATCCCGAAGTCGACCACCTTGACCGTCGCCTCCTCATCCTCGGTCTTGATGAGGACGATGTTGCTCGGTTTGACGTCCCTGTGGATGACGTGCTGGCGATGGGCGTGCTCGAGGGCGCTGCACGCCTGCAGAAAGATCGGCACCGCCCGGTGGATGTTTACCCGCCCCTCGCGCTTGATGATGTCGGCCAGGCTCTCCCCTTCGATGAAGTCCATGACGATGTACGGCTGGCCGCTGCCGGCGACGCCGAAGTCGTGAATTGTGATCACGTTCGGGTGATGGAGTCGGCTCGCCGCCTTGGCCTCGAGCTGGAAACGCCTCACGCTTTGATCGTCGCTGGTGAGATCGGATTTGAGCATCTTGATGGCGACGATGCGGTCGATGAGCTCCTGACGGGCCTTGTAGACCACGCCCATGCCGCCCCGCCCGGCAACGGCAAGGATATCGTAGCGGTCGGCAAGCACGGTGCCCACGAACGGATCAGTCGCCTCCTCGGCCGAGGTGACGACCAGATTCATCTGGTCATCCGGACACCTGGTAATCGGTCCGGTGAACTCCCTGCGGCAGGTAAGGCATAGCTTACGCACCCCCGCGCCCGATGTGTTTTCTGAAACCACAGCCGAAACCCGGCCCCCATTCCCGCTGAGCGACTAATACCCCATCATATCCGCAAGCGGGTCGGTGTAGGTACTGGTATCCGCTCCATTTGCCTGCTGCAGGATGTAGTAGATGACAAGACAGAAAAGGTATGGGCGTCCGGCCGCCGGTTGCGGCCATCGCACCGCCGGCGATATCGGTCTGGCCAATCAGCATCATCGGCAGGCAGCAGTAAAGGCGGCCGGAAGCGGCCGGCAGACCGGCACCAGCACAGGGCAGAGGCGCAGCCTGAGACGTTTTAAATCAGCCGTCCCTGCTTTAGCGCCACGGACAGGCAAGAGGCCGCTTGACACGGTGCCCCGGTCATCGACAATCATGGTCGATCATGCGCTTTTCTTCCGCTCTGACGATCCTAATAGGCCTTCTGCCCTTCCTCGCGCCAGCGGCTCTGCCAGCCAGCGCACAGGGGGCGGGCGCCGGGCAGCCTCTCACGGGGCGGGTGGAGACTTTTGCCGGCGGCGCCGAGCCGGTGCTGCCCGCGGAGCTGCTCGGGCTCATCCGCCGGCCGGACACTTACACAGCCGGGGCGGCCCGCACCGGAGAGCTTCCGGGCGGGCTCACAGGGCAGTGGTACGGCCGGGTGACCATGACCCAGATGGCGGTCTACCCAGAGCTGCACCCGGAGCCCTATTGCCAGGAGTTCATCCGGCAGATAGAGCATTTTTTCCGCCAGGGCGAGAAGGGGCAGGTGACGATTCGCTTCGCCAACCAGCCCGACGGCGGCCCGGCGGTCGAATCCAGCGATGTCTGGTTTCCGCACGGGGTGAAGGTCCAGCTCACCGCCGGCGAGGGCCCGGCCCTTGTGCCGGGCGGCACCAACATGGCCCGGACAGTACGCGACGACGTCAAAGAGCTGGGGGCGAATCGCATAGAGCAAACGAGAATAGACCTGGTGACAATCGCGGACAGGGAGAGAAGAGCAGTGCTCCACAGCGGATTCACGGAGATCTCCGCGCTCTACAAGATCACCGGCCCGCGCCGCATGCAGGTAAAAATTCTCGACGTCGATTACGACAAGCAGGGCAAGCCGCTCTGGAAAGCGCTCATGGAAGGAGAGCTCAGGCGGTGGTGACGCTCAGGGCCGGTGGGGACCGGTACCGCGCGCGGCCGGGACGGCGCCATCCGCCAGGTCCAGCAGCCGGTGCACCAGCTTCCGGCTCTCGGCGACATGCCGGCGCTGCTGCCACCAGCGCAGGGGCAGGTAGACGACCAGGCTGGCCAGCCAGGCTTGCAGGGAGCACACGCCCACATGCCAGGCTTCTGTCCCGGGCACAAGCCCCGACGTGGCCAAGCCGGCCGCGTAGCCGGCCAGCAGCGCCGCCACCGCCGGCAGCTTTACCCGCGGCACCTCATCGAACCGGACCACCCGATCGAAGCTGACCGGCAGCTTGAAAATGCGCGCGAGCAGGAGCCACTCGGCCATCATGATCACGGTTGCGCAGGGCAGCATGATGCATGAGACGGTTGCCACCAGCTCGAACGGGCGGCTGGTGAAGGAGAGCGCCGCCGATACCGCGGCGCCGCTTGCCGTCATGAGAACGACCATTTTCTTGCGCGGCATCTCGCGGATGTTCTCCAGGGCATTGATCACCCCGTAGAGCCCGGAGTCGTTGACGGCAAAATAGGTGACCGCCAGCACGATGGCCGCAACCGCCGCGCAGCCGCCAAAAGCGTAGTTGTTCATGAGGGCCGTAGCCGCGCCATAGTCGGTGATTCCGGTCAGGCGGGCCAGCATCCAGCCGGCCGCCGGAAAGATCACCTGGCCGATGATGAGTGACACCACAAGCGGTATCACCGAGTAGCTCGTCTTCGGCTTCCCGTAGCGCCAGTAGTCGGCCTCGTTTCCCCAGACGCTATAGCCGATCACGAAAGAGGAGATGACGGTGAGCCCCTGCGGAAACGGCTCGTGCGGCGCGGCGGCAAGCGCGGCCGCCGGGCAGCTCAGCATGGCCTTCCAGAAGGTGCAGCCGACCCAGACGACCAGGACCGGCGCGGCCACGTAGCGGGCGAAATTGGCGATGCCGCTGAAGCCGAAGAGGTTATTGACGGCCATGGCCACGGCCAGCGCCACCGCCAGAATTGCCGTCGGCACCGGCCAGTGGTAAAGCCCTTTGAGACCCTCGGCCAGGAAGATGGCATTCAAGCCGTACCAGCCGATGGAGATCCAGACGAGGTTGAGCGAGACCAGGAAGGAGCCCCAGCGCCCGAAGACGCCCCGGCTCAGCAGCCCGTAGGTCTGCCCGCTGCGGGCCCCCAGGAGCGTGGCCGGAATTGAGTAGGCGAGCAGGACCGCGCAGCTGACGACAACGCACTGGATCACCTGCGGCAGCGTGAACCCGGCCTTATACCAGTCGAAGCCGGCAAGCACGGTCGGAAAGCCGGTGACCATGGTCAACCACAAAAGCCCCATGGTGACGGGCCCGCGCCGCTCGGAAAGCGGCACCACATCGCCCGTGTGGTCCTGCTCTTCGATGAGCGAGCGCCCCCGCCCTGGCTCGACCGCTCCGCCGCTATCCACGCTCGTCCCCCGTGACCGCTATGATCAGTACAACATACAGGCCGCCGCGTGATTCCACAAGCAAGGAGCCTCCCCCTCGGTGGGAAGATGCGACGGGCGGGCAGCCCGGGTCGTCCGTCCTTTCTGCCTGGTTCAGGGAGCGGCCGGGGTGATTCCCTGCGTGCTCATCAGCACCGGCTCGGTCGATTGCGTCTTGATATCCACCGTCGGCCCCACGTTAAGCATCGGGATGGGCACCGGCAAGTTCACGGTGACGTCGGCGATCACGGTGATATTGGAGCCGTAGCCGTAATTTGTCGGCGGCTTGCTCGCATCATAGCCCTGCAAAGTCAGGGTGGCCTTCGGAAACATGGATGACGGAGGGAACCTCTTTTGCACCTCTTGAACGGCGTTATTGGCGGCAGTGGAGTTTGTCTGCACTACATTGGCGGCTGCCCTCGCCGCCTGCTTGGCCAGGTTGTTGGCAATGGTGCCGGCTATCATGACCACGCCGATATCCAACAGGGCGAGCAGGACAGGCACGAGAATGCACAGCCCGGCCACGGTCTCGACCAGGCTTTGAGCCTTTGCTCCCTTAGTAGCTCGATTACGCATAGATAGCTAGGAACATGAGGTGCAGTTTGTAAGACTGGGGGATTGATAATTGAGGTCGTTTTCTACCACCGAGGCCCCGTTGAATTGGAAGGTAGCAGGCGCGGTGAGGCCAGGTATCTGGCCGGGCAGCGGCAGTTTGAGGAACGGGTTGCAGCTCACATTCATCTGCACGTGCACCCACCGCGCATTCGGTGACCCTTCGGTGCAGTTCACGCTTGCCGTCTGGGTAATCGACCCGGGAACCACGTTGGCGAAGATGCCGAGGCCAGACTTTTGCCAGTTCGAGATGATGAGCTGCATCGACCCCCTGCCGGTCGGGGGAGGAACATTATCGGTGCTGCAAGTGATGTCATAACATTTGATCTCGCCGGTGGGGGTGCCCGAGACACTCGTCTTCTCGACGACAGTCGTTCCCACGCCGGCCTCGCGGACGAGCGCATTGAAAAGGTAGTAGCAGTCCGCGTACTTCAACGCCAGCCCGATCAGGTCGAGCATGGGGAAGAGGATCACAATAAATAAAAGGATGAGGGCCGGCCCCATTTCGGCAATGGCACTGCCGCGCATCCCTCGCCTTGCTGTTTTCACGAACCCTTCTCCTAGCGCCGTTGTCACCATCGATTATACCCGTGGCGCCGATAGACTATCGCGGATTGCCGCTGGTTGGCGAGAATTGGCAAAACAGACAGGCATCGGCCAGCCGAATTACAAAAAATTCGATTTGCCCCCTTGTCAGGCAAACATTAACCGCTTATAATGTGACTACTCTGGACGAGCGGTGGGCATATAGCGCATCGCTTTTCCAAGTGATATATTTTGTGCGGTGCTTTGCAAGCGCCGATTGCGTGGTGTGCTTTTATGCCATAGCGTTTTTCCGCCTCACGGCGGCTGGCTCTGGTCGGCTTTGCCGGTCTCGGCCCCGACACAAATACTTACCAGCATTGGAGGTCCTCGAATTATGATTTACCGGCGCACGGCAACAGGTGCAAGCATCGTGCTTGTGTTGGCATCACTTATCGTGCTGGCAGTGGCGGCCGTGGGAGCGGTGATGCTTATCAACATGTTCACCGGCGGCGAGCAGACTCAGCGAGCAGCCGATGTGGGCAACCTCGGGCTGGCCCGTTCGGCCCTGGTAGGCATCAACTATAACCTGCCCCTCAAGGGAGCCCAGGAGCAGTTCAACGGCATCGCGGACCCCAGCACCAACGGGATCAACCTGAGAAATATCAACCGGGTGATGGCCCAGTCCTTCCTCGTTTCGTTGAACGCCAAACAGATGGCCGACGACGGCGCCGACAACGGCGCCACCAGTGACGCCAAGCAGGTCGCCGATGCGGCCCAGCTTGTGGCCAACGGGCTGACAGCCCAGCTGTCCAGCGCCGGTCAGCTTTCGCAATTCTTCAACGCTCTGGCAGCCCAGGACCCGACCGGGGAGTTGACCGGCAAGGGCACCCTCAGCGCCACGGGGACCCCCAGCTTCTCTTACATGGAGAGAGGCGATGTCTCCAACATCTCAATCACCGCCAAGCAGATGCCTGATTATGACCCGAGCACCGGGCAATCGAGCATGTGGAACAACAACAACGGCAGTTGGACCGCCTCGGCACCCGGCCCCGGCGGCAGCTCGGGCAACTTTTTCTTCGGGTACAAGGACGGCATCACGCCGAGCCAGAACGACAGCACATTTCCAAATACCTATTTTCTGCCGCTGCATCCGATGGCCCAGGCGCACCTGGTGTCAAGCTCGGACTTCGCAGCCAATTCCAACCCGTCGGCGGGATCGAATTCCTTCAACTGGCAGAAACCTGTACCGAACGCGATCTCGCTTTCCGGCCAGGCCGTCAGCGCCGTCGATAGCAAGACCAGCAACTGGACAGCCTTCGCCATCGTCGAGCCGCTCGACCAGGTTTTCCAGGCATCCATTCCTCACGGCTTCATCCGGCTCGAGAACGGCCCGCCCTCGGCTGCTTCCGGTGCCGCGGCCGGCTCGAAGGATGTGTTTGTCTATGTCATGAACGACCCCCAGTTTTACCCGACCAGCAAGGGCAAAGCGCTTCCTTACTTCATCGGGGTAAACGATACCAACGACACGGTTAAATACCTCCAGGACATCGTGGACGCCAACAAGGCCGGCAAAAAGCCTGATTGCAGCGCGCTCAGCGTCGGCGTCCAGGTCACATCCAAAGACACCATCGGACTGGGCGGCGTGGACCAGGCGAACTGCGGCGCCATCGACGGCTTCGGCCCGGTGGTCGGCGGCGCGCCCACACCGATCGACAATACTGACTCCCAGTCCGGGCTCGATGATCCGGGCAGCGTGGCCAACCAGGACATGAAAAACGCCGGCTACGGGACCGGTGACCCGCGTGGTCTGGATGCGCGTCCGCCAATCGAGGCAGCGTACAACATCCCGCCGGCGCAGGCGACCGGCAGCAACGGCGCCAGCGTTCACGTGGCCAACATCGTCAACCTGAGCATGCTCAGCCAGCGCGCCACCGGTGCCGATGCCACATTCACCACCTCCCAGTCCGGCGTTGCCACCTTGCCCGGTGGCAGAAGCTCGCTGGCCAGCCCCAACTTCATGGTCACCACGGACAGCGGGGCGAGGCTGCAGTTCGATCCGACCCCGGGCGCGCCGACCTACCCGATTTACAAGGCCATGGTGCAGCGAATTTACGAGATCTACCCGAACTGGGACGGCAACCTGTCCGCCCTTCTCGGTCAGAACTACGTTCCCATGGGCGGCCAGGCGTTCATCTACTACAGCGCCAACGCCAAGGGCATGGTGTTGAAGGCGGCAAGCGACGCGGTCGCCGATGCCCCCTGGCTGAAGGACTTCATGGGGCAGGCGCCGGACGGCAAGACGCCACCGCACCCGACCGCCATCACCCAGACCGGGCCGCTTGATGACAAAATCTACGACGTCTCCGGAGACTGGGGATTCCCCCACCCGTACGACGACGAGAGCCCGATGTGCATCGCCACCTGGTTCGCCTGGACGCCCAGCAGCGGGTACAACAACCTCCTGGGCGTGGTGAACATGGGCGCGGTAAACACCAACTGCTGCCCCGGTGTCACCCAGACGCAGAACGTAAACATCAACTACAGCGCAAGCGGCGACACAGTGACCATACCCACAGACTGCCAGTGCGAGAACACCGGCGGTTGCAAGCACAGCGGTCCCTGCTAAGCTAGAGGCGATTAACGACCGACTGAAAGGAGAACAACGATGGCACGCATGGCCGTTTCCTTTGTGGCGGCAGCGCTCGCCCTCTCGGGCGCAAACCGGGCGGCGCTCGCCCAGGCGACTGCCCAGCCTGCCGCCAACAAGGCTGCTGCTGTAAGACGGGGTCCGCCGCGCGAGACAATGAACGTTCCGCTGCAGGCCCCGCCAGCCGGCTTCCCTGTCCCGATGCCCGGCGGCAGCAAGTTCGTACTGGGCTATGAGTCAAAGTACGAGAACGCCAGGCCATCCACCCTCCTGCGCTTGCACAGCGACAGCGACGCGAATGCCCTCAAGGACTGGTATCAGCGCGCGCTCACCGGCCAGGGCTGGAAGGTGTCGGCGTCCGGACCTTCGGGGCGCACGATGACCGCCCAGCTTTTCGCCACCAGGCCGGATTATAGCTGCCTGATCCACCTGTCCCCGGCTGCCGGCGGCAGGGAGAAGGGAACCGACATCATGCTCACGCTCACCCACAAGTAGGAGCTGGCGCAATCTCTTGCTGTGCAAGTCCCTGAGCCGCTGCCTTGCCGCAGGCGCATTGCCTGTCCTGGCAGCGTGCTCCGGTCAGATTTTCCAGGCTGGCCCGCTGTGGGGCGCCGAACGGTCTGCCCGGCAGGTTCCGCCGCCATCGCTTGACGCCTTGATCAAGCAGGTGGAGGACAAGCCGGCCAGCGCGGCGGCCCACCTGGCTCTCGCCCGACGCTACGAGGATCAGGGTTTTCTCTCGCTGGCCCGCGATCAGTACGAGCAAGCGACCAATTGTCCGGATGCGCCACCCGAGTCGTTCAAGCTCTTGGCCCAGGTAAGCCTGCGCATGCAGATGGGCAAGGAGGCGGAGGCAATCGTCAGGAAGGCAGCGCAACGCTTTCCCGACGACTTCGGCATCTATCTGACCGCCGGCTATGTTTTCCAAAACCAGAAGCATTTCGACGAGGCGCTGCGCATGTACGAGCACGCCGCCAGGCTCCAGCCGAGCAATCCGGCAATTCATGGCGCGCTGGCGGACAACCTTATCGCCATGAAGCGCTTCGACCAGGCCCTTGCTGAGGCCGACAGATCGCTGTCCCTGCTCAAGGACTTCGACGTCGGCTACTACGAGAAGGCACGCGCCCTGGCTGCCCTCGGCAGGCCGGAAGAGGCCATCGGACTGCTCGAAAAGAATTTCCGCCGCAATCCGCTGGGCAGCCTCAACAACAAGTTATACGCCGGGACGCTGCTGCAAGCCAACAAGCCGGATCAGGCACTGGTGCCGCTCTTGAGCCTGCTGGCCATCTCCGATGGTGTCAAGATGGCCCAGGCGAAAACGGAGATCGCCCAGATCATCATGAGGATGCAGCCGGAAAGGGTTCTGGCCGCGATAACCGCATCGGACACCGCGCTGGCCAGGACCGGTGTGCGGGCTCGCATGCATTTTGCCATGGGCGATGTTTTTGACAAGCTCAACCGGCACGCGGAGGCCATGCGGGAGTACGAGCGCGGCATCGCGATCGATCCGCAATACGCGCGCGGCTACCTGCGCCTGGCCGAGGACCAGGAGCTCTACGCGCGCGACTACGAAAAGGCCATGAGCAATTACCGCAAGGCCAGCGCCCTGGACAGTCGCGATCAGGAGATCCGCCTGCGCATGGAGCGTCTGACCCGGACCATTGCCGAGCAGCGGAACCCGTTCCTGCAGATCCAGAACTGGTTTAACAGCCTGTTTCGCCGCTAGAATGAGCCTTGTTCCCGAGCATCCGGCGAGGCAGGCAGAGCATGACAGCCAAGAAGAAACGAAACCTGCTGCTGGTGCTGACCGGGCTGGCCGTCATTGCCGGCGGCTGCCTGATCTGCTTCAACCAGATGAGCCGCAGACCGAGATTTCGTCCCTATCCGGTCGTGGAGGTCAGAGCCACTCCGGTCACCATTAGCGGTGAGGTCGTCGACACCTGGTGTTACGCTTCCCAGACTATGGGCCCGGGCAAGGGGCCGAGCCACAAGCCGTGCGCGCTGGCCTGCGCCTACGGCGGCGTGACGCTGGGAATTCTAGAGGACAGGACCGACAAGCTCTACGTGGCCGCCAAATCGAGTGAGCCGTATCAAGGCTGCCAGGAGCTTCTCATTCCGTACGTCGGCGATCACGTGACGATCACCGGGTGGCTGGCCGAGCGGGGCGGTTGCCGGATTTTGAAGGTGAAGACGGTCGAGCGATCGCAGAAGCCGGCCGCGCCGGCACGCTGAAGTCCCCGCGCGCCGAGATCAAGGGGCGCCCGGCTTCTGCCCCGACGAGCTGCCTTCCGGAGCTTTGGGCACGATGACCTCGGGAACCTTGTTGATCTCCTCATCCTGCACCCTGGCCACAACCACCGGTTCGCCCTTGAGCGAGTTTATGATCTCCGTCAGGTTGGTCTTGTCGGGGTCGTAGATAACAATTGCCGGGTAGGGGCGGTAGATGGAGACCGCCGCCTTTTTCACCCCCGGCACGCCCTTTAGCTTGCGCTCCACCCGCATGAGACAGACGGCGCAGCTCGACCCGGCAATGAGCATGTCCGCCCGCCGGTAGTGCCGCTGATGCCCGCTGTCAGCCTTAGCCGGTTGCCGGGCGCAAGCCGGCGCGACGATTCCCGCGCAAGCCGCCGTGCTGCAGATCGCCGTCACCGAGGCCAGCAGCTTGAACGTCCAACCAGATCTGTAGACCATCTCTCCTCCCTGCAAGCACTCCCAGCCGCAATCGCGCCGTGAATCTCATTGTACGATCGCTGAGCCTGAAAGGTCTTACTATATGCTGTCTTAGGCAAAACAAAAAAACTCTGTCCCGATGCCGGTTGAGGCACCGGGACAGAAAGAGTTCCGCCGGCTACGGCGCGACCGGCTTACTTGCCGTCGGGCTGAGCCGGCGCCGCAGGCGCTGCTGGATTCGCGGGGGCGTTCTTGAGCTGGTCCTTGACCCTGGCGATGGCGTCGATCACCTTCTGCAGGCTGGCGTCGAGGCTCTGCTGGCTGGGCGGCACCCCGGTGATGAACGGGGTCACCTGGCCGAGCTCTGGGTCGACGATCGTGAAGACCGGCAGCTTGTCGGCAGGGATCTTCTGAGAGAGCCGGGCGTCCTTGCTGACATCCACCTTCACGAAGGTCATCTTGCCGGCGAACTTGGCGGCCGAGTGCGCGAGCATGGACTCGAGCTGGGCGCAGTTCTGGCAGTTGGGCGCGGTGAGCATGACGAACACCGGCGTCTTGGACTGGTCGATCGTCTTCTGCAGGTCGGCGAAGGAGACCTCGGTCAGCGGCTTTTGGGCACGCTGGCGGACCTGGCTCACGATGAAAAGCGCGGCGATCACAACAACGGCGATCGCCAGGAAGCCCAGGATGGACTTTTTCATGGTTTTTCTCTCGTTTCTTGTGCGGCGTTCTCATGGCAACGCGGCACAGTTTGGCACTTGGCATCATAGTGTCGGACGCGCCGCCGCCTTGTCCGGCATGACCGAGCCATGAGACATGGCTTGCCGGAACGGCGGCGCGCACTAAGCACGATATCCGGATCTCGTTGATAGCCGGTCAACAATCAGGAACGGCTGCCCCGGACGCTGGCCAGAACCTTTTCGATCGGGAACGGGTAGGGGATGAGCTTGCGCAGCTTCTGGCAGAGGATCGTGTTGTTTGGACCCTCGCCGATGACGTCGAAGTCGAAGCCAAACTCGCTCAACGACTGCCGGCAGTTGCAGCAAGGCCACGGGTCCGACCCCTTGCGGGAGTGGACGGCGATCGCCTTGATGAACTGGAACTGCGTGAGCCCAGCCTCGGCCGCCCGCTTGAGCGCGCCGCCGGCGATCGCGTTGAGAACGGCCGCCTCCTCCGCGTGCCTGGTCTGCGTGTAGCCGGCGTTCTCCACGTTGCAGCCGGTGTAGATCCGGCCGTCGAAGGTGAGCACCGCCGCCCCCACGTTGTACTGGGAGTAGGGGCAGTAGGCCAGCTCGGCGGCAGCCTTGGCGGCCTCGATGAGATTGCGGTATTCCACTTGCGTTGCTTTGGACAACATACGGTAGCATGCCTTTCTTTCGAGAATAACCGGCCGTTGCCGGCCGGTTGGGGCGGCGAGCCGCGGGTAGCAGCCCGCCGCCCCGCCCGGACCGACAAGCGATCAGTCCAGCACGAAGCACTGCCTGTGCCGGGGGATGGTGACGGTCCAGCCGAGGTTGCGCTCGATCTGCTCCTTGAGGGCAGCCAGCGACTCCGGCTCACCGTGCACCAGGAACGTGTTCTTCGGCTTGCGCTGGAAGTGACGCAGCCAGCGCACGATTTCGCTGTAGTCGGCGTGACCGGAGTAGTCGGACATGAACTCGATCGTCGCCGCCACGGGCACCATCTCGCCGAAGATGCGAACCATCTCCGGCCTGTGTTCCTCACTGGCCAGCGTCCTGCCGAGCGTGCCGGTGCCCTGGTAGCCGACGAAGAGCACCGTGTTCTGCGAGCCGGGCAGGCGCTTCTTCAGGTGCTGCAGGATCCGCCCGCCTGCCGCCATGCCGCTGGAGCCGATCAGGATAACCGGCTCCTTTGCCGGCTGATCGAGCTGGGCAGACTGCGCGGCGTCCTTGACCTCCACGTAGCGGGGCGTGGTGAACGGGTCCTGGCCGGACTCCACCAGCTTGCGCGCCTGCGGATTGAAGAGCTCGGGGTGCTTGCGGTGGACGGCAGTGGCCTTGTTGGCCATCGGGCTGTCAACGAACACCGGGATCTCCGGGATCCGCTTTTCGGCCATGAGCTGGCGGATGTCGTAGAGAACGGCCTGCACGCGTCCGACGGCAAAGGCCGGGACGATGATTACCCCGTAGCCGTACTTCTTGTGCGGCTTGAGCGCCCGCGCGTGAGCCCGGTTGATGATGTCGGCCAGCACGTCCAGGCGATTGCGCTGCTCGTGCAGCTTGTCGCCGTACGTGGACTCGGACATCAGGTAATCGGCCTCGGCCACCGGCGCCAGGTCGCGCAAGATAGGCGTGTTCGGCCTGCCGATGTTGCCGGTGAAGACGAAGGTGCGCTTCTTGCTGCCCTTGCCGATCTCCAGCGTGACCACCGCGGCGCCCAGTATGTGGCAGGCCTCGGTGAACTTGACCCGCACGCCGTCGGCAAGCGTGTAGACGCGGTCGTACTGGAGCCCCTTCACCTGACCCATGCAGGCGCGGGCCTCTTCTTCGGTGTAAAGCGGCTCGACGTGGTCCGGCTTCTCGAGCCGCTGAGGCGGCCGCTGCCGGCGGCTTTGCCCCCGGCGCGTGCTGCGACCGGAGTCGCCGCGGACCTGGCTGCGCCGGCTGCGAGCGTTGCGCTCGTTGCGGCGATTGATGCGGTCCGCGGCTGCCTCCTGCAGGTAGCCGGAGTCGGTGAGCATGAACTCGATCAGCTCCCGGGTCGCCTCCTGAGTGTAGGCGGTGCCGTGAAAGCCGTCCTTGACCAGCTTGGGCAGGAAGCCGGAGTGATCGATGTGAGCATGGCTGATGACGACGAAGTCGATGTCGCCGGCGGTGATGCCCCTGGGAAGACGGTTCTGCCGATTGACAGCCTCGTTCTCCTGGTGAAGGCCGGCGTCGAGGATGAACCTCGTCACCTTGTCGCCATCAAAGTATTCGAAGAGGTTGAGCGAGCCTGTGACGTTGCCCGCCGCCCCCAGAACATGTAGCTTGATCAGCTGCTGGCCCGATTGGGCGAGCTGCTTGTGTATTCTTTGAGACATATTGTCTCCCTTTCTGCGCCCGGGTGTTCCCGTTGCCGCGGGTTGTTTGATCTGGTAAGAGTCGGCCGGCCGCAGTGCGGCGGGCGTCGACCTAGAAGGCAGGCTCTGGTTGCCGGGGCAGGGCATGGCAAATATCAGCAGCGGACCGGCTCCGGGCAGCAGCGCCGACTGCGGGCGCTGCTTGCGGTGCGGGTCCGAACTGCCTGCTTTACGCCATCAACTGCGGTGGCACCCGCGCGGGAACACGCCGGGTTTGGCCTGAATTGCGTCGACCCCCGCATGCACAATTTGCAGACAGGCGGACGACGACAGGCACCACGAATGGCTCAGGTTTGGTTTTCGCTAAGTCACGTGGTGCCTTTGTTTCTGAATTCCTCAATGATCAAGTGAGAAAGAGAACGATTGACCTAAACCTAACAGGCCTGATCTCTATTGACAACATCTAAAAGCCAAAAAGCAGCGGGCTTAAAGAGATCTTCCTCGATCCCGGGTAGCACAGTTATCACAGGACCGCGGCCGGGAAGCCCGGGTGGCGCCAGGCAGACCGGGCGCCGCCGTGCGCTAGCCTCGCCACATCTCACGATTTGCTGCCCTGACAGGCGCCGGCTGCCGCCTTAGAGATTGCCTGTAGTGATTAACAGTCTCTGACATGCCTTAAAGCTCCTGGCAGCAGTGTTTTTTATTGATAGTTAAGAAATTAGAAGTTGTAATAATGGTGCAGCTCTCCCTAAGGTACGGTTGTCACTTTTTACGTCTCTTCGACAAGCCAGGCAGGGAAGCCTAAAACAACCAAGACAGCACTTCGCGGTGATTCAGGACAGCTCTTTCGCGGGCAGGGGGTTGACACCTTCTCTGC
Source organism: Pseudomonadota bacterium (assembly GCA_021325555.1). Classification (GTDB taxonomy): domain Bacteria; phylum Cyanobacteriota; class Vampirovibrionia; order Obscuribacterales; family Obscuribacteraceae; genus JAJPGY01. The sequence continues at coordinate 172,234 of JAJPGY010000039.1, read as the reverse complement.
TCGTCGACACGGGCGAGGCTGTCTGAAATCCGGTAGCTGCTGTCGAGCGTGCCCTGTCTCGATTGACCCTTTCGCGCGCGTGCGACGAGTGCAGTCCCTGCTGGTCTGCCGCATCCCGGCGACCTCACCACGCGCCGATGCGTACGTTCCTCGGGTTGCGGACTGCACCGGGGGCAAACCAAACCAGAGCCTATGGAGACCGGCTCCCTTTGCCGGTCGCCTGGCTCTTCGGGAGATCAACCAATGATACCCCTGAGAGATAACCTGCGTTGCAAGGTCTTTCCCTATGTGACGCTGTCGATCATCGCGCTGAACTTTCTGGCCTGGTTCTATGAGCTCATGGTCCAGAGCAGCGGATCCGCAGACGCGTTTTTCTCCACGTACACCATGATGCCGGGCAAGGTCGTTCACGCATTCGCGAGCGCCGACCCGCATCTGATGTTGTGGGCCGTGATAAGCGTCTTCACTGCCATGTTTCTGCACGGCAGCTGGATGCACATCATCGGCAACATGGTCTTCCTGTTCTGCTTCGGCCGCGGCATGGAGGCACGTCTGGGTCGCACCCGGTACGTCGCCTTCTACCTGCTGTCCGGCATCGCCGCCACGGTGCTGCAGATCTGGAGCGATCCGACGAGCATGGTTCCCAACCTGGGCGCCTCCGGCGCCATTGCGGGCGTGCTCGGCGGCTACATCGTCTTCTGGCCCAAGGCTCGGATCTTCGGTCTGATGCCGCTGCCGGTGGAAACCTGGGCAATCTTCTTCCTGCCCTGGTGGTTCGTCGAGCAGTTCCTCTCGGTGCTCTCACCGCAGGTGGGCGGGGGCGGCGTCGCCTACTTCGCCCACATCGGCGGCTTCCTGTGCGGACTCGTACTCGCGGGGTTGTGGCGGCTGTATCAGCCCGTCTCGGATGTTTGCTACATCCCAACCAACTGCGAGTGCCCGTCCCCGGGGCAGCCCGAAGGTGGAGAGTCCGACGGCAGCGAGGACGAGCAGAACTAGCGCTTGAGAACCAGGCAGTCAGCGCCCGGCTGCCTGGTTCCTTCTTGCGCCTTTTTTGACTTTTTCCGAAACAACTTCGCATAACCCAAAGGAAGTGATGCCTTATGGCCACTGCGGATCGAAAGCAGGCCGCCGGCTCCGGCTTCTTTTCCGGCAAGCGCCCGCGTGTGATCGGTCACCGCGGCACCGCCGGCACGGTCCCGGAGAACACGCTTGAATCGTTTCAGCAGGCCCTCTTTGACGGGGCGGACATTCTGGAGACGGATGTCCACCTGAGCGCGGACGGCGAGGTGATCATCAGCCACGACCCGACCGTCGACCGGACAACCGACGGCACAGGAGCGATCGCGACGATGACGGTGTCCCAGCTCAAGCAACTGGACGCCGGTTATCGCTTCACCACCGATGGTGGCAAGACCTTCCCCTTCCGCGGCAAGGGTCTGAAGATCCCCACGTTCGAGGAGATGCTCTGGGCGTTCCCCGGCATCCCGATCAACGTGGAGATCAAGGTCGACAATCCCGTTCTCACCGAGAAGTGCCTGTCCTTGCTTCGCAAGTACAACCGGGTCTCCGACGTCACCGTGCTGGTCGCGGCCGTGAAAAACCGGCTGGCCAGACACATGCGCGCGCTGGAGCCGCACCTGGTGACCGGGCACTCTCGCCAGGAGATCGTGCTTTTCTACGTGCTGACCAGGCTCCACCTTTCCTGGCTCTTCCGTTCGAAAGGACGGGCGTTCCAGGTTCCCTTCAAGCAGGGCAGGGTGCAGGTCGTGACCCCGGAGTTCATCGAGGCCGCGCACCGGCAAGGCATCGAGGTCCACGTGTGGACCGTCAACGAGGAGCCTGAAATGCGCAAGTACCTGCAGATGGGGGCAGACGCGCTTTTCACGGACTTCCCGGGCCGGATGCGCAAGCTCGTTGACTCCGGCGACTTCCGCGCGCCCGGGCGCCGCGGCTCGCCTTGAAAGGACGAACAGACCGGCGGTCGCCGGTTCTACTGTGGCGGCGAATAACGAACGCCAGCCTTTCTGGCCAAGCCGGCTTGTTGCCGCAGCACTTACAGGGGGAGGTGGGAGTGTAGGTTTCTGCCCTCGACGGCACGGCACCGCTCACGCCCCCCCTTTTTCACCCACCTACTGTATCCAATCATAGGTCGGCAACTCGGGATTATTCTGCCGAACACCCCTCATATAGAACCGGAACCGGTTGAGCCGGGGCGGGCGGCGCCGTTAACAAGGACGACAGGTCGGCCGGCGGAGGAGGTTTCCTGTTTCAACCGCCGACTATCGTGGAACATCACTGTCGGTAAGGCGAGGCAAGGGTTCAAGCGGTGGAGAACAACTGGGATCCCGAAGCACGCAAGCGCGGGCAAGCACAGCAGCCGGGCAGCTATCCCGGGTCGCAGCCGCGGCTGCGCCCGACCGAGGCCCCGGGTGAGGACCCGGATCTGCTCAGGCAGATCGTCCAGCAATCCCGGGGGGCACCGCTCAACGTTCAGCGGATAACCTCCACCGAGATCAAAGCGCTCAAGGTCACCTCCGATCGGCAGGCCAAGGTCTCCGCTTCCTTTTCCCGCCGCGTGATCAGGCTCTTCCAAGATCTGCTGCAGTCGGTGACCGGCGTCTTTGCCCGCGAAGAGCAACACAGGAGCCAGTGCGATATCTACGGGCACGTGATCAAGGAAGGGTGGCGCGGCGACTTTCCGAAGTGCTTCAAGTGCGGGCAGCAGGTGACCGACTTGAGCCAGCTCCGCGGCAGCCGCCCCAAGGATTAAACAGCCATACTGCCGGAAGAGACGCATCCGCGGTACACTCTTGCGTGGCGCCGCATGCGGCGCCGCGCAAGAGTTGCTCAGCGGCACCTTCGGGAGAGTTTCCAATGCTGAAGTCAGATGCCGAACATATCGTCAGGCGTGCCATCGAGGATACCGGCGCCGAGTTCACGGACGCCCAGGTTCAGGCCCTCGCCCAGTTGACCTTGAAGATCGCCGGGCGGCTGGTCGAGGAAGCGGTTGCAAGCTGGAAACCGGGGTCGGGCAGCCGTCCCTTCTTTTTCTCGGAGTAGACGCTGAGCCTCTCGGTCCCCTCAAAACCCAGGAACACCGATGCCGACGACCGCCACTTTCCTTGACCAGGCCAGGCTGCTGCAAGACCAGATCGTCAGCCTGCGCCGCCACCTGCACCAGCACCCCGAGCTCAGCTTTCAGGAGCACGAGACAGCCCGGCTGGCCGGGGAGAAGCTTTCCCGGCTGGGCTACGCCGTCAGATCCGGGCTTGCCCGCACCGGGCTCATCGCCGACATGGGCGCCGGCACAACCGTGGCCGTGCGCGCGGACATGGACGGGCTGCCCATCCAGGAGACCACCGGAAAGCCTTATCAATCGCGCAACGCCGGGGTCATGCACGCCTGCGGGCACGATGCGCACGTATCCTGCGCCCTGGCCGCCGCCGAGCTGCTGGCCCGGGAGAAGCTCCCCGGGCGGGTGAGAATGCTCATGCAGCCGGCCGAGGAGAACGGTGATGAGGAGGGCAAATCAGGGGCCTTCCGCATGATCGAGGACGGCGCCATGGACGGCGTCGACGCGGTCATCGGCCTGCATATGGACGCTTCCCTGCCCGCGGGCAAGGTGGGGATCATGGCCGGACCGGTGATGGCCGCGGCCGATATTTTCAAGGTGGTGATCCGCGGCAAGGGCGGTCACGGAGCCTACCCGGAGACCACCATCGATTCGGTGGTCATATCGGCACAGGTGATCAACGCCATCCAGCAGATCGTCTCCAGGCGCATCTCCGCCCTCGATCCGGCGGTGGTGACCGTAGGGTCCGTTCACAGCGAAAGCACGCGCGGCAATGTCGTCTCGCCGGCGGTGACCATGCACGGCACCATCCGCAGCTTCACCGAGCCGGTGCGCGAAAAGCTGATTGCCGAGCTCGAGCGCGCCTGCGCGGTCGCCAGGGCGCTGGGCGGCGACTTCGAGCTGTCCTTCGAGCTGGGCTACCCCGCGACGGTCAATGATCAGCTTGTCGTCGGGGTGATGCGGGAGGCGGCCTGCGACCTGATCGGCGCCGAAAATGTGGTGGCCATCCCGCCGAAAACCTGGAGCGAGGACTTCTCCATGCTGGCCAACAAGGCGCCCGGCGCCTTCATGTTCCTCGGCGGCGAGATCGCCGGAGACCGGCGCAGCCACCACAGCCCGAACTTCGACCTGGACGAGTCGGGATTGTATCTGGGCAGCGCCATCCTGGCGGAAACCGCGTGCCGGCTGATCGGCGTTCTGGGGAAGGCGAAGTGACGGTCGAAGCGGGCGCCCTATCACGGCTGATCGAGGAGCTTTACGGGGCGGAGTCCCTGCCAGCCGACGCGCTCGCCACCGTGGACAGTGTCATCGAAGCCCTGGACAGCGGCGCCGTCACCGTTGTCGAGCAGTCCGGCGACGGGCAATGGCACGTCAATAGCTGGGTCAAGAAAGCGATCCTCCTCTATTTCCGGCTCCGTCCGATCGAGGCGATGGCCGGCGGTCCGTTTTGCGACAAGATCCCGCTTAAAACCGTCTCGCCGCAGACGAACCGGGTGGTGCCTTACTCCTCGATCCGGCGCGGCGCCTATGTTGCCCCGAAGGTAATCGTCATGGCGCCCAGCTTCATCAACATAGGCGCCTACGTCGACGAGGGAAGCATGGTCGACTCGCTGGTCCTCGTCGGCTCCTGCGCCCGGGTGGGGAAAAACGTGCACCTCGGCGCCGGCACCATGATCGGCGGCGTGCTTGAGCCTCCCAACAGCCGCCCGGTGGTAATCGAGGACGGCGTCTTCGTCGGCGGCAGCTGCGGCATCTATGAAGGCTGTCTGGTCGAGAAACATTCGGTCATCGGCGCCGGGACGGTGATCACGGCCGGCACCCCGGTTATCGACATCGTCACCGGCGAGACCTTCGTCGGGCGCGTCCCGGAGAACTCGGTGGTAGTCCCTGGTGGCCGGCGCAAGCTGGGCGCCGCATCCGGGGAGGAGTTCATCCTGCAAACGCCGCTCATCATCAAGCGCCGGGACCCGGCGGTCAGCGCCAAGCTGGCGCTCGAGGAGTCGCTGCGCAGCTTCGAATAGCCCGCTATTCGGGATAGCGCATGGTCCTGTGTCAGCTACACCAATCGCAAACCGGCAGCCGGCCGCGGCCGGAAGTTCAGAGCTATTGTTCAGGAGCCATGGTTCTGCCTAAGCTTGAGCGATAAGCATTTTGATTTCCTGGTTGAGCACTCACCGCCGCATCCAACACCTAGCCCGCCCAGACGCCGACACCAACCACAAGTGACCGCTCGGTCGCCGGTGGATGTGTTCGCCTGCGCTTGCGCCGCGTGAGTCAGAAACCGAGTCCAGACGCTAAATGCGCCCGGGCGGGCTTTCGCTTCAGCCGGGGGAAAGCAGGTTCGTATGAAAAATTTTCGCCGGGCCGTGGCCGTCGCCGCCATGGCTCTTTGTTTCTCATTGGCGTTGCCTCGCTTGCTGCACGCTTCGGTTTCCACCAGCGCTACAGCCGTGCTTCAGGCGCCGCCAGCTTCTACCGCCACCACCAGCGCCAGACCGCCGCAGGCGACCCCGCAGGAGCTGTATCACCAGGTCTGGAAACTCGCCTACGACAACTTCTTGTGGCGAGACCGCCTTGCCGGCTGGCAGTCCTGGGAGCACAAGTACGACGGCAAGTTGAACAGCGTCAACGATGCCGAAAAGGCCATCGCTCAGATGCTGTCCTCCTTGCACGATACTTACACTTTCTTCAAGGACGAAGGCCAGACCAGGGGACTGGACAGCGAGGAGGATGACACCAATGTGGTCATTCACCGCATGCTGCCCGGCAACATCGGCTACGTGAAGATAATCACCTTCGGATCGAAGCACACGGCGGCGGAAGCGGAAGCCGCTCTGCGGGCTCTTTCCGGCGCCGACGCCTACGTGCTCGACCTGCGCGACGACGGTGGCGGCTTTGTCGATCAGGCCCAGCAGGTGTTTGCCATGTTCGTCGACCGGGGCAAGTTTACAAGCTTGATCGGCCGGTACGACGGCAAGCCTTACGACGAGGAGCTCTCCGTGAGCGACAAGGAGCTCGTCGATCAGGAGCCGGACGCGGTCACGCGGTCGCCGCGGGTGCCCAACCTCACAGGCCGCAAGCCGGTTATCGTGCTGGTCAACGACGAGACCGCCTCGGCCTCAGAGATGATCTCCGGGGCGCTGCGCGACGACGGTCGCGCCGAGCTTCTCGGCATCAAGACTTTCGGCAAGGGCATAGCCCAGGTGACCTGGAAGCTGGATTACGGCACCTCGGTGCAGGTGACGATCGCCAGGTATTACCTGCCGAAGGGCGCTTGCATCCACGGGGTAAGCCTGATCCCCGATTACATCGTGCAGCCGACCGCGCGTCAGGACCTGCAGCTTAGCGAGGCGGAGCACATCCTGCTGCGCAAGCTGGGGAAGTGACGCATGAAACAGCGTGGCAGGTCCCAAACCGCCTGCCTCGCTGTTTTTTGAGGCTGGTGTTACTATGTGGTGAAGTAGGGTTACGATGCTGGATTATCTGCGAGCAACGCATGCGCTGCGCCCCACGGGATCCGCCTGTCCGCGGATAGCCGAGCTTTGCGGGCGGGTTTGCTCCGCCGCTTTCGGTGGCATAAGATGCGAGTGGCCGGCACGAGCCGGTTCTCCGCTAATTCTGTCCCGCTTTAGCTCCTGACTGTTCGTGGATGAGGATGAGGCGCAGACGAGAGAAAGGAATGGCCAAAGACGGAGCGCTGATCGCGCTTGCGGCGCTGCTTGGTTTCACCGCCCAGGCGCAACGCACGGCATGGGCACAAGGCTTCAATCTGAGCGGTGATCCGCGGCAAACGGTCAAAGACGAAACGTTGAGGTTTCAGCAAGCCGTAAGGACAGGCGATCTCGACACGGTGGCCAACACCGCCGAGATTCTGGCCGGACAGGTCAAATACCAGGGATTCGGCAGATATGCGCCGGGCGTTGATCCTGACGCTTGCTATGTAGACGCTGCAGCCGCGCGAATAAACCTGATAGCCAGGGACACCCGGAGAGGCGATAAGTCAAATCTGCTTCTTGAATGGCGGAAACTGCTGTTCCCGGCTTATCAGCTCACGCTCAGCTATCCGTCCGAGCCCAGCTGGTTCATCGTCGAAGGTCTCTGTTATTACGAACTCGGGCCCAGCACTTACAAAAATGCCAGGGCATGGCTGGCCAAGGGGCTGCAGATGCCAAATTGCCCACCAAAACTGCAACAGACGGCCAGGACGGTTCTCGCGGATATGGATCGGCAGGAACAGGCGAGCACGGCACAGCCTCGCAGCGCCTTCATCGACGCCTTGATCCAGCACACAAGGAATATGCCGACGGACCCGGCATCCATAGACCGCGCCATGTCACAACCGGCGGTCTTGATAAATACCCCGGTTCAACATAGATCCCTGCGCAGTTTGGGCATTGGCCCGGGATCGCCGTTAATCAACCCGATATACGCCAAGTAAAGCGCACTGCCGCGCGGAGAGCATGGTCGTCGGCAGCTCAGCGGGTAACGGCGATGCCGAGCACCTGGCTGCGGTGGAAGCTGAGGAAGGACTGCAGCTCGACCTGGGCCACGTTTATCGGCCCGTCAAAGTAAAGCGGGTCGGCCACGACGAAGTAGCCGCCCTGCTTGCCGACAACCAGTATGCAGTGCCCGTTGTGGAAGACCGGATGGTGGCTTCCCGCATAACGCGGCCCGTAAGAGCGATCCACCCACGGGCAGCCGCCGACGGCTACCACCGCCCCGCGATTGATCGCCCTGTCCACATCATCGAAGGAGCCGACGAAGGAGGACTTGAAGCCCAAAATCTTTGCTGCCGCGTTCCACTGGAAGGCGTTTGTGCCGAGGTTCTGGTTCAGCGCCCCGGTCATGAGCAAGCGGCAGCCAAGGATGAGCTCCTGTGGCGGCGTGTTGGCGTCCATGCGTGGGGGGTAGAGACCGAACCGCTTGCACGCCATGGCCAGGCAGGTCGGCCCGCAGTTGCCGTCGTTTGCCGGAGCGTCGCGATTCCAGCGCGGATCGTTGTTCTGGGCCAGGAAATACGACCGCGGCTCCGGCGCCCTGGTCTCGTCGCGCAACCCGGCCGGGGCCGCCTGATACCCCTGCCTGGCGGCGCCGGCGTGGCTCACGGAGGAGCGGCCGGGCACAAAGGCAACGCCGCCGTCAGGGGCCGCGGTCATAAGAGTCTCGTCAGCTTGGGCTGCCGCTCCCGGATGGCGCTGACACCAGGACCGGGCAGACTGGTTGCCGGGGTCGAGCTCGTAGGCGCGCCTGAAACAGACAGCCGCCTGGCCGGGACCAAGCCGCCCGGCGTAGAACACGTAAGCGTTGGCCAAACGCTTCTTGATGTCGGGGTGCGAATAAAGCTTGAGGGCCTGCTCGTAAAGCTCGCAGGCAGCTCGACAGTCCTGGCGGCGCATCGCCTGATCGCCCTGCAGGCACAGACCATATGCCTTCGGCCAGTCCTCCCCGAAGGCTATCCCCGGCACCAGCAGCCCGAGGCAAGAGAGGAGCGCGCTCGCAATCAAAACCCACCGGCTCGAACCCTTCATGCCCTGCCCCTCCACCACAGCTACGATATACCCGGTACCGCCGCTCGCCCGGCTATAAAAAATTCCCTCAAGTCGCTGGCGCTGCCACTGGCTTTTGCGTCCACATGCGAGCTTGAGGGTATGTCCGTACCGGCTGAGGCGGTTTCGCCGCCGCCGACTAATGCTTGGGTGCGGCGTTCTCGTCCTTGGCGCAGCTCTTGGCGGCCTTAGCAGCAAGTTTTAGCTTGCTTATGAACGACGGATCGATGGCGCAGACCCCGCCGATGCACTCACAGGGCTGGCCGGCGCCTGTCTGATTGCTGTACTTGCGATTTGAGGATGAATTAGTCCGTGGCATAGTGGCTCACCTGCCTTCTTCCTTTACCAGGTTAGAAAACTTATTGAGAGAGTTTCTCTTTGTGCGCTACCCGCACGCTACACATAATAGGCCGCTGCGCGCGCTAGTCGAGTGGGGATATTCCCACCGCCCGCGTAGTATTCCCCCACAGCAACTGCCGGCTGCATCGCCGCCGCACGCCAAGGCTCTGACGGGAAATGATCCGGCAGCCGCCCGCTCCCGCCGGGGCCACTACCTGCACGGCCGGGGACTTGAACCTGAAAAGCTCCAGGCTCAAGCCCCGGTCGCAGGGCTGGGCGGGGGTAAATCGGCTGCCCGATGCGCTGCTAGGAGAGATAGGCATGGCGCGGTCCTCCTGGTGGTTCTGCCTGGAGTGCGAAGGTCGGTGCATCCGGGGCACAACAGTAAAGACGGTCGCGCCGGCCAGAGAGTTCAATCGGCCGCGTAAAAACTGTGTAAAGTTGCCGCCCTATATTTTGTAGTTCATGATCACGAGCTCGCTCACCCGCCCGCGGCGCTCCGCCTTGCAATTGATCGCCCGGCTGGCCTTGACCTCGGCTATCCGGAAGTCTTTGTAGAGCTCCCGGATCACCGGGCTGTCCGAGTTGCTGAGCATGACCAGACAGCCCCGCTTGGACAGCTGGCTGAAGACCGCCGCCAGGCGCTCTTGATCTTTATCACCAAATGCGGTGGCAGTATACCCTGTAAAATTGGCGGTCGCGCTCACCGGCTGATAGGGTGGATCGAGATAAACGAAGTCGCCGGCCTTTGCCCGCCTGACCGTTTGCTCGAACGGCAGGCACAGGATCTCCACGTCCCGGAGGCGGGCGCTCACCGCCCGCAAATTTTCGCCGTCGCAGATGCGCGGATTGTCGTACCTCCCGAAGGGAACGTTGAACTCGCCCCGGCTGTTCACCCGGTAGAGCCCGTTGAAACACGTCTTGTTGAGAAAGATCAGCCTGGCTGCCCGCTCAGCCGCGCTCAGTCCGGCCGGGCTCAACGACCTCACCTTGTAGAAGTGCTGTCTGTCGTTCTTGTGCTCGCGCAGGAGCGCAATAAGCTCCTCGACCCGGTCGCGCACCACCTGGTAGCAGTTGACCAGCTCCGGATTGGAGTCGGAGAGGACCGCTCTGGCCGGCGCCAGGTGGAAAAAGAGCGCCCCGCCGCCGACGAACGGCTCGAAGTACCGCCCGCGCGAGGGATCGAACCCGGGCGGGAGTAGCCGGTCGAAGGCCGAAAGCAATCGTGACTTGCCGCCCGCCCACTTCACGAAAGGCCCGGGCCTGATCTCAACGCTGCCCGCCGGGACAGCTGGCGCCGGTCCTCCATTTGACCTGGCGGCGGTATTCAAGGCGAACCGTCCAATCTAGTTGTTTCCCTTAACGGCATTATATGCGCCGCCACTCCAAAAGCGGTCTTTTTCGACCATTAAATATGTCCGCTGCGCATCATCCCCGGTGGCGCATCACGCCGCTTGACAGCGCCACGGATCGATTACCCGCGGGCGCCGGCGGGAGCGGTCCATCCGGCATGCTCCAGCAGGCGCCGTGTCGCCCAGTAGTGCACCTCCCAGACATCCGGGCCGTAGCCGCCGGCAAAGACGCTTGCCATGGGAATGCCCAGGTTCGCGCAGGTGTCGATCACAAACTCATCCCGCTGTCGCATCTGCTCGAGCGTAAGGTTGATAAATCTGGTCCCAGGCAGGACATCGAGCTCATAGGGATCGCTGCCGGCAACGTAGACACACAGATCGGGTGTGAATCCTGAGAGGGCGGTGAGCAGGGCGCCTCCGGCCCTCTCCAGATAGAGGTGTGTTTCGCCGGAGCGAATGGGGACATCGAGCGTGCTTTGCTGCTTCTCTTCCGGCCAGCCCTCGTCCGAGTGCACGGACAGCGTGTAGACATCCGGGTCGTTCTGAAAAATCAAGGCGGTGCCGTCGCCCTGATGAAAATCCAGATCGACGATCAAAACCTTGCTGCACAAACCCCGCTTCTTGAGGGAGCGCACGGCGATGGCGATGTCGTGCAGCACGCAGAAGCCGCGGCCGCGATCCGGAAAGGCGTGATGGTAGCCGCCCCCGAGATTGGCGGCCAGCCCGCCCTGCAAGGCCATCTCGGCGGCCAGCATGGTGCCACCACATTTGATGCGGATGTCCTCGAAAAGCTCGTTGAGCGGCCGTCTGGCTTTCTCCGGCCGGTACTCGGAACCCTTGAACTCGAAAATCTCCTGCCAAACCCTGGGGTCGCCCAGGCTCTCTACGTACTCGGGCGTGTGCACCAGGAGGATGTCGGGCAGCCCAACCGGGCCCGGCTCCACGAATGGAATCGCCCGGCCGAAATCGTCCGCCAGCCTCTCCAGCACGCATTGCCCGCGGTCGAGCGCAAACGGTTTGGCAACGCCGAATTCCTTTAGATCGGTGTTGTAGGTGGGCGAATATACGAGCGGGGTCTGCATTTTCATAACCGGGCGATTCTTGGCAGCCGGAAAAGGTCAAGCGTGGCAGGCTGCGCTAACCATGAACAGGTCTCTGGCTAACATTTTACGAGATGTTGGCAAGCATGAATTGAAGCCGGAAATGCCCATTGTATAACCTGTTGGAGCACTTGATTTTTATTACCTCAAATTCCGCAGGGCTAAAGGCCTACTGAAACCTAGTTAGTCGTCCAAACAAACCTTACAGCTTACGTCCCATGCCTTCAGGCGCGGGGCGGCAGAGGTAGGTGCAGATCGGCGCGTACCGGTATGCCATGAACTGGTCTATCTTTCGAGGAGGCCGAATATGTCGATGTCAGTTGGAAGTGTGATTCTCTGGCTTGGATTTACCGCTGTCTTGATCTTTACCAATGCGCTCTTCGTGGCCACCGAGTACGCCATCGTCAAGGTGCGCCGGAGCCGCATCAAGGAGCTGATCGACGACGGCAACGGGGCGGCGCGGACTGTGCGGCATCTTCAGGAGAACCTGGGGACAACCATCGCCGGCACGCAGCTGGGAATAACCCTGGCCAGTCTGGCGCTCGGGTGGATCGGCGAGAGCTCGATCCACGGCGCCGTCAAGCTGCTTTTAGGCCTCATCCCCGGGCTGGCTGGTGCCGAGCCCCCGGCTGGACTGGCTTTCGTTCTTGCCTTCGTCTGCCTGAGCATGGCGCACGTCATCGTCGGCGAGCAGGTGGCCAAGTCCTTCGCGCTGCGCCTGCCCGAAAAAACCGCTCTGACCATGGCCGGCCCGATGAGGATCTTCTGCCGCATAACCTATCCGCTTCTCTGGGTGATGAACGGCATTGCCGGCCTGGTCCTGAAGGCCATGCGCCTTCCGGAGCCGTCCGGCGAGCAGTATGCCGTGCACTCGCCCGATGAGTTCGAGATCCTCTTCGAGGCCAGCCGCAAGGCCGGACAGCTCGACCCTGCCCAGACCGACCTGCTCAAGCGGGCACTCGACCTCAAGGAGCTGACCGCCAAGCAGGTGATGATTCCGCGCACCAAGATGGACGCCATCTCCGACAACCTGTCCCTGGCGGATGTCCTGGCCATCGTCTGCCGCACCAAGCACACGAAGCTGCCTGTGTTCAAGGGCAACGACGACAACGTGGTCGGGATCCTCAACACCAGGGATCTCTTCGATCTCTGGCAGGCCAGCCTGCGCACGGCTGCTGCAGGTGCCACCGTTTCCGGTGGCAGGGAGTTCCGTCTGGGCTCGCTCATCCGTCAAGCCCACTTTATCCCCGAGTCCATGCCGGCAAGCGCCATCCTGGAGCTGATGCGCACTCACAACTTCCAGATGGCGATCGTGCTCGACGAGTTCGGCGGAACGGCCGGCCTCATTACCCTGGAGGATCTGCTCGAGCAGCTGGTCGGCGAAATCTGGGACGAGTACGACACGCCGCATCCCGGCGTTCGCAAGGCCGGCGACAATCGCTGGCTGGTCCTGGGCGATCTGACGCTGCTGGAGGTCAACAAGGAGCTGGGAACAAGCCTCGAGTGCGCGCTTTGCACGACGGTCGCCGGGGCGGTAATCGAGACGCTCGGCCGGCAGCCGGAGGTCGGTGACAGCGTGGAGCTCAACGGCTTCAAGTACACCGTGGCCGAGATTAACCATCACGCGGTCACGGTTCTCGAGGTGGAAAAGCTCCCGCCACCCCTGCCGGAACCGGCCGGCGGCGAAGAGCAAACGATGGTCTGAGGCCGATCGTCGGGGAAGCTCACGGTCTTGCGCCGCGGGCTTTCCCATTTGCCGTTATCTGCTATAACATCTAGTATAGAAACGCCGGGTCAACCAGCCGATCGGCGCCTGCTGGCACCAGCCGGGGGCCAGCTTAACCAGGCAAGCGGCCGGTCCGCTGCTCGGGTCTCGACGAAAGCAGCGTCACCGGCCCTCGCGCCCGCGGCAACGGCGGGGCTCTGGGCGCCGCCGAGGGCGCCGACGAGCGAAAGCAGGTTCATCGGGCAGCAACAATGCTCGCGTGAATTAGCGTAAGCGTGGAAACAGGACGGCCGGCGACCCAGCCGGACGCAGCGGCGCCAGCCACGGTCGCCGCCGCGCCGGGCGCTTGAGCAGCCGGACATGCCGTACAGCCTGCTCAAGCGCCCACGGGCACCCGGTCACCGCCCGAAAGAAAGCCGGTCGCTCAGCGCCAGGCTCCCCCCGCGCGTTGCTGAATCGCATTTTGCTGGTTCGGAACGATGCCCTGCTGCCGCATCTGGAGAATATTCGCCTGGTTTGCGTAGAAGGCGCTGGTTGCGAGAATGAGCGTGACGAGCAGCGCGATGATGATCGCCGCCAGCCCGTAAGCAAACACTTTGCCGGGTCTTCGCATATGGTCCTCCTTCGGTTGCCCAACAGCCTGGTGGCCATTCAAACGGCGCAGGCGACCGAGTTCGTCCAGCCCGCTGCAATCCTTCCTTCGCCCGTGCACGCCACCGCCTTCGGCAGAAGCCGGGGGGATGGTCGAAACATGGCGTAGGAAGGCTCTTCGGTGGATCCGGACGGATGGTTTCCGCGCTGTCAGAACTGGCCAACAATGCCCACAACCTACGAAAGCTGTGGCGCCGCCTGCAAGCGGCGTCACAGCTTCTTAAAGAACTTTCCAAGAATCTCGCGTTAACGGCGCCGTTTTCTTTTCACCGGCGGTTTCTTTTCCTCGGCCGCCAGACTCTTGGCGTGCGGCTCGAGACCGCTGACCTCTACCGCCTGCGGCCAACCGCCGGTCGACTCGTCCAGCCTGCAGGTAATCTTGCAGTTGAACGGCGTCACCCGGTCCGCTTTGCCTTCTTGTTTATCAATCACCTGTCCGGCAACCTGAAACGGCACCACGTCCCTTTCCACGGGGCCCAGCGGCTTCACCGAGACCACTTTCACCATGTTCGTCGTGTGATGGTCCTGGGCCTCGTCGATAATCTTGAGCACGCTGAGATCGGTCATCGGCAGCACCCCCTCGTTCTGCAAGCGCTCAAAAACAGGGCCGGGGAGCTCTTCACGCTGCAGGTGATTGATCGACTCGCGGATCGTGTCCGGATTGCGGTCCAGCAGGTGCATGGCCACGCCGGTGACGAACTTGTCAAAGAGCTCCAGCCGCTCCTTTTTCTTCTGCTCCGGGCTTTCACAGCAGGAAAGGACAACAAGGCAAAAGCTCAGGGTCAGCACCAGATACAAGCGCGCCCGCGCTAGCTTTGCGAGAGCCGCAAACGTCGAGCAGCCTGCTTGCGGGTCGTCATCTTTTCGATTGAGTAGCATGTAAAGGGGCGGGCCGGGTAGGGGGCGCCAGAAATTGCCGGCAAGACGCGCAGAGCAAAATTGAACCACGAAACGCCACCGCGCGTAGTAGTTGACAGCGCCGGTGTGTGAAGTATTTTATTTCGCTCACATTCCGGGGACGGCATTGAGCCTGGCCGGGCGGTCAATTACGGTTTGGCATCCCTTCTCCCTTCCGGTTCGGTCCGCCTGACAGAACGCACGATCAGCGCCGGTCCTTCAGACAGATGCGGACAAACTGGGGGAAATAGACGAACGGCTGCTCGAGCTGCGCTTTTAGCGACCCGGCCAGGTTCCGGCAGTAGGTGATGACCACCTCGCCCGGTCTCCGCACCAGCTCCGGGTGCGCTTTGGCCGAGTAAAGCAGGATCCCCTTCCGGCGCTCGGGGCAGCTATAGGCAACCACCGGCTCACTCCAGGGGCCCTCCGGTCGCAGAGCGCGCCGGAGGAGGATTCTGCCACCGAAATTGGGCTCCATGTAGCAGGCCAGATAGCCGCTGATCCCGCCTGCAGGCCTCACCGTCATCTCCGGCGCGGCGTCCCGAAAAAGAACGGCCGCCCGATCCGGAGAGCGGCTCCAGCGGCCGCCGGTGGTCCCGCCTTCGGGGTCTGCGCTCCAGTACTCCCAGGCGCTCATATCGAGCGCCGAGAGCCGGTCGAGCCTGATCCGGCAGAGGACAAGCGGATGCTTGAGCGTAGGCTCGGCGGCCGGCGGATAAGATGAGAAAGCGTACAGATACTCCTTGTCGAGCAGGCAGGAGACGCCGTAGCTTATCCGCTCCGCATGCGGCAGGTAGACGGTGGTGATCCGCCAGCCGGGCGGCTCGTCCTGCGGGTTCTCAATCACCAGGAGGTCGTGCCGCGCCACCTTGAATTGAAACGGCTCCGCCATCCCCGGATCCTCTTTCACCACCATGCAAAAGAGAAAGAGCCTGCCGTCGACCAGCACCCCATCGCATGGCCAGTACCATGAACCTTGTTGGCGGCAGGCAAGCAGATCCGCGGCCTCACCCGACCGGGATCCGTAGAAGAAGCGCGCCGGCCTGTCCGGGCCGCCAGTATCCTGCCAGGCGGCCGAGTTGTGGATCATCGTCGTGTCCCGGCGCCTGCCCCCGCGTATCTTGCCGACAAAGGTGTCGCCGAACAGCCACAGCGTGCGCTGGCTATCCAGCGGGATGCTGTATGCCCCGTCAGCCCCCGTCCACCCGTCGCGGCTGCGAAAAGCCGCAGACAGCGCCGGCAGCGGCGCGGCACTCGTCACCACCGGCGGTGCCGGGCCCTCATCCAGGCAGCCGGCCGGCAAAGCCAGCAAGACGTTCAGCACGGACGCAGCCGACAGGCGCGCGGCTTTGCTCAATCTCGGATCGTCAAGGGGCATGGTTGTTTCCGGACAGCGGCGGAAGCCTGAATGATAACTCAATCCTTCTTTGCTTTTACTATATCATGTAACATGCCACACACACAAAAAAAGGGAAAGTCACCGCCCGTGCGACACGATCGCCTGAGCGTCGCGCCAATCACAAACGGCGACTTTCCCGGGTCTCTACTTGCCGTCGCTCCCCTGCGGGCCGGCGCCGGATCCCTGATCGTCCACCTTCTGTCCGGGGCGTCGGTTGCCCAGGCGAAGCATCGGGACGAGCAGGAAAGCCGCGGCCGTGAAGGCAGCGGAGACGATGATGAGCGGGGACAGCCGGTTGCTGAACGTGTGCACGTACAGGTACGCGCCCACGTTGGCGGACAGCTGCCCTGCCAGGTTGTTGAGCGACATCAAAAGCGCGTAGCTGAAGCCTTCCGCCTTGTCCGGGCAGTAGTCGGCAGCCAGCGTCAGCGATGCCACCAGGGCGATCATGCCGAAGACCCCGTTGACGAACCCGAGGATGACGGCGCTCGTCGGACTGCCCAGGAGCAGGTACGAGCCCTGTCCAACAGTGCCCAGCAGGATGCTCAGGTTGAGCAGCGCCTTGAGCGTCATCCGCCTCTGCAGCCACATGTAAACCAGCGAGCCGACAATCGCGCCCGTGGCGCCGATCGCACCCAGGATTCCGATGAAATCCTGGCTGAACTCGAGCTGGTTGGTCATGTAGACATAGAGCGGGGTGCCGAAGCTGGGGGAGAAGTTGTAGAAGAAGAGGAAGAAACCGACCACCCAGAGGGTTTTCGATTTCAACGCCTTCCAGAAGCCCAGCCCGGAGGCTTTCAGTCCCTCCATGTTGATCCGGGCTTTCTCCTCCTGCACCAGGAACCAGCAGCCGAGCATGACGCCAATCGGGGCGAGGGCGACAATCAGCGCCGCGCTGTGAAAGGCTCCGGCCGGCGAAGCGTGCTGGCAGAGCCAGCCGCCGGCGAACGAGGTGATGACGGTGGCGATGTAGAACCACAGCCATTGCTGGTTGACAAAGCTGCTGTTCATGCCGGTCTTTTTCCCGTTCTCGACCATGACCGCCCCGCACAGCGTGCTGGAGATGGCCATGCCGAACGCCGTGAGCAGGAGCGCAAAGACAATCTGGCCGGGGGCGGTAATCCCCGTCAGCCAGAGGTACGCCGCAACCGCCAGGCCGTTGGCGGCGAACAGGTAGGTGCGGCGCCTGTATCCCAGCAGCGGCACGAAGTCGCTGACCAGGCCGTACAGAGGCTTGATGACCCATGGGAAGGTCAGAATGGCGAGGTACTCGGTGATCCGGTCGGCTTGCCAGCCCAACCCCTTCACGAAGTAATAGTTCAAGGGTTGGCTTATCAGGCCTCCGACCTGCCCGAGTCCTTCGGCAACGTAGACCAACGCGAAAAAAATCATCAGCCGCCGGATCTGCGCTTTTTGCGCGTCCTGCGGGTTGGAGGGCGTGGTCATGGGAAGTTTATCCCTGTCGGACGCGCGCGGGCCGGAGCCCGAGCAAACGTCGCGTTAAAGAGCCTGTGGACAGGCTGTAGAGCAGCGGTACCGCCTGATCCCGATCGGGAGGCGGTCCGACAAAGCAGCCGGAAAACCGGAGAGCGACCTCGGGCGGCAGGCGGGCAGCCGGAGCCGCCCGCCCCTGCCGGATCAGCAGCTCCTGCCGCGCTTGCCCGCGGTGCGGCGGGGCACCGCCGGCGGGGCCACCTGGGAGATCTTCGAGGCGACCTGCTTGGTTCCCGTGAACAGCTTGCTCACGGGGCACCGCGGCGCGATGGCGTGCAGCTGGCTCACCTGGCTTTCCGTCAGGTTGCCGGTGATCTCGATCTGCTCGGAGATCTGCGGGATCTTCTGTCCGGGCTGACCGGGGTCCTCCACGGCAGTCTCGGTGACGGTCACCGTGATGCCGCGCAGGTCCCACTGCTTCATCCGGGCATACATCCACAGCGTGTCCGCGACGCAGCCGGCCAGCCCGCCGAGGAACATCTCGTGCGGGGTCATGGCCTTATCGGCGCCGCCGAGCGCGGTCGGGACATCGGACTTCGCCTTGTGGGTGCGCGCCTTGATCTCCAGCTGGTAAGGCTTGCCGCCCCTGGATGATGCGCTGACTGTGGTCATGTGCGGTTGTCTCCTGGTTGAGAAATGAGGCAAAGAACGTCTGCCGCGAGAAACAAGGACAGGCTCAACGCAGGGCGGCGCGCAGCACCATGTTGATGACCTGCAGAACGGTGACGCGGCTGTACCGCTTGTCCTCGCTCGACAGGACATACCAGGGGGCGAACTGCGTGCCGGTGCGGTAGAACATCTCGTTGGCCGCGCCCGTGTAGTCGTCCCAGTGCTTGCGGGCCTCCTTGTCGGCTTTGCTGTACTTCCAGGGCTTGTTGGCGGCGCGCTTCCTGAAGCGGCGCAGCTGCTCGTCCGGCGTGATGTCCAGCCAGAACTTGACCACGATGTGGCCGCGGCTGACCAGGCTCTGCTCGAAGGCGCGGATCTCCGCGTACGACTTGCGGACGAGCTTGGAGCTGGTAATCTTCATCACCGGCTCCACCAGAACTCGCTCGGCCCAGCTGCGGTCGAAGGCGCGAACCTCGCCGAACTTGGGCATGCGGTCGTCCTTGTTGAACCGCCACAGGTAGTCGTGCTCGAGCTCCTCGTCGGTGGGCGGGCCGATGGGGATCCACTGGAAAATCTTCGGGTCGAAGCCAAGGGCCTCGAAAAGGCGGATGATGGCGCCGCTCTTGCCGGCGGCGTCCCGACCCTGAAAGACGAGAATAAGCGACCGGCCGGCGGACTCCAGCTCGCGGACGAGCGTGTTGAACTCCGTCTCTTCCCGCAAGAGCGCCTTCCGGTAGGATTTCTTGCGCTCGATGCGGAAGCTGTGGTCGATCTGGCTCAGGTAGTGGGGGATGCGCTCCTTTTTGTACGGGTCCAGGAGGTTATCGTAAGAGCGCCGGACCACGATAACACCGTTGTCCAGCAGGTCGTAGTCCTTGCCTGCCGTCAACTTTCGTTTCGAGTGATTCATGGCGAAACCTACCTTGCGCAGGTCACCCGGCTCCATCAGAGTGACTCTGGTTTGCGGGAAAAGCGGGGCTCCCGCCCGAAAGCGGAAGCCCCGCCTCGTGCCCGAGCGGTCGAGCAGGCTCAGCTCGCCTGCCCGAAGCGGTCGAACATGTAGAAGTCGCCGGCGATCGTGCCGATGCCGGACGGACTCATGCGTTGGACGTCGACGACCACGCCGAACTGGTTGTAGCGCTGCACCACCACGGCGCAGAGCGACCCGTCAGGGTTGCGCTCATAGGTCGCGATGATGATCGGCCTCTGGTGCCCGTCGAGCAACCGCACGCGCATCAGGCGACCCGAGTCGTACTCGTACATGGTTCGCCCGACAAAAACGTTCGGTGCCGTGAACAGGTCCACCCAGACGGCGTCGCCGAACTGCGAGTAGTTGACGATCCACTGCTGGCTGAAAGCCAGGTTCGGACCGTACTCCTCGATGTTCACCAGCCTGCCGTTGATGTCCGTGCCGACGACCGTGGCGCCCTGGCAGTTCGGCGCGTAGGTCACCGTGTACTCGGTAACCCTGCCGCGTACCTGATTGTGCAGGTAGGGCAGGACGAACGAGGGCGGGTCAGCCGAGCGGGTAGTGCCGCTCGGGCAGGTCGGGTGGGGCGGCGGAATCGGCGCCGGCGGCGACGGCGGTATCACCACCGGTGGTGTGACCGGCGGCTTTGGCTGCTCGCACCCGGAGGGCGGGCAGACGACCACCGGCCGGCACTGCCACAGGCAGGGCGGTTTGACCGGCGGCCCGTGGTGCTCCCACGGGCGGAGCCAGACGATCGCCACCAGGGCAGCCAGGACGGCCAGGAACGCCAGGAAGCCGAAGAACATGGCCGCAATCCCCTCGCAGGGCGAAGGGCAGGGCAGCCGGTTCGGCGGTGGCGGCGGCGGGGCCGGCGGCGTGGGCGGGCAGGGCGGCTGGCACTGGCAGCCACAGCCGGGCTGGCAGGCACAACCGGCCTTGCAGTTGCCCGCGCAACCGCACGAGCACTGCCCGGGCTGGTGGCCTGCGCAGTCGCCCTGGCGGTTCTTGACGCACATGAGCACGCGAACCAGAAGCTCGCTGTCGTGGCACGAGCAGCTGCCGTCGTCGTGCTGCTCGCAGGTGTGCATCTCGCCGCGCACGGAGGCGTCGGCCTGCTTGTGCTGCGTGGTCGAAACGTCGCCCATGCGCGCAAGCGCGTCGGTCGCGGCCAGCTCGGCGCCGCGCCGCAGGAATTCGCGATACCGCTCGTTGCGGAGCGGATCGCCCGCCGCTGCAGCCGGCTCGGCCTTTTGGGCGGAGGCTCTGGCGGCGGCAAGACACTTGCGGACTTGCTCCATGGTCTCCTCCTTTGCGCCAGAGTTGTCGATGATCCGATGAGAGCGAGCGGCCTTTTTCTCCTGCGGCCACTGCGCTGCAATGCGGGCTTCCGCCTGCTCATCGGTCAACTTGTTGTTGCGGGCCTTGAGCCGCTCCACCTGAACCTTGCGGTCCACCAGAACGGTCCAGACCTCGTCGTATTCAGCCTCGAGCTTCGATTCGAAGAGCAGGGGAACCTGCACGACGATGAGCTCGCGGTCTCGGTGGCGGTCGATCTCCGCTTGCGTTGCCGCCTTGATGGCGGGGTGAAGGATGGCCTTGAGATCGTCGTTGGCCTTTTTATCGGCGAAGACAATATTGCCAAGCTTCTCGCGGTTGATCGGGCCACCGGGGCCATCCACCAGGTCGGCGCCGAAGCGGTCGAGGACCGCCTGGTAAGCCTGGTTCGGCGAGCTCAGGAGGTTGTGGGCGATCTCGTCCGTGTCGAGGACAAACACACCCGCGTCCTTCAGGAACTGTCCGACCAGCGATTTGCCGCTGGCGATGGAGCCGGTGATAGCAATCAGATAGGGGCGCGAGCTTGCGCTCTTGCCGCCGTGCCCTTGCGGGGCGCGTTCTTGGTTGTTCATTCAAGCTCCTTGGTAAATCACCTGAACGCTCCGGGCAGCTCAAGACCGCAGGCCAAAAGAAACCCTGCACCTCAGCGGATGGACCGTCGGGGCTCAAGGTTTAAGTCTTCGGGCGGGATTTTGAGCTATCCGGGCTTGGTTTCTAGAGAGTCTCGTAAGAGAAGAGAACAGATGAGAACTACCCTATAAGGGCTGGCCAGGCGAAATCAATATTCAGGGATCACCAGATAGCCGGTCATGAGTGTCAATCTGGGCGCCGGATAGCCATGACGCTACCCCGCAAATCCGTGGTCAAGGGCGACCTTGCGGCCTGCGCGAGCTGGCGGCAGCGGGGATCGGGCTGATAAAGGGTTAATCGCACAGTTAGCGAGAGCTTCGTGATGCTCCCACTGCAGGCGCTCAGGCGGAGGTGATCACGTCGCCGCCGCGCTGGCCGCCCATCTCGAGGGCCAGGAGCGCTTTGGTGATGAGCTCGTTGGGCTCGCGGGCGTGGGCGGGGAAGGACGCTACGCCCAGGCTGGCGGTGATGTAGATGGACTCGCCGCCCAGGGTGGTCACCTGATTGCGAATCTTCTGCCTGATCCGCTCGGCCGGCACCTGAACGCCGGCGGCGTTCGTCTCCGGGAAGATGACCACCAGCTGGTCTGCCGAGTACCGGGCGGCGATGTCCACTTCCCTGATCGCGCCGCGGATGGCGTCGGCGGCCAGCTTCACGAGCGTCTCCCCTGCCTGCACGCCGTAAATACGCTTGGCTTCCTTGATCCCGTCGACAGCCACCATGCAGATTGCCACCGGCCGCTTGTAACGCATGCCGCGCTTCAGCTCGTACTCGAGCTTCTTGGTGAATTGCCGGGAGTTGAGAAAACCGGTCTGGGCGTCCAGCAGCGCCTGCGCCTCCAGGTCATCCGCGCGCGCCTGGCTGAATGTCTCCTGGGTTTCCCTGAGCAGCGCCTGCGGGTCGGTGACGAAACCGCCCGTCGTCCGGCCCGGCTGTTGATAGGAGGGCATGCCGCGGGACGGGGTATTGCCGGGGCTCTCCCCGCTGCGCAGGTTCGCCAGCTTCTTCTGGAAGGGTGATTCCCTGCCCGTCCAGGCCCATTCTTCGTCCTTAGGATTCCTGACCATGCATGCACTGAAAGAGTGAAGGTGCCGTCACCTAACATCATATGCCCGGGCGGCAAATTAGTTAAGCGACGATAGCAGACCTGGGGCCGGATCAGATCCGGCTTCACCCGGCCGGTTCGGACGGCTGCTGGCCGCCGTTTACATAAACTGGAAGCGGTAATTCATGTCGACCCAGCAGCACAAAGCGAAGACCGCAAGGGTGATCGCGAGCACAATCCAGAACCATTCCACGAAAGTCAACTGCTCCGGATCCAGCATGAACCGCCTCCTGACCCCCCAGACACCGCCCTGTCGCCGCGCCGCACGGGGGTGCGAGCACGGGGCGCTTATTTGAGGATACAATCTTTGAGCGCCTTACACCGCGTGAGCCCCCCGACCGGATCCCGACCTTGACAAAAGCAGACAGCCCGAAAGTTATCGGCATCATTCTTTGCGAGCGGGTCTTGCAGGACGTTCTGCGCCCCGACGCCATCTCCTGCATAAACATACACAACGGCGTCACCGTGCAGAGCTTCCCGGCCGTCATCCCCCTTGTCTACGCTTTTGCCCAGCTTTCCGGCTCGCACAGCGAGTTCACCTACCAGTTCAAAATTGTCGACCGCCAGGGACAGATTGTCGCCACCTCGCCGGTGGCGAAGGTGGAGCCGCTTCCCAACAAGAACATGACGCACAAGATCATCAGCGCCTTCCAGGGGCTGGCCTTCCAGGAGGAGGGCATGTACAACATCGTGCTGGCGCTCGAGGGCGAGGATGCCGCCGCCCTGCCTTTCCAGGTCATTCAGTTGACGCCCGACGCCGTCTGCTGACGGTGCCGACCGGGTGTCCTTTATCCGGCATCCCGTCAGGCTACAGGCGACACAGCGTGAAGCCTGCTTAAAAGAAGCGCTCCAATTTTCGCCCCGACCATCCGCTAATCAGGGCAAGTAGTAAGATCGACAGTAAGATGTCTTTGAATGAGGCCGCCGGGTGCCAGAGTCCGGCTTGTTGTGAGCCGGTTCGCGTTATCAGCGGTCGAGGGAGTTTAGAGCCATGTTTGCCGAACGAGTAGCCTGGGCTGTTTCGCGCGACGTGGGCAAGCGCGCGCTCGAGATCGTGCGCGAGGTCGCTCACGACATGGACGGCAGCGGGGGCTTGATCCGGGCATTTTCCGGGGCCCACCGGCAAAAGCCTGATCGACTCCTGTTTCTCACCTTCTGGAAGGGCTGGGAGGATCTGTCCAGATACCTCGCCGGCAGGCGCAGTGCCGCCTTCGACGAGCTGATTCGCCTCCATTCTGTCGAGCGCCCCAAGCCCGAGCATTTTGAGGTCGTCTGGGGCAGCAACGGCGAGGTAATTGATACCGTCCGCGGTGACTGGCTGTGGTCTTTCGATGACTTCCTGACCAGGCCCCCCGAGGGAGAGCGGCTGCTGGAGTGCCTTGGCGGTCTCGCCCCCGACCTCCGTCACCACTCGAGCTTTGCCGGAGCCGGACTCTGGCTGGACCGGATAAATCCCGGGCACCTGGTTCTGTCCGGGCTGTGGCAGCCGGACGCGCCCGAGAGCGCTTGCACCGGCTGGGCGGCGCCGCTGGCGGGGCGGCTGCCGCCGGACACACAGCACAAGCAAAGCCTTTACAAACTGCTCGTGGCCGACCCGGTGCGCCTGGCCGTTCCCTGATCCAGGCTATTGCCCGGTCTTCTGGGTCCTGCAGGCGCTTTTCACCTCGGCCGCCCCGGGATAATATCGGTTCAGCTGGGCCAGCACCAGCTTCTGCATGGCCGGCTTGTTCTGCCGCGCATACAGGCGGTACTCCGCCCAGAGAGCGGTCCAGTTGGCCGGATCCAGCATGAGCGCCTGATCCAGATAGCGCCTGGCCAGGTCGAGCTTGCCCGTGCGCAGGAAGAGCGATCCCATGACCACGTAAGCCTCCGGCTCGCTGGAGGAGAGCTTGAGCGCTCGGGTGAGCAGGCTGGAAACAGCGATCATCTGCGGCGAGCCGGTGGCCACGCTCAGCTGGTAGCCGGCCCAGAGGGCAAGCACGTGAGCGGCTACCTCCTTGTTGCTGGTCTCCCCGGCCAGGGACGCGGCCCGCGAGTACTCCCTGGAAGCCAGGGCCGTGAAGGTGGCGCTCCTGGTGTCGCGGCCCTTCTCGGCATAAAACTCGGCAAGTCTGGCCAGCCCCAGCGCCTGCACCGCGTTGTCACCGCTGGCCAGCCCGGATTGAATGACGGACTGGCAGGCGCTTCTGGCGCGCTCGATATCGCCGCGGGCGTAAAACTCCCGCGCCGCCGCGTTGAGCGCCGCCGCCGCTGCCGCCACCCGCTGCATCCCAGGGCTGGGCTCGAGGAACAACCGCTCGTTGCGGTAGTCGATGGTCATCCGGTAATGCCGCCAGAACGGGTTGCCGAGGATGCCCATCGAGCCCGCCGAGAATAGCCCGGTCGCCCCGCCGCCGGCCGAGGCCTGGGGCGTCAGGGCGAAGACCGGATCGGCGACCGCCAGGCTGCCCAGGCTCAAGCGCTTCAGGCGCAGGGCGCTGATGCTCTGCTTCTTGCCGTCCACCCCGAAGATGAGCCCCACCGGAAGCGTCGGCCCCGGTGAAAGGGCCCTGACCGTGGACTGCGGGAGGTTATTGAAGGCGGCTCCGGTGTCCACCAGGAAGTTGAGATTCACCTTGTTGTCCAGCCTGCCCGGCACGACCAGGGCGGTGGCCCCGTAGACCGGCGAGGTCTTCACGACCACGGCGCCCGGGGGAACCGAGACCTTGCGCGGGTCGGACAGGATGACCGTTGTCTTTTCCGGATCGAAGGTGACCAGAAAGCGGCGCAGCACATTGGCGCCGATCAGGCCGTCCGGGCGCTCGCCCAGGGCCGCCTTGAACGATGACAGGTCCGTCACCAGCGCCGCCAGGTTGGACAGGGTGATATCACCGATGGTGAGATCGGGCAAAGTCATATAGCTGAGCGGCAGGGCGGTGGAACCGGCGGTAATGGAGAAATCGCCCGCTGACACCTCACCAATGGAGCCGGCGATGGACTTGTCGACGACGGTCTGGCTGGCGCCCGTGTCCACGATGAACTTGTATTCGTTGCCCTTGATGCGCACCTTCACCAGCATCTCGTTGGCCAGATAGTCAAAGGGGACCTCGACCGGGCCTTGCCTGACGCGCGCCACGAACGACTCCGGGGGCATGTCGAATATCGTGTCGTCGACGGCGATCCCGCACTGAAAGTCATCCAGGACCGTCTGCGAAGTCCTTTTGCCGGCCGTGTACTCCACGGTCTTGAACGGCACCATGCTGCCGGCCAGCGGGCGGTAATCCGCGTATTCGACGGCCTGCGTGGCCGGCACGCCTTGCTCCTGGTCGACGCCCAGATACTCGCTGCGCACCACGAGGTGGCTTGCCTGATCCACGTAAAGGGTGGTCGGTTTGCCGTCCCCGGTATAGACCCTGATCACGTCGCAGCTCTTGCCGGCGGCGGTCCTCGAGCCCAGGTAATCCACCTTGTGCCCGGGCACGGCGAGGTCCGCCAGCATGTTGAGCCCGTGGGCGATCTCCTCGACAATCTGCTTCACCACAGTCGGCGAGCTGGGCGAGACCCAGTCGCCGAACTGCGTCCAGCTCTGCTTGCCGTTGAAGCCCATGATCATCTGCTGCCCGAGCAGCCTGGTCTCCACCCTCACCCTGTCGCCGCGGCCGGTGATGTCGCAGACCAGGTTGTTCTGGGCGCTGGAGACGCCCGAGATGACGGAGTGGGTGGCGCGCTTGCGGTAAGCGAGGTTCTTTAGATCCTGCAGCCGCTCCGGCCCGCCGTAGGCGGCCACAACCCGGGCGGCGATCGCCCTTGCCGGCCCGGCAGCCGCCGCCCCGGCCGGATGGGCGGCAGCGGCGGCCTTGACCGGCACGGCCCAGCCCGGGGTGATGCACAGCAAGGCCGCTGCAACCAAGCTGCCGCCCCTGAGCCCGACGCCTGCCAGGCCGCCGGCCGCAGCGCCTCTCGGGCGACCGGACACCATGCCGCAGGCTGGAAGGTTCTCGCTCATGCGAGCCCGCATTATCCCAAAAAACCTTTATTTTTGCTGGAAAGGGGCAGCAACCGGCGTGCGTTCGGGGTAATCTGATTGAGGTCTTCTCAAGGCTTACGGGCCGAGGTGCCGGTGACACAGGCCACAGCAATCAAACGGTTCTCCACGACAGCGGAGCTGCGGCGCTGGCGTCGCGCCCTGGATTCCCTGCCGGCGGACAATGGCGGGCACCGGCTCGGCTTCGTGCCGACGATGGGCGCCCTCCACGACGGGCACATGGCCCTGGTCGAGCGCGCGCTTGCGGAGTGCCGCACCGTGATAGTCTCCATCTTCGTCAACCCGTTGCAGTTCGGGGCCAACGAGGATCTGGACAGGTACCCGCGGACGCTGGAGAAGGATCTCGAGCGCTGCCGGCAGGCGGGCGTCCATGCCGTGTTTCACCCGAGCGTCGCGGAGATGTACCCGGCGCCGGCCGGGGAAGTGACGACGGTGGTGCCGCCGGCCCGCCTGACCGAGCAGCTTTGCGGGCTCTTCAGACCCGGTCACTTCAGCGGCGTGGCCACGGTCGTGGCCAAGCTTTTCTCGCTGGTTGAGCCTGATGCGGCTTATTTCGGTCAAAAGGATTACCAGCAGTTGACCGTCATCCGGCAGATGGTGGCAGATCTCAATCTGCCCCTGGCTGTGGTCGGGGTGCCGACCGTGCGCGAGCCGGACGGCCTGGCGCTCAGCTCGCGAAACGTCTACCTGAGCCCGGAGCAGCGCAGGCAGGCGCCGATCCTTTTCCAGACCCTGTCCTGGGTGCGCGATCAGGTGCTTGCCGGCGGCGTCGCCATGGATGCTGCCCTCGAGCAAGCCAGGCAGCGCCTGAGCGCCCAGCCGGGGCTTACCCTGCAGTACCTGCAGGCCAGGGATCCCGACACGCTCGGTACGCCGGCCGGCGACGGTCCGCCTTTTGTCCTTCTGGTGGCGGCCAGATTCGGCGACGTGCGCCTGATCGACAATCTGCTGGTTACGGCCGGCTAGGCTCCACGGCGCCGGACGCGCGGATGCGCATAAAGCGGCAGGCGTCAAAAGTCCAGCGACTCCCGCAATGCCCGGCCGGCGCGGGCCAGACGCGAGTGCTTCTCCGAGGCTAGAAAATCCCTGGTCACAGGCGATCCGGCGGCCGCGTCTTGCAGGAAGAGGCTCGCGAACCGCCCGGATTCGATCCTGGACAGCACCTCTTCCAGCTCCCGTCGCGTGCCGGCATTTACCAGCTCCGGCCCGGTGAGCGCCGATCCGAACTTGGCCGTGTTGGATATTGCCGCCCGCATGCCGTCCAGCCCCCGCTCGAAGAGCAGATCGGCGATGAGCTTTACCTCCTTGAGGCAGGAGATGTAGGCGAGCTCTGGCTGGTAGCCCTTCTCCACCAGCACCGCGAAGGCCGCTTTAATGAGCTCGGGCATGCCGCCGCAGAGAACCGCCTGCTCGCAGTAAAGATCCGTCACCGTCTCCTCCCGGAAGGTGGTTTCGATGGCCCCCGCCCGCAGGCAACCGATTGCCTTCGCGTAAGCCAGGCACCGCTTCCAGGCCAGGCCGGAGGCATCCTGGTCCACGGCCAGCAAAGCCGGCAGCCCCTTGCCCTGCTCGTAGAGCGAGCGAAGCTGCCTGCCCGGGCCGGTCGGCGCCACAAGCAGCACATCGGCGTCGTCGGGAAGGCGGATCGTCCGGTGATGCACGGTGAATCCGTGCGCGAACACAAAGATGTCGCGGGCTTCCAGGTACGGCTCGATGGAATCCCGGTAGACGCCCGGGATCGCCTCGTCCGGAAGCATGAGGGCCAGCACCTCGCAGTTGTTCGCCACCTCCTCGACCGTATGGACGGCGAAGCCGTCCGCCACCGCCCGGGCGCTGGCCGGGCTGCCCTCGCGTGTCGAGACGCAGACTGTAAGGCCGCTGTCCCGCAGGTTCAAGGCATGCGCCCGGCCCTGGTTTCCATATCCGATAATGCCGATCGAATACTGCGAGATCTGCGAAAGGTCGCCGTCGCCCTCGAAAAATGTATTGGCCATGAGCGTCCCGCCGGTTCCGGAAGAGCAACCACTTGCACGAATTACGAATTTTACTATCGAGCAGCGTCCACAACGCGGTTAACTTTTCGTTGTAAAACTTGTCGTCAAGCTGATTCTTGACTATCCTGAATGAGTCCACACTAATCTCTCGATCTACCGCTGTTGGGGCTGGCAGCGAGCACGGTAACCGTTGGAAGGAAAGATGGAAGTCATGCCTGTGCCAACCCAAAGCCTCAATCCTGCTTCACTGACTGCCGAGGTAGCCATCATCGGTGATGGCAAGATAAGCCTGGCCCTTGCCTCCTCGCTGTCGCCGTCGGGGCGCCGCGTCAGGCTCTGGGCGGCCGGCGACAACATCCCGGCCGAGTACGAAATTCGCCACCGGCACGCCCGGGTAGGGCATTTTCGCGGGCGCACGCAGTTTGCCGCCGTAACCGACAAGCTCGATGTCGCCCTGCAGGGGGCGGCGGTGATCCTGCTGTCGGTGCCCGCCACCGAATATAGTGCCAGCCTACCCGCCCTGGCGCCGTATCTCATGGCAGGGCAGACGGTCGTTCTCGCCAGCGCGCCGCTCGGGGCCGCGCTTCAGTTCTCGCGGCTGCTGGGCAGGCAGAGACCGGGGCTCCAGGTCAATGTCCTGGAGATGTCCAGCCTTTACGATGAGATCAAGATCGAGGGGGAGGTGGCGCTTCTCACCGGGCCGCGCCGGCGAGTCAGTGTTTGCGGCCTGACCCGCAACGAGACAAGACGCGGCTTGCAGGCGCTCAGCAGCCTCTGGCCGGTTCTCTTCCCCGCCTCCAGCGTTCTCGAGCGGGGCTTCACCGACGTGGAGCGATTTGTCCGCATCTCGCTGCGCCTGTTCAAGATGCTGGGCGCGAGGGCCTCCGAGCACAGGTACGGCAGCGCCTCGCTCAACCCCGCGCTTATCTCGGTGGTGTCGGCGGTCGGCACCGAGCTCAAGGGCGTGGCAAAGGCTTATGAGGTGTCCCTGCCCAGTCTCGGTCAGATGCTGGCTGACTACGCCGGCGCCACCGGGCGCTCTCTCGAGGAGCGCCTGCAAAGCCTGTCCGGTGTGCTGGTGAAGGAAGACCGCGGTCCGGCGGTGCCGCTGCCGAACACGCAGGAGAAGCTGCGGCGGGACATCGTGGAGACGCTGGTGCTGGTCGAAGAGATGGCCAGGCTGGCCAGGGTGCCGGTGCCGGTTATCGATTCGATAATCGAGCTTACCTCGGTGATCGTGGAGAAGGACATCCGCAAAGAAGGGCGGGGCTTGGCCGACCTCGGCCTGGTCGGCGTGGACGTCCGGGAGATAATCGAGCTGGTCAACGCCTGAGGGCGACCGGCGGCTTAACATTTGGCGCGAGTAAGCTACCCGGACGGCCTTCGCCTGCCGGAAAATCCGCTCCACCGGCGGCTTGCGCACCCCGGATAGCGGCGCCAGGGCAAGCAGAGCTAAGCCATGGCCACTTTTCAAGAGAATTGAATCTTGAACCAGCCAAGCACTACGGTAGGTTACTTCTTCCAACCAACACACACGCAGGCTTAGCTTCACCCACCTGATCTAGAAGTCCACTCCCGCCTTCAAGCACCATCGTGCCCGGTATCTTTTCGGGCGCAAAAGGTGGTGTGCCGATCGGGTGGTGATGCGCGCCGCAATCGCGCCTGGCATCTCTCCCCTGCTCTGTGTGTGGAAGCAATCTTTCCTGCCTTCGGGCGCGATCTTTCAAAACGGGAGTTTACCAAAGGGGAACTTATGAACAAGACCAAGTTCCACAAGCATGCCGTCTCGGACGTTGTGCGGGTTACAAATCTTGCCGCCGTCACCGACAGGGAAATCTGGCAGACCCTGGTGACGCCTATGGTGAAGTGCTTTCTAGGCCCAATCAAGTCCTGCCAGGTCAGGTTGATGGAGACCGAAAAAGGGCTCTTCCCGGGCGACGAGGTCTCCAACCTCAACGACCACCGGCTCTTCGGGGGGCAGACCGGATACCTGCGCTTCCCTTACCTGCACACCCTCTACAAGACCGAAAACGGGGCCTTCATCGTCAAGCGCGACGGCGTGAAGTTCGAGGCCTTCGGCTGGTTCGGGGACGTCATGAAGGGAAAGGGCGAGCTTATCTTCAAGGCCGCCTTGCGCGACCGCCGCTACGACGGCACCAGGGATGCAAACGACAGCGCGCTGGTCGACTTCCCCTACGACGACCCGGTGCTGAACAAGCGGCTGCCGATTGACGCTCGGACCGTCGAGCTGTCCGTCTACGGCTTCCTGCCCGGCTCGCGGATTGTCGATGCCACGGCCGACAAGGAGTTCGACCTCTTCGTCGAGAAGCCGTTCACCTTCCTGGATCGCCCGGAGCTGTTCCTCAAGCTCTTCAAGCGAGCCTGGGACTCCAAGCGGGCGCCAGGGCAGAACGCTGCGCCTATCCCGGACGTCTCGCGCCTTATCTCGCCGCTGTTCGACAAGATTGCCGGCAGACGCGGCTATGACATCCTGGAGATCTGCCCCAGCCACTACCACGTGGCCATGTGGGCACTGGCGCTCGGCTACAAGATCACCGACGCCGAGGAGGCGAAGGTGATGGCCGCCTTGACCGAGGGCATCGCCCGCATCAAGGCCTCCGGCATTCCGCTCACGCGCCCGCAGGAATCCTGGGTGTGCGTGCTGCAAAGCCTGCCCAAGGAGATGATTCCGCCGGAGCTCTACCTCGGCGGCGTCAAGTGGCCGCAGGACAACATCGGCCCTCAGAACCTCTGGATGCACAAGGCGATCAGCGAAAAGGGCAAACAGCTCCTTTCGGAGCTTGGCCAGGGTACGGGGAAAGACCCCGGCAACAAGCAGTAGGGACTGCTCTGAGCAAAGCCCCGAAGCTTTCCGGGGACGGGTGAGGGTGCTCGACGGGCGCCACTCACCCGCCCCCTTTTTTTCTTTAACGCTTTTGGCCGCTTGCGCGGCTTACGGAGGCGAACTATGAGATCTACTCGACAGGAGGAGTGCACCCCTCCGCCAGGCAACCACTGGGTGCTTGGCGCCGGCGGCTGGAACCTCTTCCACCACCTCGGTGTACTGAAGGCAGCCGACGAGCTGGGCGTGGAGGTCGATTCGGTAATCGGCGCCTCCGCGGGCTCGCTGGTTGCCGCGTTCATCACCAACGGATACAAGGCAGAAGACCTGGTGTCCGTGTTCCTCGAGATGCGAGCGCTGCGCTGGAATCCAGCCAGCTGGCTTTCGTGCTTGCGCGGCGCCGATCCGCTCAGCCTGGCTGTCGGCGGCTGGTTCAGCCTGGAGCCGTTCATGCGCCAGCTCGTGGCCAGGTACAAGCTCAAGCCGAACTCCAGGCTGCGCATCCTGACATGTGACCTGCTTCGCCACGAGCCGGTTGTCTTTGAAGGCACCGACTACGATCTTGCCAGGGCGCTTGCCGCCTCCGGCGCTGTTCCGGGGGTGTTCCAGCCGCTGTGGCAGATGAAGAACGGTCGCCTCATGCTCCTGGTAGACGGCGCCGTTTATCACTACAACCCGACCGAGTTCAACTGCGGCCAGGCGATCGTCAGCAAGTTCCGTCCGGCAACCGATCTTCCAGGCGACTGGGAGACGCCCGCCGACCTTTATTTCCACATGCGCGAGCTGTACTTCCCGCTGGCCGGCAACCAGCGCTACGTGGACGACAACAAGCACATCGTGATCGAAACCGGCATGCCGGACGTAGCGGGGCTCAACTTCGGCATCTCCCGCCAGACCTGCCTGAAGATGGTCGAGAATGGCTACAGCACCGCCAAACCGGTGCTCGCCAAAGCGATCGCCGACGGACGCGTGACCGCCAGCAAAGGCACCCGCCGGCGCTCTTAACCGCTTAACAGGGGAGGGGCGGCGTGTCGAAAGGCACCGGCTGCCCTTCCCCTGGCTTTTTCTCGGCTGGTCCTTATTTTCAAGACCTCTTGGTACTGTATGTGATCGTAGCACCCGCGCCCAGAAAGACCGCAACGTGGGAAGATGGTCGAGCATGACCGCTCTTGGCGAAAGGAGAAGACCATGGCAAGAACGATCGCTGCGCCGCGCGCCAGCACCCGCCGCAAACGCGCCGCCCCAGGCCGGCCGCTCGCCGGCAGGGTGGCGATCGTCACCGGGTCGACCAGCGGCATCGGACTCGGCATCGCCAGAGCGCTTGCCGCCCAGGGCTGCGCGGTAGTCTTGAACGGGCTCGGCGACGGCGAGGCCATCGAGCGGGAAAGAGAGTCGCTTGCCCGCGCCGAGCGGGTGCAGGCACGATATCACCCCGCGGACATGTCTCGTCCCGACCAGATCCGCGAGCTGGTCAGCTGGGCCGTTTCGGACCTGGGCAGCGTGGACGTAATCGTGAGCAACGCCGGCGTCCAGCACGTGGCGCCGGTGGAAAGCTTCCCTGACGACAGGTGGGACGCCATCCTGGCCGTCAACTTGAGCGCCGCCTTTCACCTGACCAAGGCTGCCCTGCCGCACATGCGGCAACGCGGCTGGGGACGGATCATCAACATCGCCTCCGTGCACGGGCTGGTCGCCTCGACCAATAAGGTCGCCTACGTGACAGCCAAGCACGGGCTGGTCGGCTTGACAAAGGCTGTGGCCCTGGAGTGCGCGGACAGCGCGATTACCTGCAACGCCATCTGCCCCGGCTGGGTGAGGACCCCGCTGGTCGAGGCCCAGATCGCCCAGCGCGCCCGGGAACAAGGCATATCCCTGTCCCGGGCGACCGAGGACCTTCTCTGCGAGAAGCAGCCTTCCGGGCGCTTTACCGAGGTGGAACAGTTGGGCGCCCTGGTGGCTTTCCTGTGCAGCGATGCGGCAGCCAACATCACGGGCGCCACCCAGGTGGTCGACGGCGGCTGGACAGCCCGATAATGTGCCGCCGACGGAAGGTCAACTTAGCAGCGGGCAGAAACGAGAGCCACCAGCGCCCCCAAAGGCATAATTTGGGGTATAACACCATACTATATAGTTATATGGCTGATCTAAAAAGTTAACGTAGCCGCACGGGTTTTAATCTCTGGCTGCGCCATCTTGATAAATATGATCGAAAAAGAAGACGGGCAGGTGCAGCCTGGAAGCTGACCCCTGCCCGTCCCGGCTAGCCGAGCCGACTGGCCGGCCGTGCCGAATTGCGGTGTGCTCAGAGCTCGATCGCGTGGCCTGCCGGGGCGGCCGGTTGTGCACCGGCGCCTGCGGGGGCGTTCTGCGGCTGGGCAGCGATGCCCTTCTCAATCAGCCTCTTGAGGTTGCCGGCATCCAGGAAGCCCTGGTAGCCGACAATGGTCCGGTCCTTGACCTTGATCACGAGCATGGTCGGGATCCTGGTGATGCCGATGGCCCTGGGGATCTGCGGCACCCGGTAGACGTCCACTTTGACGAACTTGACCTTGCCTGCGTAGTCGGCGGCCGCCCGCTCGATGAGCGGGTGCTGGCTCTGGCAGGACTGGCAGTTGCGCCCGTAGAAGAAGACGAATACCGGCAGGTCGGACTTGAGCACCACCTGCTCGAACTGGTCGACGCTGTTGATGGACTTTACCGGGTCGATGCTCTCCAGGTAACGCTGATAGGCCAGCACGCCCATCAGACCGAGATAAAGCACGATGCCGCCGACGACGACGGCTGCCGAGATCAGTCGAGTTTTGTTCATGGTTTCACCGTTTGACTTGACGCCGTCGGGGTGCCCTTCTAGCACCACTGGCGGTGTCTCGTTTAAGGCACGAGACACGAGCCGCTGCCCCGGACAGGAACGTCCCGCCCGTAGGCTGCCGATCAGGATTATTCGTCCTGGTCGGGTTTCCGGTCCTTATGGTTCATTCGGTCACGTCCGCGCTTGTTAGCGCGCTCGAACATGCCCGTCACCTCCCAGCACAGGTACCAGAAGAAGAAGAAGCAGAAGATGCCGGCGACGACGGTGTCCCAGAAAAACTTCACCACGTCACCGCCGGAAGCCAGCGTGTACAGGATCCCGAAGAAATAGTAGAAACTCACTCCGGAGATCGTGAGCACTGCGCCATAGAAAGCGGATTCCACAAGGCGCTTTTTCATGATCGCCTCCAGGCCGGCGCCGGAGCACAAGCTCGAGCCCGGCCGACTCTGCGGTTGATTTCGATCGCCTCCCGCAGAACGCGGGCGCGAAGGTCGCATTAAGCCTTCACCAGGACGCGCGCGGAAGAACCCTTTTCCTCGCAAGAGGACGAACAGAGCTTCTTCAGTTACGGTCTTGTGCCGTTTTTTTCTTTGCGCGATTACTCGATGTAAGTCGAACAGGATCTGGTGAATAGCCCTCATCGTATTCAAGAGCGAGACCCTATCTCAACCGGTTTCCCTAGCGAACGCTCCAGGAGCGGCCGGGACAGGCTGTATAGCTATAGCGCAGCTCCCGCATCTCTTGAAAACACAGAGCGGCCGCCGGGCAGAGCGTTCCGAAACGACACTGCTACTCGGAGAGAATAAGCAGCTCTTTAGCCACCGCGTCCGGTATCTGGTAGTGGTCCTCCTCCGGAAACGTATCCGGATGCGCCTTCAGCGCCGCCCGGATGAGCGTGCCCAGCAGGACGCCCGGGTCCGCGAACAGGGCTCGCTCGGCGGGCTCCAGGGCCGAGTACCCGCGCTCTTTGTACCGTGCCAGGGTATTATTCAGCTCGAGCAGGAACTCGAACGGCGCAAATTGCCGCCAGCCTGCCTTCAAGGGGGTCTCGGCGGTCAGGCCGTCGCCAAAGACATTTATTAAATCCAGCACGAAATCGGAGGCGACCTCCAGCGAGGTCTCCGGCTTCAACGGCCTGGACGCGTAACTGCGATAAAGGTCCCTCACCTGCCGGTTAAGCTCCAACATCGAAATGCCTTCCCCCTATCTCCGAGAGCAAGCGCCGGCCAGGTACGGGACACCGGCGCCCGGGAAAGATTCTAGTACACGATGACAGAGGGCCGCATCCCACCTGTCAAGCGCCACCGCCGCCGGCACTAATACCGCCGGTGCTACCGTCTGCGCCTCGCCGGCGGCAAAATTCAAAAAGATTTGGTCGATTTAACCCCCTGTGATATCCTTCTGGTGGGCAAATTGGGCACTGGGTATTAACCCGAGATGCACTAGAAGGAGCATTCGATGAAACGGTCACCACTCAACACACTTGCAGCAGGAGCACTGTCCTTAGCGCTTGCCCTGCCTGCAATTGCCCAGACATACAACGGCCAGCCGCTGCAGGGACGCATATCCTACGTGCCGGTGGGAACGACACTAGATGCGGTGCTCACCAGTCCGATCGACAGCGCCGTAGCGAAGCCGGGCGACATCTTCAATGCCCGGATCACGAGCCCGGTCTATATCGGCGCCGATCTGGTGCTGCCTGCCAACACGACCCTGGAAGGACAGATCACCGCCGCCGAAAAGAGCGGGCACGTGGGCATAAGCGGCGTGCTCGGCATGCGGCTGACGGCTGCCATCACCCCGGATGGCACCCGCTATCCGCTTTCCGCCATGGTAACCGCCAATCAACCGTCCAAGGTCCATGAGGACAAGCAGGGCAACCTGCACGGCAGCACCAAGAAGGCGGCCGTGGCAACCGGCGTGGCTCGCACCGCCGCCTGGACGGCCGGCGGGACTTTGCTGGGAATCTGCTTTGCCCCGATCGTGGCCGGGTCCGTTGCCGCCGGCGCCATCGCCGGGGTGGCCACGGGCGGCGCCGTCGGCCTGGGCAGCAACCTGTGGCGAAAGGGCAAGGAAGTGAAGATCCCCAGCGGGACACCGCTGAAGTTCGCCCTCGATCAGCCGATGTCCCTGTCGACCGGCATCGCCGGCGCACCGACGGCCACCCGCTGATTGGCAGGCCGCTTCGTAATTCACGCACGCCCAGGGCTCGTAATCCACGCAATTCGGGCTCCCCTTTAACGTTGTCATTTGTTAGAGTCTGGTCACTACGGGCAACGACTGCGGGCGCAACTGCGTGACCATCGAGCAACCAGAAGCAAGAAGAGATTCCAAGCCGGCGGAGGCTCACCGCTCCTTCGCCGGCATCTTCACCGGCCGGGACGAGCACACGGCCGGCGGCTGGGTGGTGGGCGTGGCGCGCGACCTGCTCGACTTCGGTCACCAGGGCACAGCAATCTCCAGGGCGCAACGGGCAGCTTCTAACGACCACCTGGCCGAGATTGTCGGCGATACGGCCGCCTTTCTGCCGGCGCTGAGATGGACCGGAGCCGGTCTAATCAGGGCGGCCATCCTCTACGATCCGCACGAGAACTTGTCCAGCAACGCCTTCGGGCTGGGCAGGAATTTCCTCGAAGGGGCGGCGCTCAACAAGGTCGGCGGCCTGGCAGCGCCGGAGGGCGCCTTCGCCAGGTTGACGGCCGCAAGGCTGGGCAACGGGCTTGCCGCCGAAACCGTCACGAACCTTTCCGTCGGTCTGGGCATGGGGGTCGTGCGGACCGGCTTTGATCCGCAGGCCTGGAAGGACAGCGGCGGACGCTTCTCGCTGGCGGCCGGCTCGGAAAATCTCTTGAAGGCAGGCACGGTCGGGGCGCTTGTCAACGTGCCGGCGGGCATGGTCGGACTGCGAATCGGCCGCGCCTCCAGCCTGGCGGTGGCCGAAGGGCGAATTTCGGCCCCGGTCGCAAACCTGATCGCCGGCTGGGGCGCCGGTTACGCCAGCGGTAGCGTTTTTGGTGGCATGGACGCGCTCATGTCCGGCAGGAGCTGGACTGACGTCCTTGCGGCGGCAAACGAATCCGGTCTTGTCGGCGGCTTCACGGGAGCGGCGTTGCAACACTACGGGACGTCCCGGGCAAGCGCCCGCGATGCCGGCGGCAACCGGGCGGAGGCTCCCGGAAAGCTGCCCCGATTGCAGTCCGCCGTTGAGCAGAAGCAGGCCGGCGGTGACTCCGCGTACGCGCGCGGCGACAACCGCGTGGTCAAGGTCAAGCCGGAGGGCAGCGACGGCTGGCTCAACGTGCCGATCGAGACCTGGCAGCGCCTCAACATCACGCCCGAGCGTGCCCCCGATCTCAACCTGCTCGGCTCGCGGCTGGGACTCGATCGCTACCAGCGCTCCACCGAGGCCATCCTTTCCCTGTCCAAAGAACCATCGGGGCGGTACACCAGCTGGGAGACTTTCGCAAATGACGTCTTGCAGCGCAAGCACGAGCCTGTCCGTCTCTACACCGTCGAAGGGCTGACAACCAGGATAGTCGTGCCCGAAGGTTACGCCCGGGAGCTGGACCAGGTGCGAAATCTGCGCCTGCTTGCTCAAGGCAAGGGCGCTGCCGCCACGGCGCCCGAGGATCTCGTCGGAAGGGTGGAAGCCGAAATGGCCCTGGAGAAGCACCCGTATGGGTATCGCATGCTGCCGGAGGAGTTTATCCCTTACCTGGAAGCGCTACCGGACAGGACCGCCGTCAAACGCTTGCTGGTGCTGCCCGACGCCAACCCGGCCGATCCCTATTTCCGCCAGATCTACAGTCCGAATTTTTGGTCCAGCGCCTCGGCCAGCGAGGACGGGTTGCTCACCTTCTACGCCAAGGAGCGTAATCTGCCGGGATCAAACTGGATCAACTGGTTAGAGATGGGACACGAGGCGGCGCACGTGTATAAGGCACGATATCCCGAGGAGTCGGCCCTCTTTGATCTGGCTGCGGAACTGGAATCCGAGCTGCGGGGCGGCTTTTTCCCCCGTGAGTACGGCAAGGCGAGGATGTCCGAGACGGACCCGCACGGCGAGAACTGGGCCGTGCTAGGCGGGGAGAGCTTGCAGAGCGCTGACGCCGACAGATTCCTCGTAGCCGCCTGGCAGGCCCCCATCCGCTCCAGCGTCTACGGCCGGGCGCTGGTGCGGGCGCTCAGCTCGGTGCCGGCAGCCGAGCGCAGCCCTTATCACGAGACTTACCTGCAGCGCGTCGCCTATCTCGACCGGGAGATCCTTCCCCGGGCGCAGGCCAAGCTGGTCCAGCACATTCAAAGCGGCGACCCTCTGGCCAGGGCGACGGCGTCCGAGCTGCTCGGCACGCTGGGGAATCAGTCCCACGTGGAGCTGCTGAGCAACGTCGCCCGCACGTCCGCCGATCGGCGGACGGCCGAGGCAGCTTACTTCTCGGCGATCAAGCTGGCGGGCAGCAGCCGCGCGAGGTTCGATCTCATGGTCGAGCTGGCGGCGCCCGGCTCGGCCGTTCGCAACATCGCCCTGGACAATCTTGGGCGCCTGAACAGCTGGCCGGCTGCTCAATATAAGCGGCTGCTGGAGCTCGCCGGCGATGCGCGCAATGTGAGCGCCATCGTCAAGCTTGTCGGTCAGATGCCCGATGCCCGCGGCAATGATCTGGCCTTTCGGGAGGTTTTGAGTCAGTCCAGGCAGCGCCGCATGCTGCAGCCGCTGATGGAGATGATGGACTCCAACTTCACCTCGGCTTCTCAAAAGCAGCAAGCGTTCGAGGCGGGGCTCTCCGTTCTCTCCGGCAAGCCGGACCAGCAGGTGAACCTCTCCCTGCGCACCATCACGCTTCATCCGGAGCTGAGGGCGAGCGCGCTGGAATTCTTCACGCGCTCCCCGGTGCCGGAGGTCGAGCGTTATGCTGAGCGGTACGCCACCGATGCGGATCCGGTGGTGGCCGCCAATGCCCAGGCCGTCCTGCAGGCGATCCGCTCCAACCGAAACCTGGCCCGGCTTACCTCCCAGGTCAGCTTCGGCACCCCGGCGGCGCAGCTTGCAGCCGCCCGCGAGCTGGCCAGGATGTCCGATATCCGGGCGATCCGCCCGCTGCTCATGGCCGGGGCCAGCGGCAACAAGACGCTTCGCAATGAGGTGGCTCTGGCCATGAGCAGCTTCACGCCCAACCTGGTCAAGTTCCAGGCCCGCGAGCTGAGCCGGGCTTACCCGCACTTGGGCCCGGCTCTCCAGGAGATCCTCTACAGCAAGCATTAAGTAAGGCCGGCCGCCGTCCCGGATTGCCGTATCGCCTGCTCCGGTCGACGACGGGGCCGCTGGCTCGCTGGCATTAGAACCGATTTGCTCGCAGGGGCGCGTCCAAGGCGCCCGGGCGGAGGCAATCCCCCCTGCGCGCGTACGTTAAGTGCTGCCAGGCGGTACTAGCCGGGATGGAATAGCTGGAATAACTTCTCCATGGTGAATTTCAACCTCACCGGCCGCCCGTGCGGGCAGGTGTCCTTGCGCGGCGCCTTCACCCACTCGGCCAGCAGCTGGACGATCTCCGACTCTCCCAGCGGCATGCCGTTTTTGATTGCCGCCTGGCAGGCCACCGATTTCGTCGCCTCCAGCTCCAGCTCGGCGCTGTCCGTGGTGGCAAGCCCTTCGATGATCCCCTGGACGGCCGAGGCATAGTCCTTGTGCGCCAGCTCAAGGGGCACCTGCGTGCACAGCACGCTCGCCTCTCCCTGGAACTCGAAGTCGAAGCCGACCCGCCGCATCTGCTCCAGATTGTCCTGGATAATCGATCGCTGCTCGGGGCTCAGGTTGAGCGGCACGGAGATAACCAGCCGCTGCGCGCTTTCGGAAAGGCGTCCTGGCATGGACTGGGCAGCCAGCAACCGCTCGTAAATGGTCCTTTCGTGAGCTATGTGCTGCTCGACGATCTCCAGCCCCTCCGGCGTCTCCAGGAGAATGTAGGTATTGTTCAGATAGCCCAGCAGGCGCCAGTTTGCCGGCAGGCCGGCCAGGCGCGGCCGCAGCGGGACGACGCTGGCTGCTCCGGGCGGGCGCGCCACCGCTTGTGGTGGCACATACGAGAGCTGCTCGTCAAGCTTGATCTGCTGGGCTGAAGATCGCTGTCCGGCCGCTGGCAGCGCGCCCACCCCGGCCGGCGCCCCCTCGCCAACCCGCCCGGTGCCCTCCCCGGCGCGGCCAATTGCCGGTTCGGGAATAATCGGATAATCGCCCGTCGTCTTCAGCCAGCGCGGCATCTGCACCGGCTCCTCGGACCTTTCCTCTTCCGGCCGCCGCACGGCCTCCAGCACGGACCGCTGCAGGGTTAAATAGACGTCGTTGCCGTTGGTGTACTTGATCTCCTTTTTGGTCGGGTGCACGTTGACGTCCACCCGACCGGGATCCAGCGTCATGGTCAAAACGGCGATCGGGTACCTTCCCCGGGGAATCAGGTCCTGATAAGCGTAATCGAGCGCCTTGTAGGTCAGGTGGCAGCGCACCGGCCGGTTGTTGACAATGGACATGATCGCCTTGCGATCGCCTCGAAAATGGGTCGGGCGCGCGACGTAGCCGTAGACGGCGATGCCGTGATCAAGATCCGCGTAGGTGACCCGGCACATATCCTCCTTGCCGGAGGCAAAGCCGGACTCGACCATGGCCTGGGCAAGCTTGCCGGAGCCGGAGGTCTTGAAGACGACCTGCCCGCTGTTGAGCAGCTGAAAGACGATCTTCGGGTAGGCGACGGCCAGGGCCTGCACCACCTCGTGGACGTGCGCGAACTCGGTGGAGGGCTTCTTGAGGAACTTCAGGCGCGCCGGCACGTTGTAGAACAGGTCGTTCACCTCGATCACGGTGCCGGGGGCGCAGCCGGTCTCGCAGGCGGAGACGGTTCCTTCCGCCACCTCCACCCTGGTGCCGGAGGCGGCGCTGGAAGTCCTCGTGTAGCAGGTGACCCTGGCCACGGAGGCGATGCTTGGCAGCGCCTCCCCCCGGAAGCCCATCGTGCGCAGCTTCCAGAGGTCGTCGGCGGAAGCCAGCTTGGAGGTGGCGTGACGGTGGAAGGCGAGAACGGCGTCCTCGGCCTCCATGCCGCAACCGTTGTCGGCCACCCGGATGTCGCGGCAGTCGGCGCCCACGGCTATCTCGATCTGCGAGGCGCCGGCGTCGATCGAGTTCTCCACAAGCTCTTTGACGACGGAGGCCGGACGCTCCACGACCTCTCCGGCGGCGATCTGGCTGGCTATGTGGTCCGGCAGGACAAGCACCTTCGGCATGCGAAAATCTTAGCATCCGCTCTGGTGATTGGCTCTAGCAGAAAGGCAAACGAACGCTCATGGCCGGATCGAATGCCGGACCGAAGACCTACATCCTGCCGGTGACCCTGGTTTCCCTTGTGGTTGCCTGGCTGGCCATCGTGGTCGCCGCCCGGGGAGCCTGGCTGGACGCCGAGGTGCTGACCCGGCTTTTGGCGATCTTTGCCGTGCAGGGCAAAAGCGAGGCCGGCGCCGCCCCGATTGCAATCGCTCTGCCGCTGCCCGTCCAGGCCGGCACCACCTTTCTTTTTGCCCTGGGCGCCACCTGGTGCGGGTTTCGCCTCGCGGCCGTGCCCCGCCTCCTGGTTTCTGTCCAGCTCTTCGTATTGAGCCTGCTGTCGGTTGTCGGGCTGCGCTGCTGGCTTGGCGGGGGCGCCCACCCGCTCGCCTATTTCGCGGCGGTCTTCCTGGGCTGCCTGTGCGGCTACGGCCTGCGGGTCGTGGACTTGAAACGGCGCAAGCAGGAGTCGCAGCACTACGAGCTTTTGCTGCGCAACAAGGAGCTGCAGGAGACCAAGCTCCAGCTGGTGAAGCAGGACGAGATTGAAAGGCGGATGCTGGCCGCCGACCTGCACGACCAGGTTTTGAACGATCTCAAGGCGGTTCGCCAGAAGCTCGATGCTTATGAGAGCGCGCCCGATCCGGCCGTGGCCGAGGCGATAAGAGGCCTGCTTTCCCAGGCGATGGACGAGATCCGGGAGGTCATGGACAGCCTCTGCCCCTCGGCCCTGGAGCACCTGGGGCTTGTCGCAGCGCTCGAGGACTGCCTGCGCCGGGGCGCCGCCCGGGCCGGCTTCAAGACCAGGTTCAAAACCAGGCTCGGCGGCCGGGAGACCGGGGCGCTCTCCATGGTCGAGCAATCGCTCCTCTACCGGCTCTTCCAGGAGTCGGTGACCAACGTCTGCAAGCACGCCGGCGCGACGCTGGTGCGGGCCAGCGTGACGGTGGAAGACGACGAGCTGGTCATCCGGGTCGCGGACAACGGGCGCGGCATCGACCAGTCCAGGCTGCGCGAGGATTCCCGGGGCGTTCGCTATATGCGTCAGAGGGCCGATCTGATCGGCGCTACAATAGCCTGGCGACCGGGCGAAGAGGGCAAGGGCACGACGGTGGAGATTCGCCTGAGCTTGTCAGGAAGGGAAGATGGCCAAGGTTCTTGTAGTTGAAGATGTCTCAGCGCTGCGCCAGCACGTAACGCGCCTGCTCAAGGAGAAGATAGACCCGCCGCCGGAGGTCATCGAGGCGGCAAACGGGCATGATGGGCTCAAGCTCTTTCGCACGGCCAGGCCAGACATGATCGTCATGGATATCTCCATGCCGGAGATGAGCGGCATAAAGGCCGCCGAGCAGATCTGGCAGGAGAGCCCGGCCACCAAGATCCTCTTCTGGTCGCAGTACCACCGCGAGGCCTACGTCAGGGAGATCGGCAAGATCGTCCCCGATGAGGCGATCCACGGTTACGCGCTCAAGAGCGAGACCGACGAGAAGCTCATTTACGCCATCACTTCGGTGCTCATCCACAACAATCCCTACATCGACCCGCTGGTTCGAGGCGTGCAGGCCCGCCTGCAATGCAAGGATCAGTCGCTCACGGACGTGGAGTACGAGACGCTGCAGGACGTCACGGCCGGGCTGACCGACCGGGCGATCGCCGCCCGCCGGCACATAAGCGTGCGCGGCGTGCAGAACCGGCTGTCAATGCTGCTCACCAAGCTGATCGCCGGGGAGGATCAGCACCTGCGTGACACGGCCGGCATGGAGATCTACAACCCCCGCACGCGGGTAATCTTCGAGGCGCTCAAGCGGCAGCTCATCGATCCCGATGCGGTGACCGTGCTCGACGACGACCTCAATGAGTGGCTGGCCGAGGAGTTCGATTACGAAAAGGCCTGACCGGCCCGCGCCCGGGGTTCGGAATCCGCACGCGCTGCCATACGCGCCTTGTCATTGCTACTATATATTGGCGTTGAGAAAGGCAAAGAGAGAAAGAGCCGGGGCGCAAATTGAATTGCGCTCCGGCCCCTTCCCGGTTTATGAACCTGATGAATCGAGGACCTTCCAGCAGCCGTCGAGGTTTCGCTCGATAACCACCGGGGTCTTGACCGCCTGACCGTGCTCGTCACAGATCGAGGCGTTGACGAACAGCATCTCCAGCTTGCCGGTCACCCGCTCGCCTTCGTGGATATGCCCGAAGACGTGCACGGCGGGTCTGGCTGTCATGGCGCGCAGCCGGTTGAGCAGAAGCCCGTCACCGACGTGCTCCCGCGTGCGCCTGGACCGGTCGCCGATGCCGTAGGGCGGACCGTGCGTGACAAGGATGTCCAGCCCCTCCGGGATCTCCGCCCACTTCTCCTTGGCCCGGTTGGTCCCGTCCATAAGCGGGAAAGCCCAGTCGGAGTCGTTGGAGCGTACCCAGGGGCTGCCGTATATCCGGGAGCCGGACACTTCGATCTCCTCGT
The DNA here is from genome assembly GCA_021325555.1 of Pseudomonadota bacterium. Taxonomy (GTDB): domain Bacteria; phylum Cyanobacteriota; class Vampirovibrionia; order Obscuribacterales; family Obscuribacteraceae; genus JAJPGY01. The sequence goes on along the minus strand of JAJPGY010000039.1, from coordinate 128,563 downwards.
CGATGAGCACCACGGCGTTGCTCAGGATCTCCCTCACTAGCGCCGGATTGCGGTAGGCGAGGATATCGTGATTGCCGGGGACGTAGATCTTCAGGGCCTGGGGCTGGGCGCCGAACCACCGATTGAGCTCGATGAATTCGTCTTCCTGCCCGTGCTCGGTCATGTCACCGGCGGCGATGAGGACGTCCGCGGACTGCGTGGTGAGCGGCCGGCCGTGGAGGTCGGATACGAGAACGATTTTAACCATAGACCCCCTCTTGCTACAGGAGCTTCTGGAAGGAGAAATGAGCCAGGGGCGGCGAAAGCTTGCGCCCTCACCGCCCCCGGACTTCAAATGACCGCCTTACTTGCCCTTGCCGGCCTCACCTTCGGTGGTGCTGGCTTCAGCCTCCAGGCGCGCCAGGATGGTGCTGTGCATCTTGAGCGCGTTGCGGTTGACGAACTGGGGAGCGTCGGTCGGGTCGACAACGTGGTTGGCGATCGCCTGATAGAGCGCGATCGCGGCGGCCGCCGAGACGTGGGTGAGGTAGAAGTCACCGCAGTCGGTCGGCACCTCGGCGCTGTCGTTGAGCAGGTTGGCCACCAAGAGGTCGGTCTTGTCCTGGGCCTTGCGGGTCCAGAAGACCACCTCGTGGTTGCTTTTGCCCTTCAACGCCTTCAGCGGCGACTTGAGGACGGCTTCGGCGACGATGGGCGCGCAGGCGAGCATGTCGTCGAAACGGATCTGGATCGGCTTGCGCTTCTCCTCGACGTCCTCCCAGGTGATGAACTCCGGCCGCTGGCCGCCGACGGCGGCGTCAGCCAGCTTGCGCAGCTCGCCGGCCTCCGCCTTGAACTCCAGCAGCTCGAGGGCGGCCGCGCAGAGGTAGACCCGGAAGTAATCCACCGGATGCGCCTCGAACGCCAGCTCGCCGTCCTTGCTGACCTGGAAGTAGGAGGAGGTGCGGAGCAGCTGCTTGTTGCGGATCGCGCCCTGCTTCTTGGAGTTGAAGGCTCCGAAGACGTAGAGCATGTTAAGCACGAATGCCCAGCCGCACATCTCGATGCCGCCCACCAGGTCCGCGTCGATCTCGCCCAGGTTGTCCAGGAAGATCCGGCAGATCAGGTCGATGAGCGGCACGTCGGTCTTGCCGAGCCTCATGCTCTCCGCCGACAGCTTCAGGCGCCCAGACTTGTGAGCGTCCCGGAGCTTGTTCAGCAGCGCAATCGCCTCCTCCTCGGGGAGGTTCTTGATGCTGGCGAACATGTCGTGGCGGAACTCGTGCAGGTAGAGAACCATCATCAGCATGATGATCCCCACCTCGTCTTCGGGCACCAGGATCAGGTGCGCGCCGACCGGTCCGTTGGCACCGGGGATGGTGGCGGGGCCATCATCACCGGCGTGCGCCAGGTACACGTGCTCCAGGAGGAAGTACGTGCTCTCGGCGATCGCCTGGCCGGCCTTGGCGCGGGCGCCGCGGATGTCGCCGGTCAACCAGAGGCTGGTCGCCTCTTCGACCACCGCCACCAGCGCCTGCAGAGGCTCGTACATGCCGTCTTCCATCTGCAGGAAGCAGTCGATGTAGTGGTCGAGGATGAAGATGAGCTGGGCCAGCTCCTCCTGCTCCAGCAGCACCTGGAGCGCCACCTGCTTGAGCTCCTGGTCGGAAGCGTCCGGCATCTGCGCCTTGGCCAGGTCGTAGACCTGGGGCAGCGCCTGCCGGAAGACCTCACGCAGAGGCTCGAACTGGTTGGAGAGGCTTTCGATGGTCGGCTGATATTTGGCCGCCCGCTCCCGGCGCGCGCGCTTGAGCACGGCGCGGCCGGGGTTGAACAGCCGGGATATCAGCCCCTCGAACATCTGCTCCTTGAAGATAAGCCGCAGCGCTTCGGCGGTCACGCGCAGGGCGTTCGGGTTGGCCTTGAGACCGCCCGCAGCCGGCGCGGCGGCCCGCTGCGGCTGCTTGCCGGAGACGGAGCCGCCGGCGTTGCCGGAGACGGACGCGTCGGCCTCGCGCATGCGCTTGACCAGACGAGTGCGCCAGTCGGCGTTGGCCGTCGTGCCGGTGCCGATGATGGCGCGCATCATCTCCAGCAGCCCGGGCTGGCTGTGGAAGCCATGCCCCTTGCCCGACTGCGGCGTGCCGCTGCCCGAGCCAGACGTGATCGGCCCCCAGTCGGCATCAGGCAGGCCCTTCAGCTCGAGCCCGATCTGGGCCAGCCGGATCGCCGCCTTCTGGACGACGTCGCTCACCTGGGGCAACGGGTAGTTCTTCCTGCCGCGCCCGACCATTTCGATCAGGCGGTGCCGGCAGCAGCTCCTGTCGTCCTGGTGCTCGTGGGCTTCGGCCGGCTGAGCCGGCGTGGAGGCAGCGCGACCGGTGGTGCGAAAGACGAGCCCCCCGCGTCCGCGGCAGCAGGGCTGGTCCCCGGTGGTGAACACGCCGGGGGCGGGATCGTCCTGCCCGGGCTGGCCGGTAGCGACCGTTTCAGAGTTCGGCGCCGCGTCATCGATGATGACGATTTTCAGTGTCGGCTCATTCATGGTTAAGCTCCTTTTCTAGAGTGCAGAAAACCCAGCCGGCGCGCGCCGGCTGGGCACTGTGAGGTGAAAGTTGTGAGTTATGCCTTGGCGACAAGGCCTTGCCGCCAGGCGGCGGACCCCGGACGGAGTCCGCCGCTTGCGGGCGCGGCTCGAGCCCGAGCGGAGTTACTTCTGCTCGTAGCTGCGGAGGATCGCTGTCTCCGGCACGCCGTCCAGCTGACGGAACTGCCCGGAGATGACCAGCTCGGCGAGCTTGCTGCAGGCCTTGAAGTAGGCGTCGCTCGGCTGGGCGCCGGTGAGCTTGCGCGTCAGGTCCTGGCAGAGAACGTCGGCCGCCCGGATGGTCGCTTCGTCGCCTACCTGCTGCGCGTGGAGCGCGGTGACCAGGAGAACGACGGTGTCCTGCACCCGCTGGGACATGTGGTTGATCCGGCACTGCCGGTCAGCCAGCTTGAGCTGGTGCTTGACCATGGCGCTCGAGAGCTCCAGCGGCAGGCGCCGGAACATCTTCTGCGCGAAGGCGACGTGGCGAGCCAGCCGCTTGTCCATGCCGTTTACCTTGCGGTTCCGGAAGGCCAGCCGCTTGCTTGCCTGCCACAGCGCGTAGCGCGCGCCGTGGAACAGGAAGGCGCCCAGGTTCGTGAAGGCGGAGCCGAACTGGCCCTTCTTCACGGCCTTGAGCATGCCGTTCATGTGGTTTCCGACCGGCAGCATGTAGCGCATGCCGTGGTCCTTGGCCAGCGTCTTGAAGAGAGCCATCGACAGCATCTGGCCCTCACCCTCGTAGATGCAGGGGGCGAGGTAGTCGTGGATGTTGTCGCCGACCAGGTGACCCTTGAGGAAGGAGCGACCGCCGTGGGTCTTCATGGCGATCTCGATTGCCGCCTCCTTCTGGGCCTCCGACCCGTAGACCTTGGCGACGACGCACTCGAGCTCGCCGCGGTAGCCTTCGTCCAGAAGCGAGGAGCACCACGCCACCAGCGCGTCGGCGCCCACGATCAGCGCCGCCAGCCGGGCCATGCGGGCCTGGACCAGCTCGCGCTTCTCGATGGACTGACCGTAGGTCTTGCGGAACTCTCCCCAGCTCCTGGGGGTGATGCTGCGGAGGAGCAGCCGCATGACGCCGGCGGAGTTGGCGCAGAGGGCGACGCGACCGCGGTTCAAGCCGTGGTACGCAATCGTCAGGCCGTCCCCGTGATCGATCGCCAGCAGGTTCTCCTTGGGCACGCGGAAGTTGGTGAACTTGAGACCGTTGTTGTGGGTGTGCACGAGCGCGTGCAGCCCGTAGTTCACGATCTGGAAGCTCTCGGTGTCCTGCGCCGGCAGCTCGGCCACCAGGACGGCGGGCTTGCCCTCGATCAGGCACACCAGGCCGACGATGCGGCCGTAGATGGCGTTGGTGATGAACAGCTTCTCGCCGTTGACCACGTAGTGGTCGCCGTCGAGCCTGGCCGTCGTGCGCAGCGCCGTCAGGTCCGAGCCGGCGTTCGGCTCGGTGAGCGCGAAGGCGGAGACGGTCTCTCCGGCCGCCAGCCGGGTGAGGATGCGCTTCTTCTGGTCGTCGGTGCCGAAGGTGCGGACCGGGTCGACCGCCCCGATGCAGCCGTGGACCGACGCCATACCTGCGGTGGTCGGGTCGGCGGTGGCGGCCATCTGGGTGAGGAAGTTCATGAAGCTGCGCATGGAAGCGGCCTGCCCACCGTACTCCTTGTCGATGAGCATGCCCCAGTAGCCGGCGGCGGCGAGCTCGCCGTGGACCAGCTCTTCGCTGAGCTTGCCCTTGGCGTCGTAAAGCGTGCCGGCGTCACGGTGCTTGCGGATGACCTCGAGGCAGCGCTTCATCGCCGTCTGGCAGGCCTCGCTCTGATCGAGAAGGCTGGCGCGGAACAGGTCGACCGGCGTGACGTTGTCCCAGACCGCCTTGTGCAGCGGGCTGTTGACCGTGCGGTACTTGGCCTCGAAAAGGCTCTCGACCTGGTCGTCAGCACGATCGATGGTGCCGGTGCGCTTGACCTCGTCCGCGCTCTTGCCGGCTTGACGCAGAACCTCTTCGGCGAGGTTAGTATCGTCCGGGTTGTTCCCGGACCGAGGATCCTTGTTCTTGTTCTGACTCATGTCTATCCCCTTAAGTGGAGTGCCTTGTTACGGCATGTGTTTCCGGAGGAGTGTGCTGCCGAGCAGGCAGGCGGGCAGGCAGCATTTATGCCGCGCGCGCGCCGAACCGGCCCCTGGCTCCTCATCCGGCTAGACGTGGGAATCCGTAAAGGAAATGGCGGACGTAAGTTCGCCGATATGGAACATCGATGCCCAACGAGCCTTGCGCTGGTTGAGCATCAGAAGCATCGGCGCCGGCTCGAGAGGGTATGCCTTACCCTGCCTCGCACGGTTGCGGGGAACCTGGCGCTGATGTAGCTGTGGGCTGGATTGTCGGGCGGTTACAGTTCGCTAAGAGGTCTGGATGAGAAACGATAGTTCAAACATATAAATTCAGCCTCTTGAGTTTCAAGTGGTTAAAAAGCTGGTAATACATCGCTAATGGCCCTGCGCTAGGTGAACTATATACGTGCAGCTCGGCCACCAGCGCCGTGTTGGAGCCCCGAAAATACGCCCTTTTAAGAAGCCTGTAGATCTCTTGAGAACTCTTGTCGGTGCTCGCAAAGCTCGCGAGGCCCGCTTTATATGAGTATCTCTTAAGTGTCTGCCTCTTGCTTGCCGTAAGAAGCGGGCCCTAGGTTAGCTTTGTACTTTCTTGAAATCTCTTCCTGTAAGCAAGTCAATCAACAGAAGTCCGTACAGCCCACGAGCTCAGGATCACAGCGCCGATGGTCACCACTAGCGGTGGCGCGTCCTGGTTTTTCCGATTTCGCCGGCTGTGGCGCTTCGCTTCCTTGTCGCGCTGCTTTAAGGCGCGTCGTCCATGCCACAGATCACAACATAAGGTTCCCAACCAGCCGAGCATCCAGTCAATTTCGCTCGGCGGCAGGAGGTCATTGCCAATGACTACAAAAGCTATCCCCACCACGCGGGTCGACAAGCAGGGCTATCGGCTCCTGCGCCACGTCGTTCCCGATCGTTACGAGATCACGATCATGCCGGATCTCGAGACTTTCCGCTTCTCCGGCGAGGAGACGATTTTCGTCAGGGTTCTCCAGCCCTGCACGCAGATCGCCCTCAACGCCAAGGACCTGACGATCAGGTCCGCCTGCGTCGAGGACGAGCACGGCACCCGCCTCGAGGGCTCCGTCACGCTCGACAGCGAAACCGAGATGGCCACCATCGCCTTTGCCGGCACGCTGGGCACGGGCGCCTGGAAGCTCCATCTCAAGTTCCGCGGCATCCACAACGACAAGCTCAAGGGCTTCTACCGCGCAAGCTGGAAGGACGCCCGGGGGCGCACGCGCTGGGCAGCCGTCACCCAGTTCGAGAGCACGGACGCGCGGCGCGCTTTCCCGTGCTTCGACGAGCCCGAGTTCAAGGCCGTTTTCAGCGTCAAGCTCGTCGTCGACAAGAACCTCACCGCCCTGTCCAACGGCAAGGTGGTCAAGGAGACGCTTGTGGCTGCTCCGGCAGGCCGCCGTGGCAATCGCAAGCGGACCCAGGTCAAGAAGGTGGTCGAGTTTGCCGACACGATTAAGATGTCCACCTACCTGGTGGCCTTCGTCGTCGGCGACTTCGTGGGCTCGAAGCCTGTCTTCGTCGACGGCATCGAAACCCGCGTCTTCACGCTTCCCGGCAAGGAGCACCTCACCGACTTCGCGCTCGAGCAGGCTTGCCGGGCAACCGCATTCCTGAACCGCGAGACCGGCATGCGCTTCCCCGGCGATCACATCTATCACGTGGCGATCCCCAACTTCGCTTCGGGCGCCATGGAGAACTGGTGCCTCGTCACCTACCGGGAGACGGCGCTGCTCTGCGACCTGAAGACCGCCACCCACGCCGAGAAGAAGCGCGTGGCGGAGGTCGTCTGGCACGAGCTGGCGCACAACATCCACTTCGGCGACACGGTCACCATGAAGTGGTGGAACGGCCTGTGGCTCAACGAGTCGTTCGCGACCTTCCAGGAGAACTGGGGGGTCAGCGTCGAGTACCCGCAATGGAACATCTGGGAGGAGTTCGGTCCTTCCCGGGCTGCGGCCATGCGCCTGGACTCGCTGAATACCACGCACCCGATCGAGTGCGTGGTCAACCGGCCCGAGGATGCCGACGAGCTGTTCGACCTTATCTCCTACGAGAAGGGTTGCTCTATCCTCTACCAGATCCAGCAGTTCATCGGTCCCGAGATCTTCCGTCAGGGAGTGGCGGCCTACATCCGCAAGCACGCGTTCGGCAACACCGAAACGCATGACCTGTGGGATTCGCTTGAGGAGGCCTGCAAGGCGTCCGGTCTCAACATCCCGGTGCGCCGGATCATGGACGGCTGGGTGTTCACGCCCGGTCACCCGGTGGTGACGGTTACCCCTGCCGGCGACGGTTTCATCGACCTGACCCAGCAGCCGTTCAAGTTCCTGCCCCAGGGCGGTGAAAGCCAGACCTGGCCCGTCCCGGTGACGGTCCGGGTGAAGAAGGTCAACGGCGAGATCGAGACCAGGAAGTTCCTCTTCGAGGGCAAGGAGCACCGCGAGTTCGTCGGCAACTACCAGTGGGTAGTGGTCAACGCCGGCGGCTCGGGCTTCTACCGCGTGCGCTACGAAGGCTCGCTTCTCGGCAAGCTGACGGCGAACGTGGGGGAGAACCTCTCGATCATCGAGCGGTTCAACCTGGTCAACGACACCTGGTCCTGCGTGCGCGCGGGGCTGGTCAGCGCTCCCGAGTACCTGGAGATGCTGAAGCTGTTCGCCGGCGAGACCGACCCGAACGTCTGGTCCATCATCACCGGCTCCCTGGTCGCGCTGAACGATTTGCTGCCCGACGCCAAAAAGCCGGCGCTGCAGGCCCTGGTGCGCAACCTGGTTGCGCCCGCGGTCGAGCGTCTCGGCTGGATGGCCAGGGAAGGCGAGTCGGTTCAGACCAGCCAGCTGCGCGGGATGCTTATCGGCGTGCTCGGCACCATCGGTGGTGACACCGCGGTGCAAGCAAAGGCCGATGAGCTGTTCGCCAGCTACAAGGCCGACAAGTCCTCGGTCGACAGCGAGCTGCTGGCGGCCGTGGTCAGGATCGTCTCGCACACCGGCGACGCCGCCGACTACGAGCAGTTCTTCCAGATGTTCAAGAACGCCTCCGCCTCCGGCACGCCGCAGGAGGAGCAGCGCTTCCTGAACGCCCTGGCCAACTTCCAGGACCTGGATCTGCTGCGCAAGACGCTGGAGCACACGCTCAACGGGCAGGTGCGCTCGCAAGACGCGCCGTACCTGGTCGCGACGCTCATCAACAACAGCGTCGCCAGCGTCGAGGCCTGGCGCTTCATGAAGAAGAACTGGGCAAGGATGGTCAAGACCTACCCCGACAACGGCGTCGTGCGCATGGCCAGCTCGGTGTCCGCCCTCGACACGCCCGAGCTGGAGCGGGAGGTCAAGGCGTTCTTCGACGGGCGCAAGGTCAAGGGCGGTCAGATGGCCGTCGCTCAGGCTCTCGAGCAGCTGCGCGTCAACGTCCTCCTGCGCGAGCGGGAGTCGGCGCGGCTGGCGAGCTACCTGGCGTAAAGCCCCGCCTGATCGCTCAACTACGCTGAGGGGGGTCGCCGCTGCCGGCGGCGGCCCTCCTCCGGTGTCCGCGGCTGCCCGGCCGTTGCCGGGCAACCGCCTGCAGGAGAAATCCAAATGAAACCGCTTATCGGGCTCAACATCGACGTCAACGCCAGCAACCCGGCGGAAGCACGGATCGCGCGCAGCTACTACGAGGCGGTTCTCGCCTGCGGCGGCGTGCCTGTCCTCATTCCGCCGATGGGCACGGCTGCTCTCGGGCGGGTTCTCAAGCAGCTCGACGGGCTTGTCTTTATCGGCGGGCGCGACTACTCGTCGCAGCTCTACGGCGAAGAGCCTTCTTCCCTGGTGAACCCGCTGCACCCGGATCGCCAGGAGTTCGACATCCGCCTCATGAAACGGGCGCTGACCAGGCGAAAGCTGCCGATCCTGTGCATCTGCGGCGGTTGCCAGCTCCTCAACATCGTGCTCGGCGGCACCCTCTATTACGACATCCCCAGCCAGCTGGACGGCGATCACCTGCCGCACAAGGGCGAGGGATCACCAGCCACGCATCCGGTCTCGCTGAAGGCGGGCTCCAGGCTGGCGAAGATTTACCGCTGCCTGCGGCTCCCATCTGTCGTCAGCTCGCACCACCAGTCGATTCGCCTGCCCGGCAGGAACCTGCAGGTGGTCGCCTGGGCCCCCGACGGCATCGTCGAGGCGGTGGAGCACACCGGCCGCGAATTCGTGTTAGCCGTCCAGTGGCACCCCGAACGCGACGTGGCCGGCAACCAGGCGCTGTTCCGCGCCTTCATCAAAGCCGCCGGCAATCGGAGGAGATAAACCTCTTTCCGTTCAGGTCCCCAGACGACGCGGCTCTTGCCATCGCCGGTGGCCACAACCGCGTTCCCGCGCCCGGGCGGCCGCTCACCCGGCCGCTCAAATTCCGGCGCGAAAGGAGCTCTCGGATATGTTTTACGTGCTCATCGCCGCCGCCTCCCTGCTTGCAGGGCTGGTCGGCTATCTCATCGGGGGCAACCCGGTGGCGCTGGTGTTCACACTGGTTGCCGCCCTGGTCTTCCTCGGCATTCGCGATCTCCGCAAAAACAGGCACGCCATCCTGACCGGAACGATCCTGTCCGGAGTGCTCGGCTGGCATTTCGGCGGGCCGCAGGTCGGCCTGGTCCTGGCGCTGCTGGCCTTCCCGCTCCAGATCGCCATCAACGATTTCCGGCAGCGCAAGAACGTCTTGCTGCCACTGGCCCTCACCGGCACGTTTGCCGCCTGGTGGGTCGGGTGGCATTACTGGACCCCGGTTGTTGGCGTCGTTTTTGCCCTGCTGGCCTTTCTCTTACAGGTGGGGGTCGACGACCACTACCTGCAGAGAAAGCATGCCATAAGGCGCAACTTCCCGCTCATCGGCTGGTTCCGCTACGGCTTCGAGCTCGTAGGAGACGAGCTGCGCCAGTACTGGTTCATGAGCGACACCGAGGAGCGCCCCTACGATCGCGAGACGCGCAAGTACATCTACCGCTCAGCCAAAGGGATCAACAACAACCTCGGCTTCGGCACCGTCAGGCGCTACCGGGACGTCGGCGAGATCCACCTGCTGCCGTCCTTGTATCCGATTCCCGAGGCGATCTCCCGCGGCAACAGGCTGCCGCCGCTGGTAATCGGCAGCAAGCGGCGCAAGCCTTATTACTGCCCCTGGCCGATCAACATCTCCGGCATGAGCTGGGGAGCGCTCTCGGCCGAGGCCGTGATGGCACTGTCCAGCGGCGCCCGCGAAGCAAACATCCACATGGTCACCGGTGAAGGCGGGCTCACCCCCTATCACCTGAACGGCGTGGTGCGGCGCATCCCGGTAAAGACCAGGCTTTCTTACTGGCGCGGGCTTGCCCGCCACTACTTCTCGCTCGGTCGCCTGCCCGCGCCGGCTCAACCCGTGCGAGAAATTGTTGGCGGCGGGCGCATCGTCGCCCAGATCGGACCCGCCAAGTTTGGCTACCGCAAGTTCTTCCTGGACCCGGTGGATACCGCCTCTGGCCGGGAGTTCCGCAAGCGGTGGACGAGCCAGCTCGACCTGGAGAAGGTAAAGCAGGTCGCCGAAAGCGACCAGATCGTCGCCTTCGAGATAAAGCTGGCCCAGGGCGCCAAGCCGGGGCAGGGCGGCAAGCTGCCCAAGGAGAAGATCACGGCGGAGCTGGCCGAATGGCGCGGCATCCCCATGGACAGGGACTGCTACTCGCCCAACGCCTGGGACGAGTTCCACGACGTCCGCTCCATGTTCAAGTTCATCATGATGCTGCAGGAGCTCACCGGCAAACCTGTGGGCATCAAGATCGTCGTCGGTCAGGAAAGGGACATTCGCGACATCGCTCGCCTCATGAAGGAGACAGGCGAAGGCCCCGACTTCATCACCATAGATGGTGGCGAGGGCGGAACCGGCGCTGCTCCCGTCGCTCTTGCCGATACGATGGGCCTGCCAATCCTGCACGCCATTCCCGAGGTCGACACGATCCTGCGGGAGGAGGGCGTTCGCGACCAGGTGGTGCTCATCGGCTCCGGACAGATCGCCAAGGGCAGCGATGTGGCGATTGCACTGGCCATGGGCGTGGACATGGTGAACATCGCCCGCGGCAACATGATTGCCGAAGGCTGCATCATGGCGCGCCGCTGCCACACCAACACCTGCCCGGTGGGTGTGGCCACGCAGGACCCCCGCCTGCGCCGCGGGCTCGACCCAGAGGACAAGTACGTCAAGGTGGCCAACTACAACCTGGTGCTTCAGCGCGAGCTGCTCATGGTGCTGAAGTCCGTCGGCGTGGCAACGCCGTGGGAGCTGACCCGCCACCATCTCACCGTCGTCGTTTCGCCCATGGTGGAAAAGGTGATGGCGGAGATCCACCCCTACCCGGACGGCTCCGAAGGCAAACGTAACGTCGTCCTCGGTGCCATGCCGGCCGACGACCCGGAGCACAACGACCGCTTCGGGCCGAAGCTCATTCAGATTAAGCACGGCGGGTATTGAGACGCGCTCCGTTACCGATACGAGCTTAGACCCGCCGTGCCTGAAGCGCTACGCGAGGCGGAGGATTCCTCCTCGGAATCCTCCGCCTCGCTTCTCATCGTCCCACGAGCCATCGCGAAGCAGGTGATCTGCCGGCGAACCGATCGCATATGAGGAGCCAGCGATAAGGCGTAGGGGCGCCGCACGGCTGCGCCCTTACGCCTTATCGCTGCTGCAAGTTCATTCACCAAGACGTAAGCAATTACAAGATTCTGGAGGAAGGCCGATGCATCACATCCTCGCATTCATAAGCACCATTACCGTGGCCCAGTTGATCGCTCACATGATCGGTGATTACCTGCTCCAGTCCGGCTGGATGGCGGAGGGCAAAACAAAAGCCTGGCTGCCTGCCGCCGTGCACGGGCTGGTGTACGCCATCCCGTTCGTCCTCATCCTTCATCCGTCCGTTGCCGCGCTTGCGGTGATCGTCGGCTCGCACATCCTCATCGACCACTACCGGCTCGCCCGCCACGTCTGCTGGGCCAAAAACTGGCTCGGGCTCGAGCGGCCGAAGCCCTGGAAAGAGTGCAGCAAGACCGGATTCGATCCACAGAGGCCCGAGTACATGGCCACGTGGCTCATGATCATCGCCGACAACCTCATGCACGTTCTCATCAACGGGCTGGCCTTGTTCCTTCTCTAAAACCGCCGGAGCAGGCCCGGACCACAGGCAGCCGCCATTTGCGGGAAAAGAGGCATGTCTTCTGCCCCTCGCGGATGGCGGCTGCGCTGCCGCGTGGCTCCCATTAACGGAGACTTCCTATGAAAAGTTCTGACGAGCACTTGAGACCGTCTCCGCAGGCGCCGCTACCGGGCGCCCGCCGAACCCTCATCCTGCTTCTCGTGGTCGGCTTGTTCGACTACATCGATCGCTATGTTCTGGCCGGACTGGTGCCGCTAATCCGCGCCGAGTTCTTTTCCGGTCACCACGCGCAGTCTGGATTCGTTCAGACGCTCGTTGACTGGATCGGCCGCTTCCTGGGCCACAACCCGGAAAACTCGGCGATCGCCCTTCTGTCGCTGGCGTTCATGATCTCGTATGCGCTGTTCTCGACCATCTTCGGATTCTTCAAGAGCAGGCGCTGGCTCATCCTGGCCATCGGCGTCGCCGTCTGGAGCCTGGCAAGCGGCGCCTCCGGTCTGGCGCTCACCTTCCAGATGCTCATCATCGCCCGCTGTTTTGTCGGCATCGGCGAGGCGGCTTACGGACCGCTTGCTCCGGCCGTCATCTCGGATCTCTACCCTGTCGAGAGGCGCGGCTCCGTGATGTCCTGGTTCTACATGGCCATTCCGGTCGGCTCCGCGCTCGGTTTCGCCTTCGGCGGGCTAGTTGCCGTCACCCTTGGCTGGGGATGGCGATGGGCATTCTTCATGCTCGTTCCGCCCGGCTTGCTGCTCGCCCTCATCTGCCTGCTCATGAAGGATCCGCGAGTCGGGCAGGCTGACGGCGTCGAAGACGGCCACAAACACAGGGGCAGCTTCAACGACTACCTGATCGCGCTCAAAACGCCATCCTATCTCCTGGATACGCTGGGGATGGCAGCGATGACCTTCGCCATCGGCGGCATGGCCTTCTGGACCCCGTCTTACATCTATGAGTACCGGCACGCCGGCGATCTCGGCTACGTCAACCTGATGTTCGGCGGGATCACGGTCCTTGCCGGGCTGAGCGGCACGCTCACAGGCGGCATCGTCGGCGACAGGTTGCGGGCCAGATTCTCAGGCTCGTACTTCCTGGTCTCAGGCGCGGCCATGCTCATGGCGCTCCCGGCCTGGATAGCCATGCTCAACACCCCCTTCCCGTATGCCTGGTGGTTGCTGTTTGTGGCCATGTTCTGCCTGTTCTTCAACACCGGGCCGAGCAACACGATCCTGGCCAACGTCACCCACCCGTCCATCCGGGCCAGCGCTTTCGCGCTCAACATCCTGGTCATTCACGCGCTCGGCGACCTGATCTCGCCCTTCGTGATCGGTGCCATTGCCGACGTCAGCAACATGAACACCGCCTTCATGACCGTCTCGGTGATGATGGCCGTCGGCGGCGTGCTATGGCTGTCCGGCGCGCGTTACCTCGACAAAGACACTGCCGGCGCTGCAAACCAGCTCTCCCGGTAGAAACGGAGGACTTCCAAGGGCTATTGTGCGCCGGACAGCGCCTCTAGCCCTTTCTTCTTCTCTTTATATACTATCAAATGTGGTATCTAAAGCCAGGCAGCCAGCTTTATCCGGCAGTGGCGGTCCCAGAATCTTACCCACGCTTTACATAAAGCGTTGAACTTTCCCGCCACCAGTTTCGTTATTAGGTGTGTAGGACTTCCGGCCGTCAGTGGTTCCGGAGCTCACATAAATGAACTGACGCAAGGAGAAAAAGAGATGAACACATTCAGTCGCGCCCTGGCGCTCATGACCATCAGCTTGATGGCTGCCAACAGCCCCAGTTGGGCAGGCAACTTCGGCCGGTGGCATCCACGTCGGGCTCAGGTCCTGAGGCGGGATGCTCGCCTCGATCGCACACTAAATAATGACTACGGCAAGCTTGGCGGCCACTACTGGCAGCTGCAGGGCGAGGACAACCGCATCCGCCAGCAGGAGCAGCGTGACGCCCGCATGAACGGCGGCTACCTTACCCGCGGGCAGCAAGCGCAACTCGATCGAGAGGAGAACAGGCTGCACCAGCAGATCACAAACGACTACGGCCGTGCGCCGGGCGACGCGTTTGGAGATAAACACCCGAGACGCGCTCAAGTGTTGAGCGGCGATGCCGGACTGAACCGGCAGATCAGTCAAGACTACGGCAAGCTCGACGGCAACTACGGGAAGCTCATGAATGAGGATTCGTCAATCCGGCGCCAGGAGCAACGCGATGCCCGCATCAACGGAGGCTATCTCACGCCCGGGCAGCAACAGCATCTCGATGCGGAAGAGAGCCAGCTGCAGAGCCAGATCAACAACGATCTCAATAAATGACCCTTAAGCCGGCGCCAGGCCAGCACAGCACCGGTCCGATCCGCCTGTACGCCGCTTAAGCCAAGACAGAACCAGCGTTGGCGCGGCAGACAACGCTGGCTCTGCCATACGGAATTTGACCGGCAACTGAAAAATCCGGGACCGACGGGACTCGAACCCGCGACCTCCTGCGTGACAGGCAGGCGCTCTAACCAACTGAGCTACGATCCCACTCAGCCAACCATCTTAACGGATGATATCAGATGATGGTCGCCGTCGCGAAGAAAGCTTTCGGAGTATATCACACGCCGCTAAACAAGCCTTTGCCTGTCAAGAAACGCGACCGAATCAATTACTTGGCCTGCACCGGCATAAGCAGGTACTTGTAGCTCTGGTCATCGACGCCGCGGAAGATGAGCGGCTTCAGCGGCCCGGTCATCTCCAGCTGCACCTCGTCCACGCTCAGCCGCTGCAAGACATCGAGCACGTAGCGGACGTTGACGGCGACATCAAGCGGTTGCCCTTCGAAGCGCATGGAGATCTCCTCTTGAGCTCTGCCGACATCCGGGGTGTTGGAGCTTATCTGCATGGTCTCCCCTTCGAAATGCAGCTTCACAAGGTGCGTGCGCTCGTCCGACATCACCGCCACGCGGTCGATGGCAGCGCCGATCTCCTCCCGGTTGAAGGTGGCCAGGTACTTGTACTCGGTAGGAAAGAGTTCGTGATAGCGCGGGTACTCCCCGCTGATCAACCGCGAGCTGAGAAAGGCGGTCTCGGTCTCGAAGGTAATCTGCCCGCCGACCAGGGCTATGCGCACATCCGCCGGCTCGCGTGAGTCGAGGAGCTTCACCAGCTCTCCGCAGGCGCGGGCGGGAACGATGGCTTTGAGCCCGAGCGGCTTGTCGAGCGTAGCCGTTTGAGCCCTGGCCTCCATCTCTTTGTCTGCGTCCTCCCGCTTTGCCACCGGCGCCGCCACCCGCAGCGTCTCTTGCCGGTGGGCGAGCCTGCTGCCGTCCGTGGCGGTGGACTCGAAAGCCCCGTTATCGAGCAGGAGATACACGCCGCCCAGGATGTTGCTGGTGTCATAGCTGGCCGCCGCGAACGACGTCTGCATGATCGCCCTGCGCAAGATGTCCGACGGCATGAGCAGCCCTTCGGCTGCCTTCGTGTCGACAATCTTGGGAAAGTCTTCAGCGGAGAGCCCGGTCAGGGTGAACTTGGATCTCTTGCAGGTGACCGCGGCCTCGAACGTGTCCTGATTGACCTGAAAGGTCACCAGCTCATTGGGGAGCTTCGACACTATCTCGAGAAGCTTCTTGCCGGGCAAGGTAATCGAGCCGCCGGCATAAACGACCGCCGGGCACTTGGATTGAATTGCCAGGTCGAGGTCCGTGGCTGAAAAACGAATGGTCGTCTCGTCAGGCGACTCGACCAGGATGTTGCTCAGAATCGGCTGCACGACGCGTGTGGCAACGGCGCTTGTCACTTCTCTGAGCGCTTTGACCAGAACATCTTTCTGAATAGCAAAATGCATATCTCATTCCTCGAAGAGCAACGGCCACGGCCCGATATATGCTGAGCCATACGAGAATCTTTCCGCTAAAGACTAACCTGCTAACGCGCGAATTGCAAGCTGCCAAGCCATCCTTTGCTTGTTCTGCTCTGACAGTTCTCTTAATTCATTCATAGAGTAGAAGGAGGCTGCCCGAATTTCTGTAGATAACCGCCGGACAACTCTCCAGCGCGGCAATCCCCCTGTAGGTAATCTGTTCATGCGCTGTTCAAGGACCGCTGCTTGTCTTCCCGGGCTATAAAGCGTCCGGACAGGTTGCCTACACGGATCAAACAATCTCCCTACAATTTTCCTACAGGCAGTTAGAAGCCCAGCTGCTGCCGGATCCGGGAAACGGCAGACGACAAATCGGCATCTGCGGCAACAGCCTCTTTTATTTTTTCGCAAGCATATAGAGCAGATGTGTGCTTGCGCTTGCCGAAGGCGTCGCCGATTCTCGGGAAGCTCAACTGAATCAGCTCGTGGGCAAGGTACATGGCCACGTGCCTGGGCAAAGCCAGATCCTTGGAGCGTTTTGCGGACAATAACTCGCTGGGCTCCACGCGGTAATGGCCGGCGACCGTTTCAATTATGGTGTCGACCGTGAGCGTCTGCTTCGGCCTGGACGCCGCCCCCGGCTGCAGAATATGGGCGATGGATTGCACGGAAAGCGGGGCCCCGGTCAGGCTGGCATAGGCATGAGTGCGGATAAGGGCCCCGTCCATCTCGCGGATATTGCTGGTGAACACGGAGGCGATGTACTCCATCACCTCGTCGGGGATCACCATGTTCTCGAGCTGGGCTTTCTTTCGAAGAATGGCCATCCTCGTCTCCAGATCCGGTGCCTGGATATCGGCTATCAGTCCGGCGGCAAAGCGGCTGCGCAAGCGCTCCTCCAGCTTCGATAGAGCCTGCGGCGGCCGGTCGCTGGAAAGCACCACCTGGCGCCCGTTTTCCGCCAGGGCGTTAAACGTGTGGAAGAACTCTTCTTGCGTGGATTCCTTTCCCTGAATGAACTGAATGTCGTCCATCAGCAGAACATCTACTTGTCTGTATCGTTTGCGGAACTCGACCATGCGATCGTCACGAATCGAGTTGATGAGCTCGTTGGTGAAACGCTCGCAGCTGATATACCGCACCTGAAGATTTTGAGAGTGCTTGAGGATGTGCTGGCCAATCGCTTGCATGATGTGCGTCTTGCCCAGCCCGACCCCGCCATAGATGAAAAGCGGGTTGTAGGCATGACCAGGCCGATCGGCGACCGCCATTGCTGCCGAATGGCAGAAACGATTGTGCGAGCCCACGACAAAAGAGTCGAAGCTGTATTTCGGATTCAAATTGGAAGCCGGCGGCCTGCTTTGGGCGGCAGGAGCCGGCCGCGAGGTCGCCGGCGGCTGCCCGAAGCCGGGCGCCGCAGCCGGAATGACGGTGATCGAGGCGATCGACGGGGTGTAGACCTCTTCTTCCAGCGTCTCGTCCACGATAACCCTCGCCGTGACCTTGCGGTTAACCACGCGCGAAATCGCCCCTCCTATCGCGCCCAGGTGGTTGTTGGTTATCCAGTTGCGCGTAAACTCGTTGTGAACGGCGATGGTCGCCTCATCGCCATCAAGGGCCACCAGATGCAGCGGCCGGATCCATGTCTCTATGGTCGGCGCCGGCAGCTGCGCCGAGAGAAGCTCGAACGTCCTCGTCCAGACCTCGTCTACAGGCCGCTCCAACCGCAAGTCTTCTTTCTCTTGAATCATTTCCGGATCCTTAGTACTTCCTTAACCGCCGCTGACGTAGTCCCGGGAGAAAAGACAGATCTGCCGGCCCTCGCTAGTAAATCGTCAAAACAGCCATGAAGGCGTGCCGAGCGAGAGCCGATAAAAAATCCACCGGTCAGCTCGAGGCGAAGTAAGCCAACCGAGTACCCATCAATCCTGCGCGTGCCACCAACCCAAACCAAGCAGATCAGCGGAACGGCGCCTGATCGTAAAATTTTTCCCAGCCCGATAGAGGGACTGGGGCGAAGTCTTTGCGTGAGATGATAGCATAATTGTTTTACGGTATAAGAGCAAGGAAATTTAAACATCCGCTCGGCAAGGAGTTAATTCCCAATGAAACGGACGTTACGAGGAGCAATCTCGAAAGCCAAGAAGGGCAGCGGCTTCCTGAAGAGGATGTCGACAAAGGCTGGGCGCAAGGTGATAAAGGCGCGCCGGGCTAAAGGACGCTATCGGGTTTCTATCTAGGTTTGACGGTGCTTCCGTCCTCGGAGCGATTACGCAGAAAGAGTCTTTTTCAGCGAACATATGCCGCGAGGAAGAGCGTCTCATCGCCGCTGGTTACTCTTTACGTCCTGCCCAGGCAGCCGCGAAGCGCCCCCAATCTGCCGCATGTGGGCTTCGTGGTCGGCAAGAACGTGGACAAGCGGGCCACCAGGAGAAACCGGGCCAAGCGGCGCCTGAGAGAAGCCTACAGAAAGCTGCGCCAGGTGTATGCGAGCGTAAAACAGTGGTATTCGATGGTCTGGGTGATTCACAGCAACGCGCTGACGGCGGATTGGCAGGAGGTCCTCCAGGCGGTGGACTCCTGCCTGGTGGCGGCCGAGCGCAAATACGGCAGGCAGCGAGCCCAGGCTCGCCAGACCCGGGCGGATGCGCGGGAGCCGGGGAGACCATGAAACAATTGGCGCTCACGGCATTGAAGCTCTACCAGGCAACGAGGATCCTTCGCGCGCCGGCATGCCGCTTCTATCCCTCCTGTTCGACCTACGCTTTTCAGGCCATCCACCGCTTCGGTCTTTTCAGAGGCGCCGTGCTGGCCATCTGGCGGCTGGCGCGCTGCCACCCGCTCCACCCGGGCGGTGTCGATGAGGTACCCGAGGCCAAATGGACATAACCTACTCATTCATGATCCCGGTGATGCAGTGGATTGCCGAGCAATGCCACAGCTACGGTTGGGCGATCGTTCTGCTGACGATCCTGGTTCGCGCTCTCGTCTATCCGCTGGTCGCCAGCTCGACGCGCTCTATGCAACGCATGTCGCAGATGCAGCCGCAGCTGAAGGCCATCCAGGAGCGCTACAAGAACGATCCGGAGATGTTCCAGAAAAAGGCGATGGAGTTCTACCAGAAGAACAAGATCAACCCGATGGGCGGGTGTCTGCCCACGCTGGTTCAGCTGCCCATTCTATTTGCCCTGTTTGCCGCCTTCACCGGACCGCCCTTCGGGGACAAGGTGATACCGGTCAAGGTGAAGGTCGTGGCTCAGGCTGAGGCTTCCAAGGCGACCAGGGCCGAGACATCCGGCGGCAACAGCCCCTACGTCGCCCCCGATCACCGTCTTGCCAAGCTCGTCGTCTTCCCGGGAGACTCCACGGTGGTGGCCGGCGGCACCGTCGACTTCGGCGTGCGTGCGGTGGAGGGGGCGCTGCCGCTCGACTTCAGGCCCACCTGGCGCTTGAAGGGAGCAGGCAAGGACATTCACGGCGCCAGCATAGACGATAAAGGCCATGCCGTTTTCCCGGAGACCGGTGAAGTGACGGTCGAGTGCGTTGTTCCGGGCATCGCCAAAAACGAGTCTTTCGGCTTCATCAGGAGCCTGGGCAAGGTTGTCAGCGGCGCCAACCTGCTGAAGCCGGAGAACTGGGACAACCTCTTCTTGATCGTGCTGTTCGGCATCACCATGTTCCTCTCCCAGAAGCTCATGGTCCAGCCCGTGGCGCCGGGCGCGGATCCTGACCAGGTAGCCATCCAGCAGCAGACCCAGAAGACGATGCCGATCGCCGTCACGGCCATGTTCTTTTTCATCCCCCTGCCCTCGGGCGTGTTCCTGTACATGGTGGTCTCCAACTTGATTCAATCTGCCCAGACCTGGTGGATAATGCGTAAGCCGGCCCCGGCGGTGGTGGATGTCCTGGCCGATGCCGGAGCGGCCGGCGGGCAGCCAGTGGCCAAGCAAGCCGCTCCAGCAGAGGTCCAGGCCAAGACCAGCGGCAACGGCGCCGGCGGCGGGGGTGGCAAGAAGTCGTCGGGGAAACGGAAATCCAAGAAGAAGAAGTGAGCGACCATGACTGAAGTAAAGCAAAGCGATCTCGCGAAAACGCACCTGGAGACGATGCTGCAGCTTCTCGGCATCGAGGCGACCGTGGCGCCGGAGTCAATCGACGAATCGACCGTGTGTTACCGGATCGACTGCAAGGAAGCCGACGCCAAGGTCTTGATCGGCAGGAAGGGGACGACGCTGGAGGCGGTGCAATTTCTCCTCCGCCAGATGTGCAAGGGCGGCCAGGCAGAGGAAGAGCACTTCATCGTCGACGTCTGCGATTACCGGGAGCGCCGCAAGGAAGCGATTCTCGATCGGGCGAAAAAAGGAGCGGTCGCCGTCCTGAACGGCGAATACGAGGAGTTCGCCTTGCCGCCGATGACCGCCTTCGAGCGCCGCATAGTTCACAACTACCTCCACGAGCACTTCCCGGATCTGCAGTCGCAGAGCAACGGCGAGGGCGAAGACCGCCACATCGTCATCAGCTACGGCGGCATGCCGGCAGGCGGGGAAGCCGCCGTAGCGCAAGAATAGCCGGCATGGACGGCCGGGCGAGAGGCTATTATTCTCATTAAGGGCCGGATCCAGGACCGGGCCTAGCGCCCTGGCGCCGAGAGCTTCGATCTGATTGCCTCCACCAGCTGCCGCTGCCCGACAAGCTTCTCCCTGATCCGGGTGGCGATCGCCTCGAGAGTCTGTCGCTCCCGGGACAGCTCGGTGCAGGCATCGAAATGCCGCTTGTAATCCGGATTGGAGAAATAGACGCTGACCGTGGCCGGCACCGCCCCCGGAAGCGGTGATTTCTCCAGGTCTCCGCCGGCGCGCAGGATCTCGCTCATTACCTCCTGGTGCTCCGCCACCCCTTGATCGATAGCGGCCATGCGCTTCTCGCATCGCTCCAGATCTCCTGCGGTGCGTTGGGCTTCCCTTTCCGCCGCGGCAAGGGTGTTCTCGAGGACGAGACGCTGCGCCCTGAGCGCTTGCTGCTTCCGTTGCTCCTCCCGCTCGACAAAGCCGGCATAGAAGGTCCCCGGAACAGCGCGGGTAGCCCGGATCTCGCCGGGCGATTCGCGAACGGGCGGCGCCTGGGCGGGCGTGGACAGATCCGCGGGTGCGGGGGCGGTAGGGCTCGCTGCCGGCTGGACATCAGGCGAGGGCGTGCTCTGGCCGAGCCCGGGCTGTGGGGCCGGGAGCCGGCTGTACGACTGGAACTGGCTGGGAGCGGATTGCCAGCTCGTCACCTTCAGGTAGGCTGATATGGTGGCAAAGCTCAAGATGGACAAGCCGGCGGCGGCCGCTATCGGCGAGGAGAGCGCCCTGGCCGGGTAGAAGCGCTTGCCGGCCGGCGGCGGGGCGGCAGACGATGCCGCAGAGCGGTCCGCCTCCGGCGCAGCCGCCCGAGCCGGGCCGGCCGGGGCCTGCGATTGCTCGAACTGGCAGGCGCACGGGCCCTGCATCTTGTGCTCATCGGCGAAATGCAGGCGCAAGCAGTCGCGGGCCGCGTTGATGTGCTTCAGCTCCTCTTCCGCCTTCTGCTTCTGGCTGTCGCTGGTGAAGCGGTCAGGATGCCAGGCCATGATCAGATCCCGATGTCGCCTTTCCACGGCGTCGAAGGAGGCGCCCGGATGAAGTCCCAGCGCTATGTACGCCTTGAAAAGTCTATGGCTGTCGGAAGGTCTGCTCAATTGTCCGTCAGGCCCGTGATAAGCCGCCCTCTATCAGTCTATTACCTCCTGGCATTATCCCCTGTACCGCCGCCGCCCGCACCGCCTGGTGCCAACCGGCCTCGCTTCACGCGAGAACGGCGCAAGCGGCTGCACTACGATTGTTTGGGGCTGTCTTCGCACCAGTCCAGGCAAGCGGCTTTGCCGAAGCGGCGGCAGAGATAGTCTTTCAGGCCGAGCATCTCGGCGCGCAGCTGGTTGCGACCGGCCTGCCCGCGAAACGGCAGGACGATCGCGTGGCGGACCAGGTGTCCCGCGATCGAGAACAAGGCCGGCAGGCGTGCCAGAAGGCCTGCGTGATCCAGGAAAAAGACGAGCCTGTTGCGCGTGTAGTAATAGGCGCGCCAGTAGCTGCGCTCTCCTTGCGTGGAGGCGCCGCCGGCGTGCTCGACGCGGGCCCCGGGCACCAGCAGGCAGCTCCAGCCGGCTCTGGTCAGGCGGTGGCAGAGGTCGGTGTCCTCGAAGTAGAGGAAATACCGCTCGTCGAAAAGCCCGGTCCGCTTGAGCGCCTTGCTGCGCAGAAGCAGATTGCTTCCCGACAGCCACTGGCATTTGACGGACTCGGCGCCGGCCGAATTCAATTGTCGCAAATAGGTCTTGGCGCGCATGAAGTCGATCTCGCCCGGTCCCGAAGCGGCAAACTCATCGCCGCCTCCGCTGAGCACCACCCCTCCCAGGGCGCCGGCGTCAGGGCTCGCCTGGGCGACCTTCATCAGCGTGGTCAGGCTGTCCCTGTCCACCCGGGTGTCGTTGTTGAGAAGCCAGATCCACTCGGCCCCGGCATCGAGGCAGAACTTGATGCCGGCGTTGCAGCCCCCGGAAAATCCCAGGTTCTCTCCGGTGGCCAGAAAGGCGACCTCTGGAAACTGGCTGGCGATGCTCTTCCCCGAGCCATCGGGCGAGCCGTTGTCGACGAGCAGAACCTTGAAGTTCGGGTAGCTGAGCGCGCGCAACGACGCCAGGCAGGCCCTCGTGTAGTGGCTGCCCTGCCAGTGCAGGACGATGACAAAGACAAGCGGCGTGTCGTCAGTCGTCATTGGGCCAGACCCGCATTGCTCTTGATTTCTCCGCTGCGGCTGCCGGGGGAGCCGGCACGATTTGATAATATTAGAAGGTCCCGCCCCGAGGTTGCGCCATGGCCGACTCAGAAGCCCCCAAACCCGACGCTTCGGGCGCTTCGGCTGCCACGGCCGACAGCGGGCATCCTCCCAAGCGGGGCGGTTTTACCAACTTCGTTCTCGCGCTCAAGCACATCAATCAGGCATCGGTGGCCGATGCGGTCAGGCAGCGTTTCTCCGACTACGTGACGATCGGCCTGGTGGTGGTCTGCATATTGAGCCTGGTGGCGGCCGTTATCCTTCCTGTTCCGCCCGGACTGCGGCTCTTGCCGCTGGTCTTTACCGTCTTTGCGGTCATCTTTTACATTGTCAACCGGCTGGGCATCATCCTGAGCTTGACCCAGAGGCAGGCGCTGCTCGTCTGGCAGATTCTCATCGCCGCGTTCTGGCTGGGCGTCACGAGCGCCATGCTGGTGATGATGTCTTGCGTTTATCTCTTCAGCCAGAGCGGCGGCCGCCTCTAGTCAGCGCGGGAGGCGCACCGGTGCGACTCCGGAGGGCAAGGTCCAGGTCCGGGCGCCGCCAGCGCGCCGGCCCGCAGCGGCCAGGACTCAGTTGGGCGGCGGCGGCCGTGGCGGCGTTGCTGGCGCTGGCCACCCTGCCGGCGCGCGCCAAAACGGCTACGGACCGGGAGATCTCTTCCCGGATTACGTTTGCCATGGGCTGGGAGCCGGTAACCTTTTACCCGTTGCGGGCGCTCGATTCCGCCTCCTATTACGCTCAGTCGCTCGTCTATCAGGGGCTGGTGAAATACGACAGGCAGCTCAATGTGGTGCCGGCTCTCGCTGAGCGCTTTGACGTGTCGGCCGACGGGCTCGCCTATACCTTCGTTTTGCGCGCCGGGACGAAGTTTGCCGACGGGGAGCCGGTCACCATGGCTGACGTGGTGCAATCAATCCGGTGGGCGAAAGCGCCGACTTCGCCCTATCAGGCCGACTACGCCGACATAAGCGGCATCGAAAGCCGGGACGGCAAGACCCTCACCCTGCGGCTCTTACGACCGTGCGGGCCGTTCCTCAGCCGCATGGTCGAGCTGCGCGTGATGCCGGCCCGGCTGCTGTCGCGGCCCGATCACGGGCGGGACGAGCTGAGCCGGCGACCGGTCGGGGCAGGACCTTTCCGTCTGGCCAGATGGGAGTCCGGGCTGGAGCTTGTCTTCGAGCCGAACCCGTTTTACTGGGGGAAGCGGCCTGCCTGCGACCGGCTTGTCTGGCGGATAGTGCCCGATTCCAGCCTTCGGGCTCTGGCGCTTAAAAACGGTGAGATCGATGTGGCGCAGTGCGAGGCCGGAGACTGGTCCTGCTTTCTCGGCAAGCACGCCGGGCAGAAGCTCACCCTGGCCCGCTTTCCGGGCGCGCGAACGATCTTCGTCGGTTTCAATCTGAAGATGCCGCTGTTCAAAAACGTTGCCCTGCGCCAGGCTGTCGAGATGGCCATGGACAGGAAGGGGATGATCGACCACCTTTTTGCCGGCTGCGCGTCGCCGGCGACGAGCGACTTTGCCTCGCACGGCTGGGCCTACAACCGCAGGGCCGTCCTCTGGCCCTACTCGCCGGCGGCCGCGCGAGGCAAGCTGGCGCAGGCCGGGTTCAAATCTTGCGGGTCCTGGTGGCTGACCGGCGCCGGCCAGCCCCTGGGCTTCAGCATTCTCACCGTGCACGAATACGAGGCGATGGCCGAGACGGTAGCCTCGTGCCTGCGCCGGATCGGCATCCGGACCGAGGTGCAGCTCGTGGAATTTTCCACCCTGCGCCAGAGGTACCTGAAAAGCGGGCAGTTCCAGGCCGTCGTCTGGAGCCGCTCGGTGGGACCGGACCCGGAGTGCCTCATCTCCTGGCACAGCAAGGGTCCGCTCAACTGGTGCGGCTATGCCAACCCCCGCCTGGACGAGGTTCTCGAGCGGGGACGTCGGGCGATGGATCGCCCGACGCGGATTGCACTTTACGCTCAGGCGCAGGATATCCTCTCCCGCGACCTGCCCTGGGCCTACCTTGTGCAGCCGGACCTCCTTATCGCCCACAGCCGGTCGATCATCAATGTGCAGGAGCCGGGACAGGAGCGGACCGGCTTGCCATGGGACAACCCGCTGTTCAATGCTCCGGACTGGCAAACAAGGTAGTGTCGTCCGGACAAGCGAGCCAGAAACGGCCCCCGTTCGGGACGGCTAAGAATGACACTACTTAAAAGGAGATGGCGTTGAAGGAGCGCTTATAGCGGCTTCGCGCTCGGCCCGGTGCCTTCGCACAACGGCTTGTCGCCGAGGTGCTCATGATACCAGCGCAACGCCTTGGCGTAGCGGTGGATTGCTTGCCGTCTGGCCCGGGAAACCGAGTAGGCAGGCGGGGTCAGGTGGAAATAACGACCCTCGTCTCCGCAAGCCTGCGCAAACGCCGGTACGGAACTGATCGTCACCAGGGAAATGGCGAGTAGTAACTGTTTCATGAACCGTCCTCTCCTTTCTTGGACCTTGTCCGGTCTCAATTCTTGGGAGCGCTCGGACAGGTGTCCAAGTGAGCTCACAGCTATTCTACTACCTGGAATTGCCCGCCGATATTGTCAAGACGGATTTGTAAATGTAACCGCCTTCGACGCCGGACGCCGCCTGCGGATCAGATAATTGCCTGCTCGGCTAAGATTTAATCCAGGTCCTTGGTAGCCCGGCAAGCGGGTTATCAAGTAGAATCTTTAAGCGGCCCGCGAGAATGCCGGAGCAGGCCGGGAGAGAGCTTACAGCTTTGGCCAAAGGTCACAAAGGAAACACCGCCGGGAAGATCCCGCCAATGCCCGTTGATTGCCGGGAAGCGCTGCAATGGTTCGTCGGCAACTTCGGACTTTATTCCGGCTCGGTCCGCGGTCTTTTTTTATCGGACTTTAGCGAGGAGCACCAGGCAAGCCTGGAGGCCTCGATTATCAACCTGAAGTCGCGGGGCTTCAATCCGCTGACGCTCACCGGGGACTTGCTGAACAAGCAGGCGGAATATCTCTGGGATCAGGCCGTAACTACCACGAGCTTCGGCAGGCCGCTGGCTACGAAAGCGGAGCTCGATATATCCGGAGCCGACCTCGTCATCCTTGAAGGGATCGTGGCGCCCGAGAACCACAAGCAGCTCTGGTACTTCCACAACCACGTAATCTACCCGCGCGCCCTGGCCGGCAAAGCTACCATTATCACGACGCCGCTTGCCTACGGGGAATTCTCTCGCTACGGCGCCTCGTGCCCGGATCCGGCATTCCACGGGCGTCCGATCACCTGGGAGAAGACCATGTGGCTCATCGAGGCCAGCATGGTCAACCTGGAGCTGTTCAGGACGATGCGCGAGGAGAGCATGCCGCCCATGCTAAAGGCCGAGTATTACCTGTACACGTCCCTCAAGGAGCGCGGGCTGCCGGTGGTGCCCCAGCACGTTCTCGGCGACTACCTTCTCGACCTGGCGCTGATCGACAAGGAGCAGCGGCTCGATATCGAGTGTGACGGCGTCTCGCCGGTGGCTGGCTACGGGCGGCAGGCCGAGGACGCCAAGAGGAATCTTCTCCTGCTTACGGACGGCTGGCGGATCCTCCGCTTCACCACCGCTGAGATCCTGGCAAACCACGCCGCTTGCGCTGACGTGGCCGAGGAGGTCTGGCGAACCGGGCGCAAGAAGCAATCGCTCGGGCGCTTGCTCACCGGGCAGACGATAGCGCCGATGCCGGAGCTGCCGGTGGACGACGAGCTGCAGCAGAGCGCCATCACCCATGGTGGCGGGCCCGCGGCCGTCGTCGGCGGCGCCGGCACCGGCAAGACCAGCTGCATAATCCATCGCGTAGCCTATCTGATCTCCCAGGGCGTGAGCCCGGAGAGCATCCTGATCCTGAGCAACTCGATCGATACAGTAAAGACGATCAAAGCCGGGCTCGACCAGCAAATCGATAAGCAGGCGAACCTGCGCGTGCAGCTCTATGCCTGGCACGACTTCGGTTTCAAGATCCTGAAAGAGAACCTCGCCGCCATCAAAAGAAAGGCTCCGCTCAAGGTAGAAACCAACCCGCAGAAGGTTCTGCTGAGAGTTCTCGAAAAATACAAGAAGGACCTGGACGCCAACACGCTCGAGCTTTCGACCGGCCTGGACGAGTTCACGCTGTCGGCGCTAATACAGATTTACAAGGCCAACCTGGTTTCCCCAAGGCAGGTCAAGGAGCAGGCCCGGGACGACATGGGGCAGCTGGTGTCCCGCGTCTATCAGGCGTACGAGGAGCAGCTGCAGCGGGCCAACCGGATCGATCGCGAGGACATGGTCACGCTGGCCGTGCAGGCGCTTCTGGACAAGCAGGAGCTGCGCGCCAAATACCAGCACAGTTACGAGTTTGTCCTGGTCGACGAGTACCAGGATGTGACGCCGGCGGAAAACGCCCTGGTGAGCCTTCTGGCAGCGCCGCAGGACAACATCTACCTGGCAGGCGATGAGGATGAGGCGATCTACGGCAGCAAGGGAGCGACGCCCTCTCTGCTCATGGACGTGTCGCTTCGCATGCCGCAGGCGCGCTGCTATGTTCTGGAGAAGAACTGGCGCTCTCATCCGGCGATAGTCGATCATGCCCGGCAGCTTCTGGCCGGGCTTCCCTCCCGGCGGATGAACAAGGACATGGTGCCGGCCTGGGCCTCTCCCGCGACCGGGGCGATAGTAGGACCCCACATGCTGGACAGCGAGGAGGCGGAAGCGATCTGGGTGGCCGACGAGATCCAGCTTCTCGTCGACAGCGGCAGAAAGCTGAGGGACATCGCCGTCCTCTATCGCTATCACCACTACGGGCCGATCATCGAGGATCGGCTTTTGAGGCGGGGCGTGCGTTGCATGGCGTCGCATCCCAACGCCGGCCTGGTTCCGGATGAGGTGGAGGACATATTGTCCTTCCTGCGCCTGGTTATGGACCCGGACGGGCCGAGGGCGAAGGAGTCCTTCGAGCGAGCCTGCCAGCTGCGGACCAGGGAGATCGATCCCAAGCTGTGGACGACGATCGCCAGCTTCGCGGAGGCCAACAATCTGTCATTTCTCAAGGCTGTCGAGATCTACTCGGAGGCGACCGCCGATCAGTCGTGCAAGGACCTCGTCGCGCTGGTTCGGCTGATACGCACCATGTATCAGGAGAAGCTGCCCCCTGCCGAGACTATCTCCCTTATCCGCCGCACGCAAAGGCTGAGTGAGTACTACCAGGCCGTCTCGGTCCCGCCGGGCATAAGCTACGAGCCGCTGAAGAAGTTGACGCAGCTGGAGGAGGAGGCCCGGAAATTCGGCACGGTAGCCGAGTTCGTCAAGCATCAAAACGCGTTGCGCCAGCCCGCCTCGGCCGGCCCGGGGACAGCGGATCCGGGCGTCTTCGTGCTCACCTTGCATGAGGCCAAGGGGCTGGAGTTTCCGGTCGTGTTTATGGTCGGGATGGCCGAGGGTTTGTTTCCGTCCGAGAGCGCGGCAGACCTCGACGAGGAGCGCAGGCTTTGTTATGTCGGGTTCACTCGGGCCAGGGAGCTCCTGTACCTGTCCTACCCTGGACAGTTCAACGGGGTGGCTCTTCAGCCCTCGTCTTTCCTGGTCGAGGCTCGCCTGCTGCCCGGTCCCGCTCCTCTGTCCGGCCAGGCGGCCTCTGCATACCCGCGGGCCGAGCCCGCTTACGCTCAGCCACCGCCTGCGGTGCCAGCCGCCTCGCCGCCGGTGCAGCCGGCGCCGGCCGCCGCGGCTTCCGCAATCCCCCCGGGTCAGGCCGCCGCCGCGCAAAGCGCCCCGCAGACAGCCGCAGCGCCGCCCCAGCCGGCCCTTAGACCGCAGCCCCAGCCGGCGCCGGCTGCGGGCACCGTTCAGCAGAGGCTCGCTCCGATGACCGGCCAGCCCCCGGCGGCTCCCCAGCGGCCGGCAGCGGCTCCTCCCCGGCGCGCGCCCTCGACCCCGCCGGCCCAGCCGGCGGTTCCCCAGCCGCCCGCACCGGGAGCCGCCCCGCCTGCGGAACCGGCACCGCCGGCGGTTACAAGCCAGGCGCCGGCCGCCCGACTCCCTCAGGGCTCCCCGCCCCCTGCTGCTCCGGAGCCTGCGCCCGTCTCCGGTGCCCAGCCCCCGCCGGCGCCTCCACAGCCCGCTCAGCAGCCAGCGGTGTACCCGGGTCAACCATCTTATTACGGCGGCAACGGGCAGCCAGCGCCACGGGCTTCCGGCGGCGTCGCCGAGCAGGCGCCGCAAGCAGCCGCTATGCCACCACAAATGATGCCAGGCGGGGCGGCGCCGGCAGCTCAGCCCCCCTCGTATACGGAGCCCCGGCAGCCAGAGCTACCGCAGTGTCCGAACTGCCACATGGCTCTGGAAGCCCAGGCCCGGTTCTGTGGCGAGTGCGGCTTTCATCTGGGCACCAGGATACCAGCCTGCCCGCTTTGCAGCGCGCCGCTCGAGCAAGCGGCGAAGTTCTGCGGCGAGTGCGGCAACAAGGTGATACCGGCTGCCTTCAGCCAGCCTTTGAGTCCGGCCGGCCTGCCGGGATCGGGCAGACCGGCTCGCACCACGCAGCACGGCTGGCTGGTGAAGTTCCTGAAGCTTCTCGAGCAGTGAGCCCTGCTCACTGGCAGCAAGCGCTCCTGACCTTTTCCGGGACGGCTGCCGTAGCGGCCCCGTCGTCTTCGGGCAGACAAAGCCCCGGCGCGCTGCGAAAAACCTGCATGAGCTCCTCGATTACCCGCTGGGAATCGTGATTGCGGATGGCCTCGACCACGCAAGTCTCCAGGTGCTGCTTGAGCATGACCTCGGCCGTCTTGTCGAGAGCGGCCTGGACGGCCTTCAGTTGATGCAGGACATCCATGCAATATTTTTTCTCGTCCACCATGCGGTAGACGGAGTTCAGGTGCCCGATCGCTTTAGCCAGGCGGGCTTTCAGCTTCTCTTTCGATTCGTCGGTAATCGGCATGCCAGTAAGTTTATCTTGCCGAGCCCCTCTTGTGATCATGAAATCAACGCCCCGAGATAGGCGGCTACCTTGTCTCTTGTCTGCTCGATCGTGCCCGAGTTGTCAATCACCCGGTCGGACAGGCCGGCTTTGCGCTCCTGCGGGAGCTGCGCCGAAAGGCGGCGCTGGATCTCCTCTTCGGACAGGCGGTCTCTTTCGCACAGGCGGCGGCGAATCACGTGTTCATCGGCCACCACCGTCCATACCTCGTCAAACTCCGCCTGAAGGCCCGCCTCGAACAGAAGAGGCACCAGAACCGCCACGACAGGGCTGGAGCCGAGCTCAGTGATCCTCCGCCTGTACTCCGCAAGCACGGCCGGATGAACTATCCGCTCCAGGTCCCGGCGTGCCGCCGCATCAAAAAAAACGATGCTCCCCAGCCTCCCGCGATTGATCGCCCCGCCCCGATCGTGCGCGACCACCTCGTCGCCGAATCGCTCCGCGACAGCCTCCCGCACCGGGCCAGGATGAGTGAGCAGATCGTGCACGATATGGTCGGTGTCGATCACCGGCACGGCGAGAGCGGCAAGAATCCCGCCGACGGTCGATTTGCCGGACCCGATAGTCCCCGTTATTCCAATTACCTTCGGCATCTATAAGGAGCGTTTCTGGCCGATGAACGATTCGACGGCGCGCAGGAGCCTGTGGGCATCGACGTCCACAGGCTCCTGACCGCTGGCGGTGATGCCGGGCGCAGGGCGGACGCCGGCGGCAGACTGCACGCGCAATTTCACGGTGGTGCGCCCGGGAGCCTGCTCCTCCAGGCTGAAAATCGCCTGCTCTGGCGACAGGGCGCCGTCTGCTGCTCTGGCTGCCACCACCCCGGCGTCGCTGTCCAGCTTATCGACCACCAGCCCGACCGTCCGGCACGCTGAGACGACCGCGGCAAGGGTCTCCTCGAAACCGGCCGCGTACGTCTTCACCTGCGCGACGGCTTGCCGCTCGTCCGCTCGGCTCTCCTGATGCGCAGAGGCGGGCGCCTGCTCGGCCGGGCGCCCGGCCGTCGGCTCTGCCGCCGGTGGAGCGCTGCGCCAGGATATCGGTTTGCCGGTGGCGGGGCGAGTCCTGGCCGGCGGGGTGGCGATAGGGGCCGGTACAGGGATAGGCGGCCGCTCGGGCAGGGCGGGGGGCGCAACCCCTTGCGGTATCACCGCCGGTGCCAGGCTGCCGGCCGGGTGCCGGCCCTGGCGCCAGTCGATTTGAGCCGGCGCCGGGCTCGGGCAGACGAGCTGAGCGATCGCCAGAAGACTGAGCAGACGGTGTGTGCGGCGTGCCACGGCTTATGACCCCCGGGCAGTTGAGCGGGCTGTGTCGCTGCCTCCTCAGGATGACATCGCCGGCTGAATTTGGAAAGTCGATAAAAAGCCACGGTCCGAATATGTGCAGAATTTCATGGATCGGCACATCAGCCGGCCGCGCAACAGCCTGCCGCTGCCGGCAGCGTCGACCGGAGACGCTTAAGAGGAGCCGCCTTTTGAAGCCGGCCGGGTTGTCAACGGAGGATAATGAGGCGTCTGCAGCGACCGGGAGCCAAGGATGCGCGCCCTGATTGTCATAACCGCCCTCAGCCTGACCGGCTTCTGGACCGGCGGCACGCCGGGCGCCGCAGCCGACGGCAGCGCAAGCACCGGCGCCCTCGAGCGGATCGTCACCGGCGAGATGGCGGCCAAACGAGGCGACTGGGAAAAGGCCAGGATCGAGTTTGCTGGCGCTTGCCAGCTCGACCCGGCAAGCGTGGTGGCCAACTACGACCTGGGCGTCGCCTGCCTGCACCTGGGTGAGGTTGAACAGGCCGTCGAGGCTTGCCGCCGGGCGATCGCCATCGATGGCCGGTATGTGGCGGCCTATGTGGAGCTGGGGCTTGCCCTGGCCGGCACGAACGATCTGAAGGCGGCCATAAAGGCCGAGCGAAAGGCCCTGGAGCTTGACGCCGGCAACCGCGCCGCCCGCTTGAACCTGGAGGCGTTCCAGCGCAGGCTGAAAGAGCCTCCGCCGCCGGCGCCGGCATCGCCGCCCCGCCCCGTTTATCAGGCCGAGGAGCACCCGGTCGTCTGGGCGAAGGTGGGCGAAGAGCCGGGCAATCACCCCGCGGGCGGCTCCGGCGGCAAGGCGGCGCTCAAGGAGATCGAGGCATTGATTGCCGCAGGGTCCCTGGAGGATGCCGCCGCCGCCTGCGAGCGGGTGGCCAGAGATCATCAGCAGGAGGCTCCCGTGCACGTCCTCATGGGCTGGATCCTTTATAAGAAGGGGGAGCTGGAGCGGGCTCGCGCCGAGGAGGAGACGGCGGTGCGGCTCGACCCGGACAGCAGCGTCGCGCACGGCGACCTGGGCGTCATCCTCGGTTCGCTCGGGCAGGTAGATCGCCAGGTGACCGAGGAGGCTGAGGCCGTAAGGCTCGATCCCGACAACGCCTCCGCCCAGGCTAATCTCGGCTGGGCACTGGCCAGGCAAGGACGGTGGCAGGAGTCGCTAAAAGCATACGAAAAGGCCGCCGCACTCGATCCGTCCCTGCCCGAGGCTGCAGTTGGTCTGGGCATCGCTCAGGCTAACGCCGGCGACAAAGAGCTGGCGCTCAAAACGCTCCGGCATGCGGTGGCGCTCGGTCCTGATCGGGCGCTGACCCACCAGGGACTCGGCGCCGTGCTGGCCGAAGACGGCAGGTTGGACGAGGCGGGCTCGGAGCTGCGCACGGCGCTGGCGATCGATCCTTCCGCCGCCGAAGCTGGAGAGCGGCTTGCCTCCATCTGCCTGCAAAAGGGACAGTGGCATGAGGCGGCCGGACTCTACCGCCGGCTGCTGGAGAAGGCGCCGTCCAGCGTTGACAATCACATCGGGCTGGGTCTGGCGCTATCCAGGTCCGGCGACCAGGAGGCCGCTGCCCGCGAGTTCAAGACGGCCGTGTCGATTGAGCCCGGCAACGCCTCCGCCCACGCCGGTCTGGGGCTGGTGCTCGCCTGCCAGGGGCGGCGCCGGGAGGCGCTGGCAGAGGTCAGGCAGGCCGTGGATCTCGACCCGCATCTCGAGCTGGCCCGCCGCGCTTGGAGGAAGCTGGACGGCGCCGCCGTCAGCGGCAAACCCGGTGAGGGCGGGAACTGACCACCGCCCTCGGCCGTGCGGGCCGCCGGCGCAGGCGACATGTTGCTTAACGTAATCGGCGGCCGCCGATTACGTTAAGCGGCGTGACCGCGCGGGCATAACGGGCGCGGAAGCGCTGAATCGGATCCTGCCGGCTGGTGCGGGGAGGGCGGACCATGGTTGAGCTGAAGCGCGTCCTGTCCCTGGTGATGCCTGCGGCGATCTTGCTGGCGCCGGGGGCGCAGGGCGGCCCCACCTTCGATCGCGGGCTGAAGCATTTCAAGGGCGGGCGCTACAGGCACGCCGTCCTCTATCTGGCGCTGGCCGCCGAGGAGGAGCCGGGTCGGGCGGTGGTGCACTACTATCTGGCCAGCGCTCTCGCCCGCAGCGGGCGCCAGGAGCAGGCCGTGGAGGAATACGGGCTCTGCTACCGGCTCGCACCGCGCGGGAAGCTGGCCAACTACTGCCGGCAGGCGCTTGCCCGGTACAACCAGCAGCTTCCGGCCGGCGGAGGATCTCCCACCACCGGTGGTGGCGTGCCCGCCTCGAGCGGCCGGAGCACGATAGCGACCAGCGATGAAGATGAGCTGGTCGAGCGGACGAAGTCCCACATCAAGCAAGAGGTCATTTACGAAAAATCCAAACACGAACGCATGGGAGAGTGCTTTGCCTCCTCGGCTCTCAAGCAGGCGGAATGCGAGGTGCGCCGTATTCAGGAAGAGACGGCGCGCGAGCTCGAGGAGGCGATGACGCCACCGATGATGGTGATCGGCTGCTACGCCAAATCACTGGCGCTCGATCCCCAGCTCGTCCGGGCACGGGTCGAGCAGATCAAAAGAAAAGCGGCCGAGCGCGTGGAAAATGCCAGGAAATTCGGGCAGGCACGCGCGGATATGTTCAAGAGGTGGTCGAAGGAGAGGCAGGTAGCGCTCGACGACGTGGCGGCCAACCTGCAAACGCAGCTCGAGCAACCGGTGGTAAACGGCGGCGTCAAGCTGCAGCCGGTCGGTACCGATCTCTACACCCGCTACTACGGGGCCTGGACGGCGTCGAGCCAGCTCCCGGATAGCCACCGGGCAGCGGTGAACATAATCGAGCAGCCGCATTCGCTGCGTGCCGCCGCGGAAAGCCTGCGGGCTGGCGACGAGAGGTTCCAGCCGACGGTGGTGAAAAGTGTTCGCGGACGGCTGTTGCGTTGACACCGATCGGCTGGCGCGGCTATGATCAAGCTTAGTCTCGGTCTGGGACAGAGCACAGTAAGTTTTGTCCTACAGCATCGAGTAATAGGGGTTCCGACTCAAGACGCTAACGTATACTTATAAACCTTGTCGAAAGCCAGGGGAATAGGAAACGAGAGGCCGTCACGGAGGTTCCCCACCTGGTTTATCCGGGTCAAAACTCGCGGCAAGTCCTCGGCCGAGACAGACTGTTCTTAAAACCGTGCCCGTAAATCTCGTACTGCCAGATGCCGACCGGACGCGGGCGCTGGGAAGATCCCTCGGCGCCGTCGCCGAACTGCGGGCTCTGGTTGCTCTTACCGGGCCGCTCGGGGCCGGCAAAACCTGCCTGGTGCAGGGTGTCGGCGAAGGTCTCAATGTATACGAGCAGGTTAACAGTCCTACTTTTACGATGCTTAACGAGTACCACTCGGGAAGGCTGCCGCTCTTCCACCTGGATCTTTACCGATTAAAAGATGATCCAGTGACGAGGGCAGCCCTGGGCGGCGATTCGCTGGAGCTTTTGAGGGCGGAGCTGGACGAGATAGCAGCGGGCCCGGGGATCATTATTATTGAATGGGCGGAGTTCATCCTGCCCTATCTGCCCCCTGACCACTTGTTGATCGAGATCTCCTTGGCGTCCGGCGGCGAATCCCGACAGGCGACGCTCACCGCCGGCGGTCCCGGCTCGGCGGCCCTGCTGGAGAAGGTTGCTCGGGCGCAGGCGGCGCGCCAGTAGATAACGAGAAATGGCGCGCCGCGCCCGCGTCTATTAGATCGCCCAGTATTTGGCCGTTGTTTTTATGGAGGGCTTGACCCCCGTGATATACTCAGCCAACGTCACGGTATCTTGACAGGCCTGCACGTGCAGGCTTTGCTCGAATTTCTGCCGGGCGCGTGGCTGGTTTACAGGAAAATGTCCAATTAATTTGGCGGCAGGTGAAATGGGAAAGTCACTCGTAATCGTTGAGTCGCCGGCCAAGGCGAAGACGATAAGCAAGATCCTGGGCAAGGATTTTCAGGTGAAGGCAAGCATCGGTCACATTCGGGACCTGCCCAGAACCAAGCTCGGCGTCAACGTCCGCAAGAACTTCGAGCCGCAGTACGAGGTTCTGCGGGAGAAGGAGCCGATCGTCAAAGAGCTCAAGGAAGCGGCGGAAGAGGCAGATCATGTCTATCTGGCGCCCGACCCCGACCGCGAAGGGGAGGCGATCGCCTGGCACCTGGCCGAGCTGCTGGATCTGCCCAAAAGCAAGCTGCACCGGATCGAGTTCAACGAGATTACCAAGGAAGCGGTCCTGGAGGCGATGAAGTCGCCCCGCCAGATCGACCGGCGTCTGGTGGACGCGCAGCAGGCGCGGCGGGTGCTTGATCGGCTGGTCGGTTACAAGATAAGCCCGCTTCTCTGGCGCAAGGTCAACGGCCGGTCGGCCGGCCGAGTGCAGAGCGTGGCCGTCAGGCTTATCTGCGAGCGCGAGGACGAGGTCGAGCGCTTCGAGCCGGTGGAGTACTGGTCGATCAAAGCCGAGCTGGCCAAGAGCAAGGTCAAGCAGACATTTTCGGCTGCCCTGGTCAGGTACGACGGCAAGCGCGTGATCCCGGCCACCGAGAAGCCCTCGGCAGGCGCCTTTGTAATCGACACCGAGCAGGCGGCGAGCGACATCATCAGATCGGTGGAGAACCAGCCGTTCCTGGTCAGCTCGGTGCAGGAAAGGGTCTCGCAGAAGCAACCGCAACCGCCCTTCATCACCTCGACCCTCCAGCGCGAGGCGGCGCTCCAGCTGGGGTTCGCGGTCAAAAAGACGATGCAGATCGCCCAGCAGCTCTACGAGGGCGTCGAGCTGGGACCACAGGGGCCGGTCGGTCTTATCACCTACATGCGAACCGACTCGACCCGTATCGCTGCCCAGGCCCAGGAGGAGGCGCTTTCGCATATCGCCGGTCACTACGGCAAGCAATACTGCCCGGACAAGCCGCGCGTCCACGCCCGCAAAGCGAAAAACGTGCAGGACGCCCACGAGGCCATCCGCCCGACCAGCGTGGAGAGAACGCCGGAGTCGATCAAGCACTATCTGACAAACGATCAGGCCAAGCTGTACCGGCTCATCTGGGAGCGCTTCCTGGCGAGCCAGATGGCCTCGGCCGAGCTGCTGACCAAGACCGTGGAGATTACCGCCGGCGCCGGCGTCTTCCGGGCCTCGGCAACCGAAACCAAGTTCCCCGGCTTCACGATCGTCTACGGCCGGGCTTCCCAGCCGGAGACCACGGGCGAAGGAGAGGAGAACGGAGAGCTGACCAGCAATCTGCCGGAGCTGGTCGAGGGCGAGGAGGTCAAATGCAAGGGCATCACGCCCAGGCAGCATTTCACGCAGCCGCCGCCGCGCTATAACGAGGCCAGCCTGGTGAAGATGCTGGAGGAGCTGGGCATCGGGCGCCCGTCCACCTACGCCACGACCGTGGCCACGATCATCGATCGCAAGTACGTAGAGAAACAGGGCAAGATGCTGGTGCCGACCAAGCTCGGGCGGGCCGTCAACGCGCTTCTGGTCGAGCACTTCGGTGACATCGTCGATGTGCGCTTCACCGCCGACATGGAAGCCAAGCTCGACAAGATCGAGGACGACGAGATCGAGTGGCACGGCATGCTGAAGGAGTTCTACCAGCCGTTCGGGGAGACGCTCAAAAAGGCGCGCGACAGCATGGACAAGGTGGTCATCCTGTCCGAGCACAAGTGCCCGACCTGCGGCGCCGACATGGCCGTGCGGTCCTCCCGCTTCGGGCAGTTCCTGGGCTGCGTTAACTATCCGGAATGCACGACCAAGATCGCCCTCACCCGCGATGGCACCCCGGTGCCGCCGGACAGACCGTCGGACGAGCTGTGCAGGACCTGCGGCTCGCCGATGCTCATCCGCTACGGAAGATACGGAGACTATCTGGCCTGCTCCTCCGATACCTGCCAGGAGCAGCGCCCGATCGTGAAATCGACCGGCGTCACCTGCCCGCGGCAGGACTGCGGGGGCGAGATCATCGTCAAGAAGTCGCGCCGGGGCAAGGTTTTTTACGGTTGCAGCAACTACTCGCAGAAGAAATGCACGACCGCCTTCTGGTACCCGCCGGTCATCTCGGGCGGGCCGGGCGGCGGCAATACCTGCCCGCAATGCAAGAGCATGCTCGTCTACAAGACGCTCAAGCGAGGCGACGAGCTGTCCTGCTCATCCAGGGAGTGCGCCTTCTCCGAGAAGGCCAGCGGACAGGAAAGGCATGCATAATCAATCGCTCCGGGCTCGCTGCGCTCGCCCTCCGCTGTAAGCGGCCACGCGGCGTTGCGGATTCCTCGCCGGAATCCTCCGCGCCGCTTTTCGGCTTGCTGGCCGGGCTCGCTGCGCATACATAAATCTGTGCTTGACAGGCTTGCAGGCGGGCGGGTTTGGCGGGCGCGCAAATATTTTCTGGTGTTAGAATGGAATCACATTAAAGGGCTCTAGGGAGGCCTGGGAGACAAAATGTTTGAACGGTTCACGGAAAAGGCCATCAAGGTGATCATGCTGGCGCAGGAAGAGGCGCGCAGGCTCGGTCACAACTTTGTGGGCACGGAGCAGATCCTGCTCGGGCTGATTGGCGAAGGAACCGGTATCGCGGCCAAGACGCTGAAGTCTATGGGCGTCAATCTGAAGGACGCCAGGGTGGAGGTGGAAAAGATCATCGGGCGAGGCTCCGGTTTCGTGGCCGTTGAGATTCCCTTCACGCCTCGCGCCAAGCGAGTGCTCGAGCTGTCCTGGGACGAGGCCAGGCAGCTGGGTCACAACTACATCGGCACCGAGCACCTGCTGCTCGGTTTAATTCGCGAGGGGGAGGGCGTCGCCGCGCGCGTCCTGGAGAACCTGGGCGTGGATCTGACCAAGGTGAGAAGCCACGTCATCCGCCTGCTTGGAGAGTCGGGCGCCGCCACAGCCGGCGCTACCACCTCCACTGGCACGGGGCGCTCGAAGACCCCGACGCTGGACGAGTTCGGCTTGAACCTCACGCAGGCCGCCCAGGAAGCCAGGCTCGACCCGGTGGTCGGCCGCGAGAAGGAGATCGAGCGCGTCATCCAGATTCTCGGGCGGCGAACGAAGAACAACCCTGTTTTGATTGGTGAGCCGGGCGTGGGAAAAACAGCCATCGCCGAAGGTCTAGCCATCCGCATCGCCAACGCCGATGTTCCGGAGATTCTCGCCGACAAGAAGATCGTCATGCTGGACATCGGCCTGCTCGTAGCCGGAACCAAGTACCGGGGCGAATTCGAAGAGCGTCTGAAGAAGATCATGGACGAGATTCGCGCAGCCGGCAATGTCATGCTGGTGATAGATGAGCTGCACACGCTCATCGGCGCCGGCGCTGCCGAAGGGGCGATCGACGCGGCCAACATCTTGAAGCCTGCGCTGGCGCGTGGCGAGCTGCAGTGCATAGGCGCCACCACCATGGACGAGTACAGAAAGCACATAGAGCGCGATGCCGCCCTGGAGCGGCGCTTCCAGCCCGTGATCATCGATCCGCCCTCGGTCGACGAGACGATCGAGATCTTGCGCGGGCTGCGTCCCAAATACGAGGAGCATCACCGGCTGGTGATCTCCGAGGAGGCGATCGATCAGGCGGCCAAGCTGTCCGATCGCTACATAAGCGATCGCTACCTGCCGGACAAGGCCATCGACCTCATCGACGAGGCCTCCTCGCGGGTTCGCCTGCGGGCCAGCTCGCTGCCGCCCGAAGGCAAAGAGGTGGAGCGGGAGTTGAGAAAGGTGCGGCGTGACAAGGAGATGGCCATCCGCAACCAGGAGTTCGAAAAGGCGGCATCGCTGCGCGAGCAGGAAACCAAGCTCTCTGAGAAGATCCGCGAGATCCAGGCTCAGTGGAAAGCCAAGCAGGAGACGGAAAAGCCGGTCGTGACCGCGGAGGAGGTTGCCTACGTTGTCTCCTCCTGGACGGGAATCCCACTTTTGAAGCTGACCGAAGGAGAATCGGAGAAGCTGCTGCACATGTCCGATGTCCTGCACCAGCGCGTGGTCGGTCAGGACGAGGCGGTGGAGGCGGTTTGCAAGGCCATCCGCCGCGCGCGGGTCGGCCTGAAGAATCCGCTGCGGCCGATTGGCAGTTTCATCTTCGCGGGACCGACCGGCGTCGGCAAGACCGAGCTGGCCAAGGCGCTTGCCGGCTACTTCTTCGGCTCCGAGGACGCGATGGTCCGCATCGACATGTCGGAGATGATGGAGCAGCACACGACATCCAAGCTGATCGGCTCGCCTCCCGGCTATGTCGGGTACCAGGAAGGCGGTCAGCTCACCGAGGCGGTGCGGCGCAAGCCTTATTGCGTGGTGCTCTTCGACGAGATCGAAAAGGCGCACCCCGACGTCTTCAACGTGCTGCTGCAGATTCTCGACGACGGCCGCCTGTCCGACAGCAAGGGGAGAACCGTCGACTTCAAGAACACGATCATCATCATGACCTCGAACGTCGGCGCCCAGTTCATCGACAAGACCGCCCTCCAGGTTGGTTTCCAGCGGGCGACGTCGGACATGCAGGAGCATGCCGAGCGCTACAAGAAGATCCGCGACCTGGTGATGGATGCCATGAAGAAGACCTTCCGACCGGAGTTCTTGAACCGCATCGATGAGATCATCTGCTTCCAGCAGCTCACCAAGGAAGAGATCAGAAGCATCGTCGATCTCATGTCGGCGGACCTTCAGGGCCGGATCAAGGCTCAGGGCATGGAGCTCCACATCACCGATCAGGTCAAGGACTTCATCGCCAGGGACGGCTATAATCCGACCTACGGAGCCCGGCCGCTGCGCCGCTCGATTCAGCGCTTGCTCGAAGATGCGCTTGCCGAGCAGGTTCTGGCGGGCAGGTTCAAGGAAGGCGATGTCATCGAGACCACGCTCGACGGCGAGGTGATCAAGTTCGACAAGGCGACCAAGAAGGCCGCCAAGGGCGAAAAGGCCGAGAAGGCATCGGACGACAAGTCCGGCGAGGAGAAGGCTTCGGCTGCCAAAAGCTGACACGACGACAGCATTCCGCCGAGAGCCTTGAGGGGCAGCGGTACCCCGCCGCGCATCCGGATGCGAGATAGCCTGTTGCGGAGCACGATACTGAATGACCGCAGAGCCCGAGCTGAAGTGGACCGCCGACCTGGCCCGGTCATTTGCCTTCATCGAGAGCGGCATTAGCGAGCAGCCGATGCTGTTCGTGGCTTACCTCGTCTTTTCGGTCTTTGCCGGGCTGCTGCCGGCCATGTCCGCTGTGGTTTCCCTTCTGTCCCAGATCGTTTTGCTGGTGATTGCCTGCAACGTGGCCCGCAAGTCCTGGTCCGATGCCGTGGACGAGAATACCAGGAGCGAGTTGACGCCGAGCCACGGCGGGGCGCCTCTCTTAAGCCTCGTCTTCTTGCAGATCCTGTTCTACATGGCGCTGACGCTGCTTTTCTTTGTCTTGATTGTGCCCGCCCTGTGGTGGGCAATCAGCTCGAGCCTGGCTATTATCTTCGTTTCCGTGGAGGATATCGGAGCGGTCGAGGCCTTGAAGGCCAGCCACAAGCTGGTTAGCGGGCGCTTCTGGCAGGTGTGCCGCTATCTGGTGCCGATCGGGCTTGCCGTTTTGGTGCCTATGTATCTGATCTGGGGACTGATGGATGTGGGCTTCAATATGGTGCTGGAGCAGGTGGGCACGTTCCCGATTGTCGTCGGCGGGCAGGCCGTCAAGTCGCTGCTGAAGGGCGTCTCTTATTTTGCCGCCCAGCTGTTGATTGTCGCTTGCCTGGCCAGGCTGTACGTAACACTGAAGGGCGCGAAAACGGGCAGCGCTGAGCAAAGTGTATTATGATCGAATTAAGACGCGGTGGGATTCCGAAATATTCAACCGAGTCCAGGATCGGCTTTCCCGTAAAGGCCAATGATGCTATTGGCCAGGAGCCGGAAAGTGACCGTGAGGCATAGCGCTCAGGAGCTTCTGAGTCTGTCTCGGAGGTTCCCGGGCCTGGAAAAGTCACTATAAGTCTGTAGACGCAGCCTCCAGCAATCCCGGATTCTAATACCGATGAATAGGAAGTCCGACTCCACATATCCGCTACTGAAAGCATTCTGTAAGGTTGTGCAGGAACGCAGGGAGCAGCTAGGCATATCGCAAGAAGAGCTGGCGCACCGGGCAGGGCTTCATCGCACCTACATAAGCGATATCGAGCGGGGATCGAGAAACGTCTCGCTGCGCAGCCTTATCCGGCTGGCGACAGCCCTCGAGCTCACGGCCTCCAGCTTGATTGAAACCGCCGAAACTAAAGCTGCCAGCCACCCGAACCTGGAAGGCGATATTCCCACCTCGAATCCAGTACTGCCAGCCGACGACTATCAATGTTGTCAGTGAACGACCTGCGCCGAGCCTGCCCGGCCGCCACGGCCGCGCCCTGGCGAGCTGCGCACCACCGGCGATGCAAACTGCTGCCGTCTACTTGACGCGCTTGGACAGCTTCAACTTCTGAATGCGAAGGCTGAGCTTGTTCAGCATGCCCTCGAGCTTGTTCTGGTCCGGCACGCTGAGCTTGCCCCCGTTCTTCTCCTTCATCTTCACTTCTTTTGCTTCGATGTTGGTTTCCTCATCGGTCAAAGAAGAGGCTTCCTTCTGGGTCAGATCGCCGGATTTCAACCCGCCGGCGATCTCCTTTTTCAGGCGGTCCTGGCGCTGGGTGATGGTCCATTTCTTAGCCTGGGCCGCAGGCGGATGAATGAGGGCGGTTGCGCCGGAGAGCAGCGCGAGGGTCAGCGAAAGCGAAGTTCTGCGGATCATGACAAGTCTCCTATGCGGTGGCCGCCAGTATACTATCTCCGGCAAAACCAGATCCTGTAGCGGCGCCGTGCGTACGCCGTTTCGGCGTTGCTTGCTTTGAGCGTTCGCCTGCGCGTCCGCCAGAGTAGCTACGATATGTGTTAGTATCTAGCGAACCAGGAAAAACCAGCGTGGAAGACGCCCCGGGGGAAGGGCGTGCGGGGATCCGCAACCCTTCCCCCGGGAACGTTCTTACTCGTCCTCGTGCGTGCTCTCTTCAGCCTCGTGCTCGCAGGCGCAAGTGGGTCTGCGCCACATGACGACGGCCGAGATGACCATGAAGACAAAGCCCGTGCCGATAGCCGACAACACCCCGGATACCGTGATCAAGTCCGGACGGTAGCTGCCGGCCGCCAGCAAGAAGGCCGAGGCGACGGCCAGGAAGACCAGGGTGTTGAGCCACCTGGGCGCCTTCTGGACCGAGCGTCCGGCCGTCGCCCGGAAGGCCCCGGCGTAAACCAGAAGGCTCAGCCAGAGGGTGATCTCGAAGGCGACCACGACGGCCAGGGCGTTCACGGGCGAGCCGTGCACGGCGACGCCGAAGATGTGGAGATAGCTCATGACGAGAAGGGCGGCTGCCAGAAGGCAGACGCGAAGAAGCGCTCTCAGTATGGTGTTCATGGGGTTCTCCTTGGGAAAAACCCGGCCAGGCAAGCCGCCCGCCCGTCGCGGGCTGGCGCGGCTTGCTCTGCCGGTCAGCATGGTGTTAGCGCTTGCGCGCGTAGAGGGAATCGACGATCGGCGCGTAGCGCTTGAGCGCCTCCTCCGACCGGATCTTCAGGGTGGGGGTGAGAAGCCCGTTGTCGACCGTCGGTTGCACAGGGACAATCGCCCACTGCTTGACGGTCTCCCAGGACTGCAGCCCCTTGTTGGCCTGGGCCACGGCGTTGGCAACGGCGGCGAAGACCGCCGTGTTGCGCGCGTAGAACTCGGCCGGATCGACGCCAGCCGGCGGGGCGCCGGCGAGCTTGCGGGCTGCCGCCGGCTCCAGGAAGATGAGCGCGCCGACGAACGGCTTGCCCTCTCCTGTGGGAACGGCTGCCTCGATCAGCGGGTTGGCCTCCAGGGCCACCTGAATCGTCTCCTCCGAGTAGAACTTGCCGGTGTCCAGCTTCTTCTGCCGGCTGGCCCGACCGCGGTACCAGAGGAAGCCGTCGGCGTCCAGGTGGACGATGTCGCTGGTGTTGAACCAGCCATCGGCGTCGAACACCTCGGCGTTCTTCTCCGGGCGTCTCCAGTAGCCAGCGAAAACGAAGTCGCCGCGCACCCAGAGCACACCGGTGTTCGGCTCGGTGTCCTGCTCTCGCTTCTCGAGCCGGATCTCCGCGCCGGGACCTGGCTTGCCCAGCGAGTTGTACTTGTAGTCGGCGAGCGTGCTGGCGGCGAAGCCGCCGCAGGTCTCGGTCAGACCGTAGCCCTCGCGCAGCGCCAGACCGATCAGGTTGA
This sequence comes from Pseudomonadota bacterium, assembly GCA_021325555.1. Taxonomy (GTDB): domain Bacteria; phylum Cyanobacteriota; class Vampirovibrionia; order Obscuribacterales; family Obscuribacteraceae; genus JAJPGY01. The sequence goes on along the minus strand of JAJPGY010000039.1, from coordinate 85,428 downwards.
AGAACTCGACCGTCTCCATGGGAATGGAGGCGCTGCCGGACAGGGTGAGACGCACCCGGTCGGTGCCCATCTCCTTGCGGATTTTGGGGAAGACCAGGCTTCTGGCGATGTTCTGCTTGAAGCCGGGCTGCTTCTGGTTGAGAGCCCAGCGAAGCACCCGGGCGGTCAGGCCGTTGCCGGTCGCCTTGCGCTCGATCTCGGCCTTTATCCGGTTCCACACGCGGGGAACGCCAAGCAGGAGCGTCGGGCGGTAGAGCCTGAGCGCCTCCTTCATGGTCTCCGGCGTGCAGAAGCAGGAGGTGACGCCGAAACACTCGCAGATCTCCACGCCGTCCACCTTGCCGTAGACGTGACCGAACGGCAGGTAGTGCAGCATGATGTCTTCGTTGTCGATCGAGAAGTCGAAGCCGAGGTTGCGGAGAAGCGCGCAGGCAGCGGCCACGTTCTTGTGGGTGAGCATCGCTCCCTTGGGCAACGAGGTCGACCCTGACGTGTAGATCAGGCTCGAGACGTCGTCATAGGCAAAAGCGTGCTCGCCACCGTCCGTGGTGTAGGCTGCCACGAGCCGCTCGAACTCGGCTATCGCCTCGGGCCTGAAGGTGAGCGGCTGCCGCCGCTGGCCGGGCTTCCTGGTCTTGCCGGTGTAGTCGCCGACGCCGGCGAGAACGTCGGCAAAGAGAGCCTTGCCCAGCTTGTCGTCCGGAAACTGCTCGGCGTTCACCTTCTCGGCCAGCATCCTGGCGCTCTCGCAGACGATCAGGCTGGCGCCCGAGTCGTTGAGGATGTGAGCGACCTGGTCCTGGTTGGTGTTCGGGTAGATGGGAACGATCACGGCGCCCAGGCACTGGGCGGCACGGTTGACCACCATCCACTCCAGGCTGTCCCAACCCAGAATGGCAAGGCGATCGCCGCGCTTCACCTGGCGTCCCTTGAGAAACAGCGTTGCCTCCGCCACCATGTGCCCGTACTCGCGCCAGCTGACGGCCAGAACGTCCGGACGGACGTTGATGACCGAGAAGGCGCCGGCAACGGGCATCGTGGAGAGAACAAGCTCAGCGGGGCCCTCGTTGGGGATGAGGGCAGCAGCCTGGTCTGGGTAGGTGATGATGTTCGACCAGACCTGCTCGGTTACGGATTTGACGTGAATGGTCATTGACGCTCCTTGAGCCTCGTTGGGCAGGTAGGTTTAGGCAGCGCAACGGATTTTCCGCGCGCTGTGATTGGCTTCAGGGAGAAATTCCAGGCAGCAAACCCCAGCTCAGAATTCTTGCTGAGTCGATGCTGCCGGCAAGGCTGCTATAAAGCGAAAGGTGGAAGTTTTTCCGAGTTGAGCCTGGATGATCTGAAGAGCTAGAAGAAACAGCATGACGCTAACCAATCGGCATGCCCAAAAACAAGCGCCCCGGTAAGCGATCAAGAAGCGCCGGCCTGCGCGCACCTCTATGACTAACCGGTGGAGCGGCTTTCGCTGGTTAGCAAAGCCTTGTAAAGTGTGATCAAATCGCCTGCAGATGATCCCGATATAAGCAAACAGCTCACCAGCGACCGCTTTGCAACCCGCTCGGGACAGCGCCTCTGGTGGCGCATGTGATACCACCCCTGCCAGAGCAAAAGCGAACCGGGCAGTCTGCTTTGCCTGGTTGTCATTGGTTGATCTCCGCGCTGTCCCGGGCGCTCGGTAAGACACGATTGGCCGAACTTGCTGTCAAGAATCAGAAGAGCCGGCGCGACTGACTTAGAAAAATTACAGAGAGCTAAGGGTCGGAAAACCTTGAGACCGGCCGAATCTCCTTACTAGCATTAAGCCGTCTCTTTTTACCCTCGTTTCTTAAGGTTCGGTCTACTCAGAACCCAGTCAGCACCGATAACCAGCTTCATCTTCCCCGGCTTGTCCCCTTTTCTTTTGGGGCTAAGGGTTCAACAACTTCGAGATGGGGAATCAGCGCGGCGCGCAAGCGTCGCACTAAGACTCCCAACTGGAGCACACCATGTCGCCGCAAACGAACGGCCCGGCCGCGGCTTCCGCTTCCGCCGAGTTCAATCTCGTGTGTGGTTCCGGAGGTTCGCGAGCGATTCTAGGCAGCTCGGGTGCGATTTTGGCGTGTCACCTGGCGGGAATCAGTAATTGGCGCACCCTGGGCGGCGCGAGCGGCGGGTCCATCCCCACCGCCCTGCTTGCCGCCGGGGTGCATCCCACCAAGATCGTGCACCTGACGATAGAGCTGGATTTTGCCAGCCTGCTCACCAAGCACGCCACCTTGCTTCAAATCTTCATTGCCAACTTTCTCAAGGACGCCTACGAAATGTCGCGCCCGGCCAGAGGTGTGATGGGCTCCGAGAAGCTCGGAAAGTTCATCGAAAACTTCGCGCCAGTCTGGCCGAAGACCTACTGGACCGTGGCTGCAGCAGGCAGGTCCCAGCTTCTGTTCACCGCAGAAGGAGTGTTCGAGTACAACACCGACGGCATGCGGCAGATCTCCAGGGAGCCGGCGCCCCTCGGACTGGCTGTTCGAGCCAGCTGTGCGGTTCCCGGGATGATCGACGCGGTTCGCTTCGGCGAGCGTCTTCTGTTCGACGGGGCGCTTTCCATCGACGGGCGATGCCCGATCGGTGTCGTGAAGCGCAACCTCAAGCAGGCTCCTGAGACGATCATCGCCTGCGACGTCGGCGAGGACGAGACCAGATCGGCCAGGGTCATGCGCCGGTTCTGGAAGGTCGTCTGCGGCAGCGGCTGCCTCCGCGAGGCGGAGGGCCCGCTGCCCAGACAGGCGGACGGCGTTGTCCTCATCAAACCGGCGCCGATGAAGTTCCGCTCGCTAAAGTTCACGCTCAGCCGTGATCAGAAGTGGGCTGCCGTGATGGCGGGTTTCATCGGGGCTGTCGAGCAACTCGAGAAAAAGGCGCTTTTGAAGGGCGACTCGCTGGCCAAGGCCAGAGAGATCTGCCGCTCCTTCCGCGAAATCCACTCCGCCCGCAGGCGGAAGAAGGGTCAACTGGCCAACCGGATGGAGTCACTTCTCAAGAGTCACGGGCTGTACTGAGGTCTAAGCAAGCAAACCGCTTCCGGTCCGGGTTTCCGCAAGGGCCCGGTGCCGGAAGCGGTTTTTGCCTGCGCCCAACTCCCGACTCGTTCACCTGGAGCCGGATGCCGCCGCCAGAGCGACACCGGCGTTACCAAAGGAGGTTCATGCCATGCGCCCTGAAAAGCAATTGGCTCTTGCGTCCTTCAAGCCGGGAGACCTGGATCTGATCCTCGGTGCGGGGGGCTCCCGGGCCATCCTCGCCTCCACCGGCGTAATTCTTGCCGGCCACCATGCCGGCATCAGCAGCTGGCGCACCATTTGCGGTGTCAGCGGCGGCTCCGTTCCGGCCGTCATGCTTGCGGGCGGGGTCGAGCCGACCCAGATCGTCCGCAACGTGATCGAGATCGACTTCCTGAGCCAGCTGACGCCGCTGGTGAGCAAGCCCCGCATCTTCTGGGCGTTCTTCGTCAAGGAGTGCCTGTGGAGGAAGCGCCGCGGCCGCGGTGTCCTGGGCTCCGAGAACCTCGGCCGGTATGTGGAGCAGCACGTGCCCACCTGGCCGAAGAACTTCTGGACCGTCGCCGTCGCTGGCAAGCGGTCGCTGCTCTTCACAGCCGAGGGCGTCTTCGAGATGCTCGCCGATGGCGGCCTGCGTCAGCTGTCGGACAAGCCGGCGCCGGTCGGGCTGGCCATCCGGGCCACCTGCGCTGTGCCCGGCATCATCGACGGCGTCGATTACCAGGGACAGCTCCTGCTCGACGGCGCGCTCTCGGTCGGGCGCTGCCCGACCGTCCTCGCCAAGCGGTACCTGAACGCCCAGCCGGGCGCGCTGGTCGCCTGCGATGTCGGCGAGGAGGCTGTCGCGGACAACCTGTTCTTCCGGGTCATGCGCCGCATCCTCTGCGGAAAGTGCTGCGACCCGGCACCGATGATTCCGACCGACACGCAAGGCGTCGTCATGGTGGAGCCGCCGCCGGCCAATATCGCCACGCTCGAGCTCAAGCTGAGCGCGGATCAGAAGTGGCAGGTGATCATGTCCGGCTTCACCGCCGCGGTCGACAGGCTCGCCTGCGCCGGGCTTCTGGCCGGCGACAAGCTTGCCGCGGCCCGCAGCGTGGTCGAGTCGTACCGGGAGATCGAGCGCACGGCCAAGCAGCCTGGTGAGCTCGCTTCCCGCACGCAAGCTCTCATGACCGCCCACAACCTCTACTGAGGCGGCCGTGTTTCCTTACCAAATTTGCTCGCGACGAGAAAGGAAAGGGAGGCCCTACCCGGCTACATCAACCAGGGTCTACTCAGCAAAGCCTGCAGGGGCGCCCTCCGTGGCTGGCCCCTCGCCACGCGCCCTCCTCTTCCCTCGCCAGAACCTCTGGGAGGTCATCATGAAACCCGCAGACGACCAGGCCAGTGCCTCGTCGCCGCCCGCGCAGGAGGTCCTGTTCGACCTCGTCTGCGGCAGCGGCGGTTCGAAGGCGATTCTGGCCAGCGCGGGTGCCATTCTGGCGTGTCACTTTGCCGGCATCAAGAGATTTCGGCGAATTGGCGGCGCAAGCGGGGGCTCCATCGCAACGGCCCTGCTTGCTTCCGGAATGCATCCGACCAAGCTCGTCCGTCTAGCTATGGAGACGGACTTTACTGACCTGATTACACGGCACGCGAGCCTCTGGCAGGTCATCGTCACCTATTTCCTCAAGGACAACTTCTACCTGCTCGTGCGTCCGCGCAAGGGGCTGTTCAGCTCTTACAGGCTCGGCAAGTTCATCGACGAGCATGTGCCGGCCTGGCCGGACAACTTCTGGACCGTGGCCGTATCCGGCTCGTGCCAGTTCGTGTTTACCAAGGACGGCGTCTACGAGTACCGCGTCGACGGCACCCACCGCCGGGTCTCCAAGCAGCCGGCCCCTGTGGGTCTTGCCGTGCGTGCCAGCTCGGCCATCCCGGGCGTTTTCGACGCCATCAAGTACCGCGGGCACTACCTGTTCGACGGGGCGCTCTCCGTCGACGGGCGCACCCCGGTCGGGCCGCTCCACCGCCATCACGGCAATGCCGCCCCCGAGCGGATTATTGCCGTCGACGTCGGCGACGACAGCACCGAGCGCCCGATGATGATGTTCCTGCTCTGGAAGGTGTTCTGGCGCCTGGTGTGCGGCAAGCATTGCCCGATCGAGGGCGAGACCCCGGTGAACTCCAGGGGGACCATCCTGGTTCAGCCGGAGATCACCGAGTTCGAGAGCCTGCAGTTCAAGCTGGACGCGGCGAAGAAGTGGGCCGGTGTCATGACCGGGTTCAAAGCCGCCTGCGACAGCCTGGCGAAGGCAGGCGTCCTCAAGGGCAGCAAGCTCGAAGAGGCGAGGAGCATCATCGCCGGATACGAGAAAATCAGATCCTCTTCTTACCAGCCTGATGAGCGGGCGGCGCGCACACAGGCGCTTTTGACCGCCCACGGTCTGTATCAATAAGCACCGGGCCGGGTAATCTGGGAAAATATCCTTGAACCCGGCCCGTACAAGCTCAATCGAGGTCTCCATGAAAACAGGAAGAAAGGTTTGGCTGCTCGCGGGCAGTCGAACTCCAATCGGTTCCTACGGTCGTTCTTTGAGCCGCGTCGGTGTGGAAAAGCTTGTGGAGCACGTCTTCAAAAACGCGCTTCGCCGGGCGAACGTCTCCGCCGAGCAGCTCGACGGTATTTATCTGGGCAGCAAGTACCAGGGCAACGTCAACTTCGTCAACCCGGCGCGGCTTGCCCAGCTCAACGCCGGACTGCCCGCCAACATCCCGGCAATGACCGTGCACCGCGAGTGCGGCTCGGGGATGGAGGCGACCTTCCAGGGGATGAAGGACATCGCCCTGGGTGACGGCGACCTGTACCTGGTCGGCGGCGGCGATTCCATGTCCACCATTCCCTATCTGCTGCCCGGCAGCCTGCGTTACTCGAGCCGGCTCATCAAGTGGCTGCCCAGGTTCGCGCCGCTGCCGGTGATGTTCAAGGTGGCCGACGACGGGCTGGCGCCGCGCAAGCTGGTGTGGGACCCCAGGTCGGTGTACATGTCCTACACAGCCCAGCGCCTGGCCGACAGCTACGGCATCTCCCGCAAGGAGATGGACGAATACTCGCTGCGTTCTCAGGTGCGCGCTGCCGCCGCCATCAAATCGGGACGCTTCGAGCGGGAGATCGATCCGATCGAGGTTCCGGGCCGGGGCTTTTTCGCGCGCGACGAGCATCCGCGCGAGACTTCGCTGGAGAAGCTGTCCTCGCTGCGCTCTGCCTTCGACCAGAAGCCCAAGCGCGGCATCGCCGGACTGTTCGAGCGCTTGCTCAAGAAGCTGCTCGGCATCCAGGATCAGCCGCAGGGGGCCCGCGCCAGGGACATCACGGCCGGCAACGCCTCCGGCATCAACGACGGCGCCTGCGCCCTGGTTCTCGCCTCCGACAAGAAGGTGGCGGAGCTGGGCGTCGAGCCGCTCGCTGAGCTGGTGGACTGTGCCGTCGCCGGGGTGGACCCGGAGCAGATGGGGCTCGGTCCGGTCGAGGCGATCAAGAAGCTGCTCGCCCGCAACAACCTGACCATAAAAGACATCGACCTGATCGAGATCAACGAGGCTTTCGCAGCTCAGTACCTGGCCTGCGAGAAGCTGCTCGGTCTGGATCGCGAGAAGGTCAACGTCAACGGCGGCGCCATCGCGCTGGGTCACCCGATCGGGATGTCCGGGGCGCGCATCATCCTCACGCTCGCTCACGAGCTGAAGCTGCGCGGCAAGAAGCGCGGCATAGCGGCCCTTTGCATCGGCGGCGGGCAGGGTATCGCTACCTTGATCGAGCTGCCGGACAAGCAGTAATGCAGACAATCCAACCACGACTCACAGGGAGAACTCCCCATGGGAAATAACGCTGTTCAAACGCGAATCCTGGACAGCGGGGTGGCGGTGATCACCATCGATCTGCCGGACAGCAAGGTTAACCTGCTGTCCGCCTCAGTGATGATGGAGCTCGACCAGGCGGTCGAGCAGGTCAAGGCCAACCCCGCAGTGAAGGGATTGATCATCTGCTCCGGCAAGAGCGACAACTTCGTTGCCGGCGCCAACATCAACGAGATCCAGGCGATTCAGAACGAGCCGCCGGTCAAGGCTTACGAGGCGTCCAAGCAGGGCAAGGAGCTTCTCGCCAAGATCGAGCGGCTGCCCTACCCGACGGTGGCCGCCATCGCCGGTACCTGCCTCGGTGGCGGTACCGAGCTGTCCCTTGCTTGCAAGGAGCGGCTGGCGGCCGATAGCCCCAAGACCAGGATCGGGGTGCCCGAGGTGCAGCTCGGCTTCATCCCCGGCTGGGGCGGCACCGTCCGTCTGACCAGGCTTCTGGGCCTGCAGGCGGCGCTCGAGCTGGTTACCGCGGGCAACCCGGTGGAAGCGCGCAAGGCGTGGAAGATGGGGCTTGTCTCCGAGGTTGTCGCCCCGGACAAGCTCATGGCCCGCGCCGAAGAGGTCGCGCTCGGTGCCCGCGCCAGGCGCTATGTGCCTTCCTTCAAGGCCCGGGCAACCAGGACAGCCCTCGAGGGCAACCCGCTGGGACGCAAGGTTGTGCGCATGATGGCTCTCAAGGCGATCATGGCCAAGACCCGCGGCAAGTTCCCGGCTCCCCTGGAGGCGGTCAAGGTTATCTTCGCCGCGGCCACTCAGCAGCCGGACAAGGCATTCGAGGCCGAGTCCCAGGCGTTCGCCCGGCTGGCGACCGGCCAGGTCTCCAAAAACCTGGTCGGCATCTTCTTCGCGCAGCAGGAGTCCAAGAAGGCTCCCGCCGGCGCGGCCTGCAACCTGAAGATCAAGAAGGTCGGCGTCCTTGGCGCCGGCGTCATGGGCGCAGGCATCGCTCAGGCAGCCCGCTACGCGGGCTACGAGGTCGTTCTCAAGGACATCGACGCCTCGACCATCAACAAGGAGCTTGCTCCGATGGCCTTCGTCGACAAGGGCATGGCCACCATCAAGGGTCTCTTCGACAGCCTTGTCGAGAAGGGCAAGATGACTCGCCAGAAGGCCGACGAGATGATGGCAGGCATCAAGGGGACGATCGACTACGCAGACCTGGCCGACTGTGACTTCATCATCGAGGCTGTTGTCGAGAAGATGAAGATCAAGAAGCTGGCTCTTACGGAACTGCAGAAGGTGGTGAAGAACCCGAACTTCATCTTCGCCACCAACACCTCCTCGCTCTCCGTAAGCGAGATGGCCGAAGGCGCCGCCAACCCGTCCAACGTCGTCGGCGTGCACTTCTTCAACCCGGTGTACAAGATGCCGCTGGTGGAGATCGTCCGGGGCAAGCAAACCTCGGACGCCACCATCGCCTGCGCCAAGGAGTTCGCCTCCAGGCTGGGCAAGACCACGGTCACCGCGGCCGACTCGCCCGGGTTCATCGTCAACCGCATCCTCGCTCCTTACCTGCGCGAGGCGATCGCGCTGGCCGAGGAGGGCGTGCCGCTGGCCGACATCGATCGAGCGATGAAGGAATTCGGGACCGGCTTCCCGAGCCCGATGGGACCGTTCGAGCTGCTCGACACGGTCGGACTGGACATCGCCGGCGAGGTCATCCGCGTGCTGCACAACGCGCTCGGCGAGCGCATGGCCCCGCCTGCCATTATGGGCAAGGTCGAGGGTCTCAAACTCCTGGGCAAGAAGGGCGGCAAGGGCTTCTACCTCTACGAGAACGGCAAGCGCGGGGATTTCAACCCGGATGTTTTGGCTGCAATCACGGCGCCACGCAAGCCGATGGGCAAGACCACCATCCAGGACCGGCTCCTGCTCGCCATGATCAACGAGGCGGCCCGCACCCTTGAGGAAGGGATCAACACCGATCCCTCCCAGATCGATCTGGCCATGATCTTCGGCACCGGGTTTCCGCCCTATGCCGGCGGCGTCCTGCGCCTGGCAGATCAGATGGGCGTCAAGCTGACCTGCACGAAGCTCGAGTGGCTCTCGCAGGTCGCCGGCGACAACTACCGCCCGGCTGAGCTCCTTCGCAAGAAGGCTCAGGAGGGCAGCTCGTTCTACGCCGGCTAACCGGCGGCGCCCCCGCCTTGTGGGAGGGGGGTGGCACCGTACATGGTGCCGCCCCTCTCTCCTTTTGCAGCCTTTGACGGCAAAATGACGGCGCGGATGGATCGCCGCTGGCTGCTCAGGCGACACCGCCTGTCGGCGAGCAGACGACCGTACGCGTCCACTCTTCCGGAAGGACGTGATTTGAGTGGCTCGAGGAAAATCACCCTCCCACTCCCCACAATACAGGCGCAGCCTCTCGGTGGTTGCGCTGTTACTGCTGGCCTTTCCCCTGATGCTGGCGGGCCTGGCGCTCGTCGTGCAGGCCGACGATCACCTGCTCTCGACGACAGCGGCGGGCACGGGCAGCTGCGCGCAGGGATCGTACTACCGCAAGGTTGCTTCTTTGTTCGGCAACTGGCAGGGCATTCAGGGAGTGGTCAGGCTCGGCACTCCCCAGGTCGACCCCGGTCGGGTCAGCCCGATAGACGGCGGATACCTGGACAATTTTTCCGTTTATATGGGCGGCAACGCCGGCGGCTTTGAGGAGATCGATGCCGGGCTCACCTGGGAGTGGGTCCGCACGGCAAGCGGCCGCTGGAAGAAAGCCTGGCGCCCCTTCTGGCGCAATCAGTCATGGAGCGAGGCGCCGCCGGAGATTTACTGGGAGCCGGGTGATACGGTCGTCATGTCCGTTACCGACGCCGGGCCCGGAAAGCTGCGGTTGTACGTGGCCGATGCCGGCGCCAATCCCGGGCGCTCTTTCAGCAAGGTCTTCGCTGCCCCCGGCTTTCAGCCTTACATTGCCCGGCAGTTCAAGCGGGTCAACGCGATTGATCAGGTTGGACGGGAAGGTAAGCCTGTTGAGCCGACCTCGGCAAGGGTCACCGGCGCGACCTGGGAAGAAACCGAGCTCCTGGAGCCGGTTGCCACCGGTCTTCAGCCGGTGCCGCTGTCTCCGGCCCGCCGGATCGAGCTTGACTGCCCGCCCGGTCACGACCGCGTCACGGCTACCCCGGCTCAGTCGGGCAGGGGAGCCGAATCGATAGATATCTACGGCGAAATGCCACCGGCGCCGGTGCCGAACCGGTAGTGCCAACTGAGCTGGAATCGCCTGCTGCCGCTTGCTTGTCGCTGCTGGCGCCCGAATCAGGGCAAACTATTCGCTGAGGGCGAGCGGTATTGTCAATTGCCTCGAGCATCGACAATACCGGTCGCCCTCGCTACTTTTTACTTCGCTGGATTCATACTATAAACTAAAGTAGGAATTAGCGCCAGAATAAAGGGCGGGACTGCGCGGGGCGCCAGGCAGCCACGGTACTGCGTCGGATGGCATCCGAACTTGTGGCTGCCTTTTGCCTCGGGAGCATCATCGCCGGGTTGCGGGAGGATGCTCCTTGAACCATTGCCCGAGGCCGGGCGCGATAGCGGAGAAGCTCGCGGAACGGCCCTGTCTGGCATGGTTGTTGAGCCATTGTCCCAGATCCGGCGCCGCCTTCGGGAAGTTGGTGAAGCGGTCGGTTGCCCGGTAGCTCCAGACAAAGGCGCCGGCATAGCCGTCCTTGAGATAGGTGTTAAGGTAAGCGCCTGCGCCGCGGCGCGCATCCGCGCTGGGAAACTCGCCTACGATGCAAGGCTTGTCCAGGTGGAGGTCGGCGACCGGAACATCGAGCGGCTCGCCTCTTTCCATGGTCGGATACCAGTGGAACTCGTAGAAGTCCAGGTTCGTTCCCTTCCACAAGTAGAGAAGGCGCCGTTCGGCACTGCCGACGGTGGCGACCTGAGCCGAATATCTGTGAACGTAGTCGACGGACTCCTCGACGAACTGCCGCATGACCTCAACGCTCACCGCAGAGGGCATGTGCCGTCTGAAAGGGATCTTCATCGCCCATTCCGGCTCGTTGATGACCTCCCAGGCGATGATCGTTCCGCTGTTTCCGTATCTCTGGAGGATCGGCTTCAGAGCGTTGTCCAGGAAGGACTGCCGCACGGCAGGGTCGCTCACGATCCGCGAGTGCCCGCCGAGCTGAACCCCTCCCACGCTCACCGGTTGATCGAAGATCTTGTAGTCGAAAAGCACGAGAACCAGCGAGATGTGATGGCTGTGCGCGATGGCGACGGCGGTGTCCAGGTCATCGTAGAAGTGATCGCCGAGCCCGGCCACCTGACCGGACGGATCGTATTTGAGCCCCGCGCGCCCGTCGCAGAAGACGAACCAGCGCACGAACTTGACACCGTGCTTCTCAAGGTACGCGAAATCGTCGTCGACGATGCGGGTGCTTTCCGGGCGCGAGACGCCGTAGTGTCCCCAGGCATTGCCGCCGAAGTCGCCCCCGTACATGAGCCACGGATAGTTGACTCCGGCCACAAAAGGCGTGGTCTGCAAGAAGCGGCCGTTTAGGTTTGCCGTTTCCTGTTGCCGCTCGTGTTCCAGGCGGATCTCCCAGAACCAGGCGGCCGCGCCGATGAGGGCAGCAAGAAATATCAGAGCAGGCAGCGCTTTGCGCAAGCGTGCCCGACGCAAGATCATAACGAGCTCCTTCCCGAGCCGGAGCGCACCTGTTCTTCTCGACTGGACGAGGGTTTTCTTTGACGGGTGCTCTGGCTCTATAAACGCTCCGGTGGAGACAGTAAGTAACAGGGTGAATGCAATAACTCTAAGAAATGCGCATGTCGCGGAACAAGGCGGCAAGCCGCCGCTTCAATTGAATGCGCTTCACCTGGCGTATACGACTAGGCCAGATCAGCGAGCGACGCTCGTGTCCAAAAACCGCCCGCACCGTATAGAGACGGACAGGGCTGGACGGTACGACACGTTTCAAGGAGATACCGCCAATGCCCACACCACCTATTGACGATCTGGACAAGAAGGCCGCCGCGCGTGAGGACCGCGATGCTCAAGCGCACCGCGTTGAGGCTCACGCGGAATCGAGGATGATTAACCAGGCCCTTGAGCTGATGATGGCCGCCGGAGCCGGGGCCGTCAACGGGGTAGGAGTTCTTGCCGGCGGGGTCGCCGGGGCAGCTGCTGCCGAGGTCGCGCGCAAGGCCGCGTTTCTGCAAAAGGAAAATCATCCCGGCGGCGGGCCGGCCAATGAGCCCGCCGAAGGCAACCCGGGTGTCGGCGCTGACGCCATTGTCGTGGCTGCCGCGGCAGGCGCCGGCGCGACCGCAGGCGGCATCGTCGGTCGCGAGCTGATCAAGGAGAACAAAAAGGAGATAGGGGCGGCAGCGAGGGCGGTTGCCGCCGGTGCCGCCGAGGTGGCATCCACGCCGGCTGATGTCGGCAACCACATCAGGCAGCGTCCGGTCACCGCGGCGGTGGAATCGATCATCTGCCCGCCGCTCGTAATAATAGATGCCAAGCTCCGCAAGCTGTTTGGCAACTAAAAAACCGCTCTCCTGTCCAAAAAAAGCGATGTGCCGAATGGACACGTGCTCAAGCAGATTGGCGCGCGTTAAGGAGGGCTTACTATGTCACCGGATAAACCCACCGGCACACAGGCTGATTCGCCGAGCCACTTTTGACCGGACCGGCTTCACGAGATCATGGGACTGCCGGGTAGTATCGCCAGCAGTGTCGTCCATGCCGTGACCCACCCGACGAAAGAAGAGCTTGCCGGGCTCGCGCAAGCGGCACGAACCGGCGCTATCGGCGCCAGCAGTGGAAATCCCTCTCATTTCAACGTCCGCCGGCTGGGTCCTCAGCGGGCCGCGGGTTCGGGCAGGGTGAGAAACGGCGCCGGCGGGAAGATTGCGCGGTCTTTACAACACCTGTTTAGAAGTTGATTCTGGCCACTGCTCATCTCTAGGGTCAACACTGTTCTCGACCCCAGTTCTCATCTTCAGGCACACCCCAGCACCAGTCACAGTTTTGCTTGCCTCATCGGTTGATTCAAATGTCTCGCTCGCGGGACAGGGCAAGAGCGTGATTCGTGCGGCCGGGCGAGAACGAAGGCATTGCGCAGCAGGGGTGTGGGCGCCAGTCACGTTCGGGGCGAATGCCTCGGCTCTGTGGCTGCCGACCGGCAGCCGCCAATGCAAGCACTCTGCCGCACAGCGGCAAGAAGGAGCAACTCAATGGAAATCGGTACAATCCTGACCTACGTGCTCACGGGCTTCGTGATCCTGATGGGCATCATCACCCTCAAGCTCGGGCTCTTCAGCGTCAGCAACCAGACGGTCAAGATCATCGAGCGCTTCGGCAAATACCTCAAGACCGCGCACGCCGGTCTCAACTTCAAGGTCCCCTACATCGACAGCGTTCGCGAGACGATCAACCTGCAGGTGCAGCAGCACCCGGTGGCCGTCGACACGATCACCAAGGACAAGGTGTCGGTGCGCGTGAGCGTCGCCGTCAACTACCAGGTCAAGAACGGCAAGGAGGCGGACGCCTACTACAAGCTCGCCAAGCCTGAGACCCAGATCGAGACCTTCGTCTTCGACGTCGTCCGCTCGCAGGTTCCGAAGCAGACGCTCGACGAGGTGTTCGACTCCAAGGACGCGATCGCCCAGGCGGTCAAGACCGAGCTCACCGCCGACATGGCCGAGTTCGGCTACGAGATCGTCAAGGTCAGCGTCACCGAGGTCGAGCCCGACGCCAAGGTCAAGGCCGCGATGAACGACATCAACGCCGCCCAGCGCGAGCAGGAGGCTGCCAACGCCCGCGGCGAGGCCGCCAAGGTGCTTGCGGTGAAGCAGGCGGAAGCCAAGCGCGACAGCGATAAGCTGTACGGCGAGGGCATCGCCCAGCAGCGCCTGGCGATCATCGACGGCATGAAGAAGTCCGTCGAGGACCTGAAGGCTGCGTACCCGACCGTCTCCGAGGAGACGATCATCAACATGCTGATGATGACGCAGTACTTCGAGGCCCTGCAGGCGCTGGCCAAGACCGGCAACAGCAACACGATCTTCATCCCGGGCAGCCCGACCGGCGTGGGCTCCATCCGGCAGGAGATCATGGAGGCGCTGGCGGTGAAGACGATTACGCCCGCGGCACCCGCGGCTGCGCCGGCCAAGCAGTAAGCCAGGCCGAGTCAACAAGTCGATACTCCGGCCGGGGATGTCCGCCTGCGGGCGGCTCCCCGGCCGACTTTTCCTCGATCTCCGGCTCTTTTTTAGATCGAAGAGCCGAACCGATCCGCGTGCTGAGGCAAATCCGCACGCGAACGCGAGGTACCCATGGAAATACTCGGTCTACAGGTTCCCGCCGGCATAGCCTTTCTGGTGGCGATCGCGCTCATCTACCGGATAGCGGAACCGGCCATCAGGGCGCTGAAAAACCGCGACCGGCCGACAGGGCGACGGCCAGTGGAAAGCTTTTTTTGCAAACCCGGTATACTATATAGACACGTATATGGCGGCGAAATTTTTTTGATGCCGGATCCAGATCATCGGTCAACCCGAATAGAGGCGCAGAACAAGGCATGATTCGCCCGTCTGCGCCTCTGATTCTGGTCTTGTAGGAGCGAGCGGCATGGCTGTGCACCTTTCTGCACTAGCGTCCAGACGTCCTCATCCTCGGTTGCGCCTCAGGGATCGGACCCGAGTGCGCCGTCAAGGAGTGAGCTGCCTAAGCCTGGACCGGTTGGTTGAGTCCGAGCAACACCTTGCTGCTCTCGGGGTTGACGTTGAGGACACACACCTCAACGCTCTGACCGATGGTGAGCAGGTCAGCGGCGGACTTGCCCTTGCCGCCCAAGTTGTGGTTGTGCAGGAGCCCGTCCAGGCACCCATCGAGCTCGATGAAGGCGCCGAAGCTCACCATGCGCGCCACGCGACCGGTCAACACCTGACCCTTGCTCAGGGTGCTCAGGAGCTTCTGCCGCTTGATGCCGATCAGGCTCAGGGAGACCCGGGCCGTTTCGGTGTCCACGGAGAGCACGGACAGCTCGAACTGCTTGCCCTCGGGCATGAGTTCGGCGAGCTGCTGCTTGCCGGCCGAGCGATCGAGGGTGATCTCCGACTTGTGGACAAGCCCGCTCAAGCCGCCAGGGATGGTAACGAAGACGCCGAAGTCGGTCACATTGGTGACCGTGCCAACGACGCTCTGGCCGGATGCCAGCTCCGCCAGTGCGGCTGCGCGAGTCTCTTCGGCAGCTTTCTTCTGGCTGAGCACGATCTCGCCCTTGGCGAAGTCGACCGCCTGCACCTTGACCGAGATCGTCTTGCCGACGAGATCGCGGAGGTAGGCGCCACGACGCTCCACCTGGGACGAGGGGATGAAGGCGCGGAGCCCGTCGACCTCGGCTCGCAGGCCGGCGACGTGCTCGCTGCCCCGCGCCTGGGCCAGACCCTTGATGCGGGCGCTGATGGTCGTATTGCCGTTGAACGCGAGCTGGACGTTGTCCCATGCCCGGGCCAGCCCGACCGACAGGTCGACCGAGCCGTTCTCGTCAGGCGCGCTGACGACCAGGAAGTTCCGGCGGTCGCCTACCGTCAAGCCGTAGCGCTCCACCTCGTCGGGTGACACGAGCGAGTCGGCCTTTTGACCGAGATCGACCCAGGCACCTTCCGGGGTGATGGCGATGACCTCACCGCTCACGACCGAGCGGGGTTTGAGATTGATCGGCATGAAGCCTTCGAGCAACGCAGCCATCTGGCTGTCTTGATTTTGGTTAAAGACATTTTGCATACAGAGTTTCCTCCATTTGTTAAACGTCACTGCGTCCTCCCCCGGGACGGAAGTGCATGACCACCCAGCGCTGGCGGCAAGACAAACCGACAGCGCTGCTCAGTTGGGCAGAAGAGATTTGACCGAAGCGTTGGTGTAGTTTTGGTTTGGCGGCTCGGTTTCTGGTCTCTTATGACTTATGAGGGGAGAATAGTTAAGTGCAACCTACACAGAAGCTGAAATCAAAAGCAATACTGAAGATCGGCGGCCGGCTCGCGTGCCGGCCGCCGGCGCGGCCCGCCCTCGCGGCAGGCAAGGATGGCAGCGGGCGTTTTTTCCCAAAATTCCCGCTCGGAAAGGATCTCGGGCAGAGCCGCTGTGCAAATTCTCATGCGGCTGAAAAAGTGTTGCGCCCCTGGCCAAGCCCCGCTATGTAGGCTGCGGTCAGCATTATCCGGGCGCGGTATAATAAACCCGAAGTAACGCAGACCGTCGCGTCCGCAAGGATGAGGAAAGTCCGGGCACCACAGGGCTGGTTGCTGGGTAACGCCCAGTGCGCGTGAGCGTGAGGATAGTGCCACAGAAATGTAGACCGCCTTTTCGTTCCTCGGAACGCGGCAAGCGGGGCGGAGGATTCTGACGAAGATTCCGAAGCCCGGCGGAGCCGTTAGCCAGCGAAGGGGTCGCAAGACCCCGGAGCGGTTAAAAAGGTAAGGGTGCAACGGTGCGGTAAGAGCGTCACCAGCAAGGTCGAGAGGCCTTGGCTAGGTAAACCCCGCTGAAGGTGCAAGGCGAAGGTATATCTCAGGGCAATGGTGGCCCGCCATCCTGAGGTGCCGATGCCGCTAGAGGGTCCGGGTAACCGGGCTCCCAGAAAGATGACGGTCACAAGACAGAACCCGGCTTATGCGTTACTTCACTTTTTGAGCCCCCAAGAGCCGCCTGCCTGGAGCACCGGCAACCGGTGACAACCGGCCGGCTCGGGGTATGATCAAGAATGTTCCAGCAGGGGGAGAGGGTGTGGTGGCCGAGCGGCTGAGCGGAATGGCTGACCGGGGCCGTGTCGATGTGGAGCAGCGGTCCCCGCGCCCTTTGAGCTGGTTCGCCGCGACAGCCCTGCTGCTGCTGGCCGCCGTTCTTTCCACGATCGTGCCCGGTGCGCCGGCCGCTTCCGCAAGCGACAATGTTAATCAAGCTGTGCAGGCGTACAACTCGGGACAGTATTTGCAGGCTGTTCAATCTTGCCTGGCGTCCATACGCCAGAATTTCGATAATGCCACCGCCCACTATTACCTCGCAAGCTCGCTGGCTCAGCTCAATCAACCCGGCGAGGCCCTGAACGAATACAAGATCGCCTACTGCCTCTGCCCGCCTCACAGCCAGATGGCCAGCTTTTGTCGACTGGCGATTGACACGTATCAGAACAAGCAGATCAACAAGCAGGCCGTTTCGCAGATGGTGTCACAGATAAACGATGAGGTCAACGACCGGGAGCGCATCGTGGCTGCAGACGGTCAGAACTATGCTCACGCGGCCATAAGAGACGGCCAGCAGGCGGTGGATGACGTACGACAGGAAGCGCAGCGGTACACGGAGTTTTTGAGGGCCAATCCGATCGCCTATTACTACGGCGGCCGGTACCGGAGGTACCGCGTTCGCCAGCGCTCGCAGGAGATAGCCGCAGTCAGGGCGCAAGCCGAGGCCGAGCAGATCGCGATCATGCGCCAGGCGCAGAGCGGCGCGGCGGCGGCCATGAATCTTGCCGCCCAGCGACGGCTGTCCCTGGAGGAATCGGCGACCAACCTGGAGCGCCAGTTTATCCAGCCCAGCCTGAGCGGGGTTCGATTGAACCCGGAGGGCACGAACCTGTACGTGCGAAACTTTGTGCCGTCAGAGACGAACCAGGGCGACTCGGGCAACCCCGGCGGCAGCGGCGACAACTTGCCGCAGCAGCTGGTTGCCACGCCGAAAAGACTGACGCCTCCCGGCGGACAGACCGGCGGGGCGCCGGGCGGGGCCGGCCGCGCTCTGTCCGGTGCGAGGGCGAAAGCGGGACACGGCAGCCTCGGCGGCGGCAAGCCCTGGATGGGGCAGCCCTCTGCAGGGGTCGGCCTTATCAACACGGCCACTCGTGATACCAGCACCGGAGTCTACGGTAAAGTGATGAAACCCTGAGGAGAGGTCGCTCCCGTGCCGCGCTGGCTGTTGCTTGTGGTGCTAATGCTGGCAATGATCGTGCCGGCCTTTGCCCAGCAACAGGCGAGGAAACCTGCCCCGGCCAAACACGCGCGGGGTGAGGCCAGGCTCAACGGTGAGGTCAACGCCAGCGCCTATACCACCGGCGGTGCGCCATCGGGCTGGGAGCTGACCGCCGAGAAGGCTCGGTCTCTGGGATTCGAGTTCGCCTCCAGCGGCAAAGCCGTTCTGCCGGCCAAAGTAACCCGCGTCGCCCCGGGCAGCCCGGCGCTGATTGGCGGCCTGGCCGCCGGCGATCGAATTCTCTACGGCAGCGTCAACGGCAACACGACCTCCCTTATCCTCCAGCGCGGCAGCAAGATGTATCAAGCAAACCTGAGCGACACGTGGCTGAAGGCCGGGGCTTGCAAGCCGTGCGCTGAGAAGGCGCTGGCGGCGCAGGCTGCCGGGACGGCGCTGAATGGCTCGGTGGCGGCAGCAACGCTCCAGCAGCAGCTCCAGATTCTCTCCGGGCGGGAGGTGGCTATCGTAATCGACCGCTCCGGGTCGATGGCCACCCCCGACTGCCCCGGGCCGACGACCCGCTGGCAGTGGTGCGCGCAACAGGTTGAAAATCTCTCGCGAACCACCGCCCCGGTTTTGCAGCAAGGACTTACCGTGGCGGTGTTCGCCAACGACTACGAGGTGCACAACAACGTCACCGTCGACGACGTGCGGCAGATATTCGAGACCAACACGCCGGGCGGCGGCACCAGAACAGAGCGACCGCTGCAATCGATTCTCAGCGACTACCTGTCCCGCGGGCGCCAGGCGAGACCGCTGGCCGTCGCCGTGATCACCGATGGAGAGCCCAATGACCCGCCGGCCCTGGCCGACGTGCTCATTGACGCCACCAGGCTGATGGTGGATCCCAACCAGGTTTCCATCACCTTTCTGCAGGTTGGTGACGGCGCCGAGGGGGCCGAGGTTCTGCAGAGCCTTGATGACGACCTGGTCAGCCTGGGGGCCAAGTACGATATCGTCGATCACAAGAGCTTCGCCCAGGTTCAGCAGCTCGGGCTCATCGGCGCCCTGGTCGCCTCGATCACCGAGCTGCGCACGCCGTCCGTCGCCTCGCCGACGGTGGCGCGCCATTCCGATATCCTGGTGCGCCGGGCGCCGCGAGTCGCTCCTGCAGCGGCGCGCGCCTCGAGAGCAGGGGCGGCGCCGCAGGGGTACGGTGGGGCATTCAGCAGCGCTCAGCAGGCTCAGACCGAGCGGCAGCTCCAGCAGGTCAGGCAGGAGCGGTCAGATATCGAGCGCATGCTGCTTCAGGGAAACTGAAGGGCTTGAACCCTGCCAAGAGGGGTGGGAGAATGAAAGGGCAGGGCCTTTCTTTCGCGGAACATAAAGGAGCAACGTACGTCGCCAGAGTGCAAAACGCCGATGGCGGCTCCTGTTGGGCGAAAAGTCGGGGGCACGGCTTATGAGGTTGAATTCCACGGCTTGGCTTGGCAGCTCGTTGGGGGCTGTCCTTGCCGTTTGGCTGGTTGTCCAGGCCGCCCGGGCGGCCGGGACAACCAGCCATCTGCCGCGGGGAATCAGCGCCTACGGTCAGGCCCGGTACCTGGATGCCCTGCCGGATTTTCTGGCCGCGGTGAAGGACAACTATAACGACGCCACAGCCCATTACTATCTGGCCAACTGCCTGGCCAACCTCGGGCAGCGTGGCGAGTCGCTGCAGGAATACAAGATCGCCTATTGTCTGGCCCGACCGCACAGCCAGCTGGCCGAGTATTGCCTGCAGGCGCTGCGCGCGGATCAGAACGGGCAGCAAAGCAGGCAGGCAGTCGCCCGGATGGTGTCCCAGATACGAGAGCAGGTGACGGAAAAGGGCACCATGATCGGTCAGGAGGGGCAGCTCCGCGCCAGCGACAACATGAGAACCGGCCAGCTCGTAGCAGCCTCCATCAACGAGAGCGCCAGCCGTTACATCGCTTTCCTGCAAGCAAACCCGGCAATTTATTACACGGGCGGCGGGCACTACATCCTTGTGCCGCGGACGGCGGAGATTGCTGAAGCTAGAGCCAGAGCCCAGCACGACTCGTTTCTGGCCCTGGAGGCGGCCCGCCGCAGCGCGGAAGACGCCGCCGCCTTTGCCGCCCGGCAGCGTCTGGCTATTGAGGAATCGGCGGCCAACCTTGAGCGGCAGTTTTTGCAGCCGAGCCTGAGCGGCGTCAGGTTGAACCCGGTCGGCACCAATCTGTACGTGAGGAACTTTTCGGAAGACGGCCCGGCATCTTCCCCGGCTTCCGGCGGCGATGCCGAACGGCCGCAGCCGCTGGTGGCGAAGGCTAAGAAGCTCGATCTCAAGCCCGGCGTGCTGGCGCAGGCCAGGACTGGATCGTGGGGCGGTCCTTCCGGCGCCCGGGCGACCGCCGGACGGGGCGGCGGGCCGGGAGAAAGGGCTACGGGATCCGCCCTGGCGCCGGCGGCCGGGCGAGGCCTGATAAACACGGAGACCCGGGATGTCACTACCGGGCTCTACGGCAAGGTCATAAGGCGCTAGTCCGCGGCGCAGGAGTCCTCGCCCAGCTCGCGGAGAAACCGGCGATCGGACTCGCTCAATTCCGCCCTGGCGATGAGATCCGGCCGGCGCTCCAGCGTTCGCTTGAGCGCCTGTTGCCGCCGCCAGCGGGCCACCTCCTCGTGGTTGCCGGAGCGCAGGATCTCGGGCACCGCCATGCCTCGAAAGAGGGGCGGCTTGGTGTACTGAGGACCTTCCAGCAGGCCGTCCACAAAAGACTCCCGGTACAGAGAGGTCGGCTTGCCGACCACACCCGGCACCAGGCGCGATACCGCGTCGATCACGATCAGGGCGGGCAGCTCGCCGCCGGTGAGCACGAAGTCGCCGGCGCTCACCTCATGGGTGGCCAGTGTGCGAATGCGCTCATCGAACCCCTCGTAGTGCCCGCAGATGATCACGATGTGCTGCCATCCGGAAAGCGACTCGGCCAGCTCCTGCTTGAAGGGCAGCCCCTGCGGCGTCATCAGCAGCACCGGCGAATCGCTTTTCCTTTCCACCGACTCCACCGCCGCAAAAAACGGCTCCGGCTTGAGGACCATGCCGGCGCCGCCACCATATGGGGTATCATCCACCTTGCGGTACCTGTCGGTGCAAAAGTTGCGGGGATTGACGGTCGCAACCGCGATCCGGCCCGCCTCAACGCCGCGGCCTATTATGCTGGTCGAGCAGTAGGTCTCGATCAGATCGGGAAACAGCGTGATTACGTGAAAGCTCAACATGCCCGCGCGCCGGTTCGACAGGACAAGTTGATTCTAGCAGGGCTGTCAGTGCTGGCTCACGAACCACTTGAAGGGCCGGCGCTCGGTCAGGTAGTCGCTTATGTTCCAGAGGTAGCGCTTGTAGGCGGGCGGGTCGACGTATTTCTTCACCACATCGAGCACCTGCTGGGGGGAAAGCTCGGTGTTGCGATCCTGCGGCGAGCCGAAGATGGTGGGACGCCCTCCCCAGCCCGGCTCTATGCTTCTCAGCTCGCGCAGCGCCCGGCCCAGGTACCGTCCGGCCGGGTTGCCGTCCTCGGCGCCCACCGAGAAACGGCTGAAACGCGGCGTCTCTTGCTGGAGGACAACCACCGGGGCGTGGCGGTAGCCGTAGCTAATGGCCATCCTGTTGTCAGACTGCACGAAAGCCAGCTTCCCGGGCACTACCACTTCCGGCTTCACCTCGCGATCCAGCCTGGCGCGGATGTCACGGTTGATGCTCCGCTGCTCATAGGCCATGCGCTGAACGTCCTCGATCTTTGCCGAACCGTCCAGCACCCTCTGGGCGAAGAACACCTTCCAGTGCAGGTCGTCTCTCTCCCGCACCTTGCGGCGCATGGCGTTTATCTGGTCTTTCAGGGACGGATCCGCGGACAGCTCGGTCGGAGGCAGCCCCCTGTCCAGGCGGCCTATCTCGCGGACGATGACCTCATTGACCGCCCGCCCCTCGAACCTGTTGGCCAGAACGGCCATGGCCGTCACGGAGTCGAGGTCGGGATTGATCGTGGCCAGGGTCGCCCGGTGGGCCGGCAGTTGATCTGCCGGCAGAACCAGAGCCTGCTCGGCGGCGCTGGGCATGTCGGCAGCCGTTCGCGAGCCGTGATGATCGAGGTTGGGCTGACCGTTGAGCAGCCGGGGTTCCGTTACCTCGACGCCGAAGTCGAAGCGGGGATTGCTCGCCTCCGGCGAAGGATTGAGCTGCACATACCGGTAGCGTGCCTGTTGCGGCCTGGCGGGGGCCTCGGGGACGACCTCCGGCGGCGGTGCTGCATCGGCGGCGGCCTGGGCGCTTGATTCGCCGGCCTCGGTCATGGCTTTGCCGCTGCTGCCTTTCAGGATCTCGGGGGCGCTCACGCGCACATCCTTCAGAGCCGGCATGCTCAGTCTGGCCCCGGCGAAGGTTCCGGCCATCGCCCCCGGCGTCATGATGGCGGCGTCAAATGTGAACTGTCCGAACTGGTGCGCGAAGCTCTTGCTGGCCCGGTCAAGCTGGGCCTGGTTTTTGGCGTCCCACGCCTGGCTGAAGGTGTCCTGCCACGGCCTGATTCCGTCATAGATGAAGGAGGCCCCGAGGGCGGCGCCCAGACCGCGGACGGCCAGCCCGAGCGGTCCCGCCTCCCTCGAGAGCAGCCCGATGCCCAGGCCGGCGGCGACGCTGACGCCGACCTGAAACAGGCTGGCGCCCTTGTGGTCCCAGGCGTTGACGGCCGCATCCTTGATCGCCCCGGGGGTGTCGGCCAGGCCGTGGGAGAACGCGTGCCATTCATTGAGAAGACTTTGCCCGACGCTGGGGCTGCCGCCGGCGGCGGAGTCGGTCTCGCTGTTGTGTTCGAGTGGGTTGGGCATGACCTGGATTGAGAGTCCCGCGCCGCGCTGCCTGCTGAGTACGGCCCAGTCTATGCATGGATGTCCGCTATGTCATTGGGGAGACTACGAAAGCAGGGGCCGCCCTACGTAGAGCCCGCTGCCCCGCCTGCCTGTTAGCGCAATTGCGCGATGCCACAGCAGCCGACCGAGGCGGCTGCAGGGGGATTTTCCGCACCCGCCCCGGCCGGCGCCGGGTGAGCGGCGGCGCATCCGGGAGGGCTCGCGCTGCGGCGTGTTTCGGGCTTTTGGCTTATCGCCCGGCGACCTTGCTTGCGCAGCTCGCGCATGAGTACATTAAGGCCATGTCCATGTCAATTCATTCCCGCGAGTGATCAGCCAGGCCTTCTAAGCAAAAGCTCATGCCCTCTGCATTTGAACGCAGTGTGAGAAGAAAGCTCTTCTCTCGGGCGTGTTTTGGCCGAGAGGTCTGGGCTATTACTCAACCGGCGCCACCAGCCAGGGTTTGGTGAGGCTCCAGGAGAGCGCTCGCTGATCCTTGCGGGCGTCGTGGGAAGGCAAGCCTGCTTTCCGTCGTGCTTCGCCCTGGCGGTGGCGGCGGACCCGCCTGTTGTGCCTGTGGACACGTTTCTACCGGATCTTTGTCGCGGGGCCAGGCGTTGGCGTCCGGTCGAGGTCCGGTCAGTTCTGTCAAATGGGCAATCCCGCCCGAAACTTTCAAGACGAGGAGTCACTACCATGTCTGAGACTACTTCCAACGCCCCGAGCACTGAGAATCTCGAACGGCAGATCATGGAAGCCAAGATTGCCGCCCTCAACGGGGAGGCGCTCGAGGCTGAGCTGAAGCTGGAAGAGCTCCTGGCCACCTGGCAGTTCGCCCGCCAGCTCAACCTGGTCGGCAAGCTCGACCCGCAGATGGCCGCCACCGCGATTCAGGCGATGGCCTTCTGGCGCCGGCTGGACAAGGACAGCGCGACGAAGACCCCCATTCACCTGGGGCTCAACCTCTTCGACGGCTCGTTCATCCAGACGATGGCTGTCTACGACTACGTCCGCTGGATGCGCCAGGCCGGCCACAAGGTGACCATGCAGGTCACCGGTCGTACCACCATCCACGGTGCCATCCTCATGCAGGCCGCCGACGAGCGCGTGATCACGCCCTCGAGCTGGATCGAGCTGCAGGAGCAGGACTTCCGCGCCGGACGCGGCAACACCGCGGACATGGGCGACCTGCTCAAGTTCTTCCAGGAGGTCGAGACCCACGGCCGCCAGCTCCTGGCCGACCGCTCCCGGATCACCATGGAGCAGATCAAGGAGCACACCGCCTACAAGCGCACCTGGCACATCGACGCCGAGGAGGCGCTCAAGCTCGGTGTGGTCGACCGCGTCGGCGTCGTCATCCCGGCCCCGGCCAGGTCCGGCCTGCCGGTGGTGGAGTCGCTGCCGACGGACAGCCTGGACGTCCGCCTGAAGAAGGCGCAGCTCCGCAAGGAGCTGGCCGAGGCGGGGCTCGGGCGCATGAACGAGGAGCAGGTGGCGGCGCAGTCCGTCAAGAACAACAGCTTCCTGTTCTTCGGCGAGGTCGAGCCGGGGCTCTGCCTGCTTGCCCAGACGGCGATGCAGCAGTTCGCCAACCAGCCGGGTGACATCGACCTGTTCATCAACTCGCCCGGTGGCAGCGTCGTCGACGGTGCCGCCCTGATCAACGTAATCAACGAGATCAAGGCGCAGACCGGCAAGAAGGTGACGACCTACATCCTCGGCTACGCGGCCTCCATGGGCGGCTTCCTGTCCCAGGTGGGCGACCACCGGGTGATGGGCGAGAACGCCCGCTTCCTCATCCACCGCGCGAGCACCATGTTCGAGGGTGGCAACAGCGAGATGCAGGACGAGCAGGAGTACATGCAGCGGCTGGAAGCGCAGCTTCTGCCGGTCATGGCCGCCCCGCGCTCGGCCCTTACGGTCCAGGACCTGAAGGACCGCTCGGAGCACAAGGACTGGTGGCTCAATGCCGCCGAGTCGAAGCAGCTCAAGCTGGTCGACGAGGTCCGCTGAAGGCCGCGGGCGCCCGGCCGCAGGTAAATCGAAAGGTTGCCTGCGGCCGGCCCGGACGCCCGGGTCGGTGATATTTCGAGAAGGCGGCGGGAAGCCGGCATCACGCCCGGCTTCCCGTGCCTCTTTCTCTTTTTTGCTCTCTGAGAATACTATATACAATCGTATCTAAAAGGAGAAAAAAGAGCAGCAGAAGCGCACGGCAAACGTGGTCGTCTGCCGGTCCTCGCTGCTCAGGAAGTGTGCTGTTTCGCCGACCAGCGTTGGCGGTCGGCCACGAATTACTTGCCGGCCCTTCTGCCGTGGGACGACACCTTGTTGCGATGCCCGGTGCGTTTCGCCGGAAAGTATGAGCTCCAGTCGGTTGGGGAAACTCCGAGGGAGTCGATGCCGTTCGCGTGAACTCTCGCCTCCGCTCTATCAACGGGTGGCTTGGTCTTCCGCGTGCACGACGCGCAGCGCCAGGAGGACTAGATCTCTGGCGCGGCAGGCGTGGCGGGAAGCTCGGGCAGCGGCGCCTGCGGCGGCCCTGTCGTACTCGCGGCGAGTTTTGCGGACCTCGTCCAGCGCCGTATCCAGGGCGGTGAGAGCCTCGCCGTCCACGCGATCGAGCGCGGACTGAATGCCGGCCTCGGACAGCTCCGTTTCACCGTGCACCAGTTGGGTGAGACGCTCGTTGCTCTGCCCGACGGTGTCGAGGTCGACAAGTCCGGCGTAATGCTCGAAGGTCGACCGCAAGCGGCTGACGCGACAGAGGGCGGTTACGATTGTTTCCAGTGCATCGTTGGTCATAGGTCTCCTTTCCTCATCGAAGAGTCGCCGGGGGCTCGCCCCGGCTTGAGGTTTATGTGGTGCCGCTGCCAGAACCGGCGCAGCAGCGTTATGCGAGAGGCTGGAAGGTCATGGAAATGCGGCCGACGCAGGCAACCGTGTCGATGCCCGCTGCGTCGGTGAAGGTGATCACCTCGCCGTTGGGGTCGAAGCTGCCGTCGGGACACAGGCGCTTGGCGTAGACGCGGGTCCAGTAGTCGTTCGGGCTCTGTTGGATGACGACGTGGCCCTCCACCATGGTGTGGATGACCATGAACCTGGCGCCGGCGCGGGTGTGATCCGTGGCGTCGGTGAAGTCGCGCGGTCTTCCCGGAAGCCCGACCTCGATCGGCAGATCCCTGTCGAAGCGGGAATGTTGCGCGCCCAACGAAAACTCGGGGGACTCGACGACGTCCCCCACCTGCAAATCACCAGTCTTCTTGACCATGAGTTGTCCTTTCTGCGACCCCGCCGGGGATCGCCGGCCGCCGGTCTTGACTCCGGAGGCAGGAAGCGGGCAGGGATCCGGGCCGGCGGTGGCTGCACCGCCGGCGCTCGGATCGTCTGCTCGGTAAGCCGGGCCTAACGGCGGGCCTTGGAGATGATCTCCTCGGACAGCTCGCGCGGCACCGGCTCGTAATGCGAGAACTGGATGTTGGGAACGCCCTGCCCCTGTGTCTTTCCACGCAGGACAGTGGCGTAGCCGAACAGCGCCGACAGCGGCACGTGGGCCGTTACCGTTGCCGTCCCGTTCTCGATGTCGGTGGAGACCACCTTGCCCCGGCGGGATGAGATGTCGCCGATCACCTCGCCCATGAACTTCTCGGGCACTTCGACGACAACCTCCATCACCGGCTCGAGGAGCACGGGCTGGGCCTTCAGGAACGCGTCCTTGAATGCCATCGACCCGGCCACCTTGAAGGCCTGATCGGAGGAGTCCACGTCGTGGTAGCTGCCGAACACGAGCGTCGCCCTGACGTCGACTACCGGGAAGCCGGCGAGGACGCCTTGCTGGAGCGCCTCGCGGATGCCCTTCTCGACGCTGGGTATGAACTCGCGGGGGATGACACCACCGGTGATAGCATCGACGAACTCGAAGCCCGTGCCCTTGGGCAGTGGCTCCAGCTCGATCTCCGCGTGACCGTACATGCCGTGACCGCCGGTCTGCCGGACGAACTTGCCGACACCCGGGGCTTTGCCGCGCACGGTCTCCCGGTAGGACACCTGAGGCATGCCGGTGGAAACCTCAACGCCGTACGTGCGCTTGAGGATGTCCACCTTGATCTCCAGGTGCAGCTCGCCCTGGCCGGAGATGATGAGCTGACCGCTTTCGGCGTCGGTGCCGAAGCGGAAGCTCGGGTCCTCCAGGGACAGCTTGGCAAGAGCATTGGCCAGCTTGTCGGCGTCGTCCCGCTTTTTCGGCTCGACGGCCTGCGAGATGACCGGTTCGGTGGTCGTGATGCCCTCGAGCAGGATCGGCTTCTCCTCGTCCGCGAGCGTGTCGCCGGTGGTCGTGTTCTTGAGTCCCACGCAGGCGCCGATGTCGCCCGCGCGCAGCTCATCCACTTCCTCGCGGCTGGCGCCCTGCAGCTTGAGCAGCCTGCTTACCCGCTCCTTGCCGTCCTTGGACGAGTTGTAGACATGGCTTCCCGCCTTGAGCACGCCCGAGTAGACCCGGACGAACGTCAGCACGGTGTTGCCGTGGTCGGGGTCGTTCGCCACCTTGAACGCCAGCGCGCACAGCGGCTCTTCGTCGCTTGTCCGGCGCTCGGTCGCCGTTCCGTCGGGCGTGGTGCCTCTGACGGCATCCACATCGAGTGGCGACGGCAGGTAGTCGACCACCGCGTCGAGCAGCGGCTGGACGGCCTTGTTCTTGAAGGCCGACCCGCAGAGAACCGGGACAAGGCGCATCTGAACCGTTGCCTGGCGCAGGGCGGCCTTGAGCTCGGCGGCCGTGATCTCCTCGTCGTTGAGATAGCGCTCGAGCAGGGCGTCGTCTCCTTCGGCGACGAGCTCGACCAGCGTCTTGCGATAGGCAGCCGCCTTCTCGGCCAGCTCGGCGGGAATCTCCTCGACCTCGAAGGTTTCCCCCGTCTCGTCGGAAGCGTCCCAGATGAGCGCCTTGTTGGCGAGGAGATCGATCACCCCGCGAAACTCGCGCTCGTTGCCGATCGGCAGCTCGATGACGGCCGGCTTGGCCTTCAGCTCGCCTTCGATCTGCCCGACCACCCGGTAGAAGTCCGCGCCCGTAGCGTCCATCTTGTTGACGAAGATGATGCGGGGAACGCGGTAGCGGTTGGCCTGACGCCAGACCGTGCGGGTCTGAGGCTGCACGCCGCCCTTGGCGCAGAGGACCAGGACGATCCCGTCCAGCACGCGCATGGAGCGCTCGACCTCGATGCCGAAGTCGATGTGCCCGGGCGTGTCGATCAGGTTGATCCGGTGGTCCCGGTAGGTGAGATCCACGCACGCCGACTGGATCGTGATCCCGCGCTCCTTCTCCTGCACCATGAAGTCGGTGGTGGTGTTGCCTTCGTCCACGTCGCCGATCTTGTGCTTGCCGTGCGAGCGCGTGTGATACAGGAACCGCTCCGTCGTGGTGGTCTTGCCAGCATCGACATGGGCGCAGATGCCCATGTTTCTGGTCTTTGCCAGTTGTTCTGTGAAGCGTGACATAGTCATCCTCCAAGATGACGACCACCCAAGCCAGGCTTGGGCAGCCAGTTTTAATAGAGAAGTGAGGGCCGCGCTTGCAGAACCGAAAACCAGGACGTCACGGCCAGGCGCTAATGCCCGGCTATGAGGTCCGCTGGCGATCGTCTCCGGGCGCGACCAGAAAAGCGGGCTCGACCGCATGCGGTGGCGAGCTCATCGATAACGAGCTGTGTCAAACAGATCTCCTGTCCGGTGCCGTCACAACGGCCCAAGCAACCATCGGTTTGCGCGGCCGAACCCTCCTCACCAGGCACGACCTCCCCCGGACGCCAGCGCGCGCAGAGTGTGGCCGGGTGAAGGGACTCAGATAGCTGTGGGGCTGTTACATCCGAAGAAAAAACGGAACTGTGATTGAGTATCTCGACCTTGCCGAAGATCGGGCTGTAAGGCCAAGGAAAAGCTCAAAGAGTCTTACCTGTAAGGTGGGGATTTTCCCCCCTGCGTTCCAGCCTCAACTGTTCACGTAGCGGGCGCTAGGGTTCGTTGCTGCCAGCTTTTCGGGGAAGGACTGCGGTTGTCGATTTCAGGTGCGCCGCAAGAGCAACCAAAGTCCTATCACATGTGGGATCGGGCAAGAAAGCAAGAAAAGCGGGGGACCGGGGTCGGCACGAGTGCAGCGCTGGATGCTTTAAGCCGGCGTGCTATCTTAGTTCGGTCGGTTTTTCAGGATCAGCCTTATGCTTACCGGAACACATGAGACCAGCAAAATGTTGCAGCGTGCTCAGGCACTTAAGTCGAAGCTAATCGAATTTCGACGGCACCTTCATTCGCATCCGGAGCTTAGCTTTCGGGAGCGCGAGACCTCGAAGTTTCTCATCTCGATCCTTTCCGGTTTGAATTGCCGCCTGCGCTCCGGTGTTGCCGAAAACGGCATAACTGCTGAATTCGGCGAAGGGCGCACCGTGGTTGTGAGAGCCGATATGGATGCGTTGCCCATTTGCGAGCAAAACAAAGTGGAGTATGCGTCGCTAAACGAAGGCGTCATGCATGCCTGCGGGCACGATGCGCACATGACCTGCGCTCTGGGGGCGGCGATGCTGCTTTCCGAGAATCCTCCCGAGAAGGGTTGCGTGCGCGTTCTCTTCCAGCCGGCGGAGGAGGCGGTGAACGATGAGGGCAAGGGCGGGGCGACTTTGATGATGGAGCACGGCGCCATCGACGGGGCGGAAGCTGCTTTCGCTCTCCATGTCTGGCCCGAGCTTCCCGTCGGCACAATCGGCGTCAGGGAGGGTTCGCTGCTGGCCGGCTGCGACTCGTTCACGATAACATTGCGGGGACTGGGTGCTCATGGCGCCTTTCCGGAAACCGGCATAGACACGGTCGTGCTGGCCGCCCAGGTGATCATGGCTCTGCAGCAGGTTATCTCGCGGCGGAAGTCGGCCCTTGAGCCGGCCATTCTCACGGTGGGAGGGGTAAAATCATCGAGCTTCGCTCCCAATGTCATTCCGGGAGAGGTCGTGCTGGTCGGCACGATACGATACCTCAGCAAGTCGACCCAGGACCTGCTGCACCGTGAGATCGAAAACGCCTGCCGCATCGCCGAGACCTTCGGGGGCTCTTACTCGCTGGACTTTACCTGCGACGCGCCTGCCCTGGTCAATGATCCGCGGTTGACCGGGCTGGTGCGGGAAAGCTGTGCGGAGCTGCTGGGCGCGGCGGCGGTGATTGATGTTCCCCAGGCCATGGGTGCCGAGGATTTCGCCTTCATGGCCAACAAGCTGCCGGGCACGTTTTTCTTGCTGGGAACGGGTATTCCCGGCAGCCAGCGGACGCTGCACAGCCCGACCTTCGACATAAACGAGGACGCCCTGCCGATCGGCGCGGCGATGCTCGCCGACTGCGCGTTACGATATCTGCGGACATAAGCGCGGGACGCGAAACCCCCGGGGCTCTTGTTGCCAGTGCCCTCACGGGCCCGGCACAGGCAATGCGCCGCGGCGAGATCTGCTGGCGGCGCCGAACCGTCTCCAATTTAATACTACAGAGGATAATATCGAGAAGGCGTAAAAATAAGGGCAGGCAGCCGGCGCCCATTCACCCTGGTGAATGTGGCGCCGGCTGGCACCGCCTTGTGGAGGCAAGGGTCAGGCTTTCGGCGAGCGGCTCCGGGTGCGGCCCCACGTGTCCGCCATCGCCAGACGCTCGGCGATCGGCGGGTGCGTGTAGAACATGATCACCGTGAGCCGCGCCGGGTCGAGTTCGGCCTTGTTGAGCGTCGCCAGCCGGGAGAAGGCGGCCTTGTAGGCTTCGGGGTTGCGCGTGCGCTCGAGCGCGTACCAGTCGGACTGCCGCTCGAAGTGGCGGCTGACCCCGTTCTGGATTGGCCCCATGGCCAACGAGAATACGCTCAGCACGAGCATGAGCAGCGGCAGGGCGCTGGGCGCGGCGAAGCTCGTGTGCCCGAGGGCGGGAGCCGCCGACTTGAGCACGAGATCGCAGACCAGGAAGCCGGCCAGGGTGACGACGGAGCTGCCGATGATGCCCTTCACCACGTGGTGGTGCACGTAGTGCCCGACCTCGTGCGCGAAGACGACCTCGATCTCCTCCGGCTGGAAGTTGTCCACCAGCGTGTCGCCGAGCATGACGCGCTTGGTGGCGCCCATGCCGGATAGCATGGCGTTGGCCTTTCGCGTCTCCTTGCTCAGTCCCAGGCGGGCGACTTCGGTCACCCTGAGCCCGGTGCCGGCGGCGATGGCCTTGAGCCTGGCGATGAGCGCCTCGTCGGCAAGCGGGGTGACCTTGTAGAACAGCGGCACGACGAACACGGGGAAGATCTGCCCGAGCACCACCGTGACCGCGAGCCAGCCCGCGGCGGCCACGAGCCACCAGTAGGCGGGGGTGGTCCAGAGGATGGCGTAGAGCCCGGCGATAAGCGGGGCGCCCATGGCGAGGGCGAGGGCGTACATCTTCAGCTGCTTGACGATCCAGCCGCCCGGAGTCTGGGTGCTGAGCTGGTAGCGGTGCTCGACGACGAAGCCGGAGTAGAAGCTAAGCGGCAGGCCGACCAGCTCGGCGCCGGCGGCAAAGAGCCCCGCCACGCCGAGAAGCTCGAGCCAGCGGTTGCCGGCCGAAAGCGGCTGCACGAGCCGGTCGAGCCACCAGCCGCCGGCGAACGCCATGACGGTCATGTAGGCGAAGCCGACCGCGATAGAGGCGATCGTCAGGCGCAGCTTCTCCTTCTGATACGCCGCCGCCTCCGCGCTCTCGCTGACGGAGAGCCCGAGCGAAAGCCGGGAGATGAGCGAATTGCGTTTGCCCATGAGGGTCTCCTTGTTCAGGTCCAGGTGCGGCCTGCCGCGGCAAGCTGCAGCGCTGGTTGACTATTATTGCCTGTCGAGCGCTACGATGCGCTGTTTCAGAAGCTCGGTGGCCTCGCTGTCGTCGGCGGGCAGATCGTTTGACGAGATTGGCTGCCCGATGACAACGGTGACACCCCGCCGGTAGTACCAGGAGTTCAGGAACACGAACAGGTACTCGAGCGGCGGTGTGAGCTTCTTTATCCAGCTGCCCGGATAGCGCCCGTAGCGCAGGTGCACAGGAACAATCGAAACCGGCTTGCCGAGCTGGCTGGCGGCCTCCCTGGCGATGCGCACGGCGCCCTTCTTGAAGGGGCCGAGCTGGCCGTCAAGGTACGCCCAGCCTTCCGGAAACATGACCAGCTTCTGCCCGCTGGCAAGCACCCTGACGGCCGCCTCGCGGGCCGGTCCGCCTTTGCCAGGCGTCAGGTCCGCGCAGAAGGCTCCGCATGGTCCGGCAAGCAGCGCTCCCGCTCCGAAGCCGAAGCGGAACACCCCGCGGGCAGCCATATAGCGCGCCGGACAGTTCAAGACCAGCACCATCACGCCGGGGTCGGCATAGTGCGGGTGGTTGGGGGCCACGAGCACCGGGCCTTGATGGTCGAGGTTCTCCCTGCCGACCACCTCGATCCGCCCCACCTGGATGAAGCACACGAAGCGGGCGAACCGCCGCAGGAAGCGCACGGCGCCCGGCGTCGGCGGGTCAGGCAGGTAGCCGCATGTGCTGGCAAGCTTGCTGTAGGCGAAAGCCCTGCGGAGCGGCGGGATCAGATATCTTAGAATCAGCCAGCCGAGAGCGATTGCCCCGGCCAACTCGAACAACATTGGCGCAAGTGGCGGCATGGCAGTGGCTCCTTACTGCTGTGACTGTGCCACCGCGAGCAGCTCGGCGATTTTCGTCCGGAGAAGCTCGGTGGCCTGGTGGGGGTCTTCGGGCAGCTGCTGGACGGGGATCGGCTTGCCGACCACGACCACGGCGCCGTAGTTGCGCGTGCCGAAGAGGTTGCGGAACCACTTCAGACCCAGCTTGCGCATGAGGCGGTGGAACCAGGTGGCGCCGGTGGCATCCTGCTTGTAGTGAATGGCCACGGGCAGAGCGGCAAGCGGCTCGGCGCCGATCTTTTCAGCGGCAGCCTTCATGATCCGCACGGCGCCTGTGTGGAAGTCGTCGGGGCGCAGCACGTTGTCAGCCACCAGTTTCCCCTGCGGGAAGAGCAGGAGGCTGGCGTTGCTCTTGCTGGCAAGAACGTTGACCGAGGCGTCGACGACTGCCTGCCCGCCGCCGGGTTGCTTGGAGTTGACCCCGAAGCAGCCGGACCAGGCGCTCAGGAAGCCGCGCACCCCGGCAAGCTCGCCGGTGGATGCGGTGTACCTCTCGTAGTCGACCCCCTGGTTTACCAGGGCCCAGTCCGGCGGCTGCGTGTGGTTGGGCACGACGACGAGCCGTCCCCGGTAGCCGCGCAGGTTCTTGCGACCGATCACCTTGACGGGACCGACGGCCAGGAAGACGATCAGGCGATTGGAAAGGTGGAAGACCAGGCGGGCGATCGGCGAAGGAGCGGGCGGCAGGTAACCGCTCTGCTGCAACTTGCGCCCTTCGGCCTGCCAGAACCTCTTCCAGATATAGAGGCGGACTGCCGCGGCGAGCGCGGCTGAGAAGACTATCAGTAGGGTCATTTTTGGTACCTCTCGCAGTGTTTTGGCCGTCGCCTTGAGGTGCGAACAGCCGCCAGCGGCAGCCCGGGCGAATTGAGCGCCGGCTGCCGCCAAAGAAGCGGAAAACCGTTTAGCAGAGCACCATCAGAGCGGCGACCGGCTCACCGTGAGGGTGTTCTCGTTGGTGGACGCGCCGGGGTCGCCGCCTTGCGGGCAAGCGCGCAGGCCGACCCCGGCTCGGGTTGAAAACAACCGCAATCTTCGTCAGTTGCATGGATCACCTCGTGATGCAGCCGCTTCGCGCGTGGTTTTACCTGCGCCGAGTGCGGTGGCTCCTGCCGCTTTCGCGATCAGCCTCCTGCGATTGCATGAAGTTGTGCATGCGGCGCCAGTTGTTGAGGAAAAGCCGGGCGCGCCTGGGCGACTCGATGAAGTCGAGCGTGTTGGCCTGATCGTTGGCCGACTTCGTGTAGTTCCAGCTCCCTGACTCGACGTACAGCTCGTCGAGGACGGTGTACTTGTCGTGCATGATCTGGTGGGACTTCTCGGAGGTGCCGATCACGACCTCGATGCCCGCGGCGCGCAACTGGTCAATCTGCGCCATTTCGCGCTCGCCGCTGCGACCCGCCGTCTGGGAGAGATCCAGCAGCAGGTGCACGTCGACGTGGCGCTTGATCTTGAGCTCGATCAGCCTGTCGGTAATGCGCTGATCGGTGTAAGCGTAGCCGGCAATATAGACCGACTTCTTGGCTTTATCGAGAAAAGAAAGGTAGTGGCTTATGGCGTCGTCATAGGGTGTGAACACCGTGGTGATGTAGTTTTGCGGATCCACATCGCCGCGGTTTGCGTGATAGCCCGTCCACGTGCCGGCCGCAAAGGCCAGCATAACGACGACTGGCCAGACGAGGGACGTCAGTCGAGGTCTCATAGTGTTGTTGTTGTTTGTTGCCTTGAGGTTACAGGCCCGTGTCAAAGCCAACCCACAACGCCGGCCGCGCGAAGGAGGCGCAGGCGTTTGCAAACCGGGGCTGTCTGTCAGGTTGAGGGCCGTTTAGGGATAGGAGAAACCTGATAGTGAAGGCGAATGGGTCTATTTACAACGCATAGGCTAATCAATCGGCTGCTTTGATCTGAAGTTGTGGTGACGGAATATAGGGATATAAGTTTTTGTAATTTCCTGGCATGTTATGTGATGCGTGGCCTTGAGCTTGTTACTTGGGGGCGCGGGGAAGCGTCTTTACGGACTTACTGACAACTGCGTGCAGGGTTTTCCCGTCTGCCATTTTTCGCGGGGCTGAGAACCGGTCTGTGTAGCGCTGCTAGCGCGATGTGGCATCCATCATCCCCGGTGGTGCGCGAAAAAAACGAGGGACCTTTGGGTCCCTCGTCGTTTTGTGGATTGAAATGTCTGCTTACCTAACCTAATCCAACCAAAAGGTTTGATGGAATCAGTGCTTACCTTCTTTTTTTCTTGCCAGCCTTCTTCGCTGGTCTGGCGGCCTTTTTCGGCGCCTTCGCAGCGGCTTTCTTAGCTGGCTTTGCAGCCTTAGGCTTCGCGACGACCAGAGCGGGTTGCTTCTGGCGGCCGTTAACGATGTCCTTCAGCTCTTTACCTGCGCGGAACGCCGGCACTTTGGCTGCTGCAATTCTGAGCGGGGCCAGAGTCCTCGGGTTACGGCCGGTACGGGCCTTGCGCATGCGGCGCTCGAAAGTTCCAAAACCAACAAGGGTGACCTTGTCGCCCTTGGAGAGCGCAGATGTGACTGTGTGGATCAATCCGGACAACGTCTTGGTCACTTCGGACTTCGGTTGTCCTGTAGCTTTCGCTACGTGTTCAACGAGCTCGGCTCGGTTCATTCAAGTTCCTCCTTATGGAAATCCTCATTCCAACCCACATGCGGGGATGATAGCACCACGCATTGGAATAGACAATAGATTCTGACTGCGGATCGGAAAATTTTTCTCGCCGGGGCTATTTCAAACTCCGATGGCATCAAGGTTGCAGCTGGTGAGGCTTTCAAGGCACGGCTGAACCTGTGATGGCGGCGATATCCGGATACCCGCCCTCAATTGTCCGGCAATGGACTTTTGCGGCCATGAGGATTTGAACGGCTGGCGGTCGGCCGACAACTTTGAAAGCGGGACGTATATACCATTTCGGAGTGACCCCGTTTGACAGCTGCCTTGAGACCAGCCTGCAGCCCCGTCCTTCCGGGGCGTGTCTTGGAACGCGGTGCTGATGCCTCTTTCGGGTCTCGGAGCCCTGATTAGAGGCAGGCAGTAATCGAGATATAATTGGCAAAGATACGCCCTTTCATTTGCGAGAGATGGCCATGACTGAACAAAGACCGGCGGCTGCCGTCGGCTTGGTGACTGCGATTCTGCTCTCCGGCTCGGTCTGCCCGTCCGGGTTCGGCCAAAAGTCGACGGTGGCGGCGACCAGGCAATCGGAGATGGACTGGCAGATGTTCCGGCAGAACCCAGCGCGAACAAGCGCACTACCGCTGGATTTTCCTTTCTCTTTACAAGGGCGGCTCCGCTGGCTGTTTCCTGCCGAGGGGCGAATCGACTCGTCGCCGGCTGTGTATAAGGGGGTTATATACGTTGGGTCTGACGATGGCAATCTTTACGCTATTGAGGAGAAAAGCGGAAAGATGTTGTGGCATGCCTCACTGGGCGGTCAGGTGAAGTCCTCCCCGCTCGTGGAGCAAGGCGCAGTGTACGTGGGTTGTGAGGACGGCAAGCTTTACGCTGTCGACCAGGTAACCGGAAAGATCATCTGGACATTTTCTGCGGCGGACCGCATCTCATCTTCGCCGGCGATTTTAGACGGCGCAATTTTTGTTGGTGGCTGGGATGGCTGTATATATGCGATTGACACTAAATCCGGTAGCTTGAAATGGAAGTTTCAGGGCGAAGGTCGAATAACCTCCTCCCCTGCCGTGGCCGGTGATCGTTTGTTCGTCACCGCGCACGGCGGATACCTTTATGCGCTGTCGCCGGCTGACGGAACCCTGATCTGGAAGTACAAGACCGGCGGAAAGATCTATTCGTCCCCCATGGTTATGGATGGGGTTGTCTATTTCGGGAGCTGGGACAAGAACTTCTATGCGGTCGACGCGGCCACGGGCAATACCAGGTGGAAATTCCCGGGTCCGGAAACATTCAGCATCTCACCTGCCGGCGCCGGCGGGCGCATTTTTGTCGGCAACGACGATTTGAAGATGTACTGCCTTGACGCCCCGACCGGAAAGTTGTTGTGGAAAACCCAGTTGAACAGCCCCGTGCCGCTCCTGTCGTCGTCGCCCGCCGTGGCCGGTGGGATGCTCTACGTCGGCAGCTCCGATGGCAACCTGTATGCGCTGCAGACGAGGAACGGGGCGATCAAGTGGAAATACAAGACGCAAAGGCCGATCATAAGCTCGCCCGCCATCTGCTCGTTCGGGGTTTGTGTTGGCAGCCAGGATGGAAATCTCTATCTGGTGAACTAACTGCTTCCCGTCTGCGCCGGCTGCGCGAGGAGCAGCCCGCGCAAGCTGCGCGAATGTGCCGGCAGCGCGGTAACTGGGAGATTTACGCACATGTTAGGCCGGGCTAAGTTTCCGGTTAGGCCGGATCTGGAGCCGGTGCTTGCGATCGGTATCCGACTGTTATTAGTATGGCCTTACTTTCTTCCAACACTTCCGGGTCGACCTCATCGAATCTCTGAGAAGCAAGCGGTAAGCAACCATTCCCTAAGGACAACTTCTCTCGCCTGAGAGACGGGTGTTGCTTGTCTGTTGCTGTCTTGGGTATCGGGGGCGGTGCCTCAAGGTCCTCCCGGGAATCCGGAAGGCTTCTAGCGTTGGCTGTCGCAGCCATCGGACAAGGCCTGGTCTTTGTTCGCTTGCCGACTGGACAACGCGCCATTGCATTTCACAACCAGCTCGGCCGCAAGAGATGCTCTCGACCGGACTGAGCTGGAAAAACGCCGATTGACTCAACAATCGGCACTGGAGGTCCTATGCGACGCTCTTTCACCACAGCAGCTATTGCTGCAATGTTCCTGGCGTTCCTGCCCTCAGTGGCGAGTGCACAGTATCACGGCGGCGGCCACTTCGCCGGCCCTCGCGGTGGTGCGATTGCCCCTCACAACTATGTTGCGCCTCACAACTATGTCGCGCCTCACAACTATGTCGCGCCTCACAACTATGTCGCGCCTCACAACTATGTCGCCCCTCGCAACTACGTTGCCCCTCGCAACTACGTTGCCCCTCATGAGGGCTACGGGTATCGCGGTGGTTACGGCTATCGCGGTGGTTACGGGTATCGCGGCCGTGATTTCGACCATGACCGCTACGAGTGGGGGCCGCGCTGGGGGTTCTACGGTCCCTACTTCGTCGGTCCGCGCTTCTACGCGTGGGGCGCCTGGGGCTACCCGTATCCGTACCTGTTCCCGCAGTACTACACGGGTGCCTGGCTGTATCCCTACCCGGTTTACGGCTGGTCGATCGTGGTCGTCTGGAACGGGTTTCAGGTGACGGCGTACTGGGATCCGTACCTGGGCGGGTATTACTACTACGACCCGGGCTTCGGATACGTGCGCGTCTACTGATTCGATGCGGCAGCCAGGCGGGACTCGGTCGATCCGGGTTCCGCCTGCGCTCGACCGTGCAGGTTTTGAGGAGGATAACCATGTCCAGCTACTGGTTCTACGCGATCGTGGCCTTGATGGCTCTCACGCTCATCCTGTCCCTGCTCGCGCTCTTTTGCTACGCGGCCAACAGCGCTGGAGGCGATTCCAAGAACAAATATCGCGCCAATATCCTGGGCGGCTTGGCTTACGTCCTGCTCGCCCTGCTCGGGGAGATCGCCATCAAGCTGAGCGGCCAGATGAACTGGCTGCTCGCCCTGCTCGCTGCGGCCTTCCTGGTCATTGGCGGCCTGATGATTCAAAGCGGCTTCAAGCGGCGCAGCTCGTCTCGCTAATCCAACCAAAGAGATTTTCTACCGCCGACGCGTGAGGCGGGGTGCTGCCAATCCGGCACTCACCCTGCCTCCATTGGCGGTTTTTCCTTTTTTTCGACGTGTTTTACTATATAGGTGAATAGATAACTGACTCAGCACCTCATCGGCTGGGAGAGCGCGTGTTAAGTTACGAGCCAGGGGGCGCGGGCGTCCCCCCCATCCCCGGCGCAAGACAAAGCCGGCGGTTAACGGGGCGGCGCGAAGCGGGAGCATAGTGAAGCGGAGGATTCCGAGGAGGAATCCGGCGCGAAACGTCTCGACGCGCGGAGGGCGAGCGGCACGAGCCCGTAGCGCTTATAAAGGAATCTCCCCCGCATCCGGCGGCGCCGACTCCGGCGTCTTCGAAGGTAGATCGTCCTTATCCGAGTCCTTCGGCTCCGGCTTCGGCGGCGCCTTCTTGAACTCCTCCACCTTGTGCGCGATCGCCTGCTGCGCCTGGCTGGTGCGCAGAGCGGTCATGTACTTCGGAACCTGCAAAAGAAATGCCATCGGCTCGATGTACTGGTTGGTGTCGTGCCTGATCACCGTGTAGTGCACATGTACCCCGGTTGATCTGCCGGTTGATCCGGCATAACCGATCACCCTGCCGCGTTGCACCCACATTCCCGGTTGAACGCTGTACGCGTTCAGGTGCCCGCAGATAATCCGTACGTTGGGGTAAGGGCAGTAAATCTCCACGGCCACACCGAGATTTCCGCGCCAGCCCACACGGGTGACCAGGCCGGGGAGCAGGTTGTATACCTTGTCGTTCAAGCGTGCGGCCAGGTCGACGCCGCTGTGGAAGTCGCCCTTGCCCGTGACCGGGTGGATGCGGAAGCCGGCTTTCGAGCTCACGATTCCAAGCCCAACAGGCGTATAGATGACGTCGTCCCGCATTGGCGAGACAAGCACCATCGGCACGTAGTAACCCTGGAAATAATAGGCTTCGGCCGGAAGCGCCAGCAGCAACGCCGCGATCACAGGCAATACGGAACGTCCCGCTGATTTCATCCGGCGTTTCCCCAGACCCCTACATCAGTAATTACCACAACATCGCCGTGCTGAATCCCGCGCCCGCAGCGCTACCTGGTAAGCAGCTCGTCGAGGATCTTATTGACCATCTGCGGGTTGGCCGTGCCCCGGGTGGCCTTCATCACCTCGCCGAAGAAAAATTGCCGCACCTTGGTCTTGCCGCCCCGGAAATCGGACACCTGCGCCGGGTTGTCGGTGAGCACCTTGCTCACCACCTCGGTCAACCCCTTTTCATCGCTCATCTGGGCCAGCCCCTTCTCTTTGACGATCGCCTGCACGTCTCCCGGCGCCTTGAGCAGCTCGAACAGGACCTGCTTGGCCGTGCTCGAGCTGAGGGTGCCGGCGTTTAACGCCTCGATCAGGTCCTTCATGTTTTCCGGGGTGATGTGCGTTTGTGAGAACTCGATCTTGTTCTCGTTGAGGTACCAGACCGTCGGTCCCATGAGCAGGTTGGCCGCGGCTTTGGCTGGTGCGCCCGCCAGCATGGCCCGGTCGAAAAAGTCGCTCAGCTCCTTCGACTCGGCAAGCAGGCAGGCGTCCTCCGGTGAAAGCTCGTGCTGCTCTACGTAACGCGTCCTGCGCTGCTCGGGGAGTTCCGGCAAACCGGCCGAGACCTCGTTGACCCATTCGCGCTCGACCACCAGCGGCACCAGGTCCGGCTCCGGGAAATATCGATAGTCGTGCGCCTCCTCTTTGGAGCGCATCGGGTGCGTTGTGCCGGTGGCCTCGTTCCACAACCTCGTCTCCTGCACGATGCGCTCGCCTCTTTCCAGGGCGGCCACCTGACGATCGATCTCAGACTGGATGGCCCGCTGCACGGCCCGGAAGCTGTTCATGTTTTTTATCTCGGTCTTCGTTCCCAGTTCCTTCTGCCCGACGGGGCGCACCGAGACGTTGGCGTCGCAGCGGAAGCTGCCCTCCTCCAGGTTGCCGTCGCAGACGTCGATGTAACGCAGGATGTTGCGCAGCTCCATGAGATAGCAGCGCGCTTCCTCGGCGCTGGAGATGTCCGGCTCGCTCACTATCTCCAGCAGCGGCACGCCGGAGCGGTTGAAGTCGACCAGGCTGTACTCCGATCCATGCAAGCCGGCCGCACCAGCGTGGACAAGCTTGCCGGCGTCCTCCTCCAGATGGGCGCGATGAATGCGGATCTCTTTGCCGCCGATGGTCAGGTGCCCGCGTCGGCAGATCGGCTGATCGTATTGAGAGATCTGGTATCCCTTCGGCAGGTCGGGATAGAAATAATTCTTGCGGTCGAACTTGGTGATCTCGGCGATCTCGCAGTTGAGGGCGAGACCGCTCCTTATGGCGAGCTCGACGGCGCGGCGGTTCAACACCGGCAGCACCCCGGGCATGCCGATGCAGACCGGGCAAACGTGCTCGTTGGGGTTGCCGCCGAACCCCGCCGGGCAGCTGCAAAATATCTTAGACTTGGTCTTCAGCTGGGCGTGAACCTCAAGACCGATTACTGGTTCGTAGTTCATGTGCGCTGTCGGGCTTGCCTGCCTTTGTAATACGAACCCTAAGCCTACCAAATTTTTCATTCTTGAAAGCCCCGATTGGCCTATGATCCTCGATCCGCGCGGCTTGCCGCCGGGGAAACGCCAGGCGTCGGCTGCGGAGAAGGATGAGCCTGACCGAGGAAGTGACAATTGCGCCTGCCGAGAAGGACACGATCCTTCGCGGCTCGACCTGGGCGGCCATCTGGGACATGTCCTGGCCGATGCTCATCAATGCCATGTCGGTCTCTATCGCCTGTTTTGCCGATGTTTACGTAGCCGGCCGGCTCGGGTCCGACGAGCAGGCGGCGGTTGGGCTCGGCGGCCAGGTGTGGTTTTTCATGGTGCTGATGGCGATCGCGATTGCCACCGGCGCCAACGCCATTGTGAGCCGGCACTGGGGCGCGCGCGACTACGAGACGGCCATCGAGGCCTCCCGGCAGTGCATTCTCTGGGCGTTGGTCTTCGGTGCGATATCGATTGTCGCGGCCGTGGCCATCTGCCGGCCCGTCCTGCACATGCTGGGCGCCTCGCCGCAGGTTGCCCACCTGGGCTGGAGCTATCTAAAGTACAACTTCCTGGCCATCTGCCCGCTGACCGTGCTGTGGGTCTGCCATTCCATTTTTCGGGCGAAGGGAAACGCGAGAACGCCGATGCTCCTCATGGGCGCGCTTATGTCCCTGGTGGTGCTTCTCGATGTCGGGTTGTGCCTCTTCCCGCTGCACCTCGGCATAAGCGGCATCGGCGTCGCCTGGATGATCGCCGGATCCGTCTCCTGCGTGCTATCGCTTGTCTCGCTCGGGGCCTCCGATCTCGGGCGGGCGCTGGTGGTGAGCAAAGAATACCCGCTGCGATTCTCCTGGAGCTGGGCATGGCGGGTGCTCAAGATCGGCATTCCATCCGGATTGCAGGACGTGGCCTGGGTGGCTGGCAACTTCGTTCTCTTCGCCATCTTCGCCATGACCCCCGATCCCACCTCATGCCAGGCGGCCTGGGCCATCGGCCTGCGCGTGGAGGACGCGGCCGCCAGCATGCCGATGTTCGCCCTCAGCCTGGGGCTCGCCACCATCGTCGGGCAGAACCTGGGCGCCGGGCAGCCGGCGCGGGCAGAAAAAACCGCCTGGCAGGCGGCAGGCATTGTTGCCATCTACATGGGCCTGGTCGCTGTGGCCATGGTTTTCGGTGCCTACCCGATTGCCCACCTCCTGAGCGGCAGTGAGCCCGTGGCGCGCTGCGCGGCCCAGTACCTGCAGATTGTCGGCAT
The DNA here is from genome assembly GCA_021325555.1 of Pseudomonadota bacterium. GTDB lineage: Bacteria > Cyanobacteriota > Vampirovibrionia > Obscuribacterales > Obscuribacteraceae > JAJPGY01. The sequence goes on along the minus strand of JAJPGY010000039.1, from coordinate 43,393 downwards.
CTCGGAGCCATTTCAGGGCGTGTGGCTCGTGCTCTTCGGGGCGATGGAGGGGGCCGGTTACACGCGGTGGCCGACCCTGATAGCCGGAGTCTGTCTGCTGGGGGTCAGGCTGCCGCTGGCCTGGTTCCTCACCGTCCCCATGCACATGGGCCCGGCCGGCACCTGGATCAGCATCGCCGTCTCCTATGCCATCACCTTTTCGCTGACCGTAGCTTGCTTCAAGATGGGCCGCTGGAAAACACAACAGGTGTAGCGCAGCCGCTCGGCTATGCACTACGGGCGCTTGGCCGGCGGGCTTGGTGAGGCGGTTGCGGCCTGATCGTTGGGCTTGGGCAGGTGGCCCGGGCGGCCGAACATCATGTGCAGTAGGGGCGCCCGCTTGTCGAGGACGTTTTGCAGCTGCCGCGAGGCGTAATCAACGTCGTCTGCGGCCGTGCGAATCTTGTCCACCGTGCGGCGGATGTCTGTCTTGAAGCCGGGCTCGCTTACGATATTGTCGATCTTGCCCATCGCCTCCCGGGCGTTGTTGACGATCTCCTTGACGTCGCTGCGCAAGCCCTGATCCGCAGACATCTTATCGATCTGCGAGACGGATTTCTCGATCGATGATGCTGACTGGTTGACCTTGTCCAGCATGGACATGATGTCGTGGCGTGCGTTTTCGTCTTTGAGGGTGCCGTTCAGCTCGTGAATTGCCCTGGAGACGTTCTCCGAGGTCTCCCTGGCCATCCGTGCTGTCTCCTTCAGATCCGAGGACATTGCCGGATTCTCCAGGATCCTGTTCATCTTCCTGGCCGTGCCGCGCAGGTCTTGCGTGAGGACGGAGACGTTGGAGAAGGTTTGGCTGCCGTCCTTTAAGAAAGCGTCGGCGTTGGCTTCCAGTCGCTGTGCCCGATCGGCCACCTGACCGAACTTGTTGGAGGTCGACTCCACGCTGTCGGCTACTTTGGTGAAGCGGTCCATGTTCTTGTTCAGCTTTTCGGAGGCCTCGCGGATCTGCTTCACGGCTTCTCCGGAGTTCTCCAGCGCTTGAGCCAGGCTCTTGCCCGCCTTCTCGCCCCTGACGGAATGGAACACGCGGCTGACCTTGGTGGCGATGTCGTTGAGAACCAGCTCCACGCGTACCGGATCCTCACCGACCACGATGTCGCTTTCGGTAAGCGCCGGCGGCGGCGGCTCGCCCGGCCTGAGCTCGGGCAGGGTGATCTCGATGTACTTCGCCCCCACCAGTCCCAGCGTCTGAATGGTAATCGTGGAGCCCTTGGTGACCACCACGTTGTCCGCGGTGATGCGCATGTGAACGTAGACCTCGCCCTTGGAGATGAGCTCCACCTTCTCGGCTGTGCCTACCCGCACGCCGTTTATGTTGACGGTGGCGTTGTTGTTCAGGCCGGCGACGTCGTGGAAGCGCACCGTGAACCGCTGCGGCATGTGCAAGAGGTTGAAGCTCTTCAACCAGGCCCATCCCCAGACGAACAAAATCAGCGCAAAGAGCGCAAAAAGCCCGACGCGGATTTCGTAGTTTGGTTTCACTTAATGCTTCCTTTCCGCATCGCTCATACCTTCCCGGCTTCCATCGGGCCTTCCCTGGTGGCGTGAGCGAACTGCCTCATGTACGGGTCATCCGACTTCAGCGCCTCGTCGGGGTTTCCTTCCCAGACAACCCGCCCGCCGAATACGAGCAGAACTCGGTCGGCTGTCCTCGACCAGGTAGAGGGCTGGTGAGTCACCACTATGGAGGCAGCACCCAACTTATGCTCAAGCTCAATCATATAATCTTCAATAATTGTTGACATTACAGGATCGAGACCGGTTGTCGGCTCGTCGTAAAGAATGATTTTCGGATCGTTGACGATCGCCCTGGCGAACCCGGTGCGCTTCTGTTGGCCCCCTGACAGCTGGGTGGGATAGGCGTCTATGTACTCGGCAAGCCCCACCAGTTCCAGCTTTTCGCGAATGATCCGGTCCTGCTCCGCCCGGGAGAGCTTGCGGTGCCTGAGAGGCAGGGCCAGGTTCTCCCTGACCGTCAGCGAGTTGAGAAGCGCCGAGCCCTGAAAGACCAGCCCTACCTCGTCCGATCGCTTGATAATCTGCCCGCTGTCCGGCGTCAGAAGCCCGCACAGGTGCTTGAGGATGGTCGACTTGCCGCAGCCGGACGGTCCGATGATGCCGAGCATCTCCCTGGGCCAGACCTTGAAGCTGACGCCGCGCAGCACCTCACGCCCGTTGAACGACTTCCGGAGGTCGATAACCTCAATCATCGGCCCCGGCGGTGCTGCGTCATCGCTCGCCTTTGTTCTGTTCATGGGCCGTCTCACCTCGGAGCGTAAGTTAGCGAGGTGACGATGTAGTTGAAGACGAAAATCATCGTCATCGTCCAGACGATGCTGCGTGTCGTCGCTATGCCGACATCCTCGGCGCCGCCGCGGGTGTGCAGGCCGATGGCGCATGAGAGCATGATGACCAGGGTGGCGTTGATCCAGGATTTGCTGAAGTGGACCGTGAAGTCCCGATCGAGGATCGTCTGTTTCACCGAATCCATGAAGGTTTCCGGCGGCAGATTGGCCGCCGTGTGGGCAATCTGAATGCCGGCCAGCAGGCCGATGAACATGGCGTACACGGACAACGCCGGCATCATGAACATGGCGGCCAGATAGCGCGGCACAACGAGGAACTGCACCGGATCTATGCGCATTACGGTCAGGGCGTCGATCTGCTCGGTGATCATCATCGTCGTAAGCTCGGCAGCGATGGCCGAGCCGACGCGGCCAGCCACCATGACCCCGGCCGTGATCGGACCTATCTCTCTTACCAGGGCCAGCGAGACCACGCCACCAATGGCGGTGTCAGCTCCGAAAAGGACGAGCTCGCGGGCAATCTGCAGGGACATCGCGAAGCCGGTGAAAACAGCGGTCAGCCCCACGACAACGAAGGAGTTGACCCCGATGATGTAGCACTGGCGCCACACCTCCTTCCAGTCAATCTCTCCTCGCAGGATGTATTTGACCGTCAGCACGAGAAGAATGAGCGTCTGCCCGATAAGGCGCACGCCGCTGCCGAACCAGTTCTCCAACAGGAGAAGCGGGTCGATGCGTTTTCGGGCTGCCGGCAGATTGGTCATGAGCCTTGCGTTTCTTGTTTATCCCCTCATTTTATGGTCTTTGCTGCCACTTTGCTTCTATTTGCTTGCGCTGCATTACAGCGCGATAATTTACTTTTAAGATCAAGTGTTGCAGCCGGGCGACCTTTAACGGCCAGGGGAGTTATGCAGGAGAAAAAGAAAAGGCACGGGGTCGCGGCCGGAGCAGGCGTACTGGGCCTTTTGGGCGCCATCCTCCTCAAATTCAAGGCGGCGGTTCTGGGAGCGCTCCAGGCCCTGCCGTTGCTGAAACTGGGTTGGCTGCTCAAGGGCTCGTGGACCATGCTGGTCAGCCTCGGTCTCTACACGGTTGCCTTCGGCTGGCGCTACGCGGTGACCATCGTGGTTCTCATTTTCATCCACGAGATGGGCCACTACCTCTTTATGCGGGCAAAAGGGCTGAATCCAAAGCTTCCGGTTTTCGTCCCTTTCCTGGGGGCGTACACGGCCATGTCGAATCTGCCGAAGGACCCGGCAACCCACGCGTGGGTCGCCCTGGCGGGCCCGCTGGTCGGCGGGCTCGGGGCCTTTGTCATGTACCTGATCGGGGACGCGTACGGCCACAAGGCGCTGGTGGCGGCGGCGAGCACCGGCTTTCTTTTGAACCTCCTGCAGCTTGTGCCGGTGCGCCCCTTCGACGGCGGTTTTATATCCGAGTGCATATCGCGGTGGCTTTCGGTGGTCGGGGTTATCGCGCTGCTGTTCGTGGCCTTCGGTTGGCATTCGGTATTTCTCACGGTGATAGCCGTGGTCTGCCTCATAAGCACGATTGCCCGGCTGCCTGCCGGCACCGTTTACCAGGAGCCGGAGGTGGGCGCCGTGCAGCGGGCGATGGTGACGCTAGCGTACTTCGGTCTTGCGGTGGCGCTGGGCTTCTATTTCCGGCAATCCGAGCAGGCGCTCTGCTATCTGCACGCGAAATAAGTGCCCGGTCCCGCGCCCAGTGGGGAAAACCGCAGCGGCGAGCAGGGTCTCTGGGGGCTTAGCGGGCGTCCGCGCGCGCTGATGGGTATTTTCCCCAGTGACTAATGGCGGCTGAAATTTTATAAACGTAGACCCACGGGCAATCCGTGACATGGCACCGGCTCTGGGAGAAAAAGATGAGAGCGCTCGATCTGTTTGTTGAACGTCAGGCCTGCGATCGTTCGATCGACAGCCGTGCAAGCAGGTCGCTCTCCCGCGAGGTCAACGACATAAGCATGCGGGAGCGGCTCGAGCAGGCCAAAACGCTCAGCACCCATGACAAGCTGTCGCTGGCCTCCGCCTCGCTGGCCCTGGGCTCGCCGTTTTTCCTGCTGGGAATGGGCGCCACCTTCGCCATCTTTGACGAATGCGACGCGCGCCGGCAGCGGGAGATCATGCACGGCAGCGGCCACGGGCACAAGAGGCCGCTGAATGCGAGCGAGGACATGAGCATGGTCAAGCCGCTCGCAGCCTCAGGTATGAAGGAGATTGCCGCCGGGGCCACCTTCCTCTCTCTGGACCTGAGCGCCGGCCGCTTCCTGCCGGACAGAAAGGGGATCGGTCCGAAACGCAGGGATCAGGCCGTCTTCTCGGACCGCCGGCAGCGGGCCAACGGCCGGTTTCTTGTGGAAGGCAGCGGCTGGCTGAAGGCGGGCCAGCTGCTCAAGCAGAAGTTCTTTTTGATGGGTGCGGTGGAGAAATCGAGCGGCCGGGAACCGTTCAGTCTGATTGCCGGTCTTATCGCCCAGATCGAGATCCTCGACAAGGCTCTAAAGCGCCTGGGCTGCTGAGCGCCCGCTCGCCCGGTCGCTGGTCAGGCGCGGGCCTGCCCGCACTGCAGCTCGGCGTAAAGGAACAGGGCCGAGGGTTCGAGTTCAAGGGCCTTGCACAGCTTGAGCACGCAATCGATCGACGGGTTGCGCGTGCCCCGCTCGATGTCGCTTATGTAAGTCCTGTGCAGCCCGGCATGCTCGGCAAGCTGCTCCTGGGTGAGCCCGAGCATTTTCCGGCGTTGTTGAATGGCCTTGCATACCGCTGCCATGAGGGCGACGTCGACGTCTGTCGGCGGTTCCAGAATGACCTGAGCCTCCGGATGCGCTTGCCGGTTCAGAAAGTCGTCGATCACCTTCCGCTCCGTGACGTCCCGGACGATGGTGAGCGCGCCGATGATCTTGCCGTCGTTGTCCCGCAGGGGCGAGTAGTGACCGTTGAAGAAACCCCGCCTGCCGGTCTCCGGGATGACGAAGGGCCGACCTTCGGTCATCACGGTCTCGCCCTGCATGGCGCGCAGAATGCACTGGTCGGCGCCGACCTGCTTGAGAAAGGGGAAGACCGTGAAGGCGCATCGTCCCAGCACGTCCCTGGAGTCCATGCCGGAGATCCGCTCCATCTCTCGATTCCACAACCGGTATCGACACTCCGTGTCGTAAACGATGATGCCGTCAAAGCTATTTTCGACAAGCGCTCCCGACAGGCTCGGGTAAGCAGCTGTCATCGAATCCAGTGCTACCGGGGTGTCCATGCTTACGATCCTCAGACTCCAGAAGTTTCCTGCCACCGCTGCATGTACAACATTTACCACATCGGGCTCAAATCGTGCAGGTGCCGCTGCGATCCTGGGCGCCGCCGGCCGGCGCGGGAACCGGTGCCTGTCGGTGGCTTGCAGTGCTGAGCCGGGTCCGGGGCGCGGATCAAGGAGCAGATGGCGCACGGCGATATCGGTGGGCGCCCGGCGCTTCTCGGTAATCACTAGGTGGTATCGTAGATAAGCGACAAGAAAAAACGGAAGGCCCGGTGGATCTTGTTCCACCGGGCCCCGTCGAGCCAGAGGTGTGTTCGGGCGGCGCTGGGCTGCCCGCTTGCGGCTCAGTCGACAATCAGCGCTTCGATGAAGCCGACACCGGCCAGCCTGGCGGCGATGACCCGGTGGCGGCCGTCCTCGATGTTGTAGCCACCGCCGAAGCGGGGGCGAAGAACAACGCGAACCGTGCGGCGTCCGCTCTCGAAGTCGGCGCGCATCCGTTCGATCTGACCCTTGTCCCGCATGACCTTGAGCCAGGTCTTTTCGGGAACGTGGATCTCGTCGAGCGGGACCATCTCGGTCTCCGCCCGGCGGCAGGAAGAGGAATAACGCATGGCGGGCTCCTTTCGGACGCCCGTGTTTTACGGGCGCCTTAGAAAAGGGCCCGCAGCCAGGAAAAATGCATCTCTCCTCCTTATGTCTTGTCGGTGCCCGCATCTTGCCCCGGCAAATGCGCGAAAAGCGGCGCCGGCCGGGGCGGAAACGGCTCGAGAAGCGGCGGGCGGCGCCGGCCGGGCAGGCCAGCCGCACTCCCGCCGCGCTCGGTTACGGCCTGGGAACCAGCGCCTTCAGCTCGGCTGTGAGCTGGCGCAGCTCCTTATCCGTGAGGAAGCCCTTGTCGTAGAGCACGGAGTCGAACTTGTCGAGCGCGCTCATGATCGCGTCAAGGTCCTTGTGGTCCTTGAGCTTGAGCGCAATCTCGGCAGCCGTCAACGACTCGACGCCAAGGTAGGTACGCAGTGCTGCGGCGATCTGCTTGTAGTGCTTGACGGTGAAGCCCTTCTGCTTGCCGTCCTTGATCACCCGATCGAAGGTTGCCCAGGCGAGCTCGTTGGCCGGGATCTTCCGGCGCGGGCGAACTCGATTGAGCCAACGGATCACGATGACCGCAGGCCAGACAAGGAGCAACATGAAGCCGGCGAGCAGGAGCGGGTAGGTGAACCAGGAGATTGGCAGAGGCTTTTGCGAGGTGTCACCCTCGTACAGGTTCTGACCGTTGTCCGCCGTCGCCGACCTGCTTACGACGAAGTCCGGCGTGGTCAGCCGCTTCCAGTTGGGCGTCTTGCCGTCGGGCGCCGTGTCTGTCGCGTACAGGAAGTCGGCGTTGAAGACAATCTCGTCTTTCACCACCACGAAGCTCCTGAGCGTCAGATCGATGCGGTAGGCAATCTTACCGTCCTTCTTCCCCAGGACCTGAATAACCGCCGGAGAGGCGGTCTCGAAGTCCGAGCCGGAAAGCCCGTAGACGCCCTTGCTGATGGCCGTGAAGTCGAGCTTCACGTCCTGGTCCGCCACCACGATAATCGACAGGCGGACCCGGTCGCCGATGCGGTAGCCGAAGTGGCGATCGGCGCCTACGATGACGACGATCTTGCCATTCTCATACGACTGCTCAACCGGGTTCTGGGGAACCGGGTCGGGCGGTGGCGGGGGCGTATAGCCGTCGCCGTCGTCACCACCGATGCCAGGGTAGCCGGGCGCCTGCTGCTGTTGGGGCGGCATCTGCTGCCCGGGGTTGGCGAACGGATCGAACAACGTCGGCGGCGTCTGCACGGCCGGCTTGGCAGGGGCTGCCGCGGGCGGAACCGCCGGGGCGCCGGGTTGCACCGCCGGTGGTGTCGCCGGGGCAGTTGCCGGGCCGGGTGCGGGCTGGGAGGAAGGAGCGGGCGACTGGGTGGGCGTGGGAGCGGTCTGCTGCGCCCGCGCGCCGGTTACAAGCACAATCGCCAGGCAAAAAACGAGCACCATCGATTTGATGTTCATGGCCCGGTTTCCTTTCTAGCGGTTGTGGCTGGTGAACAGTTTCATGATCTTGGGAACTGCCGCGTCTCCCTCCTCAGTGCTCACGACCAGCCAGGAAACGTGAACCTGTTTGAAGAAGGCGGTGAGCGCCTTTTGATGGCGCTCGAAGTTGGCGGCGAAAGCCGCCCGGTTCTTTTTCGACAGGAAGATGGTCTTGCGCTGCCCGGTCTCCAGGTCCTGGAATGTGTAGAAGCCGAACCCGGGCGGCAGCTCGCGCTCACGCTTGTCCTGGATGACCAGGCAGACGATGTCGTGAACGAGGGCGGCGCGCTTGAGCGCGGTCTTCTCCTCATCGGTCAGGTGCAGAAAGTCGGACAGAACGAAGACCAGGGAGCGGCTCACGGGCAGGTTGGCGAGCGCCTTTGCCAGGCCGCTGCCTTCACCCGTGGTGCCGTTCGCCTCGAGGATGTTGACGAGGGCGGGCAGAAGCGCACGCTTGGCCGCGCGGCTGGTCACGTGCTTTTCCACCCGGTGCTCCGAGAAGGCCATGAAGCCGACCCGGTCGGCGGTCTCCTCGGCCGATTTGCAGACTGAGGCTGCAAGCTCGGCGGCGAGGAACCGCTTGGTGGCGCGCACGGTGCCGAAGTCCATCGACCGGCTGATGTCAGCCAGGACGAAGACCTTGATGTCGCGCTGCTCGACGTAAACGTTTTTGAGAATCACCTGCCCGCCTGTTTGCGCGGTGGCATTCCAGTCGATGTCCCGCGGGTCGTCGCCGGGGATGTACTCGTCCAGAGCATCGAACTCATGCCCTGCCCCGCGGTAGAAGCTCGCCCGCTCCCCGGCGCCCGGCATGGCCTGATTGGACCGCCAGCGCACCGGAACGGAGCAAGCAACAACCCGCCGGAGAACCTTGCGAATCTCCTGCATGGTGTCGGGTTTCATTTGGATCTCTCCATGGTGTTGGCGCGTTCTCGTCAGTCAGTACGGGGGCTGCTACCGGAGGCCGCCGCAGGGGGGATCTGATCCTTCCCCTGCAGGCGGCCTTGCTCGGCAGCAGACCGCGGACCAAGTGGCGAGGTGGCGCCTTTGAATCCCTGAAAGAAGCCCGGGACTACTTCGTCTTGGGCTCGACCACCGGCACGGCATTCAAAACGACCTTGATCGCCTGATCGGTGGTGTAGCCGTCGAGCAGGGCCATGTCGTTGAGGATGATGCGGTGGCGGAGGACGTCGGGGGCGACGAATTTCACGTCCTCGGGCAGGACGTGATCGCGGCCCTGCAGGAAGGCGCGCACCTGAGCGAAGCGGCGCAGCCAGATCTGGGCGCGGGGAGAGGCGCCGACCTGGATCTTGCCGGAAAGCTCGTTGCCGACGTACTTCTTGAAATTAGCGTCGGACGGGCGGGTCGTCCGCACCAGGTCCACGATGTACTCGAGCGCCGTGCGCTCGACGCGGACGTTGGCGAGGATGTCCTTGCGTAGCTCGACCACCTGCTCGGTGGTGATCACGGGGGTGATCACTTCCTGGGCGCCGCGGCCGTGCACGCCGGTGTTCTCGAGGATCTGGAGTTCGTCCTCGCGCGAGACGTAATCAAGGATCAGCTTGAAGCCGAAGCGGTCAAGCTGTGCTTCGGGCAGGGGGTAGGTGCCCTCCTGCTCGATCGGGTTCTGCGTGGCCAGCACCAGGAAGGGGTCCTCCATGACGTACTCCTCGTCGGCCAGCGAGACCTTGCGTTCCTGCATGGCCTCGAGCAACGCCGACTGGGTCTTGGGGGTGCCGCGGTTGATCTCGTCCACCAGCACCAGGTTCTTGCCGATGATCGGGCCCTTGCGGGTCTCGAACTTGCCGGTGGTGGGGTTGAAGACCAGGGTGCCGATGATGTCGCCCGGCTTCAGGTCGGGGGTCATCTGAATGCGGGCCTTCCTGGAGTTGCCGATAGCAGACTGGAGAGCAGCGATGAGCGTCGTCTTGGCCAGACCGGGCACGGACTCCAGAAGCACGTGACCGTCCGCCAGAAGGGCGTAGACGATCTTGAGCTTGATGTCCTTGTAGCCGGAGATAACCTTGTCGAGCTCAGCCAGAAGCGCGCGTACGAGCGCGATCTTATCTTTCTGAGTCATTGTGGTGCTCCTTGGAAAGGAGTGCCTTAGCAAAGGTTGGGAGACCGGCGCAAGGCTAAGGCGCTTAGCATGCCGGTCTCGAACTGCTGGGCCGCGATCAAACCAGGTCGTTGCGCCTGAGAAGGCCACGCAGCGACAGCGCGACGATCAAGAGCATGGCCACCGCCAGCGGGTACTGGAATACCGGTGCCTCATGCGCTTCCGTCTTGCCGCCGGCAAGCGCGCTTGCCCAGGAGACGTTGAGATCGGACGGGCTCTGGAGATGGATGAGCTCCGCCCCGGTTGCCGTCTGGATGCTCTGAAGAACGCTGGGATCGTAGGCGGTGGTGGCAATCTTGCCATCAAGCCTGGCCCAGCTGGAGAACTGGTAGCTGCCGTCGGCAGCCTGCGTGTATTCGGGGATGGTGATGGGCGTCGTGCCCCCGAGCCCGACGATGATTACGCGAATCTTCTCGTCGGCGATCTGGGCGAGAACCTTCTGCAGGTCAGCCCGGTTCCCCTCGAAGCCGCCGTCGGTGAACAGCACGATCACGCGCTGCTTGCCGGCGCTCTTGGGATCGGCCGCCTTGAACGTCTCCAGCGCCACCGTCAGGCCGTCGGCCATGTAAGAGCCGCCGCCTGGCGCCGCCGGTTGCGTTACGGTCACCCAGTTGTCCAGCACCCAGCTCACCGCCGTGAAGTCTTGCGTCAGCGGCGCCTGCTGGAAGCCGCCGCCGGAGTAGGTGACGACGCCTAGCTGGTTGCCGGCGATGGCGGGCATGATCCGCTGTTCGATCACGAACTTGGCCATGTCCAGCCTGCTGCCGTGGGGGCCGAGAACGGTCGTGCCATCGGAGCCGCCGGGGCCCGGCATGACGGCACGGTAATCCTCGGCGTGCATGCTCTTGGACACGTCCATCACGGCCACGACCTCCAGCGTTCCGGCCTTCGCCCTTTGCGGGGCATCGGGAAGCATCGGTCCGGCGGCGGCCACCACCACCAGTGCCAGGCACAGGCACCATGCTGAAAGCTCGATCGCTTCGGCGAGAAGAGACGTCTTGCGCGTGTAGCGGTCGACAAGCTGCTCTTCGCCGTAGTGCCTGCGAGCCCTTGCCCGCAGCCAGTAGTTGGCGTACCAGAAGGCGGACACAGTGGGCAGGACGGCCAGGAGGGCGATCAGGTACTGCGCGTGTGCGAAGTGAATGTGGGTCATGGAAGCCATCCTCCCGGATTAGATGTCGTCAGGGCGGCCCTTGCCTGGTAGCGAGCCGGGGTTCTGGCCGGGGGCTTGTTTCCCCTGCTGTTGACCCTGGCCCTGACCTTGCTGACCCTGACCCTGACCTTTGCCCTGCCCGGCTGCCAGATCCGGCCGGCTCTTGAAGAGCAGCTCCAGGTCGTACTTGACGACCATCGCCTCTTCGTGGAGCCGGAGCGCCTGGTCTGCCGAGAGCCCTCCCCTGAGATCGCCCGGGTTGAGCCGGAGCGACTCCTTGAAGGCCTCCACGGCCTGCTCTGCCTGCTTAGCCTGCAGGAGCGCCTTGCCCTTCTGGAAATTGGCCATGGCGGCCAGCTCCAGCGAGGGGCGCGGGTTTATGAAGCGATGCATCCAGGTGTCGCGCTGGGCGGCCTTGTAGGATGCGATCGACATATCGAAATATCTGACGGCCTTGGCCATGTCGCCGGCCTGATAAGCCTTGATCCCGAGGTCGTAGTACGCGACCTGGGGGTCGACGTAGGTGGACAGTCGGTAGCCGCCGTCGACGAGCAGCACGCCGGCGATCAAGGCGGCGACGAGCCATGCGGTGCGCAATGAGGCGAGTTTCCTCATGGTCTGTCTCCTTATGCTTTCTCGCGGATGAGCGCGCTGGTTGCGAAGTAGAAAAGCCAGAGAACGACGCTGAGCCCCAGGAACAGGTAAAAGATGTCCGTGTAGCTCGTCTGTTTCTCCAGCGTTACCGTGGACTTCTCGAGCTGGTCGATCTTGTCCATGCCGGCTCTCATCTGCGCGGCATCGCCGACGGGGATGACGATCCCGCCCATGCGCTCGGTGAAGGTGCGCAGGTCCACCTGCTGGCCTGAGGTCCACGAATCGCCCACGCCCAGGACGTACAGCCGGATCCCCTGTGCCTGCATTTGAGCCTGCAGCTCGTCCATGCGCTGGGCGGAGATGTTGTCCTCGCCGTCGGTGACCATGATAAGCACCTTGGTCCTGGCCTTGCCGTACTTCTTGAAGTGGTTGATGGCAGCCTGCAGCGGTCCCATGCCGGGGTTGTCCTGCGAGGGGCCTTCGAAGTTGGTGCCACCACCCTGGGTCTGGTTCAAGAGGTTGGCCTTGTCCTGGATGATCTTGAGGTCGTCCGTGAGCGGCCAGCAGTAATAAGTGTCGGTATCGAACTCGAACAGCGCCACCCGATCGCCCTGTCGCCGGGCGACAAACATCTTGACCGCCTTTTCGGCGGCGTCGATGCGCGTGGGCGGTTGCGGCGCCGGGGCAGGATCCCCGGGAGCCGTGTTGGTAGTGCCAGCCGCTGACTGCCCGCCGGCAAAGGTCGCCTGAGCGGGGTCGGTGAGCGGCGTCCACATCGAGCCGGAGATGTCCACGGCGATGATGAAATCGCGGGTCTGAATGGTTCGCTTTTCGGCCACGTGGGGCAGCAGCGGTCTGGCGAGAGCCACGCACAGCGCCGTCCAGGCGAGCACGAAAAGCAAGGGGGCAATCCAGCCGATGACCGGCATGGAGCGCAGGTTCTTGTGCTCTGCCACCTGCGAATGCCCGAGGGCAGCCTGGCGCTTTCGCCTGAGCCATAGCATGGGCACGGCCAGAAGCGCGAGCACCAGGAAGAGTGGTTGAGCGAAGGTCATTGACTTTCCTCCGAAACCGGAGAACGGGCAGACGCCCTGTGGGGTCCCGCCCGTCAGCGCTGAGAAACAGGAGCCTGCACCGAGACGGCTTTCGACCGGGTCGAGGCGGGCTTCGTCGCTGAGCGCTGTGTTGTGAGTGGGACGGAGATAGCCTCACGACGACCGGACAACCAGACCCGGCGCATCAATAAAGAAGTGCGCTGGATCTGGATAAGAGGTGGGAAGCCCAGTCGAGAGTGAGGGTTCTCTGCCGTTAAAAGCTTGCTGGAAGGAAGAAAGACACTATAAGTTAGGCAAGTCACCCACGCAACGCAATGGATCTGTCACTCATGATCGCCTGTTGAAAAGTTGAGCCGGTCTTTTGATTTATGGTCACGTCGTGCCGCTGCTGCTGTGAATTTTTCAGGGCCCGCCGATATTTCAGGAAGTATTTAGGGCCGGGAGACGGCCGGATGTCATGAAGAATAATCCGCATCCCGAGCGGTTTTCAAGCAGCTCTTGGCAATTGTTGATATTTAGCGCAGCTTCAATAGCGGCCATGTCAAGCGGGCTGTCTGTCAGCATCCGCCTGCACGAGCGGGCTAGACCCTGGCTGCCGGGCGGGCGGGCCCCACGCGGCGGCCTGATGCCACCTGCCTGTATACCGGTTTGAAGCCGGCTTCACGCGTGTAACCGAGGATGCGCTCCACGTCCTTTTCGATTACGGCCCCGGCCATCTGCGTCACCTCGTCCTCCCAGGGGATGTCGAAGTCGTCGGCGCCGTACTGGAGTCCTTTGAGCGCGTTGGCGTTTTGTGTGAGCACGGAGGTGCGGATGTGCCGGAAGTTGTCGAGGTAGATGCGGCAGATCGCCAGATGCCGCAGGTACTCCCGGGCGGAAATCTCTTTGCCGCCGAGCGCGTTGTTGTAGGGCTTGTAGGTCCAGCAAAGGAAGCTGAACAGGCCGCCGCCCGTCTCGTCCTGGAAGCGGCGCAGCCTCTCCAGGTGCTCGAGCCGTTCGTCGAGCGTCTCGTCAAAGCCGATCACCATGGTGGCCGTCGTTTTCAGCCCGGCCTCGAGGATGGCCAGTTGCGCGTCGTAGTATTCCCGAACCGTGTATTTGAGCGGGCTGTGCCGCCGGCGAAAGCTGTCCGCCAGGATCTCGGCGCCGCCGCCGGTGATCCATCGCACGCCAGCCTCCTTGAGGAGCCGGACGGCCTGCTCGACCGAAAGCCCGCTCAGCCTGGCGACGTAAATGAGCTCGACCACCGTCAGCGCGTAAAACTCGATGCTGTCACCGTAACGGGCGCGGATCGCCGAAAAGAGATCCAGGTAGTAGTCGATCTTGAGCTGCGGATTGAAGCCGCCGTTGAAGCCGAAAAGATCCCCGCCGACCGCCACGAGCTCGTCTATCTTCTCGAACACCCATTCCCGGGAGCGCACGTACCCCTCAGGCGATCGCGGCAGGCGATAGAACGAGCAGTAATCGCATTTGGCCACGCAGATGTTAGTGTAATTGACGATCCGCATGAGCAGGTAGGTGGCGACGGCCGGGTCGTGAAAGCGCGCGCGCACGATGCCGGACAAAAGCTTGAGCTCCTCGTCGCTGGCGCTGGACCACAGCCGCTCAACATCCACGCGCTGCAGGCGCTGCCCGGCGCGCAGCTTCTCTTCCAGAAGTTTCAGCGAACGATTCACGGGGACCTCGCTGGGCACCGACCTTGTCGCTGCCGGTCGCCTGCCGGTTGCTGCAGGCTGCCGTGAAATTGTCGCAGATCTCCCCGCCGGCCGACGGTCAGATTTATAACCTTCCGCCGCCGCCCTCTCGCCGGGGCCCTCAGGGCCGCGTTATTAACTTGTAACGTCGGTTTTTGCCCGCTTCCTGGCTCCTCTGTCGAAAGCGGCTCCGGTTGAGCCTTTCGAGCACCAGGTTTTTCGGCGTCCGGCTGCCGACGTTCCAGTTTAATCACCCGCCCCGGGGCCGCTGACCGCGGACCCTGCTTCCGTCCGAGATCGGCTCTGACGGTATGCGGGAGCTGTCGGCGGTTGGAAAAAACTGTATGCAATAGTAGGGACAAAACGGAAAAAAAGGCAAGGACAAAAGACGGCCGAAAGGGTCAGGGCGGTTAGGCCCTGACCCTTCCGACCGCTTCTGCTCCCTGCTCGGGGCAGGCAGACGGCAGCGTTAGCGGCTGCGGCGCCGGCCGGTTTTGGCCTGCGACACCGGGCGGCCGCCGTCGCCGGACTCGGGCTTCACGCACCGGGGGCAGACACCGCCGGCAAGCAGGGTGGAGGCGGTGCGCCCGCACCCGCTGCAGCGGCCGCCGCCGGCGTCCTTGAGGAAGCCGGTCTGTCCGACCATCTGGACTGGATCACCAAGGGTAATCTCGGTTGGCTCCATTTGTGTTCTCCTTCGGTTCTTGCGCGGCATGATTTCTCCTCCTGCCGTCGTCTGGGTTAGAACTTCGGCCAGGCAGCGCAGGGGAGCGCCCTGCCGGCCGGCACACGGTTAACCTGCGCCTGCTGGCCCTGCCTGACACTCACGGACTCCCGGCAGTAGCTGACCGATTGCTCGGACGCGGTGACGCTGGCCTCCCCCTCGAACCAGCCGACGGTCTTGCCGAAAAGCTCGACCCGGCAGCGACCCCGGCCCCGCACACGGCAGTTGCCGTAGGCGCGGACGGTGGCGCTACCCTCGACAAAGAGCGCCGAGCAGTCGAGGCCGTCAAAAACCGTATCGCCGGCCACGATCCACTGGGAGCGACCGTGGGCCGTGCCGGTAACCCGACCGCTGGCCCGGCCGCGCACGGCGCCGTAGCTTCCCCGAATCGTCACCTCATCGCGGGCGTCCACGAACACCCGGTCGTAGCAGGTGAGCGTCACCTGGTTGGCCGCGTAGATGCGGCAACCGTTCCGGGCGACGACATCGGCGCCGCCAAAGGCAAGGACGATGCTCGTGCCGGTGGCCTCCAGCCTGGCATCGCCGAAGACGACGATGACGCCGCCGTCCGCCTCGTGCCTGCCGCCGGAGAAAATCCGCACTGCTTCCATCTGCGCGGCCGTGAGGCTGCGAGCCAGAAGCTTGCGCACGGCTCCTTCACTCCCGAGAGAGGAGGCCTCGGCGGTGAGCTGGTCCAGGATCTTGCGACAGTCCAGGGCGCTGAGCTCGTCGTCAGAGGGTTCGATCAGGATCACCGGCGCGCTGCTCGGTTGCGCCTTGCGCGCTCGCCCGAACACCGCCTTATGCCAGTCGTCGGCTCCGCCGACACGCAAGAGGCTTAACAGATCTGTATTGGCCATATTTAGGCTCCGTTTTCCTTTGAGTTGCCATTGTGGCTAGTGACCGAAACCCCGCCCGAACAGACGACCTCACAAAGACCATATCCTGCCACTGCGCTAATCACGCGTCAGGGATCGAGGAAAAACGGGTCGGGCTGTCTGTCTGGTGCGATGTTTCTTGAGTGTAATGAGGGTGAAAGAGTGACATATAGACCCTAAAAGCCGTGGGCCGGGCAATCAACCGATGATTCCTGCTGTCTTTACAATCGAGATTTGCCCCGTTCTCCGCTGAGCGAGCTAGCGAGATCGGCTGGCGGCGCGGATTCTTTGGAGCGGGCGTGGCGAGCTTATGCCCCGCGCTTGTCAAGTGACGGAAAATTTTTGCATTCCCCGCGAGGCAGGTTTTGCTCGTACCACCGATTCAAACCGAACCTGCTAATGCTGACGGCAGTCTGCATCGCGCACCGGCTCGGTTAGCTGCGCGAGCGATTAACGGCGCGGGTGAGGAAAAGCTAAGCAACCAAGGATTGCTGACACCACGTTTGGTGGCTCAGGGGTAATATACCCCATAAATAGGCTGCTCGCCGGCTTCCTGCGATAGCGCATGACAAGTGGGTCTTTAATCGCGCCAGCCGACAAAAATCAAGGTTGTCGGGCGGCAAAAACGACTCCTGAATGCCCTGTGATTTAGCTTTCCTTTAGGATCGTGGTTCCGGGCGCGACTTCTTGGTAAGCGGTTATTACTAATCAGGCTGCTCATAGTGATAAGTTCGACATGTACTTTCTTTATCCCTCTTGTCTAAGGCAACCCACGAAAACCTAGTTACCTACCAGTTCTTCTCTCAAGCGTTCCATCAGCCCATCCAGATCCTCGTCAAAAGTGGATCCCGGTACCTGACTGAACGCTTTGCCGGACAGCAAAAGGGGTAAGGCGAGTCCTTACCATGGCAAATGCCTTTTGTCCGTCGCTCCCTGATCCGCTGATTAGGGGCTTACACATGCCGTATCCCACAAGCGCAGCCTGTCCGGCGCGTTTACCTGATACGGCGATTCTGTCTCTCAGATGGCGCGCGGTTGCGCGCGCCACCGAACCAGCTCACGGAGCGATATGACGCTGAGGCGCCTCACTCGCGAGCTTCCAACAACAGGAGGTCTGTAAATGAGCCAAGACACTCATGAGCGGGTACGGCAGCTTCTCCGGCTGACACCGCTTGTCGAGGACTCCATCCCGTTCGACGAGTTCATCATGAGCCTCGCCGAGCATCCGGAGCGCGCGGATTCCGCCTTCGCGGTGGTCTACCGGGCGATTCTCTGGATGGGGGTGGAGAATCCCGACCAGGAGCCGGATCCGGAACGGCGCCAGTACCTCAAGATGCTTGCAGAGCTCGACGTTCCCTCGTTGAACGCTTTCAAGCACGTGGCCGGCAACCAGCGCTTTGCCCTCGGTCCGATGCAGTTCCTCAAGTCCGCGTCCGGCAACGGCGCCGACGCGAGGAAGATGCTGATCATCGAAGGCGGCTCTGGCGCAGGCAAGGACTTCTTCCGGGACGGGATCATCCGCGCGCTGGAGCGTTACACCGACGAGGTGGAGAAGCTCTACGCCGTCGAGGGCTGCCCGTTCCACGAAAACCCAGTCAACCTGCTCAAGCTCCTGAAGCGCGAGCAGCTCGAATCCCTGGCGGAGGCAACCGGTCTGGGCAAGAAGCTGTTCCAGCTCGTCGACCAGGCTTGCGAGCCCTGCCAGCACTGCAACGACAAGATCATGGGCACCGTCGACAAGCCGAAGACCGAGCCGTCGTTCGACGAGGTCAAGGTGGTGCCGATGCGGCTCACCGCACGGGCGGCGGGAATCGCCGAGTGGAAGCCCGGCGACACGAGCACCCTTGCCGGCGCGCTCAACAAGGCCAACCGCGGCTTCCTCTCCATGCCGGACGCCTTCATCGAGCGCAAGCCGAAGGAGGGCGAAACCGACGAACGGCTCCTGCTCATGACCGCGCCGGAGTACAAGCGCCTGCCCGGCCAGCCCACTGAAGACGGTCGCCCCACCGCGCACAGCCCGATGGACGTCTTCATCCTCTGCACGACCAACAAGAACGCCTGGGAAAAGTTCCTCGACGAGGTCGTGCCCGACAAGGAGGCCTTCACCGGCCGCTGCGTCATCGTCAGGTTGCCCTACAACCTGATTCGCTGCGAGGAGGTGCGCACCTACCGCAAGGAGATGGACAGCTACAAGGAGAAGGCGGAGTTCGACCCGCTCGTCCTCCACGTGCTGGCCACGCTCGCTGTGGTGAGCCGCTTCCCTGTCCCCGAGAGCGGTCAGCCGTTCGTCGACCCGATCGACCGGCTGCGCCTCTATCAGGGCGAACAGATCCTGGTCAAAGCCCGCTCCGGCACGGAGTGGAACAAGGTCTGGGGCACCTCCGAGTCGAGCAGCTACGGCGGCTTCGGCGGAGGCTACGGTGGCTGGGGCTCCGAGTCCCGCCGCCCGAGCTCCGGCTCGAGCTCCAGGTCCGAGGACGACCCCGAGGCGGCGGCCTTCAGGCTGCCGACCGACGTGCCGATCTCGACCGGTCTTCTCTGGAGCGTCATCGATCCCAGGGAGGGCAGGGACGGGCTCGACATGCGCTACATGTTGAGCCTGCTTTCGCGGCTCAACACCGCCGGGCTCGCCGAGCAGAAGAAGTCGAAGGACAAAAAGGAGAAGGAGCCGACGCACGGCGCCTGCATCAACTCCCTCATGGTCCTGCGCATGCTGCGCGGCGAGATGGCCAGGAAGTCGAAGGCGGGCAACCTCACCGACGAGCAGAAGGCGGTGTACCAGCGCTGCCTGAAGTGGCTCGGCGGGGAGCCCCGTCCTTACGAGGAGCCGTCGGTCGACAGGCCGCCGCTCATCGAGGGCGAGTTCCGCCGCCTGCTTCGCAACCTGCTCCTGCAGGTGTTCGCCCCCGATTACGAGGAGCGTGCCCAGCAGGCCTTCAACGACTATCGCCTGCACGCCCCGGCCGCGTTCGAGGGCAAGTCGACGGTCAAAGATCCCAAGATGGGCCAGGTGCCCGTCAATAACCGCCTTCTTGACGAACTCGACCGCTACCGCTTGGACAAGTCGAAGGACGCGTTCCTTTCCGACGACGACAAGAAGTTCCGCGGTCAGCTCGACGCCTACATCGGCCAGCTGCGCGACGAGCACGTCGAGCAGTTCGGGCCGGAGTCGGCCAAGGACTTCAAGGTCAACTGGCAGACGATTCCGGAGCTGGCGAGGGCCATCCGCGCCAAGCTGGACACGGAGATCGGCCAGCTGATCGAGAAGTTGATCACCACCGAGGTCAAGTCCGACCTCAAGGAATTCGAGCAGCAGCAGCTGGAGCGGGCCGAGAAGAAGCTCGAAGAACTCGGCTTCACCAAGGCCTGCCGCAAACCCATCCTCGAGTACGCCAAGCGGACCAAGGTTTGGTCCTACCAGGCAACTAACTAAGGAGACTGGCAATGTCTGACACCATGTACACCAAGGAGAACCATCCGGAGCTCTGGCTGCCGGAGGACCCGTTCCCCTATCCGTTCAAGGATCAAGGTTTGAAGCCGATCCTCCGCGACCTGCTCAAGGTCGTGCGCAAGCACCCGGCCTACGTCGAGTCCACGCACTCGGCGCTGGTTCGCCTGGTCGCGCAGGGCGGCATCGACGAGCTCGCCACCAGCGAGGCTCGCCGGATCACCGGCAACGAGAACATCGTCGCCTTCAACACGGTCACCAAGCGCTTCTTCGGCGTCGAGGAGCCCGTCTACGACATCCTGGTCGGCTACGCCCGCCAGGCGCAGGAGGGCGGTCGCGCGCACCGCAAGGCGCTCATCATCCCCGGGGCGCCGGGTGCCGGCAAGTCGGACTTCGTCAACTTCCTGCAGCGTGACGTCATGCGCCGCCGGGAGCCGATTCCGTACCTGAAGTTCAGCGCCAACTTCTGCAACCCGCTGAACGCGCTCTACCTGGCCAAGCTCATCGCCCAGACCAAGGCCAACGACATCTACGAGGAGACCCTCAAGGAGCTCGTCGGGATCATCGACAGCCTGGACCTGAGCGGCGAATCGGCCCTCAACTTCGACAACCCGAACCTGCAGGCCGTCGCCCGCAAGCACGGCTTCCGCGCCGGGCAGAAGCTCAGCAGCACCGACCTGGCGACGATCTGCATGAAGTCCGAGAAGGACTTCGTGGCCGTCGTCTGCTACGGTCTGGACCTGCCCCCGGCCACGGTGGACTCGCTGTCCCCGTCGGCCAACCTGATCGACCCGTTCGTCAAGGACGTGGTCCTCGGGCGCTTCTTCGGCAAGTTCGGCCCCAAGGCCCCGGCGCGCGACGCCTGGGACGAGGAGCTGGCCGGCAAGGGCAAGGGTCAGTCCAAGAGCCGCAAGCACGAGACCTACGGCGAGTACGACGAGCGCTACGCTTGCCCGCTTGCCGAGTACCCGCTGGACAACATGTTCATGTCCAAGGGTCAGGGCATCGTCGACGTGGCCGAGGTGCAGCCGATCAACTTCGACCTGGCCGTCTGGCGCGGTGACAAGAACCTCGCCACCATGGGCCTGTTCGACGGCGAGGACCCGCGCTCGGTCGAGCTGTCGGGCTTCTTCAACCGGGGCAAGTTCGCGGTCCTGACCGAGATCTTCCGCAACCCGGTCGAGGGCTTCCGCGCCATGCTGGAGCTCCTCGAGGGCGGCCGTTCTTCGCTGCCCGAGCCGCTGGCCGCCTTCCACTCGGAGGGCATCCACTGGGAGGGCGTGCTCATCGGTCACGCCAACGACGAGCAGTGGCAGAAGTTCTACGGTAACGCGGACCACCGCGCTCACCTGGACCGCTTCTCGCCCAAGCCGTTCACCTACCCGTTGCGGCCTGCCGCGGCGGCGCAGGTGACCGAGAAGCTCTTCGGCGCCAGCAACATGGGCCGCCCGCTCTCCGAGGGCGGCGTGCACCACGAGCCGCTGGCTTTCCCGTACTCCGGCTACTTCCGCGTCGCCACCACCCTCGACTGGCCGTCCAAGGGCAACCGGCCGCTTCTGGCGGTGCTGCGCGCCTACGACGGCAAGCAGGTGCGTGAGCGCATGATGGGCACCGAGATCGACCTGCGCGCGCTGCGCGAGCAGGCGCCGATCACCGAGGGGCACTACGGGATGTCGCCCCGTGAGCTGGACGACCTGGTCGGCCAGCTGGCGGCGGAGGCCAAGATGGCCTTCGAGCGCGGCGAGCGCCCGAGCCCCTGCTTCACCACCGCCGAGCTGCGGGACAGGCTGAAGATGGCCTTCAAGAACAACCCGGGCATGTCC
This sequence comes from Pseudomonadota bacterium, assembly GCA_021325555.1. GTDB lineage: Bacteria > Cyanobacteriota > Vampirovibrionia > Obscuribacterales > Obscuribacteraceae > JAJPGY01. Next base: position 22,217 of record JAJPGY010000039.1, on the reverse strand, counting down.
AAGAAGGACCGGGAGCTGTGGGTCGGCTGGCTGGACAACCAGCTCGAGACCTTCCGCCGGCAGGAGCTGACGAAGGTCTACAAGGCCGCCTTCATCCCCAACTTCGCGGACCTCTGCACGCAGTTCTTCCGCAAGTACATCCAGTACGTGCGGGCGCTGTCGCTGGGCATCAAGCCGACCAGCACGGTCGGCGGCCACGCGGTGACGCAGCGCGACATGGAGGCCTTCCTGCAGGAGGTCGAGCGTGCCGACGAGTTCAACGTGAACTCGGCCCAGGCTCCCAAGTTCCGCCAGGGCGTCATGGCGGCCATCAACCTCTACAACGAGGAGCATGGCACGACCGAGCCGCCTTACACGGTCCACGAGGGGCTGAAGAACTGCATCGAGTCCTACGTCCTGCGTCAGGCGAAGGACATCACCGGTGTGGTCGGCATCACCAACCTCTCCGAGGAGGAGCAGAAGAAGCTGGACAGCGCCAAGGCCCGCCTCATCGAGGAGCACGGGTACTGCGAGTACTGCGCCGGCAAGCTGCTCATCGAGGTCGCCCTCACCCGCGACTTCCTCAAGGCGTAACCTTCCCTGACGACGCTGCGTAGCGGCTGAGTCGGGAGAGGCTGGAAGCGGGGCAGGCTCTGCTTGCGGCACGAAAGTGCCGCCGGCATCCTGCCCCGCCCTTCTTTGGCAAATATCTCGACAAGGCCGCGCGCGCACCTGTCGCGCCGGATCGACATTCGAAGGAGAGTTTCACATGAACAACTCCAACCCTGAGAAGGGCCGGCGGAAGACGAAGCGCCCCACTGGAAAGGACGCGGGTCTGACCCCGGCTGATGAAGGGTCCATCGTCCGCGAGCTCAACGAGCTGAAGGGTTCCTTCGGCCCGCAGTATTTCGCGGAGGTGTTCCCCGAGCCCACCTATCTCGACCGCACCAAGCCGGACCGCGACCGGTTCATGGAGCGGATCAAGCCTCAGATCACCAGGGACCACATCAAGGAGCTGCTCCGTCGCGGCGGCGACTTCTTGAAGGGCAACCGGGTTGCCGGCCCCGATGGTGCCCGCAACTGCCTGCCGCTGTCCGGTTTCGACCTGCCGGCAGCCTCGCTGCCGATCGGCATCGGCGAGCCCCGCTGGCGCCCCGGCCGTGACAAGCCCGGCTCCGGCGGCGGCGGCCCCGATGCCTCGGATGACCCCGGCGACCTGGTCTTCCTGCCCATCTCCTGGGAGGAGCTCGCCGAGCTGCTGTCGCTGCTCTTCGACCTGCCCTGGCTCCTGGCCAAGGACAAGGACAAGATCCTTGCCTACACGGTCAAGATCCGCGGCATCAAGAAGACCGGGCCTAAGGCGCGCCTGGACCTCGAGGCCACCTTCAAGGCGCGCCTCGAGCGCTACCGGGCCATGGTCAACGCCCGCCCGGAGGAATTTGCCGCCCAGGGGCTGTCGGTCGACGACATCCCCACGGTCGAGCAGTTCCCCTACGACCAGATCGACCTGCGCTACAAGCGGGTCGAGGAGAAGTGGGACCCGGACTCCAAGGCCGTTGTCTTCTTCGAGTTCGACACCTCGGGCTCGATGAGCGGCGAGCCGATGGCCATCGCCCGCTTCTACTTCCTGCTCAACCTCATCTGGCTGCGCTCCCGCTACGGGCAGGTGGACGTCGTGTTCATCGCCCACAACGCGGAGGCGTTCCGGGTGCAGACCGAGCAGGAGTTCTTCACCATCGACGCCAACTACGGCACGATGTTCACGCCGGCTCACGAGCTGGCCATGCAGATCGCTGCCGCCGAATACCCGGCGTCGGCATATAACAGGTACGCCTTCCACGCCACCGACGGCTACAACTTCGAGCCGGACTCGGCGCTGGCCGAGGTGATCGAGCGGATGGTCACCGAGGGGCAGGGCGACTTCAACTACTTCGGCTACCTGGAGATCGACACCTACGGCTGGGGCGGCGGCGGTCAAGCCCCGGGCATGCGGGCCATCAACCTGCTGTCCGAGCGGGCGCGGCAGCACGTCGGCGCGGCCAGGGTTCGCAGCCAGGACGAGGTTCCTGACGCGATGAAGCAGATCCTGGACAAGGATCCTGCCTCAAGCGGTAACTGAGGAGGCACGCTATGTCTGACAACAAGATCAAGCTTGCTCGCACCGCAGAGGGCGAGAAGCTGCTCAATGACTTGCGGATCATGGCGCGCCGGATCAAGGCCGTCGGTGACCGCTACGGTGTGGTCCCCGGACCCACCAACTTCACGCTCAAGTCCGACCAGCAGATCCTGGACGACATCGTCTATGCCGGCCTGCCGCGCCACTACCGCCACTGGCGGTACGGCAAGCAGGCCATGCAGAACGGCCAGCGCACCGGGCACATCTTCGAGTTCGCCTTGAACAGCGACCCCGGGGAGATCGCGCTGGGATCGACCAACGACCTGCTCATGCACGTCCTGGTGATGATCCACGCCTGGATGGGTCACCTGGTCATGGACCAGAACGCGCTCTTCCGGGAGACGGAGGCCAGCTCGGTCATTCAGAAGTTCGCTCAGGACGAGCGCTTCGTGGACTGGGTGATCGCCAACTGGGGCTACGAGCGCTACGAGTGGTTCATGGACGCCGCCCACGCGCTCGAGGGCCACTCCGGCTGGCTGCCCACCAACCGGGACATCCTGCCCGACCCGAAGCACCGGCGCATGCTGGAGCAGTCGCTCAAGGAGCTGGAGCAGCAGTATTACAAGGCGGCGACCGATGCCGACCGCAAGGTGATCGAGGACGACATCAACGACACGCTCCGCATGTTGAAGTGTCACCCGATCGTGCCCACCGACGACCTGCTGGGTTTCCTGGCGGACGAGGAGGTGAGCCCGCAGCTGCCCTGGGAGGCGGTGAGGCTCATGCGCATCGTGCGCGACGAGCAGCGCTACCACCAGGCGTTCATGCGCTCGCGCTACATGCACGAGGGCTGGTCGCACTGGGTCGACAGCCGCATGCCCTGGGAGCCGGAGCTCGACATCCTCGGGCTCGGCTTCGACAAGCTGTTCGACATGGCCGTTTACGACACCATGCACGACTCGTACCCGATCTACTGGTATCACGACGTGTATGCGTTTGGCCTGCACCTCTGGGAGTACGTCGACAAGACGACCTCCCGCAAGGTGGGCCGCGAGACGGTCAGGTTCCGCCGGCTGGCCAGGGGCGACGATGGTCACATCGTCGAGACCGACGAGTGGGTGGAGAAGGAAGTCGACAAGTGGGACCGCAGCTACATGTACGAGGTGCGGCGGACGTTCACCGACCGCCGTTTCTTCGACACGTTCATCAACGATGAGTCGATGGCCATCCTCAACGACAAGGCCCTCGAGTGGGTCCGCCGCCAGATGGGGCAGATCAACAAGCTGCTCCGCGACCGCGGCTGGGACCCGGCGCTCATCTTCGACCCGCTGCCGGAGACGCTGGAGGACATGTATTACGCCGTCTCGGTGTGGTACAACCAGCGCGCGATGTCAGCACAGATCCGCAACTGGTTCGGTTACGGCGCCCCGCCGTTCCCGATCCACGAGATGGTGCTGCAGCAGATGCTGGAGATCATCCAGACCGTCGGCGAGTGGGATGCTGACAAGCACGCCTACAAGCGGCAGATGCTGCTGTACACCGAGCTTGCGTTCTTCCCCAACATCCGTCTGGTCGACACCGGCCGGTTCAGCAAGACGGGGATGCACACGCTGCGTCACGAGTACGACCCGGACTTCGGGCCCTTGGCGCAGAACGACGCGCGCGAAACGCTCCGGCGCTACCACCGGTTCGCCGGGCCGTGCCAGCTCCTCACCTGGGAGGTCCTCACCGACGACTTCGGTCGCCCCTGGGGCCCGCCCCGCCCGTACCGGTACTACACCGAGAACGGCGAGACGGTGAAGGAGCGCTGGCTGTAGCACGCGGCGCCTCATCCCGAGCCACGGGCCTGCGGGGGAGGGGTGTTACCCCTTCCCCCGGGTGGTGGCCTTTCTGATCACGAACAAGGAGAATTCCATGTTGAAGCGAAACAAGCCGACCGGTGCCACCGGTCCCATGGTGAGCGTCGACAAGAAGTTCGGGCGCAGCGTGCTGGTTGGGATCGTCGATTCCAACCGCATGATCACGCACGGCTTTGACGTCGACTTCCCCTCGTACAAGATGCACTTCCGCACCATGCGGCACGGCGCCTTCTCGGTGCTCGTCGGCACGCAGGACCCCGTGGAGGTGCGCGTTATCATGGACGGACAGCTGCTCCTCGAGCAGCGGCTGGACCCGCTCCCGCAGCCAACTGGGCGCACCGACTCTCAGGTCGTGCGCCAGGTGCGGGAGATCGTCAGCCAGCCCCAGCCGTTCTTCCTGACGACCGCCGACAACGGCCAGCCGCTCACCTTCGCCCCCGATTCCCAGGGGCGCTCCGCTGCCGAGCTCATGCAACTGCAGATCCACCCCGAGCCGTTCACACCGGTGAGCGGTCCGGCCGTGGTGCGCAGGGAGGAGCCGCAGGCGGAGATGCACGCCAAGCCGGATCTCGACCCGTCCCAGGTCGGGATGGTCGTGCCGCCGGCGCCGCCGGTTTCCGACCGCGCGGCAGGCGTCAAGGCTCCCGCTGCCGGCGAGCCCGGCGGCGCTGCCGAGGAGGCAGGCGAGACGCCTGAGGCGAGCGGCCCGGCGCGAGTTGTTCCTGCCTCGGCGCAGCTGCCGGTCGACGAGCACGAGGTGGAGCCGAGCGACTACCACATCGAGCTGCCGCTGCCGCGCATGGCGCCCAGCCACGGGCTGGTCGTCGTGGGCATCCGCATGGTGCAGGTGAAGGTGGAGGGCGAGCCGACCATGCCGCCCGACGGATTCGCCTACGTGCTCTTCCAGCTCAACACCTGGGACGAGCACCTGCGCGTCCGTGCCAACCTGCACAGCAAGATCAACCTGCCCGAGCGCATCCCCTACCGGGAGATCGACGACGGCACCAACCAGGGCGAGCCGCCCGCGCTGCCGCATTCCGGCTGTGGTTGCACAGACAGCCACGACCGGCGGCACCGGTAAGCGTCCCCGGAACCGTTAGGAGGTACTCATATGGCCAAGCTGTGTCCCACATGTCAGCAGAAGCCGCAGCCGCCTGGCATCTACCGGGGACAGTGCAACGCGAAGGCGTCGCAGAACTGCAAGGCGTGGACGGACGACTTCGTCCTCACGCTTTGCGACCCGTGTGCCGAGGAGCTCGGTCGCTGCGCCTGGTGCTGGGGTCCGCTCGACGGCGGATACGGCGACGCGGTCGTCCCCACCACCAAGCAGTTCGTGCGGGTGTTCCTCCCGAACGACAACGGTCGGCACGTCCCCGGCATGAACGTCGGGGAGCAGGTGCTGGCCCAGTTCATCGTCGACCTGTACTCCGGCTTGACCTGGAAGCTCAGCCGCTCCAAGTCCAGCCCGGAGGTCAGCTATTACGGCTTCCGGCTCGTCCGGGATCCGCACAACTGGCGGCAGGCGACGCTCGAGCTGTACGTGGACCTCGACGAGCCCTGCGAGAAGGCCGGGCTGGTCTTCGAGCAGGTGCAGGACTCCGCGAGTCGCGGCTGGTGGTGGACTCCACCCCCGCCGTCCGCCAAGCCGATCGAGGTGACAATCGAGATCAGGCGCTGATCTCGACGCGCGGCCGGAGGGATGACATTCCCGTCACCCCTCCGGCTCCGTGCGTTTTTTCGTCCTTTTTCTCAACTGTCTAGATACTAGTACATATAGCATAGCTAACGATCGAGCCAGGTGACGGCGTCCTTCACCCCCCACCCTTTGACGGCCCTTATCATCGCCACGACCGGTTGCGCGTCCTCATATAGACGCCGGGCAGTCGGATCGGGATAATGCGCCGCTCGAACCGCCCGTCCGCCTGCGTCGGCAAGAGCGATGGAATCTCCGGAAAGCGATGAGGGCGGGGAAATACCGCCGTCGCACTCCGGCGGGCCGGGCTTATCGCCGATCTTCTACCGGTCCGGCAGCGAAGGCGACTGCGCGCCCTGTTTGCTGCCGTTCTTCGATTGGCTTATCGCCTTCTGGCGCAGGTAAGCTTCAATGAACTGGTCGAGGTCGCCGTTCAGGACCGACTCCACGTGCGGGGTCTCCACCTTGGTGCGCACGTCCTTGACCAGGCGGTCGTCGAGCACATAGGAACGGATGGCGTTGCCGAAGGTGGCCGAGACGCTCTCGCCGCGCAGCCTCGCCAGCTCCTCGTCCCGCTCGGACTGTTTGATGGCCAGGAGCTTGGAGCGCAGAAGCTCCATGGCCAGCGCCTTGTTCATGAGCTGGCTGCGCTCCTGCTGGCACTTGACGGTGATGCCGGTCGGCTTGTGAACAACGCGCACGGCGGTCTCCACCTTGTTGACGTTCTGGCCGCCCGCCCCGCCGGAGCGCATGGTGTCCACCTCCAGGTCCTCGTCGCGGATCTCGACCAGCTTCTCGATGTCCTCCATGAGCGGGCTCACCTCGAGGGCGGCAAAGCTGGTCTGCCGGGAGTCGTTGCCGGCTTTGAAGGGCGACTTGCGCACAAGCCGGTGCACGCCCTTCTCGCAGGCCAGGTAGCCGTAGGCGAACGGTCCGTCGGCGCGGAACGTGACGCTTTTTATCCCGGCCTCCTCGCCGGGCGACTGATCGAGGATCTCGGTCTTGAAACCGCGCCCCTGACACCAGCGCAGGTACATGCGCAGGAGCATCTCCGCCCAGTCCTGGGCGTCGGTGCCGCCGGCGCCGGCGTTGATCGTCACCAGCGCCGAGGAGTCGTCGTATTCTCCCGACAGAAGCCGCGTGAACTCGAAGCGCTCCAGCTCCTCGTTGAGCTTTTTCAGGCCGGAGTCGACCTCGCCGGCCACCGATTCATCGCCTTCCTCGAGCCCGACCTCCACCAGCACCGAGAGATCGCTCAGAGCCCGCTTCCAGCCCTCGTACTGCTCGAGCGAGCCTTTGAGCCGGCTCATCCTTTGCGTCACATGCTGTGCCCGTCTCTGATCCTGCCAGAAGTCCGGCTCCAGCGTTTGCTCTTCCAGGCCTTTGAGTTCCCGGCGCAGCGCGTCTGGGTCAAAGATACTCCCTGACTTTCGCCAGGCGCTCCTTGACCGCTTCCAATTCCCGCTTGAGTTCCGAGAGCATCATGCTTTGCCACCCCGTTAGGCTCCGAGCCTGATTATAACGTAAGTGCCCCCCGCCCGGCTTCTCATATAATAGAAAAATGACGCTTCCCATCTGGTTGGACAATCCCGGTGAGCGGGTGAAGGATGAGCTGGATGTTGCCATCATTGGCGGTGGCATGATTGGTGCCGGCTGCGCTTATCTGCTTTCGCGGCGCCGTGGCTTGCGGGTGGGGCTCGTGGAGGCGCGCGGCCTGGCGGGGGGCTCCACCGGGCGGAGCGCCGGTTTTGTTCTGCGCGGCATTCAACCTTACTACAACCAGGTGGCCAGGCTCTACGGGCGCGAGAATGCGCGGGGGATCTTCGCGTTCGCCGAGGAGAGCCAGGCGATGGTCAGGGAGTTTCTGTCCGGGCGGGAGAACACCTTTGACTACGTGCCCTGCGGCTCTTACCTGCTTGCCTCCTCCCTGGAGGAGCTGGAGGACCTGCACGAGTCGGCCGAGCTCATGGCCGAGGACGGCTTCGAGCTCGAGTACCTGAAGGAGGATCCAATTGACAGGGACTTCTTCGGGGCCATCTATAACCCCGGCGACTTCGGGGTTCATCCGGCGCGGCTGGTGGAGGCGCTGGTCACCGCCGGTGGTGCCAGCGTCTGGCAGAACGAGCCGGTGCTGAAGATTCATCAGGAGGACACCGACGAGGCCGTGGTGCAAACGCCGCACCGCACGATCGCCTGCCGGCGAGTGCTGCTTGCCACCAACGCCTATGCGGCATTGCTCGAGCCCTATTTCCGGGGCAAGATCCAGTGCGCTCGCGGGCAGGCTCTGGTCACCCAGCCGTTGAGAAAGAGCATCGTCGACCGGCTTTGCTACGCCAATTACGGCTGGGAGTACTTCCGCCAGCTACCCGACCGGCGGCTCCTCCTGGGCGGCTGCCGGCAACTGCACCTGGAGGAGGAGGTCGGCTACGCGGAGGTGGTGACGGCGCCGGTTCAGGAGTCGCTGGAGCGCTACCTCAAGGACCGCTTCCCCGATGTGGCCGGCGTCACCATTGATTACCGCTGGGCGGGATTGATGGGCTTCACCAGCGACGGACTGCCGCTTGTAGGCAGGCTCAAGCAGATGCCCTCCGTCTTTTTCGCCGTGGCCTGCAATGGGCACGGCCTCGGCTACGGCCTGAACATGTCTCGGCTGCTCACCGAAACCGCCCTTGACGGCCGTCATCCGGGCATCTTCTCGGTTGACAGGGAAAGCCTGGCGCCGCCCAGCCAGGCGAGGACTCCCTAGGCCGGGAGCGCCGGCATGGCCGGGGCTGCGAACCCTGTTAGAACACCCTTGTCTGTACCAGGAATGTAAGTGAGTTCTTCGACTTCAGCTTGCCCACCTTCACGGTGACCGGCACATTATAAAGTGGCGCGGTCATATCCGGAATGATGACGGTCAGGCTGTTCTGGTCGCCGGAGACAACTGGTGCTTCAATCTCATCGTACAGGTCACCGAAGAAGACCTTGTTCTCTCCCAGCTTCTTGGAGAAGTTCTTTCCATATATGGTCACCGCCAGCCCCGGCGGTCCTGACTCCAGGCTCATTGAGGTGAGCTCGGGCGGACTGTTGGCGACCGTCACCTCGGCCTTGCCCGTGGCTTTCTGCCCGATCACGCTTACCTCCAGCTGCTGGAGCCCGGAGGCGGCGTCGTCAGGCACCTCCACCTGCAGCTGAGTTGCTGACGCCCCCTTTACCCGCGCCGTCTTTTCGCCGATCTTAACGCTGTTGTAGTTAGCCGCCGGGCAGAAGTTCTTGCCTTTGATGGTGAGCGTGTCGCCGGGCGCAACCTCGGTCGGGGACGCGCTCATCAGCTCCGGGGTCGGGGCCGTGAGCTTCCAGGACAGCGTCGAGCCGGCACGACCGACCGCGTCGATGATAACCTGGCTACTGCCCCCGCTGACGCTGCCGGTGACCGCCACCGGCACAGTATACTTGTTGCGCAGGTCCTTGTGGGTAAGCACGGGATAGCCGGCAATCGAAAGATTCAGCCACTCGAAGCCGTTGTTGTTGATGGTGAGCGTGAGCGGCAGGCGCTCCTGTCCCGGCTTCAGGTTTATGTAGTCGACGAAGTGCTGGACGGTGTTGCCCTTGGAGACGTAAGGCCGCGACTCGGCTACGGTGACCTCCCTGGCTGCCTGCGCCTTGCTTGGCGCAGCAGCGGGCGCCTTGCGCGCCGCAGGCGCCGGCGGGATTTGCAGGGTCGGCGTTTTTGGCGCGGGCGGGATGGCGGGTCTGGCATTGCTCGACTTGTCGGCGGCATCTGCCGGAGCGGCTGCCAGAGTCAGCGTTGCTGCCAATGCTAAAAACCTACGTTTCATTTCCTGCAGTTCCTTCTCTAGAGCCTGTTTGCTTTACGCCGCTGCGAACCGATACCTCTTGACGACGTCGAACGATGCGGGGCTTCTCCCACCGGCCCATTATAAATTGTTGCTCGTCGGCCAGCCATGAAAACAGCGGTAATGCGACCGATATTGTGGACAAGTCAAGCGCTCGGGCTGGGCGCCAGTATGCGAGAATGCCAAGTGCCACTGTATATGGTGGCATCAATCGCAAAATTTTTTCATTCGGTGAGTGCCTGCAGAGGCGGGGCATGCCCCGCCCGCTTGCCTTCGAATGCATTACCTCCCGTGATGTAAAGTCAAGACAGCGGAGAGCAAACCGGTGCTCCCCGCTGTCTCTAGATCGCCTGTGTTGGATGTCTTATCACCCGTGCCTCGTCGTGAACCTCCACGCTGGCGTTCTGGAAGGCGCATACCCGTACCTTGTCGAACGCCTGGACCTGCGCACTGTTGTGGGCAAATACGAGGGCGCAGCCGGAGGCTCTAACCATCTGGTTGCTCAGCGAGTGGATCAGGGAATTCTCGTGCGCGCTCACGGTGACATCGCCTCTCGCCTCCACGATGGCGTGGCCCCATGCTTCCACGTGCGCGCTGCCGTATGCTCGCACGCGGACCCGGTCCTCGGCCAGCACAACCGCCTCGCCTTCCGCCACGGCGACTATCTGACCGCTAAGGCAGTGCCAGCCGGACCTGTAGATGTTGTATGTCTCCAGCCTGCTGTCCGTGAGCCTGCGGGTCAGGCGCACCCGACGGCAGCAGATTGAGTTCCCCAGGTGCACCACGAGCTCTCCGTTGGCGTCGCGAAGGGCGCCTTCGTACTCGACTGCGTAGGCCTCCGCGCCTTCCTTCCACCAGAAAGCCGGGTTTCTCGTCAGGTGGAACCCGGCGGTGAGAATGGCCAGCGGCCCGACGTGCTCGTGCCATTCGCCCGGTGTCCACTTGCCGTCCTCGTTTTGAACCGGCAGCGACCAGCGATGATCGCCGCCGTTGCATGATCGATCTCCAACCAGCACCTTTACAAAGGGAGTCACGTTGTTATCTCCTCTCGTTTGGCTTCTCCACCAGAGTCACTGCCGATTCCAGCGCGGCGCACAACACGTATGCGCCGGCAAGCGCTAAGAACAACAGCCCGAGCGAGGAGGATGGCACGTGTATGGCCATCCTCCCACACGTTCAGGCGCGGGAGGCGGACTTCGACAGAAGGTGCTCCTGGCAAGCGCGGGCGGCAAGCTCTTCCGCCTGATTGGACAACCATTCGGCGTGGCCGACCCAGTGCGTGGCCAGATCGAGCTGGAGCACGCAGAAGGTGGGCTCGTCGAGCCCAAGGGCCCGGGCAAGCGGCTTCCTGTTGCCGAGACGGTCCCGTTTGAGCCAGCGCAGGCAGTTGTGGGCCTCCCGCAGGTTGTCTCTTGCGGAGCGTGCCAATGCAAGCGCTTGCTCGAGCAGGGTTACCGCTGCCGCGGTTTTCCTGAGGTCTGTTTGGGCCTTGAGGAGTTTTACCCGCCGCGCCACCAGCGACACGGCCGCCACCCGCGCGCAGATTGGTTTGGCGAGCTGCCAGCAGTCTCGGGTATCGAAGGCAGTTTCCACCTCCTGTGGTGGCGCCAGCTTGGCCAGGGCGACCAGGCCGGCTGCCTGGAAGGAGAGCCGCTCGCTCTCGGACAGCCAGGTGGCACACAGGCCTGATGCCATGGCATGGAAATCAGTCTGGGTAACCGCCATGGCATCGGCGCGGCCCCTGACGTAGGCCGCGTTGGCGAGCGGCTGGAGGGCGCTACGCGCCCTTTTCAGGCAAGCCAGGGCGTGCCCGGCTACGATGGAAGCCTGGATAGCCAGCATGCGGGTCCGCGGGCAATGGAAGTCCGGCTGGATGTCGCCACGCCGGATGTCCACAAGATTTCGACTGACCTTTTCCGCGACAGACGCAAACGCGTCCTCCAGGGACTTGAGTTCGTGCATTGTTGTGAAGGCTCCATTCTCTTTTCTTGCAATCGCCAGATAGAAAGACGGACGCAAACGAACACCCGCCCGAAAGGGCCAGCATTCGCACATCCGTCTGCTAAGGGTCTCCGCATTCTTCGTCGATGTCGCCACCCCAGTCGCAGCAGAGCTTGATTGTGTGGCGCTTCTTGTCATGGCCGAGCGCGTAGTCGCCGAATCCCTTCGCGAGAAAGGACTGGATGGCCTCTTCCGGGAAACCGTGGATGTCGACCTCGAAGCGCTCGACAGGAAAGTCGTCCCGCCGGCTGAGCACGCAGAGGTGATCCAGGGCGTTGGTGTCCTCGAAGATCCACCAGCCCGACCCATGCGGATCGACGAATTGCATCAGCTTCACAACCGGCACAGGCCAACCGGACGGCGTCTCATCCGGATCATCGCTGTTGTGAACGAGGAAGCGCCGCGGTACAAGCTCGACCCCGTCGCTGCCGGCGAAGATAATCGTGGCCACCGGGACATTGAAACGCAGCGCCACGGCGATATCCTGCACCACCGCATCCGGTGGCAGCATCGCTTCGATGCGAATATCGCTGTCGTCGGCATATTCGTAGCCAAGAGCAATGAGAAATGATTTGATCATGTCGATGATCTCCTTTCCTGGTTGATGCGAAATGCTGCCCCTCGCCAGCGCGCCGGCCAGCCCGCACCTGCGGGCAAGGACGCTGATGTTTGACGGATGCAGTCTTTCGCTGGACTCAAGTGTGCGGCCGCCACCGTGGCGGACGAGAGTGGGTTAGACTCGGTGTTGTAAAATGACCATCGCTCTGCCGTCGGTGCGGAACGTTACGCATGTTCCACTCCGGTTAAGATGTACCGCGCGGTCCTCTACCTTGACGGTAGGTGACCGCAAATCCGGCTCTGCCTGGGTGATGACGACAGCGTTGTCGTAAGCCTCTACGGTGGTGTTGTCGTATGCGGTTACGTTAGACCGACCACGCGCGATGACTCGCGCGCGATCGTATGCCTCTACGGTGCCTCCGAGGGCTTCCACCCTGGAGCTGTCGCAGGCCTTTACCGTGGCACTCAGGGCGCGGAGTTCGACGCTGTCGTATGCAGTGGCAACGACCGCGCCGCTCACATTTACGCGCGCGCAGTCCCGCGCAGTCACGCTGAGAACTTCGCTGGCCTTGATGTGGAAGTTGCCGCTTGCCCACACGGTGACGTTGTCGCACGCCGTTACGGTGGTGGACTCAAATGCTGATACCCGGGCGTTCCCGCTTGCCTGCACGCAAGCGGAATCATACGCGGTCACGCGTGCCCTTCCGCAGGCGATCACTTTGGATTGTCCGCACGCTTCGACCTCCGCGGTGCCGTCTACCGCGGCGACGTCATGCGAGCCAATTCCGTGGAACCCGGTGCGGAAGACGTTGAGCGGCTTGAGTTCGGCATCCGTGAGTTTCCTCAACAACCTCACCCGCCGGCAAACGATCTGATTGGGGTAGCCGACAAGCGGCCTTCCGTCCAGTTCCCGGAGCACCTCCTCGAACTCCGCCGCGTCGGCCTCGGCACCGTCTGCCCAGAACAATGCGGGTACATTCGTCAGACAGTATCCGTCCAACTGGCTGAGAGGATTACTGCGGTCATGCCATTCGCCAGGCACCCAGCTACCATCAGCGTTTTGAACCGGCAGGGACCAAGCGATGGTGTCGCCATGTCGTGATTTGTTTCCAACCAGGACCTTCACATATCCCGTCAAGGTTTTTCTCCTTTCAATGATGTCGTTCTTTTATGCGTCGCGCAGCAGGTAGAGCAGACGCTCCGCCTGGTGTATGTAGGAGTCGACCAGGGCGCGATTGGCCGCAATCCGGGCCTCGGGGCTGCTGGCGGGATCTTCGCCTCGCCTGGCTGCCCTCATTGCCCAGTCGGCGGCGGTTGACTCGAATGCGGTGTTGGCGATCATGTTCGACACACTGAAAGCCCAGCCCGGGTACCCCACGGAATAAGCCGCCGCCGCTGCGGCGTGCGCGGCCGCTCCCCCGGCTGCCTCAGCCTCCTTCGCAGCCATTTCGAAGGCTCCGGACCAGACGTGCTCCTGAGGAGACCTGGCGAACAGCCCCGAAACCTTGAGGATGGCTGCCCTGCGCTCCCTCGTCAGCGCACTCCACGCCAAGCCGGCCGCTGATTCGAAGGAGACGACGACGAACTTGCCCCACACCGCCCGCAGGTCCGCGCCCGGTCTTATGGCGCTCAGAAACTGCTCCGGCCAGAGTGCCGACCTGCCGGGAGGCAGCCCGTAGAAAATGGCATCCTCGAGGTAGGCCAGGACGACCGGGATTCCGAGCTCGAACCAGTACAGGTTGTAATCCGAGGAATGGATGGTGCAGCCCACCGCACTTCCCACGCCCCGTTCCCACAACACGCCCTGCCGGATTTCGTACCGAAGCCGGTGTCCTTGGACGCGTTGCAGATAGAAAAACTTTGTTTTCGGATCACGATGAAAAGCACGCACGACGGCATGTCTCCTTTCAATCGATGGCGGGAGCCGAGCTGGAAATTTCAGCCCGGCTCCTGGGGTGCAGCGTTACTTCAGGGCGTCGAGCAGGTCTTCCACCGGCGTTGCGCTGGTGGAGTCGTGATTGCGGGTGTCAATCGACTGGACCATGCCAACCACGTGCTCGTTCAAGTCGAACACAGGTGAGCCGGAGTTGCCGAACTCGCTGTGCATTCTCAGCCCGAGCATCGGGCGCGTGACATCCATGTATGTCAGCACGCGGCCGTTGCAGTCGGCTGTCGGGCCCGCCGGCTGAGATTGCCGGTACTCGCCGGGAGACATGAACAAGCGGCGCCAGCCCAGCGGGTAGCCGAAAGCGATCAGGTTCTGTCCGCGCGTCAAATTCTGGGACGAGCCGAGTGCTGCCGCAGGAAAGGACTCGCCTTTGGGATGACGCACTTGCAGAATACACAGGTCGTGCTTTGGATCGTGCTTGATCACGTTTGCCGTGTACATGCGATTGTCTAAGGTGACGATTCTCAACCCGCCGCCGTGGTCTCCAAGCTCGTGCTCGCACATGGCCACCCTGCCACCGGCGCTGACAAAAAAGCCTGTGCCTACGTCTTGGAAAGCGGAAAGCGGGCCGGGTCGAGCGAGGACACGCACGATGACGGGGATGACATGGTCGCGCATCCCTGCGCACAGGGCATCGCCGGCGTAGCGCGTGTTGTCGGCCTGATTCGCTGCCTTCCCGAGAAACAGGGTCGCGATCGGTATTCCCGGGTCGCTGCCCTGCGGCAGCGCATAGAGCCTGAATGGCGGCTGCAGGTTCTGCGCGAAGACCGCAGCACCGCCTGCAAACATGGTGGCGCTGATTATGAGAAGCAGCGCCCATGCGGATTTGATTGGGCCTTTCATTGATATGCCACCAACCCTTCTGTTTTTGTTATGAACGAGATGGATCTCGGCATCGCGAGGAGCGCGCGGGGTTGATTGCCTGGTGGTTTGCCCAATGGCGCCGCGGGACGTCGGAGCATCGCCATGCTCCGACGTCCCGTGCGGCTCACGTCAGTTTCCAGACCCTGCTCGGCTTCGTGCCGGTGACGGCGAGGCCTGGGGTGGGGGCTTGATGTAGGCCAGCACCCAATCGGTAAGCGCGGACATGTCCGGCACTCCCCAGCCGGTGGGGTAGTCCCAGCCGGCGCCGGCCGTGTAGCCTGGGCCGACTCCGTTGCCGTTGTCACCGCTGGTGATGTCGTGGAAGATGGTGGGGTAGGCGGGCGAGTTGCCGATCTGGTAGATCATCGGGTTGGGCCAGCCGACCCGCCCGCCGGCGGCTTCGACGATGCAAGCCCAGGCCGCCGCCGCGTTTGGCGCACCGAGGCTGGTGCCGCCCACCGCGCCCCAACTTCCGTCCATGTAGAAGGAGTAGCCGTTCAGGAAGGCGTGTGCGGCCAGCGACATGTCGCAGGTGTCGCGCATGCCGTGTTGCGGCACGCCCGGCCCGCTTTGCCAGAAAGGCTGCTTGAAGTAGCTGGAGATGCCGCCACCGGAGCCTGTCCAGGCAGTCTCGGGAGCGCCGCCTGCCCGGTTGCCGTCGTCATCGAGGCGAATCGTCGTGCCGCCGACGGCGGTGACGAACGGGTCGCTCGCGGGCGAATCGACGGCGTACTCAGGCTTGTTCGCGCCATCGTGCCCGGCCAGATCTGCGCGCGGTTTGGATCCGTTTTTGCCGTTGTCGCTGTCGGGTTCCTTCGGCACGTAACAGTCGTATGCACCATTGTCGCCGGCGGCGGCGAAGTGCGCCATACCGAGGACGGCTTGCAGCTTGAAGATATTGTCATCGCGTTGCAGCTCGGCGGCGCCCATCTCCGCTTCGCAGGAGCCCCAGCTCACTGAGATGACATCGATATCGTTGCGGCAGACAATGAGGTTGTCGGCCACCGCGAAGGTGTTGGAGTTCGTATCAGTGCACTCGAACACCACGATGTTGGCATCGGGCGCCTGGGCGCCGGCCCACTCCACGTCCACCGTGGTCTCGACGTTGAAGTCCGTGGGCGGCTTGCTTGTGCCCACGGAGACGACATCGAGCTTGCCGGTCCTGTGGATGCCGTATTGCTTCCAGAAATTGTTGACTGCGGCTGTGTCGAACGGACCGCAGGTGACGATAGCAATTGTCGCCTTCTTGCCGGTCAACCGCCTGCTGGCGGTGCTGTTGTTTGGATTGGGAAAGTTGTAGGCGTGGGCGATCTGCGCCGGCGAGTAGCCGAACGGAGAGTCGAACGACAGTTTGCGCGGCAGGACGATCAGGTGGCTGCGCATCTGCGCAAACGAGTTCAGTCCGCCGACGGACTGAACCAGGCCTCGCAGATTGGCGGGCAGCGATGGCTCCTTGTCGGCGCTGAAGCCGAGCTGCCCCATGAGGTTGTAGCGATTGATGTTGACCGAGAACAGCTTCTCGAACTGCTTGACAGTGCCCTGGGCCGTGACGATGAGACGATCAGGAGCCGTGCCTGTGACGGTCAGTCCAGCTCCGTTCTGCTTGTCGGTGAGGAAACCGATCAGCCGATCGTAGTCGTCCCTGGTCGGACAGAACCGCTCGATCGCCTCATCGATTGTTGGATAGTGCCGGAACAGCGGCGACGAGGGATCGCTCAATTGTTTCAAAAGCAAGTTGAGAGCATCCTCGTTTCGCAGTGGCAGGCCGATGGTGACGGTGATGATCTTCTCCTGAGCCATCGGACCGAGCATCTCCGCGCGGGCAAGCATTCGCGCCAGGCGGGGCTTGGTGCCGTCCGGATGCGTGTGGATGTACATGAGGATAGCAAGGATGCAGATCGGGATGAGGATCCCGAGCAGCTTGCGTGCGGTGTTCACTCAGACCACAACCTTTCGATTGGAATTTCGAGCGGGTCCGCCCGCTCAAAGACCGAGGCAGGTGCGCCAGTAGACGGCAAGTCCAGATGCGATCTGAAATAGCGCCGCCAGCCACAGGAGAGCTCCCGATGCCGCGACATAAAGCGCAGCCATGGGACTGGCGCTTTTGAGCTTGAGGTGCAAGCTCTCCAGATAGAGGGCAGCGCAGGCAAAAGGAAGCATGATTGATGCGGAGAAGAGGGCGAGCAGCACCAGCAGAAAGGTGATCTTGACCAGAATCATCGCTCGAAACCTCCGTGCTCGAAGCTGCCATTGGCTCGGCGCAGAACCAGTAGCCGTGGTCGCCGTTCGTCCATCCGCTGTGCACTTTCGAGCGCCCTGTCGACGTGGAAGAGGATCTGCCAGCTGTTGAGCAGGACGATCATTTGCAGCCAGACTAGCTGGCCTGGTATCACATACCAGGTGGAAAACCAGCTGGCGCAGACGCCCAGAAGAGCGATCATGCAGCCGATCAGGAAGTTGTATCCCCAGAGGATGATGCTCCAACCCAGTGGGGATCGAGGTCGCATGCGGTCGCAAAGGTAGCCGGCGATGGCAACCAGCGGGCCGAAGGTGACGAGCGCCATCAGGCGATCGCCATCTGCTTCGCGCCGGCTGATTGTGAACTCGTAGATGCCCGCGAAAACAGGCACCATTGCGAGGAGGGAACGCACAAGTAAGTGCGCCGACCACGGCTTGCACATAATGATCTCATTCCTTTCCGAAGTTGAACATCTTTCAATCCCGCGCCGATGGCGGGTTTGGCCTGCCATGGTGCTGTACGAACCGGCAGCCCCGGGTCTTTCCATTTGCAGGCCTCCAGATATCGACGACAGCGCAGGCGACGAGGTCGAATCGACAGTTGTTGCAGGCGCGGACCAGATGGCAGCCGCGCGCGCTGAGCTGGCAGGCATCGAGACCGTACACCTCGTAGCAGTCGACGATGTTGGCGGATGTCCTCGAGCGAACCTTGACGACATCCCAGCCGCCCGCGGTCAGTGCGTCGGCATGAACGGAAAGTGTGGTCAGCCGCAAGGACTCAGTGCGTGCCCTGGCGAAAAACGAGATCCCGCGCGAGGCACATGAGATCTCGATGACGAACAGACCTTCGAACGTGACCTCAGTGTCGACCGGGACCCACAGTCCGTTTGTGCCATGCCAAATTTTCGCTGGCCCCTCTCCGACGCGGATGTTGCCGTCGCCCTCGATGAGGATCTGGCAATCCGACTCCGGGCTCTGCGAGACGAGGCGCAGAATCGACCGCAGCAGTTGCTCCACGTCGGGTACTTCTTTTCCGAAATCCATTGTTGCCACCTACTTTCCAGCTTTTCGATTTGCCGGTCAATTGGCACCTTCCGGAGAGACGGCGGCAGAAGTCCGGTTTTGCGCACCGAACTCCTGCCGCGCTGAATGTACCGGTCGTTAGTCGAAGCCAGCCCAACCGGTGCCGAACCAGTTGGAACCGAGAAGGCCTTCGGGGTCCTCCTGCGTGAAGTTTGTGTCACTGTCCGATTGCAGTAGCTGTTGCTGCTCGCTGAAAATCTCCAGCAACCGCCGCTGATCCTCGGTCAGGTTCAGAGAGGATTGCTCGCGGAGCAAGAAATCCAGTAGATCTTCCATAGGACGTATGGAAGCGAAGTCCTCCCCCTCGCCCCACCAGCGCAACGTAACCGCGAGCACCTTGATCCTGGTGTTCAGCGCAATCTCGGTGCAGTCTTCTCCGCTTGGGTCAGGGTGAAGGAACCGGTTGGAATCCATGGTTTTCCTCCTTTGTTGCGCTTAGAATGACGCACGCTGCGCTCAGGATGACGCCGTGAGCAACGCGGGAGCGTAGCCCCGGCGAATCTCAGAGCCACGCGGAGTGGGTAGGCGGGGGTGAGATGCTCTCGGTCATGCAGCTGACCAGTTGCAACTTTCCCCCGACCCGGCGCAGCTCGAAGATCTGGCAATGAATCAGCTTGCTTGCTTGCAGGCAGAAGCACAGCAGGCGGGCGAGCGATCCGCCATCGGCGCCGTTGACGATGATCGTTATCTGACAAGGCGTGGGCGGCGCGAAGGCGCTGAAGAGCTCCTTCCGCAGACGCTTCAGCAGTGTGTCGATTCGCTGCGCCTTCATGTTGCTCAGCACGCATCCCGGCTGCTCAGCGACCAGGATGATCTTCTCTTTGCGATCTGCGGCAACAGAGTCTCGCAGCATGCCGACAAATTTGGGGTCACCGTTGAAAAGAATCAGCATAGCCATGTCTCCTTCATGATCAGATAACGGCAGTGCAGAGCTGCTCCTTGAGCGCCTGCAGCGCCTGAGCCCTGATGCGGGACACGTGCATCTGGGAGATGCCAAGGTATTTTGCCACCGCGCTTTGCGACACCGGCTCCCTGTTGTCCAAGCCGAACAGCATGGTAATCACGGTGCGCTGGCGCGGGTCCAGGTGCTGGAGAAGCTGCCGGACGGCGACCCGATCCGAGACCAGCTCCATTTCGTTGTCGGTGTCTGCCAGTAATCCGTAGAGACTCGTGCCCTTCGAGAAGACGTTGCCCGCTTCGAACTGCTCGGCGTCGAGCGATACGATGTGAGCGCCGAGCGGCACCAACGCCCGGTCCAACACCGCTGCCGTCACGCCCAGCACGCGGGCCATCTCCTCGCGGCTCAGCCCCGGCAGGCCAAGGCTGTTGCGCTCCCGGGTGAGCTGCTCCGCCCGACTACGCAGATTGAGCAACCGGCGTGGCACCTTCACGGTCGGCTCGTGATCGCGGAGGTAGTGCAGCATGGCGCCCTCGACGGTCGGGTAGATGTACGTGGAGGGGCAGTTGCTCTGGGACGGGTCGAACCTGCGGACAGCCTTCACCACCCCTTCAAGCCCCACTTGCACCAGGTCCTGGAACAACTCGGCTTTGCTGCGCGCGTGCCGGTGTGCCAGCTTGCAGACCAGCCGGCGGAAGAGCCGAAGCAGCTGTGACATCGCCTCTTGCGATCCCTCCTGTGCCTGCCGGATCAATTGAACCTCCTCAGCCTTGTCGACCGACCGTTTCTTGCCTTTCATGATGTACTGCTCCTTTCATGTACATACACATATTCGCTTCATGCAGTAGATAACTCCTGGGGCGCGGAGCTCGCCCGCCAATCACCGGTGCGCGTCTGCGGCGATGCTGGCTGGCCGCCCGCGTCCCCAGGCGGTGATCACTGTCTCGCCATCCTTGGCTTCACGCCACGGACAGCGGCAGTGCCTTACTCGTCTTCCGAGCCGGGCACATCGAGGATTTTGAGCAGGTGGAGGAGGGCGCAGCAGAAGACGGCCAGGAGCGCGACTGCTCCTGCCGTCACCGCGACGCCGATCATGAACGCACTGAGGATGCGCAGGGACAGTGCGAGAACGGAGATGAGGAAATAGACCGCCGCCGCAGCGCCCACGCCGGCGAACGTGGACAGGATAATGGCGGCTGCGACCATGCCGGGCTCGTCGGCCCGCATGTCGCGGCCCTGCAGGCGCTTGAGCCGAATGTATTCATGAACCACCCCCGTCGTCAGCGGTCCTGTGGACACGCTCGTCATGAGGAGTGCCCCCGCCAAGGGAATCATTGCTGCGCTGAAGCAGAAGGAGCCGACGACCCAAAGATAGCTTGGCGTCGCGGCTGCGTTAAGAAAGTGCGTGCTGGAGGAAGCCAGGGCCCAGGCGCACGCTCCTACCCAGAGCGCGACCAGACCGGAGAATGGCGTGGCTATGTTGGTTCTCCGTTCTGCCGAGCGTAGGGAGTGATGGAGGCGGATGACCTCCTCACTAATGACAAGGCCCATGGGGAAGAGCGAACACAAAAATGCGAGCAGCAAGGGAAGACAATCGTTCTGCGTGAGCATTTCTTTCGTTCCTTTCTCGCGTGTTACGGTGCCAGCAGATACCGCCGGGGCGGCTCGTCTCAGTTGTGGGCTACGATGAAGTGCCGCAGCTGTTCCTCGGTCACGAAACCTTGAACCTGATCCATAAGCGTTTGTCCTGGGCGGCTGGGATCGGGCACGCGGATTTCGATCCGCGAGCAGCCAGGCTCATCGCTGTCCGTCACGTTGACGAATGTGAAGTCCGTCAAGCTAGTGCTCAGAGCCGAGAACACCTGGAGCTGCAGCTGGCGAAGCCAGTTGTCGCTCCGGCCGAACAGGAAGATCGCCCTGGTGCCGGCAAACATCTGCGGATCTGCCCGCAGGTCGGCGGCGCTGACCGTCACCACTCGCGGCGCCAGGGTGCTTGTCGGGCCATTGGTGAGCGCCCACAGTCGATTCCAGCCCTCGGTGAAGAAGTCAGACAGGCTGCTCTGGTCGATGGCGTGTCCCGTGTCGTCCTCGCCGAGGGCGGCGTTAAGCAGGACCAGGCTGTTGTCGGGCGCGTGCCCGACAAAGAGGATCGTCGGGATCGCAGACATTCTCGGCTGCGCGTCCGAATCCGGCTCCGGTTCGGTGGTGGGAACTTCCCAGACATGAACATACTGCGTGTTGTTGCTCGTGCGAAGTGTCTCCTGCACGCGCAGGCGCAGATCGGCTGACACTGAGTCGGTCGGGTCGGAGAAGATGACCACATTGGGGACGACGGACTTGGCGAGGTCGTCGCCGATGTGGTTCCAATCGGAGGACATGACGATGGGATCAATACTACCGGCATGGGCTTTTGTGCAATTCAGCACCAGGAGGAGGTATGCTATCACCCACAGGAAGTAGAGCACCAGAGCCAAGACTGAGCTGTCAGACCAGTTGGACTTATTCTTCATAAGAATTCTCCTTTCTTATTGATGTTGACCTTCGAAGAACTGCGAACAGGCTCGCAACCGAGCTCGTCGCAATACTTCCTTTCAAATGTCGAGTTGCGCGTAGAGCTGTCGGGATTTCCCAGACAGCTTGCTTGTATCAGCGCGGCCGTCGCCGTCTAAGTCCTGGTACTCGCTGACGTTGAAAACCGTTCACTCGTAGGGGCGCGATGGACGCGCCCGGGCGGATGCAATCCGCCCCTACGGGCGTACGTAATTTCTGCCAGGCGGTACTATTTGCTAAGATGGATTTGAGGTTTTGAACTCTTGTCCGTCTCTGGACGTCTTTAGAATTAGAGCCCTTAGACGGAGGTGTCTTTATGAGCAACGCAGACAATCCCATGCAAGGCGTGATAAATGCGCTCAAAGCTGGTTTCGGGACCCTTACCGAAGAAGTTCGCGGCACCAACCAGCGGCTGGATGAGACCAATCAGCGGCTGGGGCGGCTAGAAGCCGAGGTAGGTTCCATCAAGGATGAGGTCGGCTCCATCAAGGATGAGGTCGGCTCCATCAAGGATGAGGTAGGCTCCATCAAGGATGAGGTCGGCTCCATCAAGGATGAGGTCGGCTCCATCAAGGATGAGGTCGGCTCCAT
>JAJPGY010000016.1 GCA_021325555.1 Pseudomonadota bacterium | reverse complement strand
TCGGTGGTTGCAATTGAGGCAGGGTCAAAGCTGACCGCTAACCCGCAACCATCTTCGCGCGCGCGTGTGCCACTTTCAATGGTGTGGTTGCTGCAACGCTTTCCTGGGTCAACCGGTTCTGGATGTTGCTCTGTTGCATGG
Organism: Pseudomonadota bacterium; assembly: GCA_021325555.1. GTDB lineage: Bacteria > Cyanobacteriota > Vampirovibrionia > Obscuribacterales > Obscuribacteraceae > JAJPGY01. Next base: position 277,165 of record JAJPGY010000016.1, on the reverse strand, counting down.
GCGAGAGATTGCCGGAGCTGAGCAGGTTTTGCAAGTACGATTGCTGATTCGACAGGCGCGAGCTGAGCTGGCCGTTAAGAGCGCCTTGCCGGGCCTGCAGTTGCGCCAGGCGGCTTTGCAGTTGAGTCTGCTGGGCGGGGCTCAAGTTGCCGGAGTTCAAAAGCTGCTGGATGCGATTTTCCCGCTGCGTTATGCGCGTACCCTGACCGAAGAGACCGCCGCCCCAGCGGCCGCCGCCGCCCCAGCCCAGGCCGTTGTTATAACCGTAAGCGCCGCCGTTTCCAAGATAGCTGCTACCGCCGCCGAAGCCCATTCCATTATTGAAGTGGTGATGGTGATGCATCCAGCCGCCGCCGCCGCATCGTCCGCCATAGCCCAGACCGTTCCCGATGCCGTTCCCCCAGCCGAGGTGCCGGCCGAAAAATCCGCCGTTGCCGTTGCTTCCCGGAAACCAGCCGTTTACACCTCCCGAGAGCGGACCCCAGCTGCGCCCCTGCGCCTGAGCGGGCGGGCTCCAGGCGAGCAGGCACAAACAGCCGGCGGCAGTTAAAGCCAGTAATCTCCTTGCGCCTTCCATTATCGTTCCTCCTCCTGGGCAACGTGTATCGACTGCTAAGACGCACTCGTCGTCAAGATGTTCTTGGGATGATGATAAGAACTCTCTAATAAAAGATCGGAGATCGAGCCGCTGTGAGCGACCTGTGCAGGTATCCTCAGGCCATCAATCAAAAACCGCTGCCGCTGTCCTGTGAAGAACTCGACGGTGCCGGTGACCGGGATGGCTGTGCCACCGGCGGAGGCGCGGGCGAGAACCTCCTTTGCGTGGAAGGATCCGCGCGCATCTCCGAGCCGGGCGCGCCGCCGGGGACGATCTCGTTCATGACATCGAGTGTCGCCCGGATCGCGTCCCAGCTTTGCAAGGTATCCGGCGGCGAGCCGATGATGCGCGTAAGCGGATCCATCCTGGTGGATGTGTATCGCAGCTGGTCGAGGTCGTCCCGCAGGAACGGGTCCTCACGACGCGCCTCGACATCGTTCCTCAGCTTCAGGCACTGCCGCTGGAACTGCCCGAGCAGTTGCACCAGCGTCAGGTCCTCCTCGTGCGGCGGCGGCACGCGCCCCGGCGCGTTGACGAAGATCCCCAGAGAGTCGCGAAATTGTTGCGTCTGGGTGCTGAGCGCCTGCAAACATTCCGCCACCGTAGGTGGTTTCGCCTCGGATTCTCCTTGATCCTGGGGAGCGCCCTGGCAGAAGGTCTTGTAGGAAGCCGCCACGCTGTCCACCCCGCCCTTGACCAGACCCCAGTCCTGCGCCACCTCCCTGTTGCCGCCGACCTTCGGCAGAGCTTGCTCCAGGTTCGCCCGGGCATCGAGGAGCTGCTGCATGTCGTACTGGAGGGTCTTCTGCGACTCTCCGTTCTGGAGGTCGACCCTCATCTGGTCGGCGCCATCCTGAAGCTGCTTGAGCTGCTGGCAGAGAACCTGGTCGTTCCCCTGGGGCGCGGGAAACCATCGCCCGCCGCCCTGAAGAAACTGGGCGGTGCTCGAGAACATTCTTACAACGTTGGCTTTCAGCAACTTCAATTGATTGGCGAGATTCGCCGAGGCGCTCTGCGCACGGGCGGCGCAAGCGGTGGCGAGGATCGCGGTGATCATGACGGCTGGCAGCTTCGATCGGCGCATGTGCTGATAACAACCCGGCAGGCGTCCTATCAACTATTTACCACACCATTCTTGTTATCAAGGGGCGATAATCAGAGCTGATATCTGTTGTGGCCAGAAAGGACTGGAAATGAGGAGACTGACAGCATCGACCATCGCGGCACTCCTGCTTTGCCTGGCTTGCTTCCTGCCGGCCGGCGCCGAGGAGGCAACGCCTTCTGCGCCGGAGGCTCAACAGAAATCCGCTGCCCAGCCGGCGACAACGGCGGACATAAAGCCGGCGAAGGCTAAGAAGACCAGAAGGCAAGCCGCCAGAGGCACGGAAGCAAAGGAAGAAAAGCAGCCCACGGAGACTGCCGGGACGCCGCCGCCCGTCGCCGGTACGAGAACAGGCAAGTTCAGAAGCTTTTTTGCAAGCCTGCCCGGCCGCCTGCCGCCGTTCTTTGTCGGCACGCTTGTGGGGACGCCCGTGGCCTGGGCTCGATGCACCAGGCGGGAGATCGTGATTGCGACCAGGGACCTCACGGGTGAGCATACCAACCCGCTTATTGTCGCGCCCTGCGGCGTGCTGGGCGTGCCCGCCGGTATCATAGGCGGTGCGCTCTACGGTGCCATAAACGGTATATGCGACAGCTGGAGCAATTCGGCGGATCACCCGTACAGCAAGGATGCGTACAGCCTGGGGACTTTGAAACTGTAGAGTCTGCCGCCGGCGGGTTGTTTTTCACACCGCCGGCCGGGAGTTGAGGTAAGAGACAATGACCAAAGTTATCGCGATCGCACTTCTTGCCGGCGCTTTGGCCGCGTGTTCGCTTGCGCGGGCGGGCGCCGAAGAGGCGGCGACCAGCCCGCCCTCCCAATCCGCGGCAAAGCCGTCGCAGTCATCGCCCGGGGCGGGGCTGCCAGCTAGATTCGTCTCTTTCCTGGCCGGCGTCGTGGTGGGCACGCCGATCGCCATTGCCAGAAAGACGGCCCGGGCGGTCGTTGCCGACACGAAGGAGCTGGTCGGCGAGCGAACCACGCCCTGGCTTGTCGTGCCGGTCGGGATGTTCACCACTCCCTGGGCCTTGCTGACCGGCACGGTCGAAGGGGCATACGCCGGACCGGTCGACGGCTGGGTTTACTCCGCGGACAAGGCGTTCAGCAAAGATTCTCTCAGCCTCGGGGAGATGAAATAGGGACCGTGAGGTGAGATATGGACCCAGTTTGATCCTTGTCCTGGGGACGGGGGCGCTCCTGTCCTTACCGGCCGCTCGGGCCGAAACTCTCGGCGCCGTGGCTCAAGCAAGCGGCAGCGCCGACCAGGCGGCTATCCCTTATCCTTCGGATTCGGACACCAGCGCCAGCGATGGCGCCGGCTCAGGCACCACTGACGGTGCTGTTCCCGCCAAGAAGACCCCGATGCTTTATGGCCGCATTGACGAGCTCGTGAGCGAGCCGGGCGCCGAGCTTCCCGTTGCCACGCCGGCAATGGCGCCCCAGTTGCATAGCACCGGCTCCGCCGGGCAGCCCGGCAGCGGGCACGGCTCCTTCCCGGAGAGCTGGCTCGGAGCCTGGAGCGGCGAGCTGACGATCAAGCTGTTTGATTACAATCCGTTGTGTGCCCGGTTCGATCCCGGCGAATTCGTGCAAACCCAGCAGCTGATGGCTCCCGGCAGGGTGGGACGGGTGCGCTTTCAGTTCACCAGGGCAGAAGATCGGGCGATCGACCTGGAGCCGGCTCAGGTCAACTTCGCCCAGCAGGAGGCGCCGCATTTTCGCTTGCTCGGCAACCAGTACGCCAGTGGTCCTCCCGGCTCGCGCGCGGCCGGCGGAGGCTGGGTGAGAATCGGGCTCGTGCGCCCGGTGCAAACGCCGCCGTTTCTTTACATCCTGCATCTGGGGCTTGTCCAGCCGGGCATCGGCATAACCGGCAACAGCCTCTCCGGACAGTTGCTGCGGGACACGGTGAGGAAGCTGGCACCGCATGTGATAGAGCAGGAGGTAATCACATACGAGTCCGACGTGAGCCGGCTCACCGGCGCAGTGGCGCACGCTTACTCCGAGAACGTGATCCGCTTCACGGCCAGGGACGCCGACACGCTGGATGTGGAAGCAGCCTCCGTACGCTACGGGCCGACCGGCGATTTTGTGGATAAGGTGATCCTTCAGGGGACCGTGCGGCGGAATCGTTCTTAGGTTGGCGGCGAGTCTGCAAACCAGAGTGCTTCAGGAAAGGCGGCCGGGACGCCCCCCAGCTTCAATTGCGTAATGATCTGGCGGCAGAGGCGGCGATGTGCTGGCCGACCAGGCGGGCGATGAGCACCGCCAGGTAGAGCTGTCCGGTGACCGCTTCCAGCCAGGCAACCGTCCGCGAGAAGGTGCTCACCGGGCTAATGTCACCGTAACCCAGGGTCGTCAAGGTGCAGAAGCTGAAGTAAAACATCATTGATACGAAACGTTGTTTAGATAATGCGTCGTGAGGGTTGAGCAGCCCGGCCAGGGCGCCATCGAACCTCAAGGCGTGCGCATCCAGGCTCAAGGCGACCAGTTGCAGGATCGCGAAGAAGTAGCCGAGCAACAGATAGACGCACACTGCGCCGCATATCCTGTTCCCCGTGACCTCCCCGGAGAAGATGTCGCGCAGCATTACGAAACCCACGCGCACGAAGAAAACGAGACAGACGCAGTAGCCGACGATGTGGAAAATGTTGGTCTCAGTCAGCCCCTCGTTGAACCAGGTCCCCGAGACAAAAAAGCCCACCGTCAGCGCCGCAAGACACGACACCAGCATAAGCTCGGACCTGGCGGCGCCGACAGCCTCCATACCGAAGACGAGCACGGCGACCACCAGGAGCGCAAGAATGGTTCTTCCCCATGGCGTCGTGTCCGCAAGCGGCGACGCGACTATGAGCAGCAACACCGAGGCGAGCATACTCGCGTAATTTCTCGGTCTGATAAGCAAGTGCGCCCAGCGCAGGACGTTTTTCATTTCAGAGATTCTAGCCGAGGATCGGTTGTCGAGACGCGGCTTTGCTTAGCACTTTCTTAAGTGACAATTGTTTGCCCGCCAATATTAGCAGGCCGGTTTCGGGCATAGACGGATCAGGGAAGGCGTACAAGGCGTCGAGGCGCCCGTTTTTTGTCGAGTGCGGAGAGAAAGCCATGGCAGAGCTTACATGGAAGCTTGCGGCAGTCACGGATCGCGGTTTACATCGGGTGGAGAATCAGGACAGCTTTTACATTAGCCCCGACGGCAGGGTGCTTGTCGTGGCGGACGGCATGGGTGGCGCCAGGGGCGGCGGTATCGCCAGCAAGCTTGCCGTCGAGGCGGTGGCCGCCCTCTATGAGAAGAGCCCGCCTGACGAGACCGACCGGGCGCTCATTCAGCAATGGCTTGTCGACGCCATCTCGGATGCCAACCGTACGGTCTTCAGCGTCGCCTGCGACGTGCCGCCGGAATGCCGCATGGGAACCACGCTTCTCGTGTCCGTGCAATCCAAAGACGGCATGATTCATATCGCCCATGTCGGTGATTCGCGCGCGTACCTGATCAGGGGCGGCAAGACCGTCGTTCTCACCCAGGACCATTCAGTAGTCATGGAGATGCTGCTCAACGGGCACCTGACCCCGGATCAGTTTCGGACAAGCCCTTTCCGTCACTACCTGACACGCTGCGTCGGGCACCACAGCAAGGTGGAGATCGACCGGACGCCGTTTGAGCTGGCGGAAGGCGACTGGATCGTTCTGGCTACCGACGGGCTGTCGGCGGTGCTGCACGACGAGGAGATAGGCGAGGTCGTCTGCCGGTGCGAAGACGCGGAGGCTGCGTGCAAGGAGCTCCTCGAGAAGACGCTGGATGGCGGCGCCCCGGACAACGTCACGATCGTGGCCGTTCAGTACGCGCCTGCCTTGAACAAGGCCGGCACCCAGTCCTGCAGCGGCACGACGAGATAGTCGGACAGGGCCGAAAGATAGGGCATGTACGCGGCCCGCCGGGCCGAGAACTCCTTCCAGGCCGCGTCCGTGTCCTTGACGATGTCGTAGCCGGACTGCTGCAGCAAAGACAGACCGAGCTGGAAGTCCTCCCCCGACAGCTCCTGCCCGTCTCCATCTCCAAGCCCGAGCTGCTCGCAGAGCTCTTTTGCCGTCCTGCAGGCCAGCCAGTAAAAGAGATCGGCCTCGCCGACGCTTACGTCCACCACACAGGTAAGCAGCAAGCATGCCGCATCCAGGAGTGCGCCCATGGTGGCGATCCAGGAGTTCTTCTCATTGGAAGAGCGAAAGTAAGGAAGGATCAAAAAGGCCGGATGGCTCTCCAGCACCGCCGCCACCCACGCTTCCCAGGTCAGGTAGGCCGCCGACAGGGTCCTGGCGATTCCCAGCTCCTGATAGCGAAGCAAGAGCACCAGCCCGGACGGGGGCGTGCCGGCTCGGCTGGTCACCCTGTTCACGACCTGCTCCCGCTGCTGGACCCAGCTGTGCAGGACGAACAGGAAGGAGACCAGAAGAGCCATTGTCGCAAGCCCGCAAAGCGCCGCGGCCAGGACCGTGAAGCGCACTTTCTCGCCGGAAGCCACTATGTCCCCGTAACCGATGGTGAGCACCGAGGTGCCGGCAAAATAGAGCGCGTCGGCGAACCGGGTTGCCGGGGGCGAGACCTCACGCCCCAAGGCGTGAATGATGAGCGCGAAGCCTAACGTCAGCGAGCCCATCCAGCAGATGGTCAGCAGCACGAAGGCCATCGGCGCGAAAGCGTTGAGCGCAATCGTGCGGAAGCGCTCCGAGGGGGAAGCCAGAGCCAGCCAGCGGACGGCCGGCCAGGCAATCTTGCGCACGACGTTCGGACCCAGGCGGAGCCTGGAGCTGGTGGCACGCGGGACGATTATGCCGTCGAATATGTCTCGGAAGACAAACGCGACCAGGATGATTCCGAGCAACGCCTCGAGCACATGGGCCATTAGAAGCTCCGGAGATAAGGGAAGCCAGCCTTACTCCTTCACCGGCATCACGTGAATTGCTTTTATGACGAGCTCGACCGTGTCGCCCGCCTTCAGCCCCATGGCCTCCACCGATTCGGTTGTGAGCACCGAGGCCATCTGCGCCGGTGCCGGAACATCGAATTTGACCAGCGACATGATGGCGTCGCTTTTGACGGACGTTACCCTCGCGCTTATCCTGTTTCTCGCTCCGTACCTCACTGTCCTCCTCCTTTTGCAATCAGCCGGTGACACGGCGGAGGCATCATATCACGCAGAGCAGCCCCGAGGATCTTGCTTCTTAAGCCCCAGACACACCCGCAGGCACATGGTGCCGCTATATAAGGAACGGTTCCTTTTCACCGGCGACCGTCTGGCCTGCGATCCACGGCATGAGAAGCTGATGGCCTGCCGCGATAATTGCTGGCACTCCCGGGCCCGGCAGACGGACTCGATGGGGAAGCTGCCGGCGCTCGTGGATCGTCGGGGGGCTTACAGACACGATTTGCCAAAACGTGCTATGAATGGACTCATAGCGGCGGCCGCACGGCCAGACCGAGTCAAGCTCCCGGTTCCGGACCGGGCCGCTCGTCGTTAGAAGACTGCGGTACGGTCGCCGGTCGATGAGGGTAGTGAGTATGTCCGGAACTGAGCTTATCCTGCCCGGATCGACACCTGATGAAAGTGCGGTGGTCGAGCGGTTCGTCGACGCTTCGCGCGAGCTTGTTCCTTCAGTCCAGGTAGCGCTGGCCAAGCGCATCGTGCGCCCGGGCTCGAACCGCGTTGTCTGTCTGGCGGCCCGCACCAGCGTTCCGCTCAGCGACGACGAGCGGGCGTCGGTTTCCGATCTGGCGCTGCGGTTGTCCGATGGCACCAACGTGGTGCTGTCCCTGAGCTTCTACAACGATGACGATCCGCCGCCGCCACCGGCTCGCGACGCTTATGAAAGGGCGTATGAAGAGCCGGTAACGGTGAGCTATTCCCGGGTGGATTCGGAGACGAACCTCGGTTTGGTCGTCGTCGTGATCGCGCTCATCGCGGCGGGCGGTTTCTATGCCTCGCTCACCGGACCGTTGGGCAGGCTGTCTGAGTGGAAGCCGCTGCCCAAACCGGTAAGCGCTCACAGCCTGGTCACCCCGCATAAGATCATCGCCCTCCACCATCCCTCGCCGGCCGCGCCGAGGGCCGTGAGCGCTCCTGCCGCGCAGTCTGCCGCTCGCCTTCCCCCCGCCAGCCAGGAGCGCCGGAAGCCGGCCGCTTCTTTGAGGGCAAAACCGGCAGTAAGGTCAACGCGCAAGTCCGGTGAGCCTCAGTCGCGGGGGATGTTCATCCCGCCACCGCCGCCCACATTCGTGCCGCCGCCCCCGCCCACCGCCTGCAGCCTGCCGGAGGGTCTGCCGCCGCCGGTGCTCGATCAACTGCGCGCCTTGAAGCCACCGGCCCCGGCGGCGATGAGGTCGGCTGTAACGTCCAGGTCAACCGTCTCGAAGCCGGCCCCGAAACCGGATGCCGCTGCAGGATCGGCCGTCAGACCAGCCGGCACGCCGGATGCGGCCGCGAGACCGGCGATCCCTTATCCGGTGGCGAGCACGACCCTGGCTCCTGATCCGGCGCCCGCATACAGCCCCCCGATGCGCGGCACCGCGCCTGTGCCCGGCGACGACGCCGGGCCGCCGCCGCTGGAGCGGATTGTGTTGCCGCCGCAGAAGACTTCCGAATAAAATGAGGCGCCGTCGTTGTAGACAGCGCCTCGATCAGTTGCGGCTCAAGTGCGATGGATTACTTCCCGAACATGTGCTTGATGCCGTTGCCGCACCACTTCAGGCCCTGGCCGAGCTTCTTGAACGGCCACACAACGGCGGTACCGACCTTCTTCGCGCCGGTCGTCAGCATATTGTCAGCGTAGGCACCCGACTGCGCAGTACAGGTCATCACGGCTGCTAAGGACAACAAAGTCACGAATTTCTTCATATCTTTACCTCAAGTATTCTTGACACCTCACGCGGACTACTGGGTTGAGACTCATCAATTTAACTAGTAAGCCGCAAACGCCAATGAATTTTAGCACGGCTCCCCGAGCGGCAATAGTATTGACAATTGCCACCGCGGGTCTAGACTGGTAATGGCTGGGCTTATGGCGGTTGTCAGGGCAACTGGTACTTCTTACCGGTTGAGGGGCACTTAATATGGTGGCAGGCAGGAACGAGCTGGAAGATTCCAACGGCAGCGAGACCGAGGCCAGGGTGAATTTTCGCTGGGGCAGGGAGCAGCTCGACCTGGTGAAACGGGCCGCCAGGCTCATGGGCGTGCCTTACCAGACCTACATCAAGCAGGTCGTCTATCGTCAGTGTATGGTGGATTTGAAGGCTGCGGCATCCGTTCCGGAGGATAGATAGCGCGCGCAAATGGCTCAACAGAAATCCCACCCCATAGATGCAGGCGCCACGCTGGCGGGCCGCTATGAGCTCCTGAAGATCATCGGTCAGGGGGGCATGGGCTGCGTTTTTCTGGCGCGACACAAGCAGGTCGGGCGGCACTATGCGGTCAAGGTGCTGTGGCGGAGGCACGATGAGGATAAGCGAATCTGCCAGCGCTTCTTGCAGGAGGCCAAGATTGCCGGCTCTCTGTCGCACGTGAACCTGACCTCGGTGTACGACTATGGCGAGACCGAGGAGGGATACCCGTTCATCGTCATGGATTTTGTCGACGGCGTCAGCCTGTCGGAGTTGCTGGACAGCCACGAGCGCATCGACATCCCGCGCGCGATCGGAATTTTCCGGCAGATCTGCGCCGGGCTCCTGTATGCGCACGAAAAGGGGCTGGTCCACCGCGACTTGAAGCCCGCCAACGTCATGCTGGTGAACCACGAGGGTGCGGAGCTGGTGAAGATAGTTGATTTCGGCATAGCCAAGGTTATCGCCAAGCCGGGAGAGAACGTTCAGGAGCTGACGGGAAGCGGCGAGATCTTCGGCAGCCCGTATTACGCAAGCCCGGAGCAGTGCATGGGGCAGAGCGTCGACGCCAGGTCCGATGTTTATTCGCTCGGCTGCTTGATGTTCCAGGTTCTGACCGGTCACAGGCCGGTGGAAGGCGAAAATCCGATCCAGACGATAATCAAGCACATTCAGCAGCAGCCGCCTTCCTTCGCGGAGGTCCGTCCGGATCACGGCGTGCCCGAGGCGCTGGAGAACATTGTTCTCAAGTGCATGGCCAAGAGCCCTGACGAACGTTATCAGTCGGTGGCCGCAGTGTCGGAGGAGCTGTCTCGTTTCCGGCCGGCCGGTGCCGGCTCCGGGCAGGCCGCCGGTGACGGTCGCCTGCCGCCGCTTTCACCGGCCGTGTTTCTCCTGCCGGCAGCAATAGTGCTGGGCGGGATTGCGCTGGCCGTGTACCTGGGAAAAACGGCGGATCACACCGAGCGTCCTCAGATTATGACCGGCGTGACGCAGCCGTTTCCCGCGGCCGGGCCATCGAAGGGTCCCTCCGCCGCCGCGGTTGTATCACCTGACAGGTCAGTCCTTGCGGGGAGCAAGAGCAAACTGGAGAAGCCGGCCGGTCACGCACCAGATGCGGTGTCGCCCGGGATCGCGCCGGTGCCGCCCGGAAACAAGGCGCCGGCCGAAGCGGGCAAGAGCGGGCATCAGGCTCCGCACCACGCGGACAAGCAGGCGGCCCGCACGAAATCGCTGGCCATGACCGCGCCGGCGTTGCTGCGCAAGGCACAGCGGCGCCTGGCTCATCTGCAGTCCGTATCCGTGCCCAGGGCGAGCCGGGACGTGAATCGGGCAACCGGCATCGCTATTCGCTGGAACATAGACTGGTCCAGCTTCGCCGGCGACCCCACGGCCCTCGAGACCTTCGAGTACACGGGGCTCGAGGAGATCCGCGAGGCGATGTCCGAGGTCGCCCAGCGCCACGACGGGCAGGTGCTCGAACACGCGATCACGGAGATCAGGGTCGAGAATGTGCCGCACCTGTACGACCGGCGCGTGGCCCTTAAATCAGGAGTACTCACCATATACGGTGCCTGGGGCCAGGGCATCAAGGGCTCGCCGACGAGCCTGGAGATAAGGCTTGCCGTCGCCGCCGCCATTTAGCGCCTCTCCGCCTTTGTCGCTTACTGCAGACAGAGGCCCGGACACCAAGCTTTACACCTCTCTTCCGGCGCGGAACACGCGGCACGCCGCGCCCGTCGGGCTTGTGCGGGGGAGAGGAGGATGGAGATGAGCATCATGGGACGAATTAGCATCACCCTGGCGGCGGCCCTGTGCGCCGGCTGGCTCTTCGTCGTTCCTCGGGCGAGCGGGCAGAATGGAACGATCGCAGGCGGCGCCGGGCAATTCACGGGTTCCGTCAACTCGGCAGGCGAGATCCGGGACGCTTCCGGACAGGTGGTTGGACGGGTGACAATGGCGGTGCCCGGCATGCCCTTCGACATCAACACCATGACCATCCGCCCTGACGGCACGGTCCTCGACGCGTCCGGGCAGAGCGTTGGCCGGGTGATGATGGGCAACGGCGTGGGGGCGGCTGCCGCCAGAAGGCGGCAGCCGCAGGCGCTTCAGATGCCAGAGCAGTTGTCCCCCGCGGTCAGGGAATCGCGCGGGCCCGCCGGCCGCCTGGCCGCTCGGTCTTCCCGGTCTGTGGTCATGGGCGCGCGCCAGAATGACCTGGCCAACCGCCGGCAGAAGGTGGCGGCGCGGATCCAGTCCGAGCTGGCGGAAGGCCGGATTACGGACGGTCAGGCAGCCGAGCTCAGCCAGCAGCTGGAGTCCACGGCCCGCGAGGAGGCAAAGTACGAGCGTCGCGGTGTTGTTAAGGATCGTGACATGCTGTCCCTTTACCGGAAGTGGGACCGGATCATGGAAAAACTGGACGCCGACCTCGAGCACAACGCCCACGACGCTGCCGGCCTGAGAACGAAATAACCGGCAGCCCCGGCGGCGCGGGCGTCCCGCCCGCTTCGATCACGGGAACCCCGAATCCGGGCAAAACGCGCCTCTCGTGAGGATGCCGCTGCGGATAATCCCATTGTCAAAAATTTGTCGCCCCTGTATAGAAGAATGTATGTGGTCCCCAGGGAGAAGTGCGCGCGGCATGACCTTTCCCGATACTCCTGTATGGCCCCGGGCGACCGGCGGGGCGGTGAGCCATGGCCGGTGAGGCGGAGCTGCTCAGGCAGACGATGGACGCTGCGACTGCGGCGCACGACAGGCACAGCCTCGATCTGACCGAGGTGTACAGGGGGGTAGAGCGGCTCGAGCAGCAGGACAAGAACAACCCCCGGCAGCTCACGGCTGATCTGGGAACTCTGAACGGCAGGTTGCACGCGCTGGGGATGTTGGACGGTTTCGAGCTCACCGGCACCGACGGGTCGGGACACCTGACGGCGGTGAGGGATGGCGACGGCGGCAGGAAGGTGGCCATCGTCGCCTCCAACATAAACGACGTCTTCGAGCCCCATAAATCCAGCCACTCCTGGTTGCAGGGGCTGGAAAACGTGGCCGGGTCTGTGGGCAGCGGCGCCTGGAACGAGGTGACCCATCACTTCGGCAGGGTTGCCGCCAGCGGCGCCGCCGGGCTCGGCATCGGCATCGGGCTCGGCTTGCTGGCGCCCGAGGTCGCCGTAACGGCGGGGGTGATCGGTCTCGGCGTCGGGGCTTACGAGCTGGCCACCCATGCCGGCAAGTGGATTCATGACGCTGGCGTGGTAGCCAACCCGGACGCCTATTCGGCGACCGAGGACCGGCAGGCGGAGCAGGGGCTTCAGTCCTTCGGGGGCGGCGCGGTCGATGTCGGGGCCGGGCTGGCGGGCGGCATAGCGGGCGCCCGCATCGCCAGCAGCGGCATCGTGGGCTCCCTCAAGGACGCGATTTTCAACCGGCCGGCAGCGCCGGTGGCAGCTGACGCCGGACAGACCGGGGAGGGCGCCCTGGGGCAGGCCGGCGAGAACGTCGCCGATCGGTTGCCGCCCGCCGGACCACCGGAGCGGACCGAAATCCCGGGGCTGCAGACGGGAAGCGATCAATTTTCCATACGGGCGACCATTGCCGGGGATCCGCGCGCGTACTTCCGGGCCGAGCTTCCGGGCAACGGGGTGGTTGAGGTCACCGACATATACCGGGGGCAGCTTCCCCCCGGACAGGGCGGCGACTTCCTGGCCCGGTCGCTCGAGGCGCACAATGCGGTGCCGACCCGCAGCCTGGTGTTCAAGGGCATCATCAATCAGCCGACGCTGAATGCCTTCGCAGCCGGCGAGGATCCCGCAAACACGGTCCTCGGCAGGACCGGAGCCAGGGCCCTGGAGCTGCTCGGGCTCAGGGCGCAGTCGTACGCTTTCCAGGTGGTTAACGGTAAGCTAAACCTGGTTATCGCGGTCGGCAGGTGAGCGCATGGAATTCGAGCCGTTGTTCACGGGCGAGGATCTTGGCCTTATCGAGTCGCTGGTCTTTGACCCGAGCCTGAAGCCGTCCTATGACGAGATGAGGAACTGCCTGGTCTGGGCCGACGAGCGGGTCGAGGGGCTCACCCCGGCCGCATACGAGCACCTGTGCGACCTGTGGATCGCCAGATCGTTCCTGCATCGCGGCCTTGATTTTTCCACCCACAAGCTCGATCCTGATTACTTTCGAGTGATCTGGGAACGCGCTTGCCGCCAGGGGTTCCGCTGGCCCGGCTTCCACAGGCTCTCCCTGAGCGAAGAAGACCGGGCCTACTACGAGCAGATGATGGCACAGGCGCTGTGAGAAGGTCAGCAGTACCAGAGCCGGGTTGCAGTGATAGGCCGACTGGTTGGAATTGAGCTCGATCGCCCTGGCGAGCCTGTCGTGTTCCTGACGGTAGCGTCCGAGACTCTTCTGGTTCTAATGCCCGGTGGCGCCGGACGCCGCGCTTGCGCCTGCCCGCACATGCAGGCTCACCGGCGAAAGGACTGTTGCGCGAGTGCGGACCATCTTCACAGATCCGCGTCCAGCAACCACAAGAGACAGGCAACGGATCAAAACGTTCCGGCGCGTCGTGTAGAATGTTGACTTACTACGGCGACTGACGAGCAGATGAACGCAGCACGGCGGGCGCGCGCCACTTTCCTTCTTGTTGCTCTGATAGGGGGCATGCTTCGTCCTGCCTTTGCGGAACTGAGGACGGTTCCCGAGGAGCTTTCGAGGATTCCTCTGGACAGCACGCAAAACCAGGTTTTGCAAGATCTGCAGGACGGAGACCCGGAGGCGGCGCGCGCCTTGCTGCTTTCGGAGCAGAAGAAGATCGCCGCGGACAAGCAGGATGCGAACCTCGTTTATCTGCAAGCATTCGTGGAACAGGAGCGCGGCAACTACAGGGGCGCCGTCAGCTACCTGCAGCGGGTTAAGAATCTTCTCGAGAGACAAGGAGCCTTGAAGGACAGGGCGCAGGTTCTCTTGCTCAAGCGCATGGGCGACTGTTACTACGAGCTGCGAGACATCAGTGCGGCCGCGACGCAGTACAGGGCGGCCCTGTCATTGTGCGACAACCTGGACGCGCTCGCTCCGGTGCGCGCCTGTGTGCTGGAGTCGTTGATGGGTTGCGCGATCAAGCAGGGGGATTATGCGGCAGCGGAGTCATACGGCAAGACACTGGTCGACCTGACCAGGCAGAGAGCCCAGTCCGGGGAGCTTTCCGACCAGGCCTCTTATTTCTGGGCGCAGCTCGAGCTTGCCCAGGTCTACAAGCGCCTGGGAAAGCTGACCGAAGGCCTGGCGCTGAGGGATTCCATAAAGGCCATGCTCGACCGCGCGCTGTCCGTGCGAGCTCAACTGCATGCGGCCGGTGCCCTCCCCTCGTTCGAGGCGCTCAACGAGGCCTTTCTTCGCGGCTACCTGGCGGAGAATCAGCCTGCCACCCTGGCCGAGTATCTCTGGCTGACCTGCGAGTTCAGAATGCGCTCGCTTCCCCTCATCTCCTGGGAGCCGGACCAGCAGCCGCCCAAAGCGGCGATTTTGTGCGTGCACGGACTGGGGCTGGAGAACCGCGCCTTCAATTTCTTCGGACGGGAGATGGCCAGGCGCGGTTTTGTGATCTATGCCGTGGACGTGCGTGGTTTCGGCGCCTGGCTCGCTGCGCCGGGGCAAGAGGATGCTCACTTCGACCATTGCGTAAGCGATCTGAGAATCGTGCTGGGATTGATCAACGAGCGCAATCCCGGGGTGCCGGTCTTCCTGCTGGGCGAATCGATGGGCGGCGCGCTGGTGCTTAAGGCCACGGCCGAGATCAATAACGGCTTGAGCGGGGTGATCTCGTCCGTCCCTTCTCCGGAGAGATACGGGCAGAGGCGCATGACGTGGGCTGTGGCAAAACATTTTCTGCGCAATCCGAAAGAGCCCTTTGATATCGGCAAGATGGTGACCGAGCAGGCGACATCGCACGAGGCCGTCAAGGAGATGTGGAGGGCGGATCCGAAAGCGAAGATGGATCTGTCCCCGGATGAGCTGATGGCTTTCTCGTCATTCATGCGCAAGGCAGCGGAATCATGCAAGAACATCAAGACGACGCCGGTACTCATAGTGCAAGGGCTGAAAGACAGGCTGGTAAAGCCGCAAGGCACATATGAGATGTTCGACAGTGTGAGCGTCGATGACAAGACGCTGCTGATCATCGGCACGGCCGAGCATCTTATCTTCGAGACGCCGCAGCAATCACCTGTTTTGCTCGACGGCGTGACAACATGGGTGTTGCACCATATTCCGGAAGCCCCCGCCAGGGAAGCCTCGACCGGGCCGGCGCATTAATAGTTTGGAAGGTTCCATGCTCGGGTGAAGCCAGGCCATTGCCCGACTATTGAAAGGTGGCCTAAACTAGTAAGCGGCTGCCAGGAGATTGCTTATGGCCGGCGGTGACTGTTCCGAAAAACCTGAACGTGGCAAGGGTGGGCAAGAAGATGGCGAGTGCGGCCTGACCATCCACGACGCCATGGGCGGTATGCACAGGCGAGAGACGCATGAGCGGGCCGGCTGCCCGGAGAACCGAAACCTGCGGCTGTCTGCCGGGGGGCTGGAGATGATCAAGCGCTATGAGCACCTCAAGCTCACGGAATACAAAGATTTCGGAGGCGAGATGGCCATCGGTTACGGGCACCACCTGCGCCCGGGGGAGAACTTTTCCCACGGAATCACCGAGGCAAAGGCCAATCAACTGCTTCGCGGGGACGTGCGCAATGCCGAGCTGCAAGTCAAAGAGCTGGTCAAGGTGCCGCTGACGCAACCGCAATTCGATGCGCTCGTCAGCTTCTGCTACAACATCGGGCAGACGAGGTTCGAGCACTCCGAGCTGCTGAAAAAGGTGAACCGAGACGATTTTGTCGGGGCGGGGCAGGAGTTCCACCACTGGGTCGCCGGTCACGGACACAGTCATGGTCATGCCCATGTCCTCGCCGGGCTGATCGCGCGCCGCAAAGAGGAGCGAGCCATGTTCCTGTCCGTCGAGCCGTAGCCGCGGCAGCCGACGCAGAGGCGTTCTGCTCTGGAAGCGCCCGCCTGGCTGCTGCTGGCTGCGAATGTCTGGGAGCGGCGGCGCGGGCGAAGTATAATCTGCCATGTCGATTTTCTGGTCTGGGACGCTTCTCATGAAAATACTGCTGACGATTGATGGTTCCTACCATTCCGATAACGCGGTGGAGATGTTTTTGACGATGGCGTGGCCGCCGGATTCCGAGGTCAGGATATTGACCGTTGCACCGCGCCTGCACGAGGTGCCGGGGCTGACGGCGATCAACCGTATGTCTGAACAGGCTTATAGGGCGCTCGAGGTCGACATTGCCAAGGTGCTCCAGGAGGCGAAGGAAAAGATCTCTCAGAAGTTCGGCGCTGCCAGGGTTACGACCCTGTTGAAGGAGGGCCCGCCGGCCGATGTCATTGTCCAGGAAGCCAGGACCTGGCCGGCGGACATGATTGTCATGGGATCCCACGGCACCTCCGGCTACAACGAGAACTGGTTGGGAGGCGTGACGACTTCGGTGGTCAACCATGCACCATGCTCGGTGCAGGTCATCAATTTCATCAACACCGCGTCGATCGACATGAAGGAAAGAAAGAAGCAGCCGCCTGAAGAAGAGCGGCGCTTCCTGGTGGCGGTGAACGATTCGCCCAATTCCAGGGCGGTGCTGGACGAAGTGCTTTCTCGCCCGTGGGCTCCCAACAGCACTTTTCAGATCCTCTCTGTAGTGCGGGAGCCAAAAAGCCTGGTCCATTCCCGGTTTTTCAAGGATCCGGAAATTGACGAGAACCACCGGAAAGTTTATGCCGCCCAGAAGGCCCAGGCGGAGGCCCTGGTCACCGATTATGCGGGGAAGCTGGATGCAAAGTTCGGCAAGGGCAAGGTGCCGCACCACGTGCTCGAGGGCAGCGTGCGCAACCTCATCCTCCAGATCGCCCAGGACTGGGGAGCCGACATGATCATCCTGGGCGCTCACGACCGGGACAAGAGCATCCTCGAGCATTTCCTGGGCAGCACCGCCCGGGCCGTACTGAACAACGCCAACTGCTCGGTCGAGCTCGTGCGCACACGCCGCAGCTCTTAGAATGCGCCTGCAGCGAATCGCTCTCGCCCCCGGGGTGGCTTGACCGGACAGGCATGTCTTAAAAAGCGAGGAGAGCGGCGCTTGCCGCTCTCCCCGGGTCCATTTCCCCTGCTGCTGCGGGCAAGGCAGGCAGCAGGTTCGTTCCTCCTCAATACGGTCTGCGCAAGCGCCAGGTGAGCTGGTCTTTTCTGCGCAGGATGAGGTACTGGCTGTCCGGAATCTGCATGACTGCCGGTGTCAGCCCGGCGACAGACTTACCGATGTCGTTGCGATCTTCACGGATATCGGCGATCGACAGGTAAGGCTCCCGATTGTCCGGTTGCAATAGCGCCGCCTCCTGATATTGCTGGATCGCCGCCACTGCCCGTCCCTGGGTCTCGAGCGCTTGCCCGAGAGCAATATAGACCAGGGCATAGTCGGGCTCCAGCGAGCGTGCCATGTCGAGGGCGCTGATCGCCGGCTCGACCCTGTCCTGCTGGAGCAGCGACAGCCCGAGACCGCAGACGGCGCGAGTTTTGCGGACCCATGGCGATGGCGTTGCGGAAGAATGTCTCCGCCGCCACCGGGTTGCGCTCCACTATCAAGGTCCGTCCCAGCGCGCTGAACCCTCCGGCGTCGGCCTGTATCGTGAACAGCTCTTCACCGGCCGGGTGCACCGCCTTTGGTGCGCCGGAGACCCGCCCGTAGTACTTGTCGGCAGCGCAGGCGCCAGTTCCGTAAAGAATGGCAGCGCACACGATTGCAAGCCCTGTCAGGACTCGCCTCGATAGAACTTGAGGTCTCATAATCCCTTCTGAGCCTTTCGTGAAAGCTCTTTCTGGTGAAGGCGAGCAGCCGACGAAACCTCGCTGTGCACGCGGCCCGCAGGAGCGCGCGCGACAAAAACGCGCGCAACCGTGTCGCCGCGTCCTGGCGAAGCGAAAGGCCGCGGCGCGGGTCAGGAGCCAACCGGACCCATCTGCGCATTCGGCACAGACACCGTATCATCCGGAAGGTGGCGCCACATCGGTCGTTGGGATGAGGGATTTGCAGTCGCAAGCAAAGCGCAGTGCTCATGCCAATTGCGAAGAAGATGCCAGCTTATTATTAGGAAACATTCGGTGCGATGAAGTTGTATCAAATGATCCCGGCCCCGGGTCAGACGCTCCGGACCCTTTATTGTTACGATGCCGGGTGACGATGGGCAAAAGTCGGCACCGGCATGAGAAGATCGTGACGTCGCCCCTCGTTATGGGGCAACGGTTAGCAGTCGCTGTCGGGGACGCGGCGTTACTTTTGCCGTTCGTGCCTGCAGACACAGGGAGGTGGGCTTATGGCTAGAGCAAAGAAAGAGACGACTACCGTTACAAAGAACACCGAGACACGCGTTTCTAAACAGCCGAGGCCGGCACCGGCATCGGCACCGGCCGCGCGCAGCACCAGGAAGCCGCAAGCTGTTTCAACACAACAAATAATGGAACGGGCGTACCAACTGTGGCAACAGCGTGGTGGCACGCACGGCTCCGATGTCCAGGACTGGCTTCAAGCAGAACGAGAGTTGACCGGCGTTTAGACGCATGGATGTCCAGGCCCTGATAAGGAAGCTGGGGCTGCAACCTCATCCGGAAGGCGGGTATTACCGGCAGACCTACCGGGGGACGGACATGATCCGGCAGAGCGAGCTACCTGCCAGGTACAGGGGGGACCGCTCGACCGGGACGGCCATCTATTACCTGCTTACCGCCGATACGTTCTCCTGCATGCACCTGGTGCAGTCCGACGAGATCTTCCATTTCTATCTGGGCGATCCGGTCGAGCAGTTGCTTCTTTATCCTGACGGCTCCGGTGAGGTCAGGCGTCTTGGCTCCGATGCGCTGGCAGGACACCAGCCGCAGGCGCTGGTCCCGCACGGTGTCTGGCAGGGGGCACGCTTGATCGACGGTGGCAGCTTCGCGCTCATGGGGGCCACCGTATCTCCTGGTTTCGACTTTGCCGACTTCCGCGAGGGCGACCGCGCGGAGCTGGCGGCAAAGTGGCCGGAATTCGAGGCGATGATCTCGAAACTTACGCGGCGATAGCGCGGGCTCTACTTCTTGCTCCGGCGCAGATCCATCTGCGGCATCAGCGGTGGCTGCCTGATGGTGGCAATCATATTGATTGCAAACAGCGTTATCCCGAGCATCTCCAGGCTGGCGCTTACGGGGAGCGCTGTCCACGCCGATGCCCAGTAGTGGCGATAGCCGAGTATCTCCGCCGGCACGCGAATTGCGCAGCCGGTGCTCAAGATAAAGAGTGAAGCCGCCATGAGCCCTGGGCTGAAAAGTCCTTTTCTGCCCATGAAGGCCGGCAGCATGCGTGGCGCCACCGTAAACACCAGGGTGGCGATGAAACCCACGGTCATGGCGTGCCTGGAAGCGCCGCCAATTCCCAGAGAGTCGTGAATCAAAGCCGCCCAGACATCCAGCGCCGCAGCCGCTATCAGCCACGCGTAGGGCAGGCGCATAAAAAAAGGAAAGGAAGGATGGACTCCCGCTGTTTTTGCCTCCTTGATGGTCGGCTCGAACAGGCGAAGCCCGATCGGAACCAGCAGCGTGCCGCAGAAAATGAGAAGCGCGGATGCTGTGCGATGACCGACCAGCCCGCAGATTACGCCGAGCATGTCGGCTGCGATGCCGCTTAAGAAGAGGCGCGGGCGCGTGGGCTTAATCCCCAGAAGGGGTGGCATCCAGCGGGCGGTGAGCCCCCAGGCGATGGGCACCGGGAACGCCCAGGTGGCTAAGAACAGCAGGGCGCCGTCGGGAGCGGCGGGAAATGCCGGCGTTGCTTCCTGCCGGGCCACGATGAAAGACTCGATCGTGTTGAAGAGGATTGCCAGCAAAAGACCGGCGGTTCCAGCCAGCACACCGATGGTCCAGGGCTCGATTTTGCCCTTTGTCGTGCGCTCAATCTTCTGACCGCGATAAGACAGATCGATAAAGAGGATGACGGCGGCGAGCTCCAGGACGCCCGACAACGGAAGGAGCGCCTTCCAGTTCCAGAGATACACGTCCGCGAACCAGTGCAATGCCACCCCCAGGGTCCAGAATGCCCAGATGAGCCAGCCTTCCTTGAAGTGATATCCGGCAACCTTGCGAAGGTTGGGAACGGAATAAAAGCCGATGCCGAGAATGAAAGTGCCGATCCAGCCGAACAGCTGCGCGTGCCCGTGAGCTTGAATCCATGCGGCGGAAATCGCGCCGGGCGAATGTTTGCCGCTTATGGCGAAGAGGTTCCAGACGCCGAGAAAGGTGCCGGGCACCAGCATGAAGAAAAGCCCGGTGGCGATGAAGGTCATAAGCAGGCGAATCAGCAACTGTTCGCGCACGAAGGAGGCCGGGAGCGGCTGTCCCTCGCTCTGACCGGGATGAAGATTGGCGGGTGATTGACTCATGCATGGGTTCCTTTTTGTTTAGAAGCGTGCGGGCAGGTCATTCGGTCGAGACCGTCTTCGGTGGCCCGTCGCACAACGGCGTGGAGCGGGTCGGGTGAGAGAGCAACTCCGTAATCGTGGTGTCATCGAATACTTTTTCCATGAGGGCGCTGGCGTCGTCCAGCCGCTTGTGCAAAGCGCAAAGATTGGCTCCATGGCTGGGAATGCCGAGAGGGCACTCTCGTATTCGCTGTATGGGATCGACTGCCTGGACCACGGAGAGGATGCTTATCACGTCTGCCGGTTTAGCGAGCAGAAATCCGCCGCCTATGCCCCTCGACGAATGCACAAGGCCGGCTCGCACAACGGACTGCAGCACCTTGGACAGATAGGGGGCCGGCACTCTCGTTCCTCTGGAAATCTGCTGTGTGGTAAATGCCCGGTCCGGGTTCATCGCCAGAAAGACGACGGCTCGCAGGGCGTATTCCGCGGTTTGAGAAATCATCGGCTCACTGTGTCTCCCATTGAGGACTGCAGATTTCTGGACCTTTATATCCACTTTAGCCCCCGGCGTCGATTTTCTGATCATCCTTGAGGCTGATCTGGGGCACAAATCTTCGTCTGGGCCTGCCGGGCGGGCAATGATCGAGGGGACGGTGCGGCGCGTGATGCTGTCGGTGCCGTTTCGGCTTGCGCTGGCATGTTCATCCGAAAGGATGATGAAACAGGGGCGGATTTTCGGGCAAACTGGATTTGCAGATCCACATATCCCAAAGAGGCTTGTGAACGGCCGGAGCTGGGCTATGTCGCTGGTAAATGCGGAGGAGACAAAGGTGAGCATCAACTATAGGGAAATGCCGGTAGGACAACTGGCTGCTGAGCGCCCGGCCCGCGCGCGCGTGTTCGAGAGGTTCGGAATCGAATATTGCTGCGGCGGCGGCAAGACGCTGGAGGAGAGCTGTCAAAGGAGATCCGTCAACGTCGATGAGGTGGTGCAAGCGCTTATCGCCTCCGACGAGCAAAAGGACCCGGCAGAGAAGGACTGGACCACGGCAACGCTCAAGGAGCTGGTCGAGCATATCGTCGAGGAATACCATGAGCCATTGCGCAGAGAGATGCCCAGGGTGAGGGAGCTCGCTGAGAAGGTGGCGCGTGTCCACGGCGAGAACCATCCGGAGATGGTCAAACTGCTGAACATCTACCGGCATTTCAACGCCCAGATGGCCTTGCACATGGAAAAAGAAGAGATGATGCTCTTCCCGGCGATCGTGAGCCAGGAGCTCGAGCCGCAGACTTCGCCCTGCGGCGGCAACGGCATCCAGGCGCCGATCTCGATCATGATGCAGGAGCACGAGGAAGCAGGCGAAGCCCTGGAGGCGATGAGCCAGCTCACCAATGGCTACACGCCGCCTCCCGACGCTTGCAACAGCTTCAGGGTGCTTCTCGACTCACTGGATGAGATCAATCGCGAGATGTTCCGCCACGTGCACAAGGAGAACAACATTCTGTTCCCGCGCGCGCTGGGCAAGTTCCAGAAAACTGCTCCCTCAACCTGTCAACACTAGCCGCCCAGCCTGACGGCGTAGGTTCGAGGCTTGCCGCTCAGGTGGCTGAGCGTGCGGTCAGCCGTGGACAGGAACGCGCCGAGGCGCGTGCTTGTGTAAGCGGTGGCGGTCCCCCTCGCGGAGGTCGCGTCGCCCGTGGCAAGCGGCCCCAGCTTGGCGGCGTCCTGAGCCACCGTGCCCACACCGCCGGCAATGCCGCCGGCGACCTGGTCGCTCACGTGCATCAGCTTGAGCTCTTTCTGGGCGAAGGAGGCTATCCTGGTCTCAAGCTTGCTGCCGAAAAAGGAACCGAAGGCGTCCTTGATAAAGGGCGTGGCGCCGTTGCCGACCCCGAAGCCGATGGCATTGAGGATGCGGCTCTTCCAGAAGTCGCCGCCCTCCTTGTTGTTGGTCGGGCGCAGGAAGAATCCAAACGCCGCCCCGCCGATCGCTTTCGGGATGGCCGCTTCGGCCGGGGCTATAAACCTGGCGGAAAGGGGCAGACGATCGGCCAGGCCGCCGAGCTCCCCGACCTTGCCGGCGAGCCCTATGGCTTCGACAGCCTGACCGCCGAGGAAAAATGTTCCGGCCATGCCCGTGAGCTCGCCGGCTCCGGCCACCCAGGAGTCGAAGGATCCCGGCTTTACCTTCGGCGCGTCGATGATGTGCAGGTTCGGCAGCTCGGTGCCGAACAACGGTTTGCTTACGTGATCGACGAGCTGCTCCACGCCGTCGATCGGTTGTTGCACGAGCCCGTAGAGAGCACCTTGCCCGAATACCTGCGTCTCGTGCAGGAGCGTGCCGCCGACGTCCTCCGCACCGTGCGCCAGATCCTCCGCGCCGGCTTTAACGTCGTTGGCGGCGCCGGAAAAGAAGTTGCCTATGTCTCCTAACAAGCCCATTGTTTTTCAGCCCGGGCATAGCGCCCTTAGTAAACCGGTGGGTGGCTCCTGGAGCCGCCATGCCGTGTCGAATGAAAGGGATTACCGACCAGGCTAGAGATTACGTGTGGGGCGCCGCGCTGTAAATGGGGAAAATACGTAGTCTTCCCAAGGTCAAACCCGCCCCCGCAATCGTGGGCAGCCGGATCAAGCCGCTGTCGATTATAAGTAGCAAAAATGTTGGCTGAAATTAATCGATAAACAAATACTCATGCGATATATTCGCGCCCCGCGCGGGGCATGGAATTGGAAACCCCCCCCCAATTACTACTAGCGACGTGGAGGCCTCATATGTCACGTCTAGTCTGCTGCCGGGTTCCCATGCGCATCCTGGCGGTTTTTATGGCAAGCGCTGTCGTATCTTCACAGTGCCTGCCGGCGATCGCAGCCACCGCCCCGCCTTCATCCGCCTTTGGTGGCGGCACGATATTGCCCGTCCAATTGAACCTCTCGAGCGTCGGCAAAACGATGACGGCGCCCGCGACCTTGCCCGGTGCCGTCTCAATAATCGATGGCGGTCATGCGCAGGCTATTACGGCCGGCATGGCCATCACCCCCGCGCAAGCGGTGGCAATCCAGCAAGTCCTGCATTCTGGCGCGCAGTCCATTGTTCTCGGCGCCAGCGGCAATGCGATCGGGGGATCAGTAGTCCTGAGTTCGCAAAGCCTGGCCTCTCTGGTTGTGCCCCACGGTGTAATGGTAGTAAGCGATTTCAGCTCCGGCTCGAAGCTGGCGATAACCGGCAACCTGAGCAACGCCGGCACGCTCTATGCTCTCTCGACGAATTCCCATGTCACAAACGCCGTCATCAGCGCGGCGAACATCACCAACTTGAGCGGCGGGCTCATATCAACCATCCTGCCCGCCGGCGGCATTGCGGGGTTCTACAACGCGGTCCCCGCGCTCGACCTGACCCTGGTTGCCGCAAACTCCATCACGAACCACGGCACCATATCCAGTGCCGGCAATTTGAGCCTGGTCGGCGCCGGGGCGCATTTGTCAATCAATAATACCGGCGGCAGCATATCTGCCGCCAACGCCATCAACGTCACCGGAGCCGGCAAGACCGGCACCGACGTGAGCATGCTTGGCGGAAACTGGCTCAGCGCCGTGCTGAACGCCAATGCCGGCCTGGGCAACCTCCTGATCAATGTCGGTGAGCTCACCGGTCAGTTGAACGTAACGGCTTACAACGCGCACGTGTTCTCCAGCACTAACAATCTGCTTCTCGGCAACTCCAACATAGCCAGCGATCCTACGTTTTTCAATAACGGATCCATCACCGTCGGGGGGAACCTCGACACTCTGAGTGAGGCTCTGGCGATCATTGCGACCGGCAGCATCAATCTGGGGAACTTTATAATTGATACCAATGTAAATGGCACAGCGCCCAGGGGGTTTCCAATCACGATTGTGGCGGGCGCCAACGTGGCGCCACCGTTCGCGACCCCGTCATGCAGCACCTGCACCGCGTCGCCGTCGACTGCAATCACCGCCGGCACGGTAAAGGTGATCGGTGGCTCGCCTGCCGGCGGCAGCATCACCTGCTCGGGCTGCACCATAGATTCATCGGCCACCGGCGGCAACCCCGGGGGCAACATTTTGATTGCCGCCTTCCCCGGGAGCGGAACCGGACTGGTTACTTTGACGGGCTCCACAATCAACAGCAGCAGCGTGACCGGCAAGGCCGGCGATATTACCATTTTCGGACCCGGGGGAATTACGCTCAACACCGTCCAGGCGTCCGGGGCTGTGGCCGGCGAAAAGATCACGCTTTCCACCGCCAACCCAACAGGCTCCTTATCTGCGGACATCCATGGCAATGTGACCGGCGCCTTAACGCCGGGAACAACCCTGGGGGCGGGCGGCATCACGTTGAACGGGGCGGTGACGGCACCGGCCGCCATTTTCTCGGCTACGACCGGGTCGGGAACTATTGCCGTCAACAACACCGTCTCCGTCTCCGGCAATGCCGGCACGGGTCAGGCCGGCGGCAGCATCGGCATGACGACTAATGCAGGCACCATCGACCTGGGCGACACGGCCCTGGGACAGTTGCTGGCGAACGGCGGAAGCGGGGTCACGGCGGCAGGAAAGGCGGGCGGGATCGGAGGAGCCGGCGGGACCGTCACGTTGCTCGCCACGGCAGGAACCATCAACAACTCGAGCAGCGGCACCTTCAATGACTTGATTTCGGCTGCCGGCGGCGCCGGTGGCACGGGCGGCTCCCCCGCGGGAGCAGGGCTTTCCGGTCTGAGCGGCGGAGCCGGTGGTGCCGGCGGGAAGATCTCGATTACGGCAGGGGCCGGCATTAATCTCGATGAAGCCGGCACGGCCGCCACCGCGACCGCCAACGGCGGCAGCGGTGGCACCGGAGGCAACGGCACCGCTGGTACCGCCGGTGGTGCCAGCACCGCCGGCGGCAATGGTGGCGCCGGCGGCGCAGCCGGGATCGGCGGCAAGGGCGGCTCGGTGACGCTGAATGAAACAGCCAGCGGGCAGATGATAAACGGCATACTCAATGCAATCGGCGGCGCTGGCGGCACAGGCGGCGTCGGTGGCAGCGGTGGCGGCACAGGAAGCGCGACGCTGGCAGCGGGCGCAGCCGGAATATCGGGAGCCGGCGGCGCCGGCGGTCAGGGCGGCACCGTCAACCTTCTCACCGGCAATCCTGCGGTCACTATCGCGCTCCAGAGCAACATCAATGTCTCCGGCGGAGCCGGAGGCAGCGCTGGAGCTTCCGTAGCCGGCACGCCGGGACCGACAGGCGGAGCCGGCGGATCTACCGGGGTTGCCGGTGCGGGCGGCGCCGGGGGCATGATGACGGTGACCGGCTCGAATGCCATCACCTACACTAACCTCTCCCTGATTGCCGATGGCGGAGCCGGTGGCAACGCTGAGCAGGCGGGCAACGGCGGGGCGGGCAGCAACGGCGCCGGGGGTGCCGGGGGCAACGCGGGCGCCTCGGGCGCCGGCGGGACAGGCGGAACGATCACAATCAACAACAGCGGGGCGGCGGGGTTCGGTCCCGCCGGCACCGCCGACATAAATATCACCGCCAACGGCGGCAGAGCAGGTGACGCGGCTACCCTGATCGTGCCGCTGCAGGGTGCCGGTGGAAACGGCGCCGCCGGTACCACAACTGGTGGCGCCGGCGGCGCCGGGGCGGCAATCGGCGCCTCCGGCAACGGCGGCGTCATCTCAATCAAATCGACGTCTGCCGCCGCCAGGGATATCATCCTCGGCAGCACAGGAGCCGGGACAATTTCAGCGATCGCAGGGCGTGGAGCTCTTGCCGTTCCATTCACCCTGCAAACGGGAGGCACCGGCGGCAACGGCGGGAATGCCTCGAACGGGGCGGCAGGAGCAGGCGGCGCCGGTGGTTCGGCAGGCAAGGCCGGAAGCGGCGGCAAGATTACGGTTGCGGCCAGCACCGACATTATCGACGACGCGCAGATCTCGGCCACGGGTGGCGCCGGGGCGAATGGAGGCGCCGGAGGCGCAGGCGGGATATCCACGTCCGGTGCCGGCGGCGCGGGCGGCTCGGCCGGCGGCGGCGGGGTTGGTGGAACCGGCGGCTCCGTTTCATTTTCCGCGGCTGGCACGACCGCCAGCGGAGCAATCACGGTAAGCCAGGCGGTGGACGCCTCCGGCGGCGCCGGCGGCAACGGCGGTGCCGGTCACGACGGCAACGACGGCACCACCACAGACGGCGCCGGCGGCAACTCCGGAGCAGGAGGAGCGGGTGGCAACGCAGGCTCCGTCACGATGACCGATGCGGTGGCCATTACGCTCAACGCTTCGGTCAGCGCCTTCGGCGGCGGCGGCGGGTTTGCCGCCGGACCGGCCGGAAATGGTTTCACGAGCAACACGGCTGCTGCCGGCGGGGCAGGCGGGGCGGGAGCAGCCGGCGGCGCCGGTGGCTCCGGCGGCAAACTGAGCTTCACGACCGGAATCTTCACGGCCTCGTCGGCGACCCCGTCCGGCACGCTCAACGCCTTTGGCGGCGCGGGCGGTTCCGGCAGCGCTGGTGGCGCGGGTGGCGACGCCAATGGCGCCGGCAACAGCGGTGCCGGCGGCCGGGGAGGAAGCGGCGGCAACGGCGGCGCCGGCGGCAGCGTCAGCGTTAGCGCAACCAACTCCACAGCGCAGACCATGACCGTAGCAGGCGTCTCGGCTGCCGGCGGCAAAGGCGGCAACGGAGGAACGGGAGGCCGTGCCGGTAGCGTGGTCAGCAATAACGGCCTGAACGGCGGAGCAGGCGGAGCCGGAGGTTCAGGAGGCACAGGCGGCGCCGGCGGCTCGATAATGCTTGCCGGCGACAGCACGAATACGACCATATTATTGGAAGGCAACCAGTCCGGCTCCCTGACAGGGCTTATCACAGCCGCCGGCGGCGGGGGCGGCAACGCCGGCAGCGGACAAGCGGGCGGCACGGCGAACCAGACCGCGGGCGCGGGCGGCGCAGGCGGAGCGGCAGGCTCCGGTGGGCTTGGCGGCAAGATTACCGCCTCGGCAGCTCAGATCCGCTACAGCAACAACCCCGCCACCAACCTGCTTACCCTCAATGTATCCGGCGGATCAGCCGGAACTCTGGGCGGTGGCGGCGCCGGCGGCACAAGTAATCTCGGACTGGGAGCCGCCGGCGGCAATGCCGGACCAGGCGGAGCCGGTGCCAACGGCGGCTCGGTGACCCTGACCGCCATGTCCGCCGCCGGGCAGATAACCTTTGCGACAGGGTCGACCAGCGATCTGGCGATCAACGCAAACGGCGGCAGCACCAGCCTTGGTGGAACCTCTACCGGGGGCGCAGGCGGGGGCGGGCCCGCCGGGGGCGGCAACGGCGGCAGCGGCAGCAGCGCAGGCGCCAACGGCTCCGGCGGCACCATCATGCTTACCGCGCCGGGCGGCATATCCACCGGCAACAATAACGGCAGCGGCGGCAGTGATTTAATCGAGGCCAACGGAGGCGGTGTCAATGGATCGGCTGGAGCCGGCGGCGCCGGCGGTTCCGACGCGGTCTCGCCTCCGGGGCCGGGCGGATTGGGCAACGGCGGCACAGGCGGCGCCGGTGGTGCCGGCTCTGCCGGTGGAAAAGGCGGAACAATAACCTTCATGGCCACGTCGGCAACCGGTAGCATTACCTCAGAGAACGCGATATCGGCCACGGGTGGAAGGGGCGTTGGTGGCGGTGCCGGCGGCGCCGGCGGTTCCTCCGCCAACAACAAGGATGGCAACGGCGGCGCCGGTGGAGCCGGCGGCACAGGCGGGGCGGGCGGCTCGTTCTCGGCGACTGCCGGTGGTGCTTCGATAAGCGTCAACCGCTCGATTACCCTTTCCGGTGGCGCCGGTGGTGGCGGTGGACACGGAGGCGACGCGGTGGCGGTTTCGCCCAACGGCGCCACGCAAGGCGGCAATGGAGGAGCAGGCGGTATAGCCGGCTCAGGCGGCGCCGGCGGCACGGCCATGTTTACAGGCACAGTCGCCACCATGACCCTTCAGGCTAACCCTATCTCCATCAACGCCAGCGGAGAAGGCGGAGGAGGAGGGGGAGGAGGAGGAGCCGGCAGCCCGGGTGTCACCGGTGGCACCGGCGGCACGGCCGGGGCTGGTGGCAACGGAGCGGCCGGAGGCAAAATAACCATAAACGTCAAGGACTTTGACGCCTCGGCCTCCACGCTCAACGGGGCCAAAGCTATTCTGGCAGCCGTTGGCGGTGCCGGCGGCGGCGGGGCAAGCGGGGGCACCGGCGGTTATTCCGTCACCGGCGGCAATGCCGGCAACTCCGCCAGCGGCAGCAACGGCGGCGCCGGTGCTGCAGGCGGCAGCGTCATGTTGACGGCCTCCGATATCGCCGGCACGGACATCAACCTCACGCATGCAGGCTCGGCCTCGGCGGTCGACGTCTCGGGCGGTGGCGCCGGCGGCGGCGGCTCAGGCGGGGCCGGCGCCTACAGCAAATTCGGCAACGGTGGCGCTGCCGGCAACGGCGGTGGCAGCGGCAGCGGCGGCGCCGGCGGCACGGCTAACGTAAGCGGCAAGAGCCAGGTCCTCTTCGATGCCCTGTTTGCCACCGGCGGCGGTGGCGCGGCCGGTGGCTCTGGAGGCAATGCGAATACCGGATCGTTCGGCTACAACGCCGAGTTAACCGCCAGCAAGGGCGGCGCGAGCGGTAGCGGCGGAGCTGGCGGCGGCGGCGGCTCGATATTGGTGAGCGGGCTGGATCTTGGTTTTCAAGCCAATGGTGCAACCGTAATAAGCAACATCAGCGCCTCGGGCGGCGCCGGCGGCAACGCCGGTGCCGGCGGCAACGGTGGAAGCAGCAACACCCTGACGGGCGGTGCCGGAGGCATCGAGGGCGCAGCCGGGGCAGGAGGCGCCGGCGGCATGGTCACCCTGACAGCGTCGGGATTTGACGGCTCGGGACGGGCAATTTTCCCTAACAGCAGCAGCAAGGGCCTGTCCGTGTCGGTCGACGGCGGTGGCGGCGGGTTTGCCAATGGTGGCAGCGGCGGCTTCGGCGGAGCCGGTCTCACCGGCGGCGGTGCCGGTGCTGCTGGTGGCGCGGGCGGGGCCGGTGGCGCAGCCGGCACCATAAAGCTCAGCGGGGCGGCGGGAGAAGTTTCCACCGGCAACACAGGCAACGCGAACCCGTTCCAGCTTATCAGCGCCTCCGGAGGGATCGGCGGCAACGGGGGCGCCGGCGGCGCCGGCGGCAACGCAACCTCGGGCACCGCGGGTGCTGGCGCGGGCGGGGGCGCCGGCGGCGCCGGCGGCAGGGCTGGATCGATCTCACTTGTGGGCGGCACCAACGTCAATCTGACGTCGCAAATTGAGGTCAATCTCGATAGCCTGGTCGCGGCTGACGGCGGCAACGGCGGCTTGGCAGGAACCGGCGGCGCCGGCGGCGGCATGGCCGGCGGTCTGACGGCTACCGCCGGCACCGGCGGCGTCGGCGCCGCCGGTGGTGTGGGCGGAGGCGGCGGCTCGATAACGATCAACGGGGCGGGATCAACAAGCATCGCCAACATCAACAACGGCATCGAGGCGAACGGCGGCGCTGGCGGCGCTGGCGGCGGCGGCGGGATCACTTTCGCCGGCTTGAACGGCGCTGCCGCCGGGGCAGGCGGGGCGGGCGGCGCCGGCGGGGCCGTGGGCACGCTTACCCTGACGAGCGCCGGGTCCATACTGATGAACGTCTCCGGAACGACTATCTCGCTTAACGGCGGCACCGGCGGCGCCGGGGGAGCGGGAGCCGCCGCCGGGAGCGGCACAGGCTCCAGCTTCAAAGGCGGGGCTGGTGGCGCCGGCGGAAACGGAGGGGCCGGAATGCCTGGCGGCACGCTCACGCTTTCCACCGGCGCGCTGACCCTGCAAAACGTAACCGCCGACGGTGGCGACAGCGGCGTGGGCGGCAACGGCGGAAACGGCGACGGGACAAACGGCAGCGGGATCGGCGGCGCCGGCGGCAAGGGCGGCAACGAGGCGGCTGCCGGCAATGGCGGCAAAATATCGCTTGCCGCCGCTGGCCTCTTTACCCAGTCATCATCCTCGACCATCGATGCCAGCGGCGGCAATGCGGCGCCCGGTGGGCTTGGCGGCGGCAACGGCGGTGCCGGCGGCAAAGGCACCACCTTCGGTGGCGCGGCCGGCACGCCGGGCACGGCTGTCGCCGGCGGCAACGGCGGGTCGATCACCATTACCTCGGGGGGAGGAAGTCTGCTGACCCAGCTGACGGCCAACGGCAACAACGGCGGGGCCTCCGGTCGCGGTGGCGCTGGTGGTGGCATCTTCACCGCCAACATCAACGGTCTCGGCAACGGAGTGGCCGGCGCCAGCGCCGGGGTGGCGGGAGCAGGCGGCGCCGGCGGCACTATCATGGTCACCGAGAATAATGCCCATGCCATCACATTCAATTCCATAAGCTTCGGCATCACCGCTGAGGGCGGAGCCGGGGGCGCCCCGGCGCCCGGTGGCGCCGGCGGTTCCGCGGCCAACGGGGGAACCGGCGGCTCGGGCGGCAACGGCAGCGTCGGTGGCCCCGGCGGCAAGGGTGGAGCTGTTGCCCTGGCGGCCCCCAGAGGGACAATTCTTGAAACGGCGGCGGGGGCGATCGACGTCAGTGGCGGACTGGGCGGCGATACCGGGGGAGGATCCGCCAGCGGCGGCGCCGGCGGCAGCGGCTTCAAGGGCGGCGCCGGTGGCACGAGCGGCGGCGGCGGTGCCGGCGGAGCCGGCGGCAGCATCACCATCAACGCGCTGAACCTGGCCAATGGCGGGCTGACCCTTGGTCTTCCGCAGCTCATCGCCAGCGGAGGCGGAGGAGGCAGTGGAATTTTTGCTGGTGGCGCCGGCGGGGCCGGGGTCGGAAATACCAGCGCCGGTGGCATCGGCGGGACCGGGTTGAACGCGGGAGCTGGCGGCGTGGGCGGCACAATCTCAGTCACCTCGGCTGCCGGGGCCACATCGCCCCTGCTAGTGACGGCCAACATAACCGCTAACGGTGGAGACGGTGGCGCCTTGCTGAGCGGCTCCGGCGGCGGTGCCGGCGGCAATGCGGGTCTGACCGCGGGCGCCGGCGGGGCCAGCGGCAGCAGCGGAGCCGGCGGGACCGGCGGCTCCGTCACGCTCAGCGGTGCCAGCGGTCCCGGCATCAATTTCATCAACACGCCGACGGTGCAGGCCGACGGTGGCAACGGTGGGGCCGCAAACGCGACGGGCGGCAACGGCGGAACCTCGACATTTGGAGCGGGCGCCAATGGCGGCGCCGGCGGCGGCAGCGGAGCCGGCGGTGCCGGTGGTGCTGTGAAAGTCACCGCCGCAGGGGCCGGCCCGATAGCCCTGGACGTAGTCAGCGCAGCCGGCGGCAGCGCCGCCAACGCGGCGCTCAGCACAAAATACGCCGGCGGCGGCGGCAATGGCGGCGGCGGGGCAACGGCCGTGGGCGTCGCAGGCATCGCCCCGAAAGCCGGAGCGGGTGGGAAAGGCGGCACGATCACCATTGGCAGCGCGGGCGAATCCGGCACGTTCACCATCAGCGCCGTCAACGCGGTGGGAGGAGCCGGCGGCGACTCCACGGCCACGGCTGGAACTACACCCTCGCTTGTTGCCAACACCCAGGCTTCCGGCGGAGCAGGAGGCGCCGGCGGTGATGGCGGACAGGGCGCAACCGTGAACGTAATCTCAACGGGCAGCGTGACGCTTTCGGCAGTAGACGCCAGCGGCGGTGCCGGCGGCGGTGGCGCCACCGGTGCCAGCGGGGGCAATGGCGCCGGCGCCAACGTCAACGGCGGCAACGGCGGGAACGGGGGAGCCGGCGGGGCGGGCGGCGCCGGAGCCACCGTCAACATCACCAGCGGCGCGCTTACTTTGACGACCTTCACCGCCAACCTGGCCACGGGCGGCAGTGCCGGCAACGGCGGAAACGGCGGGCGGGGGCAATCGGGCGGCAACGCAGGAAAAGCCGGGGACGGTGGAGCCGGAGGCGCGGGCGGTGCCGGCGCCAGCGTGACGGTCCCCGCAAGCGCTTCTATCAGTTTGAGCACGTTCACCGACAGCGGATCCGCGGGCGGCGCAGGCGGCAGCGGCGGCACCGGCGGCGCCACGCCAAACGGTCAGTCGGTCGTCAACGGAGGCTCCGGCGGCAACGGCGGCAACGGCGGCAAGGGCGGCAGCGGCGGCGCGGTGAAAATGACGACAGCCGGAACTTTCTCCGCGAACACCTTCAATGACCTCGGTGGTGCCGGCAATAACGCCGGCGGCGGCGGGAGCGCCGGCACGATTGGCGGCGGTTCCGCATCAAACGTCAACGGCGGCTCAGGCGGCAGCGCAGGCACCGGCGGCCAGGGCGGTACCGGTGGCATCGTCACGATTACGGCAACCGGCGCCATCACCCTTACGACCTTCTCCGATAACGGCGGAGCGGGCGGCAACAGCACTGCCGGGGGCGGAACGGCTACGGCGGGCACCGGCAATCCGGGCGTGGGCGGCAACGGTGGAGGCGGCGGAGCGGGCGGCGCCGGTGGCGCTGGCGGAGTGGTGACAATTAACGACAACGGCGGACTGAGCACGAGCACCTTCAGCGATGCTGGAGGCGCGGGCGGCAACGCCGGCAACGGCGCCAACGGCGGCGGCGGCACCGTCAATGGCACCGCATCCCTGCCGGCTGGTGGGCTGGGCGGCGCCGGTGGAAACGGCGGCAAAGGCGGCGATGGAGGCTCAGTGACGGTAAACACCACGAACAGTTCCGCCGTTACAGCCAATGCCAACTGGGTAATGACAGGAGGCAATGGAGGAACGGCAGGCACTGCTGGAACCGGCGGCTCGGCGACAACCGGAGTGGGCGGCACAGGCGGTCTCGGCGGCGCCGGCGGTGGTGGTGGAAAAGGCGGGACAGCGATCATCCAACCGCGCACCAGCAGCGTCAATTTCGGAACCAACTTCATTCAAGCAGGCGGCGGCGCCGGACAAGGCGGCACCAGCGGGGGCAACGGCGGCAGCGTCGCATCCGGAGGGACAAACGGCAATGGCGGCAACGGCGGCGATGGCGGCCAAGGAGGCGCAGGAGGCAGCATCACCATCCCGTCGGGCAGCATCTATCCGCAGGCTCAAAAGGTTCCGCCCCCGGGAGGAACCAGCGGTCCAGGCGGCAGCGGCGGCTCAGCCGGCACGGGTGGTACAGGCGGCTCGGGAGGCAGCAGCGGCGCCAGCCCACGCAATGGGGCGAACGGTTCATTCACGCTCACATACGATGACGAAGAGAGCGACTCTGCCGGTCCGGACGAGCAGGACCGAAAGAAACAGAAACTATCAAAGCATCCAGGACAAGTAGCCGCTCAGGAGGCTTCTCAGGATTCGGGCGCGGACTACGTGCCGGTTTCCTTCGTGCAGCCGGCAATCTCTGCGACAGAAGGCGCGCTGACAGCCGACAATCTTCTGGTCGGCGACGACAGGAGAGACATTACCGCGACATGCGGCGCCTCCAGGATCCACGTTCATAAAGGCGGGCTGGCCTTCATGATCAATGACGGAGCCAACGTCTATGTTTTCGCGCTCGATGATCGCGCAAGCGGCGATGTGGCAGTCGAGGTTTCCGGCCAGACAATAACGCTCAGGACCGGCGAGCGAGTCGTGCTCCCAAGCTCGATTGCTTCCTGCCAGTCAGGCCGCCGCCTGGCGGGTGTCATGTCCGTGCGCAACGATGCGGAGTTTAAGCTTGCAGATGGATCGATTGTGCGACTTGGCGAGTTCTCGATAACTTACGCGGTATCCAAGCTCCCCGTTCTGAGAAACCTCAAGAACTCGCGCGATGCTCACTCACGCGCAATCTATGAGAAGCTGCTGAAGAACGCAGCGATTCTCCAGACCATCGGCGCCCGCCGCGGTTGTTACCACATCGAGAGAATTCCATCGATGCACACACTGGCCAGCAGCGAAACCTGATCGGTGAGTCGTGTCAGTAAGAGGTGGTTAAAAGTGACCTCGGCTGCCATCCCAAAATTGCACATTGCCCGTCGGATCGATGGAGTAGATCTTTTTGCCTCCCCAGGAGCCCAGGTCAGGTGTGCGAAACTGGATTTTTCCCGACCTTATCCAGCCGGCAAGCTCGTCTTCCTTCTTGCGTTCTTCTTCCTCTTGCCTGTTTATATCCGCGATGGTTGCCTGAGCGGTGCTTTTCATTTCCGGCGTGCAGCCGGGCATTTGCAAGCATTTGAGTAAGGCGGCCTTTGCATACTTGTTATTGTCGGAGCTTATATCGTAGTACGACATGCCCTGCAGATAGACCCATCGTGCGTCATCCGGATTCTTACGCAGCAGCTCGGACAGGGTTGAATTAAGTTTCGAGGCCTGATTCAGTATGGCAGCCTGATCTCCTTTGAGCCTGGCTGTCCTCAAAAGGGTGGCGCGAGCGTTCGCGGCAGTCGCGTAGCACTGCCAGGGGTCAACATCCGGAGCATAAGGGCGGAAACCTTGATATAGAACTTCTCGAGCCAGTGTCTCGCTGGCATCTGCGACAGTTTCCAGGTCGCCCGCCTGTTGAGCATACTGAAGTCTGGATCTGAGATCCTGCACTGCGCGTTGAGGATTGAACCCACGCGCGTCGGCCTGGGATTGGGCTTGCTGCATATCATTAAGCCAGCCCTGGGGGCCTTGCAGTCTCCGCTGGGAATACAGTTGCGCTGGTGATGGTGCCCATCCTGGCGCCTGAGGTTGTGTCTCCGGCTGGAACCCGGCTGGCGCCGGCGCATCCGAGCCCGTCCACACCGAGTTTTCACGCATCTTGATCGATTGCGCTCTCGCAGTGCTGACCACCTGAGACGTAACAACAAGCCCTGCCGCCACGGCAGCCAGTGTCTTGCGACGCATCATGATGCTTTCTCCCGTTTCGCTCTTGCCGGGCCTTCTATTTCTACTGAGTTATACCCCCGGGGGAGCCGGCGTAAACTGTCTTTGGTCCGCAGAAAGGAGCCGGCTCAGCCGACAGGGCGAGGTCAAGGGTGGCATCCTTTTATTGGTTCGGCTCGCCTTGATCTTTGCTATCGAGAGGTGATGCTGCCGGCTGCCTGATAACCATCGGGATAGGCTCAGCGCTCACCGGCGGTGGTTGCGTGGCTTTCGACCCGCCCTCGGCAACCGGAATTTGAGCCGGGCGCTGGCTTATGCTTCGCCCGGCCTGCTGCTTGGCGGTCTTTCTGGGCGGAGTTGTCTGGGGAGTGGCGGAGGGAGCTTCCGCCTCCATTAGCTGGCGCCTTAGCTGCTCAATGGCACCGTACTCGGCGGTTTTGGCGAAGGCAATGCGAATGCCGCTGTAGAGACGGAAATCGAAGCCGCTGAGACCCGCCACGCGATTGGAATCCCAGTTCCAGATAGGCTCAGCCCGGATGAATGCCACCGTATAGGGTATCTTTCTGCTCACCGGATGCGATATCTCGAAGTCCGAGATCATGCTCATATTGCCTTGCTTTGGAATTGAGCCTCGAAAAGGTGGGTTTCGGTTGTTCCACACATAGGTGGTGGTGGCGTTAAATTGCCACGTACCCCGCCGGTGGACGAGCCCCACCGTGAAAAATGGATCCAACTCGCGTGTCGCGCCCTGAAACAGGTTCCGGCTGCGCATCTGCAGGATGGTGCTGGCGAACATGGTTGTATTTGATCCCACAACGTGGGTCAAATCGATCTCCGGCAGCAAATCAGCCTGGCGGAGGTGCGATGCTTCCCACAACTCTCTTGCCTGGAATTGGGCCTGGAGGGTTGTCCTTTTCCCGAGCATAAAATTCTGCTTGAGACCCATCGATAGTGACTGCGTTGTTGCACGCGACAGATTCTTGTGATCGGCAAACACGTCCTTGATCACGAAATAATTGCAGAAAACGCTCGTGTTGGGAAAGATGTTATAGCCCAAAGTCATGTTGGGGGCAGCACGAAAAACATAGTCCTGACGATATTGTCTGGCCGTCTGAAAAACATTCGTCTCGAGACGCTGAGTGATCTCTGTCGAGCTGCTGAACGACAGCCGTGATGGAAGCATGCGAAGCAGGTAATAGCGCATCTCCGGACTGAAAAAGGTCTGCTGTGATTTGACGCCGAACGGGGTTACGTCCGTGGGCAGGAACTGCGGGGGTGCCTCCAGTGGAGGTGTCCCCTGGGCAAAACCACTGTGCTGGGCGGCAATCGCAGCAAGTACGATACTAATAATGGTGCCCGTCAGCAACTTTGCGCGTGTGCGGGGGCGAAGCCGGTTGGACCGGGCGTTGAGCATTCTTCCAAATTTGCCTGGTAAATTCAATTAGCCCGCGCCCCCACTGTACAGGTGGTGCCAATTATACCGACGTCGATGCCGGCAACAATGCTTGACTAGCGAAAGACACTGGGATGGTCGCATCGGTGGTATGGTTTAGAATTGGGATGGGAAGCGCGCTTTGCTTGGAGAAGTAATCACTATGAAAAAGATCTGCATCATCTCTTGCCTGGTTGGTGTATGCGCCACAATCCAGACTGCGGTCCCGGCACCGGCGGCAAGCGCCAGAGACTCACAGGGCGTGCAGTCATCAGGTGCCGGCGCGCGCGGCACTGATGTTGCTAAACAGGACGCAGGTGCCAGGAGCTCAGGCAGCGCGACAGCACCGGCGGCGAGCGCGCCGCTCACAGGAGCCATGGCCCCTGCCCCAACGCGCCGGCTGAATGACCCGCTGGCAATCTATAAGCAGGCGGGGATTGATCAAGATCAAGAGCAAAAGATAAACAACCTCGTGAAAAGCTTCGACGTGACACTGAAACAAAAGGCCAATGAGATGATCGAGCTGATGCGCGCGATGCGGGTTTTGTCCCTGCAGCCGGAACCGGACGAAAAGGCTACCTTTGCCAAGCAAGAGGAGATCAATAGGCTGAACAATGAGATGGCAACTGAGCGAATCAGGCTAATGCTGAACATTCGTCGCCTGCTTACGCCGGCACAGAAGCAGAAACTAGTAGGGCTGATGCAAGGCAACGCCGCATCGACGGCAGCCGGGACCGCTACATCACCCGCATCGCCGGCAGCCGGGACCACTGCATCACCGGCATCACCCGGGACCTCCACCGCCAAGCCCTCCGCAGCGACAACCAGCAGGCGCTGATCGGCTCAAAACACAACATTTGACAGCTAAATCCCCCCGTGTAATAACATACATAGGCGATGAAAAATTGACGGCGCTTGGGGGGCGCGAATAATTCGCGACCGGTATGCCGCCGGGTAGCCTTCGGGGCCGGCGGTAGCACTGGCGACGAGGTGGTGACGAACTACGGGGGATGTCGCTGGATGAGATGCCGCCGAGCGTGTTGGAACAGGCTGGTGCGGAATCTGGCGGCGCTGACAGCGCTCCAGCTGCTCTTACCGGCAGACCAGATTGCATTTGGCGCGGAACTCCCTTCTCCGTCTCCCGCTAATCTCTATCCGAGCCACCCGACCCCTTCCCATCTTCTTCACAACCTGACCCCGGCCGCGCCCCCAGCTCACGCTGGTATGGTCCCGTCCTCCCCTGCGGCTATCAATCTCGACCTTTCTTCAACGCTGCACTCGCTCACCGCCGGACACCTTATTAACAGCCTCCCTGTCTCGATTACTGTTGGTGGAAACAACGTCCAGATCACTCCCACCACACAGCTAACGCCGGCCGAACGGCTGGCCGTCTATCAGGTCATCTCCACCGGGCACCAGAGCATCCAGCTCGGGCAGCAAGGCAACGCGATCGGCGGTATGTTTAATATCGGCCCCCATTTTAGCCAGATAGTCTCCAGCCTTGTGATACCGCGGGGTGTAACGGCGATAGACAAGCTGTCCTCCACCTCTTCGCTCAGTCTGACAGGCAACCTGACCAACGCCGGCCGATTTTTTGCCGTCTCTGTCAATCCCCAAATAAGCAGCTTCAGCCTGAGTGCGAACAATATTTTCAATCAGCAGGGAGGGTTAATCTCCACCGCTTTGCCGGTCGGGGGGCTGCCAGGCATCACTGCTGCGATCGCCAATCTCAGCCTGACCGTAAGCGCCTCTCAAGACATAGTCAATTCCGGGACTATATCAAGTGCCGGCAACCTGACCCTGCACGCCGCTGGGTCGATCGTGAATGCCCTCCCGGCGGGGAGCACGGGTGCGCCCCCCGCAATACAGGCCGTCAACAACCTCAATCTGCAGGCGCCCAGCGTTATCAACCAGGGCATGATCGCCTCTCAACTGGGAACCATAAACGCCTCGCTGGCGTCGCTGGTCAACTCGGGCAACATCCAGGCCTACACGGGCAGCGTGCAGATTCAAAACGTGATGAGCAATACCCTCAACATCCTCAACGCCGGTGGCTCCATAACTGCCGCCCGGAGCATCCTGCTCTCAACGCTTGGGTCAGTCAACGATGAGCCAAATACCGTTGCATCGCAGGCAAGCCTGAGCGTATCGGGTGGAACATTAAACGCGGAATCGATTGACTTCATCAGCCCCGGTGGGCAGATTACCGTGCGCGCCGACGCTATAAACGGCGTCGCGAGCTTTACCGGCGGCTCGCTCGTCACCGCCGTGAGCGGCGGCACGCTTAACGTTGGGAGCTTAAATTTGACCGGGGATCCGACGCTCGTGAATGCCGGCGGGTCGATCGACCTGAGCAGTTTCATGACTGACTCCAACGTAACCGTGAGCGGCAATACCGGTGCCGGCAACATTACGGGCAGCAGCACGGATTTCCGGTTCAACGACGACTTCGTGGCGATTGCCAGCGGGAACATAGTCGCCAGCTCGGCGCCCGCCAACGCCACCATCGACCTCACTGGCGCTCCCGGCAGCAAAATTACCCTCATTGCCGGGGTAACTAATACCAGTGAGTGCACGTCGTGCACCGCCAGCGCCACCGGCGGGCAGATACAACTGAGTGGAATCAATCTGTCTACCGCCGGCGCTCCAATCCTGCTGGAATCGTTCGCTGGAACAGGAGCTGGCGGTGCAGCCAAGCAAGCCGGGCTTGTACAGATCGGCAACTTGAGCACCACAGGGTCTGGCAGCGCGGGTAGCGTGACCATAACTTCGCAGGGTGGAATTTTCGTCGGCTCATCCACGGGAGCCAACAGCGGCTTTGTCCCCGGCACAATTCAAGCGTCTGGTGCAGCAGCCGGCGGTACGGGCGGAACTGTAACTATTACATCGGCGGCCGGTCTGTCCTCGGATCCGAACAATGGCGTCATTTCGGTAGGCGATATCAACGCCTCCGGCGGGGTTGGCAGCGCAGGCGGCGGCGTTCAGATAGATAATACTGGCTCCAACGCGGCTAATCCCTCGGTTTCACTCAGCGGAAACATCAACACCTCCGGTGACACAGCGGGTGGCGGTATTCAAATTACTTCCGGCGGCCCCGTGGGGCTCAATCAATCCGCAAACGCAACGATAAACGCCAGCAGCATAAGCGGAACGGGCGGCTCCATCAAGATTGTTGCCGGCCTCGCGAATCCCAGCACGACAAACGGCTGCATTAACTGCTCCAGCCCAACGGGCGGCGGGATTTTTTTTACCGGACAGGACGCCAATGGCAACCCGACACAGGTCAACATACTGACCAATAGCCATGGCATAAATTTGCAGTCTCTTCCGGGCACGGGAGCAAACGGAGCCACTGTTGGTTCGGCAAATATTGAAGTTGGAAATCTAACCACCTCCGGCAGCAGCGCGGCCGGCAACGCCGGCAATATCGGAATAGGTTCAGCGGGTGGCGTTGTCGTTGGATCGTTCGATAGCAGCGGTAACTTTTTCGCCGCCACTATAACCGCAGCTGGTGCAGCGGCCGGCGGCACAGGCGGAACCGTTGGCATAAGTGCTAACAACAACGGCTCGATTTCGTCTGGAGCCGTCACGGCAACCGGCGGTGCCGGCAGCAGCGGTGGACAGGTCTTCATAGCCTCCCCCGGCCAAGTTTCAATTTCCGGAGACATCAGCACCTCGGGGGGCGCCGGCACCAGCTCTGTTGCCGGCGGCGCCGGCGGTCGCCTGAACATGAGCGCCTTCGGCAGCCTTTTCGTTAGCGGCAGCATCAACACATCTGGCGGCGCCGGTCAGAGTGGTGGCAAAGGAGGCGACGTCAGTCTATCCGCAGG
The DNA here is from genome assembly GCA_021325555.1 of Pseudomonadota bacterium. GTDB lineage: Bacteria > Cyanobacteriota > Vampirovibrionia > Obscuribacterales > Obscuribacteraceae > JAJPGY01. The sequence goes on along the minus strand of JAJPGY010000016.1, from coordinate 236,517 downwards.
CAATTCTCTTATTGTCCAGAACAACATCAATACCTCGGGCGGAGCCGGTACTGCAAACGGGTCCGGAGGCAATGGCGGCAATCTGTCGATGCATTCGGATACCAATGACACGGCGGCCGTCATTCAAGTCGGAGGCATCCTAAATGGTCAGATCAGCGGGGGCAGCATAAATGTTTCCGGTGGCAGCGGCAGTACTGGCGGCTTTGGCGGAGGCGTTACTATGTCGGGCGGTAGCGTTGTTCTGGGCGGCTCAATTAACGACACAGCGGGAGTCAGTTCCGGCACCGGCAGCAGCAGCGGATTTTGCTGCTTCACGCCCCACAACGGAGATATAGCGATAGCCGCAGCCGGAAACATCACCTTACTTCAGGGAGCCGCCAGTGCGACGATAGATGCGAGCAATCCTAATGTGAACGGCGTCGGTGGCTCGATCGTCATTTCCGCTGGATCGCTGGCTACCAGCTGCAATCCACCGTGCGGTCCCACCAATTCCGGCGGTGGCATTTTCCTTACCGGGACAGATGCAAACAACAATCCCGCTCAGGTGAATTTCGTGACGACCGGCAGCAATATCACAATGCAATCATTGTCCGGGACAAACCCCGGCGTTGTTCAGATAGGAAATGTGACCAGTAATGGGGGCAATGTCACGATATTCTCCAATGGAGGAATTTCAGCCGGCGCGATTCAGACGTCCGGCGTGCCCGGTAGCAACAATCCAGCCGGCGGCGCCGTTCAGATTACCTCCACCGGGGGAATGCTCTCGGACCCGCTTAAGTTCAACGGGCAAGTATTTCTGGGCAGCATTACAACAGCAGGGGCAGTCGCGTCATTTGCAGGAAGCGGCGGCAGTGTCACAATAGATACCACGGGCTCGACATCGGTGAACACCCCTCAAATTGTTGTCTCCGGCGACATCAATACCTCGGGCGGTGCGGGTACGGCAAACACAGTTGGTGGAACTGGCGGGAATGTTCAACTCACCTCCTCGTCCGTCACCGTAAGCGGCAACATCAACACATCAGGCGGTTCGGGCGTAGAGGGTGGACAGGGCGGGTCTGTCACCCTGACCTCCACCGACACGACTCACGGTGTGTTTGTTCAGGGCAATATCAATACATCAGGCGGCGCTGGACTCTCAACCTTCGGCTTTGGCGCCGGCAACGGCGGTGCCGTGCAGATAGCTTCTTCCGGTACCTTTGTCCAGCTTGGTACGGTTGTTAACGGTCAGTCCGTCGGCGGCAATATCAACGCTTCCGGTGGCGACGGACCATCCGGAAGTACTAATAGTAGCGGTATCGGCGGAGGCGTCACGGTCACCGCTGCTTTGGGCGACATTATCATTGCCGGTGCGGTTAACGAGGCTGTCGGAAGCACGGGGGCAGGCTCAGCGTCCAACAACGGCATAACAATGATTGCCGGCGGCAATATCTCTCTGCTTCAAGGCGCCACCAGCAATGCCGCCATAGACGCCAGCAGCCCCAACACCGCCGGCGGCGCAATCAATATCATTGCCGGAACGACAAGCACCAGCGCATGCAATCCGTGCACGCCCAGCGCCACTGGCGGCAGCATATTTCTAACCGGTCAGGATACAAGCGGCAATCCAACCCAGGTGAATCTAACCACGAACAATTCCCCAATCACGCTTATCTCGCTTTCAGGCACAGGCGCAAATGGGGCGGCGGCACAGCCAGGATTAATTTCAGTCGGTAATTTGACGACCTCGAGCAATTCCGCAACTCCCAATGCAGGACAGGTAACGCTGCTTGCCAACGGTGGTATCTTTACCGGCAATATTTCCGCCTCAGGAGCATCGGGCGGCAGCGGCGCCGCCGTGAGCATTACTTCCACCGGCGGTCAGCCGGGCGATAAGAGCAACGGCGTTATCTCCATTGGCGACATTGACGCCTCCGGTGGTTCCGGCCACGCAGGCGGAACGGTTCAGATAGACGACACCGGCTCCAGGGGGCTCAGCCCAATTGTGCTCATCAGCGGAAACATTACCAGCTCCGGCGATAAAGCCGGCGGCAACATCTTGATTACGTCGGCCGGCGCCATCGCGCTAAACCAGCAGGCAAACAGCACAATTAATGCCGCCGGCGCAAACGGAGCCGGCGGCACCATTGCGCTCATTGCGGGCACGACGCAAAACTCCGCCTGCACCAACTGCACACCCAGCGCCACCGGGGGGGGAATTATCCTTGCCGGAACGGACTCAAACGGTAACCCAACACAGGTAAATTTCCTAACGAACGGCGTAGCTAATAATAACCAGGCCCAAATATTGCTGGAATCCTATTCCGGCACCGGAGCAAATGGTGCTGCCGCACAACCCGGACTGATAGGGACCGGCACCCTGACCAGCTCCGGAACCGGCGCATCACCAAACGCCGGCAACATAACATTGTTCGCCAACGGCGGCATCTTCACCGGCGCGATTACCGCTTCGGGCGGTGGTAACGGCGGCAACGGCGGGACGGTTCAGGTAACTTCCACAGGCGGTCTTGCTAACCTGGTCACGCAATCTGTCACTGTCCCTTCTGTCGGGGAAGTGCTCAATGCCAACGGCTCGGCTCAAACTGTGTCCACGACAACCATTACTGTCCCCAAAGATCCCAATAACGGCATAATCAACATCACAGGCGGCATCACTACATCCGGCGCTGCCAACAGTACTGGAACCAACGGTGGCAATGGCGGCAACGTCACGCTCGATACCACAGGGTCCAACGCCAACTCTTCCTCCAATCCACAGATTGTTGTTACCGGCGACATAACTACCTCCGGCGGTGCCGCGAGCGGCGGCGGCAACGGAGGGTTGGGCGGTCAGCTTACGATCAATGCAGGCAAATTTGCCGAGGTGACCGGCAATATCAATACCGTTGGTGGCACCGGGAATGCTAATGGTACGAACGGCAACGTCACCATAAACGCCGGCTCACAAATTGTGGTCGGCAGCATCAATCTGGTGAGCGGTAGCTCAGGCGGAGTGACCACCCTTACCGCTGGGAGCAGCATCGACCTGAGTTTGCCATCGCCCAACGGCCTGGGTATTACCGGGACCAACCCTAACTTTACTTTCTCTTCGAGTCTAACTGTCATCTCCGGCGGAGACATATTCGTTGATAACACAGCTCCGGCCAACGCCAACATTACCCTTGCTCCTGGCTCGAACATTTCGCTCATTGCCGGAACAACCAGCACCAACACGGCGACGCCGTGCGTAGGCGCAGGCTGCAATCCCAGCGTATCCGGCGGGGGAATATTTCTCAATGGGGTAAATCTGAATACCTCGGGAGGTGGAATCAACCTGCAGGCCTATGCAGGCACCGGCGCCGGATCCAATCTGGACAAAAACGGCGGGATCATTACGGTGGGGAACTTGAACACCGCTCTAGGCGCTGGTTCGGTCACGGGCGGCAGCGTGAATATTTTCGCCAACAGCGAAATACTCACAGGCACAATTCAAACAGCCGGCGGGGCTGTCCATATAACATCCACGGGCGGGCTGGCCAGTGACCCGGCTGGCGTGAACGGCATCATTCAAACGGGCAGCATCAACACGGCAGGCATCATCGGCACTGGCGGTGGTGCCGTCAGCATCGCTTCCACCGGCAATTTCAAGAATAGTGGCGTGTTTCTCGATGGCAACATCAATACGTCCGGCGGCAGCGGTGTCACTAACGGCGGCGCTGTTACCGTTGTTGCCAACAGTGGAGTCTTTACCGGCTCGATCCAAACCTCGGGTTCCGGCAGCGGTGCTGGTGGTGCGGTCAGCATCACTTCCACCGGTGGTGCGACAACGAATAGCAATAATGGCGTTATCAACGTTAATGGCAGCATTACCACATCAACCCCCGGTGGCACCGGCGGAGCGGTTACGCTGGATGATACCGGCACTGCCGGCACGAATCCGGGAATTTTGTTCGGCGGGGTCATCATTACATCCGGTGCCAGCGGAGGAGGGAATGTTACGGTAACGACCCCCGGGAGCGTCTCACTCACTCAGGCGGCGAACGGCTCTATAGACGCTCGAAGCACAACCGGCACCGGCGGCACGATTACTATCATCGCCGGCACAAATCAAAACACCCCCTGCAACCCGCCATCGTCATGTGGAAGCTCCACGGGCGGGGGCATATTCCTTACCGGGACAGGTGCGAACAATACAACCACGCAAGTCAATATACTCACAAGCGGAACCGGAGCCGGTGTTTTGTTGGAATCTCTTTCCGGCACAGGCTCCGGCGCAGTCGAGGTTGGCAACTTGTTTAACAGCGTCATTGGGGCTCCCAGCTCGAATACGGCCGGCGATATATCGGTATTTTCCAATGGCGGCGTGTTGGCCGGCTCGGTCACCTCCCTGGGTGGATCCGTCGGAATTACTTCTGCCGGTGGTCTGGCAAGCGATCCTCTCAAATTCAATGGGCAAGTGTTCACCAATGGCATCACCACGTCTGGTGGAAGCGTTTCAATAGATACCACCGGCTCTAATGCAGCCGGCACGCCGGCAATCGTCGTTTCAGGAGATATTGTCACCGCTGCCAGTGCGGCAGGTGGAGCAGGCGGTGCTGTTCAACTGACCTCATCCTCTATCAGCGTTAACGGCAATATCACAACGTCGGGCGCTTCGGGCTCCGCCGGTGGCAGCGGCGGCGCTGTTACGCTTGCATCTACGGACACCAGTCATGGTGTCTTCGTCCAGGGTAATATCACCGCATCGGGAGGAGCGGGCAGCAGTGGAGCCGGTGGTGCTGGTGGAGCTTTGACCGTTGCGTCTTCGGGAACTGTCGCTCAAATAGGAGGCGCTGTCAACGTTGCCGGCGGCAATGGCGCTAGTGGAGGCGCCGGTGGTGGCGTCAGCATCAGTGCTGCGCAAGGCAATATTGTCATCGGAGGGGCTGTTAACGATGCCGCAGGAACGAGCAGCGGTGGCGCATTACTAGCTAACAATGGCATCACAATGATTGCCGGCGGTAGCATCTCTCTACCTCAAGGCGCCACCTCGTCCGTGACCATAACTGCCGGCAATCCCAACGGTGCCGGCGGCGCAATTACTATAATTGCGGGCACGACAAACACCAGAGCTTGCAATCCGTGCTCAGCCAGCGCAACGGGCGGCGGGATATTTCTTACCGGAAAAGATGCCAACAGCAATCCCACCCAGGTCAATCTGACAACCAACAGCAACAATATTCTTTTGGGGTCATACTCGGGTACAGGAGCAAATGGAGCAACTGCGCAAGGCGGGCTTGTATCGGTCGGCAGCCTGTCCAGCTCGGGTAATTCCTCATCTCCCAATGCCGGCAGCATAACCGTATTTGCCAATGGCGGCATCTTTACCGGACTGATTCAAGCATCTGGCGCAATTTTGGGTGGCAGTGGTGGCGCTGTTTCAATAACCTCGACGGGCGGCCTTACAATTGCCGCAGATCCTAACAATGGCAGAATCAGTATTACTGGCGGCATCAATACTTCCGGCGCAGCCGGCAGCGGCAGCACCGGGGGAGGCAACGGTGGTGCTGTTGCGCTCGACACGACCGGATCAAACGCTACATCGACGCTAGTCTCGGTATCGGGCGATATCACGACTTCCGGTGGCCCGGTCGATCCTGCGGCAGCCGGCGGAGCCGGTGGCACCGTTCAAATGACAGCAGCGTCTGTCAGTGTAGCGGGTAACATCAACACCTCCGGTGGCTCGGGTACATCGGGTGGTGCCGGCGGGGCGGTTACCCTGATTTCCACTGACGCAACGCACGGAATCTTTGTGCAGAACAACATCAACACATCCGGAGGGGGCGGAACTACGGGAGCCGGTGGCGCCGGCGGAGCCCTGCGGATAGAGTCTTCGGGCACTTTTGTCCAGCTCGGTGCGGTGGTCAGCAGCCAGACCCCTATTCTCGATGCGTCCGGCAACCAGATCGGTACTAATACCGTCAATCAGATAGTCGGCGGGGGCATAAATGTCTCGGGCGGTGGTGGTGCTACCGGCGGTGTCGGTGGCGGTGTCTCAATAGGCACCGCTCAGGGCAGCATCACCTTGAGCGGTGCCATCAATGATTCTGCTGGTGCCGGCAGCGGCGGCGGAATCACAACCAACAACGGCATAACATTGATTGCCAGTGGCAGCATCGGTCTTCTTCAAGGCGCGGCCAGTGCCACCATAGATGCCAGCAACCCCAACGGAAAAGGCGGCACGATAACTCTTATTGCTGGGACGACGAGCACGAGCGCCTGCACCACGTGCGCGGCCAGTACGACAGGTGGCGGCATATTTCTTACCGGAGCCGACGCTCACAACAACCCAACGCAGGTCAGTCTGGCAACCACGGGCGCCAACATCGTGATTCAATCTTTGTCCGGGACAAACTCGGGGCTGGTTGAGGTCGGCAACCTGACTGCTTCCGGCTCCAGTGCCTCTCCCAATGCCGGCAATATTACCGTCCTTTCAAACGGTGGGATCATAGCCGGCAATATCCAGGCATCCGGCGCCGCGGCCGGCGGTAATGGCGGCAATGTTCAGCTTAAATCCACAGGCGGCTTGGCGAGCGATCCGTTTAAGTTGAACGGGCAGGTGTTTGTTAGCAGCATTATTGCCGCAGGCGGCAGCGGCAGCGGCAATACGGCGGGCGGCGACGGCGGCAACGTGGTGATAGATACAACTGGTTCGACCGGCTCTAAAGCACCGAGCATCAACGTGAATGCTCCCATAAACGTGCAAGGCGGTTCCGCCACCGCGCCTGCCTCCGGCGGGGCGTTGGGCACCGTCACACTTATATCTCCAGGAGGCACCATCAATGTCTTTGGCGCAATAAATGCCAACGCCGCCCTATCCGGAGGGGATATCGACCTGAGCCTGGCGCCCTTCAGCATCAACAACGGTACAAACTTCCGCGGCTCTCTTGATGTCATCGCAAGTGGAAACATATTCATAGGTAATCCCAACGATAAAAACGTAACGATTCAAAGCGCGACCGACATCTCACTGATTGCGGGCGTAGTCGGAAATGCGCCATGCGTAGGACCGGGCTGTACAGCCAGCCAGACCGGCGGCGGAATATTTTTGTCCGGAGTGAATCTAGCGGCCAGCGGCGGCAATTTGTTATTGGAATCGTTTGCCGGCGCCGGTGGCCCAACGACTGCGCATTCCGGGCTCGTCGAAGTCGGCAACTTGACCACTACGGGCCCGAGCAATTTGGGCAATGTGACCGTATTTTCTCAGGGAGGAGTGATCACCGGCAACATCCAAGCGACCGGAAGCGTCCAGATTACGTCTTCCGGTGGGCTGGCAAGCGATCCGTTTCAGGCTAACGGTTTAATTGAAACGAACAGCATAAATACTTCCGGCACCAGCGGTGGTAGCGTCAGTTTAACCTCCTCAGGGAACTTCAATCACAGTCTGATTGCCGTCAACGGGACCATAAATACGTCCGGCAGTGGTGGTGCCGGCGGCCGTGTTACCATATTGGCTAACAGTGGAATCTTTACCGGAGCGATTCAAAGCACAGGCGCAGGCACAAACAATAATGGTGGTGCGGTTAGCATTACCTCGACGGGCGGTGCGGCAAGCAACGCCAACGCCGGCTTGATCAGCATTGGCGGCAGCATTACAACCTCAAGCGACTCCGGCAGCGGCGGCGCTGTTACGATCTCCTCGAGTGGCGGTCCGTCCACCAGCAACAATGGTGTTATCGAAGTTTCGGGCAATATCATAACGTCGAGCGGCACCGGTGCCGGTGGAAGAGTCACGCTGGATAATACCGGCAGCAAGGGCACAAGCCCGGCGATTGTATTTAACGGCACTATTTTCACCATCGGCGGTGGTGGGGGCGGCAATGTGACCATCACCTCTTCCGGCAGCATTGCGTATGCCGGTTCCGAAAGTGCTTCCATAGATGCCCTCGGCAGCTCAAACAACAGTCTTGGCGGTGCAACGGGGATCGGCGGCGCCATTACACTGATTGCCGGCACGACCAGCAACAGCGGTGCCTGCGTACCGTGCACTGCCAGCTCTACAGGAGGAGGTATATTTCTTTCAAGCAGCTCTGCCACCGTTGACCTGGTGACCAACGGGAGCGCCATATTGCTGGAATCACTATCAGGAACGAACCCGGGAATCATCCAGGTGGGTCAACTGGTAAGCGGCGGTAATGCCTTCGCCACGGGCCCAAAAGCCACGGCAGCCTTCCCCGGAGGTAACGTGACAATATTTGCCAACGGCGCCATCTTTACCCAAGGCATTTCTACCCAGGGCGCTTCCTTCAACAACTCCTTTACGCCGGTTGGAACAACGAACACCACTAACGTCAACCTTGGCACGCCCGGCGGCAATGTGCTTATTGAGTCCAGCGGTGGGCTGGCGAGCGCAGCCAGTTCTAACGGTGTTGTTAGCATCGTCGGCGGCATCAACGCATCTGGTGGATTTGAGCAAAACGGTGGAACAGTTACCATCAATACCACCGGTGCCAACGACACAGCCGCTGTGAATCAAAATCAGGGAGGTACGAGTAGCCCTTCAGTGGCTAGCTCTGCTGCGATCTTTGTGAATGGAAGTATCAATACCTCCGGGGGCGGTGGTCTGGGACAGTTTGGAAATACCGCCGGAACCGGGGGCGCGGCAGGAATCATCGCATTGACCTCTTCGTCCATCACGATTCTGGGCTCCATAACCGCGAATGGCGGCAGTGTCGCCAGCGGCACCGGTGGCGCCGGCGGTGCTGTGTTCCTTACGTCCACCGGAATTACAAGCACGAAGGGCCAAAGTGACGGTGTCTTTGTTCTGGGTGATATTAGCACTCAAGGGGGCAACAGCGCATCGGGCGGCAATGGCGGCATCGGCGGGCACATAACGGTAGTTGCGGCAGCCAATTTTGCTCAGTTCGGCAATTTCGCCAATGGAACCCTCGTTGGTGGCAATATTAATCCTTCCGGGGGCGGCGGCACCATTGGAGGGGCTGCCGGCGGCGTGAGCGTCAGCGTTGGTGGCACCAACGGACAAGTGTTTTTCGCCGGAGCTATCACCGATAACTTTGGCGTAAGCAGCCAGCAAAACGTAGATCCTATTATTGCCAACAATGCCGCGGGCGGGTCAATCACGATCATCACCAGCGGTGACATAACTATGAGGACGGCGCCTATCCCAGTCGCCGGCATTACTTCATCTAGCGGCGGCAATATCACTCTTATTGCCGGCGCGATTCCGTCTTCTGTAGGGAGCAACTGTGGCAGCGATGGACTCGGATGTGGTGCGAGCCCTTCTGGTGGCGACATTGTTCTGCCCAACATCAACTTCAATATTGCCGGTGGCACCATTTACATGGCTGCGTACCAGGGAACGGACCCGTTAGAACCTAACGGCAACACCCGGCAAGGCAATATTGTTGTAGGCAGTTTGAATGTTTCGGGTGCCGGGGGCAATACTCTGGGCTTCAACATCCCTAACCCTAGCGGACAAAATGGCGGCTCAATCACCGTCTTCGCCAGCGGCAGCATAACCACCGGCTCGGTTGAAGCATATGGTGGCGGTGGCGCCGGAGGCAACTCCTTTGGCGGGACGCCAGGCCAGACCGATGGCTCTGCCGGCAGCGGGGCACCTGGCGGGAAGGGCGGAACTGTATCGCTGACTTCGGCTAGTGGTTTTATTAGCGTAGTTGGTTACATCAACGCTTCCGGCGGCGGGGGTGGTGGCGGTGCTGAATCACTGGACAAGAACGAAAATCCTATTTTTGGCAACGGCGGGGCAGGTGGAGCTGGCGGAACCGTCACAATTTCCGCTCCAAATGGGGTTTTCCAATCATTGGGACCAATTCTGGCGGCCGGTGGAAGCGCGGGGCAAAGCGGTCAGGGCGGTCCGGGCGCCGGCGGCGGCGGGTTCGGTGGTGGTGGTGGCGGTGGTGCCAACACAATACTTGCAGATCAGTCTTTTAGCCTTACCGGACAAAGTGATCCCAATCTTCCTGCCGGTAGTGCTGGCGGCGGCATTGTTGGCGGGCAGGCTGGTTCCGATGGTGTCACCGGTCGGGCTACTCCTACTTTCGGCCCCGTCCCCGTCGGTACCACAGACGAGGCTACTATAGCTCAAGATGCAGGTATAACCTTCCTTCAACAACACATGAATTTTGCCTTAGCTGTGCTTAACAACACTGACAGAAATAACAAAATTCTGGCGCCTAATGGCCGGCTTGTAGGGAATAACGCTGGCGGAAACGGGTTGAGCTGCACTGGAGGCTGTACGCTTGAACCTGATTTTCTCGCACACGGTTTATTCGGCCTGGGGTCGCCAACCTTTCAAATAAGCGTAGTATTTCCTAATGGGCAAAAAGAATGTTGTGCGAATTCCGCCTCCTTCTTCCCGGCGCTTAACCCATCGGAGGGGTTTGGCGGGGCCGGTGGCGGCAACTTTGTCATGGGGGCACTGGCGCCAGAAGATGGGGGCAAGAGCAGTGGCGGAGTCTTCGGACCGAGTACGACTACAAGCGCAAACGCCGCAAACGGACACATCGCCGTAACCGCGCTTTCCGTAACGAAAGGAACACCTTCAACGGTCGGACAGTTTTTTGGATTCGGCGGGCCTTGGGCGGGGGTCAACATTGACCCGACCGCCAGCATTACGCTTCTTAAGCCCGGTAGTCCACCTGTCACACAAATCAGCACTCCGACGGGATCCAACAACAATGGGAGCAGCGGTGGAGGCGGCGGCAACAACAACGGTAACAACGGCAACAACGGTGGCACGGGCGGTCCCGGCGCAACTGGTGGAGTAGGTGCCCCCGGCGCAACCGGTGGTATAGGTGCCCCCGGCGCAACCGGTGGTATAGGTGCCCCCGGCGCAACTGGTGGCATAGGTGCTCCTGGCGCTACTGGCGGCGTAGGCGCCCCGGGTGATACCGGCGGTATTGGTGCTCCCGGTGATACCGGCGGCATCGGCCTCCTCGGCGATACCGGCGGCATTGGTGCCCCCGGCACATTCGGACTTCTGGGTGCCCCCGTACCGAACATTCTTCAGACAGACGCCACTCCATTCGGCGACTATCAGTTCGTAAACCCGCCCAGCGGCGGCTACACGGCGTGGATCAACGCTAACAAGGACTTGATCAATAAATTGTACTCTGGCTCCATGGCCGCAGACGGCACCATCCAGCCTGATAGCCAGGACAACGGAACCAGCGCCGATGCTAGCGGTGGTTCAAAGGGTTGGGATAGCACTATTGCCTCTCTCACTGATTTAACTGCCAGTGGGCCTAACATGTCTTCTCTCACCGATCTGCCTGGCTGGGCGACGAATTCAGCTTACGATCCGAAAACCGGCATCACAACTACCACGGAAAATATCAATGGCGTGCAGACGATCACGCAGACCGATTCGATGGGCAATGTCATCAGTCAGACCACCGAGGAAACAAACGCTTTTGGAACCACATCCATTTCCGGCAGCGATGCAAGCGGAAACCCAATTTCACAGATTCGTGACGCGAGTGGTCAGCTTGTCTCGTTCTTGGGACCCGGCGGTTTCAACTATTCAATAAGCGGTGTCAATCATAACGGCACGATCAATTATTCTGGAACCAACGGTTCCGCTCAGTCTGTTCTGACGCTGGCCTCCGATGGAACTGTCGTGCAAAACCAGGTGACTACAAACGCCGGTGTGACGCTTACCGTTGGCGATCAGGGTCAGCTTACTTCAGTGACCAGTGCTACAGGTGTGGCACTTAGCGGCAACGGGAATGGTATTTCGGTGGTGAACAATAGAAATGGAACAACCACCTATATAGCAAGTGGTGGCTCTTCTCTTACCCTGGCTTCTGACGGTTCCGTAGTCCAGAGCCAGACAACCGGCGCAGATGGTGAGATCCTGATCAATGGTGACCAGGGCCAGCTAACTCAGGTAATTAGCAAAACAGGTTTAGCCGCCCTCGGTGGCGACGGCAGTGCCATCTCCGTTGCCCAGAACCCGAATGGAACGACCACCTACACCAGCGGTAGCGGCTCCACTCTAACGCTGGCTTCTGATGGCTCGGTGGTCCAGTACCAGGTCGCTAATAATGGTCAGACCGTAACATATGCTCAGGTTCCCGACAATCAGCTTCAGCCCGTCCAAGGGAACGGCCAGCCGGTCGCCCCTCCACAGACTGTTACGATTCAAGGCGCAACCTACAGCCTGGTCAGCACCGGAGGAGCCGGGTCTATTTATTCGGATGGAACTAACTCGATTGCGTTGAACTCACAAAACAATCAGGTGGTATGGAGCTCACAAAGCGGACAGCCTCAACCAGCCGGCTTTTCACCGCACGACATCAACAGCGCCTCCGGCAACGCCCCTACGGTTTTCACGGACGCATCCGGCGCCATCACAAACGTCAACCCCACAACAGGTCAGCAAACTGCCGACAGCCAGCTCGGAGCAAACGCGTCCGCGCAAAACGGGCAAGCGTATATTGGAGGGTTCACTACTAACACCGGAACTCAATGCACTCTCTATAGCAGTGGCCCGGGCGCCGAACCTGATGGCTCGACGATCTACCAGGGTACAAACAACACCTTTGTCATCGTGGCTAAAAATGGCACTGTTTCCGTGTCTGACGGAACCAACACCATAGCGGCTCCTTCCCTGCAGGCGGTCGTAAGCGGCTCAGTCAACTACGGGCAGTTGGTGCAGCAACAAACTCAGCAGCAACAAAGTGAGATGCTGGCCTACGTAGACATGGGAGACAAAGCTTCGGGATACGACTCCAACGGCAACCCGGTGTCGCCGCAGGTGCAGCAACTGAATCAGCAGGCCCTGGGTCTCATGTCTTCTGTAGGCTGGACAGCTACACAAGCACAAGGTTGGGCTGACGTTAATCCGCAGGTGTTAGCTGCAAATGCTGCAGCTGCACAACAGGCAGCTGCTCAAGTTGGGCCCCAATTGTTCAGTTTATCCAATTCACAAAGTCAGGCAGCCTACGCGAGTCTTGTGGGAATGCCGGGTATTCCGGATCAGAATGCGCTAAACCTGGCGTTTAATGGGTCCGCCGCGGATCACATGGCTAATGTATACGCTCAGAATGTACTCAACGCAGTGGGTGCTTCAGATCCTGGGTACATAAATAGCCTAAATTTAAAAGTCGATGGTGTCTCAGTCACGGCCTCAGACTCTGCTGTCACCATACTTCAAGCACTGGCGTTGCAAAACCCGCAAATGCTAACGCAGGTTGGAGGCGCGGTGGGAACATCAATAGTTATTCCAAAAGGAACTAATGTGGCGGGTACCGTAGGCACCGGAACAACTCTGTCTGATGGCAGTGTTGTTGTAACATTGCCGACACAGCAGTTTCAGGCCTACACCAATGAAGTGAATGCCGATGATCAAATAAGCTCGCAACAGACGCAGGCAGATCTCGCTTTTGATGCTGGGATGGCAAAATCTTACGCCGCGATCGCCACTATCGTGGCCACAGCCGGCGTTGCAGCGCCTTTTATGGGCGCAGCCACGGGAGGGCTCACTCTTACGGAGTCCGTTAGCATCGGAACGCTGGGAACGGAGACGCTGGCCAGTGTCCCAATATTTGCAGGGGGATATGGGAGTACAGTAGTAGCAGGCGGATTGGTGGGGACCGCGACGTTTGCCGCAATGAAGGCGGAGAACAACGCGATGGACAGCGTATTAAACTCGGTTGCGCCAGGCTCGGCGCCGCAGACGACCGGTCTTTTCGGTTTAGAGTACACGCCACAAGCAGCAGGACCTCAGTACACAGCGGCAAGTGTTCCTGCTAACGGCATCACCGCTGTAACGGCCGACGGCCAGCAAGTGCAACTCTATGGACAAGCAGCTGCGAATTATTTGAACTCACAAGGACAGATCCAGGCTGACACCAACATTGCAAATGCAATGAATCAGGAGAATTTCACTGACACACTTGGTGCAGGCATTGGTTTACTAGCACCAGCTGTAGCGCCATTTATTGGCCAAGCGTTGCAAGGTTTGCTGCCCGGTGGGCTCAACTCGACCCTGACTGCAGCCTTCCAAGCCAGCCCAACCGGTATGTTCGGCGCGCAGACACTCTTGCCTATGGCAGTGGGCAACGTCACCAGTTCGGTCGCGGAAGCCATGGGAGCGAGTCCCACTACTGTCGCCATTCTATCCAACGTGGTGCCACTGCTTGGACCGCATCTTGGTGGAGAGAGTCCGGTTGAGACTTTCAATGGGGTACGTAACGCCTCGGACGCTTATACCGGAGCGAACAGTCCGTACACTCCCCAGGAGATTGCTGCCGCGCAGTTGCAAGAGATTACGGTAGGCGGGCAGGCGCTGACGCCGGAGACTCCGTTAGGTCTGGGCATGGGTAATACACTCGTGGCCAATACATCTTTGCGGGGGGGCGGCAATGTCACGGTGTTTACTGATTCGGAGGGTAATCCTGTGACAGCTATTGCCGGCCTTTCGTCCTCTGATGTGGCTATCGGCGGCCAAACGCTGCAACCCGGGACCAACGATCTTGGCAATGGGCTCATTGCCCGGGTCAATGTCAGCCAGGATTTTGGAACTTCCGTTGTTATCACCGCGAAGCCACAAATCGTCACCGAAGAGGCAGCCTCGGCTGCCCAGACAGCCGCAGCCAGGGATTTTTATAACGGGCTGGTCGGGAACTTGCCGGAGACACCGACTGAGCCGCAAGGAGTGGGCCCGACGACGCAGGCGCAACCGTCAGGGGCTTCGTCGGAAGGCGGCTACCAGAGTGCCTTTCAGGAATTGATGGCCAAGGTGACTGCCGGTGGCTCCCCAGCCCCTGCCACGCCGTCCGGAGAGTTCTTTAACAACGAAGTCGCCAGCGGCGCTTCTGGAAATGCAGGTCAACTTTCACCCGTAGCAGCCGGACAAGAAGTCGTAACGACACCTGCGCCTTCCGGCATTTCTTCAATCAACGCACCGGTGGAGACAAATGCAAGTGGTGCTTTAAGCCCTTCTGAGATTCTGAGTCAAGCCGCGTCCAGACCAACAACCGATCCGAATACCGCTCCAGTAAAGGTGGAAGCGCCGGATATCCATGCGCCGTCAACGGTGCAGTTGGAACAAGCACAGATAGTTCCTCAGCAGGCCCAGTTGCCTCCACCCGATGCAAAACAATATCTTGCCAAGGTGGCTAACGAAAGTTTGACGCAGGCTCAGAATACAGGCGCTCCAGTTGAAGTTGTTGTCAGGGATTCTCAAGGGCAGGTGATTGCTGGTCCGGACGGGCAGCCGATCAAGTTCACTGTCCAGCCTGACGGTAGCAATCTTGGCTTCGACAACGCGAAGAACAGCCTGCAAGTCGCATTGAGCAATAACCCCGCAGTTTCCAACGACATAAGTAATGTGTTGATCAATAGATTTGCTCAACAATTTGAAAATCAATCAATTGAGAGCCCTGTACTGCAACAGATTGTGAAGGATCTTCCGTCAAATCAAAGAGTCCTGGAAATTGGACCGGGCGGTGATACGAGCGTGGCTAATAGCTTGCCGCAGGGCTCTACCTACACCGGTGTAGACAACTCCCAGGTGCTGCAGCTTGCGCAGCAAAGAGTGCTCGGCCTGGATTCCGGGGCTCAAAATGAACTGCTCACGCAAGGCACAACAACCGTGCCAAATCCGAAAAACCCAGGGACTGATTTCGTCCAGGTAACCGGTTCAGCCGAGAATTTGAGCGCCACCGTGGCTGCCAACTCGCAGAATCTCGTTGTTGCTAACAATGTGCCATCGTTTAACGCTATTTCCAAGGTAGCGAGCGAGAGTTCGTTATTGAACGCCTATGACGAGGCGGCGCAAGTCCTTGCGCCTGGTGGCAAGCTGGTAGTCACCGGTTTGTTTGGCGACGCGGTGAGTGTCGATAGCGCCGGGTCCGTCAAGCTGCAGCCCGCCGGCAACATGACTCAGGCTGTAATTGATCGCATAAACAGCCTGTTCCAGGTAGACAGCGCCACGACTGTGGGACAGTCCGGCAATGTAGAAAAGACTACCCTGGTTTTGACGAAGCTAGGAGCGCCCGAGGTATCGAGCGAGCCGGTGGTGGTACAGCCTGATGGTGCGGTGGCGCAGGGAGAGAATGGGACCGCTTCGCCGCTGCAGCAAACGCAAGCGGTGCCACAAGCCGGCTTATCGGAGGCGCCCGCACCGCGAGCTGCAGCCACCGAGACATCAGCGCCGCAATCGAGCGAACCTGAAGCGCCCGCACCGCAGGTCGCCAGCAATGGGCAGACGACGTCGTCGCCGGAGAACCCAGCGGTTTTACCAGGCGAGAAACCAGTTGGCGAGCCTGTTGGTCCGTCATTGGGAGAACAACCGCCCGTTTCAGAACCACCAGCGGGCGGGCCGGTTCCAGTGCCAGTAAGAGGCGGGGAGCCACCGAGCCTGGTTGAAGGTTCCACCCCAGATAGCACTCCAACGCCGCCTCGTGCCTCGGCTGTTGGAGGCCCGGCGCCCGCAGTTGAGGGTGCGGCCGCGGGCAGAGTTGTCCCTTCTGCTGGAGCCGACTTTACCGGCCAACCGGGGCAAGAAATGGTCACTGCCCCGGGAACTCAGCAAGCCGCGCCTCCACCGCAGGGACCGGGCACGGTCAGCTCGGAGAGAGTTGGTGCTCCCAATCAAGGCGAATTGACGGCCCAATCTGGGCAAGAAGTAACAACTCCCCCCACCACTCAGGAAGCCGCGCTTCCACCCAGGGGACCAGGCTCATTCAGCAAGGAAATACCGGGCGGTCCGGAAAGTTCACCTCCGGCAGCGCCCAACCGTGAGACGACACCACCCGTCGAGTCACCACAAGCACAAGAACACCCGGGATCGGAGCCTACCAAACAGATTGTCATAGACACAAGCAAGGGCGAGCAATTTCTCGAAACCGGCAAATCAATTGACATCGAAGGCAATGACGGCTCTAAAATCGGCTACATTACCAGGAATGCGGATGGCACGGTCACAATCACCGCTGTTGCGGACAATTCCATTTTTGTCGGCCATGATTTGACGCCTGTACCGGTTGAGGGAGGACTTAAAACCAGTCCTGAGCAGATCTCCAGCATTTTCACATCTCATGGTGCGGAAGTAGGAGTACGAGTCGTTGAAGCACCAACTCAGACTCCAGTGAAGATTGAGTTACAGCCCGTCGACGATCAAGTTGCACATGTGGCGAGCACGCGCGATCAGTTGAAAATCGCTACTCTGAGCGCCCCCTCGGACACGGTGGAAGCAGGCGCGTTCAGCAAGGTTCATTCCGCTGAGGCGACAGTTGGCGACAAGGTTATTCCTGTCAAAACGCAATACGACACGGAAGGCAATAAGATAACCGTCGCTGAGCGAACACAAGTCGAAACCGTTGCTCAAGACGTCAGCGCGCGGACGCTCGGCAAGACCACGATTTCAGTCGACAGGGGTAATGGTGTTCGTGTTGTGGAAGATGCGGGCCCGACTGTTGAGTCTCATGTTCAGAACGAGGCCATGCGTGTATATGGTAAATCGGACGTAGAACATTCTGTGGAGGTTATGTTGAAGGATCCCAAGCTGTTATCTGAAGTCATCCAGAACAAGATCGAGGGTGATTTCAGGGGCGACAGCGATGTCAGTGAAAGAAACATGGGGAGGAATCAGGATACCGGCGTCGTAAAATCATTTGACGTCGACAAATCCTTTGGCACGGCTGGTTCGCCGAGTGAGGGGGCAGAGCCGGTCTGGAAGGTATCAGCCGATCCGAGATTGTCGAATAGCCCAATAATGGACAGGCTATTGCAGAAATTAGCGGGCAAGACGTTCGATGATATCAGCAAGCAATATAATGTAGACCTGCAGCCGGTAGCAGACAGGATAAGCAAAGCCGCTGAGTTTTATCAAACACCAGAAGGAAGAGCGGAGCTTGCCAAGTCCGGCTTAACAGATGCCCAAATTAGCGACCAGGTTGCCCGAGGAAACTCACTTGCGAAAGTACTGGCTCAGGGAAGACTTCCGGAACTAGAAAACCCGGTGAAGATTCAGGCAGAGGGGACCGAGGGCCCGATGCCTCAAGGTTTGATGAAAGCAAAAGCGGGAATAGGCGAGTCTAGTGCGCCCGCCAGTTCAGCCGAACAAGGTTCTTCTGAAAAACTGGCTCTTGGTACAAGAGGTCCCATACCCGATAGGTTCATGAAGGCCAGGGCAGGGGGCATCCCAGAGTCCAGTGGCACGCCCGCCAGTGCCGAGGGTATAGCAGATCAGTCCCTGATTGCCACTGTCGAGCCGAATGCCAAACAGCATATTGGCAGCGACAATGTTGTATTTGAAGCCAAAGGTGCTAACAACGAGCCGAAGGTTGTTCAGTTTAATGCAGACACGGAAGCGGGGGTTACGCCTACGCCGGCCGAGCGGTTCGCTATTATCGATAAGGTTTCAAAGATTGATCCCTTCGGGGTGATCGCGAAGGCCGAGCTGGGGCCTGTTGTGGATCCACGAACCGGAGTTGTAGACCATACTGCTCTTGTGTCGGAACACGCAGGAGTACCGCTTGGCAAGTTTCTGGCGCTTGAGGAGAACAGTCACATTCAGACTATAGATGACCTGCAGGTTTTTGACCAAAAGAACGGAACAAATTATGCGACACAGTTGAAACAAATAGTTGCTCTAGATTCAATTATTGGAAGACCTGACGGAGCCGCAAATACAGGAGTTATAGATCCGGCTAGAGCGAAAGAGCTTGGGGTTCCCGCAAAGCTGACCGCTTTCGACGTCGATAAGGCATTTCCCACCAACCAGCCTAAACCTGTCTTGCGAGAAGCGCTCGGGGAGGGCAGCCCGCGAATAAACAGCATTCTCCGTTCTTTATCCGGAACGAAAATTCCTGATGAAATAATGAGCGGGATTAACAAGATCAGTCACGAAGGGCTCGATCCCGATACTAGCGCGCGGCTGCAATGGATGCAGGAAAATCAGTCCTTCCCACCGGTGGCTCCAACTGTTTCACCACGCATGCAGGAGTTCGTTGCTATGCGCTTCAAGGGAGCCACGCTCAATCCGGATGGCTCAATCACCGGACCCGGTGGCATAGTTCATGCCGCTGATGCGGCGGAATTCCTGGACAATGTCAGAATTGCTTCGGAACAAGACCCGTCACATCCAGTGGTCGCACCAGAAGCAGTAAGGCGTGTGGCGGAGCCGTTACCACCACTGGCAGTGGCTGTCGCCGAGCCTAAAGCTACGCCAGCGCTGCCACAAGGCAAGACAGCAGGCCCGGGCGGTACAGCGTCCGTTGGTCCGGCTGCGCTGGAGCCGCATCCGCTGCTTGAATCTCAAAGCGCGAACCGCGCCGGCTCGACGCAGACCAATATCAAATTGCATGCTGGTGGCCAGGGTGCTAAGGCAGGCGAACAGTTCAACCTGACTCGTACATTATCCGGACCGATTCCATCCGGTACGGCGCTGAACTCAGAACGCCCCGTCATGGTTCTTTACGACAAGATACCCATTGTCAAGGGAGCAAACATCAACATCGTAGTCAACCTGTCTTCACCGTCCTTGCAGAAGACCATTGCGTTAGCCGAAGGCGCCGCTCGACATTTCACGGATGATCCGATGCAGGCAGCCTTCCAAGCAATAAAGGTTGTGAAACAAGATATGGAAGCTAAAGGGGCGACTCAGAGTTATCTCTGTTACAAGGACCTGATGAGTGGGAAGGATGTCCCGCTAAGTCAATTCATAGAGGACAAAAACGGTGTTTGCTTGCCGCAAGCAATAGTTACAAAAATAGTGCTGGACCGCATGGGTTTTGAAACAAAGCTAGTCGGAGGGTACCTTCAGAGCCCAATCGCTAAGGGATATCATGCGTGGGTCGAAGTCCAACTGCCGCCCGTAGTTGACCCAATAACCGGAATATCAACTCCTCAAAGTCCCATTATTGTGGATCCAAGAAGTCAAAGAGTTGTGACGCCGACGAGTCTAATCGACAGCAGAACTGGCTTGAACTCTCAAGACGTGTATTCCTATTATTCGCGGCCTGAGATACCAAATATACCGTTGCCGATATTTCCCAGCTCGTTGTTGGCGCCATCTCGATTTTCACCAATAGACGGGCCAAATTTAAGGCCGATTCCAGTTAACACGTTTAGCATCACGCCTCAGGTTACCGGGACCCAGCCCAAACTTCAGCTCAAGACGCAACCGGGTCTCAAGATTGTGCAGGCGATTGCGTATGACACCTCCGGCAGTGCTACAGCAGGGAAGGGTGCATTGGCGGCAGACGCGAGTTCGCGCGCCGTCTCAGTCACGCGGACCTGGTATGCCCTGGCTGACCTGGATATACCTGAGGTGGAGGCTCAGATGGGCATAAACTTCCCATGGCGCAGCATGATGCATGCCTGCTCCCTCGCGCAGTGGGGATCGACGACTATATCGGCGCGGCGGTTCGAGCCGCTCGTGGACTTCAATGTGCCGCTGCAGGACAGCATGACCACACAGTTCCCGTGGGTTGCCACTCTTGCTTCGGTGGCTGCTGTCGGCAGAAAGCAGGCTTTAGCCAGCAGGTTCCTCGTGCCCGTCAGGCGCTATCAGCCGCTGGTTGACTTTGGCGTGCCGCTGGGCGAGTGCGTTGATACGCAGTTCCCCTGGTTGAGCACGCTGCAAGCGATGGCGGCACTCGAGCTCCAGCAGGCCCGATCGCTCGTCGTTCCCGTCCGGCGCTATCAGCCGCTGGTTGACTTTGGCGTGCCGCTGAATGAGAGCATGGTCTCGCAGTTCCCCTGGGCAAGCACGCTGGTGGCCATGAGCATGTTTGAAAGAACGCAGGCTCAGCCGCAGCGGTTGCCGCGCTACACCGGACCGATCTATGAGGCGCTGGTCGACTTTGACGAGCCGGTAGGCGAAGCCATGAATTCGCAGTTCCCGTGGGCTAGCATGTTCAATGCCATGGCTCGATTCCGTGGAAGCAAATCGAGTGCGGCACCACCGGCGATAGCCAGGCTTCCGGTAATTGTTCCACCTGCTCTGGTTGCCCCCAACACGCTTACATTCCGGCCGCTGGTGGACTTCGCTTATCCGCAGGGAGCAGGCATTAACTCGCAGTTCCCCTGGTCCGCTACGTTGACGGCCATGAACCTCTTTGACGGCAACGGCCCGGCGGCGTCGCCGGCGCCGGTGAGCTATGCTATCGCCGCCTCGGTTGCTCGTCCGCGCCCGCCGGTTGCCCAGTTCGCCCCGATGGCTGATTTTGCCGAGCCGGTGACGCCCGCTTTGAGCACGCAATTCCCATGGACGAGCGCACTGCGCGCCATGAGCAATTTTGAGAGACTGCATCCGGAGTTGCAGCCGGGCTGGCAGACGCCGGTAATGGCTCGCGCTCAGCCACGCCACGAGGGACAGCCGTTGCGCGGGCGCGTGGTCGGCGGCAGCGTCTTTGTATCACCGACCAGGGACACGACGGTGGAGACCACCGAAGGGACCGTGACAATTTCTGCCGGCGCCAAGGTCTTCATCATGGACGAAGGGCGCGGAGTATCCATATTCGACCTGTGCGATCACCACCCCGGCTCGGTGAGTGTTGTGGCAGCGGGGAGGAAAATCCGGCTTGCTCCCGGCAAGGAAGTGGTTCTCACCAGAAGGCAGACGCACGATTTTGACGAGGTGAACATGGCCCCGCCAATCGGTTACCGGAATGTCCGGCAAAGTGAGATGAATGGTCAGGTCAAGGCGTTCGTCTGCGAATTCTCCATTCCCAGCGCCATATCAGCTATCAAGCCGCTGCAAATGATGCTATCCTCGAACAACCCGAAGCAACAGCGAGTGTGCTGGGAAATACTCAGAAGCGCAGTTCTGGTTAACAGTCTGACGGCTGGAAACGGGCAGTACATCCGTAGCAAGACAAAGATATCGCTGGCGCCCGAGGAAGAAATCCTGCCTGCTGTCGTCTATGGCGAACTGTGAGCAGAGGCTGCTTATGCCTCCCGGCTTTTTCACCGTGTGCCGCTGCTTGCGGGCACACCGCGTCGGACAATAGATATTGTTAGCGCCAGCGTACAACCGCACGTAATTGCCGCCGAGATGTCATAGGGGACCGCCTCGAGGACCACCAGGCAGGCCGGCTCCAGGTTTATAATGGAAAGCAGCGCCGGATATAATCCCAGAGATTTCCGCGCTGCTGATAAGGGACCCCAGCATGTCTACAGATGCCGCCCGCCGCCCCTTGCCCAGTTGGCGCGCCATGAACGCTGATACCGCGCTGTGGGCTGAGGAAATACAGCTTCGTTACTTCCGCGAGGCACCGGCCTGGCGCAAGCTAGAGATGGCTGGCGGGCTCACGCGGGCAATGCTGGGGCTGGCTGAGAACGGTCTTCAAGGAAGGCACCCGCAGGACTCGGCAGCCGAGATCCGGCGTCGCCTGGCAGACATGGTTCTCGGACCGGAACTTGCCGCTAAGGTTTATGGCCCGTTTATTCTTGTGGACTCCAAAGCGACCTGCAGTGTCAACGCCTGAATGGGTCTTAGTCTCGCTCAAGGTCATTGAAGTGTTCGAAGCACTCAATGTGCCCTACTTTGTCGGAGGATCTGCTGCCAGTATCATCCACGGGATTGTGCGCACTACCATCGACTCCGATATTGTTGCCGAACTGAAGGAAGAGCATATTGAACCGCTTGTTGCCGCTCTTGCGGACGAGTTTTACGTTGAGCGTGAAGCGATCCTTGAGGCTATCGTCCTCCGTAGAAGTTTCAATCTGATTCATCAAGATACAATGTTCAAAGTTGACGTGTTTATACCCAAACGCCGAGCATTCGATCAGGCTCAGCTGGCCCGTCGTGTTAAGAGCGTCGTTGCCCGTGAACCGCAACGTACAGCTTGGATTGCCACCGCGGAAGATACCGTTCTTGCGAAATTAGACTGGTTTCGCACGGGTGGTGAAGTGTCTGAGCGCCAATGGCGTGACGTTTTGGGAGTGCTGAAAACGCAAGCGGGGCGGCTCGACACCGGTTACATGCATGAAATGGCGTCAGCGCTCGGTGTGAATGATCTTTTAGAAGCAGCATTGGAAGAGGCAGCGAAGTAGCCGCTGATGCGGCAATCGTTCACCGGGCAGTTGCTGCGGCAAGCCAGTGACCGTTGCCCGGGGCTAAACTACACACTCCTGCGTCCAATTGGAAACGCAAAAGTGTAGCCGGTGTGTCCGGAACGTTCCGCGATGTGTCGGGCGTGGTCAACCTGGAAAACCTAGCCGACAGTGGGATTTGAACCCACGACCTACGGTTTACGAAACCGTTGCTCTACCGCTGAGCTACGTCGGCGCGGGGTAGGCTCTTTAGATTATCCCTCATTATATAAGGAAATGCCTGGGGGTGTTGTCTGGTTTACAAGGTTTGCAAGATCTTCTTCTTTCTAATTCCCCCGGAGGCAGGCGCTGGCGCCCTTGTTTGTCGGCGTTGCCGGGACGCTTCTTTGGTCCTCCTGGGCTTCCTGGTCGCCGGGTCGGTGGCCGACGACGAGCTGGCTGGATGCAAAGTGAAGGCGGAAACGCTCCGCTTGAACCTGCCTGAAAGGTGGTACAACGGCCGGCCTTTGCGCATCACTTGTATATAAAACGGAGATATCAAAGGCGGAGAGCCATATTTGGCGGATAGTCCCGGTGCTTGGTAATCTGGCGCGCAACTAGAAAGTTTCTTCTGATGCGGATGGAAACCCTGTCAAGCAGCGGATCTTTAAATGTTCAATGGGGTACTTCCAAAGACGTGCCACCACTGATAGAGTAATAGCATAAACGGTGAGCAGTGTAGCGAAGTCACTGCTTCGAGCCGAGGGGCCTTGTGGAAACTTCAGGTCGGCGCTGACCGGAAACGACAACAAGTGAGCCCGCCCCACGTGAAGGACTAGCTGAAGCGTGAGGAAATACTGAGCCTGCATCGCAACAGGCAGCTAGGCAGTAGCAAAGACACCGCCGCGATTCAGTTCGGGTGGTGTCTTTGTTTTAGGGAGAAATGGAGGAACAAGGTGCCCATCCGCAAAACGAAGCTCGCCAACGGCACAAGGATTCTTACCGAGGCGGTCGACGAGGTCTATTCAGCATCCATAGGGATCTGGGTCGACGTCGGATCCGAAGATGAGCAGGAGGAGAACAACGGCGTCTCGCACTGCCTGGAACACATGCTCTTCAAGGGCACGGACAGGCGCACGGCGCAGGACATCGCCCAGGAGATCGAGGATGTAGGCGGCAGCCTGGGCGCCGCCACGAGCAAGGAGAACACCTGCTTCTACGGGCGCGTCATGGGCGACCAGTTGCCGGTGGCGATCGACCTCTTGGCCGACATGATCAAGAACGCGACGCTGAGCCCCCAGGATCTCGAGCTGGAGCGGGAGGTCATCCTGGAGGAGATCAAGATGTATGAGGACGACCCGGAAGATCTCTCGCAGGAGACGCTGCTTCTCAACATCTGGCCGGGGCATCCGCTCGGGCGCCCGATCACCGGCACCTGCGACAGCGTCTCCGGCATCACCAGCGAGATGCTCCGCCAGCACGTCGAGCGCTTCTACCGGCCGGAGAGCATCGTCGTCTCCATAGCCGGGAAATTCGACGAGCAGGCGGCTATCGACCAGCTGACAGGCGAGTTCGGAAGTCTTGCGCCGGGGCAGCCGCGGCAGGATGTGCCGGCGGCAAGTATGCGGCAGTGCAAGGTGATCAAGAACAAGGACATAGAGCAAGCACACATCGCCCTTGCCACCGAGGGCATGAGCGTCACCGACGACCGGCGCTATCAGCTGGCGGTGCTGGACCTGGGGCTGGGCGGCAATATGTCCTCGCGGCTCTTTCAGGAGGTGCGCGAGAAGCGCGGCCTGGTCTACACAATCAACAGCTACCGGGCAAGCCACACCCACTGCGGGCTCTTCGGGGTCTATGCCGGCACCGGTCCCGGCAAGGTCGGGCAGGTGCTGGAGCTCATCATGGAGGAGTTCCGGCGCGTAAAGGCCGATGGGCTCACGGACCAGGAGATCAAGCGCGCCAAGGCGCAGCTCAAGAGCGACCTGCTCCTGGGGCTGGAGTCGATGAGAAATCGCACCAGCCGCAACGCTTACGGAGAGCTGTTCTTCGGGCGGCAGTTGTCGGTGGAGGAGATCTGCGCGGACATCGAGCGCGTCTCCTCGCAGGAGGTGCAGCAGCTGGCCAATGAGCTTTTTAGAAGCGATAAGCTCTCGCTGGTCGTGGTCGGCCCGGCCGCTGAGATCACCGGGGATCTTGTTCTGGCTTGCTAGAGAAGGGAGGAGGAACTGTGGAATTGCTGAAGCTGAAGGTAAAACGACTTCCCCACTGCCAGGATCTGCCTCGCTACGCGACAAAGGGCTCGGCGGGGCTCGACCTCACCTGCGCAATTGCCGAGCCGCTCACCCTGCCGGCCGGCAAGCGAACCAGGATTCCCACCGGCATCGTGCTCGAGATCCCGCCCGGCTACGAAGGGCAGGTGCGCCCGCGTTCCGGACTGGCGGCCAAAGCCGGAATCACGCTCACCAACTGCGTGGGCACTATCGACAGCGATTACCGCGGCGAGGTGATGGTGCTGGTTGTGAACCTGGGCGAGGAGCCCTATACCTTCGAGCCGGGTGAGCGCATCGCCCAGCTTGTGGTGATGCCGGTGCCCAGGGTGGAGGTCGTCGAGGTGGACGAGCTCACCGAGGCGGAAGAGCGGGGGGCAAACGGCTTCGGTTCTACGGGCAGGCTCTCGCTGCCCGCCGATGGCGTGGGGGCCCCGGGCGGGTCCACGCCCCGGTGCTGACCGATTGCCTGCCAGGGCAGGCTAAACCCTGCCCTGCGCTATACTTTTATACCTTTGCGGAGACCGGCAGGTAGCTCGGCCGGGACGGCGGGGGCTTGAGGAGCAGCGCAGGCTATGGGCAGCAGGATAAAAGTTGTCATAGGCGGCGTCAACGGCAGGTTCGGACGTGCCAGCGCCGCCGCCGTTCTCGGCGACGGCGACCTGGAGCTGGTCGGCGCTTTCGGCCGGGAGGGCGCGCCTTACGTTGGGCAGGACGTGGGCGAGCTTGTTTCGGGAAAGCAGGCTGCTATACTTGTCAGCAGCGGATTTCAGGACATTCTGGCTCGGGTGAAACCGGACGTCTATCTGGACTTCTCCCTTGCCGAGCCGGCTTTCAGGCACGGCAAGATGGCACTGGAGCACGGGGTCCGTCCGGTCATAGCCACGAGCGGGCTCGGTGATAAGGAAGTGAACGAGTTGACCGACCTGGCGGCGCAAAAGAAGATTGGCGGGCTGATCGCGCCCAACCTGTCCGTGGGTGCCGTTTTGATGATGGAGTTCGCGAAGCAGGCGGCGGCCATGTTCAACCATGTCGAGATTGTGGAGATGCACCACACGAAGAAGCACGACGCGCCTTCGGGCACGGCTATGCACACGGTCCGCAAGCTGGCTTCTACCGGCAAGACCTTCAACGCCGGCCAGGTCGAGGAGCAAGAGCTCATCCCGGGCGCCCGGGGGGGACAGGGTGCTGCCGGTGTGAGGGTGCATTCCGTGCGCCTGCCCGGGCTCATCTCCCATCAGGAGGTCATCTTCGGCGCCGACGGCGAGCTTTTGACGCTCCGGCATGACGGCTACAACGCGAGCTGCTACATGAAGGGAACCCTGCTGGCCGTAAAGGCGGTGCCGGGGCTCGACCGTCTGGTGGTTGGTCTGGAGCATATTTTGAACTTAAACCTGCAACTGGTTGGATAATGGTTCCCGGGGCGCGGCCGGCCAGGGACGTCGTCGAGGACCGCGGAGAGAGGAGAAATGAACGCGAGAAAGCAGGTCAACGTCGCCATCCTTGGTGCCACCGGGCGGGTCGGGCAAGAGCTGCTGAAGGTGCTGGAGCAGCGCGACTTCCCGGTCGGCGAGCTGCGCTTGCTGGCCAGCGCCCGCTCGAAGGATACGACGATGACCTTCAAAGGAGAGACCTACCCCGTGCAGGAGCCGTCGGCCGAGGCGTTCCGCGGAATAGACATCGTGCTTTCCTCCGCCGGCGAGGCGATAAGCAAGCAGTTTGCCCCGCTGGCCGTCGAGCAGGGGTCCGTGGTCATCGACAACACCAACGCCTTCCGCATGGAACCCGATGTGCCGCTGGTCGTCCCCGAGGTCAACGCCCATGCTCTGCGCGCGCACAAAGGGCTTATAGCCAATCCTAACTGCTCGACAGCACAGCTGGTGGTCGTGCTGAAGCCGCTTCATGATGCCGCCGGGCTAAAGCGCGTGATCGTCTCGACCTACCAGAGCGTCAGCGGCGCCGGCAAAGAGGCGATGGATGAGCTGAAGGCGCAGACCCGAGCGATCGTGAACGACCAGGACTACGCGCCGCAGGTGTTTCAGCGCCAGATCGCCTTCAACCTGATTCCGCACATCGACAGGTTTCTCGACAACGGTTACACAAAGGAAGAGATGAAGGTGGTGATGGAGTCACGCAAGATGCTCGAGCTGCCCGATCTGAAGATCACCTGCACGGCGGTGCGGGTGCCGGTCGTCATCGGGCACAGCGAGTCCGTGACCATTGATTTCGAACGGCCTCTCAGCCCGGCCCAGGCGCGCGAGGTCCTCGCCGACAGCCCGGCCGTGGAGGTATGGGACGACCCGAGCGAACTCCGCTACCCCACGCCCATCGACGCCGCCGGCGAGGATCCGGTCTATGTCGGGAGAATCCGTCGCGACACCTCGTCGGACACGGGCTTGAACATGTGGGTTGTGGCCGACAACCTGCGTATCGGCGCCGCACTGAATGCGGTGCGCATCGCCGAGTACCTTCTGGAGCACGACCTTTTGCGGTCAAGGAGCGCGGAGGGAGCGAATGTGTGAGCGGCGCGAGGGGATCCCCCTTCCGGGAAATCGGCCAGGACGGCCCGTAAGTTGATCAGGGAGAAGAACAATGATCGGTTCTGACGCAGCCATGTTCGGTCGGGTGATGACGGCGATGATAACCCCGTTCGACGACGATCTTGAGGTGGACTTCAAGGCGGTGGAGCGAATTGTCGATCATCTGGTTTCCACAGGCACCGACAGCATCGTCGTCGCCGGCACTACCGGCGAGAGCCCCACCCTGGAGGACTACGAGAAAAAGGAGCTCTTCAAGGTCGTCAAAGCGAGCGCCGGCGGCCGGGCAAAACTCATAATGGGCGCCGGCTACAATTCGACGGCCAGGACGGTGAAGGCGTGCCAGGAGGCGGAATCATGGGGGGCGGACGGGCTTCTGGTCGTGGCGCCCTATTACAACAAACCCAGTCAGGAAGGGCTGATTGCCCACTTCGAGGCGGCCGCTCACGCTACCCGGCTACCGCTCATCGTCTACAACATACCGGGACGTACCGGCGTCAACATAAGCGCCGAGACAATGGTGGAGATTGCGCGCCGGGCTCACACGGTATGCGGTGTCAAGGACTCGACCGGCAACCTCGATCAGGCGGCGGACATCGCTGCCCGCGCCCGCGAGGATTTCCGCCTCTATTCCGGCGACGACTACTTGACGTTGCCGATGCTGGCCGTCGGCGCCTGCGGGGTAGTCAGCGTCGCCAGCCATCTCGCAGGATCCCAGATCCAGTCGATGATCAAGGCATATTTTGACGGGAAGGTCGACGAGGCGCGGCGTATTCACTACCAGTACAACCCGCTGTTCAAGGGGCTTTTTACGGCGCCGAACCCAACTTGCGTGAAGTATGCCCTGTCCCGCCTCGGCCTGTGCCGACCACATTTGAGGTTGCCGCTGCTTCCCCTCGAGGGCAGGCAGAAGGAAGCGATGGACGCGTTGCTCAAGCAGTTCCCGGTCAGCGTGAAAGCGGCAACGGCTTGATATGGCAACTCGCACTTTGAGGAGATCGCGGTGAGCCAGGAAGATCCACGGCTGGGCGAAAAGCGGGCAAGAGCGAAAAGCGGCCCGCAGGCGGCAGGTTCAGGGTCAGCGGCCTCCTCGCCTGCTGGCGGCCTCAAGGTCATTCCGCTGGGCGGACTGGGTGAGATCGGCAAGAACACCATGGTTCTCCGTTACGGCAACGACATGATTCTTGTCGATGCCGGGCTCGCCTTCCCGTCCGAGGACATGCTGGGCGTCGATCTGGTTTTGCCTGATTATCATTTCCTGGTGGAGAATCACGACAAGGTCAAGGGGCTGGTCATTACCCACGGGCACGAGGATCACATAGGCGGCATCCCCTTTATCTTGCGCCACCTGACCATCCCGGTCATCTACGGTCCCGCGCTTGCGCTCGGGCTCTTGGAAGGCAAGCTCCGCGAGGTCGGTCTCGAGGATCGCACGGTGATGCGGAAGGTCCGGCCGCGGCAGGAGGTGAAGATCGGCTGTTTCACGGTGAAATTCATCCGCTGCACGCATTCGATCGCCGACTCCTACAGCGTCATCATTCGCACGCCGGTGGGCACCGTGGTTCACACGGGCGACTTCAAGTTCGACTTCACCCCGGTCGACGGGGAGTTGTACGACATAGCCAGCCTCACGGCCGCGGCCGAGGAGGGGGTGCTCCTGCTCATGAGCGACAGCACCAACGTGGAGCGCGAGGGTTACACGCTTTCGGAGCGGTCGGTCTGGCGCAGGCTAGATGAGATCTTCGCCAATGCGCAAAAGAGGATAATCGTCACCACGTTTGCCAGCAATGTACACCGGGTTCGCCAGATCCTGAATGCCGCCCTGAAATACGACCGCAAGGTGACTATACTCGGGCGCTCGATGCTCAACCTGGCCGGCATAGCCCGGGAGCTGGGGTACATGACTTATCCGGACGGTCTCATTTTGCCACCGGAGGAGATAAAGCAGCTACCGCTGGATAAGGTGGTCATCCTCACCACGGGAAGCCAGGGCGAGCCGCTTTCCGCACTCACCCGCATCGCCAACGACGAGCACAAGCAGATTCAGATCGTGCCGGGCGACACGGTTATAATCTCTGCCACGCCGATTCCCGGCAACGAGCGGTCGATCGCCAATACCATCAACGCGTTGTGTGTCAGGGGGGCCGACGTGGTATACGGGCGCGACGCTGGTGTGCACGTGTCAGGACATGCCTGCCGCGAGGAGCAAAAGCTCATGATCAACCTGTGCCGGCCAAAATTCTTCATGCCTGTGCACGGAGAATATCGCATGCTGGTCCGGCATGCGGAGCTTGCTGTCGAGTGCGGCGTTAGCCCGGACAATGTTTTTGTGATGGAAAATGGAGACGTGCTCGAGGTCTTCAAGGACAGGGCACAGAAGCTCTCCCCGATCAATGCCGGGGTGGTACTGGTTGATTCATCTCGCGAGTGGGAGATCGACGACCAGATTGTGGAGCAGCGCCGCCACCTCGCCGAAGACGGCATGGTGACGGTGGCTATTACTCTCGATCGAGAGAAGAAACCGGTGGCCGGCCCCGACACGACCATGAAGGGATTGATCCTCCCGCGCGGGATGTCACCGGAGGAGTTTTTGATCAGGCTAAAAGATCAAGTGCTATCGATTCTTGAAGACTACCAAAAGGGTCGCGGCGGGCAGGAGAAAGATCTGCGTTCATTTCTGCAGGACGCGCTTGTCGTCTATTTTGTCGAGAAGATGAAGTCCCGTCCCCTTGTGCAGATCGTGTTGCAAGAAGTTTCGGTTCCGGTGGAAAGAGGCAAATTCTCGCGGTCGAGAGAGAGGTCATGACCTGGCGCGAGCTCACTGCGGACCAATTGAACAATCTCAAAGATCCTCTGCTTGTGGATGTCCGTGCGCCTTGCGAGCATAGGGACGAGAGGATCATTGGATCGGTAAACGTGCCGCTCTTGTCGGATGCGGAAAGAGCCGAAGTTGGCAAGATTTACGCCTGGCAGGGCGAGGTCGCGGCCCGTCGCCATGCCCTGAAGATCATTGCGCCAAAAATTCCGGAGATTGTCGAGACGATCTCCGGGCTGCGCAAACAGGGACAGCCGCTGGTCATCCATTGCTGGCGCGGCGGATTGCGCAGCGAGGCTGTGGCCAGCTTCTTGAGCGTTGTGGGAATTGATTGTTTCCGCCTGACGGGCGGTTATAAGGCCTGGAGGCGGCAGCTGCTGGCCGACTTTCAAAAAGGAGCTTATCGCTTCCAGCCCATCATCATCCACGGTTTGACCGGCGTCGGGAAGACGGACATTCTGCGCGGGCTGAAGGAGGCGGGCAAGTCCGTTCTTGATCTGGAGGCGCTCGCCAATCATCGCGGTTCTGTATTTGGTGGGTTGGGCCTGGGAGCACAGCCTACACAGAAGAACTTCGACGCTGCGCTCTGGCAGGCGTTGCGTGAGTTCGGGGAGGAGCCTGTGTTCCTGGAGGCCGAAAGCAGGAAGGTGGGAAGGATCTCCCTGCCTGATTTCGTCGTCGATAAGATCGAGCGCGGGCAAGGTGTGCTCGTCACCGGCACCCTCGAGGTCAGAGCTCGGCGAATTGTTGACGACTATGCCCTTGCCCTGGACGAAAGAGGCCGCGCAGAGGCGTTCCAGGCGCTTTTGTGCCTCAAAGAACGTCTGGGGGCCCGGCGAATTCAAGAGCTTCAGGATATGTACGCTGGCGGTCAGATCATCGAGCTTGTCAAGATTTTGTTGGTCGAGCATTACGATCCCCTTTACATGAGGCAGATCGAGCGGGCCAGGCCCTTCGCTCTCGAGGTGAATGGAGATGATGTCAAGTCCGCCATCAAAACTCTGGAAGAGTGGGCCTGTGCTGTCCGAAGCTAAACCGATATCGGTTAACTTGTCCGCTATCGGTTAACTTTCCGCGGTTAAACCGATATCGGTTAACTTTCTGCTGGATCATCGAGGCTCCTCTCTCCCAAAAAAGAACTTCCCTCCCAGGTAAGGGGGAGGGAAGAACTTGTTGTGGTGGATTAGGTAAGGAGGAAACATAGCACCTGGCGGGAAGTCCACCGTGTGCCTGTAAGGACATAATACCAGCGGCCAGAGGGGCTGACAGTTAAAAAACTTGAAGAGCAGACGCCGAAAACGGCGGCGCTGGACAAGTGAAAAATTCCTAAGCTTTCTTAGCTTCTCCCCCGCAGGTTGCCAAAGGGGTTGTTGTCATTAAGACGGCCGCCGCCGTAGAGGAAGTCAAGCGCCCCTCCCCCGTAGGACTTTTGCTCCTCTTTTGCCGGGGCGACAATCTTAAAGTTGCTCGGGCAGAACAGATAAACCTGCTCGCTCATCTTGTGGAAGTCACCATCTATAGCGGCAGAGGCTCCGGAGACAAAATCTACCAGGCGGCTGGCGTCACCCTTACGCATGTTGTCCAGGCATATGGTGGCAGCGCATCGCGTGCGGAGGCACTCCACTATATCTAGCGCCTCGTCAAAGCTGGCGGGGGCGAAAAGCGAGATCTGAGGTCCGGCATTCTTCGGCACTATGCGCGATGACACCATGGGCATGGCTTTGCGGTCCGCAAGGGCAGGGAAGAGATCCACATCCTTTTTGGGCGGACGCCCGCCCGGTGAAACCGGCTTATCATGTGGTGTTTCCATATTGTCTTGAGACATAACTTCCCTCTGCCATCCGAAAAGGTTCACAGGTTACCCTCATTCTAGTGATTTTAAGCTAATTGGCAAGAGCCGAGCTCGAAAGTCATAGTAGCGCGCACCTGACCTGGTGGCATCTCGACAGCAGAGAGGCTAGCATACAATGCCGGGCAGTTCAATATTCAGGGGTGGCGCAGGGTTGCCGCGATCACTTCGGCGAGAACGAGATCATGCGGCTCCGTGATCTTGATATTCAGGCGAGACCCGCTCACGGCCGCGACCGGGTAGCCTGCAGACTCGAGCAGGGCGGCATCATCGGTGGTTGCACGCTGGTCCCGGATCGCTTTCTCGTGCGCGTCGACCAGCCAGTCATATCGAGCAGCCTGGGGCGTTTGCACGAGAACCAGGGAGTTCCGGTCCAGCGTCTCGACGATCTGGCCGTTCTGCACTCGCTTGACGGTGTCCGAGGCGGGAACGCAGGTGGTGCACGCGCCTTTCTCCTTCACCACAGTGATGGTGGCATCGAGGATCTCCCTGGTGAGGAATGGCCTTGCCGCATCGTGCACCAGCACGTACCCGGGCGGTGGCTGCCGGCGCGATAGCTCTTTCAAGCCCAGCCAGACCGATTGCTGGCGCGTCGAGCCACCGGCGATGATGATGGTCCTGCCGGTCAGTCCCAGCCCTTCGATCTGGGCCTGGATTGTCGAGATAGAGTCGGATAATGTCGCCACCACAACCAGCCCCACCTGCTCGTGGCCTGCCAGCTCGCACAGCGACCACTGGTAGATCGGCCGCCCGCCCAGCGCGAGAAACTGTTTGGGACCGGATCCCGCCACACCGGCAAGACGAGACCCGACGCCTGCGGCTGCAAGGATTGCGCAGATCGAGGGCGCCGGAGAGGATCGCATCAAGTGGTGGATTCGGTGACGGTGCCGGTCTGCAAGGCATCCGCGCGGGCCGGATCGGCGTCAAAGCCGTGTTCGACCCCGACCGGTGCCCGGTCCTGCTCGATCTCGGTTGCCGTCCCGGATGCCGCGGCGCCCGGCTCGCCTCCGGCCGCCTCCGTGCCCTCTTTCGTCTCCGCCGCCGTTGCCCTGTCAACAGAACCGATCGCCACGTCCAGCAGCCTGTCGAGGGTGGTGTCGTATTCCGCGCCAGTCTCTCCGCTCTGCGACGCATTGCCGGCTGCGGCTTCCGTTCCCGATTCGGACAGGGGCAATCCGAGCTGCCCGGCTTCATCGGCTTTCGCCGCCGCCGCCTCCTGCTTCCTTATCTGCTGCCGCAGCGACTTTGCGTCCTTGGTCAGCCGGAAGTACTCTTGAAACTTCCTGGTCGTGGAAAGAGTCGGCGAGCGACCCTCCTCCTTCTTGACGATCAGCTCGCGGATGACCAGCTCCTTTATGTGATCGTATGCGCCGGCGCCGCGGATGCGAATGATCTCCGACTGGGGAACCGGCTGCTTGATGGCGATCGCCGAAAGCGTTCGCAAAAGCGCCGCCGACATCTCCACGGGCAGGAACTCCTCGATAATCGCGGCGTACTCGTCTTTGACCTGGAACATGTAGCCGTTGTCTTGAGCGATCTCCAGGGCGCCGCCGCGCTCCTCGTATTCGTGAATGAGCTCGAGCAGGGTCTGGCGGACGATCTGCACGTCGATATTGACCAGCCTGGCAATTGCGGCCGCGTGGATCGGCTTGTCGGTCAGAAAGAGGACGGCTTCGATTTTTGCTTTGACACTCATGATGGAAAGGCTTTCGCTGTCTGGGACCTTCTTAGACTGCCAGCGGCGCTTCCGGCACCGTCGGCGGTGTGGGGTTGGCTCTCCCTATGTACAAAGGACCATAAAATTCCTGCTGCTCGAGGTATATTTTACCGGCGTTGGACAGGAAAAGAACCCCCAGAAAGGCGTCGACCCAGTCGCCGCCGCCGCCCAGCTGCCGTATCAACTCGAGCAAGGGCATCAGATCGTTGTTGTTGAGCAGTCTGCTGAGTATGTCCTCGATCCGGCCGATGACCACCTCGATGTCCTCGTCGTGGGCCAGCTCGAGGATATCGCCAACATCGTTTATCTCCGGCTGCCCCTCGAGGTCGATCCGGGGCGGGTGGCGCCGCTGCGAGCGGGCGGTGTCGATCCGCTCGGCTTCTCGCAGCGCTTCGATCAGTTGCTCGAGAGTGACCTTCCTCTGCCGGAACTGCTTGGAGTGCACCCGGCGCACCAGCGCCCGCTCCAGGTCGGCAAGGGTTATCTGGCGGGCCACCGGCTGGGAGCGCGAGTCGTAGATGATCGGGCTGCCGTTCTCGTCGAACTCCATGAAGTCGTCGAGGGCGAAGCCGCTGTCATCCGCGGTGAGCGCCAGCAGCGCTTCCGCCTTCATGCGCAGGAGCACCGAGGCGTGAAAGAGGATCTTTCCGCTTTGTCTCAGGTTCTCCTTGGGGGCAGCCGCTATCGCCCGCAAGAACCGGTCGGTGACGTCGATGATGTCGATGTTCTTGGCGTCGATCTCCCCTTTCTCGGCCATCCGCACGAGGATCTCGATGCCGCCCTCGCGGGCAGCGGCCATTTCAAGAGGGCTCTGGGGTAGGGGCTCGGCAGGCGATGGTTCGAAGGGCCTGCCGGCAACGCTTGGGTGAGGGGTGTTGTTAAGCTCGTCGTCCACGTCCTTCGTCAGGCGCCCACCGCCTCACCCTCCGGAATGTGAACCTCTCTTATGCCGACCACGCGCGAATAACCGTCGGCGCGCAGCGAGACGCCTATGGCGTGGTCGGAGTTCTCGATCATCGGCCTGCGCAGGCTGACCACGACGAACTGCGCGGCCTCGGACTGGCGGCGCACCATGCGGGCCAGGCGCTCGGCGTTCGAGCCGTCGAGCATCATGTCCACCTCGTCGAAGGCGTAGAACGGCGCCGGCGCGTAGCGCTGGAAGGCGAAGACGAAGGAGAGCGCGGTCAGCGATTTCTCGCCGCCGGAAAGCGCCTCTATCCTCTGCATCTTCTTGTCCCTGGGCTGCGCCCGGATAATCAGCCCGCCCAGGAAGGGGTTCTCGGGATTGTCCAGCTCCAGGCGGCCGTGCCCGTGCGAGAGCTCGGCGAAAATCTCCTGGAAGTTGTGGTTGATCGCCTCGAAGGCTTCCATGAAGGTGCGCTTCTTGAGCTCGTCGTAGCCCAGGATGCGCTGCATGATCTCTTCTTTCTCGACACCGAGCGTGTTGAGCGTCTCGTCGAGCTCCTTGCGCCGGCCTTCCGTGTAGTTGTACTCGTCGAGCGCCTTCATGTTCACCGGTTCCAGCGCCCGCATGCGTTTCTCCAGGCGCTCGACCTGGCTCTTCAGCTGGTCGACCGTGCCCTGGGATGGCGGCTCGTAACCGGGGTTCTCGGACAGAATCTGCTCGATCTCCGCCTTGAGCGCCGCCAGCTCCCGCTCCAGGTCGAAGTGGGCCAGCTTGCGCTCTTCCCGCTCCTGGGACAGGTGGATCAGCTCCTGGTTCACCTTGGTCTTGGTGACCTCGACTGTGGTTATCTTCTCGTGGAGCTGGTCCTTTGCCGCCTGGAGCTGCTTGAGCTCCTCGGACAGCTGGTCGGCCCGGCGCTCCACCCCGGCGATTGCCGCCTTCAGCTCGGCTATCAGGCGCTCGTGCTCGGGCCGCTGCCCCTCGAGTTCGGCCAGCTCGGCCGTCAGCTCGGCCAGTTGATTGGCAAGGGCCTCCTTGTTGTTGGTCTCCAGGCGCTCCTCGGTTTCGATCCTGTCGAGCTCGCGCTGCACGTCCTTGGCGCTGCTCTCGATGTTCTCCACGTCGCCGCGCAGCTCCTCCGACTCGCCCACCAGGCGCTCGATCTCCGAGCGGTTGCCGGAGGCGGTGATGTCGGCAAGTTTCTCCTGCAGCTCGGAGATCTCTGATTCCAGGCTCACCAGCGACTGGCGGATCTCGGTCATCTCCTCGCCTATCTTCTCGATTTCGTCGGCGTTCGACTTCAGGCGCGGCTTTTGATCCTCGATCTCCTTGTCGAGCTGCTCGGATTCGCGGCGCTTGCCCTCCAGCTCCGCCTGCTTCTGGGCGAGCACGGCGCTGGCCTCCTTGTGCCTGGCCCGGTCCTCATTGAGCGAGGCGACCAGCTCCTTCAGCGAGTCCTGCAGCCAGCGGATGTCATCGACCAGCGCCTTCGCCCTGGCCTTGAGGGCGCCTATGTCGGTTTCGCCCTTGCTGGAGAAGTGGAGCTTGGACTTGTTGTCGTGACCGCCGGAGATGCTGCCCGACTTCTCGAAGAGCTCGCCGGCCAGCGTAACCATGCGGGCCTGGTTGATCATCCGGCGTGCATTGTCCATCGTGTCCACGACCACCGTCTGCCCGCAGGCATACTGGAAAGCCTTGGCGTACCTGGGATGGAAATCGATGAGGTTGTAGGCGAAGTCGATCACGCCCGGACGGTTGGGCAAAAGCCCCGGCGGGCTGACCTGGATCTTGGTGAGCGGCACGAAGGTGGCCCGCCCGCTCTGCGTGCGCTTGAGGAACTCGATGCACTCCTGGGCTACCTGGTCGTCGTCGACCACGATGTGCCCGAGCCTGGGCCCGATCGCCGTCTCCAGCGCCGTCGTGTACTTCTCGTTGACCTGCCCGAGCTGGCCGATCGTGCCGTGCACGCCGCTTATCCCGGACTGGAGGACGGCTTCCACCGCGCGCCCGTAGCCGCTCTCGCCGGCCACCTCGCGATGTGTCTCCAGCTGCACCAGCTTCTTGTTGATGGTCTCCAGCTCCTGCCGCTTTTGCTCAATCTCCTCGCGGGTCGAGTCGATCTCCCCTTCCACCTGCCTGATGTTGCGCTCCATGCCCAGGACGGAGGCCTTGTCGTCTGTAAACTTGCGCTCCAGGCTCTGCACCAGACCTTTCAGTTGAGCCGACCTGCCGATGGAGGCGGTGGCCGACGTGCGGATCGTCTCCAGCTCCCGCTCGAGCCCCTGGCGCCGGGTGGCGAGCTCTGTCTGGCGGACCTCCAGCTTGTGCTTCTCGTCGCGCAGCTTTTGCAGGTCGCCGTGCAGCGAGGTTACCCGGTCGGAGGAGCGATCCTTCTCGCTGCGCAAAACCTCGATCTCCGCCTGCACGGCCGAGAGCGCTCCCTGCTTCTCGATAAGGGCCAGCTGGATCCTCTGCAGGTCTTCCTGGCTCTGCTTCTTCTGCTTGGCCAGCTCCGCCAGGTGCCTGTCGATCGTCTTTATCTGCGCCTGCAGGCTCTTCTCGAGCTTGCTCTTCTCGCCTATCACCCCGGCGAGGTTGGAGAGCTTGTTCTCCTCGCGGGTGAGCTCGCCCCGCTTGTTGTCCGCTTCCTGGCGCAACAAAAGCTGCTCGTTGCCGCCTTTCTCGCGGATCTCCTGATCCAGCCGCCCCATCTCCGAGCGCAGCGTGATTAGCTCGATCTCGGCTTTCTCCAGCTCCTCGAGAAGTTTTGTCTCCTTCCCGTCCAGCTTCTCCAGCTCGCCAAGCTCGGCCTGGGCTCTGGTTTCCACCTCGTTGACGCGCACGAATATGAGGTCGCGCTCCACCTTCTCTTTCTGCGACTTGAGATCCAGGTACTTGAGGGCCTGGTCGCGGTCCTGCTGCAGCGTCTCCAGGCGGCTTATGATCTCTGATAGAACGATCTTCTGGTGCTCGATCTTCTCGCCGACGGCCGAGAGCTCTTCATTGGCTTGCTCTATGCGCCGGTCGAACTCGGCTACGCCTGCCAGCTCGTCGATGATCTTGCGCCGTTCCATCGGACTCATGGTGACGATGCCGGTGACGTCGCCCTGCATGATCACGTTGAAGCCGTGGGCGCTGACGTTGTATTTGGCCAGCTCTTCGTGAATCTCTGAGAGCGTCGCGTTCTTGCCGTTGAGGATGTATGTGCTGGTGTAGCCGTTGTCCTTCACCCGGATGCGGCGCGTGACCTCGATCTGCCTGTCGTCGGCGCTCTGGAAGCGGACGGTTACTTTGGCCTCGTTCTTGCCGCTCAAGTTGTTGAGCAGGTCGGGCAGCCGCTCCGCCCGCATCTGCCTGGTCGAGGAGAGACCGAGCGCGAAAAGCAAACTGTCCACGATGTTCGATTTGCCGGAGCCGTTGGGACCGGAGATTGTCGTAAACCCGTCCAGGAGCGGGATGACGGTGTGGCGTCCGAAGGACTTGAAATTGTCAAGCTCAATCTCTTTTATGCGCATGGGGACTCCCACAAAAGATCGGGGGGCGTTTCATAGCCTGGAGGGCTGCTCTTCCCGACGCCCCTTCTGAACTTGACACAAAATCCACGCAAATATTTGTGCGAGCAAACCACAGCCGAATTAGACTACATCCAGTTTTCAGTGTCAAGGACGGTGCCTCGCTGCAACATGTGTAGTGGTGCGGGATATGCGCTGCGTATGGAATTGGTGCAGTTGAGCAGTGCCGGGGCCAACGTTATCTACCCTCCGGAGGCGGCGACCGAACTTGATTGTACGGGATGACAAGAGATGCGAGCCGCTTGTCACATGCCACCATTATGGCGGTTGCCGGAATTTAGCCTATGGGACAAATACGCAGCGGAATGATATTCCCCGCATATGCGGCTTATTTTTCCAGCTCGGCCAGAAGCTGGCGGGCCTTGCCGACATCCGGGTCCTGCGGCGCTTCCTGAATGAAAGACTTGAGCTCGCGGGCGGCCGCCAGGTTGTTGCCCTGCTTGAGCAAAAGAAGCGCCAGGTTGTAGTGCGCCTGCGCGAGCTTCCCGTTGGCGGCCAGCGCTTTCCGGTACTCGGAGACGGCCTCTTCGAGGTGATGCGGGCCGGTCAGCTGAGAGACCAGCCAGGCCCGGTTGAAGTGGCAGTCGGCGCTGTCCGGGTTGTCCGACACCCACTTCTTCGAAAGCTTGTCCGCCTGGTCGAAGCGGTTCATCGCCACCAGCACCCGCAAAAGCGGCCCGTAGACGGACAGCCTGGTCGGCGCTGGCGGCCCGAGTTCGAGCGCGCGCTCGAACTGCAGCTCGGCGGCGTGCTCCTCCCGGTTCATCTCCAGGTAGCGCCCCAGCGCCAGGTGCGCCTCGGCCGCCTCCGGAGCCACCACCGTCGCCTGGCGCGCCCGCTTCAACGCGTCGTCGAGGTCGCCCGAGAGCTGGGCTGCCTCGGCTTCCTTGAGCAATATCCGCGGGTCGTTGGGCATGACAAGCAGCGCCTTCTGATAGCGGGCGCGCGCTGCCCTGTAGTCGCCGGCGGCCGCGTGGGCGTCGCCGGATAGAACGATGGCCCGCGAATCTGCCGGCCAGCGCTTGACCGTGTCTTCGCTGACGGTGAGCGCGCCGTCTATCTGGCCCAGGGCTATCTGGGCGGCAACGGCGGCAAACCGGGCCGGCTTCAGCTGGGGGTCGGCTTTCAGCGCCTGGCGGGCTGCCGCCAACGCCGGCTTGGCCTGCCCCTCTGCCAGATATAGGCAGGCTTTGTTGGCCAGGGCGAGCCCGTAATCGCCCTTGAGCTTGAGCGCCTGATCCAGCTCCCTGAGTGCCTTTTCATATTCGCCGCAGGCTGCCAGGGCCGCGCCGAGATTGTTGTGCATGCGCGGGCTTTCCGGCGCCTCCCTGGCCGCGTCCTCGAATTCCCCCAGCGCCGGCCTCAGCTTGCCGGCGGCTACCAGATCAAAGCCCTTGATCGCGTGCCAGTCCGCCTTGTTGAAGCCCGGCGGCGCCTTCTTCTCGTTGGGCAGCGGCAGATGCTGCTCCAGCTCGTCGCTGCACGCAACCCGGCTGCCGGAGCCCGCGGCGCGCAACCAGCCCAGGGAGAAGGAGTACGATCCCGGCTCGTCGGCAAGCGTCAGATAGACGTGAACGACCTCCTCGGCGCCAATCTTCTCGCTATGAAGCGCCAGGCGCTGCTCGAGCTCCTGGCGCGCGAACACGGCCGGGCAGCGGGCGATAAGGGACTCGAGCACCGTTCGCCCCCCGGCAGCTCGTGCCCCGGCAGTCGCCGCCTCCAGGACGAGCGCTGCTCCAAGCGCCAAAATGACTGATTTGGCGAGCATCATCAAAAGATATTACCAGATGACCCCGGCGGACAATCCAGCTCGCCGGCTCCAGCCGCTACTGTATGCTTAACGCCATGAGCGAAGCGGTAAGATTCGAGATTGAGGCGCGGTGTTCTTGGTCGGGCGCCCGGGCCGGGCGGCTGACGACCCGGCATGGTGTGGTCGAGACCCCGGTCTTCATGCCGGTCGGCACCAACGCCACCGTCAAGGCCATGCTCTGGGATCAGGTGCTGGCCTGCGGTACGCAGATTGTCCTGGCCAACTCTTACCACCTCTACCTGCGCCCCGGCCACCGGCTCGTCGAACGCGCAGGCGGGCTCCACCAGTTCTCCGCCTGCCCGTTGCCGATCCTAACGGATTCGGGCGGCTTTCAGGTCTTCAGCCTGAACCAGCTGCGCCGGATTAGCGACGACGGCGTCCATTTCCGGGACCACCGCACCGGCGACGAGCACTTTATCGGGCCTGAGCGGTCGATGGAGGTTCAAAACTCCCTGGGCGCTGACATCATCATGGCCTTCGACGAGTGCGTGCAAAATCCGGCCAGCAGGGCGGAGGCGGAAAAGGCCATGGAGCGCACGCACCGCTGGCTGGAGCGCTGCCTGAAAAGCCATGCCCGGCCTGCCGATCAGGCGCTGTTCGGCATCGTGCAGGGCAGCATCTACGAGGATCTGCGGGCGGAATCGGCCCGGGTGGTCACCGGAGCCGACCTGCCCGGCTTCGCCATAGGCGGCGTCGCCGTCGGTGAGGACAGGCCGGCGATCGAGCGCATAGTCCTCCACACCACGGCCTTGCTGCCCGCGAGCAAACCCCGCTATCTCATGGGCGTCGGTACCCCCTGGGACATCGCTTACGCGATCCGCTGCGGGGTGGACATGTTCGACTGTGTCCTCCCC
Source organism: Pseudomonadota bacterium (assembly GCA_021325555.1). Lineage (GTDB taxonomy): Bacteria > Cyanobacteriota > Vampirovibrionia > Obscuribacterales > Obscuribacteraceae > JAJPGY01. The sequence goes on along the minus strand of JAJPGY010000016.1, from coordinate 195,197 downwards.
ACGCGCCTGGCCAGGCACGGGGCCGCCTTCCTGCCCGAAGGGCGGGTGTCGCTGAAAAATGCCCGCTTCGCCGCGGATCCGCTGCCGCTTGCGCCCGGCTGTCCCTGCTACACCTGCCGCCATCACTGCCGCGCTTATCTTCACCACCTCGTGCGCGCCAGGGAGATGTCGGCGGCCACCCTTCTGTCCATCCACAACGTCACCCACCTGCACGCTCAGGCACGGGCGTGCCGCCAGGCCATCCTGGCCGGGCACTTCCGGGAGCACTTCCAGCGCTGCCGGAGGGAGATCGCTGGCTAGTTCTTGTCGACCTGCTTGACCTCTTCGGCTTCCACGGTCTCGGCCTTGGGGTCCTTCTTCTCCAGCAGCACAGGCTCTTTCTGCTGGTCGACGATGATTCTCGGCGGGCTCGCCTCGCCCTTGAGCGCCGCCAGCTCGGCCTCGATGTCCGACTGCCCCTCGTAGTTCTTGAACTGCTTCTCGAGCGGGTCCACGGACAGCTCCTGCATGGCCGTGGCCCTCGCCTCCCGCTCGCTCACCTTCTGCTCCATCCGCTCCATGACCGACATGGCGCCGGAGGCGGTTGTCTTGGACAGGATCTCGTTGGCCTTGGTGGTCGCCTGCGCGGCCTTGTCGCGGGCGATGAGGACCTGCTTTTTGGTGTAGGCCTTCTGCACCTCCGCCTCCAGCTCGGTCAGGCGCTGGCGGAGCGACGCCGTGGCCGCCCGCTGCTGCTCGAGCTGCTTTTCCAGCTCGGCGGCGGCGGCGGCGTACTGCTGCTTTCGCTGCAGGGCCTGGCGGGCCAGATCATCGTTGTTCTGCTGGACGGCGAGCGCTGCCCGATTCTGCCAGGTGGCGGCCTGGTCCTTGTTCTTTTGCAGGGTCTGCTCCAGCTGCTTTTCCGTGGCGATCGCCTGCGCCACCGCCTGTCTCACCTGGATGAGGTTCTGCTGCAGCTCGGTCTGCATCTGCTCGAGCATCATCTCCGGGTCTTCAATCCTGCCCATGATGCTGTTGAAGAACGCCTTGATCAGGGAGATAAATCGGCTGAACATGTCAAGAAGACTCCTTCTAACCTTGACCGCGGTACTCGAGTTAACCTTGCTTAATTAGTCTATCAGACGACCTCGGGGCGCTCCACACTTTGCATTCCCGCCCGGCCGCGCGTGGAGACGCCATAATAGGGAAGGGCTTGAGCGCACCACCGCCAGGGAGGACATCATGGCAGTGTCCAGGGAGACGATGGCCGCACTTGCCGCTGCCGGAGAGGCTGTTCTCGGCATAGCGGTCGCCGCCGGGCTGGGAGCATGGTCCGGCATGTGGCTCGACGACAGGCTGCACACTACGCCGTGGCTGGCGATCTGTCTGGCTTTGCTGGGCATGTCGCTGGGGCTGGCGCGCATGGTGATAAAGGCGATCGAGGCCGATAGGGCAGGCGAAAGCAGCTCCGGCAGTCACAAATTCCCCGCAGGACTGCCGGACGAATCGGACAGTGAAGACGACTGAGCGGGCGGCCATCCGATCGTCACCGCTTCGCCGGCAGCGGCACGGGCGACAGGATCGGCTCCTCACTGGCCGCTCATCGGCCCGGGCGCCCCTGTGCCGCAACGAAGCGATCAGGTAAACGCCCTGGCCATGCCGGGCGGCAATGCTGATCTTCAAAGGCCGAAGGAGCGATGGCCGGGCGATGCTCTCGCGAGCATTGAGGCTGGAGGAATTGCGTTTCTCGTGCTGGCAGGCTGAGGCGGATGACACCGGTGTTCGCCTGGCCAGCGCCTCCGGCTATGATCCGCGCGGGCTGCTTGCCTTTTCGAACGATGGCCGCCGAGAGCCCGGAGACAAGCCGGCTGAGCGAGCTGCTCGCCAATCACCCGATGTCGAGCGTGCGCATAAGGATTATCGAGGTCGTCATTGCCAGACTGGGGAAAAATCCCGATTAATCCCGCCGAACCCTCCGATCAGCCGGCGGTATTGAACATCTGCGCGTAGTGTCGGTACCAATCGCTGCGCAACAACTCGGCGGGATCGTATTTGCGTTTCAACCGCAGAAAGTCGGCGAACTGCGGATAGCAAGCCAGCACCTGCCTTTTTTCGGCGTAGCGATGGTAGGTCAGGTAATAGCTGCCACCGTATTCGATTGCCAGATCGATGAGCCGGCGAAAAGCGGCCCGCGAGTGCTCGATGCCGCCGGCCGTATGCTCCGTGTGCAGGTTGAAAATCACGCAGGCGAAAGGCCGCCTGGCCCAGGGCAGGAAGGTCTCATCGTCGGACTCGATGAAGCGAATCGTGCTGTAGATGAGATTCACATCGTTATTCAGAAAGTAATCGCGCGCCCGGTCCATAAAGGAGACGAGCTTGTCGTGCGGAACATATATCTCGGTCAGAACCTCTGTTGACTGGCAGGCGGCCCGCATCTTGCGATCCACTATCAGGTGATAGCCGGGCACGTAAGTGCTTGCCTGCCAGATGTCGGACCAGTCTACAAGACCGTCCGTGGACAGGTAGTAATGCTCGTATTCGCGGTAGGTGGCGGCCTTGTACATGTGGGCGCCGATCACGAAGTGGAGCCACCTGTCCCTGGTCAGCCCGTGGCTGGCCGGAGCCGCCTGGCTATCCGGATCCGCCGGCTTGAGGGATGAGAAGATGCCGGCTTTCATATAGTCGGGGGAGTCTACGTCTATGTTCACCTGAAAGTCCCCGTAGGGAATCCCGGCCGCCACACAGCGATCGTAAGCGGCCGGCAGGTCGGCGACCGTGACAAGCTCCACCGCGCGTTTGAGCTTGCGCCTGGGGACAAGCCGCAAGACGACCGAGGTGATGATGCCGAAGAGCCCGTAACCGCCGATTACCAGGCGGAACAGCTCGGGATTCTCCCGGCGGCTGCAGCGGTGCAGATCGCCCCCGGGATCCATCAACGTGAAGGACTCGACGTCGCTTACAATCGGCTTCATCTTGAGCCCCTGCCCATGCGCGTTGGCGGCGAGCGTGCCGCCGACGGCGAGATGATCGGCGCCGGTCTGCTTCTGCGCGATCGTCCAGCAGCATGGGCTCGGCTGGCGGCTGTCCCGCAGAAAGCGCATCAGCTGCGGCCACTGGATCCCGGACTCCACCTCGATCAACCCCTGCTCGGTGTCGAAGCCGAGCACACGATGGAGTCTGGTTGTGTCGATCAAAACCGTGTCGCGGCCGAACTGCTGGCCGCCGCCGGCGTGCCGGCCGCCGCAGACGGACAGCGCCTTGCCGGCGCCGGCCGCGGTGCGCACCGCCCGGCGCAACGATTCCAGCGTGTCGACGTGCGCAATCGCGCTCACCATCGTCGGATTGAGCCGCGAGTGCACGTCATTGACCAGCACAGCCGGCTGCCTGGCCCCGACCGGGACGGACGGATAGAAGGCGGCCAGGCCGGCCAGCTTAAGAAAGGTTCGCCTGTCCATTCCGCCGCCCCCGTCTGATATTATGGTCTACCGCATCAACTGGACTGCTCACGGATATGTTAGGCAAAAATCTTCACCTTTCCCAGTTCGTCCACGACCAGACGATTAACAACATAAACGTTCTCGGACCCCTTGGCGACGTGCACGTGGACACGCTTCTGTTGAGCTGGGTGTGCATGGGCGGCATACTGGCCGGGGCGGCAGCCGTCACGCCGACCTTGACGGCCGACGGTCCCGGCGGCAAACCGCAGGCGCTTTTCGAGATGGTGTATTCGTTTCTCGATGATCTGGCGCACGGGCAGATCGGCGAGCACTACCGCAAATTTTTTCCCTTGATTGCGGCAATATTTATTTTTGTGTTAATTGGCAATTTTATCGGGGTGGGACCGTGGAAGGCGCTCGAGAACCTGCCCGGATGGTTCAAGTTGCCTGACGGGGAGCCGTTCGAGCTCGCCTCGCCCACCACCGATTTCAACGTCACGGCGGCGCTGGCGGCTATCGCGCTTATCACTTACCTGGGATCGGGGGTCTGGAAGCACGGCGCCAGGTTCGTCAAGATGTTCTTCTGCAACCCGATCGAGTGGCTGGATTTCGTGGTGCGCCCGTCCACGCTTGCCCTGCGTTTGATGGTCGTGATCACCGCCGACGAGCTGATGCGCGGCGCCTTCCTGCTCATGATGCCGATTCTGCTGCCGGCCGGGATCATGGCCTTCGAGCTTTTCATCGGGGTGATCCAGGCCTTCGTGTTCGCGCTTTTGACCTCGATCTACATCGGTCTCACGGTTGCCGAGCATCATTAAGTTATAACGAAAAGCCATGGTCATGGCCTGATATACTAGGGGGCGACTTTCTTCGGGAAGCCCCTGTTTCGCTTGCTTAGAGCGAAGTCATCACAGTATCGATCAGAGGAGAATCAGAGTGGACCCGCAACTCATTGCTCAAGCTGCAACCGCTGGTACGACGATTGATGCCGCCAGCGTAATCAAAGCCGCATCCTTGATCGGATCGGGAATCGCGGCTGTCGGCGTGTTCGGCCCTGGCATCGGGATCGGCGTGGCCGGCGCCAGAGCTCTCGAAGGTATGGCCCGCCAACCGGAGATGGCAGGCAAGTTGCTGGCCAACGCCATCATCATCGCCGCGCTCATGGAAGCGCTCGGCCTCCTGGCGTTCGTGGTTGCCATTCTCCTCTACCTGAACGGCACCAAAGTCTAGAACCGGGGATTGCCGGGGCGGGTGCAGCCGAGGACTCTTTCGGCTCGCCCGCTCCGGCAGCTCACCGGGAAGCGATGCAACCATGTTCGAGATCAACGCTACTTTCCTTATATTCGCGGCAAGCTTTCTTGTCTTCATGGCGCTCCTCAATCAGATCATGCTCAAGCCGGTCGGGCGGGTGATCGATCAGCGGTCGAAGAACATAAAGGCTCAGATCGAGGCGGGCAAACAGGCCCGGGCCGAGGCCGAGGAGGTGCTCAACCAGTACCACCAGCACCTCCACAAGACGAGGATGGAGGCTCAGGCGATCATCAATGAGGCCGTCGAGAAAGCCAGCTACCATCGCCACTGCGAGTTGAGCAGGCTCAAGGAGGAGGGGCAGAAGAAGCTGGAGGAGGCGCGGGCTGCTATCGTCGTCGAGCGCAACGGCTTGATGGAGGCGCTCGTCGCCCAGGAGTCCGGGCTGGTCTCCGGGATAGTGGCCAAGCTCATCGGCAAGCCGGTGCCGGTGCATCTGGAGCCGGAGGTGATCCGCCGCACCCTCGAGGAGGCCTGCTGATGTTTCTCTTTGCGGCCGAGTCAGGCTCATTGAGCCTCTTTTCGCCTTTCGAGAACAACCTTTTGAACTGGTTTGCTCTTCTGGCTTTTCTCGCCTGGCTCTGGATGAAGTACATGCCCGCCGTCTTCGCCTCCCGCCAGGAGGAGATCACGCTGGCCCTTGCGGAGGCGGCCAGGGCGAAAGCTGAAGGCGAGGCTTTCCTCGAAGAGCAGAAGAAGCGCGTCGCCTCCGCCGAGCAGGAGTCGGACGGCATCCTGGCCGAGGCCCTCGAGCTGGCCGGCCAGATGCGCCAGCAGATGGAGGCGCAGACGGAAAAGGAGATGGCCGAGCTCAAGCAGAGGATCGAGCAGGAGATCGCCGCCGAGCGCCAGATGGCCATCTCGCAAATGCGCACGGCGGCGGCAAAAGCTGCAATCAGGCTGACCGAGTCCGCTCTGCCCCGCACGATCACCGATGATGTTCGGTCCGGGCTTCTCGATCAATTCCTGGACGAGCTGGAGGCGGCGAGCCGGTAAGCATGAAGATGGAGCTGTCCAAAATTGCATCGAGATACGCGGGGGCGGCCCTGGATCTGGCGGTCGCTCAGGGAGGCGACGCTGCCGACGCTCTGGCTGCCGACCTTGAGGCGATCAACTCCGTGATCAGGGGCGTCCCCGACTTCAGCATCGTGCTCAGCCACCCGTCGATAGGCGTTGCGGAAAAGAAAAGGTTGCTGCTCGGGCTTTTCCAGGGCAGGGCCCAGGAGCTGACGATCCGCCTGCTCAGCCTTCTGGCTGACAAGCGCCGGCTCGACCTGCTGGGGAGCATCGAGCAGGAGTACCTGGCCCTTCTCCGGGCGAGGAAGAACATTCTCACGGCTTACCTGACCTCCGCTCAGCCGCTGTCCGATGCCACCGTGGCCGATATCAAGGCCAAACTGACCGGGAAGTTCGGCAAGCAGCTGGAGCTGGCGGTCGAAGTCGACCAGTCGCTCATTGGCGGCCTGACGCTGCGCGTGGGCGACGAGGTAATTGACGGCAGCTTGAAGGGCAGGCTGGCGGTGCTCGAACGCTCGCTGCTGTCCGTGTAGGCGCAGGAAAGATTTTTCACCGTAGCGGTAAACGACAGAGGTTCAGAAGAGATGGCAATCAGACCCGACGAAATTACTTCCGTGTTGAAGGCACAGCTGGAGCAGTATCAGGCGGCGCTCAACGTGACCAACGTCGGCAGCGTGCTGCAGGTGGGCGACGGGATCGCCCGGGTCTTCGGCATGGAAAAGGCCATGGCCGGCGAGCTGGTGGAATTCGAGGACGGGCACGGCACCATGGGTATGGTGCTCAACCTGGAAGAGGACAACGTCGGCGTCGTCATTCTCGGTGAAGGACGGGAGATTGAAGAGGGGACGACCGTCAAGACGACGGGCCGGATCTCCTCCTGCCCGGTCGGGGAGCCGCTGCTCGGACGGGTGATTGACCCGATCGGGCAACCGCTCGATGGCAAGGGACCAATAAACGCCAGCGAGTTCCGCCCGATCGAGGTCAAGGCTCCCGGCATCGTCGCCCGCCAGTCCGTCTGCGAGCCTCTCATGACGGGAATTTCGGCGATCGACGGCATGATCCCGATCGGGCGCGGCCAGCGCGAACTCATCATCGGCGACCGCCAGACAGGAAAGACTGCCATCGCCATCGATACCATCCTCAACCAGAAGGATCAGCCGAACCGCCCGGTCTGCATCTACGTGGCCATCGGGCAGAGGGAATCCAACGTCGGCCGCATTCAGAAGATACTCGAAGAGCGCGGCGCCATGGAGTACACGATCATCATCAGCGCCTCGGCGACGACGGCGCCCGCCGTGCAGTTCCTGGCCCCGTATGCCGGTGCCACCATCGGCGAGTACTTCATGCACAAGGGGCAGCATGCCCTCTGCGTGTACGACGACCTCTCCAAGCACGCCCAAGCCTACCGGGCGATGAGCTTGCTTTTGAGACGGCCGCCGGGACGGGAAGCCTATCCCGGCGACGTGTTCTACCTGCACAGCCGCCTGCTCGAGCGCGCCGCCAAGCTGTCCGACAAGCTCGGCGCCGGCTCGCTTACCGCGCTGCCGATCATCGAGACGCAGGCCGGCGACGTCTCGGCATACATTCCCACCAACGTGATCTCGATTACCGACGGGCAGATCTTCCTGGAGACGGACCTCTTTTACGCGGGCGTCCGCCCGGCCATCAACGCCGGGATCTCGGTCAGCCGGGTCGGCGGCGCTGCCCAGACCAAGGCCATGAAGATGGTGGCCGGCAAGCTGCGCCTGGACCTCGCCCAGTTCCGCGAGCTTGAGTCCTTCGCCCAGTTCGCCTCCGATCTCGACAAGGCGACCCAGGATCAGATCCGGCGCGGGCAGAAGCTGACCGAGGTGCTCAAGCAGCCGCAATACCAGCCGCTCTCCCTGGCCCAGCAGGTGTCGATCATCTACGCGGCCAACTCCGGCGTGCTCGACGACGTGGACAGCAAGGACATCCCCCGCTTCAAGAGCGAGTGGTTCAAGTACCTCTCCGCCCAGGCCAAGGAGATGGAATCCAGGCTCAACGGCGGCAACAAGCCGAGCGCCGAGGAGGAGAAGGCGCTCAAGGAGCAGCTGGTGAAGTTCAAGGAGAACTTCTTCAAAGCGTAAGCGGCGCCGCACCACGGTAATCAGCCAGGCACAGGAAGACGATGGCAAACCTCAAGGCGATCAGGAGCAGAATCAAAAGCGTGCAGGCGACGCAGAAGATCACGCGCGCCATGCGTCTTGTGGCTGCCGCCAAGGTGCGCCGGGCGCAGCTGCGGGTGCAGGCGGCGCGGCCTTTCACCACGCGCGTGGTCAAGCTTCTGCGCGAGGTGGTGCGCGACACGGCCGCTGTCGACCTGCTGGAGCTGCCGCTGCTTGCCCGCCGGGACAGGATCAAGGATGTGGGCATCATCGTGCTCTCCTCCGACCGCGGGCTATGCGGCTCCTACAACACCAACGTCTTCAGGGTGGTGCTCGAGCGGCTGGAGCAGCTGCAGGGCGAGGGCAAGACGCCGCACCTGATCCTGGTAGGACTGAAGGCGGTGGCGTTTTTCCGCCACGTCAAGGTCGACCGCCTGAAGACCTACACTCTTTTGCCGGCGATTCCCACCGTGCAGGAGGCCAAGCTGATCGCCGACCAGGCGGCCGAGATGTACGTCGGCGGCAAACTCGACGCCGTGGAGATCATCGGCACCCAGTTCATCTCCATGCTGCGCTCGCAGGTCGTGAACACGAAGTTCCTGCCGGTCGAGCTGCCCCCGCCCGAGGAGCACCACGCCCTCGAGCCGGAGATGCTCTTCGAGCCCACGATTCAAGAGGTGCTCGAGCGCGAGCTGCTTCCCAAGTATATCGAGAACGTCATCTTCCAGGCCCTCCTCGATGCCTCCGCCTCCGAGCTGGCTGCCCGGATGAACGCCATGACCAACGCCTCCAACAACGCCCGCGACCTGATAAGCGCGCTTACGCTGGTATACAACAAGGCGCGGCAGGCCAGCATCACCCAGGAGCTCCTGGAGATCGTCGGCGGCGCCGAGGCGCTCAAGGGCTAGGAACAGCTGCCGGCGCTCGATCTCATCAGATCGGCTCTTTTAACCGCCTGTCGAGCCGCCGCCAGGGGCGGTGACCGGCAGACCGGCTTGCGGGGCGGCGCCGGCGGTGCCCATGGAAGTGCTCGCCGACCCTGCGGCCTGCGTGTCGTTGGTGATGATGTTCTGCAGCGCCGAGGCATCGCTGGCGGAAAGACCGCTCTGCTGCGCTTGCTGCAAGGCCTGGTTGAGCAGGGTGGCATCATCCGCGGGCGGGTTTGCCGATTGCAAAAGGCTGTCCACGGCGCTGACGAACTGCTGGGCCCCGGCCTGGCTGACCGTGTTGTTGCTCACGGCGTTCTGCAGATCGGTGGCCACCTGGTTGAGCACCGGATCGCTTGCCGCGGGGGCCGGGCCGGAGGTGCCGCCGGTCTGGTCCGTCGGTTGCCCGGTCGTCTGCCCGGTTGCGCCCGGGGCTGTCTGGTCGGTGGCGGTGCTGCCTGCCTGGCCGCCAATTGGCCCGAACGGCTGACCGGTGGTCGGATCGATAAGGACGCCTGAGGTCTGGTCGACCGGCAGCCCGGATACCTGATCGACTCCTCCCTGGGCGGTGGAGCTGACCCCGATGGCGCCGGGCGAGCCAGGCGCGGTGGTGCCGGCTGCTGTCCCCTGATCCATGTTCTGCATGAGGGTGACGAAGTTGGGATCGGACAGAAGCTGCGGGTCCATGCTCATTGTCTGCAGCAAGTACTCCATGCCGCTCGCCCGATCGCCTTGCTGCCAGAGCGAAAGCCCTTGCGTGAGGTCCGAGAGCACGCCCTGCGGAACCTGTCCGCCGGTGCCCGGCTGGACAGGGTTACCGCTGGCATCCGTGCCCGGGGCAAGGCCTGCGCTGGTGCTGGCGGTGCCGGTGGCGCTGGCCGGCACGTCCTGCTGAATGAGAGCTTGCAGGGCGGCGGCGTCCTGGGAGGAGAGCTGCTGGGCGCCGTTTTGCCCGCTGGTGAGGTCGCTCAGGGCCTGGGTCAGAGCCTGGTTGTCGGTGGCCTGACCGCTGCCGAGATAGTTCATCGCCTGGGTTTCGAAAGCTTGCAGGGCCTGTGCCGAGAGCTGACCACCCTGAACCAGAGACTGGGCATCGGTGTCGAACTGGGACAGCTGCGCGTCGGCGCCGGCGAACGGGTCGCCGGCGGTGCCGCCCGTGGTGCTGCCGCCCGTGGTGCTGCCGCTGGTGTCCAGCGGGGTCGTTGACGAGGCGCCGGTCTGCCCGCCGCCGCTGGCGGCCTGGCCGGCGGTGGCGTCGGCGCCCGGGGTGGTGGCTGCCTGGCTGCCGCTGGCGGCCTGGGCCTCGACGCCCTGGAAGCTTTGCAGGAAGGTATTGTCTTGCAGGATCTGGGGATTGTTCACCGCCGCCTGCATCAGATAGAGCATGCCGTCAACCTTGTCACCGACCTGGAGGAAGTTCAGCCCCTGCGTGTAGACGGAGGGATCGACCAGGTTGCTGCCGGCTCCCTGCAGGCTGGCGTCGCCGGAGGACGGCGAGCCCTGCGCGCCCGGCAGGCCGGGCGTCGAGGAGGCGTCGGCCGGTGCCGTCTGGCCGCCGGTGCTGGTGGGCGGATAAGGATAAGCGTCAAAGACATTGCCGTCGGGAGACGGCTCGTTCTCCATCACGCGCAGGGTCTGGACAAAGGTGGCATCCTGCAGGAGCTGCGGGTTCTGCTGGGCAGCCTGCATCAGTCCCAGGATCCCGTCTTTCTCGTCCCCCGACTGCAGGGTCTCTAGCGCCTGCTGCAGCATGCCGCCTGCGGCGCCGCCCGTTGTCGGTCCGCCCGCGGTGCCGGCGGCAAGCTGGCTCAGGTCGGTGGTTGCTCCCGGGGCAGTGCTTAACGTGGTGCTGCTGTCGGCCGGCAGCTGCCCGGTGGCATTCAGGTATGCCGAGCTCCAGAGGTTCTCGGGCACCTGGCTGGAACCCGGCGACGGGTTGCCTTCGGGGGTTTCGAAGGGGTTCGACATTTTTTTACTAAGCTCCGACTGAGTAGTTTGACTGGGGGATAGGTCTGCTGAAGCCTGGCGCCTATACTAGGAGGCGCTGCGCATCGTGTCAGTCGTGTAACTACGTAGCGAAAGATTAAATCGTGAAGAATCGCCAGCCGTCGGCAAAGCTTTCCCCTCCTGTCCGGGCCTTGTCCCTATAATTTGGGCATGGCGCAGGAGAGGCTTCAACCAGGGCAGGCTGGCGGTCCGGACGAATACGAGCTGGCGGCTGCGCTGGCTGCCGTGCAGGTGTTCGCGGACGAAGTAGAGGCGCAAGCGGATGGCTGCCAGGCCACGGCTGCCGGCTCCTGGGCGGCTGCCGCCGTTCTGGAAGGTGTTGCGGGCGGGGCGCTCCGCTTGTGCCGCCCCTTGCCGGCCGGGGCCAGGCGCCATCCCTGGCTGGCGCCGGCGCTTGCCTTCCTTCCCTCGTGGTTGATCATCGCCGCTCTCCTTTTTTCCGCAGGCATGCCGGTCCTGGCCCAGGGGCAGGCGGCAGCCGAGCGGGAGCGGGCCGGGACGCTTGCGGTCAGGGTCTGCCTTACCACCACGCCGAAGGGGATCACGGTCGACCTGCCGCAGGGCGCCGACCTCAAAGACGCGCTCAGCGGCCGGCTGCTGAAACACCTGCCTGCCGCCAGCAAGATCATCCTGCCCGGCCAAGAAAGGCGATCGCTTTTGCTCGAGCCGGCCTATCCGGCCGGGCTTTTCGAGCTCAACGGCAAGCTCTATCGTGGCCGGTTGCTGGTGCGGAGATCGCAGGCCTCGCCCTCGGCCGTCAACGCGATCAACATCGTGGACCTGGAAGAGTATCTTCTTTCGGTGGTGCCCTCCGAGATGCCCAGCGGCTGGCCGCTGGAGGCCCTGAAGGCGCAGGCTATTGCCGCTCGTTCCTACGCCGTCTCCCGCCTGGGCACGTATGAGGCGGAGGGGTTCGATCTCAAGGCCACCACCGAGGATCAGGTCTACGCCGGCGTGCAGGCGGAATCTCCCGCCACAAGCCAGGCTGTTGCCGAGACGGCGGGGATCGTCTTGAAGCACGAAGGCAAGGTGGTGCCGGCCTTTTTCCACAGCACCAGCGGCGGTTACACCCGGGCGCCGGAGCCGCTGTCCGGAAGGTATTATCCCTTCCTGAAGGCGGTCCCCGACTACGACGACCGCTCGCCGTACTTCACCTGGTCACAGAATCTGGCGGTGCCGGTGATCGAGGAAGCGCTGCGCGGCTGCGGGCGCGGGGTGGGCAGCTTGCTGGGGGTCTATGTGATCGCCCGCGCTCAGGGCTTTCGGGCCGGGCACGTGCTGGTGGTGGGCAGCGAGGGCATCCGCCTGCTCACCGGCGAGGAGATGCGGCGAATTCTCAAGCTGCCGAGCACCAATTTTAATGTCGGCTGCGCGGAAGAGGCATACGTCATTGCCGGGCGCGGCTTCGGGCACGGGATGGGGCTGTCGCAGTGGGGGGCGAGGGCGCTGGCGGAAAACGGATATAATGCAGCACAGATCCTCGCGTATTACTATAAGGATGTCTCGCTGGACTACCTGGAAGACAAGGCCAGCCAAATCGGACAGGACAGCCGCGCACAAGCTCCCCTAACGGGCGCCGAGCCAGGACCGGCGAAGCCAATTTGAGGTCGCTTACGTGATTCAATTCTTTGCCGTCGTGGTCATGCTGGCCATCCTCAGTGTGCTTATCATCGTGCACGAGGTCGGCCATTATTCCGTGGCCCGCCTGTTCGGCTTTCAGACGCCGGTCTTCGGTTTCGGTCTGCCCTTCCTCGGCCCCTACTGGGTGGTGGGCAGGCGCTGGGGCACGGAGTTCCGCTTTCATGCCCTGCTTCTGGGCGGCTATGTGGCCATTCCGGAGCTGGGCGACGAGTCGCAGATGGAGGCAGACCTCGGGGTGCCGTTGAAGCCGTTCCGCAAGTTCCCGATCTGGCAGAGGGTTCTGGTGGCCGCGGCCGGCGTGGCCTTCAACGTCATCTTTGCCTACCTGATCATGCTCATCATGTTCCTCTCCCTGGGGCAGCCGGTGCAGCCTACGGTCGTGCACTCGCTCATCAAGAGCAACCCGATCGCCTTAAACGCGGGCGTCAAGGCAGGCGACCAGCTGCTCTCCGTCGAGGGCGTCAAGGTGACGAGCCCCGATGATGCCGTCCACCTGCTCACGAGCCACAAGGCCCAGGAGGTGCACGTGGTCGTTGTTCGGCAGGGGCGCCCGCTGACGCTCGCCATGACAACCAACGCCCAGGGCAAGGTGGGCATGGCGCTAATCTCCAAAGGGCGGGTGACCTACGAAAGGGTCGGCGGCAACTTTCTGGATGTGGCCTGGCTTGCCGCGGTCAGGCTCTACGGGCTGACCATGAACATGTTCGAGGCGCTGGGGCAGCTGTTCTCCGGGGTCTTCGCCGGCGGCGGCGGCGAGCGCGGGCCTGCGCTGGGCATCCAGGACCTGCACGGTGTCTTCGCCGTAATCAAGATCGGCGCCGATATCGCTCAGCAGGACTGGACACAGCTGTTTCTGTTCACAATCATGATTAGCATGGACCTGGCGATCATCAACATGATCCCCTGGCCGGCCCTCGACGGTGGGCACATAGCCTTCATGGCCCTGGAGGCGGTGCGCGGCAAGCCGATGGCCGAAAAGCCGCAGGGCGAGATTATGAAGTGGGGCGTGATTACGCTTCTGGTGCTCATGGCGCTGGTGACGATCAATGATATAACCGCCTGGTTCGAGGGCAAGCTGAACATCAGGCTCTACAAGGGCGACAAGGAGAAGGTGACTGCCCCGGACCGGACGCCTGCTGCCGCACCGCCGTCGGGGGCCCCTGCGCCCTCGGCGCCGTAATACAATGAAAGAGCAACCGTCCCAACCGGAGGCCCATGCCACAATACGATTACCGATGCCAGGAGTGCCGGCAGCCATTTACTGTTGAGCGCTCGATGACCGAGTCCCACGAGCCCGACTGCTCCCACTGCGGCAGCAGCAAGGTGACCAGGATCTGGAAGGCCTTCATTCTCGCCGGCGGCAGCACGCAGGACGTCGGTCAGGGAATGTCACCGGCGGCCGCCAGCAAGAGGTCCGGGTGCGGCTCCTGCAGCTCGCACTCCTGCGGCAGCTGTCATTGATCTACCCTTTGCTGGCTGGCGCTCGCTGCGCCGCAGGCTGCGCGGCGTCAGGCCGGGCGGGGCAGGCCTAGCCTGCTCTCCGCCGCCGTTCAGGCCACTCCGCATCTGTTGATGGCACCGGAGGCTGCGCCTCCTTTGCCCTGCCCACAGGCAATGGCTCAACGCTCCGGCTGCGCCTTGCCTAGCAGCTGAGCTCGCCCTGGGCAATTGAGAGGGTATCGAGCAGCGAGCGCAGTTTCGCCTCCTCCTCCTCCGGGAAGGCGAAGGATTCGTCGTCGGACGGGAAGCCCATCTTGCGGACATCCTCGGCGTAGCTGCTGATCGCTTGATCGCACAGTTCGGCGAGATTGGCGTAGCGTCTCACGAAGCGCGGTTGGAAGTCGGTGTACTTGCCGAGCAGGTCGTCGGTGACCAGGATCTGCCCGTCGCAAAAGCGCCCGGCTCCTATCCCCACGGTCGGTACGGTCAGGGTCTCGGAGATGATCTTTGCCACCACCGTCGGTACCATCTCCAGCACCAGGCTGAAGACGCCGGCCTCCTGCAGGGCGATCGCATCCTGAACCAGCTTCGCCGCTTGCTCGGCGCTGCGCCCCTGCACGCGGGTGCCGCCCAGGGCGTGCACGGATTGGGGCGTGAAGCCGAGGTGGCCCATCACCGGCACGCCCATCGACACCAGCCGCCCGACCGTCTCCAGATTGAGCGGCGTTGCCCCTTCCAGCTTCACCGCCTCGGCCTGCGCCTCCTTGATGAACCTGCCGGCATTGCTGATCGCCTGCTTGACGTCGACCTGATAGCTCATGAACGGCAGGTCGGCCACGACAAAGGCCCGGCTCACGCCCCGCGTCACCGCCTTGGTGTGATGGATCATCTCATCCATGGTCACGGCGTGCGTGGTCGGGTGACCGAGCGCCACCATGGCCAGACTGTCTCCGACCAGGATGAGGTCGACGCCGGCCTTGTCAAGAATCTTGGCGGTGGAGTAATCGTAGGCGGTGAGGCAGACTATCCTGCGCCCTTCCTGCTTGTATTTCTGAAATGTCAGGGTGGAGACCTTCTTGGACATCGTCTGTTGCTGCCCTCCGTCAGTAGCCGCGCTTGCGGATCTGCTCCTGGCGTGCGCGCTCTCTCGCCTGTCCTTGCTGCAAGGCGACTATGTGCTTGGGATCATACGGGTATTTGCCTGCCAGCTCATGAAATTTCTGGTACATCATGCCGGCGTCGCCGGGCAGATTCAGCTTCTCCAGCACATAGGCGAGATTGTAGACGGCGCCGTCATATTTGGGCAGGATCAAGGTGCCCGCCTGATACTTGGCCAGAGCCCCGTTCAGGTCGCCGGCGGCCTCCAGGCAGAATCCCATATTCTGTGTGGCTTCGAAGCTCTGCGGGTTTAACTCCATGGCCCTGCCGAAGCTGGCCTTGGCCCCTTCCAGGTCGCCGTCGTCGTACTGGCTGATCCCCTTGCTCACCAGCGCCTGCACCTCCGCCGGATCGTAAGGCGGCGGCTTCTTGCGGCGCTGCTCGGCTTGCCGCCTGGCCTGTTTGATAAGGTCGGCCACGTGCTTTTGCGAGTCCTTGCTGTTGCCGGTCATCGGCAGCAGGTCCTTCCACGTGTCTATGGCATCCGGCAACTGTTTCTTGAACTCGTAACAGACCGCCTCCGTGAACTTGAGCACGATCGGGTCGACCTTGGCGTAGCCCTGGCTCTCCGAATAGAGCGGGTTCACCCTCTGAGCCTCCTTCACCTCGGTCAGACAGCGGTCGAGATCGCCGCGAAAATAGCGGAGCTTGCCCAGCTCCCAGTGCGCAGCCGCGAACTTCCCGTCGATCATGAGCGCGCGGCGGAACTCCGCCTCGGCGTCATCCAGCCTGCCCTCTGCGCAGTGAATTGTTCCCAGGTTGTAATGAATGACCGGATTCTGCGGAACCAGCTTTGATGCTACCTGCAGCTTCTCCAGGGCCTTGGAGAGATCCTCAGTGCTTGTCTTCGACTTCTCGAAGACGGCCAGACCCAGCGCCTGCAGCGCCTGCCAGTAGTCCGGCTTCAGGCGGCAGGCCGTGTCGTATTCCTCGATCGCCCGGTCGAGGTTACCGCGCCGCTGCAGGACCTCCCCCAGGTGGTGGTGGGCGAAAGGATAGCGAGGATTGATACGCAGGCACTCTTCGAACTCGTGCTGGGCCTGCGGCAGCTTGCCGGTCTTCATCAGGAACATCCCATAAGAGTTGCGGCAGTCCAGAAAGTTGTAATCGAGCGTCAGTGCCGCCCGGTAATTCATCTCGGCGTTGTAGTTGTCGCCGTTGTCCGCTTGTGCCTGGGCCATGAGCAAAAACGCGTACTTGTTTTGATTGTCCGCGCCGATCGCCTTGTTGCACAGGTTGATGGCCGTGACCAGGTCGCCCGCCTTGTAGGTCTCCATCGCCTGTTGATAGTACATCACCGATTTGCCCTTGTTGGGCCCGAAGCCCTGCGCGTGCGCCGCCGATAGCCCACCGGCCGGCCAGGCCAGCCAGGCGCAGATGAAGGTGGCGAAGATAAGTTGCGGCCAGGCTCTCATTGAGCGGTCTCCGGCGATGAGGCGAGGGCGGCATTGATCTTCATAATAGCTGCTTGACGGCCGGGTTGACTAAACGGCCCGGGCGCGGGCCGGTTGGCGCGCAGCCGCGGCGATCCGGCGCCGCACGATCAGCCGGGAGGTCAGGGCAGTTATAGGTTACCCAACGCCTGTGGCTGTCTGGCATAATTACCGAGTGCCGAAAGGCTCAGGCGGCCATATAAGGG
This sequence comes from Pseudomonadota bacterium, assembly GCA_021325555.1. Taxonomy (GTDB): domain Bacteria; phylum Cyanobacteriota; class Vampirovibrionia; order Obscuribacterales; family Obscuribacteraceae; genus JAJPGY01. The sequence continues at coordinate 178,519 of JAJPGY010000016.1, read as the reverse complement.
AAGGAAGCTTGGACGAGAAAGTTGCCGACCGGATTCGAGGCGCGATCCTGGGGGCTGCCTGCGCCAATAGCCTGGGCGGCAGCTGCGTTGGGCTCAACCGTAGGGACATTGAGTCGAGCCTGGGCCCTGTCGGGCTCCGGGACTTCAGCCCTGGCCTGTCCCGCTCCTTCCTGCCAGACCACCAGCCCGGCGCCTATCTCGCCGACATCTATCTGGCGCTGGCGCTGGCCGACTCGCTTGTCGCCAACCAGGGCGAGCTGAAGGAGGGGGATCTCAAGGGACGGCTCACGGCGCTTCTGGAATGTGACCGGTTTTTGCAAGGGGGCCCGGGTGCTCCTTGCCTTGCTTCCTTGAGACGGATGGCCGACGGGGAGGCGCCGGTGAACGACGGCTCGCTGGAGTCTACCCACGACCACGGCGCGGCCAGGGCTTTTCCGGTCGGCTGCCTGCCGGATCGCTGCGATCTGGTGGACATTGCCACCAGGCAGGCCAAGGTCACGCAGGCCGACAGCCGGGTGTGGGCTGCTGCTGCTGTCCTGGCCCACAGCGTGGCCTCGTTCATCAGGGGCGAGCGCCTGGAAAGCGAGGAGGAGGTGCGCCGTTACGTGCAAGCGGAGTTCGCGGTGGCAAAAAAGATCGATCCCCGCTTTGCCGAGTGGTGGGACGATGTGGCGCCGGACCTCGATTATGCTCACCCGGCTCAGGGCCTGCCCTACTCGCTTGTCAATGTGCAACCGGAAGTTAACGAGGGGGTACCCACGGCAGTTGGAATTTTCTTGATTTTCAGGCATAGTTTTGAGGAAGCTGTTTGCGCTGCCGCATGTGCTGGTGGCGACACGGACACGGCGGCAGCAATTGTCGGGGCCCTGTCCGGCTCTTATCACGGTGCCTCGGCCATTCCGGGCTGCTGGCTTGATAAGATTGCGCAGCGCGACAGGCTGGAGGCGGTAGCCCAGGGATTGATTAACCTGTGGTAATCGCCGGGCTACAAATCGAAATGATAGGAGAAGCAAAACGTGGGCAGTTTGATAGACAGGGTCGGCATCGTGACGGGCTCCGGGCGCGGCATTGGCAAGGCAATCGCCGAGGCCATGCTCCATGAGGGAGCCAAGGTGGTCATCTCGGACATGAACGAGGAGCTGGTCAAGCAGACGGCCGACGAGCTGAAGCAAAAGGGCGGACAGGTGCTGGGGCTGGTCTGCAACGTCACCGTCACCGAGAGCATTGAGAAGATGGTCGAGACCGTGGTCAACAGCTGGGGGCGGATCGACATTCTGGTCAACAACGCCGGCATTACCCGGGACGCGCTGTTCATGCGGATGACCGAGGAGCAGTGGCAAGCTGTCATCGACACGAACCTGAGCTCGGCCTTCAAGGTCACCAAGCCGGTTGTGAAGGTGATGTCCAAGCAGCGCGAAGGGCGCATCATCAACATCGCCAGCACCTCCGGTGTTCACGGCAACTTCGGACAGGCCAACTATGCTGCGGCCAAGGCAGGGCTAGTCGGGTTCACCAAGACCATCGCCCTCGAGTACGCCTCCCGGAACATCACCTGCAACGCCGTGGCGCCCGGTTTCATCGACACGGCCATGACGCAGGCCCTGAGTCAGGACGTGGTCACCAAGATACTGGACAAGGTGCCGCTCGGGCGCATGGGTACACCCGATGACATCGCCAAAGCCGTGCTCTTCTTTGCTGGTCCGGGGGCCTACGTGACCGGGCAGGTCCTGGAAGTCAACGGCGGACTGTACACATAGCCCGAGCCGGTCGACAAAATGGCAAAAGGTGGCGCGCTGCCCGGCAGCGTGTGCTTCCGATCCGCCTGCCAGGAAGGAACGGTTCGCCGGCAACTAAACCGATATCGGTTTAGCGATCGCCGCCGTCAAGCCGATTGGCCTCGCGGGGGGTGGAAGTTAAACCGATATCGGTTTAGCACTCGCCCGCCAGGGGCGGGCCGGCGAGCGTACCGCGGGCTCGAAAGTTAAACCGATATCGGTTGAGTTTTCGGCCACCGACCCTGACCGCGACCGCCGACACCTGGCTGCCGAGCCCTGCCCGCTATGGGCTGCCTCGTCTCCGTCTGCCTGGCTTAATAAAAAAGGGAAATGAATGGCCGATGATTACGATGACGGGCCCGGCGTGATATTCTAAGCAGCCTGGGTTGTCTCAGACAGCCTCTTACCGTTGCGTTTTCGTCAAGGGGGTAATAAGGACTCATGGAAGAAAAGGAAGCCTTCGAGCGAGTTAAGAAGGTAACCGTCGCTCAGCTGAACGTGAATGCTGACGAAGTGACCATGGAAGCGAGCTTCACCAAGGATCTGGGAGCCGATTCGCTCGACACGGTCGAATTGGTCATGGCCCTCGAGGAAGAATTTGGTATGGAAATCCCTGACGAAGACGCCGAAAAGATCACGACCGTTGGCGAAGCTGTTAAGTACATCGCCCAGCACATTTAACGTACGTGGTCTACGGTACCGGGCGGGGCGGACCTGTCCCGGTTAGCCGCATGTGGGGCGGGCTCGACGAGACCGTACCTGATAAGCTTCTGTTGGAATGGCAAATGAGCGCGTAGTGGTTACCGGCATCGGCCCAGTCACCTCAGTGGGGACTGGGAAGGATGAGTTCTGGGCCGGCATCCTGGCGGGCAAATCGGGGGTGGGCCCGGTGACGCTGGTTGCCGAGAAAAACCGCTCCGCCTGCAAGATCGCCTCCGAGGTCAAAGATTTCGACCCGCTCAAATATATGGAGCCGAAGCAGGCCAAGCGGATGGATCGCTTCATTCAGTTTGCCGTGGCCGCAAGCAGGCTGGCGGTAGCCGATGCCAAGCTCGATATGTCCCGGGAGGATCCGACCCGGGTGGGCGTGGTTGTAGGGTCGGCGGCCGGCGGTTTCGACACCATCGAAAAGCAGCACCTGATCCTTCTGGAGAAGGGCCCGGACCGCTGCTCTCCTTTTACGGTGCCGATGCTGATTGTGAACATGGCGGCCGGCTGGGTGTCGATCATTCACGGCGCCAAGGGCCCCAACTCTTGCACCGTCACAGCCTGCGCCACCTCCGCCCACTCCGTGGGCGACGCTTACCGGATTATCCAGCGCGGCGAGGCGGATGTGATGTTTGCCGGCGGCAGCGAGGCGCCCATCACCGCCCTGTGCATGGCCACCTTCGCCGCGGCCAGGACCCTGTCCACGAGAAACGAGGCGCCCGAGAAGGCGAGCCGTCCGTTTGACAAAGATCGCGACGGCTTCGTCATGGCCGAAGGTGCAGGGATTCTCATCCTAGAGTCGCTCTCGCATGCCAGGGCCCGCGGAGCTTATATCTACGCGGAGATGGTCGGCTACGGCATGACCGGCGACGCCTTTGATATCGTGCAGCCCTGCGGCGACGGCGACGGCGCCTACCGGGCCATGCTCGCCGCCCTCGGGGATGCGGGCCTGGGACCGGAGCAGGTCGATTATGTCAACGCGCACGGCACCTCGACGCTGGTCGGCGACCGCGCCGAGACGGTAGCGATCAAGCGGGTCTTCGGTAAGCGCGCGGCAAGCAAGGAGCTCCCGGTCAGCTCCACCAAGTCGATGACCGGGCACCTGCTGGGGGCGGCTGGCTCGGTGGAGGCGGCGATCGCCGTCCTGGCGATTGCCCAGTCGGCTATCCCGCCCACCATCAACCTGGATAATCCGGACCCGGATTGCGACCTTGATTATGTGCCCCACGTCGCCCGCCGCAATGTGCCGGTAGCCGTGGCCATGTCCAATAGCTTCGGCTTCGGCGGGCACAACGCCTGCCTGGTTTTCAAGAAATTCTCCGAATAGATGAAAGAGCTTGTCGGCAAGTCGGTTCAGGAGCTGCGGGCCCTGCTTGGCGGCAAGGCCGTCAGCGCTCGCGAGGTATTGGCCGCGCACCGGCAGCATATCGACTCCGTAGAGCCCGAGCTTCAGGCGTTCAACTGTTTGACGGAGGATCTCGCTGCCAGGCAGGCGGCGCGTGTAGACAAGCTCATCGCCGACGGCGAGGTGCTGCCGCCGCTGGCCGGGGTGCCGATCGCCCTCAAGGACAACATCTGCGTGCCAGGCTATCCGACGACCTGCTCGTCGAGGATCCTGGAGAGCTACCGGCCGCCCTACCAGGCCACGGTCGCCGAGCGGCTGCAGGAAGCCGGGGCAATTTTTGTCGGCAAGACCAATCTGGACGAGTTCGCCATGGGGTCGTCCACCGAGAACTCGGGCTTCAAACCGACGAGAAACCCCTGGAATACCGCAATGGTGCCGGGAGGCTCCTCGGGCGGCTCGGCCGTGGCCGTGGCCTCCGGCATGTCGGTGATCGCTTTAGGATCCGACACCGGCGGGTCGATCCGCCAGCCGGCCTCGTTCTGCGGGGTGGCCGGCATGAAGCCGACCTACGGGCGCGTATCGCGTTTCGGCCTTGTCGCCTTCGCCTCCAGCCTGGACCAGATAGGGCCGCTCGGGCGTTGCCTGGAGGACGTGGCGATCACGCTTTCGGTAATCAGCGGTCACGACGGCAAGGACTCCACCTCGCTTAGCCTGCCGGTGCCCGAGTACGTAAAGGAGCTCACCGGCGATGTTGAGGGGCTGAGAATCGGTGTCATAAGCGAGCTTACCGGGCAGGGAATGGATGCGGAGGTGCTGGAGTCCGTAGAGCTGGCGGCCCGGCAGCTCGGGCAGCTGGGCGCCGGTGTGGAGGAGGTGTCGCTGCCGGCCACCAGGCACGCACTTGCCGTCTATTACCTGATCGCCACCGCCGAGGCCAGCGCCAACCTGGCCCGCTATGATGGTGTCAAATACGGTTACCGCCACCGGCAGGCCGAGGACCTGCTCTCCATGTACCGGGCGAGCAGGCAGGAGGGGTTCGGCGTCGAGGTGAAACGGCGCATCATGCTCGGCACCTACGCGCTCTCCTCCGGCTATTACGATGCCTATTACAAAAAGGCGCAACAGGTGCGGCGATTGATCAAGGAGGAGTTCGACAGGGCCTTTGCCCGGTTCGATCTGCTTGTCTGCCCGACATCGCCGACGGTGGCATTCGAGTTCGGCGCCAGGACAGGCGATCCGTTGCAGATGTACCTTTCGGACATAGCCACCATACCGGTCAATCTGGCCGGCCTGCCCGGAATCTCGATCCCCTGCGGTTTCGGCAAAAGCGGGCTGCCGATCGGCCTGCAGCTGATCGGGCCGACCCTGGGGGATGCGCAGGTCTTGAGGGCCGCGCATGCCTTCGAACAAGCCACCGAGTTTCACAAAAAGAGATCGCCCGTTTTGTCCGCGGCTTAAGCGCGCTGATCACCGCGGTCAAACCGCGCGCCGCAAGGAGAGTACCCAATGAGAAGAGATCTGATACTGCTTTCGGCCGCTGCCGCCCTGTCGGCGGCGGTGCCGCAGGCTCTCGCCGGCCCGAACGACTTTTTCGGCAGCACGATGCCCGGCGGCGCCCCCAGCGCCTCCAACCCGCCGCCGACCGGCAACGCGGGCATGGGCGGCGCCGGCGACTACAGCGACGACGAGAAGCGCATGCAGAAAAAGTACAAGGCCAACATGCAGCGCTACAAGGACCTGATAAGCAAGGGCGAGTCGATGATGAAGAAGGGCGAGTCGTCCCACAACGACAAGCTCTTCAAGCGCGGCAAGATCCTCAAGGAGATAGGCGAGCGCAACCTGAGCGAGCTTCAGGCCAACAACCCCTTCCCCGACATCAAAAAGGACGACAAGAAGGACGGCTCGAATTGAGCCCCCGGGTTTCACAAATTTGCCAGATTGTCCTGGTTTGATCACGGTTGCGGACGACCGGACGGACCTTTTCGGCCGCCGTGATATCCGGCGCAGCCGGTGGGTAGATAGAAGGCAAGGGGCCGGGGCAGGAGCCGAAGATGGGCGGGCAAGAAAAGGGCAGCCAGGGTGATCGGCCGGCCGACGGGATGGCGGGCAGCGCCAGCCCAGGCAACGGCCGCCTCACCGCCGAGCAGGAGACGGCGCTGGCCGAGCTTTACGTGCGCCAGCGCTTTGCCGGGCGCATGCAGGAGGCAGCCGGCTTCGTCAAGAACCACGCCCGGGCTTTTGCCCAGGCTTACCTGCGGGAGCACCAGCTCGAGCTGTCCTTGTTCTACCTGGCCAGCCAGTACGCGCGCCGGCACGCGCTCGACCAGTCATACGTGGACCGGTATGCCGGTGAGCTGGCGCAGAACTATGTTCTCGAGCACCCGCTGGAGCTGGCGCAGCGCTACCTGCTCGACCATCAGATGCAGCAGCCGGCCTCCTACCTGGAGGAGAATCAGATCGCGCTTGCGCAAAGCTACATCGATGAGCACCGGCTGGAGCTGGCCGAAAGGTGCGTGGCCGACTTCGGCGTCGAGCGACTGTCCGCGCGGGTCGGCGGGGACGCCCAGCAGGATGGCGGCGCCGGGCCGGCCGCTGAGGGGCCGGCGGCAGCGGCCCCGGAAAACCAGCCCGCCTTCGACCTGTCCGAGCTTGCCGGGCTCACGTTTGCCGGTGCAGCCGGCCCGCCGCTCAGCGGGCGCTATGCGGTCCCGGCAGCGGAGAAGCGGTTCGCCTGGGAGGGCATGCCGCCTGTGCCGCTGAGCGGGGATGGCTCTGGCTCCGGCCTGGCGGCCGGCTACAGGGCGGGGGCGCCGGGGCGCGGCGCCGGCAAGACCCTGGCCGGGGCTGTGCCCCCCGCCTGCATGCCCTGGGCCGAAAGCGCCGGCGCCGAGGTAACCAGCGCCTGGTTCTAGACCGCGCTCAAGTTCTGCTCTCCTGCTCTTTTTCCAGGCTGTCCAGGACGGCTATGAAGATATCCACCAGGAACGGATCCCACTGGCTGCCGGCGCCGTTGCGGAGCGCCTGCCTGGCCTGGTCGGTGGTCATCGCCGGCCTGTACGGCCGGTCGGAGATCATGGCGTGATAGGCGTCGACTATCGAGAGGATGCGCGCCGGCAGCGGGATCTCCTCCCCCTTCAACCCCTTCGGGTAGCCGCTTCCGTCCCAGCACTCGTGGTGGTTCTCCACGATGTCGCAGATATCCTTGAGCGCGTGAATCGGGCGCAAAAGCTGCGCCCCCAGCTGCGGGTGCTGGGTGATGATCTCCATTTCGTCGTCGGTGACCAGCCCGGACTTGTTGATGATCGTCTCGGGGATGGAGAGAACGCCGACATCGTGAAGGAGGCTCGCCACCCGGATCTGCTCGACCTGCTGCTGCGAGAGCCCCATGACCTTGGCCAGCAGCTCGGCGAAGCGGGCGGTCTCCAGGTGGTGCTCCTTGTTGTACTCGGACTTGGAGTAAAGCGCGCTGGCCAGGGCTTTGACCATCTCCACCACCTCGGGCACCAGCTCGTCCGCCAGCGCCCCCGGCGGCTGACCGGGCTCGACCGCCCCCCGGGCGGGCGACGGGGCGGCCTTCGACGCCTCGCCCCCGGCGGCCGCGGCGCCCTGCCCGGAGCTGAAGTCGGTGAAGATGAGGTCGGCAGCCGAGTGCACCTGGTTGCGTCCCAGCCGCTTGGACATGTACAGCGCCTTGTCGGCCAGATCGAGCAGCGCCTGGGCGCCCTCCGCGTCCTCCGGGTAGGCGGCCACGCCCAGCGAGGCCGTGACCGTGATCTCGATCTCCTCGTGCTTGATCACCTCCCGGGCCACGTGCCTGCGGATACGCTCGGCGACCACGAGGGCGCCCTCCTGGTTCACCTCGGGCAGGACGAGCAGGAATTCCTCCCCCCCGTAGCGCACCGGGATGTCCACGTCGCGGCAGTCGCTGCGGATGATGCGTGCCAGCGTCTTCAATACCGTGTCCCCGCACGGGTGGCCGTAGGAGTCGTTGATCGACTTGAAGTGATCGACGTCGATCATCACCACCGCCAGATTGCGCTGGTAGCGCTCGGCCAGCCGCAGCTGATCGGCCAGCTTCTCCTGCCCGGTGCGGTGGTTGAACAGCCCGGTGAGACCGTCGGTGATCGCCTGCCTTTGCACCCGGGCGTAGAGCCGGGCGTTGGTGACCCCGCTCGAGAGCTGATCGCTTACGGACTTGAGGAAGTTGTTGTTCTCGGTCGTCCAGACTGTCTCCGATTCGCACTTGTGCCCGCCCAGAAGCCCGAGCAGCTTCTCCTCGTAGGTGATCGGCACGTAGAAGAGCGAGCGGACCGGATAGGTGGTGAGAACCTTCCGGCGGAACGGCTCGACAAGCCGGTCCCTGCTCACGTCGCTGACGATCAGCGCCTGCTGCGGCTGGAAATTTTCCCGGAAGATCTCCAGGATCGCCAGGTCCTCGTCGCGCGGCATGAGCGCGTACTCGTCGGCGGTGACGTATTCGCTGCGGATGGTGTCGGCCGGCTCGTCGTCGCTGGGCAGGATGACGAAGCAGCAATCGAGCGAGAAGTGTCCGGCCAGCTCCTCCAGCATCTTGCCCACGTTTTCGTTCATGTTGAAGGACATCCTGATGATGTCGCTTATCCGGTGCAGCAGCTGCTCCTGTCCGATGAGGACCTGCTCCTTGAAGCGGCTGGCCTTGAGCTCGCGGTTGAGCTGGTCGAGCATGGCGTTGTCCCGGGAGAACTTGTGGTTGGCCTGCCGGGCTTTCTCCATTTCGCCTTCCAGGCGCTGCGCGTAGTCGTCCAGCAGCTGGCGCTGCACCGACAGCTCGCGCTCGTTCTTCCGCAGTCGCAGGGACGCGCGCACCCTGGCCATTAGCTCCGCCTCGTGGCAGCTCTCGGACAGGCAGTCGTCCGCGCCTGCGTTGAGCCCCTCCACCTTGCCGGCCGTGTTCGACTCCGCGGTGACAAGGATAACCGGGATGTGCTTCCAGTGCGGCGATTCTTTGAGCACGCGGCAGAGCGCGTACCCGGATGTGCCCTCAACCTCGCTGTCCAGGACGATCAGGTCGACGTGGCTTGCGCCGATGAGCTCCAGGGTTCTCGAGCCGGAATCAGCCTCGAGGATGTGGTACCTGCCGGCCAGAACCCGGGAGAGACGGCGCCTCATGTGCCGGCTGGAATGAACGACAAGGACGGTCTCGGCCTCCAGCGGCACGTTGTGGGCCTCGTCCCGCTCGCCGGGCGCGATCTCCGGCAGGCGGTTGGCCAGGTGCTGGCAGAAGAGCTTGAGCGTCGACAGATCCTTCTCGCTTATCTCGCGGGCTTCATCGAAGGAGACGACACGGATGAGCCCCTTGACCAGGCCCATGTTGTCGCCCGACTCGTCCATGATGGGGACGATCACGTACGGGAAGCCTGCTGCCGGCCCGGCAGCAGAATAAGCCCGGCCGATCCAGGGCTTCTGGGTCTGCTTGACCTTCTGGGCGGTGAGCGTGTGTGCCACCGTCAGCGGTTGCTGATGCTCGTCGCACAGACCGGCGACAAGTGCAGCCTGCTCGTCGTCTTCGCCGCCGGCCGTGAAGGAGACCAGGTTGACAATCTCGTGGCTGCGCACCAGGTCGATGAGCCCGTAATCAAAGCCCAGCAAGTGGCAGACGTGGCGCCGCACGGCGTCTAAGAACTCCTCGTGCCCCGGGGAATCCTGCTGCCGCGTCATCTTGTTTGCGCTCGTCACTGCCGGTCTGCGCCCTCCCTGAATAAGTATATTTTATCCAATGGGCGGAACCGCGCGGGCGGCCGCCCCGCATGGCCTGCGGTATGGGCTACGAGCCCAGGAACTTGCGCCACCAGCACTGGAACATAAGCAGCGTCCACAGCTCCTTGCGACGATCGACACGGCGCTCGGCATGCTCGGATAATAGCTTCTGGACATACGGCCAGAGGAATATGCCCTGCCGTTTTATATATTCCTCGCAGACAAGCTCCTCGAGCACCCCCTTGAACTCGTGGCGCAGCCACTTCGCCACCGGGATGCCGAAACCCTTCTTGGGGCGGGCGAGCGTCCGCCTGGGCAGCTGGGGCGCCATCGCCTTTTTGAGCAGGTACTTGGTCTTCATGCCCTTGATCTTGAGCTCGGTGGGCAGCGAGAGCGCGAACTCCACCAGCGGAAAGGCCAGGAAAGGCAGGCGCACCTCCAGGGAAGCAGCCATCGAGGCGCGGTCCGACTTGACCAGCAGGTCGTCGGCCAGGTAGGTGGCCAGGTCCACCTGCATGATCGTGGAGATGATGTCCCGGCTGCTGGCGCCCCCCGACGAGCTCACCGGCAGGTTGGGGTAGAGCTTGTCCTCGGAGGCGATGGTAATAAGCTCGGGGGCGATGAGCCTTGCGTGCTCGGTGACCGGGATCGAGCCCATCCAGCGCAGGTGGCGCTTGACCGGCGGGTCCTCGACGGCCGAGATGAACCGCTTGGCCTTGTAATCCAGGCTCAGGTTGTTGTGGGAAACGGGCAGGCTCCTGATCGCCGGCTCAAGGACGCCCTGCCTGAGCGACTTGGGCATCATCTTCCACAAGGCGGCCAGGCGATGAGCCTGGTAGGTGGGATAGCCGCCGAAAAGCTCGTCGCCGCCCTCGCCGGCCAGGGCGACGGTGACGTGCTGCCGGGCCATCTTGGAGAGAAAGTAGGTGGGGATGATGGAGGCGTCGGCCATCGGCTCGTCGAGCACCTGCCAGAGCTCCTCCATGTTCTCGAGGGCGGTCGTCGGGTCGAAGACGGCCACCTCGTGCTCGGTGCCCAGGTGGTGGGCCACCTCGGCCGCGTATTCGCTCTCGTCGAAGGAGCGGTCGGCAAAACCGATGGAGAACGTCTTCAGCTTCTCGGTGCGGCCGGCGGCAGCCAGGGCGGCGATGCTCGACGAGTCGACCCCGCCGGAAAGAAACACCCCCAGCGGCACATCGGACACCAGGCGCAGCCTGGTCGCGCTGCCCAGAAGAAAGACAAGCCGCTCGGCTGCCTCGCCCTCGGAGAGATTCAACGGATAGCCGGCCGGCTCCCAGTAGCTCTTGACCTTGACCAGCCCCCGCTCGACCAGAAGGTAGTGGGCGGGCAGGAGCTTCTCGATGCCGGCAAAGATCGAGTGCGGCGCCGGCACGTACTCGAGGGCCAGGTACTTCTGCAGCGCCAGCGGGTTCAGCTCCTTGCGCGCGGCCGGGTGGGCAAGGATGGCCTTTATCTCGGAGCCGAAGATGAACTGCCCGCCGAAGACGCCCCAGTGCAACGGCTTTTCACCCAGGCGGTCGCGGGCGATAAAGAGCCGCTGCCTCTCGTGGTCCCAGATGGCGAAGGCGAACATCCCCTCCAGAAAACGCAGGCACTCCACGCCGTACTCCTCGTAGAGGTGGACGATCGTCTCGGTGTCGCTGCGCGACTTGAGCGTGTGCCCGCGGGCGACGAGCTGCTCCTGCAGCTCCTGAAAGTTGTAGATCTCCCCGTTGAAGACGATCCAGGCCGAGCCGTCCTCGGTGCCGATCGGCTGGCGGCCGGTCTTTACATCGATTATCGATAGCCTGGTCATGCCCAGGGCCGCAGGCCCCATGACAAGCATGCCCTCGTCGTCCGGTCCCCGGTGGACGATGGTCCGGCACATGGCCGCCAGCGTGCCGTCAGCCGGGTCGACCGGGTGCCCGTTGACATTGAGATAGCCGGTGATGCCGCACATACGTAATCGCTCCCGGCTCGCGCCGCTCGCCCGCCTGCCTGGCCACCCGTCCAGGCCCCCTGCGGGCAGAAAGGCTCTGCCTGCCCGCCCCGGCCTGTCGCCCGCCGCGCCTCCCTGCCGGTCGAAGGCTCCGCCAGGCTATTGTCCACAATTTGCCTGCTGCCGGCATTAGATAGAGGCAATGGGGCACGCACGCCAGGGCCTTGCTAAACTGCTCACATCGCCGACCCAGCGCCACCGCCTTGCCAGACCTGTTGAAAGCTTACCCTCGGGAGTTTTACGAGCGCCACGCGCCGGCGGTGGCGCGCGATCTACTGGGCGCCGTTCTCTGCCGGGCTCTGGACGGCGAGCGCATCCTGAGCGGCAAGATCGTGGAGACCGAGGCCTATACCGCCTACGACCCAGCCTGCCACGCCTTTCGCGGCCGGACCCCCCGCACAGCGGTCATGTTCGGGCCGCCCGGGGTGGCATACGTCTACTTTATTTACGGCATGTACTTCTGCCTGAACGTGGTCACGGAGCCGGACGGCGTCCCGGGCGCCGTCCTCATCCGGGCGGTCGACTCCCGGGGCTGCGACGGTCCCGGCAAGCTGTGCCGGCAGTGGCAGATAACCGGCAGGGAAAACGGGGTGAGCCTTATGTCCCCGGCATCCGGGCTGTGGATCTGCCCGGGCAGTCCCGTGCCGGACAGGGGCGTGCTGACCTCCGAGCGGATCGGCATCTCCCGCGGGCAGGAGCATCACTGGCGTTATTTCTTGAAGGATCACCCGGCGGTTTCCGGCCGCGCCCACGGCAAGCGGGCCAGCGGCAGGTGAGGAAGCGATCGGGCGACGGCGGCATGGCAAGCCGGGGCCGCGCCCCGGCGCGGAAGCTCGTGCCCTGGCTCCTGCTGGCCGCCTGGCTGGTGATCATCTACTGTTTCTCCGACCAGCCATATTCGGGAAGGACCACGCAGAGGTTCCTCGGCGCGGTGATGAATGTGCCGGTGCGCAAGGCCGCCCACTTCCTGGAGTACCTGATCCTCTTTGTCCTCTGGCGCAACGCCCTGGCGGCCCGGCGGGCGCCTGGCAGGGCGCTGGCCCGGTCGGATGCGGCTATCCTGGCCACAATCGCCTGCGCCGCCCTCGATGAATGGCACCAGTCCTTTGTGCCGGGGCGCAGCCCCGCCGTCGCCGACGTGTTGATCGACTCGGCCGGGGCGCTCGCCGGTTTCGCCCTCCTGGTCTTGCTGGCATCCAGGCGGTCGTGCCGACGCCGGGCAGAGCAGGCCGGACGGGCAGGGGGGCGGGCGGACGAGCCCGGCCGTTGAGCTGCGGGACCGGCTGGCGGCGCCACCGCATCCCCGACCGGACCCGGCAGAAGCGGTGGCGGTGAGCCGGCGTGCGGACGCAGGCTCACCGCTGCGGCGGGCCTGCGGTCACGTCCTTCTGCTCGGTTATGCGCGGGTTGCCCTCGGCATCGAGCTCAACCTGCAGGCGCAGGTGAATCGGGTTTCTGGCGCCGGAGCCTGCCCGGACCAGATTGGCGTAGACATCGGCCTGGATGGTCCGCGCGTCAAGCCTCTGCGGCGTCACCTGCTCGATGGTCACCGTGGTGCCCTGCGCCAGCGCCTTCAGCTGCCTGGCCGTGAGCGGGAAATGCGTGTCCTGCCAGTAAGAGCGCATGAGCTCCGGGCTCATCTGGGCCATCGCCCGCACCTGAGAGACCTTGTAGGTGTCCGGGTTGAAATCGAGCAGGTTTAAGACGAAGCCCCGCAGGAGCGCATCCAGGCGTCTGGCCTCCAGCGGGTCGGCCGGGGCGCTGACCAGGACCTTGCGACCGGGAAGCCTGGCCGACTGGGCCAGGTAGGCAATGGATATTCCCAGCAAGATGGAAAGCAGCACGGGCAGGACGATCCCTCGGGCGGCCTGCTTGAACTTGCCCTCGACCCTGCCTGCGGGCTGGCCTGCCAGTTGCTGCGCGGCAAGCCAGTGCTCCGCCCGCGCTGCCGGCGCCCGGGGACGGGCGGCCGGCGAGCCGCTCAGGATGCGGGAGAGCTTGACCGACTCGTCGGGGGTGAGCACCACCGAGCTGGTCGGGGGAGTGCCCAGCTGCCGCTTGACGGACAGCGCCTGCTTGTCCTCCTGCTGCTTCACCACCACCAGAAAGCCGGACTGGGTCTCGACAAATCGCTCGCTGGTGGTCGGCGAGTCCAGCACCAGATCCGGTGCCTGGAAAATCTCTCCGGTCTCGTCGCCGGAAAACGGCGTGGCGGGTGAGGCGGGATCATCCGAATAGCTCATCTCATTGTCTCCCTGACAGGCCACAGCCGCCCCGAGCGCCAGGGGCGACGCAGCGCGCCGCCCCTGTGACATATCTTAGAGATACTCGCGCAGACGGGAGGATCGTCCCGGCTGGCGCAGCTTCCGCAGCGCCTTGAACTCGATCTGGCGCACGCGCTCACGAGTGACCGTGAAAAGCTGCCCGACCTCCTCGAGCGTGCGCTGGCGGCCGTCGTCGAGGCCGAAGCGCAGGCGCAAAACATCCCGCTCGCGCGGGGTGAGCTCGTTGAGCATCTTGGCCAGATCCTGGCGCAGCAGCTCGTGGGTGACCGTCGTCTCCGGACGATCGGTTTCGCTGTCCTCGATGAAGTCGCCGAGGCGGGAATCCTCTTCCTTGCCGATCGGCGTCTCGAGCGAGATCGGCTCCTTGGCGGCCTTTATGATCTCGTGCAGCTTGGCCAGCGAGACCTCCATCGACCTGGCCAGCTCCTGCTCGGTCGGCTTGCGATTGAGCTCCTGAGCCAGCTGGCGGGTTACCTTCTTGAGCTTGTTGATCGTCTCGACCATGTGCACCGGCACGCGGATCGTCCGCGATTTATCGGCAAGCGCGCGGGTGATCGCCTGGCGAATCCACCAGGTGGCGTAGGTGGAGAACTTGTAGCCCCGCTCGTGATCGAACTTTTCGGAGGCGCGGATCAGGCCCAGGTTGCCTTCCTGAATCAGATCCAGGAAGGACAGGCCGCGGCCGATGTACTTCTTGGCGATGGAGACCACCAGTCGCAAATTGGCCTGCACCAGCTTGCGCTTGGCCATCATGTCGCCCTGCAGGATCTTGCGGGCAAGCTCGATCTCCTCGTCGGGCTTCAGGAGCTGAATGCGACCGATCTCGCGCAGGTACAAACGCACCGAGTCCTCGGTGGCTATCTCACGGCTCGAGGGGATCTCGACCGGCTCGTCGTCGTCCTCGAGCGGCTCTTCCTCGTCGTCGATGATTGTGAACTGATCCGATTCGTCAAGCAGCTCCAGGTCTTCAAGCTCGTTGCGCTTGGCGATATTTTCATCTTCGACCAGAATGTTGGTCATGCCACGTTCGGTATCGGCGGATTTGGATTTTGCCATGATTCCCTCGTTTTCAGGATAGTGACGTGATCGGGCCTGACAGGCAGCGGTAGTCCGTGGACAATGCTCGGCTCCGAGAGCTCGTTCTCTGTCTGACCCTTACTATCCTCAGGGCGGCCGTCGTGGCCTCGAACGAAATCTGGTCGGGAGTTACGACCGCGGCAGTATCATAGGCGTCCAACACGTATTCAAGAGGGAAATAAACAATTCCATAAGGTTCCACAGCTTCCCTCTCAACCGGCTGGCCGATGAACTGCACGCGGCTGTGCTTGGCAAGGCTCGCAGCCTAGTATAAGGACGGCAAGCAGGCGTGGCGCATCGTGTTAAGGTAGTTTAACTGCGTGAGCACGGTTTGAAGACCGCAACGAGACCCGCTTCAGGACTTGCTCTGCCACTTGCTGGCCGCGTATTCCTGTAGAACTTTTAACTGATCCCGCAGCTCGGCCGCTCGCTCGAAATCGAGCATTTTGGCGGCTTGGCGCATTTCGCTCTCCAGCTTCTTGATCGCCCGCGGGAGATCTTTGCCAAGCGCAGCGGCCGCCGGCTCCTGCGGCAAGCGGTGGGACAGGCTCTGCGCCTGCCCGGCCGCATAAGAATCCCTGTTGCCTCGCAGCGCCTCGAGCAGGCTGTTGCCGGTCTCCTTGACGATGGTCGTTGGCGTTATGTTGTGCTCCTTGTTGTATGCCAGCTGCATATGCCGGCGGCGATCCGTCTCTTTGAGCGCCCGGCTCATCGAGTCGGTCACGCGGTCGGCGTAGAGGATCACCTGCCCGCCCGCGTTCCGCGCCGCCCGCCCGATCGTCTGGATAAGCGATCGCTCGGCGCGCAGGAACCCTTCCTTGTCGGCCTCCATTATGCACACCAGGCTGACCTCCGGCAGATCGAGCCCCTCCCGCAGCAGGTTGACGCCCACCAGCACGTCGTAGGCGCCCAGGCGCAGGTCGCGCAGCAGCTCGACCCGCTCGAGGGCCTTGACGTCGCTGTGCAGCCAGCGCACGCGGATGCCCACCTCCTGCAGGTACTCGGTGAGATCCTCGGCCATCCGCTTGGTGAGCGTCGTCACCAGCACCCGCTCGCCGCGCGCCGACCGGCCCTTGATCTCCGCTATCAGATCGTCTATCTGCCCCTTTATCGGACGCACCTCCACCTCCGGGTCCACCAGACCGGTGGGGCGGATCACCTGCTCGACCACCTGACCGCTGTGCGTAAGCTCGTAATCAGCCGGGGTCGCCGAAACGAAGATCACCTTGCCCACGCGCGCCCAGAACTCGTCGGCCGTCAAAGGCCGGTTGTCCCGCGCGCAGGGCAGGCGAAACCCGTATTCGACGAGCGTGTCCTTGCGCGAGCGATCGCCGTGATACATGCCGTTCAGTTGCGGGATGGTGACGTGCGACTCGTCGATGAAGGTGAGAAAGCCGTCACGGCCGTACTTGCGCACGAAGTAATCGATCAGAGTCTGCGGCGGCTGCCCGGGGGCGCGGTTGTCCAGGATGCGCGAGTAGTTCTCGATCCCGTTGCAATAGCCGACCTCCTTCAGCATCTCGATATCAAAGCGCGTGCGCTGGCTCAGCCTCTGGGCTTCCACCAGCTTGCCCTGCCGCTGAAGCTCGTCGAGCCTGTCGGCAAGCTCGAGCTCGATCTGAGCGATCGCCCGCTCCAGCTCGTCCTCATCGGTTACGTAATGCTTGGCCGGGTAGATGCGCACCGTCGCCGGCAGATCCTCGATCTCGCCGGTGACCGGGTTGACGACCGCTATCCGCTCGATCTCATCGCCGAAAAGCTCGACCCGGATTACCCGCTCCTCGTATGAGGGATAGATCTCCACCACGTCCCCGCGGGCGCGAAAGCGGGCGCGCTCGACCACCATGTCGTTTCGATCGTAGTAGATGCCCACCAGCTGCCGGGCCAGATCCTGGCGGTCGATCGTCTGCCCTACGGCCAGCTCGAGCGCCGCCGAAAGATAGCGCTCGGGGACTCCGAGCCCGTAGATGCAGCTGATCGACGCCACCACCACCACGTCGTCCCGCTCCCACAGCGACCTGGTCGTCGAGTGGCGCAGCCTGTCGATCTCGTCGTTGATGTTCGCTTCCTTTTCGATGTAGGTATCGGTGGAGGGGATGTAGGACTCCGGCTGGTAGTAGTCGTAGTAGCTGATGAAGTACTCGACCGCGTTGTGCGGAAAAAACTCGCGAAACTCGTTGCAAAGCTGCGCTGCCAGGGTCTTGTTGTGGGCGAGCACCAATGCCGGCTTCCGTGTCCTGGCGATCACGTGGGCCATGGTCATCGTCTTGCCGGAGCCGGTGACGCCCAATAGCGTCTGATAGCGGACCTGCCGGTCGACGCCGTCGGCCAGCTGCGTTATGGCCCTGGGCTGATCCCCGGCCGGTTGGAATCTGGAGACAACCTGGAAGTTAGGCATCGGTTCGGTCCTGGTGCGGGGCCGGGATCGTGGCCCGGGGTCCTTATCATGAGTCCTTGACGATCTTTTCGCCGGGCTTCTCCTGACCGGGCTGGCCGGCCTGCGCCGGATCCTCCTTGAGGGCCGTCTTTACCTCGTCCTGCGCTTCCTGCAGGGATTTCTTGAAGTTGCCGATGCCCTGGCCCAGCGCCTTGCCTATCTCGGGTAGCTTCTTGGGTCCAAATAACAGCAGCAATACGCCGCCGATGATAGCGATGTCGACTGGGCTGTTCAGCATTTGATGAGCCTCGCTGTGGGTTGCGTGCCAGACCTTATTATATCGCTTGCGCGACACTGCACCAGCCGGGCGGCTCGGGCGCCGGCATGACCGGGCCGTGTTCCGGCGATCCGGGCCTGGCTCAGCGCTTCCGGGCGGCGTCGCTGCCGGCCAGCATGTTCTGCTGCAGGTTGTGCAGCCCGAGCAGATCCTGCAGGAGGTAGCTGCTGCTACCACTGGCGATGGCGAGCGCGTTGCCTTTGAACCGTCCGAGCAGATTGTTGCCGGCGGGCTGCGCGCGCAGGGTGTTGGCGATGCCCCGGCTCATGATCGTGGGCAGCTGCGAGATCGTCTGGCGGGGGGCGATCTGCAGCTTCTTGGCGAAGGTCGTCTGCGCGTGCGGGTCGCTGGCCAGGAACTTGTTGCCGAAGTAGTCGGAGAACTGGTTGACGGCCTCGTTGGCCCTTATCGGCTCCATGCCGCCGGCGACAAGCTTCAGGAAGGCCAGCTGCCCGGCGCCGAAGACGTGGGTGATCTTGGTTGAGGTGGGATCGAAGGGGACCGTCTCCGGGGAGGCGCCCTTGCTGATCGCCTCCACCCACTTATCGGAGAGGCTGTCGTTGACACGGAAGTTCTTGCGCAGGTCGGGCAGGATGTCGAAAAGGGTGCGGCCCTCAAGGCGCGGCAGCGGCGTGCTCAACTGCTGGTGAACCAGCTCGGGAATGAACCTGTCCATTACGGTTTCGGGGATGGTGATCGATTGCCCGGGCGCGTCCATGCTGGCGATCTTGATGTCGCCGGGCTGGCCGGCATCCCGTGAGTACTTGTCCAGCGCGTCGGCCCAGTCGAGCAGGAGCTGGTCGTGACCGCCTTTGGCCGTCGCCAGCGCCCGGATGAGCGCGGCCTGATAGCGCGGTCGCAGCTTGTCCACCGGGTGCGCCTCGATGCCCAGCGGGTTGTCGGCGCTGCGCATCTCCTGCCCCATGACCGTGCCGCGCGAGAGCATCCCGTCCTTGCGCAGCGCCTGGAAGTAGGGGGCGGCCGTCTGACCGGACTCGGCGGCGGCGCCCCAGTCGGCGAAGGTCTCGTCCGCCCAGGCTTTGGCCAGGTTGACCAGGATCTCCTGGTTGGTCATGCTCCCGGGCAGCGGCTCGCCGTAGGTGTGGAAGTGCGGGTTGCGCGACATCGCGCTCACCTTCAAGACCGTGTCTTTGAGCGAGAGCGTGCTGCCGTCCGCCTGCGGGATCTGGCTTTCGCCGTTGCCGCCCAGGATCTTGTCGACATTGCTGGAGACGAGCTGCTCCGTGGCCGCGGGATTGCCCTTGCCCTGAGCCTCGGCCAGCACGTCGACCGGGCTGCGGGTGTCGGCCATGGCGGCGATGTTGGCCACGAACACGTCGAGCGGCATCCTGCCGTTGCCGGGCACCTGCACCAGGCGCCGCCCGTTGGCGCCCAGCACCTTGTCGGCCGCCTGCGCCGCCTTCACCACCTTCGACTGCGGGTCGAGCTGCAGCGCCTCGGTGAGGAAGGCGTCCTTCCGGGCCGGGTCGATCTGGGCCGCCTGGCGCTCGATATTGTTCAGGAGAACCTTTTGCGGGTCGACGCCGCCGTTGGGCAGGTTCACGGTCTTGCCAGCGTCCGCGCCCAGGGCTCTCGCCGCCGCGTCGCCCAGCTTGGCGTCCCTGACCTCGGGATCGAATTCGCCCAGGCGACCGAACTGGTCGTGCATCAACTCGTGCCCGTAGATGCCGCTTGTCTGCACGCCGCGCATGCCCATCTCCCGGATCGGGTACTTGATGAGGTCGATGGGCCAGACCGGCTCGCCGTGCGGGCCGTAAATCGCGCGCACCGTGTGCGGCCCCTCGTGCGCGTAAACCGGGTTGCCGGCATTGTCGACGCCTATCTGCTGGACATCGGAGGTCGCCTCGCCCAGGGGCGCCACCACCTTTCTCTTAAGGGCCACCTGCGGGTCGATGCCGGCCTTTATGATGTTGCGCTGGTAGGTGGTCAGGTTCTCCTGCGCGTAGCGGTTGAAACGACCGATGTGGGCGCCGATGTCCGAGACGTCGCCGGTGCCGGACTGGACGGCCGCGTCGGCGAAGCGGGTGAAGAGATCGCCTACCTGCACGAAGTTGGCTGGATCAGCGTTTACCTGCTCGGCCAGCGAGAACATGGACTGGACCGGCTCATCGTAGCCCTTGAGGATGGTCGCCTTCGGGTTGGTTCGTACATCGACGGCGCCTGTGGTGCGGTTGACCGCGTCCATCACCATGCCCTGCACGTCGGAGATCGAGCCGAGACTGGCCCTGGTCGCCTGAGCCTGGGCGGACATGGTCTTCAGGTTGAGGATCCGCAAAGCCTCCGTCTGCGCCGTCCCGGACCCCGCGTCCCGTCCAGCCTCAACGGTCCCGGCTGCGGTATCCGAGGGCAGCGGGCGCAGCCCGCTGGGAGTCTCTATTTCGCCGGCCAGCGCTATGCCGTTTGGCTGGCTGAGATCCAGACCGTCAAGCGTTGCCGGGGCGGTCTTCCCAGCAGCCGGCACGGCAATCGGGTCGCGGCCCGCAAGGAGCAGCTCCACCGTGCCGTCCAGACCGTGCGAGTGGCCGTCGGAGCCGGTCATGCCGTTGCGGTAGAGGCTCTCGCTGCGCGCATCCGCCGCCAGTCCGCTCCTGGCGGCCCGGGCTGCCTGGGAAAGCTGGTCGGCGCTGAGACTGTCGGCGCCCGGCCTGGGCGGATCAAGCCGGTCGGCCAGCGCGCTCATCCTGGCGGAAAAGCTGGTGCCGGCCCCTGTAAGCGCCGTTGCCAGGGGAGATGTGCCGGCCAGGTGGGTGGCCTTGAATGATTCTATTGATTCCCAGGTCTTCGGCGCCACGCTCCTCCAGGCGCCGGGGGTGGCCCTGACCGCCAGCCCGCCGGCAAGCATCGAGATGCCCCCGTCGACCGTCCACTGCCCGAGCCCGTCGCCCATCACCCGGGCTGCCCGCGACATGGCGCCCCGGCTGCTGTCGGTGGTCACCAGCTTGCAGGCCTGCGCTACCGGCTTCAGCCCGTCGAGCGCGAAGGTGCCGCCCATGACAAGGCCGGCGGCCGTGGCCACCGCCCCCGACTCGGGGAGGATCGTGCGCAGGAGGGCGCCGGCTGCTGCCGAGGTGCCGATCATCTCCAGGTCCCGTCCCCAGTTCTTTGGCTTGAGGTCGTTTTCGATGCCGTGGACCATGCCGGCCGGCCACTCCGCGAGCCCTTCGGCGGTAACCTGGGCCACGCGCTCGGCTTTGGTAAAAAGGCTCATTTTGTCTGCCATTAAAAAGACCTCTCGGTTGCCTGCTTTTGCCTTGCTGGCGCCCGGTGCTTCCTTGGCTGCCGGCTTGCCCCGGCCGGCCTGCCCGCCGGACCCGCTGCCGGTAAGGTACCGCCAGTTCATAGCCGAGTCGATTCGGGGGATTACGCAGGGCATGGGGAGATTCCCATCTAATGCCCCGCCCGAAGAGCACCTCGATCGTGATCTCGCTTACCTGGAAGGGGTCCTGGCCGGCGGGGACGGCTCGGCCCCGTTGCTGTAGTTGACCAGCGGCGCCTGCAGATTGGGCTCCAGCTTGCCGGTGTGCTGGCGGTCGGCAAGCTCGGCTGCCGCCGCGCTCATGAAGACGTAGTCGGGGAGGAATCCCTCCGGCTCCAGGAAGATCTCGATCGTCGAGGCGTCGATGGAGGCGTTGGGCTTGTTGTCAACGAAGTTGCGCGCGCTCATGCCCGAAAGCTGGCTTACATAGAGGGGGTCCGGGTTCAGCCGGACCAGCGCTATCTTGTTGGCCAGGAAGCTGTTGTAGAGAAAGGCCACGTGCGGGTGATCCGGCTGAGCCTGCAGGTGGTCGATCCGGCTGCCGAAGACGTCCACCAGCAGGTGGGGGAGCTTGCGGCAGACGTCCTTGAGGTAAAGCGAGCCGTCCTCCTCGGCAAAGAACGTCTCGCTCTCCTCGAGGGTGGCAATCTCCTCCGGCCAGACGACCTTAAGCTCGAGCCTGGGCGCCTCCTCTTTCTCCTTTTCCGCCTGGACGTCGCCCTTTTTCTCCTTCTCCTTTCGCTTTTCGGCCCCTTCTTCGGCCTCCCCGGGCGGAGGCGCTTTCTTTACGGGGACCATCTTCTCGAAGATCTTGAAGCGCAAAAGCGCGCCGGTGACCGCCGGCGGGTAGATCTGCTTGGGCACGGTCGGCACCGCGGCGTAGGGGAAGGCAAACTCGCTTGTCTCATCCCAGATCTTGTTCTTGTTCTCGTCGAAAAAGACAACGCCCCTCACCTCCGGCTCACCGGCCCGCTTGTGCGCGCCGGGGCTCTTCTGCGCGTCGGCCTGGTATGCCAGTTTGCGAAAGTCGACAAGACAGTTGCCGGTGGCGCAGCTGCCCTGCCGGTAATGCTTGTTCAGGATGAAGTCCTGGACGCCGCCCAGGGCCGGCGGCATGAAAAGAGACCCCACCGGGCTTTCAAAAAACGCCAGCCACTTCAGCGAGGATAGCTCGTTTGCGTACCTGGACAGGGTGATAAGGGCGATGTTTCCCCCGTTCGACCAGCCGATCATGCCGGCGTTGGCCGTGTCGACCTTGACAGGCAGGAGATCGCCCATGGTGCGAGACTGATAATCGGCCTTCCTGCCCATGGCGAACAGGAGGATGTCCCTGAGCGCCTTCTGGCACCGCGGGCCGCGGAAATCGTAGCTGCCGCCCGAGGCGAAGCCGGGGCTGCCGCCGCCGGGGAAGGCGAAGCGGACCTCCACAAAGCCGGCCTGGGCTGCGTGCATGGAGAACCCCAGCCCGTCGGCTCCGGTGCCGCCCGGCACTACCACCACCACCGGTGCTCCCCCGGCATACCGTGCTTTTGCCGGATAGATGATGTTGACGGCCAGCCCCTGTCCGGGCGCGCTCTCGGAGGGGATGAAAGTGCTTGCCGACTGCTCCGGCACCATGGGCGGTATCTTGATGCTCGGCGGCGGCAGCTCGGCCGCCTTCAGTCCCGGCTGCTGTGCTGCCACGAAAAGCAGCATCAGCGCGGCAAGGCAGGAGATGATGGAGACGGGCTTTGATTTCCGGGATGGCATGATGGTCGTGCGCCTTCCTGACCCTTCACAAAAGTAGCGGTTGCAGCCTGGGAAAGTCGGCGGTGGAACGGAAATAGCGATCGATCTGCTTGAGCAGGGCATGCCGGTTGTCGCGTTTTGCCGGATCCGGATCGTTGACCATGACGTTGTCGAACAGGGCGTCCACCGCCCGGGCTACCTTGCCCAGAAGGTCGAGCAGCTCCAGATATTCCGCCTCGGACGCCGGCACCCTGGGCTCGCCGCCCTTCTGCCAGACCATCACGACCTCCTGGTTGAAGCGCTGCCAGAGATCCTTCTCCGAAGGGTGCTCGAACCTCTCCGGGTGGACCTCGTCGGGCGACCCGGGCGTGAGGATGTTGCCGACCCGCACGCCGGCGCGCACCACATCCAGCCCGCCGGGCGAGGCGATCAGCTTCTCCAGGCACGCGCACCGCATCACCACGTCGGGGATGTCAGCCAGCGGATCGCGGGCCGCCAGAACGGCCTCTACGACCTCCCGGCGGAACCCCCTGTCCGCCAGCTTGATTCTAAGGCGCTGCAGGAGGAACTCTCTGAGGTCTTCCATGTTCCTTTTCATGGTCTCCGGGTCTCCCAGGCGCTTGTAAGCCGCCAGCTTCGGCTCGAGCAGCGACAGCAGCTTTTTCATGAGGGCGCTGACGTTCACCGGGAATTGCGGCAGCCCGTCCGCCAGGATGTCGATCACGCCCTGTGCCTGCCGGCGCAATATGTAGGGATCGCTGGAGCCGGTCGGGCGCTTGCCGGAGGCGAACAGCGCCACCAGGTTGTCCAGCTTGTCGATAACCGCCGCCAGGCAGCCGATGCGATCGCCGGGTATGGTGTCCTCGGTGGAGCGCGGCGAGTAGTGGGAGGCGATGGCTGCCACCACATCCGGTGGCTCACCCTCCAGCCCCGCGTACCAGGAGCCGACAAATCCCTGCAGCTCCGGCAGCTCGCGGACGAGATTGGTGACCAGATCCAGTTTGCACAGCTCCAGCGTTCGCTCCAGGCACACGGCCAGCTTGGCGTCCAGCGAGAGCGCTGCCGACAGTTCGGCCGCCGCCGCCGCCAAACGCTCCTGCTTCTCCAGGTAGCTGCCCAGCCCCTCGTGGAACGTCAGCTGGGCGAGCGCTTCCTTTCGCTGGCCAAGCCCGGTCTTCTGATCGTCGAAATAGAAAAAGCGGCCGTCGGCCAGCCTGGCCCGGAGCACGCGCTCGTTGCCGCGCCTGATCGTCTCCTGGGCGCCCGGGCGATCGTTGTTGGCCACGCAGATGAAGAAAGCAAGCAGGCGGCCGGCCTGGCCGCTGCCGTTGACCCGGCCTTCCACCGGAAAATACCGCTGGTGGTGCACCATCACCGTCTCGATCAGCGCCTCGGGCAGATCCAGGTATTCACTCTCGAACTGCCCGAGAACGGCGCACGGCCACTCCGTGATATTGACGACCTCCTCAATGAGCGGGCCCATGAGCTGCCGCGGGCGGCCGGAGACCTTGCCGGCCGCCTCGGTGACCGCGCGCTCGATCACCTGCCGGCGCTCGGCCGGATCGACGAGGACGAATACCTGGCGCAGGTCCTCGACATAGCTGTCCGGACCGCCGACCCTGTGCTTGCCGGGCGCCAGCATCCGGTGCCCGCATGTCTCGCTGCCGGAGCCCAGGCCATCGAGGGCGAACTTCACCGGCTGGCGATCGAGCAGCGAGACCAGCCAGCGGATCGGGCGCGAAAAGCGGAGCTCGGAGGTGCCCCAGCGCATGAGCCGCTCGCCCGAGATCTGCTCGATGACCGGTGGCACGATTTCGGCCAGCACCGCCTCGGCAGGTCGCCCGGCGATGGTCAGGTTGGCGACCAGGTAGCTGACGCCGCCAATCTCCTCGCATTCGAGCTCCTCGACGGTCAGCCCGTGCCTGGCGGCGAAGCCGCTGGCCGGTGGCAGCGGCTTGCCGCCGGCGTCAAAACTGGATTTTACCGGCGGACCTTTGACCTTCTTTGCGATCGTCTCCTGGATGCCGGCCAGCCCCTTGACGATGCAGGCGATCCGGCGCGGGGTGCCGTAAGCGGCGATCTCCCGGAAAGAAAGTCGGCAGGCGGCGAGCCGCTCGGACAGCAGCGATTTCAAGCGCTCCTGCGCCTCCGGCACGTGATCGGCCGGCAGCTCCTCGACGCCAATTTCAAGCAGATAGTCAGGCATGTTGGCAATCAAACCCGGGTAAAGAGGATGACCATTATAACCAGGCGCTTTGCCTTATTTACAGATTGTCTTCCAGAGCCGGATCGTGCTGGACACCCTGCACCGCATGCTTTTCGAGAAGCGCCTTCAGGCGATCGAGCAGGTCGCGCCAGCCGTCCGCGTAGCGCGTCCTGGTCTGCTCGGTCAGCTCGCCGAAAGCGTTGTGCGAGAAATGCAAGAGCGTCCCGCCGTCCTGCCGGCTCAGCTTGAAGGAGACGGTCCCCTGGGCGGCGTGATCGATCATGCCGAAGCAACCCTGCATGACCAGACGCGAGGGCGGCTGGATCACGACCACGGTGCCGTGCAGGGCGCCTATCTTGTCATCGGGCTCGATGTGCCAGGACTCGTAGAGCCGGCCGCCCACCTTCGGCTCCAGGACGATATTGCGCACCCCGGTGCCGTAAAGATACGGGGGCCCCCACCAGAGGGCGATTCCCGTGGTGAGGGCGGCAAACACCTGCTCCGGCTGGGCGCGAATCAGCAGGTCCATCGCTACGTGCATTGTCTCCATGCCGGACATATTCTACCGTTTCGTGCCTCACCGGAAGCTCCGCCTTAACCGTATGTGCGAACGGCCTCGGCTCGCAGGTCGAAGCTTCCCCGGGTGACAACCCGCTCGCCAGGCTTCAAGCCGCTCACCACCTCGACGTAGTTCCCTGACTCGGCGCCCAGCACCACCTTGCGCTCCTCGAAGGTGTCGGGGCCTGCCGGCACGTAAACGACCTTTTCTGTCTGAGCGTCCTGTACGGCGGTCTTGGGAATGGCCAGCACCCGGTGCTGGCCGACCAGGATCCTCATGCGGGCGAACATCTTCGGCTTCAGCTCGTTTTGCGGGTTGGCGACCTCGGCGCGCACGGCCAGCGTGCGCGTGTCGGAGTCGACCTGGTTGGCCACGTAATCCAGCTTGCCGTGGAAGACCTTGCCCGGGAAGCTGTCCACCTCGAGCTCAATCGGCTGCCCCTTCTCCACCTTGGGAATGTCCTTTTCGAAGACATCGGCCTTAAGCCAGACGCTCTTGAAGTCGCCGATTGTAAAGAGCGGTTTTGAGGGATCGACCAGCTCGCCCACGTTGACCAGACGCTCGACGATGACCCCGTCTTCCGGAGACAAGACCGGCACCATCGGATCGACGACCTGGGTGTGCATCACCTTCTCGATCTGGGCATCGGAGACGCCGAGGAGCTTGAGCCTGGTCTTGGCCGGCCCGGTGACCAGCTTCATCTTCTCGTAAGAGAGGTTGACGGTGGCCTCCCGCTTGCGGTGGAGCGACTCGAGCGCGATCTGGTCCTTGGTGTACTGCGTCTCCGCCTGTTGAAACTCGGCCTGCGAGGCTATCTTCTCCTGAACCAGCCCCTTCAGGCGGTTGTAGACCTTCTCCGACAGCTTCACCTGTGCTTCGGCGGTGGCGGTGTCGCAGTCGATCTGCACCAGGGCCTGTTTCAAGTCCGAGCGCACCTGCTGCTCCGCCTGCAGGAGGTCCGACTCGGCCTGCTGGATATCCGTGCTGCGCACGATGCACAGGGGCTTTCCCTCGGCTATGTGGTCGCCTATGCTCACCAGTATCTCTGTTACCCGGCCGGTCACCGGGGTGGTGACGTGGGTCTGCGTGTTGGCGTTGGCCAGGACCTCGCCGGTCACACTTACGGATATGTCCAGGGTACGGTCCTCGACATCGGCGAGGGCGACGCCGGCCTGACGCTCGGCATCCTTCGGCAGATGCACCAGGTGGCGGTCCGCGGAGGCGACCTGCTCCGCCGGTGGCGCCTGCGATTGGTCCGATCCACCGCCGTCGCCGCCACCGCGCACCGGGCCGTTGCTGATGGAGGCGCAACCGGAAAGGGCCGCGGCCAGCAGTCCTGCCGCCAGCAGTAACGCCGGAAGGCACCGGCTTTGTCGGGTTGTTCCCGGGCTCATCAACCATCCTCAAACAAAGGGGCGCCCTGTGGTCGCGGCGCCTTCCCGCACGACCTTTGACAACGACCTCATTATGTCACGGAACGCGCAACGCTGCTTAGCATAGGACATCCGGGGGGATTTTCGATTAGAATGTTTTTGGTCGCGAAGGTGCCCGCAAGAGCCGGTCCCGTTGCCGGGCGGTCGAGGTGTCAAGTGCTGCTCGGGATCCTGCAAAAGCGCAATATCGTCGTCTTCGTCGCGCTCTTCGTGTTGTTTCTCGGCTTCAAGTGCTACGAGCAGCTGGCGCTTGAGGCATATCCCGACATCGCCAACATGCAGGTGCGCGTGATCACCCAGGTGCCGGGCAAGGCCGCCGAGGAGGTGGAGCGCCTGGTCACGATCCCGCTGGAAAAGGAGCTCAACGGCATCCCGCATGCGGAGCCGCCGCGCTCGATTTCCATATTCGGGCTCTCCGTGATCACAATCACGTTTGACGACGCCATTCCCTCCAGCGTGGCCAGGCACTGGGTGCTGGAGAAGATCACCTCCGCGGACATACCGCAGAACATACAGCCGGTGCTGGATCCAGACGCCAGCCCGGTGGGCGAGGTCTTTCGCTACACGGTGGAGGGCGAGGGATGGTCTTCGCGGGCCAGAAAGGAGTGGGAAGACTGGTACGTGGAGCGCAAGCTCAAGGCTGTTAGCGGCATCGTCGACTCGACCGGCTTCGGGGGGCCGACCAAGGTTTACTGGGTCGAGCTGGACCCCAACCGGATGAAGTCCCTCAACATAAGCCTCTCCCAGGTGGAAAACGCCATCACCAGCTCCAACGGCTCCACCGGCGGCAGCTACATAGTACGGAACGGGCAGAATTTCATGGTCAGGGGCATCGGCCTTCTGCGTTCCGTGGAGGACATCGAGAACGTTGTCCTGGCCTCCGAGAAGGAGGGGCCGCCGATCCTCATCAAGAACATAGCCGACGTGTCGGTCGGAGACAAGGTCAGGCTCGGCCAGGTGGGCAAGAACGATGACGACGATGCGGTGGAGGGCATCGTCTTGATGCGGCGCGGGGAGAACGCCTCCCACGCCGTGGACAACATCAAGGCGGCCTGGAAGGATATCCAGGACGGCATGCCGCCGGGAATGAAGCTGGTCCCTCTTTATGATCGCACGGCGCTGGTCAGGAAGACCTCCGAGACCATCGGTCACAACGTGGCCGAGGGCATCTTCCTGGTGGTCGTGATCCTGATGCTCTACCTGTTCCAGGTGCGCAGCGCGCTCATAGCGGCCATATCGATCCCGCTGGCCCTGTGCACGGCCATGATCCTGCTCAAGGTTTTCGATATCCCGGCCAATCTCCTGTCCCTGGGGGCGATCGACTTCGGGATCATCGTCGATGCCTCGATCATCATGGTCGAGAACATAGTCAGGCACCTGGCCGAGCTGCGCGCGCACGGCGAGGCCGGCAAGGACGAGATCCTGCTCGCCATCTACCGGGCGGCCACCGAGGTGGCGCGGCCGATCCTCTTTGCCACCGCGATCATCATTCTCACCTTCCTGCCGATCTTCACGTTTGAGAAGGTGGAGGGAAAGCTGTTCAGGCCGCTGGCCGTCATGATGAACTTCCAGCTCCTCGGCGCCGTCCTCTCGGCGATGACCGTGGTGCCGGTGCTCTGTGCCATCGTCTACAGGAGAAATCTACCTTCGGACAGGGAGTCCCCGGTCATGACCTTCCTGCTCAAGGTGTACAGGC
The DNA here is from genome assembly GCA_021325555.1 of Pseudomonadota bacterium. Classification (GTDB taxonomy): domain Bacteria; phylum Cyanobacteriota; class Vampirovibrionia; order Obscuribacterales; family Obscuribacteraceae; genus JAJPGY01. The sequence goes on along the minus strand of JAJPGY010000016.1, from coordinate 149,981 downwards.
CGGTTCTCGGCTGGTCCATGCGCAACCGCCTGAAGGCTGCTTCCATCGGGATCGTCGCCGTGCTCTTCTCGATCCTGGGGTCTCTTACGCTGGGCGGAGAGTTCCTGCCGCCGCTCGAGGAGGGCAACATCTGGGTGCGGGCCACCGTGCTGCCCACCAGCGTCTCGCTAGACCAGTCCGTCAAGCTGGCGCGCGGCATCCGCCAGATCTTTCGCAGCTATCCCGAGGTGACAAACGTGGTAAGCCAGATCGGGGCGCCCGATGACGGAACCGACCCGAACAACTACAGCACCATCGAGTTCTTTGTCGACCTGCAACCGAAAGAGAAGTGGCGGCCCCAGTTCCACGACAAGCAGGACCTGGTCACGGACATGAACGCGCGCCTTATGGATGAATATCCCGGCTGCCTCTACAACTTCTCCCAGTACATAAAGGACAACATGGACGAGGCGATTGCCGGGGTCAAAGGAGAGCTGGGCCTGAAGATTTACGGGCGCGACCTCAACATACTCGATCGCCTGGCCAGCCAGGTCAGGGACATTGTCGGCAAGGTTCCCGGCATGGTGGACGTGGCCAAGGACGAGCTGCTGGGCCAGCCTCAGGTCCTCATCAGCATCGACAGGGCCAATGCCGCCCGCTACGGGATCAACACGAGCGACATCCTGGACACGGTGCAGACGTCGATCGGCGGCATGCAGATCACCGAGCTGCAGGAAGGAGACCGCCGCTTCGGCGTCTGGGTGAGATATCAGCCGGCCTATCGCAAGGACATCGACAACCTGCAAAACATCCTTCTGACCACGCCGCAGGGCGAGCGCATCCCCCTGTCCAGCCTGGCCACCATTGAGGAAGCCCACGGCGCCACCGCGATCCTGCGCGACAGGAACTCCCGGCGGGTAGCCGTCAAGGCCAACATCCGGGGCAGGGATCTCCTGTCGGCCGTGGCCGAGGCGCAGAAGTTGATCGCCGGGCAGGTGCGGTTCCCGGAAGGCTACAAGATGACCTGGGAAGGGCAGTTCGCCAGCGCCCAGCGGGCCATGGGGCGGCTCATGCTCATCGTCCCGGCGACGCTGATTCTGGTTTTCGTGCTTCTTTACGCGGACTTCGGATCGGCGCGCACGGCGCTTCTGGTCATGCTGACGGTTCCGCTGGCGACACCGGGGGCGGTGCTGATGCTCATGCTCACCCACACGCACTTCAGCATCTCGGCCGGGGTCGGGTTCGTGGCGCTTTCCGGGGTGGCGGTGCAGAACGGGGTCATCCTTGTATCCCTGGTCGAGCACCTGCGCAAGGAGGGGGTGGCGATAAGGGATGCCGTGGCCAGGAGCGCGCTTGTCCGCATGAAGCCGGCCTTGATGACCACCACGGTGGCGGTGGCCGGCCTGGTCCCGGCGGCCATGTCCACGGCCATCGGGGCGCAGAGCCAGCGACCGCTGGCGCTGGTGATCGTCGGCGGGCTCATCCCCGGTGTAATGCTGGCGCTCGTCGTCCTGCCTGCCCTCTACGAGTTCTTCGAGCAGGGCTTCCGCGCGGCAGCCAGGGCCGAGGAAGTCGAATCAGCTGAAGTGTAGCTTTGCATGGCGGTAGCGGTCTTGCTCCTTCTTTTATTCGCCTGCCTGCCCTGGTCGCCCGGCCGGGCAGGCGGAGAGAGCCAGGCTGGATTTGCCGGCATCGAGTTTTACGGCTCGTCGCAGATCACGCGCCGCGAGCTGGAGCAGGCTCTGGGCCTGAAGCCGGGCGCCAGGCTCGCCCAGATTGCCCGCGCGGTAGACAGGCTCGACAGGAAGCTCACCGGGCGCCGCCTGCAGGCGACCGTGGAGATTGTCGAGGGCAGCCCGCAGGAGATCTTCGTGGCGGTCGATCTGCCGGATGGCCAGGGCGCCGCAGCCCCCACGCGCCGCCTCCGGAGCCCCAGGCATGTCGCCGTGTCGTCGGAGAAGCCTTTTCTTTTGCTCGGCGAGCTGGAGGCGCGTCTGGAGAAGCTCAGATGCGAGGGGCGCCCCTGGTCGGAGACGATGAGAAGCGGGCTCAAATACTACAGCGACGAGCCGGCCAATCAGGTGGTCGAGCAGATGACGCAGATGGTGCCCTTCATGCGTGACGAGCTTATCGCGGTGACGGAAAGCGATCCCGATCCCGCCAGGCGCAAGCAGGCGATCGATCTTCTCAACTGGGCCGGCTCGATACCCGATACGACAAGGCGGCTGATTCCCTCGCTCGACGATGCCGACAGGGATGTGCGGGCGGCGGCGGCCCGGTACATGTTCTCCCGTTTCGAGCTCCTGCCCGATGACTTTCCCTACGACAGCCTCACCGACTCCTTTTCGCGCATGCTCATGCGGCCGAGCCACCAGGATCGCTCGAAAGCGCTTTACTGCCTGCGCGCGCTCGCCGGGCAGCATCCGGAGCTTTTAGCCCGGGTGGCGGCGCTGGACGGGGAGAGGATAAAGACCATCTACGACCTGACGGCAATCCCATCGATCAAGAGCGTGTGCGGGCAGCTTCTGGCGCTCACCGCCAACCCGCCCAGGCCTCGCCGCCCGGCGCGGGCCGGGTCGGGCGGCCCGCCGGATGCGGGATTCTAAGCGCGATCAAACAATCTTGCCTCGACCGTCATACAAGAGCCGCTCCACCGGCTTGTCACCGAGCAGGTGCGAGCGGACGATCTCCTTGCAGTCGGAAGTTCTCACGTGCGCGTACCAGACCGCATCCGGGTAGACGACGACCATCGGCCCGTTGCCGCACTGGTCGAAGCAGCCGGCCTTGTTCACGCGGATCTGCTTTTTGAGCCCAAGCTCGGCGATCTCCTGGCGCAGGGCTTTGAGCACCTCCTCGCTGCCCTGCTGCGGGCAGACCTTGCCGGAGGTGCAGACGAACACGTGCTTCTTGAAGACCGGATTGGCCATGGTTGCCTGCAAGAGGTTAGTTCTAGGGCTGAATTGTACTCAAATTTGTTGTTCCCGGTGAATTGTGATCTCACAGGGCGCATGCAATGCGCCCCTACGGGGTTCTGGTGGGGCACCGCTGGCGGCAATGATTAAGAAACGCTTACGCCCTGGCGCTTTCCAGCCGGGCGGTCTTGACGTGTGCCGGCGATCTTGGGAGAATGTCCCCCTGTCCATATCGGGGACCGCAGACAGTCTGGCGCCGCTCAAGCGGCTTAAATGCCCGGAGGGGCGGCCGGCTCGAGGTCACAAATTTCGACTCGGTCGAGGGGAAAGCCTCCCTTGTTTGTGATCCCGGCGGTCCTGCCAGGGATTTTTTCTTTGGCCCGTTATTTTCCATCACACCGGGAGACAACAAGATGGCTACCAGAGAGCGCAAGCAAGAGATTGTCTCGGAGTTGAAGGACTTTTTTGCCAACGGCAAGGTGGCGATCGTCACCGATCTCACCGGTCTGACCGTGCACGAGATCACGCAGTTCCGCCGCAAGCTCGACAAGGTCGATGCGAAATGCCGCATCTCCAAGAACACGCTCATCAAGATTGCCACCGAAGGCGGCGATTTCGGGGCGGTAAGAGAGCTTGCCGTCGGGCCGACGGCGATCGTAATCGGTTATGACGATCCTGCCGCCCCGGCCAAGACCACGGTCGACTACCTCAAGCAGATCAAGAAGGGGGCGATCCGTGGTGGCGTGCTGGAGGGCAAAGCGCTGACCACCGATGACGTGAAGGGGCTGGCCGAGCTGCCAAGCAAGGAGCAGCTCCTGTCCTCGATCATGGGCGGTCTCGACTCCGGAGCCAGGGGCATCGCCGGCATCCTCGAGGCGGTCATCCGCGATATCGCGGTGCTCGCCGAAGAGGTGGCCAAGAAGAATGCCGCTGCCTGACCGTAACTTTCCAATTCACCAACGTCAACGACCTGAGGAGATTACAAATGGCTACGAAACTATCGGTTGATGATCTGCTGGAGCAGATTGGCTCGCTGACCCTGCTCGAGGCGGCGGATCTCAAAAAGAAAATGGAAGACAAATTCGGCGTCACCGCCGCCGCCCCGGTGGCGATGGCGGCCGTGCCGGCAGCCGGCGGCGCTGCTGCGGCTGCCGAAGAGAAGACGGAGTTCGACGTCATCCTCTCCTCCGTCGGCGACAAGAAGATCGAGGTCCTCAAGGTTGTGCGCGAGGTCACCGGTCTCGGCCTGAAGGAGGCCAAGGACCTGGTTGATTCAGCGCCGAAGCCGGTGAAGGAGAAGATCAAGAAGGAAGAGGCCGACCAGATCAAGCAGAAGCTGGAAGCTACCGGTGCTAAGGTAGAGATCAAGTAACGGGTCAGGCCGGGCGGGCTCGGACCCGCCCGGAATCGAGAACAATGCGCTGCCCAGCGTGCGGAGTGTACCATCCGCCTCTCTATGAGGAGTGCGTATCATGCGGCGCCAAGCTGGGCACCGCAGATGGTGGGGCGTCTCCACAGGCGCAGGCGGACCTGGCGCCCGACGCGCCCGCGCAGACGACCGGCGAGCCGGCACCCCCGGCCCAGCGCCCGACCAGGCGCTCGAAGGCGCTTCCCCACCCCCATCGTGGCGGGCTGCCGGCGGCGGTCGGTATGGCGGTGGCCATTTTCATCCTGCTTGTCTCCGCCGGCGCCACCATCTTCATCCTCACCAAGCCCCCCGACTATGAGCGCCTCTACCAGCAGGGGCAGCGTGAGCTGGCCAACGGGCAGTACGCCTTTGCCGTGAAGACCCTCGAGCAGTCCGCCGCCCTCAAGCCGGGCGAGGCCAAGATATTCCTTGCCCTGGCCCGCGCTTACGTGGGCGTCGATCAGATTGATCGAGCCTGGAACTGCATAAGCCAGGCGCAGCAGCTGGGCTCAGGCGTGGCCTCCGAACCGGCGCTGGCTTCCGAGCTGGCCAACTACTATCGTCAGCGGCAGCAGTGGGACCGGGCGGCCGACCTCCTGCGCCCGCTGGCGCAAGCCGATCTGCCCGGCAAGCGCGCGGAGCTGGCCGACCTCGACGGACTGTGGGGCGATGACGCGCTGCGGGCGGGCAACCTCGATCAGGCGCTCAAGTGCTGGGAAGAGGTCAAGACGATCGGCGAGGGCTCGCGCGTAAGCGAAGCCGACTCGCGCCTGGCCACCATCTATCAAAGGATTGCCGGCAACCTGCTCGGGCGCAACGAGGACGCCAGGGCGCTGGAGTACCTGGTGAAGCTCAACGCCCTGGCCCCCAGCGCCGCTACCTACGAGAAGATAGGGGAGATCTATGAGCGCCAGGGGCAGCTCGAGCTGGCAATCGATCAGCTGAGAAAGGCCGAAAGGGCCGGCAGCGTCAATCCGGCTCTGGACCGGAAGCTCGCCCAGCTCATGGCCAGACGCGGCAAAGAGCTGCTCGATCAGGGCGACACCCAGGCCGGCTTCGGCTATCTGCAGGAGGCTCGCTCGCTCGATCCGGCCAACGTGGTGCCATCGGTGGCCCTGCGCAACGTTTCCGTGCTCGCCGGCGCAGCCGACGAAAATCCCCAACTCACAGGCGAGGTGTGGAATCCCGGACCGAATCCGGTCAACCAGCTCACGCTCAAGACGCAGCTCTACGATCTGGCTGCCGGCAAGACGATCTGGGAAAGGGAGGACAGAATTGTGGACGAGTTCGTGCCACCGCTGGCAGTGAACGACATCCGTCCCTTCAGCGTGACCGCCCCGGTTGCTGTGAGGCGCAACGGCACCGTCGAGTTCCGCGTCTACCTGAACGGGGGACTGTACAAGACCTATCCGGTGGGCAAAAGGGAGCCCAAAGGGGGCGCCGCGGGCGCCGTCCAGCCGGCCGCCCCCGGCAGCCCGGCAGCCACAACAGAGGAGAAGGCGCCGCCGGTCGTGCCACAGCCACAGGCGCCGCTGCCCGCCCCCGAGTTTGCGCCGCCGCCCCTGCCTGCCAAACCCGCGCCGGCTCAGCCGCCAAGCAGCGAGGACAAGACACTGAAGGATCTCGACCTCTAGGAGCAAGACATGGATGTTTCGAACCTCTTGAAGTTCACGATTGCGCTGTCCGGCTGCCTGTCCCTGTTCGTTGAGCCGGGCGGCGGCGGTGCCGAGAAGATCCCGCCGGTGCCGCGTTTCTCCATTGGCTACATGGACCGGTCGGTCAAGCCGGGCGATGACTTTTATCATTTCGTGGCCGGCAGCTGGATAAAGAAAAACCCGGTCCCGGCCGACAAGTCCCGCTGGTCGAGTTTTTCGGAGCTTTCGGAGCGTAATTTTTATCTTCTGCACGGGATTCTCGACGAGGCGCAGGCCGACCAGGCCGCCGCCGAGAGGACGCCGCGGCGGCAGGTGGGCGATTTCTTCCGGTCGGCGATGGATGTCGACCGTCGCAATGAGCTGGCATTCAAGCCGATCGCCGGCGACCTGGAGCGCATAGAAAAGCTGCAGTCGACCGACGAGCTCTTCACGCTGCTGGCCGACCTTCACAACCAGGGGGTAAGCGGTGTCTTCGGAAGCGAGGTGGAGCCGGACGCCAGGGACAGCGCCATCTATGCCTTCAGGCTGGGGCAGGGGGGGCTGTCGCTGCCCGACCGCGACTATTATCTGAAGGACAGCTTTGCCAGCCAGCGGGAAGCTTTTCGCAAGCACGTGACCAAAATGCTGACCATGCTCGGCGAAAAACCGGAGGCGGCGGCGCAACACGCGGCAACCGTCTTGAGCCTGGAGACAGACCTCGCCCGTGCCAGCCGGTCGCGCGTGGAGCTGCGCGACCCGATCAAGAATTACAACAAGCGCACGCGGGAGGAGATCATCGCCGCCGACCGGGCGATCCCCTGGAACCTTTATCTCGGCGAGCGCGGGCTTGGCCAGCTGCCCTACGCGGTTGTGGGGCAGCCCGAGTTTTTCACGGCCGTCAACAAGCTCGTCGCCGAGCGCCCGCTCGATGACTGGAAAGTCTACCTGCGCTGGCATGTTCTGACCAGCACGGCGCCTTATCTTTCCGAGGCGGCCGAGGACGAGGACTTCGCGTTTTTCGGCAAAGTGCTGACCGGGCAGGAGAAGCAGGAGCCCAGGTGGAAGAGGTCGGCCAGGGTGATCGATCACAGCATCGGCGAGGCGCTGGGCAAGCTGTACGTGGAGAAGTATTTCCCGCCGGAGTCCAGGGCGCGCATGAACGAGCTGGTCAACAATCTGCGCGCCGTGTTCGAGGAGCACCTGAAGACGCTCGACTGGATGAGCGAGGAGACCAAAGCCAGGGCGCTGGACAAATTTGCCCGCTTCACCCAGAAGATAGGCTATCCGGAGAAGTTCCGCGACTACTCGTCGGTGGATATCCGCCCCGACGACTATGTCGGGAACGTGCGCCGCTCCCGGGCTTTCGAGGTGCACAGGCAGACCGTTCGGGTAGGCAAGCCGGTGGACAAGAGCGAATGGGAGATGACACCGCCGACGGTGAACGCTTACTTCAACCCTCTGCAGAACGAGATCGTCTTTCCGGCCGGCATCCTGCAGCCTCCATTTTTTGATCCGACCGCCGACGACCCGGTGAACTACGGGGCGATCGGCGCCGTGATCGGCCACGAGATCACCCACGGCTACGACGACGAGGGGCGGCACTATGACGCGGACGGCAACCTCAATGACTGGTGGACGGCCAGGGACGCCAGGGAGTTCGACGAGCGCGCGCAAAAGGTGGTCGCCGAGTACGCCGCGTTTGAGCCTTTGCCCGGGCTGCACGTCAACGGCAAGCTCACGCTGGGCGAGAACATCGCCGACCTGGGCGGCGTGAGCATCGCCTATGACGCCATGGAGCGCGCGCTGGCCAAAGACCCGAGCAAACGCCGGGAGATAGACGGCTTCACGCCCGAGCAGAGATTTTTCATCTCCTTCGGGCAGATCTGGCGCAACAACATCCGCGAGGCCGAGCAGCGGCGGCTAATCACGGTCGATCCGCACTCGCCAGGGCAGTTCCGGGCGATAGGACCGCTCATGAACTTCCAGCAGTTCTTCGACGCCTTCGGGATCAAGGAGGGCCAGAAGATGTGGCGGGCTCCTGGTCTGCGCGCGAAGATCTGGTGAGATCACGCCATCATCCCCCCTAAATTCCGCAAGGCGCCCGTCGAGCACTTGTGGCCGACAGGAAGCAAGGGGGGTACACCCGATGAGCAGGATTAATGACGATTGTGCAGCCTTGAACCACCTTCTGGACTATGACATCAAGCACGCAAAGAATCTGGACGCGCAACATATAAAGCAGACAAAGGATGCTCTGTCCCGCATAGCTGCCGACCTCCAGGCCGATCCCGGCGGCACCAGGGCTGTGCTCCAGCACGAGGCAAGCTACATCAAGGCCAGGCTGGAGCCGGTGCTCAAACAGCTGGGCCTGTCCAACCTCGAGGTTGCCAGCTTCACGCCGGTCGGTCCGATCAACCCCTACAACACCGGCAGAGGCCCGGGCGGCCGCGGACCCGGCGATGGCGGGCAGAACGGCCGTGGTGCCCCGGGAGAAGAACCCACTCCGACACCGACGCCTACCCCGGAGCCCACGCCGGAAGTGAAGCCGCCTGGCTGGACGACATCCGATACGGTGGATATATCGCCCGAGGCCGCCGAGGCAATCGGCGAGCTGACCGCTGCCGGCTATCTGCTCTGGGAGGTGGCGAAGTGGGGAGCGGCGGTGGCGGCGGCGCCGGAAACGGCGGGCGGATCACTGGCCGGGGCAGCCGTCGCTCCCTGATTCCGGCGTTCTGTCCAGGCGCTGTCAGCTCTTGGTCTCGATCTCGTAAGTCACTTTCGTCTCGCCGTTGGCCGGCACCTTGACGGCGAACTCGAAGGTCTTCGCGTCCTTCTTCGTGTAGGGCTGGCTTGATTGGAGGATCTTCCAGTCTCCCCAGGCGTGCTCGACGGCCGTGACAGTCACCTCCGTGTCTTTGTGATTGCGGAGATCGATCTCGAAGGAGCCGCGCTGCACGTGATCGGACACCCTCTGGATGGAAAGCTGCTTGCGTTCGCCGACCAGGTCGAAAGCATCGCCCACGTACACGCGCACCTTTTCGTCTTTCGGCGTGTGATCGATCATGTCCTCGCCGATAAATTCCAGCGATCCGTCCTCACCGCGCTTGTACACGCGCACCTTGCCTGCCGGCATCGGCATCCCCATGTGATTGGCCTTATTGTTCTCAATCTCCAGCTTCACCTGGACCTTCTGCTTGTTCTGCTGGGGAGGTATCCAGCCGCCCCAGTATGGCGGACCGACCGGCTCGAAGATAAAGAGCTTTCGGGTCGGGACACCGCCTGCCGAGAACAGTGTCAACTGCTTGGTCTCCTTGTCGTTGACGTCGGTCTTCCCCTTGAGCGTGTAGAGATGGTATTCTGCAAACGCTTTCTCCGTGAACTGCTCTTCGGCTGCGCCTGCGGTGCAAATCCCGAAGCGCGCCTGGGGAACCGGCTGCGGCTGCACGCGGTGAACGTCTCCGGCCAGCAACTTGACCGAGGAGTTCTTGAACGAAGCGCCGCAGCTGTTCTCCAGGGTCACCCAGCTGGTGATGTCGGCTTCGCTGTCGTCGCCGCTGGAGACGACGACATAGTCGCACCGCCAGTTGAGCCCGCCGGTTTGATAAGCAATCTCGGTTTTATGCGTGCCGGCTTTCTGGCAATCGAGGCTCCAGAGAAGCGAAGGTCTGGAGACGAGCCCGGCGGGCAGCTCCGCCAGCTCCACCTGGCCGGCCGGGTTGAGGACCAGGCCTTCGCCCGTTTTTAAAACCAGCCCCTGGTGCTGGACCGACACGTTGCCGGAAGCGTCGGCAATTGATGCCTGCGGCGCGTTCAAGAGCACGCCGGCAAGCTCCTCCACCTGGCCGCCTGGCAGGAACTGTTTGAACTTGACCGGCTTGCCGACCGACTTGGAGAGGATCGTCTCGGGGTTGATGAGATCGTACTGGTAGTTCTGCTCTCGCACTGCCACCGCATCCGGTGCAGTGAGCGACCGGAAGCTCACCGTCGTCGGATCGATCCGGGCGGCGACGTCCTCGAAGCGCAGCTGATTTATTCCCTGCTTCAACTCCACCTCGCGCAGGTCCTTCACGACCCCGAAGTTCTGATTGTAGATGGTCAGGGTCACGCCCTGCGACCCTGAGGCGCTAACCGGCTCGGCGCCCGCCGGTGCTGCCGGCAGCAAAATCGCGGTTGCCGAAAGGGCGCTGGTTATGATCTGTTTCAGGTTGTCGATCATGATCTGCTCACGGTCAGGGAAAGCTGCCGGGCAAGCTCGACGTCGAGCTCGTGTCCTGCTTTCATGCTAACGAACCTGGCCTTGAACGCCATAGGGTTTACCCCGGACAATGTGAGGTCGCCCAGGAGGTCGAGCAGCTTGTGCCGGACCGGCTCGTCCTCGAATCGCAACGGCTTCGTGAAACCGCCGGCGGTGAGGCTGACCACCTGGTCGTCGAGCCCGAGCAGCTTGTGCTCGTTGAGCCAGCCGAAGGTCCTTGCCGAGGCGATCTCGGACGGCTCCATGCCGGCATCCCACCGCTGCCAGCGTTTGCCGATGAGCGGATGATTCCAGTCCATGTGATACTCGATGGAGAACCGCTCGTCGGGCAGGGCAATCAGCAGCTTGTCCGCCTTGCGGCAGATGACAGGCTCGCTTATGGTGATGGTGGGCTCGACCGCCCGTCTCTGCCAGCCGGCGCTGGCGAACAGCTCGATCCAGAAGCCGGCGCTGCCGTCGCCCAGTGGCATCTCAAGGCCGTCGACGCGCACGGTCAGATCGGCGAGCCCCCAGAGGGCGGCGGCAGCCAGAAAGTGCTCGACGATGCAAAGCCTGGCGCCATCGGCCCCCAGAACCACATTGCGCAGGGTGTTGACTACGAATTCGGCCCGGGCCGGAACCGGCACCAGCGCATCGCCCCTCACCACCTGGAATACGATTCCCTGCCCGGGCGGTGCCTGAGCGATCTCGACCGAGACATCCTGGCGCGAGGTAACGCCGCGCCCGGTGAAGCTGATGATCCCGCTTGTCTCAGTTGTCTGCATGGTCGCCTGAGGACACCAGCGGCCGTTGCTGGACAAGGGCCTCCAGCTCGGCCACCTTTTTCTTCAGCGCCTTCAGCTCGTCGGCCAGCCGGGGCAGCTTTCTTACGTGGGCCAGGTTGGTGAAGTGCTCGCGGGCGTTTACGGCCGGGATTCCGGTCACCACCTCGCCTTCCGGCACGTCCCTCATCACACCGGCCATCCCCTCGACGATGGAGTCGGCGCCGACCTTCAGGTGATCCTTGATGCCCACGTGACCGGCTATGATCGACCGGTCGCCCAGCACGCAGGAGCCGGCGATGCCGGACAGCGACACCACTATCACTTCCCTGCCGACCCTGGCGTTGTGAGCGACCATGACCAGGTTGTCGATCTTGGAGCCCTTGCCGATAGTGGTAGCGCCCATGGTGGCACGAGCGATGGTAGCGTTCGAGCCGATCTCCACATCGTCTTCCAGAACCACGGTGCCGATTTGCGGGATCTTCACCAGCGGGTTGGGCTCCCGGGAAAGCTCGGCGATGCCCGCCAGCCGGCGCTCCATGTTGGATGGCCGCTCGGTGACGTAGCCGAAGCCGTCAGACCCCAGGCTGGCCCCCTGCTGCAGGATGACCCGGTCGCCTATCTGCACGTAGTCGGCCACCAGGCAGCCCGGATGGAGGTGGCAGTCCTCACCGATTGTCACCGCACCGCCTATGATGCAGCCCGCCATGATCGTGGTGCCCCTGCCGATTTTCGTGTGCGGACCGATGACCACCATGGGCCCTATGGCCACGTCTGCCCCCAGCTCGCAGGTCGGGTCCACGACCGCCGCGGGGTGCACGCCCGGCTCGGGCAGGAAGCGCCTGGGGCTCACTGCCTTGAGCATGCGGGCCAGGGCCAGCAACGGGCGCTCGACCACCACGGACGGCAGGTCGGTCTTCACGTCCGGGGGCACGACCACGGCTTCCGCCCTGCACTCGGATATGCGCCTGGCGAGCTTGGGATCGAAAACCAGCGCCAGCTCCCCTTCGCCGGCGCTCATCGGATCGACTGCCACGGCCTTCACGCGCGTGTCGCCGCCGCGGGCTACTCTGCCGCCGCAGAGCGCCGCAATCTCATGAAGAGAGAGCTCTTTCGGGAGCTTCATGCCGTACCTCCGCACCTCTTTTATCGCGGGCAAAGCGGCAATGAGCGACAAGCCGGCAGCCGACCTGCGCGCCGGTCAGCCCCGACGCCCCTACTTGGCAGCCGGGCGTCCAGCCGTGGCCAGCCCGGTAAGCCGCTTCACGACGCCGTCGGTCAGATCGGTGCCGCCCATGAGCACCGCCTGCTTGAGGATCACCACGTCGACGTGGCGGCTGGCCGCCTCGGCCTTGATGGCCGCATCGATGTCCGACTCGAGCTGGCTTTCCAGCTGCTGAGCCCTGGTCTGCACTTTTCTCACTTCCTCGTCGATCTGACCCTGCAACCGCTTCTGCAGCCCCTCGAGCTCGGCCGGCGGCTTGTGCGCGGTCTTGCCCTCCTCGTACTGCTTGTTGCTGTCCTCGATGAGCTTCTGCACCTTCTCTTCCGACTTTTTCAGCTCTTCGGCTGCCGTTTGCGCCTTCTGGTAGCCGGTGATCACCTTGTCGCGATCGACGATGCCCACCACCGGACCCTTGGCCGCGGTCGCCTGAGCGTTGACAGGGCAGGCGGGAGCCGCCGCCAGAAGTGAGCAGGCAACCAACGAGAAAACTTTACGAGAGTTATGCATCCTCTCCTCCAAAAGCGTGAAACAGTTCTGACTGTAAGCCAACCGGCTCAGTTTACAACATTGCCTGCCGGCCCACTACCCGCCCGCCACAAGCATTAACAGAGTTATATCAGCAGCTTTGCCGGCCTCAGCCCATCCCTTGAAAACGCGCGGATCGCCCAAACACAGACCCGGACCGGAAGAGGTTCTGCGAATTCCGAGAAGGATTCAGGGCGCAGTGTGAACGCGCGCAGGGCGAGCGGCACGAGCCCGGAGCGCTTAAAAACGATTCCCGAAGCCGACCGTGAAGCGCGGCGTCATCTTGCCCAGGGCTGTGGACAGGAGCGGGAAGCCGTAGTTGAGGCTGACCGGGCCTATCATGGGCAGGTTGATGCGCAGCCCGAAGCCGACCGAAGCGCCCATGCTGCCCCGCTGGAAGTAGTTGTTGAACAGGTTGTTCCCGCCCACCTGTCCGGCGTCCGTGAAGAGGACGCCCTTCACGTTCTTCAAGATCGGGTTTACTATGCCGGCAAGCTTGTTGGAAGGATCCAGGAGCGGGATCGGCAGCCGGCGCCGCAGTTCGGCCGAGGCCATCAGCATCGAGGAGCCGGTGCCCAGGTCGGAGAAATACCTGTAGCCGCGAATGCCGTTGAAGCCGCCCAGGTTGTACATGGCAAACTGGGGCATGCCGCCGAAGCCCTGGCCGCCGGTGACGTTCATGGCCAGGGTGGTCTCCTTGGTCACCGGCACGTACTTGCTCAGGCTGCCGCCGATGGTGGCAAAGCTGGCGCCGCCCAGGCCCAGCGACGGCCCGGCGGTCAGGCGGGCGGCTGTGCCCCTGGTGGCATCCAGCGGATTATCGCGGCTGTCGTAGTTGATCGACGGGGTCACCCTGATGCCCGCCCAGCCCTTGAGCTGCTGGCTTCTCACCCCCTGGGCGATCGACTGCGCCGCTGCCTGGGTGGTGGCCTGACCCATGGCCAGAACGCGCTGGGTAAGGTAAGCGGTGGTGTCCTGCCCGAAGAGGTTGCCGAGATCGGACAGCGAGGTCTGCTCGCCGGTAAAGCCCAGGTTGGCGGTCAGGTTCTTGCCCAGCGGGCGGCTGAAGTTGACCGTGCCGCCGATTGTCCTTTGCAGCGACTGCTGGACGATCATGGAGCTGTAGCTGCGCCCGAAGCCGGACACGGCCATGGAGGTGTTGCTTCCCCTTAAGCTGGGCTCGACCCAGGTGGCATCGACGTTGTAGGTGCGCTGGTTGGCCAGGAACTGTGTGCCGGCGTTGTTCACCGTGTTGGCGATGTTGTTGAACATGCCGCTGCCTATCTGCGAGTTGAAGGAGAGCACCTGGCCGCGCCCGCGGAAATTGTTGTCCGAGAAGTTGAACGACCCGAACGGACCGTACACGGTGTCGACGCCGCCGCCGAGACCGATGGAGCCGCTGCGCTTCTCGTCGACCTCCACCTTCAAGGTGTATTTGTCCGGATCGGTCGGCGACGGCACCAGCGAGCGCCGGATGTCCTGGAAGTAGCCGTTGCCGTAGAGCTTGCGCAGATCCTGGGTGAGCTGCTTTTCGTTGTAGACCGAGCCCGGCTTGAGCTTGATCGAGCGCTTGATGATGAAGTCCTTTGTCTTCTTGTTGCCAACCACCTGGATGTTGTCGATCACCCCCTCGTTGATCGACAGGCTGATGGTGCCGTCCGGATCGTCTTTGACGTCGGTCACCCGGGCCAGCACGTAGCCGCGGTCGTGATAGGCCTGCTCCACCTTCTCTATGGCGCCGGAGAGCTGCGTCAGGTTTTGCGGCTTGCCGAGCTGGTCCGAGAACACCTTGGAGATCTCCTCGGTGGAGAGCGCCTGGTTGCCGTGGAAGGCGAACTGGGTCACGGGGGCGTTCTCCTGCACGCGGATCTTGAGCAGCACGCCGCCGCTGCTCATCTCCGGGACGACCTGCAGGTTGCGGTCGTCGAAGTAGCCCATGCTGTTTATCGCCTTCAGGTCCTGCAGAACCTGGTCGCGATCGAACCGGTCGCCCCGCTTGGTTTTGACTACCCGCAGGATGTCATCGGTGGCAACCAGCCGGTTGCCCTCGACCGTGACATCCTCGATCGTCAGATCCGGCGCCTCCTGCGGCGGGGCGCCGGCGGATGCCGCCTGGGCAGCTGCCGTGGCCACACCGGTGGCCCCTGCCGGCAGGGGCTGCCAGAGCGGGGACAGGACCTCAAGCAGGCACAGGAGGGCAAGGCTCCATGATGGGGAGGTACGGGCAAAGCGTGTCACGGCCGTGGGCTCCTTTGTTCCGCAACATATTACCACGGTCCATTGACATGCCCGGGCGGCGCTGCCGGACGGATAGCGCCGCCGGTCAGCGGCAAGGCCCGGGCGGGCCGCGCCCGGTGAATTAGCCTTAAGGTTCAGCCTAGGGAGCAAACCAGCGGACCGGCTGCGGGTCGAGGTTGACGTTTATCTGCTTCAGCTCGGTGTAGGCCTCCAGGCCGTAGGTGCCCAGCTCTCGCCCCCAGCCGCTCTGCTTGTAGCCGCCCCAGGGGCACTCGTTGTAGGTGTTGTGATAGCCGTTTACCCAGGTGATGCCGGCCCTGATGGCGTTCACCACCCGGTGGGCGCGTGTGACGTCGGCGGTGAAGACGGCGCCGGCCAGCCCGTAGGCGGTGCCGTTGGCCAGATCGATGGCCTGCTCTTCGCCCTCGAACTTCTGGATCACCACCACCGGGCCGAAGATCTCCTCCTGAACGATGCGCATCTCCGGTCGTACGTCCGTGAATATGGTCGGGTTGACGTAATAGCCGCCGGCCAGGCGGTCGCCGCCGGGCCGGTCGCCGCCCAGGGCCAGGCGGGCGCCCTCGTGCTGGCCCACCGAGATGTACTCCAGCACCCGCTTCAACTGCTGCTCGCTGACCAGAGGGCCCATCTCGGTGTCGGGATCGAGCCCGGGCCCGACCCGGATCTTGCGGCTGCGCTCGACCATCTTTTTCACGAACTGGTCGTGAACCGACTGCTCGACTATCATCCGCGACCCGGCCGAGCAGACCTGGCCGGCGTTGCAGTAGATGGCGAAGAGCGCGTAGTCGACGGCCGTGTCCAGGTCGAAATCGCCGAAGACGATCATCGGCGACTTGCCGCCCAGCTCGAGCGTCACCTTCTTCAAGTTGCCCAGGGCCGCCGCGGCGATCGTCTTGCCGGTCTTGACACTGCCGGTGAAGGCGACCTTGTCGACCAGCATGCTCTCGGCCAGCGGCTGCCCGACGGCGGCGCCGTCGCCGAGGACGATGTTCACCACCCCGGCCGGCAGCTCGAGCTCGCTCAGGAGCTCGGCCAGGCGGATGGCCGTCAGCGGCGTGTACTCGCTGGGCTTAAGCACGCAGGTGTTGCCGGCGGCCAGCGCCGGCGCCAGCTTCCAGGCGGCCATCAGCAGCGGGTAGTTCCAGGGTATGATCTGCCCGCAGACGCCTATCGGCTCGCGGACGACGCTGGTGACCGACGGCGCCGGCACGGCCATTGTCTGCCCGAGCGGCTTGGTGGCCAGGCCCGCGTAATAGCGGAAGCAGTTGGCGGCGTCGGCCATGTCGAAACGCGTCTCGCGCAGCGGCTTGCCCATGTTCATCGTCTCCAGGCAGGCAAGCTCCTCGGCGTTGTCGTCGATCATGTCGGCCAGCTTGAAGAGCAGCTGCGCGCGCTCAAGGGCGGTCAGGCGCGGCCACGGCCCCTGGTCAAAGGCCTTGCGCGCCGCCGCTATCGCCTGCTCCACCTGCTGGCGCCCGGCCTCGGCTACCCTGCACAGCGGCCTGCCGCTGGCCGGGTCGGTGAGCTGGCGCTCGCCGGCGCCGTCCTGGAACTTGCCGTCCACAAAGAGCTGCCATTTACGGTCTACCTTCACCGTGGGTGCAGTGGCGGTCGCTGACATGATCTGCTGATCCTCCGTTTGAGCCCGGCTGCAACACGAACGCTCGGGACGAAAAGCCCGCAGGCAGGGCCCCGTGAGCGGCAGCGGGTGAGCAATCATAGCACGGCCTGCAGGAAAAGAGCTTATGAGACAATGGTTCTCGCCGACACCGCCTGACCGCCTCCCCATGCGAAGAGCCCAAGCCTTCTCCTTCTGCCCAGCTGGCGCCCTTGTTCTGGCGGTCTTGCTCCTCGCGTGCGGGCCGGCGCCTGCCTCGCCCGCACAGTTTAACGAGGCCGTGGCCAGTTACAAGGCAGGCCGGTACGCGCAGGCGCTGGCCAGCTTCCAGGATTACGGGCGGCTGCCGGGCTCGGACCAGGCGCAGGCGCACTACTGGCAGGGGCTGTGCTACCAGGCGCTCAATCAGATTGCCAACGCCGAGCAGCAGTACGGCTGGGTCGCCCGCTACGCGGGCAATGCGGCGCTCAGGGGCTACGCAGCGAGAGCGCTGGATCAGCTGTCCCGCTATCAGGCGCACCGTTGCTACAGCGGCGCCGGCCCGGTGGCGCACGGCCAGGCGGCTGCCGGCAGGAGCCCGGCTGCCCGCGGGACAGTTAAGCCCAGGGTGCTGGATTTCTTCGCCACCTGGTGCGGGCCGTGCCGGCAGCTGGCGCCTGTCCTGGACGAGCTGGAGGGGCGCTACTCGGGGCGGGTGGAGTTCCAGCGCCTGGATGTCGACGATCCGGCCAACGCCGGTCTCCGGGACCGCTACAATGTCCAGGCCCTGCCCACGCTCATCTTCCTGGACAGCGGCGGTCAGGTGGCCAACCGCATATCCGGCGTGCCCGACCGCCGCTTCCTGACCACGCTCATCGATCAGATCGCCTTGCCTTAGGCTAGAATTGGCAGCTCTATGGCATGGGAATATCCTGGAATCTTCGTCACCCTGGAAGGGCCGGAAGGCGCCGGCAAGACCACACAGCTGAAGCTGCTTTCCAAGCACCTGGACGTTCTGGGGATCGCCCACGTGGTGACCAGGGATCCGGGTGGAACGGCGCTGGGCAGGCAGATCCGGCGCATCCTTCTCAACCCCGAGACGCCGGTGTGCCCGATGACCGAGCTTCTGCTTTACGAGGCTGACCGAGCCCAGCACATCGAGCAGGTGATCGTCCCGGCCCTCAAGCGGGGAGCGCTGGTACTCTGCGATCGCTACGTGGACTCGACGCTGGCCTACCAGGGCTACGCCCGCGGCCTGGACTTCGAGCTTATCGGGCAGCTTAACCGGATTGCCACCGGCGGGCTCATGCCGCAGCTGACCATCCTCTTCGACATCGCCTCCGAGGCCGGCCTGGCCAGGCTGCACCCGGGCGGGCACGACCGCCTGGAGCGGGAGGCGATCGAGTTCCACCACAAGGTGCGTGCCGGCTACCTGGAGATGGCCGCGCGCGAGCCCGGGCGCTGGCAGGTCATCGATGCCACCCGGGCGCTGACCGTGGTGCAGGACGATTTGAGGCGGCTTCTGTCCGAGCGTTTCCAGCTTGCCGGCCTGGCCGGCAAGCCGGTCACTTGATGGCGCGCGAGATCTCCAGCCCGAGCTCGTTCAACTTGCTGCGGATGTCCTGGTCGTCCTCGGGGCTGGGCGAGCCGCCGCTGTTGGACAGCGAGTCCTCCTCGAGCTTGGAGATGTCCCCGAGCCTCAAGGACAGGTGGCGGTAGTCCGGCTCCGAAAGCTGACCTTTCTCCTTGGCCTCCACCAGGTACTTCTTCATGTCGCCGATCATTGTGGCGACCGGCGGCTGTGCCGCCGCCGGCGCCTGCTGCCCCTGCTGCATGTAGATCACCGTGGGCGCGTAGCCGAGACCGTAGGCGTAAGGCTGCGCGCACCACGGGTAGTAGTAGCCGGAAGGCGCCTTCCAGAAGTTGAAACGGGTGTTGCCGCGCGTGACGCTGAACGTGCCGCCGCCCATCGGCACAGGCGAGGAGTACACCATCCCTGGTGGCGCGTAGGCGCCCGGGTATTGCGGATAGACCGGCGCATAGGGGGCGGCGTTGTAGAAGCCGGGCTGCCTGCCCCAGAGGTAGGGGGTGGGCGGATAGACGTTGTAGATGGCCGGTCCGGGGCTGGGGTAGTAGCTGCGCCCTTGCTGAAACGGCTGCGCCGCGGCCGGCTGCGGGAAATGACAGGCGGCGGCCAGGGAGAGGGTCAAAGCGGGTAGGCTGCGCATCGAGGCACCTCGATCGTCAGCCTTCATTCTATCAGTCTTTGACGGTGGTGAATGTCATCTTGGCCTGGTCGCTTATCGGCTTGACGGCCCGGCTCTGGAAGTAGGCCTTGACGGTCCAGTCGTAAAGGCGGGTGAGCTTGTCATAGGAGCCGGTCATTTCCAGATCCAGCCGGCCGTCCGGCTTCTCGATAGTGCCGGCCAGGTCGTAGGAGACGATCATCGGGCTTGTCTGGGTCATCTTGCCGGTGAGGTCGCCCTCGCCGAAGCTGCTGCCCACCATGCCGTGCACGTTGTCGCCTTCCTGGGAGGTGAGCATGTCCAGGCGTGCCGAGTGCAGCTTCCTCTCCAGCGCCGGCGGCAGGCCGGCGGCATCCTCGAAGAGCGGGTGGCTGAGCGCGCCGGCGAAACGGCCCGTCAGGTGGGCCGGCCTGGACAGGTAGCCGTAACCGCTCCAGCAAAGGACAAGCCCGAGCAGGATCCACAAGAGCAGCCGCCGGAGCTCGGACTGGCTCAAGGAAGGGATGACCGCCGGCGGACTGGTGCGGGCGGCGCTGTGGTAGGGAAGCCATTTGCCGGTGTTGTCCTGCCCGCACTTCAGGCAGAAGCGAAAGTTGCCGCCGCTGGCCACGGTCTTGCACTTGAAGCAGACCCGGCGCATCGGATCGACGACCATGCCGCGCGGGGTCGGCGTCTCCACCACCGGGGAGGGCGGCGGCGCCGGGCGCGGACGCTCGCTTTTGGGCAGCGCCGGCTTCTCGATCGCCCTGCGCAGGCTGGCCATGAACTCCTGGACCGTGG
The DNA here is from genome assembly GCA_021325555.1 of Pseudomonadota bacterium. GTDB lineage: Bacteria > Cyanobacteriota > Vampirovibrionia > Obscuribacterales > Obscuribacteraceae > JAJPGY01. Next base: position 130,400 of record JAJPGY010000016.1, on the reverse strand, counting down.
TCGGGCGCTCCCAGGGATTCTTGGCCAGGGCGCGCATGACGGCGGCGCTGAGCGCCTCCGGGATCGCCAGGTCGATGCGCACCTTGTGGGGCGGCTCCGGCAAGAGGTTCAGGTGCCCGACCACGATGTCGGCCGTATTCTTGGAGGCGAAGGGCGGCTTGCCGGTGAGCATCTCGTACATGATGCAGCCCAGGCTGTAGATGTCCGAGCGGGCGTCCGCCTTGCGTCCGCGCAGCTGCTCGGGCGACATGTACATGGGCGTTCCCAGGATGGCGCCGGCCCGCGTGAGCGTGGGCTGGCTCACGGCGGACTCGTCGGCGTCCGCGTCGGGCTCCAGCCTGGCTATGCCGAAATCGCAGACCTTCACCCAGTCGTCGACCCCCTGGTGGGTGGTGAGCATGATGTTGTCCGGCTTGAGATCGCGGTGGATGATCCCCAGCGAGTGCGCCTCCTGCATGGCCGAGCAGATCTGATCCATGATCTCGACGGCGTTGTTGTAATTGAGCCCGTTGCCCTTCTGAATGCGGCGGGCGAGCGTCTCGCCGGCCAGGAACTCGATGACCATGAACGGGCGGTCCTGCTGGTCAATCCCCCACTCCCAGATGTGAATGGCGTGCGGGTGATCGAGCCTGGTGGTCGTCTGCGCCTCGCGGATGAACCGCCGGACCAGCTCCTCGTCATGGGCCCGGCCCGCGTGCAGCAGCTTGATGGCCACGAACTGCTTCGACTGCAGGTGCTCGGCCTTGTAGACGGTGCTCACGCCGCCCTTGCCGATCACCTGCAACACCTTGTAGTCGTTGCGGAATATCTCCCCGGGCTTTAGCCCCATAGCGTCGGCGGCTGCCGGAGGCGGATTTGGGTTGTTGTCTGCCATCTGCCGGTCGAATCGGGGTAGAGCCCGGGCGGTCCCGCGAGCATTATCTATTATAGGCGGCGGCTTTTGTTTCGGCTGTCTAGGAGAACCACTGGAAGTTCATCTCCTCGGCCGACAGGTGAAGGCTTATGAGGGACCAGAAGACGACGAAGCCGAGCGAGGAGAAGTGGAAGACGCCCACCGGCGGCAGCCGCCCGCTGGTCAAAAGGCTTATAAGCCCGGGCACGGCCAGGGCGGCGCAGAAGATGCCCAGCTTCCTGCCCGCGGCCAGCAGCGGCCTGCCGAGGCGGGACTGCCGCCTGGCAATCAGCAGGCCGACCGCGGCCACGGCTGCGGCCACCGCCAGGCCGTGGACGGCTGCGTCGAAGAGCGCGTGGCAGACCAGGGCGCCGGCTGCCTGCCCCAGGGCCGCCAGGGTTGCATCGAGATTGAATCGTTCCGGCATGAGCTCTCAGTAAGCCTCCAGGGCCGGCTACCATGATATCCCAGGGCCGCCGCCTGTACCTTGAGCTGATTTTAGGACGGGCCGGCCTGCCGGTCCGGCTGCTTGTGAGCAAGGGCCCTTGCCCGGTTGACCCGGGCGGCGGTGGGCGCCAATGAGGGCGCCGGTCTGCTTGAGCCGGTCAGGCGGGGGCGCCGCCGCGGTCGCTCCGGTAAAACAGCGCCTGCTCGAGGTTGTACCGGGCCTCGGCCGTCTGCGACTGGAAAGGGATGGCCTGGCAGAAGCAGGCGATCGCCGGGTCGGCCGTGACCGTGACGCTGGCCGGGTCGCGCTCGATCACCTGCCGGAACTGCCCGGCCGCCTGCGCCAGGCGGCCGCCGGCAAAGCCAGCCTGGCGTAGCGGTTGAGCATGGCCGCCCGGCGAGGTTCTCGAGCCGGAGAACAGGAAGATCTTACAATTAAGGCGGCGCCTGCCCAAGGGGGCGCCGGTCGCCCCGCCAGGAGAGGATCAGCCATGAGATACAAGCGCCTGCGTCACCCCTGCCTGCCGCTGGCAGCCTCGCTTCTTTCCGTCACCCTTTCCGCGCTGCCCGGCCAGCCGAAAAAGCATACAGCTGGCCCGGGTGAGTTCGACCGGGCGCAGCTCATGGTGATGAACTTGAACCGGGGCAAGGGCTCCAGCGGCTATTACCTGCAGGAGTCGCAGCGCCTGAGCCGGCAGATGCTTGCCGACCTCGATAAGGCGGCGGCCCAGCTGGAGCAGGTGGACAAGTTTTACGCCCGCTCGCGGGGGCGGCCCGATGATCGTTTCCTCCTGCCGGCGGGCAAGCAGATAGCCGAGGCGCGCGCGGCCGCCCGGAAGCTGGAGGAGGCGCTTAGCGGGGCGCGGGCGGAGCTCAGGGAGGGGATCAACCAGCTGCTTCTGAGCGAGTGACGCTCATCAGCGCTGGCGCTGGCCGACGAGCTGATAGGTGACCCGGGCGCGCGGCGGCTCGCCGGCCTTGACGATCGATACCCGCTCCAGACCGTTGAACTGCGCGCCGCCCGGAAGCAGCGACAGCACGATCGCCTCCTGGGCCATCGTCTTGCCGATCGGGTGCTGGTAGCGCACAAAGGCCGTGTCGCCCTGCACCTTGTCCACCACCAGGGGCGTCTTGATGCCGGTATTGGAGCCCATCATGTAGCCGGCCTCCGGGCTGCCGGAGATCTCCCAGGTGTTGTCGGTGTTAACCGCGAAGGCGGCATTGGCCCCCTGCTCGAACTCCGGCGTGGCCGCCTCCACCTTCTGCCGCTGCCCGATCACGTGCCAGATGCCCAGCAGGCTGGGGGGAAGCGCCACCGACCGGCGGACCGTGGCCTGCAGCGGCGGGCGTTGTATGGCGCTGGCGGCGCCCTGCAGGGGCGCGCTGGAGCGCGCCGTGCCCTGGTAGGCGCCGGTGCGCCCCTGTTGCGGGATCATGCGCGGGGCGGGATAGCTGGCGCCGCCCTGCAGGGGGGCCTGCTGCAGGTAGCCGCTCTCCTCGACGCCCAGCTTGAAGGGCTCGGCAGCCAGGGCGTTGCCGCCGGCGGCCAGCTGCCAGCCGACCAGTATGCCCAGCGCCAGCAGGTGCCTTGTCATGGCCAAGAGTTCTTCCATCTGCCACTCCTCATCCGACGGCCAACGATCTCAATTTAAGCACACGGTCCGGGCCGCAACGGCCGCTCGGGGCATATCCGGCGGCAGCCGGCGTGCCACCATATCCGGTGCTAGCGGCGGGAGCCCCTGGTGCCGCCGAAGGGCGACCCGGCCAGCCAGACGCTGTCCGATGCGGGAAGCTGTCCCGAATTGGCCAGCGGCCTTGCCCGGTCGTGGCGGGAGGGCTGTTTTCTGGCTGCCGAAACCGCGCGCCCGGCTGCCCGCCCGGCTCCGTGCGCCGGAGCACCGGCGGCCGCCGGCTGCCCGGGCCTGGCCGCCAGCGGCGGCGCCGGCGCGGACGGTGGCGGGCTGGTCTGGGCCGGTGCTGCCGGCGGCTCCTCGGCAAAGCCGATCTCCTTCAGGCGCTTGTAAGCAGCCTGCCCGGTGACGCTGCGCGGCTCGGCAGCCGTTATCTCCACCAGCGGCGCCAGCGCCTCCGGGAACCGGCGCTCCCTCACCAGCAGGTCGGCCTTCAGGAGCAGGGCCTGGTTCCGGAGCTGGGCGAAGCGGTGCGCGGCCTGACGCTCGGCCTCGGCGGCGGGTCTGGTGGCCTCGTTTCTGCCGAAGCTGGCGGAAAGCCGGCTGTGGGCATCGACCATATCAGCGAGCCACAGGCAAAGCTGGTTGACGCTCTCGGACAGCTCGGCCGGTCTGGCCTGCGGCATGAGGCTCCTCAGCTCGTCAAGCCTGGCCTGGGTGTCGGCCACGCTGAGCGGCAGCTGCGCGTAGGCGCCGCCTGCCGGTCCGGCCGTGGCGCGCTGCGCAGCCCCGGGTAGCGCTTCTGCCCCCGGCGGCGGCGCCTGGGCGTAAGCGGCGGCGCCGGGCTGGGACTGCCCGGGCAGCGGCACCCCCTGGGCGAGGGCCGGCCGGAGGATGAGGGCGGACAGGATCAGCGAGAGGCCGGCGGCATGGCGGCGCAGGCGGTCGTATTTCATGGGCGGCGCACCTTCGAGCGTGGTTTAGCGACCGCCTGATTCTAGCAAAACGGATCCGTGGCTGTGTTAATATCAACCCTTGGTCGCCGCCGCCGGCGGCGCGGCACCGCTTCCTTCTCGGATCATTGACGGTTATCGGGGCTTCGTTGAGCCGCTCGCTTTTAAACCTTCTCATCTTGCTGGCCTTTACGGCATCCGGTGTCGGTCACGGCGCCAGGGCGGCTGATACCACGGACGGTGGCGCACCCGCCGGGCGCGCCTTCGACACCAGCGATCCGGCCTTCGTTCACCGGTTCCTTGCCCCGGGGCAGTATCTCCCCCTGTCCGCGGTGCGCCCGGGCATGACCGGCTACGGGCTTTCCGTGTTCCAGGGCACGCGGATCGAACGCTTCGGCGTGCGGGTGGTGGGGGTGATGAAAAAGGTTTTGAACGGCCGTGATGCCATCCTCGTCCGCCTGTCCGGCCGGCCGCTGATGACCAACAACGTGATAAGGGGCATGTCCGGCAGCCCGGTGTACGTGGACGGCAAGCTCGTAGGGGCTGTTTCGTTCGGCTTCGATTTCTCCAAGGAGCCGCTGGCCGGGCTCACGCCTATAGTGGATATGCTGGACGCCATGGCGCCGGCCGGCCGCCAGCGCATCGCCGCCCGGGAAAGCGCGCCCTGGTTTGCCCAGGCCGGCGGCAAAAGCGAGGTCGCCGGGGGAGCACCGCGCCTGGTGCCGCTCATGTCCCCGGTCAGCCTGGCCGGATTCTCCAGCCGGGCGCAAGAATTCCTGGAGAAGCGCTTCCGCCGCCTGGGCATGGCTGTGACGGCCGGCGGCGGCGGCGCCCAGGATCCGTCCCTGGCGCGCGGCGTCCGCCCGGAGGTGGCGCCGGGCAGCGCGCTGTCGGTCATGCTGGCCACCGGCGACTTCAACGTGGCGGCAACCGGCACGGTGACGGCCAGGTTCGGGCAGAACGTACTGGCCTTCGGTCACCCGTTCCTGCAGGCGGGCACGGTCGACTTTCCGCTGGCCACCGCTTATGTCCACGAGGTCCTGCCGAGCCTCTTCGTCTCCTTCAAGCTGACCTCGCCGGCGGCCACGGTCGGCAGCCTGACCGCCGATCGTCCCTGGTCGGTGGGCGGGCAGCTGGGCCGGACAGCCAGGCTTATCCCGGCCACCTACACGGTCACCGACAGCACGCGCCATGTCAGGCGGGTTTTTCGCTGCCAGCTGGTCGATCACCCGGACCTCACGCCCGAGCTCCTGGCCGCCACGGTCATGTCGGCGATCGACGCCACCCATCAGTCCTCGGCCCCATACGTGGCCCGCGTGGCAAGCACGATCGAGGCCGAGGGCGTGGAGGCGATCAAGCGCACCGATCTCTTCTCCTCTAACTTCTCCGCGCATGGGGGCAACTCGTCCGGGCGCTTTCACCTGCTGGCCGACCCGGTGGCCTCCTATGTGCAGAGGACGGCCTCGTCGATCACCAGCAACGAGTTTCAGCGGGCCTCGATAAAGGGCGTGAACCTGGAGATCTCGCTCAGCGACGGGCGCGACACGGCCAGGCTGGAGCGGGTCTTTGTCGACAGGCCGTTCGTCGCCCCCGGCGATCAGGTGGACGTGCGCTGCCTGCTTGTCCCCTACAGCGGCGGCAAGCGCGTGGAGACCGTGTCCTTTAGCGTACCCCGCGACATGCCCGACGGCGACATGCTGGTGGCGGTGACCAGTGGCGACGAGACAGAGAGCGTCAAAAAGCGGCTGGGGATAAGGCGGCCCGCCCCGCAATCGCTCAAAGAGTTGGCGGCCAGGATTGTCGAGCGCGGGCGGGCCGACGCCATCGCCGTGGTGGCGGCCCTGCCCGGGCAGTCTCTGGAGTTAAACGGGCTGAGGCTGGCCAACCCGCCCGCGCACTGGGCGCGCATCTTCGCCTCCAACCGCTCCACCAGGGGCCCGGCGCTCATCAAGGGATCGCTGGAGGCGACCAGGCTCACCAGCTGGCTCCTCGACGGCAGCCATATCCTGACCGTCGAGGTGCGCAGCCGCGAGAAGGCGGCGGCGCGTCCGGCACCATTTACGGTATCGGTACCCAACCCGGACGATGCCATCGTGATGACCGAGCAGGCCCGCAAGGCCATCGACGCTTCCCGCAAGACCCAGGGCGCTGCCTCGGCCCCCGCCGGTCAGCCAGGGCAGGAGAGGGGCAAGATCGGGTCCGGGGGGCTGGCCGAGACCGCGGCGGTGAAGGAGTATCCCCACATGCGCCCGCCGGCAGTCTGGCGGCAGGACAGCGAGGAGGAGTTCCGATCGGGCAAGACCAGCGGCGTTACCGTGGACAGCCGGGGCCGGATCGGTCCCGGCTTCAAGCGCTTGAGCGAGAAGCTGCTCGCTCCCGAGCATCAAGTCTGGTCCGGCGTCTGCTCCAGGGGCAAGTTTTATTTCGGCACCACCGACGGTGTCTGGCGCTGGTCCGGCGACGAGACGCCACCGGAGAAGCTGGGGCAGTTCCACAGCTTGGCGGTGCCGGCCATGGCCACCGACTCGAAGGGAACCGTCTACTTCGCCACCGTCCCCGGTGGCAACATCTACGCCCTCGACGGTCAGGGGCAGCCCCGCCTGACCTGCTGCACCAGCGAGCCGATTGTCACCGCGCTCGCCTGCGACGACATGGACAATCTCTATGCCGCGGTGGCCGGCACCGGCCGGGTCTACAAGGTCGCTGCCGGCGGCGCCGAGCTCTTTTTCGACTCCGGGCAGGCGCATGTGCTCTCGCTGTTCTTCTCGCCTGTCGATCACAGGCTCTATGTCGGTTGCGGCGAGAAAGCGGTTGTTTACGCCCTGGATCAAGGCGGGCACGCCACGGCCGTCTACGAAAGCCCCGATCACCTGGTGACAGGGGCCGTGCGCGACGCCAGAGGGGATCTTTATGTGGCGACGGCCGGGCAGGGACGCCTGGTGAGGGTGACCGGCTCGGGGCAGGCTCAGACGATCGCGGTCAGCGAGGCTTTCTACAGGCTCTACTACGACCCGGTAGGCGATCGGGTCTTTTCGGGGGATGCGGAGGGGGACATCACCCTGGCCAGTGTCGACCCGATTTCGGGCGAGCCTTATTTCGTGCCGGTCTGCCACACGGAGCAGGAGGCTGTGCTCTCGCTGGCAGCCGACGGACAGGGGCGACTCTATTGCGGCACCGCCAACCTGGGTGTGCTCACGAGCTTCGCCATGCGCCCCGATGCCGGCGCCTCTTACGAGTCGGCGGTGCGCGATGCCGGCCGTCCGGCGCAATGGATCAACTTGCGGGCCTGGGGCCCGTTGGGCGAACCTGTCGACGCGCTTGCCGACAGGCTCAAGCTGGAGACGAGAACCGGCTACAGCGTCCGCCCCGACGACAGCTGGTCGGACTGGCAGGAGGCCCGGTCAGCCGGCGGGGCTTTTGCGATCGCCTCGCCGCCCGGTCGCTGCCTGCAGTACCGCTTGACCTGGCTTGCCGGACCCGGGCGGTCCGAACGCCTGCCGGCTGCCGATCCGCTTCGCCTGGGGAGGGTCGAGGTCTCCTACCTGCCCCGCGACGCCTCGCCCCGCTTCGACTCCGTGTCCGTCAAGCCCGGGGCCGGCCTGGCGGGAAAACAGGAGATCGCCGCCACCGCCTCTGATCCCGATTCAGACAACCTGCTGTTGAGCATAGAGCTGTCCGGCGACCGGGGAAGGTCCTGGCGCGCTCTGGCCAGCGACCTGAGGTCCAAACCGGCAGCCAGGGCCGGCAGTCGGCCGGCCACGACCGGCGCGGAGGCGGCGGGGCCGGCCGCGCGGGCCGGCGCAGCGGCCGGCACCACCGACGGCTGCGCCCCCCAAAGGTCGCCGGAGCCGGAAAAGAGCGAGCCGCTGAAAGGCGGCGTCGAGCATTCGGAAGAGAAGACAGGCACCGCCGCCCGGGAGAGCGGCCGGGCAAGGCAGCTTTCCGATGACGGCGAGGGACAGCCCGCGGAGAACAAGGACAAGGCAGGCGGCGGCGAGGGCGCCGATGGCGAGGGCGGCAAGGAGGTGCCCGGCGACAGGGAGAAGAAGGCGGAGGCGACAGCGGACAGGGCGAGAAAGCCCAGGATCAAGGGCGGCAGCCCGGCGCGCGTGCTCACGCCGCCTGAAAAGGGCGCGGGCCTAGCCGCTCCGGCCGAGGAGCGATTCACCTGGAGTTTTGACACCAGCGGATACAAGGACGGCAACTACCTCCTGCGCTTGACGCTTGACGACCGCCTGTCCAGCCCGGACGATCACCTGCAGTCCGTTGCCCTGCGATCGATCGTCATCGACAACAAGCCGCCGCGGCTCGGCTCGTTCCACGACAGCCGCGGCAGCGACGGCAGCGCCAGCTTCTCCGTCTCGGTCAGCGACGACTGGACGCCGGTCGCCAACGGCACCTACAGGATAGACGAGGGGGAGCCCTTTGCGCTCGCCGGCTGGGCGCAGCTTGCCGACGGCATGTCCGGAACCCTGGGCGCCGGCGGCATCAAGCTGGCGCCGGGGCCGCACCGGGTGGAGGTCAAGGTGACGGACAAAGCAGGAAATACGGCCACGAAGACATTTACCATCAGGTGAGCAACACATCCAGCAGGGGCAGTTCCGTGTCATTCAAGCGGCTATTTCGAACCAAGCCGGCCAGGGCGCTAATCGACGAGGCGTACGAGCCCGGACGGCTCATGAAGCGACACCTGACGGCCTTTGATCTGCTTGCCTTCGGGGTCGGCGCCACCATCGGCTCAGGGATCTTTGCCCTGACCGGCACGGCGGCTGCCGGCCAGACTGCCCAGGCGCGCGACTGGTTATCCACCCCGATCATCAACTTCCTTCTTGCCGCCCCGCTCGGGCGCGACGGGGCCGGACCGGCCATTGCCGTCTCCTTCGTGGTCGCTGCGCTGGCCTGCGGCTTTGCCGCCCTCTGTTATGCTGAGCTGGCTGCCATGATCCCGGTTTCCGGCTCCGCTTACACCTTCGCCTATGCCGCCCTCGGTGAGGTCGTGGCCTGGGTGATCGGTTGGGACCTTATCCTGGAGTACGCGGTGGGTAATGTCGCCGTTGCCGTGTCCTGGTCTGACTACTTCCTCTATCTCCTGCACGGGCTTACCGGGCTCAAGCTGCCTTTGTGGCTGGCCGCAGACACAAGCACGGCCTTGACCCGCATCGCCGCCGCCGGTGGCGGCGCCCGCCAGGCGCTTTATTCGAGCCTGGATCTGCCCAGCGTCCTCGGTCACCCGTTTAGCTTCAACCTGCCGGCCTTTCTCATCGTGGCTGCAATCACCTGGATACTGGTGGTAGGCATCAAGGAGAGCGCCATCGTCAACACGACCATGGTGTTCGTGAAGGTGGGTATAGTGCTCTTCTTTATCCTGTACGGTGTCGGCTTCCTCAAGGCTTCCAACTGGCTCCCCTTTGCCCCGAGCGGGCTGGCCGGGATTATGGGCGGGGCCGCGATTGTGTTTTTCAGCTTCATCGGATTCGACGCCGTAAGCTCGCTGGCCGAGGAGACGAGGAGCCCGCAAAAGGATCTTCCGGTCGGGATGCTGGGCAGCCTGGCCATCTGCACCTTTCTTTACGCGACGGTCTCGCTGGTGTTAACCGGCATGCTTCCCTACAAGGCTTACCTGAACGACGCCGCTCCCGTAGCTACCGCTTTGGCCCATACCGGCAATCCCTGGGCGCAGATGATCGTAGCTCTAGGCGCTCTGGCCGGCATGACCTCCGTATTGCTTGTCTTTCAACTAGGGCAGCCGCGAATTTTCATGGCCATGGCCCGCGACGGCCTTCTACCCGGGTTGTTCTCGAGGCTGCATCCGAGATATCGGACGCCTTTCATTCCCACCATCCTGACCGGCATCATCGTCGCCTGCTCGGCGCTGGTTCTGGACATCGGTCAGGCCGCCGAATTGACCAATATCGGCACCCTGGCCGCCTTCATCCTCGTGTGCGGCGGCGTCCTAGTTCTGCGCCGCACCGACCCGGCCCACGAGCGGCAATTCCGCTGCCCGCTCGTTCCTTACGTGCCGATTGCCGGCATAGTCTCTTGCTTCCTATTGATGCTCAGTCTGCCGGTAATTACCTGGGCACGCTTCATCATCTGGATGGCCTGCGGTATGGTCATCTATTTCGCTTATGGTTATCGCCGATCGGGCAGGGCACGGATGCCCATGGAGGCAGTGCCCGGGGTCTTGGAGGCGGCCATAGAAGAGGAGTTGTGAGCCGGCGTCCAATGGGCTCGGTGCTCAGCCCGCTCACGAGCCGGGATAGGTTCACAGCTGCATGCAGGGGTAGCCAGCAATGGCTGACAGGAGGCTGTACGTTCTTCTCAAACAGATGAGGTCCTGCCTGGGTGACCGGGAGCAGTTTTGCGGCACCGCAAGCGGGAGGACCCTGGACAAGCTGGCAGCAGCTCCCTTGTGCATTTTTGCCAGGCGAAGGGCGTCTCCTTGATGTTGGCCAGGGCGTTGCCTGATCGCGGCGACCTCAGTTACACGAGCACCTGGTCACGGATCGCCTGCGAGGTTAACTCTGACTTGAGCGTCGTAGGCTTCCTGTCCTGTGTATCGAAGCAGCTGGCATCCGTATAAACGCGGTCTCTGCCTATTTTCATAATCACCCGTTCGTCCCGTCATGAGAAGGCCAGCCGGAATCGAAGCTGTTGCTCGCCATGGCAGGGCCTCGAGGGAAGATTAACCGGGTAGAGACCGGGTTAAGCGCGACATGACCTCTTCCGCCTGCCGACGCTTGCGTCCAGCCGGGGCGCAGCGGTTTGAAGTCCAAACGTGACTCTCTCGAAAATTTAAACCGATATCGGTTTAAATTCCAGCCGGGAGTCATGTGAGACCTGTAAGAGGCGGCTGTTGATGTGCGCGCTAATGCAGCAACCGATGCCTTGAACTTTTTTGCGTTCCGCTACGTCTAATCAATAGATGACTGAGGGTGCTCAATGATGAAGGTTGGTAATCCGCAGGACAACCTGTCGGCGGGGAAACAGCAGGTTCTCGATTCCTTCTGGCTGCGGTTCGACAGGCAATTTCCCACGGAAGAAGCCTGCTTGGAGGAGCTTTTCCGGAGAGCTTACGCGGCCGGGCTGGTAAGCTGTCGACACTGCCGGAGTCGTGAGCTGGATCGAGAGCACGGGGCTCGAGTGGGCAGGTGCAGGGGCTGCAAGAAGCCATTGTGGTTTACGGCCGGTACCCTCTTTAGGCGCATGCGGCGGGCTAAACCTTGGCTTGCCGCTATCTGGCTGATGGAGCAGGGCGTGGTGCTTAACTCGCTGAGTCTGCAACGACTTGCCCGGGTTGCCCAGTCTACGGCTCTCCATATCCTCTTGCGGGTCAGAACCGTGATTGAAGGTAACATGGCGGGCGAGTTCGCCCTGGTGCCTTCCGCGTCCTTCCTGCCCGTGGTTTGCAAACGCAGCCGAGTTACGCCCGCAAAAGCCCATCCCCGCGCGGAGGAGGAAGGGGTTCACCGAAAGCCAGCTGATCAACGGTTGGACATGCCTTTTCCTGCCCGCGGAGCACCGGTGTCCTCTGCTGCGCAGCCCGCTGCTCCCGGTCTCGAGCGGGGTGGCGATTTGGATTGCTGGCCAGCCGAACGAGCAGGGCGGACAGGCAAGCTTGCGGACGATCTACAAGAAGTGTCTCATGCAGCACGGCTGAACGAGCGAGAACGACTGGTGCAGGCGCTTTTGGATCAAGCCCCGCAGAAGTTTGATACTCTCTGCCGGCGAAGCGGAATCGCGGCTGGCGAACTCTCGGCTACGCTAACCATGCTGGAGCTCGCGGGTGTGGCTGTGCGGCTGCCCGGGGATAGTTACGTGCGCGCGGTGGCCGACGCTGTTGTGGCGTGCCCGGGCAGTGACGATCGGGCCTCGGACGGATCGGGTGGACTGATCCAGCTCTTTATGGATTTTGTGCGCGTGCACAATCACGGGATCAGCAGAAAGTATTTGCAGAAATACCTGGCCGGGCACTGGTGCCACCGCGACAGGCACAGCTGGGGCGCAGGGTCATTGCTGCTTGCTTGCCTGCGATCCGGCCCGGTCTCTTGCAGGCAGATTCTCGAATACGTCTCGTCGCCGCTGGTCAGGGTGCTGCCGAGCTTCTGAGAGCCAGAAGAAACAGCCCTGTAAGCCGCACCTGGCAGCTAATCGGGAAATTCGCCCGGCAATCTTGCTGGAGTTACCATCTTATGCCGAGAAGAAGGGAGGGAACACCGTTCCCTCCCTTCTGGCGGTCAGTGCATGGAAGCTTACTTGATGCTTACTTCCTTGCCGCTGCGGATCTGCTCAGACTTGCTGGGCACGCGAGTTTTGACGCCCGGCATGTGGCCTTCGAAGGCGCCTACGGAAACCGGAACGCGGGTTGCGGCTTCGACCTTCGGCACGCTCACGAAGAGGATGCCGCGATCCATGCGGGCTTCCACCTGCTCGGCCAAGATCTCGGTGTCGAATTCAAACTGGCGATAGAGGAAAGCCACCGGCATCTCCTTGCGCACGATCGCTGCTTTCTCCTCGAACATCGAGGGCGTGCGCTTGGCGAGCACGGTGATGCAGTTCTCCTCGACCTTCAGCTCGACATCATCTACTACCACGCCGGGCAGGGCAATTTCGAGCAGATATTGGTCATCGAGCTCGAGAATGTCGGTGTGCGGCGCGCAGTAGTTGAGCTGTTGCAACGTCCACGGCGTCTGGAACGACCACGGCGCTTGGGCCTCAAACGGCAGCTGTCCGTACAGGGATTGAATCGGCAGATTGGCGTGCAGCCTGCTGAATGCGGGGCGCACTGCGGCCCTGTGAAGCTGACGCTCCAGCTGGTTGATTTGCCGTTGCAGTTCTCCTATTGTTCTTGTATAAAGCATCTTTTCCTCTCCTTTAACCAGTACCAAATAAGCGACCCACGCAACCCCCGTGCAAAGCGAGTTGTGCTGGGTATTTCCGTGGTTCTGATTGCTTCCTGTGCTTACCATAGTAGCGGCAAAAGTGGCATGTGGAGCCGCATTTTACGATCTGTTCTTCTTTCTGCTTGGCAACCTGAGAGTCAGCTAATAGTAAGCCTTTCCGGTTACCGGGTAGAAGGAGCGGATGACCGGAATCTCATCAGAATGGGCTCTTCAGTTAAAGGGGGACACATCTGCGCTCCCCGATTCTCCGCTAGAGGAAACTTCGGGCTGGCAGAAGAGATCCGCTTAATCTAATTTCTTATCGGCCGACTTCCCGGACCCGGTGTGGGCGCTCCGGGGCTCCGGACGTCGCGCCTCGTCGGCCTTGCCTTTTGCCAGCTTGTCCAGCCGTGCTTTAATGGCCGCCTGCTCGTGCACCAGGGTCTCTACGCGGGCGCGGGCAGCCTTCAGGGAGTCCTGGGCGGCCGCGTCCTCCTTCTGTGATGCTTCCAGCTCCTTGCGGCTCACCACCCCTTCCGTATATAAAGATGCGAACAGGGTGGAGCGCTTTCTCATCTCATCTGCGGCCGCCTCCTTATCGGACAGCTCCTTGCCGGCGGTGGACACCTCCGCGGCGAGATCCTTCTGCCTGCGCTTGAGCTCCGCGGGCGACATGAGCTCGACCGGGGCGCCGGCCAGCCCGGAGAACATGCCCGGTCCGGGGAGGGTAGGCGGCGGTGGCGGGATGAGCAGCGGGGTAGCCCGGAACCGGTGGTGCGGCTGCTTTTCCGCCTCCGGGCTGGCCTTCTCCTCCTGCTTGGTGCCCTTGGTGATCCGGGCGGGTTGTTTCGGCGCCGGCTGCTGGCCGGCTCTTCCCTGCCCGCTCAGGTGCACGACGCTGGCCCCTGCCGATCTGCTTACCGCCGGCCCGGCGGCCGGCCTGGCTTGCGACAAGCCGCCCGGCAAGGCCACCCACAGGGCCAGCGGCAGCAGTATGAAGGGATAGCGGTTGCGCATCATGCGATGCCCGGGCAGGTTGGATAAATCTTGACACTCACCGGCTACGGCTGGTTTCGCCTTTCATTGTAAGGTATTGTTGATGGGCGAAGTCACCACCGCCGTTCTTTCTCCATGAGCCCTCCCGAGCGCATCTCCGTTTTATTCCTTGGTGACGTCATAGGCAGGCCCGGCCGGCGTGTGGTTGCTGACTATCTATCACGGCTCAATCCGCGCCCCGATCTGGTAGTGGCCAACGTGGAGAACGTGGCGCACGGCTTCGGGGTGGCCGAAAAGAATCTTCACGAGCTTAGCGAGGCCGGCGTTCAATGTTTCACCGGCGGCAACCACACCTTCGACCGCAAGGAGATCTTTGATTTCATCGACCGGCAGCCCGCGCTTTTGCGCCCGGCAAATTATCCCCCCGGCACGCCCGGGCGCGGCTGGTGCATAGTCGATGCCGCCGGGCTGAAGGTGGGGATTCTCAACCTGCAGGGGCGGGTGTTCATGGAGCCGCTCGTCTCACCATTCGCGGTGGCAGACGAGATCGTGCCGCTGCTGGCCGAGACCACCAAGCTGATCCTGGTGGACATGCATGCGGAGGCGACCGCCGAGAAGGTGGCGATCGGCTGGTATCTCGACGGGCGCGTCTCCGCCGTGGTCGGCTCCCATACGCACGTGCAAACCGCCGACGAGCGGATTCTGCCCGGGGGAACCGGCTACCTCACGGACATGGGATGCTGCGGGCCGGCCGACGGGGTGATCGGCATGGAGCGGACGGCGGTCTTCCGCCGCTTCGTCAGCCAGCTGCCCTCGCGCCTCGAGGTGGCGCCGGGCCCGGCCATGCTTAACGGGGTGATGCTCGGCCTCGATGCGGCGACCGGCAAGACGCGCTCGATCGCCCGCGTCCACTACCGGGAGGAGGGCGAGCGGGAGGGGGAATGACGGTCGATCTGCACCTGCACACCCACCACTCCGACGGCAGCTGGTCGCCGGCCGAGCTGGTGGCGGCCGCGATCGAGCTTCGCCTGAGCCATATCGCAATCACCGATCATGATACCGTCGCCGGTATCGAAGAGGCGAAGGCAGCAGCCGGCGGGCGCCTGGAGGTCATTCCGGGCCTGGAGATAAACACGGTCTGGACAGGCGACGGTGGCGAGCAGGACGTGCACATCCTCGGCTATTTCGTCGATCCGCGGTGCAGCCGCCTGCAAGCGCTGCTGGAGAAGCAGCAGCAGGCCAGGCTCGACCTGGTCGGGCAGACGGTTTCCCGGCTGCAGGAGGAGGGCATCGCAATCACGCTGGATTGCGTGCGGCAGCACGCCGGGCGGGGCTCGATCGGCAGGCCGCACATCACGCAGGCGATTGTCGCCGCCGGCGGCGCCGCCGATGTCAGCGAGGCCTACGAGCGTTTCATGGTCAGGGGAAGCCCTTACTACGTCAGACGCAGGAGCGTGAGCCCGCAGGAAGCGATAGCGGCCATCCGCGCTGCCGGCGGTGTCGCCTCGCTGGCTCATCCGGGGGCGGGCGAGGCCGTGCAGAAGATCATATTGCGCCTGCGCGACGACGGGCTCGGCGCCGTGGAGGCGTACCACCGCAGACACTCGCTTGCCACCGTGAGGTCGTACATCCGCTTCGCCAACCGCAACGGCCTGGCGGTGACGGGGGGATCGGACTGCCACGGACCTTTCGGCGGCGAGAGGGCCTCGGTGGGCTCGATCGCCGTGCCACTAGATGTGGTGAGCGGCCTGCGGGCCCTGCTGGGCCGCTGAAAGCGCCTTGTCGACCTGCGCCTGCAGCACTCGGGCATCCACCTCGCCGTCGCGGGCCCACAGCTGCTTGCCCTGCCGGTCGAGTACTACCTCGAAGGGGATGTAGTTTCCGTAGTACCGCTTGAGCAGCTGGCGCGCCGCTGGGGCTGTGGCGTGATCGACGTCGAGGACGATGAACTTGAGCGGTGCCGTGCGGTTGTGCTGGTAGAGGTCGACCACCCGCCTGGCCTGGCGGTTCGTGTTGAGATCCCCGGAGGCGCCGAAGAAGATGAAGGTGGGCCGCCCGGGCTCCAGCGCCAGGTCGTCCATATTCTCGGCCACGATCGGAAAGCCGGCGTCCAGGTCCTGCGAATATGAGATGCCGGCGCGCAGCCTGAGGTCGTCGGCGGCCAGGGCCGCTGCTGCCGGCAGGAGCGCGGCAACGACCGCGGCCAGCCAGGGGCCACGCGCCGGCATGCTCAATCGCCCATGTGGGGCTTGAAATCGCTGGCCTTCAGGCCGTGCACCCAGCGGGCCCACTTCTGCTGCTCGTAGCTCAAAGCATACTGGTGCAGGGAATTGAGAAGCTTTCGGCCGCTGTCGGACAGTCCCTTGAAAGCATAGTGGCGCCCCTTGCTGCCCGCCTCGATGGTTAGCTTCTCGCCCCGGGCCCTGGGAACCGTAATCCCGATCTCGCAGTGAAGGACTCGGTCCACCGCCGTCTCCGGCGGGATGGACAGGCGCTCCCAGAGCCAGCGCGCCAGGACGGACTCGGCCGACAGTTCCGGCGGCGCGCTTTGCAGGTAGCGGGCGAATGCTTCTAAGATCACGGCACCACCGGTTCCCTCTTCTCATGACCGAGGACGCGCCGCCTCACTGACCGGCGGATGACCGGCGCCCGTTTCCCAATCAGCGGCGGGCATGGGCAACCAGGCACGCTCGCCGCGCTTAATCCCGCCTGCCGTGCTGATTCGAAACTATCGAGGGTGTCCTCAGCTCTATGAAAAATATAGCACAAGTTCCCAAGACCAGCGCTTAAGTGTGAGCCGGCCCCAGAAGGCGCTCCGGGGGCGATTGCAAATTAAAAATGTAAAAGTGTACATGGCGCTGGTTCCAAAGCGCTATAATAGAATTCGCTTCAGGGCTTACGCCCAAGGTTTTTTAGCCGAATAGCCCCCACCGATAGACGCCGGGTGTCTGGGATGTTCCCGGACGTGTGGATGCACGAAGAGGCTCCCGCCGGGCACGCGGATCGCCAGGTTCCAGAAAGCAGACGCGACGGGCGAAGGTGGCGCAGAACCGCTAGAGTCTGGAGAACGACCATAGTTAAAGCATTCGTCGGACAGCCGGGACCGGCTGGACAGCAAGAGGACAGTTATAACGCCTTCCGTGAGCGGTTCAGCGAGCTGCTCACGGGCGAGTTGCTCGAGCAGGTAGTACGCCCCGGGCAGTATCTGGGCAACGAGTGGGGGGCCTGCCGCCGGCCCTGGCAGGAAGCCTCTGTGCGCCTGGTTCTCGCCTTTCCGGATCTCTACGAGCTGGGCATGTCCAATTTCGGGCTGCGCATCCTCTACCAGATTCTCAACGCCCGCCCGGAGTTTCTCGTCGACCGGACCTACGCGCCGGATGCGGACATGGAGGCTCTCCTGCGGGCACGTGGGTTGCCGCTCTGGGGCTGGGAGTCGCGCCGGCCCATTGCCGCCTTCGACCTGGTCGGGTTTTCCCTGCAGTACGAGCTGACCTACACCAACGTGCTCAACATGCTGGATCTTGCCGGCCTGCCGGTGCGGGCCTGCGAGCGCCGGGAGCTGTTCCCGCTGGTCTTCGGGGGCGGCCCCTCGGCCGTCAATCCGGAGCCGATGGCAGCCTTCATGGACTTCTTCCTGGTGGGCGACGGCGAGCGCTCGCTGCCGGCTGTGCTGGAGATTGTCGGCCAGGTGAAGCGCGAGCCAGGCTCGGGTGCCCCAGGCCTGCGTCAGGAGTTGCTCGCCCGGCTGGCCGCCGTGCCCGGCGTTTACGTGCCCGGCTGCTACGAGCCGGTGGCCGGACAGCCGGTGGTGCGCCCGCGACAGACCGCCGGGGCAAGCGTGCCGGAGCGGGTTTTGCGCCAGGCCGAGCCGCTTACCGACGCCAACCAGCCGGTCGGCGGGCTGGTGCCCTATCTGGCCCTGGTCCACGATCGCGAGGTGCTGGAGGTCAGGCGCGGCTGCGATCGGGGCTGCCGCTTCTGCCAGCCCGGTTACACCTTCCTGCCCGTGCGCGAGCGCTCGGCCGAGGATCTGCTCCGCTTGTCCCGCCAGGCCCTCGAGCGGAGCGGGCACCAGGAGTACTCGATGCTCTCCTTGTGCGTGAGCGATTACACGAGCCTGCACGAGGCCGTGCGCGCGCTCAATCGCGAGCACGCCCGCTGGCGCACCTCCATGTCCTTCCCCAGCCAGCGCGCCGATCGGATGAACCTGGACCTGGCCGAGGAGCTGGCCCTGGTGCGCAAAAGCGGGATCACCCTGGCGCCGGAGGCGGGCAGCGAGCGGCTGCGGGCGGTGATCAACAAAGGGCTTAACCACGATCAGATCATCGCCGCCATCGAGGCCGCCTACCGCTCCGGCTGGCAGGCGGTCAAGCTCTACTTCATGCTCGGACTGCCCACGGAGACCGACGACGATCTCAAGGGGATAATCGAGATCCTCGGCGAGGCTTCCGAGCGCTGCCGGCAGATAGGGCGCTCTGATCCCGGGCGCTACCGGCGGCCGATCGAGTTTACCTGCACGATCTCCAACTTCGTGCCCAAGCCTTTCACGCCCTTCCAGTGGTACGCCCAGATAAGCCCGGCCGAGACGGCGCGGCGCCAGGGGGTCTTGAGGGACGAGCTGAAGCGCTCCGGGCTCAAGCGCGTGACGCTCAACTTCACCGACCCCCAGATAAGCCTCCTGGAGGCCGTGATCTCGCGCGGCGACCGGGCCGTCGGCGAGATCATCTACGGCGCCTGGCGGCGCGGGGCCACCTTCGACGCCTGGGACGATCGCTTCCGCTGCCACCTCTGGCACGAGGCGGCGGCCGATGCCGGCGTCACCCTCGAGGAGCTCGCCTGCAGGGACAGGGCCGTCGGCTCCCGCCAGCCCTGGGAGATCGTCCACGTCGGGCTCAACGACTGGTGGCTGGTCGCCGAGTGGGAAAAGGCCATGGCCGCCGCCGAGACCGCGCCCTGCACCGAGAACACCTGCCATGCCTGCGGGGTGTGCACCGAGCTCGATACCACGCACCTGCTGGCCGCGCCCCGGCCGGAGGTGGTGAAGAGGAACCCGTTCGTCAAGGAGCTTTCCGCCCACGGGCTGCCCGACTCTCACCCTTCGCTCTTCTTTGCCGCCCCCGGCCCGCCCGGGCCGGCGCTGGCGGTTGCCCGCCTGCGCTTCCTGTTCACCAAGGTCGGCGAGATGCGCTTCATCTCCCACCTGGACCTGCAGCACCTCTTTGCGCGCGCCGCGCGCCGGGCCGGGATCGCTCTTGCCTTTTCGGCGGGGTTCAACCCGGCACCCAGGCTGGCGCTGGCCGTTTCGCTGCCGCTTTTCCAGGAGACGGCCGGCGACGTGGGCGACATCGAGCTGGCCGAGACGCTTGCGCCGGAGGCCTTCGCCGAACGGCTCAACAGCCAGCTGCCGCCGGAGGTGCGCGTGACGGCCGTGAAGGCAGCGGCCCTTAAGGGCCCTTCGCTGGCCAGCCTGGTCGGGCGTGCCCGCTACACTGCCCGGGCTGCCGGGGGAGACGGGCAGCCGGCCCCAGAGCCCGTCCGCCGGGCGCTGGCCGAGATCCTGGCCAGCCCCATGCTCCCGGCGCCCCTGGAGCCGCAAGGCGGGCGCCGGCGGCAGGCGCCCCCTGCGGCCGCCCGCGATCTGCGCCCGGGCATCTTCGCGGCCGCCGTCAGCCAGGAGTCCCCCCTTACGATATCCCTCGAGCTGGCCTGCGGGCCGGCCATGCACGTCAAGCCGGGCGAGGTTTTGAGCCTGGTTGACCGAAACATTCGCTGGCGGATCACCAGAGAGTCTCTGCTGACGCCGGAAGGTATTCCACTGTTCGACCTCCCTTAAGGTGGCCCGGCGAGCCTGCGGCTCGCGGCGGCGCACCGGCGGGAATAAAAAGGAGTTTTATGAGAAAGTCACTGTTAATTTCGGAACAAGACAGCATCGCCGCGCTTCTGGAGAACGACCGGGTGGTCGAGTTCTTCGTCAACCGGGGCGAGCTTCTTCTGGGCGACATCTATACCGCCTCGGTGGAGAACATCCTGCCGGGCATAGATGCGGCCTTCGTCAACCTGGGCAAGGACAAAATGGGCTTCCTGCACGCCAACGACGTGCCCGGGCAGGGAGCGCTCAAGGAGCGCCTGGTGCCCAAGCAGAAGCTTCTGGTGCAGATAACCAAGGAGCCGACCGGGCATAAGGGCCCGCGGGTCTCAACGGCGATTAGCCTGCCCGGGCGCTTCCTGGTGCTGGTGCCCGAGGAGCGCGGCATCTCGATTTCGCGCCGCATAGCCGAGGCCAGGGAGCGGGCCCGGCTCAAGTCCGTGGTCAACCTCCTGAAGCCGCCGGGGGTGGGGCTGATTATCCGCACCGAGGCCAAGGGTCAGGGCGAGCAGGAGCTGTTCGAGGACTTTGAGCAGCTCTGGGACCGCTGGCAGTCGATCGTCTCCGATGGCGAGGCTTCGATCGGCCCGACGCTCATCTACCGCGACCAGGACCTGCTCTACCGGGTGATCCGCGATGCCTACTCTACCGATATCGGCGAGGTGCTGGTGGACAGCGCGGACGGGCTCAGGCGGGCGCAGGAGTTCCTCTCCGGCTGGACGGGACGCCACACGCAGGTGCGCATGCACACCGGCGACCAGCCGCTCCTGGTGGCCAAAGGGGTGGACCGGGAGATCGAGGCCGCCCTTTCCGACCGGGTGGAGCTGCCCTCGGGAGGTCACCTGAACATACAGCCGACCGAGGCCCTGACGGTAATAGACGTCAACTCCGGCCGCTTCACCAGCTCGCGCACCCAGGCTGAGACCGTGCGCCGGACCAACCTGGAGGCCGCCCACGAGATCCCCCGCCAGCTCCGCCTGCGCAACATAGGCGGCATGGTGATCGTCGACTTCATCGACATGGACAACCGCAAGGACCAGCAGCTGGTCCTGGAGGCCTTCCAACGCTCGCTGGAGGATGACCGCGCCAAGCCGCAGGTCGGCCAGCTCTCCGACCTGGGGCTGGTCGAGCTCACCCGGCGCCGGCAGGGACAGAGCCTGCGCGAGCTGTTTACCGCCTCCTGCTCCACCTGCGCCGGGCTCGGGGTGGTGCCGACCCTGGAGATAGGCTTTGCCGAGCACCGGCGGCTGATAAGCACCAAGCCGCGCCAGGAAGAGCAGGGGCGCGGGCGTGCGGCCTCCCGCCGGGCGGCCGGCGCCAGGGCGGCCCTGCGCGCGGCGTCGGTGAGCTCCGGACGCGTGCAGTCGACCGTGGTCACGGGCGCTGCCCAGGCGCGGGCGGCCGAGGAGGAGATGATAGCCGAGGTGCCCGACGAGATCCTGGCCCAGGTGCCCGACGAGCTGCTCGACGAGCGCCCCGGCGCCGGCACCTTTGCCGGCGGGCGCGCCCACCTCAACGAGGAGTCCGAGGAGGAGGTCGAGTCGCTGGTCGGCGAGGAGGAGGAGCCGGCCCTGCCCGAGCGTTTCGAGCCCGGACCGGCCCTTTTCGAGGAGGAGGAGGAAGAGGCGCCCGCCTTTTCGCTGGGTGCCTCGGTGGCCGAGGCCGAGCAGCTGCGGCGCGACCTCGAGGAGCAGCCGGCCGAGAGTGAGCGCTCGGGTCAGGAGGCCGGGCCGATGCCCGAGCCATACAGCCCCTTCGAAGCGGAGCCGGAGCCGATAACCGGTGTCTACCGCCTGAAGGCCAAGACACCTGCCGAGGAGGAGTCAGGCGAGCGGCCCGGGTCCGGTCCGGAAAGCAGGGCCGAGGGTCACGGGCAGGGGCGAACGCTTGCGCAGAAGCAGGAGGCGGCCGGGCTCGAGCCCGGAGCCGGCGAGGGCGGCGCCTGGTGGGACCGGGAGTCCTCGGGCGGGCGCCCGGCCGAGCAGGGCAGCGAGGGCGGCGGGCAGGGCGGCGCCGAGCAGCTGGCAGCCTGGCAGACCGGCCCGGGCCGCGGTGCCGGCGAAGAGCACGGCGGCTCGGAGCAGGAGTAAGGGCCCGGAGGCGGAGCGGCCGCTCTTGCACCACAGGCGGTGCAAGACGCGCGCCGCGGCTCCCTTTCGCGGATCGCCGTTCAGCAGGCCGGCGCGCCGGCGGCAGCCCTCAGGCGCGCTTGCGGGCCATGCTCAGGGAGAAGCCGAAGCGCACCGCCGGTGATGTCATCTCCGGCGGCAGTATGCTGGCCTCCAGCCCCGCGCCCGGCTCGTTGGCCAGCAGCTCGTAGACGTAGTTCCTGTCCTGGCTGAATTTCTGGTCTTCCACGTAAAAGGCGCCCGCGTACTGGCCCCTGGCGATGAAGACCAGGCAGTTGGCGGCTGACGACGGCAGGGTGAGGGCCAGGCAGGCTGTCTGACCCTTTTCCGCGAACCAGCCGCACAGGTAGTCCATGTAGGAGCGGGCATCGAGGTCGTCGGAGCGCTGCACCGGGTAGCCGAGAAAGAGCGCGGACATGGCCAGCGTCACCTCCTCGGGCAGGTCGTAGATCGTCACCTTCGTGGCCGGCAGCGCCAGGTCCTCGAGCATGAGCTGCAGCGACTGCTCGGTGGGCAGCGAGTCCGGCATCGACTTGCTTCCGTAGATGCAGCCGACCGCCCGCCCCTTGTAGAGCAAAACGGCCGAGCGGGAGAGCTTCTCCTCCGAGGAGGCCTTCACGCAGCCGGTGCGCATGCCGCCTTCCAGGTCAGTTATCAGCCACTCGAGGTCGTACTCGCTCATCGTGAAGCTGTTGGGCGGCTTGCCGTCGACCGGCGGCAGGATGAGGTCGGTGGCCCGGCGCAGGTGGATCTTGCGCGGGGCGGTCTGCGACCAGACGGCAAAGGCGGCGTCCTGTTCGGAGCCGCCCCCAGACAGCTGCTCGGCCCAGTTGATCTTCTGGGTGGTCTGCTGCTGGGCGGCAGCGGTCGGCTTGTCGGTGCTGCCCGAGAACCTGGCCGAGAGAAGCACCCGGTTGTTGTGCACGCAGACGAACTGGGCGAGCACCTCCTCGCCTATCTTCAGCTTGGCCTCCGTGGGCAGGAAGCCGGGCAGGTTGTCCTTGGGGATGAGCACCGCATAGCCGCCCGGCTCCGCGGCCATTATCTTGATGGCCACGTTCTGCCCGGCCTTATAGCCGGTCAGTTTCCAGGGATTGAGCGGTGGAACCATTCGCGAGCGGACCCCGCAAGGCAGTCGGGCAGGTGAGATTGCCGGGCGCGCCGCGGTCGGCGGGCCCATCGCTATTTTATTATATGCGCTCCGCTCTTTCGGCCTCACTCGCCCGCTGCGTAGGGAGGCGAGGCGGTGGGGTGCTCCTCGAGATGCGCAGCTGCCCGGATGGCCTTGCGCGCGGCCGCCTGCTTGCCGTCCGGCTTGGACGGGGACACGGTTTTGATGCAGTCGCTGGCCTTGGCCTGATGAGCCTTGTAGCAGGTCAGGCAGCTGCCCAGGCAGAGCGGGTCGAAGTCCAGCCAGGCGTTGCAGCGCGGGCAGTGCATGCCGGTCGACTGGCCGGAAGGCGGGGCGAGCGGGCACTGGCAGCAGGGGCAGAGAAGCGGCTTGGTCATAGGCGGCCGTCTTCCCCGGCGGCGGGCGCCACCTCGATCGCCTGGGCGAGCCGGCGGCCGAGCGCGATCTCCAGCTGGTTGCGGGAGATGATCACCGGGCCGGCCGGGATCTTCTTTTCCAGCCTGATGCGCGCGCCCTCGTCGATGCCGAAGCGGAGCGCGGCCAGCATGATCTCCTCCCCGGCGACGCCGGTTACTACGAGCCAGTCACCTTCTTTTGCCTCGGTAAGCGTCATGCGCCACCTCATATGCTCTTGCCGGCGCGAGCGCCGCGCGGCTCGCTGGCAGCGGCGCCGCCGGCTGCGCGGCAGAGCGGGCAGAGCCCGAAGATCTTGAACTGGGCGTCGATCACCTCGAAGTTGTAACGGGCGCCTATCTTCTGCCCGGCCTCCTCGAGAAAGTGGTCCTCGAACTCGATTGTCGTGTTGCAGCCTATGCAAACGATGTGCTGGTGCGGCAGGTCGTCCTGCTTCAGCTCGTAGTGCTTGTGTCCTTCCGCAAAATCTAGCTCGCGCAGAAGCCCTATCGAGGAGAGCAGCTTCAGCGTCCGGTAAGCGGTGGCCAGGCTCACCTGCGAGCCGCGCTCGGCCAGCTTGGCGTGCAGCTCTTCAGCCGACAGGTGGGTGCCCGGGCTCTGCTCGCGGAAGATCTGCAGGATCGTCTCCCGCTGGGCGGTGATGCGGTGACCGCGTTTGCGCAGGCTGTCGTAGAGCGAGGCCGGCAGCTCGTGGCCCGCCTGCTGCCCCTGTCTCTCGTTGCTCCGATTCGGCACGTCGACCCCGCCTGCAGTCAGACCGTAAATGTTAGATCATCGCCTGCCAGATGCCAAGAAATCCTAAGAAACAATTCTCTCACGAAACGGCGGGGGCGGCCCCTGCCGCCAGCATCGGGCGCAGAAAGCGACCGGTGTGCGACTCCTGGCACAGGGCCACGGCCTCCGGCGTCCCCTGCGCCACTATGGTGCCGCCCCTGTCGCCGCCTTCCGGGCCGAGGTCGATTATCCAGTCGGCCTGCTTCACCACGTCCAGGTTGTGCTCGATGATGAGGACCGTGTTGCCGGTGTCCACCAGCTTGTTGAGGACGTTCAGGAGCTTGTCGACGTCGGCGAAGGAAAGCCCGGTGGTCGGTTCGTCTAGGATGTAGATCGTCCTGCCGGTGGAGCGCCGCGACAGCTGCTCGGCCAGCTTCACGCGCTGCGCCTCGCCGCCCGAAAGCGTCGTCGCCGACTGCCCGAGCTGTATGTAGTCCAGCCCCACCTCGTGCATGGTCTTGAGCTTGGCCACGGCCTTGGGTATGTTGGCGAAAAACTCCAGCGCCTCTTCCACCGTCATCTCCAGCACCTGGGCGATCGACCTGCCCTTGAACTTCACCTCCAGCGTCTCCCGGTTGTAGCGGGCCCCCCTGCAGACCTCGCAGGTGACGAAGACCGAGGGCAGGAAGTTCATCTCGATCTCGTTCATCCCCTCGCCGTGGCAGGCCTCGCAGCGACCGCCCTTGACGTTGAAGGAGAAGCGCCCGGGCTGGTATCCGCGCGCCTTGGCCTCGACGGTCATCGAGAAGACCTCGCGGATGACATCGAAAAGACCGGTGTAGGTGGCCGGGTTGGAGCGCGGCGTCCTGCCGATCGGCGATTGATCGATGTCAATTACCTTGTCCAGGTGCTCGACGCCGTCGACGCCCTCGAGCCCGGCCGGCGCCGGCACCGTGCCGTAGATCGCGTGCTTGAGGTGCTGGTAGAGCAGGTCGTTGACCAGCGTCGACTTGCCGGAGCCGGAGACGCCGGTCACGGCAACGAACTTGTTGAGCGGGATCCGCACGGTCAGATCCTTCAGGTTATTGAGCCGCGCCCCGCGCGCTTCCAGGTAAAGCCCGTTGCCCGAGCGCCGGCGCGCGGGCACGGGGATCGCCTTGCGGCCGGACAGATAGGCGCCGGTGGAGGAGCGGGCCGCCGCGCAAATATCCTCCACCTGCCCTTCGGCGACCAGGTAGCCGCCGTGGATTCCCGCCCCCGGACCGATGTCGATTATCCAGTCGGCCGACCTGATCGTGTCCTCGTCGTGCTCGACGACCAGAAGCGTATTGCCCAGGTCGCGCAGGTTCTTCAAGGTGGAGATGAGCTGGTGGTTGTCCCGCTGGTGGAGCCCGATTGAGGGCTCGTCCAGCACATAAAGCACGCCGGACAGCCCGGAGCCTATCTGGGTGGCCAGCCTTATCCGCTGCGCCTCCCCGCCGGCCAGGGTGTTGGCCTGCCGGTCGAGGGTGATGTAATCGAGCCCGACGTCGCGCAGGAAGCTAAGGCGTGCGCCAATCTCAATTAGCACCTGGTGGGCGATCGTCTTCTGCTTTTCGGTGAGCAGCGCCGGCAGGCGGGCGAAGAACTGGCTGGCCGAGGCCACCGAGAGCGCCGAGAGCGCCGCGATTGAAAGGTCGCCCAGGCGCACGGCCAGCGACTCCGGGCGCAGGCGGCTGCCATGGCAGGCCTGGCAGGGCATCTGGGTCATGTAGCGCTCTATCTCGGCCCGCACGCGATCGGAGGCCGAGTCCTCGTAACGGCGCTTGAGGTTGGAGACTATACCCTCGAACTCCTTGCGGTACTCCCAGAACTCGCTGCCGTCGAAGGAGTCGTGCGACATCTTTATCCGCTCGCCGCCGGAGCCGTAAAGAAGAACCCTCTGGTGTGCTTTTGCCAGCGAGCCGAAGGGGGTGTCCATGCTGAACTTGTAGTGGCGGGCCACCGACTCCAGGATCTGCTGGTAATAAGGGTTGCCGGTCTTCGCCCAGGGGTAGATGGCGCCCTGGCGTAAAGACTTCTTTTGATCGGGGACGACGAGCTGCGGGTCGACCTCATACGAGCAGCCCAGGCCGTGGCATTCCGGGCAGGCGCCGTAGGGGCTGTTGAAGCTGAAGATGCGCGGCGAGATCTCGGCGAAGCTGACGTTGCAGCTGGCGCAGGCGAACTGCTCGGAGAACATGAGCTCTCTTTTCTGCTCGCCCGCCTCGGCCAGCACATCGACCACAACTGCCGACTTGCCCCACTTGAGCCCCAGCGAAAGGCTGTCGGCCAGGCGAGAGGCTATGCCCGGGCGCACGATAAGGCGATCGATCACCAGCTCGATCGAGTGCTTCTTGTTCTTGTCGAGCCTTACCTCCTCCTCCAGGCTCACCACCCGGGAATCCACCCGCACGCGGGCGAACCCTTCCTTGCGCAGTTCGGCAAAAAGCGCCTGGTATTCCCCTTTGCGCCCGGAGACCAGCGGCGCCAGGATCTGGATCTTCGTTCCCTCGGCAAGCGCGAGCACCTGATCGACAATTTGATCAATCGTCTGCGGGTTGATCAGGCGGTCGCACCGCGGGCAGTGCGGGGTGCCGCAGCGGGCGTAGAGCAGGCGCAGGTAGTCGTAGATCTCCGTTACCGTGCCGACCGTCGAGCGCGGGTTGTGGCTGGTCGATTTCTGATCGATCGATATGGCCGGCGACAGCCCGTCGATGTGGTCGACGTCCGGCTTGTCGAGCTGGCCGAGAAACTGCCGCGCGTAGGCGGACAATGACTCCACGTAGCGCCTCTGCCCCTCGGCGAAGATGGTGTCGAAGGCCAGGCTGGACTTGCCCGAGCCGGACACGCCGGTTATCACCACCAGCTTGTTGCGGGGGATTACCACGTCCAGGTTCTTCAGGTTGTGCTGGCGGGCCCCGCGGACGACGATCGCTTTGTCCGACAGCCCCGCTGGATCCTGGTTGCCTTGTCTGCTCATTGTCTGCCCTGCGCAAGCGGCGGGCGGGAGGCCGGCCTCGCTTGCCCGCGCGGTCTTCTGCTTAGAAGCTCAATTATAGCGCCGGCGGCCTGCCGCGCCCGGCGTCTTACGGAATCCACAGGTTGACCAGGATCTGCACGCAGCCCAGCCAGCCGCCGATGAAGCCGCCGAGAAGGGCCAGCCACTTGAGCTCCTGCCGGCAGATGCGCTTGATGAGCGCCTCCAGCTGCTGGGGCGTGAAAAGCTCGATCTTCCGCGCTATGAGCGTGTACATGCCCAGGGCCGGGATCGCCTTTTCCAGAAGCTCGCCCAGTTCCCGCTGCAGGTAGGCGTAGAAGAAGGCGGCGATGTCCTGTTTGGTGCGTTGCAGCCAGGCAGGCGGGATCGTCTCCGGGTTGAACCTGATGATCGCCGCGCGCACCGTGCCCATCGCCTCGCCCTCGATGCGCCCGACCACGGACAATATGTCCTGCCGGTGTTCGAGCATGAAGGCCTGCACGAAGGAGATCACATTCTCCCGCAGCTGGGCGATCGTCTGCAGCGGCAGCGAGCGCATGTCGAAGTTGGCTATCTGGATGGCGATCTGATCCTTTATCCCGAAGCGCTTCACCAGGTCGGCCACCAGGCGCTCGGACTCCTCGGGCTCCTTCTCCAGGTAGTTACGCCACTCGTAGCAGACCCGCTTGACGCCGATTATCCTGGCCAGCAGCTTGTAAGGGCCGCTGGCGTGGGCCTGTATGGACTCGTCGAGGGCGTTTATGTTCTGCGGGCTCAAGAGCTTGACCAGCCCTGCCCGGATGCGGGAGGCGGTCAGGAAGCCCTCCATGAAGCGGGCGGCTATCTCGTTGGCCTGATCGAGCGAGATGCGGGCCGACATGATCACCTGATCGAAGATCTTCTCGGTGACCACGGCCACGCGGTGCTCGCGCCCGTGCTCGAGCGCGTCTATCACCGAGACCACCAGGTGCTGGAGGATGGCCGGGCTCACCTCGGCCAGATCGTTGGCCAGGCGGTGCAGCTTGGTGGTGTCGCGGAACTCCTTGAGGATGGAGTCGGCGAAGGCGTCCACGGCCACGTAGATGTTTTTCTCGGTGACCAGGAGCTCGGTCTGCTGCTTGATGTCGGCCGTGGTCAGAAGCGTGTCGGTGATCGTGCCGGCGACAGCCTGGGCCAGCTTGCCGCGCCGCTTGGGGAAGATGCCCTGCGCCCAGGCCAGCCGGAAGCCGAAGATGCTGAGCGGCTGGTAGGGGTGAAAGAGGGCCCATATGGCCATCTCGGTGGCGAACCAGCCGTGGACCGCGTAAAACAAAGGCGGGAAGGCCACCTTCCAGAGCCACTGCTGGGGCGTGAACTGAAGTATGTCTAGCGGCATCGGGATCTTTCGCGCTCAGGGGATCGACTCACTAGAAGTTTACTAGCTCCGGCAGAGCCGGGAGCCCGGACTGACCTTCTGTATAGGCGCCGGCGGCCGGTCGCATATCCAGCCGGGGTAGTATCGCCCGGGCGGCGTTTGGCGCTTATAATTGCCCCGTGAACGCCTGGCAGAGAACCTTTTACCTGACCGTCTCCAGCCTGCTTCTGCAGCCGTGGCTGCTGGGAAGGCCGGCAGCGGCCGCCGGGCGCTTCGATGCGCGCATGCGGGCCGCCGACGAGTACATGAAGGCCGGCGCCTACAATCAGGCCGGCTTCGAGCTCCGGGAGGCGGTACAGATGAAGCCGGACAATTTCGAGGCCCGCTGGAAGCTCGCCCTGGTCGACGAGCGGCTGGGGGTCGTGGATGAGGCGATCCTCACCCTGTTCGAGGCCCTGCGCCTGAACCCCAGGAGCGCCGAGGTGCGCTTCGAGCTGGGGTCGCTGCTTATGAAGAAGGAGTCCTGGGATGAGGCCGGCGCCCATTTCCGCCAGATCCTGGAGGAAAACCCGAAGGACGTGGCTGCCCGGGGCAACCTGGGCATTTGCCTGGAGCAGCTCGAGCAGTACGACGCGGCCATCGAGCAGTTCCGCATGGTGGTGCGCCAGGAGCCGAAAAATGCCGTCGCCCACTACAACCTGGCCGCGGTCCTGGAGGCCAAGAAGTTCTGGCAGGAGGCGGCAAGCGAGTACCGGCAGGTGATCGCCCTCGATCCCCGCCATGCCATGGCCTATGTCGGGCTGGGCAAGTGCATGCTTCAGCGCGGGGACGCCAGGGCGGCCATGGCGCTGGAGCGAAAGGCGATTGAGCTCAGCCCCGGCAACCACTGGGCTTACCTTCTCCTGGGCGCCTCGCTCGAGCAGAGCGGCAACCGGGCCGCGGCCGTCGACGCCTACCGGCGTGGCATCCAGCTTAATCCCCGGGACCCCGGCTCGAAGGCGGCACTCGCCCACCTGCTCAAGTCCCGCCTGGCGGCCGAGTCCGGCGCCGTGCCCAACTGAGGGCCTGACCGCCGGTTTTGCATTAACATTAAACTGATAGCTCTCGTCGCCCTGAGGCTTTTTGGATGATGAACTGGGGTGCGCTTCCTTTGCTCGTGGCAGCCGTGCTTGTGCCGGTTCTCGCCGCCGGACTCTGCCTGCCTGTTGTCTGCTCGGAGGCGGACGAGGACATAAGAAACGCCATCATCAGGTACCGCTCGGCTATCGAGGCCAATCCCGGCAACCCGACCACGCGCATCCGCCTGGGCCGGGTCTACCTGATGTCCGGCGATCTCGAGGGTGCCGCCTCCGAGTTCAGGCAGGCGATCAAGCTGGCCCCGGAGGATGCCGAGCCGCAGTACGGGCTGGCCCGGGCGCTGGTGCGCAGGGGCGATCTCGATGGTGCTGCCCAGGCGCTCAAGCAGGCGCTCCGGCTCGACCCCAACAACGCCGACTATCACCACAAGCTCGGCCAGGTGTGGAGCCGCAAGCAGAAGACCGACGAGGCGATAGGCGAATTCCGCCAGGCTTTGAAGCTGAACCCGCAGCTGGCTGCTGCCCACCGGGACCTGGGGGCGGTTCTCGGGCTCAAGGGCGACTTCGACGGGCAGATCTTCGAGGAGAGCCAGGCGGCGCGCATCGCCCCCGGCGATGCCGACACCTACTATTATCTGGGCAGCGCTTACGTGGCCAGGGGCAAGACCGCCCAGGCGCGGAGCGCCCTCGAGCGCTGTGTCGAGCTCGACCCGCGCAACGCCGATGCGCTCAGGCTCCTGGCTGCCGTGCAGGCTGCCGGCGGCGAGATGGAAAGGGCGGTGAAGACCGAGGAGCGCGCGCTCAAGCTCGATCCCGGCAACCCGGCCATCCGATCTGCCCTTTCCAAGATGCGGGCGGCCGCGGGCGGCAGGTAACGGCGGCGACATATTTGCGATTTCTAATTTCAGGCGGCGGGCGGAATTGCGTGTGCCCGGCGAGCAGGCAGCCAAGGGAATGACAACCGCTCCGAGCATTTATGGGCGAGGCCGCAACCTTTGAAAAGGTTAACAACATACGGCATTTGGTGGCTTGCAAATAGCCAGGGAACCCTCTACCATTTCGAGTCGAGTAAACGGGGTCGGCGTTTGCAAGCGCTCATTTTTGCCTGCCAAGATAACAGGCTCCTGTAGGTCGACCATCGTCCCAGCCCTAAGATGAGGTTAATCAGTCGTGGCGGACCGAACTGAAATTGTTGATAAGGCCAAGCGGTTAGAAAACACGGCCAACATCAAGGTGATTGGTGTCGGCGGGGCCGGTTCCAACGCGGTGAACCGGATGATTGCGGCCGGCTTGAACGGCATCGAGTTCTGGTCGTGCAATACGGATCACCAGGCCCTCGAACTGGCCTCGGCCAAGAACCGTCTGCAGATCGGCACCAAGCTGACCCGCGGTCTGGGAGCCGGCGGCAACCCGACGGTCGGGCAGAAGGCCGCCGAGGAGAGCCGGGAGGAGATAGCGGCCGCCCTCGACGGCGCGGACATGGTCTTCATCGCCGCCGGCATGGGCGGCGGCACCGGCACCGGCGCGGCGCCGGTGGTGGCCGAGGTGGCCAAGGAGATTGGCGCGCTCTCCGTGGGCGTGGTCACGAAGCCTTTCCTCTTCGAGGGAAGGCGGCGCAGCAATCAGGCCGAGCTGGGCATCGAGGAGATCAAGTCCCGGGTGGACACGCTCATCGTCATCCCCAACCAGCGCCTGCTGGAGGTGGTCGATCACCGCGCCTCGATGCAGGAGGCCTTCACCGAGGCCGACAAGGTGCTCATGCAGGGTGTGCAGGGCATATCCGATATCATCACAGTGCCCGGGCTTATCAACGTCGACTTTGCCGACGTGAAGGCGGTCATGCAGACAGCCGGCTCGGCGCTCATGGGCCTGGGCAAGGCCACCGGCGAAGGCCGGGCCGTTGAGGCGGCGCGCAACGCCATCAACAGCCCGCTGCTGGAGACCACCATCGATGGTGCCTCCGGGGTGATCTTCAGCGTCACCGGCGGGCCGGACCTGACGCTGCACGAGGTGCAGGAGGCGGCCAACGTCATCTACTCGGCCGTGTCCGACGAGGCCAACATCATCTTTGGTGCCGTCCTTGACGAGCGGCTGCACGGCGAGGTGCTTATCACGGTGATTGCCACCGGCTTCGAGATGGCTGCCCAGCAGCAGCCGGCCAAAGCCCGGGTGGCGGCCTCGGTCGGCGCGCGCCCGGAGCCGCCGCGCACCGCCCCCGAGTTCAAGAAGATCGCCAGCGACATCCTGGACATCCCGGAGTTCCTCCGGGCCAGGCAGGGCCGCTGAAAGCACGACAATCGAATCTTCCAGCGAAGGAGGCGTAGCCTCCGGAGCGGCTCGGCTGCCGGCCGGCAGCAATGCGACCCGGCCTGACCGAGCGAGCACCAGCGAGCCCGCGGTTCGCTGGAAGACAAGGCAATCCCGGACTGTCCGCCAGTTCGGGATTGCCTTCAGGCGATAAGCGGGGCGGCTCCGGCTACAATAGGGGCGTTGAGCGCGCCCCGATGACAGGAACAGCCTCCGACAAGTCCGGCACCTCCCGCGTCGTCCCTATCGAGGTGGTCGACGGGCGGATCATGCTGGTCGACCAGCGCAAGCTGCCCGAGGCGCTGGAGCGGTTCGACGCCACCGGGCTCGATGACATGTGCTTTGCCATCAAGGAGATGGTCGTGCGGGGGGCGCCGGCCATCGGGGCGGCGGCGGCGCTGGCCCTGGCTTGCGAGGGCAGGAGGCTGGCCTCCACGTGTCAGTCCCGGGCCGACTTCCTGCGCCGGCTTGCCGAGGCCAGGGACAAACTGCAGCAGACGCGACCGACGGCCGTCAATCTGCGCTTTGATACGCAGGCGGTCTACGAGCGGGCCTGCCGCAGTCCCGACGAGGCGGTCGACCGCCTGGCCGAGACCCTGGTGGCCGCCGCCCGGGAGATCCTGGAGGCTTACCGGCGCACCTGCCTGGCCATCGGCAGGGCAGGCGCCACCCTGGTAGGCGCCCGCGCCTCGGTGCTCACCCACTGCAACGCCGGGGCCCTGGCCACCGGCTACTATGGCACCGCCCTTGGTGTCATCCGCGCCGCCCGCGAGGCCGGCGCCTCGCTTACCGTCTATGTCGACGAGACGCGCCCGCGCCAGCAGGGCTCCCGGCTCACCGCCTGGGAGCTGCTGGCCGACGGGATCACGCCCGTGCTCATCACCGACTCGATGGCCGGCCACCTGATGGCCACCGGCAGGGTCGACCTGGTGGTGGTGGGGGCGGACCGCATCGCCGCCAACGGGGACACGGCCAACAAGATAGGCACCTACACGCTGGCCGTTCTGGCCGGCGCTCACGGGATCCCGTTTTATGTGGCCGCCCCCCTGTCCACCGTCGATCCCTCGATCGCCTGCGGCGCCCAGATCCCGATCGAGGAGAGGGACGCCTCCGAGGTGACCGTTATCGGTGGCCTGGCGATCTGCCCGCCCGGGGTCAAGGTCTGGAACCCGGCCTTCGATGTGACGCCGGCGCGCCTGATAACGGCCATCATTACCGAGGCCGGCATCCTGCGCCCGCCCTATGAGCGGTCCCTGGCCGGCGCGGTGTCCTCACGCCCGCAGGCCTGAGCGCTCGAGCCGGTAATACCAGGGTTGCTGGGCGTCCTCGCCCGGATCCGATGTGAAGCCGAAGCGCATGAGAACCTGATCGCTGCCCGGGTACTGTCTCGCCGGCTCGACCTGCACCCTTTCGTATCCTAGATCGGCGGCGAAGGAAAGCACCGTCGATACGAGCTTGCGGGCGATCCCCTGGCGGCGCCACTGCCTAGCCACGGCTACGCGCACAAGCTCCAGGATCTGCTCGCTGGCCCGGCGGGCGCCGGCTATCCCAACGATCTGCCCGTCCTGCTCGGCGACAAGAAAGATCCCGTCGCGGGCGAAGTAGCCGGCCTCGATGTTTTTCAGATCGGACTCGGCGCCCTCCGGGTTCACGGCGAGCTTGAACTCCTTCATCACCGTGTAAACCAGATCGGTTATGGCGGGCTCGTCCTGGCGGTTGCCCAGTCGAATCTGCATACTTCTTCCCCGGCGGTTCGGACAGGGCAGCTCGCTTAGTGGGCCAGAAAGCCGACCAGCAAAAGGGCGACGATGTTCAGGATCTTTATCATCGGGTTGATCGCCGGCCCGGCCGTGTCCTTGTAAGGGTCGCCGACGGTGTCGCCGGTGACCGCCGCCTTGTGGGCCTCGGATCCCTTGCCGCCGAAATGGCCCTCCTCGATATACTTCTTGGCGTTGTCCCAGGCGCCCCCGCCAGAGGTCATGGAGACGGCCACAAAGATGCCGGTGACAATGCTGCCGACCAGCACGCCGCCCAGCATCTTGGCGGCGGCGTATTCACCGGGAAGCGCGTGGGACAGCCAGAGATAACCGAGCGCGGCGATCACGCAGGGCGTGAGAACCGGCAGCAGGGCGGGCAGCACCATCTGCTTGATCGCCGATCTGGTGACGATGTCCACGCAGGCGCCGTATTCCGGCTTGGCGGTCCCTTCCATGATCCCCGGTATGCTCCTGAACTGCCTGCGCACCTCCTCGACAACCAGGCCGCCCGCGCGACC
The DNA here is from genome assembly GCA_021325555.1 of Pseudomonadota bacterium. Classification (GTDB taxonomy): domain Bacteria; phylum Cyanobacteriota; class Vampirovibrionia; order Obscuribacterales; family Obscuribacteraceae; genus JAJPGY01. Next base: position 96,334 of record JAJPGY010000016.1, on the reverse strand, counting down.
GACCGCCTCCATGGCCAATGCCCCGAAAAGGAACGGGATAAGGCCGCCGAGAAAGAGCCCGCAGAGCACGAACGGGTTGGAAAGGTCGAAAGACAGCGCCACCTTCTGCCCGGACTCGGCAATCTTGTGCTGCAGGTCCTGCGTGTAAGAGTTGAACAGCACGATCGCCGCCAGCCCGGCCGAGCCTATGGCGTAGCCTTTGGTGACGGCCTTGGTGGTGTTGCCGACGGCGTCAAGCGGATCGGTGATGTTGCGGATCTCGGCTGGCAGCTCGGCCATCTCGGCGATGCCGCCCGCGTTGTCCGTGATAGGCCCGTAAGAGTCGATGGCGACGATGATGCCGGCCATGGAGAGCATGGACATGGCAGCCAGCGCCACGCCGAACACGCCCGCCAGCGCATACGAGGTCAGGATGCCGACGATAATCACGATCACCGGCAGCGCCGTCGAGCGCATTGAAACGGCCAGGCCGGCGATGATGTTGGTGGCATGCCCGGTCTGCGAGGCCTTGGCTATGCTTTGCACCGGCTTGAAGTGCGTGGAGGTGTAGTATTCGGTGATCCACACGATGAGCCCGGTCACAACCAGCCCGACCAGCGACGCCAGCCAGAACATAAGCGGATCCACCGGCTTGCCGTCTCGTGCCAGTCCGCCCATCATGCTAGTGGTTATCGGGTAAAATGCCGCCGCAGCAAGCAGACCCGACACTACCAGACCCTTGTAAAGCGCCCCCATGATGTTCTTGTTTGCCCCCAGCTTGACGAAGAACGTGCCTATTACGGAGGCGAGAATGGAGACGCCGCCCAGCATGAGCGGGTAGAGAATGACGTTTTCGTTGCCGGCGGCGATGTCGCCGGCAAAGGTGATCCAGGCCAGGAGCATGGTGGCGATAGCCGTCACCGCGTAGGTCTCGAAGAGATCGGCGGCCATGCCGGCACAGTCACCGACGTTGTCGCCGACATTGTCGGCGATGACGGCCGGGTTTCTCGGATCGTCCTCGGGAATGCCGGCTTCAACCTTGCCGACCAGGTCGGCGCCCACGTCGGCGGCCTTTGTGTAGATGCCGCCGCCCAGACGGGCGAATACGGAGATCAAGCTCGCCCCGAAGCCCAGCCCCACCAGGGCGTTGACGTCGCGAACGATCCAGTAGAAGACGGAGACGCCCAGCAAGCCCAGGCCCACTACCAGGAGCCCGGTCACGGACCCGCCCTTGAACGCGACCTCCAGAGCCTTCGGCAGGCCTTCGCTGGCCGCCTGGGCCGTGCGCACATTTGCCCGCACGGACACGAACATGCCGATGTAGCCGGCCAGGCCGCTCAGCACGGCTCCAGTGGCGAAACCGGCAGCGGTTCTCCAGTTGAGGGCCACCCCGATCACAAAGAAAAGCGCGGCGCCGACGAAGGCGATCGTCGTGTATTGCCTGTTCATGTAGGCTCTGGCGCCCTCTTGAATTGCCGAGGCGATCTGTTGCATGCGCTCAGAACCCGGGTTCAACTTGAGCACCCAGAGGCTAACGAACAACCCGTACAAAAGCGCCACGACGGCGCAGCCGACCGGTACTAAAAGGCTATCCATGTCAACAACTCCTACAAGCGGATCTCATCCAGAGTATCAGGTGTGGAGATTTAGGTTCTTTAGCTCAAAATTTATTTACGCCTCACCGGTGGTGGCATCGTATAACCGCTGTATATCCGCTTACTTGACTGCTCCAATGTCGTGTTAAAATTGCTCCGCCTAGAAAGTTAAGGTGAGTTCATGAAGCGGCTGGGCGGCCGTGGACTTGCGAGAATCCTTATCCTGCTGCTCTGGCTGGCCCTGCCAGGGTCCGGTGAGGCGGCGGGCGGGCGGCAGTACAATCGGGTTGTCAGCCTGGTCGAGGACGCCGCAGGCAACCTGGCCGTGGTGAACACCAGCCAGGCAATGCCGCTGTCGCGGCCGGCAGTGCAGTACCTGCCCGGGCCCAATGGCGAGACCGTCCTGGCGGCCGATTTCCCGGGACTGGTGTGGTCGGAGCCTGCGCGGCAGATCACCCCGGCTGCGGGCGGGATAGTCTCGGTGCACTTCGGGCAGCTCCAGGTCAATCCACCGGTCACCCGGATCGCCATTGGCACCTATCAGCCCCGCCTGCTCAGGGACGTCTCCTTTCGTGCGTCGCCGGGCGCGCTCATTGTCAAGTGGCGAGCGTCCGTCCCGGCAAGGCGGGCTGGAGCGCGTGCCCGCGGTAAAGGGCAGGTCGCCAGGGTCGCTTCGCCGGCAAGCTCAACCGATATCGGTTTAGGGCCGGACAGACAGGCTCAGAAGGATGGTGGAAACAGTCGATATAGATCGGGAAGCGGGCAACCTGCCCCGGGACAGGGGCAGCTGGCGTGGATTGGTTCGTCAGGTAGCTTAACCGATATCGGTTTAGCATATAGCAGGCGGGTCGGGCAGGATGTCGGAGAGTCCGGCCCTGGCTCAAAGACTGGGGATATCGCCTCGGTTTCCAAGAATCAACCCGCGGACAAAGAAGGCAGGATCCCGGAAGGTGGGCAGCCTGCCCGCACGGGGACAAGAACGGCGCCGCTGCCGGGACCGGTGCAGCCGGGACTCCCGGCGGTGCGGGAGGTGGCCAAAGGGACTGCGCCGGCGGTCGCGCGACCGCCGGCTAATCAGGCTGACGGGCGGCAGCCGGCGGCCACGACTTCGCCCGGGGCGGCCCCGGAAAAGCAGGCGGGTCGGTGGCGGCGAGCGTTGCGCCACCTGTTTGGCAGGCCGGAACAGAGCTCCCCGGTGCCCGCAGGGCAAGCGGCCCAGCCGGGCGCTGCGGTTGCGCCCGTAGCCAGGGCCACCACCGCGTGCCGGGCCGCTACCGCTTTGCCGGCGGGGGCAAGAGAGCCTGTCGGCAACATCGATCCCAACCGGGCCGCCTTGCCGGAGCCCGGTGCGGACAGCCCGGCGGCGGCGGGGTTGCCCAGGCTGTCGGTGACGGCCGGCGATTCGTTCCGGCTTGGGCTGGTGGGGGTACGCCCGCTTGCCTATCGATCGTTTCGCCTGCACGACCCCGAGCGCTATGTGGTGGACCTGGAGTCCGCAGGAGCGCTCGCAAACCTGCCGGCTCCAGACGTGGCGCCGGGCCCTTACGTGAGGTCGCTGCGCGTCGGCAATCCGGACGGCGACAAGCAGATCGCCCGGCTGGTGCTCGATCTGGCGAGCAGCGAGGTCACGGTGCGGGAGTCACCGGCGCCGGATCGCCTGGCCTTGACGGTTGTCGTCGGCGGCGAGCCTGCCGTGCAGATCCCCCTCAGGGTGCCGCCGGGAACGAAGATCGTGCTCGACGCCGGGCACGGTGGCAGCGACCCCGGCGCCCAGCGGGGCGACATTGCCGAGAAGGAGCTGACGCTGGGGATTGCTGACAGGCTGAAGAAGATTCTCGAGGCCGGCGGGGCCAGGGTGATAATGACGAGGGCGGACGACAGCGCGGTTTCACTGGAGGAGCGGGTGGCGCTCACCAATTCGGTCAACCCTGATCTCTTCCTCAGCGTTCACATAAACTCGCTGGAGAGCGACTCGGAGATCCACGGCATCGAAACCTATTACCAGACAGAGGCCAGCCGCGAGCTGGCCAGGCAGGTGCATCAGAGCCTGGTCGCCCGGCTGAAGGCCCCGGACCGCTCTGTCCGCAAGGCCCGCTTCTATGTGATAAACCACACCAGCGTGCCCGCCGTCCTGGCCGAGGTGGGTTTCATATCCAACAAAGAGGAGCGGGGTAAGTTAATCTCCTCTGATTACCAGGACGAGGTGGCCGGCGCTCTGGCCCAGGGTGTTATCCTCTACCTGTCCAGACGCGACGATCTGGCGGCGGTAAAGGACAGGTCGGGAACCCACGGCCTGCCGAAGCAGTCGGAGACGGTGGGGGCGGCAGGCGGCCCCTCGCTGGCGGCGGCTACTGCCAGGACGGCCAGACGAACCCAAGCCCGGGAGGGATCCACGAATTGAGCTTACTCGATTGCGGCAACGGCGCCGGGATGCGTATCGGGCTGTTCGACTCCGGCGTTGGGGGGCTTTCCGTGCTGCGCCGGCTCTCCGGGTTGCGGGCGGCGGAGTTTGTCTACCTGGCCGACACGGCTCGCTGCCCGTACGGAGACCGGGCGCCCGAGGAGATCATCTCCTTTGCTGGGCAGGTTGTCGGCTGGCTCCGTTCGCAGGCGGTGCATGCCATCATTATGGCCTGCAATACCTCCGCTGCCACCGCCGGGCCGATCGTCAGAGGGTGCGCCGGGCTTCCCGTCCATGATCTGATCGAGCCGGCGGCGCGCTATCTGTCCGGCCTGTCAAAAAAGGTGGCGGTTCTCGCCACCGCCTCCACGGTAAGGTCCAGGGCCTTCTCGCAGGCGGTGGCGCGACACAACCCGTCTGCCCGGGTGGTGGAGATTGCCTGCCCGGAGCTGGTTCCCCTGATCGAGCGCGGTGAGCTGCGCACGGCGGCCAGCAAAGACGCGCTCTGGAGATACGTAAAGGACCTTGAAGGGGAGCAGGTGGGCGCCGTCGTTCTCGGCTGCACGCACTATCCGTTCCTGTCTGAGCTGCTGGCCGGGCTCTTGCCCGCGCCGGTCGAGCTCGTCGATCCGGCCGAGCATCTCTGGCGCTCTTTCTGGGGCGAAGCGGGCGACTGTGCGGCGGGCGCGATGATTGATCATGAGCCCACCGTCTTCGATAGGACTAAATTTTTCGTAACGGGTTCGACCGATTCATTCGCTCAGGTGGCCGCCCTTTGTCTTGGCTGCAAGCCTTTCCTGGTCGAGCATGTGGCGGTGGAGGAACTCGCCGTGGCCAAGCCTGTAGAGCCGGTCGTCCGCGAAGCGATCGTCTCAGATGTGGTATCATCGGTGGTGACCGCACTTCAGCCCTGAACCAGCTTTAAGCGCCCTTCAATTGTTAGCGTGAGCTAATTGTACCCCATGTTATATTGTCAATGGCCTTTCGGAAAATCAATCGAGACGGGCGGCAGGAAACGCGATGACTGTAGGGACCGACAAGCAGAGACAGCTCGAACTCGCCGGGTTGAATGACGCTTCCGCGCTGGACAGGTTTGTTGTCGATGCCAACGAGTCCGTCACCCTTTCCAGCCTCGATGAGGCGGCCGACGCGGCCTCACGTTGCCGGCGCTGCGGGCTCTGCCAGACGCGCACGCATGTCGTGTTCGCGGACGGCAACGCTCAGGCACGGCTGATGATTATCGGAGAAGGCCCGGGGCAGCGAGAGGACGAGACTGGTGTGCCGTTCGTGGGCAAGGCCGGGCAATTGCTGGACAAGATACTGCTGTCGGCGGGCATAGATCGCCGGCGCGATGTCTATATATGCAATGTGGTGAAATGCAGGCCGCCTGGCAATCGTGTGCCGGCCAGAGAGGAGGCGGAGGCGTGCCGGCCTTATCTAGATGCCCAGATAGATCTGGTGCGGCCGCAGCTGGTTCTGGCGGCCGGGGCGACCGCGGTGCAGTATGTGCTCAAAGTTAAGGATCCTATCAGCCGTATTCGGGGCAAATGGTTTCCTTTCAGAAACGGTGCTAAAGTAATGCCGATATTTCATCCCTCCTTCTTGTTGCGCAACGACTCGAGGGAAGTCGGCAGCCCGAAGTGGCTCATGTGGCAGGACATCAAGGAAGTGAGAAGAGCACTTGATGCTCTCGACTAGATCGCATAACCACGGCGCTCTATCAAGAGGTGAACCATGGATAAGAAAACCGACACCGTCGCCGACTCCTTCTATGAGGAGCTTCTTGATCAGCAGCTAGCCGAGGCGATCAACAATGACTTCGGCAAGGCCGTTCTGCGCATGCCCAACCAGGGCATGGGCGAGGTGCGCGACGAGGTCTTTGTCTATTTCTCGGCCGTGGCCATGCAGCAGGTGAATGCGGTGGCCGCCAAGCACGGGATCGACGATCCTCTGGCCTTGAACGAGCTCTATCAGTTGAGCCGGCTGAACCTTATTCAGGGGTTCCGCATCGGACAGAACATGAAGAGCCACTGGCAGCCGAGCTAGCGGCGCCGCGCCCGGCGCCGCCAGACGACCAGCGCAACTACGATCACGGCTGCCAGCGCGGCCAGCAGCGCGCAGGAGACAAGCTGGCTGCCGGCAGGCGGCCAGCCGCGCAGAATGCCACCAAATGCGGTGAAGCCTGCCCTCGGGTGAGCGAGCGCGCTGTCCACTGCCGCCAGCGTGTGGGAGATCGCTCCGCCTAGGTCGCCTTTGGCCGCGTAGGGAATGAATTCCCGCTGCAGGATGATCTGCTGCAGATATTCGGAGGATACCCCCGCCGCATTCAAAGGTGAGCCGCCCATGGCGAAAACCTTGTGCGATTTCGTGTCCACGAGCAACAGCACTTCGCGACCGGATAGGGCCCATTTCTTGGCCAGGGCGACGGCAAAGTCTTCAAAAGACGGGGGCGAGAAGTCGTCGGGGAGGACAACGACGATCGCCTTGAAATTGACGGCGGAGGCTTGCTGCGTCAGGGAGCCGATCTGGGCACCGGAAAGCGTATGGCTGTAATCGTTTATGGCCGTCAACGGCTCCGTCTCCGGGAGAAACTTCGCTTGCGAAAGAATGTCGTTGCTCACCGACTCCGACCCCCGGGCCATCGCCTTCTCCATTGTAGCTGGTCTAGAGGTGGTGGCTCAGCCTCTTGGCGTGGTGTCGGGGACCTTCGTGCGCTTTGGAATCCTGCGGGGACGGCCTGCGCGGGGTCATGAAAAAGAAGCAGAGGATGATGAGGATGATCAGGTTGATCAAGACGATCGGGCGGGGCACGCCCCAGATGGTTCCCCGGCGGCTGGTGAAGATCTTGGCCTTGGTGCTGAAATCCGGTGCCGGCTCCGGCTCTTCAGAGCGGTGCGCCTTCGGCAGGCTGAAGACTTGCTGCGCCTGCCGCAGCTTGGTCAAATCGACAAGCGATGGCATGTTTCGCCCGCACTCGAGGCAGAACTTGATCTTCGGCTTGAGCGGCGAAGCGCAGTAGGGGCAGTTGTCCAGGACCGGCCCGGGAGCGGTTTTCTTCTGTTTGGCCTCACCGGACAGAAAGCGGGACACGGCTGCGCGCAGCCGCTGGACGATGCCACCGGGAACGGTGGCAGGCGGCTCCCTCCTGGCTGCCTGGACGACTCCTGATTCCACCCGCGTGTCCGGCGGCTCCCTGTCCTTTGCCTGACCGTCGCCGGCCGGGGCCGCCGCTTCCGCCGCCAGGTTCGTGCGATACTGCGCCGCCTTCAGCTTGACGGAGTCACGTTTGATCGCCTCAACGAGATCGCGATAGAACTCCTCTACCGATTGCTGCCGCCGCTCCGGCTCCTTCTGCAAAGCTTTCAGGAGAATGTTCTGCAGGGCATCGCAAAGGGCCAGGTCCGGATTGGCCGCCTTGAGCGGGGTCGGCGGCGCATACAGATGGCAGTCAATCATCTCGATGGCTGTCTTGGCCTTGAAGGGCAGCCTGCCGGACAGCGACTCGTAAAGGACCACTCCCAGGGCATATATGTCGCTGCGCTGGTCGATAGGCTTGGCCGACATGCACTGCTCCGGGCTCATGTAAGGCGGGCTTCCGCAAACGTCGCCGATGCGCGTGATGTTGTAATCGGTGCCTGTCTCGTCACCGTGGCTCTTCAACTTGGAGATGCCGAAGTCCACCACCTGCACCCACTCCTGGTCGCCCGCCCGGCTGGTGAGCATGATGTTCTCCGGCTTCAGGTCGCGGTGGATGACGCCCTGCTCGTGGGCGCAGGAGAGCGCCGCGCAGACCTGAGCGAAGATGTGCTCTATCTGCCCCAGCGAGAGCCTGCCCTGCTGCTTGATCAGGCGCTTGAGGCTGGTGCCCTCGATGTAGTCCATGACGATGAACGGCTGCCCCGATCCGCTCACCCCGAAGTCGTAGAGGGTAATCGAGTTCGGGTGCTTGACCCGGGAGACCGCCTTGGCCTCGCGGTGGAAACGCTTCATGGCGTCTGCATCGGAGACCATGTGCGAGTGCAGCATTTTTATGGCCACGGTGCGGTCCATCTGCTCGTGGCGCGCCTTGTACACCACGCCCATGCCGCCGCGCCCGAGCACCGACTGGATCTCGTATCGTTCCTGCAGCCTGGTGCCGATCAGCGGATCGGGCTCCACCGCCGCCAGCGTGACCTCGTCCTGCGGACAAAGTTCTACCTCGTCCGGGAACTCGCGAAAGCACTCTGTGCAAAGCTTCAATTTCTACCTGGGCCTGTCGCTTGACCGTCTCCGCCATACCTGCCGGACAGCCCTACCCCTTATTTCAATACCCGTGCGGGCGGGTGGCTAAACTAATTTATAGCGCCGCGCTTACCGAGGGCGCGCGGAGGAGGCGGAAGGCTCCTCGCCTTCCTTGCCTCGCTGCCGTTTATCTACAACGTCGCGCTGATCGAACCCCGTCAGCACGGCCCGGCGCCAGGTATCAGATGAGCTCGGACATGACCAGGTTGCTGACCAGCACCCCTTTCTGGCTGAGGGCCAGCCGGCCCTCGGCGGACTCCAGGAAGCCACCGGCCAGAAGACGGTCGATCTGAGCCCGGAAGCGGTCGAGCAGGTCGACACCGTACTGCTGCCGGATCTGCTGGAGGTCGATGCCCCTGCGGGTGCGCAAGCCGAGGAACACGGCCTCGCGCAGGCGGGTGTCTGCATCGATCGGTTCCTCCATCTCGCTGCCCAGCGGCTCGGCCATGTATCGCTTGAGCGAGCGCCAGTTGGAGCTGCGCACGCCGCCCACATATCGGTGGGCGCCGACGCCGAAGGCCAGGTACTCGCCGCTCTGCCAGCAGCTCAGGTTGTGCCTGGACTCGAAGCCCGGGCGGGCAAAGTTGGAGATCTCGTACTGGACAAGACCGGCCGCGGCGGTCATGGACACCAGCAGCTCGTACATGCTCGCGAACTGATCCTCGCCGCCATAAGCAGGCGAGGCTGGGGAATAACGCCTGGACAGCGGTGTGGCGCTGGACAGCTGCAGCCCGTAGGCCGACAGGTGGGGCAGGTCCAGCGCCAGGACACGCGCCAGCGTGGACCGCCAGCTGTCGATCGTCTGATTGGGCAGACCGTACATGAGGTCGGTGTTTATGTTCCGGAACCCCGCCCGGCGCGCGATCCGGACGCCGGCCAGCGCCTGCTCGCTGCCGTGGTCGCGCCCGATCGCCGCCAGCTCGTCGTCGTTGAGCGATTGAATGCCAATTGACAGCCGGTTGACGCCAAGGGCGAGCCAGGCAGCCGCTTTCTCAGGCGTGACGGTCTGGGGCGTGGTCTCCAGTGACACCTCGGCTTCTGCGGCCAGGTGCGTGTGCCGGCAGAGCGTCTGCTGCAGGCGGGCGACCAGCGCCGGCTCGATGAGACCGGGTGTGCCGCCGCCGTAGAAAACTGAGCCCACCTGCCTGTCGTCGGTTGACAGCAGGGCCGTCCGGGCCTCGATCTCGCCGCAAACCACCTCCACGTACCGGCCGGCCAGGTGATCGAGACCGGCAAAAGCCGTGAAGTCGCAAAAGTCGCACTTGTACGAGCAGAAGGGGATGTGGATGTAGGCGCTGCGCGCCGTCGGCTGGCTCATTTCTCGGTGGGGAGGGCTCTTATACTAGAATAAACGACGGCAGGCGCAGCATGGGGAAGAGGGGATCAAAAGGCTGATCGTCAAGTGGAAATCCTGCCGGCCGGTTGCCTGCGCGGCGGCAATGGTGCTCATCCTGGTCCACCGCCCCGGCCTGGCCGAGCGTGCTCGGGCTCTACAGACAAAAACGGCCGCCGCTGCCGGGGTGGAGTCGACGCTTGCCGGACAGGACATGGAGATGTCCGGCTGGTCGGCGATGCCGGCGCCAAAGAAAATTGAGGACACCGCCCGCCCGTCGGGGGCGGCCGGCAGCCCGCTCATCAAGACCCTGCCGGCCCCGCCTCAGGCAACGCTTCCCCGCAGCAAGGGCGGTCCTGTTACCCCCGGCGGTGAGCGCCGCCTGCCGGAAAGCGAGCTCAGGCTCCTCACCCTGGAGCGGTCGCACTGTGATCTCCGATCGACAGGCGAGCTCATCGTCAGCCTGCGGCGGCAGGTGACCGACCGTCCGCAGGATCCAGATCTGCGGCTGAAGGTGGGAACCTACCTTTTTCTGGCCGGCGATTACGATGGCGCGGCCGCGGATTTGAAGGCGGCCATCGATCTGCGGCCCAACGACCCGGTGGCCCGGGCGCAGCTGGGCAAGATTCTTGACTTCGTGGGCGAGCACGGGCAGGCGCTCACCCAGTTCCGGCGCTCCGTGGAGCTGGCGCCCGATCTGCCCGAGACCCATCTCCTGTTTGCCGAGTCGCTGGTGCGCGGCGGCAACGTCTCGGAGGCGGTGAACGAGTACCGGCGGGCAATCGGCATCAGACCCGACGCCCCTGCCCTGTCCGGGCTGGCCGAGGCCCTTCTTTCCGCCGGTGACCGGGTGGGATCGCTCAAGGCGGCCCGGCAGGCCGTCTCGCTCGATCCCAGCTCCGCCCGCGCCCAGGTTGCGCTGACCAACGCCCTTTTGCAGTCCGGCGATCTGCAAGCCGCCCTGCGCACGGCCCGCCAGGCCAGTCTCCTCAATCCAAACTTTCCGGAGGGCCACCTGGCTCTCGGGCGGTGCCTGCACGCCACCGGTGATACCGCCGGCGCCATCGAGGAGTTCAAGCAGGCGGTCGCCCTGGACCCGCTCAATGCATATGCCAGGAACGATCTAGGATATGCTCTCTATGGCGGTGGGGATATTCTCGCGGCCATCAACGAATATCGCCTGGCGCTGCGCTTGAACCCGCGCCTGATTGAGGCGCGCAACAACCTGCAAGTGGCCATCTACCGCCTGGCCGGCAAAAAGTGACGATCACCGCCAGCGGTGCGTGCCCGCCAGTCCGGGCGCTTATTAACTCATTGCAATTTATCGGAATGTGTGTAGTATTATCATGTCACACCAGCCGAGAAACGTTTCCACCGCGGCTTGAGCCAGGTGGCTAGACAGGATAAGGAATGACCCGCCGGACAAGCGGCGTGCTGGCAAAAAAGGCAGTAACAGCTGGATTGATGTCCGCTCTTTTTCTTTCCTTACCGCCGGTGGCCCTGGCTGCCGGTGCCGACCCCGATCCCTCCGATAACATAGAGATAAAGACCGTGGGCGCCGGGAAGGCTGTCACGCCGCCGCCCGCAGAAGCTGCCCCTGCCGCCGCACCACCGGCGGCGACGCAGAAAGGGTCGCCCCTGAAGTTCTCCGGCGCCTCCGACCCGCCCGGGCAGGCCCCCGCGGAAGCCAAGGCGGTGGCACCGCCGGAGGTGACCGATCCGGTGCCGCTGGCCCAGGGCCCGGGCAGCGTGGGAACACCGGTGTCCGGCAAGCTCCCCGATCCGCGGCACACGCGCCTGCCCACCACGGTCGCCACCGTGCAGATCCGCCGGCCGTTCAAGCTCTTCGCCCGCGAAGAGCTGATAAGGAACCTCAGCTTCCGGGACACGCCGGTAAAAGAGGTTATCGCCGAGCTGGCCCGCCGCGGCGGCCTCAACATCCTCATTGATCACTCGGTGGTCGGCTCGATCACCGGCGATCTGCGCGATGTCACGCTTAATGAGGCGATGGACAACGTCCTGGCTGCCGCCGGGCTGCAAAGCCGGGTGCTCGACAACAGCACCGTGATCATCGGCACCATGCAGGCCATGACCCAGCTCGGCCTGAACAGGCCGATAGCCAGGGCCTTCAAGCTGAGCTACGCCCACCCCTACGATGTCGCCAACCTGCTCCACACCTCGATCTTCAACAGGGGCATGATACCCGACTTCACCATGTCCACGCGTACGGTGAAGGCCAATACGGAGCGAGTCACCGAGGCCACTCAGGCCCAGATAAGGACACAGACCACCCAGCAGTCGCTGGGCGAGGGCGGCGCGCAAAAGAGCCTGAACAGCATGGAGACCAAGACCCCGCAGGAGCAGACAGTTGACAACTCCGAGCTGTCCCGGGAGAACAACCAGAGCGGCCGCCCGGACGTAAACAGGATCCTGCGCGGGATAAGCCGGCCGCAGACCCACGAGGGCGTCGGCTACAACAACGCGGCCACCGATCCCGGCTCGGAGCAGATCAGGCAGTACCAGGAGACGCCGGTCGATTACACGGTGGAGCAGAACGGCGGCGGCGCAATTGTCATCCCCGATGTCAAAAACCGCCAGGTGATCGTGGTCGGCACCCCCGACGACATCGCGGTGGCCGACGAGGCCATTCATTTTATTGACAGGAGACCGAAGCAGGTGCACATTCAGGCGTCGCTTGTGGAGCTGACCAACCAGGGACTGAGACAGCTCGGCGCCCAGCTCTCGCTGCAATCGAACGGCCTGTCCGGCAACATCCTGGGGATTCAGGGGCAGCCGCTCATCCAGTCTCTGCCCGGCATGGGCAGCTTGGCCCGCCCCGGCCCGGTGGTAACCGACCTGGCCCAGGCCGGTCCAAACTCCAATACCTCCAACTTCACCACCACCGCCAGCAACGGTTTCAGCAACACCGGAACCAACGGCTTCACCAACAGCAACACCTTCACCTTCCCGCCACCGACCACAACGATCTCCAACGCGACCACCAGCTCCGGTACCAGCACGAACAACAACAGCTTCGCCAGCACGCTGGCGACAGCCATGGCCCAGGCCTTTTCCCGCACCCAGACTTACAGCTTGAACCCGGGCTCCCTGCAGACCCAGCCGATCTTTGGCGGCAGCACAACTCCCACGCCGACGGCCACCAGCGGCTTCACCGGCCTGCTCGGCAACCTTTTCCCGATCCTCACCACGCCGGTGGCCGGCGTGACGCCGCTGGCCACCGCGCAGAGCGCCTTTAACTTCCTGACCCTGAGCAAGTCCGCCGGCGGGCGGGCCAATATAGCCACCCTGCCCTCGGCGCTCGGTCTCAACCTCAACCTCCTGCTCCAGACAAACAAGGCCAAGCTGGTCGCCAACCCGTCCGTGATCGTGAGCGACAACACCGAAGCCCTCATCGTCATTGCCGACGAAGTCCTGCACAAGATCACCAGCGTCGCCACCATCACCTCTGTTACCACCAACGTCGAGCTGACCAAAGCCGGCGTCTTCCTCGACGTCATGCCGCGGGTCACCGAGGACGGCTTCATCGTCATGCGCCTGCGGCCGCAGGTCTCGTCGCCGCTCACCCCGCCCACCACCTTCGGCACCCCGCCCAATACGACCACCGTCACCCTGCTCAGCATCCGCGACGTGCTGTCGCAGGAGGTGCGGATCAAGGACGGGCAGACCCTGGTGCTCGGCGGGCTGTTCCGCGAGGACGAGGCAGCCCAGCTGTCCAAGGTGCCTTATCTCGCCGAGATGCCGATCATGGGCGCCTTCTTCCGCACCACCTTGAAGGGGCGCGCGCGCTCGGAGCTGATGCTGCTCATCACGCCCAAGATCGTCGAGGAGGATCCGCCCCCGACCGTTACCGAATCACCCGCACCCAAGACGATGTAGCACCGGGCGGCAGCAGCCGGAAGGCCAGGCGAGCGCGCCCGTGCCTACTCGACCGTGACTGACTTGGCCAGGTTGCGCGGTTGGTCGACGTCCTTGCCCAGATAGTCGGCGATGAAATAGGAGAGCAGTTGCAGCGGGATAACGGTCAGCAACGGGCTGAAGAATTCTTCCACCGGCGGGATGCTCAAGATGGTGTCGAAGGTCTTCCGAGCCTGCTCGTCTCCATCCACGGCCACCGCGATCATTTGAGCATTGCGAGCCCGGGCCTCCTGGGCGTTGGACAGCGTCTTCTCGTAGACGGCGCCGGGAACGATTACGGTGATTACCGGCACCAGGTGATCAAGAACCGCGATCGGGCCGTGCTTGAGCTCGCCTGCCGCGTAGCCGGAGGCGTGGATGTAGCTGAGCTCCTTGAGCTTGAGCGCGCCCTCGAGCGCGATCGGGTAATTCAGGCCCCGGCCGACGAACACCATGTCGTGCGCCTCGGCGTGCCGCAAAGACTTGAGCCTTATCGTGTCCTCGCGGGCCAGGATCTGCTCCATGAGCGCCGGCACGGCCAGCAGCTTGGCCTTCAAGTCGCGCGAGCGCTCGGGCGTAACCGTTTTCAGGGCGTCGGCCATGTGCAGGGCCAGCAGGTAGAAGCAGGCGCACTGGGCGACGAAGGTCTTGGTGGCGGCCACCGAGACCTCGATACCGCATTCGGTGACGATCAGGTTGGGGGTCACGAGCGCCAGGTGGGAGTCGGGCCGGTTGGTTATCCCCAGGGTCATGGATCCCCGGGCGGCCGCCTCGGTGATGGCGGCCAGGGTGTCGGCCGTTTCCCCGGACTGGCTGACGGCGATGGTCAGCGTATTGCCTGTGACCAGAAGTTTGCGCCCGCGCATCTCGGAGGCGATCTCCACCTCCACCGGAATCCCGCACAGCTCCTCGAGTATGTACTTGCCGACCAGACCGGCGTGGTAGGCCGTGCCGCAGGCGACGATGAGGATCCGATCTATTTTCTTGAAATCGTCGGCCGTCAGGCTGACACCGTAGGAGGTGTCATCGCAGTGGTGTCCGGAGCCGTTGGCGGCCGAGAAATCGACCGGCTTTTCGGGATGCTTCAGGTATTTGCCGAGCGTCTGCCGCATGATGAGAGGCTGCTCGTGGATCTCCTTCAGGAGAAAGTGCTTGTAACCCTGCTTGTCGATCACGAAAGGGTTGGAGTCCACCATGACCGGAGTGCGGGAGACCGCCTGCCCGTCGAACGAGTACAGCTTGACGTCCGAGGCGGTAATCTCGGCGATCTCGCTTTGCTCCAGGCGCAGGATCCGGTTGGTGTACTGGCAGACCGCCACGCTATCCGAGGCCAGATAGCTTGCCTGGTCGGAGAGCCCGACGGCCAGCGAGTAGTGGTGATTGACCGCGTAGAGCTTCTCGGGCAACTGCTGGCTCACCACCCCGAGCGCGTAGGCGCCCTTGAGCCGGCCAACCGCACCGCGGATGGCGGCGAGCAGGTCGCCTGTGGTACGGAACTCGTCCTCAATCAGGTGCGCCACCACCTCCGTGTCGGTGTCGGAGCTCAAGGTGTGCCCGTTTTCCATGAGCTCCTGGCGCAGGGCCTGGTAATTTTCGATGATGCCGTTGTGCACGATCGCCAGGGTGCCCGAGCAGTCCATGTGCGGGTGCGCGTTCTGGTCGTTGGGAACCCCGTGGGTGGCCCAGCGCGTGTGACCGATGCCCACCGTCGCTTGCGGATTCTTGCTCTCCAGCAGCGACTCCAGATTAGCCAGCTTGCCGGCCGCCTTGAGAACGGCCAGCCGGCCGTTCTCGATGATCGCCACCCCGGCCGAGTCGTAGCCCCTGTACTCGAGAGCCCTCAGGGAGGACAATAGTACGGGAGCTGCCTGGCTGGATCCGAGATAGCCGACGATTCCGCACATGGCCTTATACCTCCATTACCTCGGCTTCCTTCTCGGCCGAGAGCTTGTCGATCTCCTTGACGAACTTGTCGGTCAGCTTCTGCAGCGCCTCTTCCTGGCGCTTTATCTCGTCTTCAGAGACTTGGGCGCTTTTCAGCTTCTTGAGCTCGTCGCCGCTGTGGCGGCGCACATTTCGCACCGCCACCCGGGAGTCCTCGGCAAACTTCTTCACCAGCTTCACCAGCTCCTTGCGCCTCTCCTCGGTGAGCGTGGGGATGTTGATGCGCACCACGGTGCCGTCGTTGTTGGGTGTGAGACCGAGCCCGGACTTGTGGATGGCCTGCTCGATGTCCTTGAGGCTGCCCTTGTCGTAAGGCTGGATGACCAGCGAGCGGCCATCCGGCGTCGAGATGTTGGCCAGGCTCTTCAGGGGCGTCGGCGAGCCGTAATAGTCCACCTCCACCCGGTCGAGCAGGGACGGGTTGGCCCGGCCGGTCCTTATCGTCTGGAATTCTTTGCTCAGATTGGCGACGGCCTTTTTCATGTGGTCTTCGGCCGTGGTCAAAACTTCAGTCGTTGTAGCCATAATCACCCTCCGGCGTGCGATCCGACTAGAGTTCCTATAGTCTCTCCCAGAACTATCTTTTCAATGCTTCCTGGTTTGGCGAAATCGAAGACGACAATCGGGATATTGTTCTGCTGGCAGATGGATATGGCGGCCGGATCCATCACCTTCAGCCCCTGTCTGATCACCTGATCGAAGCTGATCGTGTTTATCTTTTTGGCCCCCGGGTTCTTGCGCGGGTCGTCGTCGTAGACGCCGTCCACATTGTTCTTGGCCATCAGTATGACGTCGGCCTTGATCTCGGCTGCCCTGAGCGCGGCCGCGGTATCCGTCGTCACGTGGGGGTTGCCGGTGCCGCCGCCGAAGATGACCACCCGGCCTTTCTCCAGGTGCCTGATCGCCCGCAGCCTGATGAACGGCTCGGCGACCTCGGGCATGGCAATCGCGGTCTGCACGCGCGTGTCTATGCCCTTTTTGTGCAGCACCTCCTGCAGGATAAGGCAGTTCATGATGGTGGCAAGCATGCCCACGTAGTCGGCGGCCGCCTTGTCCATGCCCCAGGCGCTTCCCTGCACGCCGCGAAAAATATTGCCGCCGCCGACTACGACGGCGATCTGCGCGCCCAGTTGATAGGCTGTCACCACCTCATCGGCGATGCGATCGATCACCGCGGGCTCGATGCCGAAGGACTGCGTGCCCATCAGCGCTTCGCCGGACAGTTTGAGGAGGATTCTGCGGTACTGAACGTTTGCCATGATTGCCTGGAGGTCGACCCGGATCATACCGCGTCTGCCGGTCCGGTTCATTTCCTGTGCTTAGCCTTGGGGCAACCGCCGGCAAAATGTCGGGCTCAGACTTCATGATAACCCCGGTTCGCGCTTTCGCGCCGCAGCACCGGCCTGGGGTGGGATGTGTCAGCTCCGGAAGTTAAACCGATATCGGTTTAACTTCCGGCCGTGAAGGTAATTTTAGGCTTGCCCGTTGCCCTCGCTCTCGGCCGCGGCCTGGGTTTCGCCCAGGATGAAGAGGCTGAAGCGGGTGGGCTTGAATTCGGCGCCGGCGGCTTGCCCCTTGCTCTTGAGATACTGGCCCACGCTCTGGCTGGGATCCTTGACAAACGGCTGCTCCAGGAGGCAACGCTCGGCAAGCAGCTTGTCGACGCGCCCCTGGACAATCTTCTCGCGCAGCTCCGGCTTTTTGTCGGCCAGGTCGGCCTTGCCCGATTCGATCCGGCGCTCGTTGTCCAGCACCTCCTTGGGGATCTCCTGCTTGGAGAGGTAGATAGGCTTGGCCGAGACGATGTGCATGGCGATCTCCTTGGCAAGGGCGCCGGCCTCGGCCACCGGCTTGGAGGACTGAAGCTCGAGAAGCGCCCCCATCTTGCCGCCCAGGGCGTGAATGTAAAGACCGATTGCGCCGGCCGGCGAGCCGAGCTCGAAGACGGAGAGGCGGCGGACGACGATGTTTTCGCCGATCTTCGCCACCTTCTCGGTGATCAGATCGGCCACCGTGCCGGCGCCGGCACGGGCAGCCAGAAGCTCATCGGCCGTTGCCGGCTTGCCGGAAAGCGCGTAGCCGCGAATCTGTTCGGTAAGCTCCACAAACTCAGGGTTGCGGGCCACAAAATCGGTCTCGCAGTTGATCTCGAGAAGGGCGCCCAGGCGACCGTCGGCGGTCACCTCGCCGACCACCAGGCCCTCGGAGGCTGCCCGCGCCGCCTTCTTGCCGGCCACCGCGATCCCGCGCTGGCGCAGGAGCTCGACCGCCTTTTCGGCGTCGCCCCCCGCCTCCACAAGCGCCTTTTTGCAATCCATCATGGCCGCGCCGGTCCGGTCTCTCAATTCCTTGACCATGGATGCGGATATCTCAACCATCGGCATTTCTCCTGTCTCTCCTTACGCGTGCGGTGACTGATGGCGGCACCAGGCCAAGGAGACCCTGACCTCAGCCGGCTGAAAAAATAGGCTTATTCCTCTTCCAGAGAATCGAGCGGCGCCGAGTGCTCCGCTTCGCCGGCGGCTGCTTCCTGGCTGCCGGCCGCCACCAGGCTGGGGACCGGGGGCTGCTCGGCTGCCTTCTCCTCCTCCGGCGCCACATAGGGCTGGCCCTGCTTGCCCTCGAGGATGGCCTCGGCGATCTTGCCGGTGATGAGCTTTATCGAGCGGATGGCGTCGTCGTTGCCGGGGATGACGTGGTCGATCCCGTCGGGATCGCAGTTGGTGTCGATGATCCCCACGGTGACGACGCCGGCTTTCTTGGCCTCGTTCACCGCATTTATCTCCCGCTTCTGGTCGATGATGAAAAGGACGTCCGGACGGCCGCGCATGTTCTTGATGCCGCCCAGCGACTTGTCGAGCTTGGTCAGCTCGCGGGTGAGCACGGCCACCTCTTTTTTCGGGCGGCGGTAGAACTCACCGGTGTCGCGCATCTCCTCCAGCTCCTTGAGCCGGTTGATGCGCTGGCGAATGGTCTCGAAGTTGGTCAGCATGCCGCCCAGCCAGCGCCGATTCACGTAATAGGCGCCGCAACGCTTGGCTTCTTCCTCGACGGTCTCGGCGGCTTGCTTTTTCGTCCCCACGAAGACGATGTTCTTTCTCTCGGCGGCCACTTGCCTCATGAAGTCGCAGGCATGGTCGAGCGCTCGGCTCGTCTGCTCCAGGTCGATGATATAAATGCCGTTCTTCTCGCCGTATATATAAGGACGCATTTTGGGATTCCAACGGCGCGTCTGGTGGCCAAAGTGAACTCCTGCCTCCAACAGTTGTCTCATTGATGCTACTGGCAAGTTTGCTCTACTCCTCTCGATTACGCTTACGTTGTGCACTGCTCTTCACTTTCACGCATGGGGAAAGGCTTCCGATCACGCCGCATCATAGGCGATGCGGTCGTGTCAACAGCCGTCTGACGGGCAAAAGAACCCGCTGTCCGAACGGACAACCTTGCCATTTTAACACAATGCCGGTCAGGACTGTGATTCCTGGACAAAGTGAGACTTCAATCGTTATAATATTACAACGTGAAGATTTCCTAAAGGCGGCGCCGCAAGGCGTTGGACAAACGGAGGGAAGGACAGCAAAGATCAGCGGAAACACGTGCCAAGCGGAAAGCCCGCGCGTCGACTGCATTGACAAAGGGGATAGGTTTTGCCAAAAGTACTTGTACTGAACGCCTCATACGAGCCTTTGAACATTTGCAGTTGGCGGCGAGCCGTAGTCCTTGTCCTCAAAGGAAAGGCCGAGCAGATCGAGCACAACGGCAAGCTGGTCTACGCCGACTTCCCGCTGCCCACCGTGATCCGCCTGCGCTCCTACGTGAAGATCCCCTACAAGGAGATCACGCTTTCGCGGCGCAACGTGCTGCACCGGGACAATTACACCTGCCAGTATTGCGGCGACCACCGGCACGACCTGACGGTGGATCACATCGTGCCCCGCTCGCGGGGCGGCGAGGACAGCTGGGAAAACGTGGTGGCCGCCTGCCTGAAGTGCAACGTGAAAAAGAGCGACCGCACACCCAAGCAGGCCGGCATGGCACTTCTGTCCACGCCGCGCCGGCCGCACAGTCACGTCTACTTCGAGATCTCCAAGCACGCCTCCTCGGATGAGTACCACTGGCAGAAATATATAGTCGGGGCCTGATACGAACCGGCCGGGAAGTTTAATCATCCGAATTGAACTTTAAACGCCGGACGCGCGTCTATCTATATGCAAGCGCCCGACGCCCGCGCGCGCACCGGGCACGGCCAGCCCGGCTGCCGGACCGGGCTGCTCGCCAGCCAGGAAGCCCGCGGGCAGGTTAGCCCTGCCCGTGCCCACGAACATCGATACCGGGCAGGGGCGCTGCCTGCCTCGACCGCTGCCCGGCCTCCCCGCAGAGGGCCTTGCAGACCGTCCATCCACACCGCACCGCAACGCAAGCGGCTTCCGAACACCTCATGCGCGTGGGCGGAGCCATTAAAAAAAGGAACTTGCCGCCATGGTTTCATCGCTATATCGTGATAGATCGTCATATCGGGGCGGAAGCCGGAGGTTCTGCTTGGCAGAAGGTGCCGCTGTCTTTGCGGAGGTCGTGGTCGACATCCCGGCGCGCGAGCTTGGTTGCAAGCTCTTCACCTATCGTGTTCCCGAGCACCTCGCCAACGAGACCTTCATCGGCGCCCAGGTTCTGGTGCCGTTCGGGGGCCAGGAGCTTGTTGGTGGCTATGTGGTGGCATTGAAGGAGCAAGGGCCGCCGGATCTCCAGATCAGGGACGTGGTCGACGTCCTGGACAGCGACCCGCTTTTCGACCGGCAGTACGTCGACTTTCTCTACTGGGTGGCCGACTACTATTGCGCCCCGCTGTCGGCAGTGATTGGCGCCGCCGTGCCCGCCGATTTCGGTCTCCGCCTCAAGCGGCTGGTGGAGCGGGTGCCGGCCTCTGAGCGCCAACAGCAGCCGATCGATCCGTTTTTTGTCTCGGCGGCCCGTGAGGACGTAAGCGCAGCCCGCATTCTCGATTGTCTGGCCGAGACGCCGGGGCAGGCGCTCACCCTGCGGTCTGCCAGGCAGCGCTGCCGTCTGGGGAATGCCCAGTTCTACCGGTCGCTGGCCCTGCTCAGGCAGGCCGGCGCCGTGCGCATCCGAACCGAGTCTACGGCCACGGCCCCCAAGGTGGTCAACACGGTGATCTGGACCGGCGAGGCTGGACGGACCCCGCGCCAGGAGGCGGTGATCGCCCTTCTGCGCAAGGCCGGCGGGCAGATGAGCCTGTCCGGCCTGGTGCAGGGCGCCGGCACCACATACGCCACCATCAGGCGCATGTGCGAGCAGAACATCCTCAAGCTGATGGCCGAGGAGGTGATAAGGGATCCTCTCGAGCGTGTCTTGACGGCCGTGGCGCCGGGGACGGAGACTCCGCCCGAGCTGACCGCCGACCAGGGGTGGGCGCTGGCCAGGCTGGCTGACGAGCTGGACAGGCTGCTGGCCGACGGGCAGGCCCGGGACGGGGCGGAGGTCGAGCCGTTTCTCCTGCATGGGGTAACCGGCTCCGGCAAGACGGAGATCTACTTGCGGCTCATCGCCCAGACCATGAACCACAACCGCTCGGCCCTGCTTCTGGTGCCGGAGATAAGCCTGACCCCGCAGCTTGCGCAGCGCCTGAAGTCGCGCTTCGGCCGCCGGGTGGCCGTATGGCACAGCGCGCTTTCGGTCGGCGAGCGTTACGACACCTGGCGGCGTATCAGATCCGGCGACGTGCGGGTGCTTTTGGGCGCGCGGTCGGCCGTTCTGGTCAGCATGCCCGATCTGGGGCTTATCATCCTCGATGAGGAGCACGACGCCAGCTACAAGCAAAGCAGCCCCAGCCCCCGCTATCATGCCAAACGGCTGGCGCTCGAGAAGGCCAGGCGGCTTTCCGCCCTGGTCGTCCTCGGCAGCGCCACCCCGGATGTCGGCAGCTACCTGCGGGCGCGGGAGACAAAGCGGCTGCTCGAGCTGCCGGAGCGCGTGTTCAGGCAGGCGCTTCCGGAGGTGAGCGTGGTCGACATGCGCCAGGAGTTCGCCCGCGGCAACCACAGCATCTTCTCGCAAGAGCTCATGGAGGCGCTGGCTTCCGGCCTGGAGCGCGGCGACCAGGCGATCCTGCTCATGAACCGGCGGGGCTACGCCAACCACGTGTTCTGCCGCGCCTGCGGCTTCGTGGTCAAGTGTCGCAACTGCAGCGTCTCTCTGGTCTTTCACCAGCCCGCAGCCGAGCGGGCCAACGCGGGCGCGGGCAGCTACCTGTCCTGCCACCATTGCGGCTTCAGCTCGCCGGCGACGGCAACCTGCCCCAGCTGCGCGGCCCCCTTCCTCCGCCAGTACGGGCTGGGGACGCAACGCGTGGAGCAGGACCTGCAAGACCATTTCCCGCAGGCACGCCTGCTGCGGCTGGATTCCGACGTCGCCGCCCGCAAGGGTGCCTATGAGACCGTGTTCGACACGTTTTCCGCGGGCCGGGCCGACATCCTCATCGGCACGCAGATGGTGGCGAAGGGGCTGGACATCCCGGCCGTCACCCTGGTCGGCGTGCTGGCGGCCGACGCCGCCTTCAACCTGCCCGATTACCGCTCCATGGAGCGCGGGTTTCAGCTGTTGACGCAGGTCTCCGGGCGGGCCGGCCGCGGCCACCGGCCGGGCCGGGTCATCCTGCAGACCTTCAACACCGAGCTGCCGGCCCTGCGTCTGGCCAGGGCGCACGACTACAAGCGCTTTGCCGAGGAGGAGCTGGCCGCCAGGAAAGAGCTGGCTTATCCGCCGTTCTCCCAGATAGTGCGCGTGGTGGTCTCCGGGCCGGAGCAGGATCTGGCGGAGTTTGCCTGCGAGAGGCTGGCCGAGGAGCTGACCAACTTTCTCGGGGACCAGGTGGAGCCGGAGGCGGTGCGGGTTCTCGGGCCGGCCCCCTGCTTGATCGAGAGATTGCGCGGCAACTGGCGCTTTCACCTGCTGGTGAAGAACCTGGCCGGTGAGCGCGGGCGCGCCCTTGTCACCTCCTTCCTGCGCGGCAAGCGCCCCGGCCCGGGGCTTACGCTGGCCGTGGACGTCGACGCCTTTGACCTGATTTAGCAGATACAATAGGTGCTTCCCGGGAGTTGCCGTGTTCCTCTACTACAGCGTCGTGCTTGTTCTGCTTGTCCTGGCCGGCCCGGTGCTGCTTGCCTCGGCCAGGCGGCGGGCGGGCATCTGGCAGAAGCTCGGTGTCCTGCCGCGCGATCTGCCCGGCCCGGGCGGCGCCCGCCCGGTGTGGTTTCACGCCGTGTCGGTGGGCGAGTTCAACGCGGTCTGGCCCTTGATCCAGGCTTTCTCGGCCCGCAACCCCCGCTGCCCCTATGTGGTGTCGACGGCCACGCAGACGGCCCAGAAGCTGGCCAGGGAGCGCTGCCCGGAAGGCGTCCCGGTCTTCTACTTCCCGCTCGACCTGCCCTGGGCGGTAAGCAACTGGCTGGCCGCCTTAGACCCGGCCCTGGTCGTGATTGCGGAGACGGAGATATGGCCTGGCTTCATGCACCAGTGCAGCCGCCGGCGCCTGCCGGTCATGGTGGTGAACGGCCGGATCTCGCCGAGATCCTTTCGCGGCTACAAGCGCTGGCGACTTCTCTTTGGCCCGGTGTTGAGGCAGTTTTCCGCCATCGCGGTGCAGACCGAAGCAGACGCGGGGCGCTATCGAGCGATTGCCGGGGACTCTTTGCCGGTTCATGTCTTCGGCAATCTGAAATTCGACGGGCTGACCCCGATATGCGGCGCCGAAAGCGAGGCGCTTGCCCGGGCAATCAACCTGGCCGCCTGCGATCGGGTAATCGTTGCCGGCTCGACGCATGCCGGGGAGGAGGCGGCGCTGCTCGATCTGCTGGACCGTCTCATGGCGCAAGACGGCGCAGGGGCCGCTGCCGGGCCGCTCAGGCTCATCCTTGCTCCCCGGCATCCGGAGCGCTGGGACGAGGTCGCCTCCCTTGTCGCGTCGCGGGGGTTCAGGGTGCGCCGCTATTCGCGCGGCGAAGGCTTCGAGGGCGAGCGGGACGTCTACCTGCTGGATACGATCGGGCTTCTCTTTCGGTATTACTCGCTGGGCACGATCGCTTTTGTCGGGGGCACGCTGGCGCCCGTGGGCGGGCACAACCTGGCCGAGCCGTATGCGTACGCCGTGCCGGTAATCTGCGGGCCGCATCTGGACAAGACGGCCGAGTCGGCCAACGGCCTGCTCTCGGCGCAGGCGCTGTCGCTGGCCAGCAATTCTGAAGAATTGTTCGCCACCGCAAGCGAGCTGCTGGCTTCACCGGGCAAGCGGGACAGGCTCGGCCGGGCGGGGCAGGAGTGGCTGCGGGCCAGCCAGGGGGCGGTGGACAGGACGGTCGCCTTGCTGGAGTCGGTTCTGGCAAAGCAATATAATGATCTGCGTGCCGAGCCCGGGCACGACAGCGGGGTTCTCAGTCCGAAATGACTTGGGGTAATCCAGAGACGACCGGCGAGCATCTCCTGTCCGCGCTGTTGCAGCCGGCATCAGCCCTCTACGGGCTGGGCGCCTATCTGCGTCTTGTCGCTTACGGCGCCGGCTGCCTCAAGCGCCACCAGGCGCCGGTGCCGGTGCTGAGCGTCGGCAACCTTACCTGCGGCGGTAGCGGCAAGACGCCGGTGGTCATCGACCTGGCCCGCAGGCTGGCGGCAGGCCGGCGCAAGGTGGCCGTTCTCTCGCGCGGCTACAGGCGCCGGTCCACGGAGGAGCTTTTGATCGTCAGCGACGGGGCGGGAAGCCTGGCCGGCTGCCAGGATGCCGGGGATGAGCCCTACATGGTGGCGGCTGCGGTGCCGGAGGCGGTGGTGATTGTCTGCGCCCGGCGGGCCCTGGCCGCGGAGGTGGCCGTGAAGGTTTACGATGCGGACGTGATCTTGCTCGATGACGGCTTTCAGCATCTGGCGCTGATGCGGGATCAGGATCTGGTGCTCATCGACTACTCCGACGACCTGGATGCCGATCGCCTGCTTCCGGCCGGCCGGCTGCGCGAGCCGCCCTCAGCCCTCGCCCGTGCCGGCTGGGTGGCCGTCACCAGGGTGCCGCCTGACCCCGACCCGGCGCGGCTCTCCCGCCTGACCGAGCGGGTGGCCGTGCTTTCCCCGCGGGCGAAGCTGACGAGCTGCCGGTTCGTCCCCAGCCGGCTGTCGAGTGTGAGCGGGCGGGCGACGGAAGGCGATCCGGGCGCGCTGCGGTCGGCAAAAGTGGTGGCGCTTTGCGGGATCGCCAGACCTGCTTCGTTTTTCCAGCTGCTGGAGCATCTGGGGGCTCAAATTGTCCGGACCAGGGCTTATGCAGATCACCACTGGTGGAGTCATAAGGACCTGGAGACGGTGAGAGCCGATCTGCGTGATACCGGGGCGCAGCTCGTCGTCACCACGGAGAAGGACGCGGTGCGCCTGCCGCCGGACCTGGCTGCCGACCTGCCTGTCTATTCGCTCGGTCTGGAAACCGAGTGGCTGGGACCGGTGCCGGTTTTGGGCGAGCCGCCTTTCGACGGGCCTGGCTGCCCGGCTGTCCAGGCGGGCGGCCAGCCTGAGGTTGTCGCCCGGTGAACGGTGCCGGCCACGGGCAGGCAACGGCCATTCCGGCCCGGCGCATTCTGGTCATGCGCTATCGCTTCATCGGCGATACCATTCTCACGGTCCCCTTCCTCCGCAACCTGCGCCGCGCCTACCCGCAGGCGACCATCGATGTGCTGGTCGGCCCGGAAAGCGGCGCCGTCCTTGCCGGCTGCCCTTACGCAAACGAGTTGATCCCCTTTGACACCACAAGGTTCCACAAATACGACAGCGGGCAGGGCCGGCCCAGGGGCTTTCTTTCCTACGCGCTCGAGCTGCGCGGGCGCCGCTACGATCTCGTCTTCGTGCTCAAACGGTCGCTTTCCTCGGGGGTGTTGTCCTTTCTGACCGGCGCCCGCTATCGCGTCGGTTACAACACGCAGGGGCGGCGGATCTTCCTCACCCATCCGGTCGACTGGGACAGGACCGTCCATGAGGTGACCTCCACGCTTGCCGTTCTCCGGGCAGCCGGCGTGCCGGTAACCGACGATCACCTGGAGGCGTTTGTCAGCGATGAGGAGCGGGCTGAGATCGAGCGTCTGGTGCCGGAGCTTGCCGACCCGCGCCCGCACGTGGTCATCCACGCGGCCGCCGCGCACCCGGACAAGATGTACCCGCTGCCGCACTGGGCCGCCGTCATCGCCAGGCTGGCCGCGCAATACGATATTCTTCCCTTCTTCACGGGCGCCGCCCGGGATTACCGGCTTTATGAGGAGCTCGCGAGCTTGTCCGGCGTCGCGGCCGTGAATCTGGCCGGCAAGCTGACGCTCAGGCAGAGTCTGGCCCTTTACGAGCGCATGGACCTGGCCGCCTGCGTGGACTCGGGACCCGCGCACATGGCTGCTGCCGCCGGCACCCCCACCGTCGCCCTTTTCGGACACACGGATCCCCGGCGCTGGCGGCCCTGGGGCGACCGCCACCTGGTTGTAACTGCTCCAGGCCAGGAAAGCGGGCGCTGCCCGGTCCACGAGCGCTGCCCGACCGAGCCCTGCCTGGCCCGGCTGAGCCCGGAGGCCGTCGCCTCCCGTTGCAGCACCGCCCTGGACAGCCAACTGTCGGCGGCAGGCGGGTGACAGCCCTTGCTGGCCGCTCCTGCCGCCGCCGGCGGGAACGGCCGGGCGTTCTCGGCGCCGACACGCGAGTAGAATAATTTTTGTTGGCAGGTCGGATCTTCTCCTGGTGACCGGCACTTGAGACGCAAACGGAGCGAGGATAGAAAGCTGTCTGTCGTGCGGAGCATCTCCGGCGCCGTGGGCAGGCGCTTCGATCTCGATCCGATTCTGAAGGCGGCCGTCTCCGAGATCGCCAGGACGCTTCAGGTCAGCCGCTGCTTCTTCTACCAGCTCGACGACATGGGCTTCCTGCGCCTGACCCATGACTGGGCGGCCCCGGGCGTGCTTACGCGGCTGGAGGTTGCCGGCGATGTGGTGACCCCGGACGCCTACCAGGCCAGGCAGACGGGAAGGACGGTCCGGTCGGACGATGTGGCTAAGGACAGCCTGTTCGGCGAGGCCATGGACAGGCAGCTCTTTAATGAGCTTGCCGTTGCCGCCGCGGTGGCCACGCCGGTTGTCTTTCAGGGGACAATTCTCGGTCTCATCGGCGTCCACCAGTGCGGCGCACCGCGCAATTGGACGGCCGACGATGTCGAGCTGTTGGAGCTTGCGGCCTCGCACCTTTCCATCCTCATGATGGGCTGCCGCGTCTTCGCCGACCAGGGCACGCAGGCGGATGCGCTCGCCCGCATGAACGAGGACCTCTCCAAGCTCTACGTCGAGCTGGCCGCCAAGGACGCTCAGATAGATCGCTTCATCCACCTGATCTCGCACGACCTGCGCGCGCCCGTGGTGGCAATTCAGGGGCTCGTCGACCTTTTGAGGAAAGGCTATGAGAACGAGGCGCCGGACTCCAAGCCGCGGAGATATCTCGAGCTTATAACCCACAGCGCCGATCAGATCACCAACCTCACCGGCGCCCTGCTCGAGTACGCGAGGCTGGGTCAATCCAGCCTGGCGCTTTCGGAGGTGGACACCGGCGCGCTGCTGCGCGAGGTCTGGCAGCGTCTGGCTCTCAAGGCCGAGGACGCGGAGCTGGCGGTGTTCGAGTCACTGCCGGTGGTGCGGGCCGATCGGGCCAAGCTTTCGCAGATTTTTCAGAACCTCCTGGAAAATGCCATAAAATACCGGAGCCCGGAAGGTCGGCTCATTGTCGATGTCACCTGCCAGGAGAGTGATTCCCAGTGGCAGTTCGCCGTCAACGACAACGGCCTGGGCTTCCATCCCTCTCAGGCCGAGTCGTTGTTCGATCTGTTCGCCCGCCTGAAGGAGGTGCGAAACAAGCCCGGATCCGGAATCGGCCTTGCCAGCGTCATGGAGATCGCCAGGCTGCACGGCGGCACGGCCTGGGCGATTGGCCGCCCCGGCAAAGGCGCCACCTTCTACTTCACGGTCTCCAAGAAAATAGCCGAGCGGCCAGTCCTCCAGGTTGCACCGACCTAGGTGTGGTGCCACGTTATGCCACCGATTGATTGGACACTGAATGTGTCTTTGTCCTCCGGCCTGACGAAGCGGCTCAAGCGCCTGGAACGTGTTCTCCGAGTTTGTTGATATGCCAGCCAAGTGCCTCACTATTGAAATGATCGACAACAGCAAATATCCAGCACCAGCCTTCTTCCAGCTTGTAGGACTTGGCGCCGTCAGTGTCCCACATTTGATTTGGAGCCTCGGTCGCGAGGCAGCTGGTATGTTCTGACGCCGGGCGCTTAGTAACTCTTGCCGGACAGAGACGGTTGCGTTCGCGCATGATCGGCGACACTCGGTTTCTGCCCCCTAAGACGCGCTTCTTGAACCTCGGACGTGAGCGCACTTCGCGGTGTCCATTTTCGCAAAACTCGTTGACGGACAAGCTGCTGGACCGCCCCTCTGCTACCAGCACCTGCCAGTATCGCCGTCTCTTCGCCTTGCCATGCTCGCCCCGCGGCTGCGCGTCCCGTTGTCTTTTGCGGCTGCCCATGATGCAAAATATCTGCCTGCCTGGCAAGATGTGGTTTTTGAAACGCTTACGCAGCAGTTTGATAGGCTGACATCAGAGATGGTGAGCGGCCAACATGTCGGCCACCATGCCGGAACATTTACAGGAAACTGACGGTACCTGACAAGTATCCATCTGGGATAATGGGCTTTCCTCGTAATATTGGAGACTGACAATGCCACCATTCCTAAGACAGGTCGAGGAATCGAAATTAGGTGCTCTGCAAGAGCGCCTGGAATCTCTAAGCCGGCTGACTGTCGACTTCCTGGTTTTGTTGGCGGGGTCAACTCTTATCGCTACCCTGGGATTGTTTCAGAACAGCCCGGCAGTAATCATCGGGGCCATGATTATTGCGCCGCTGATGCGACCATTGGTGGGGCTGTCTCTTGCGACATTGACCGGCGACAGCCGGCTGTTGGGGAGGGCGGTCGTGACTCTCGTCGTCGGAACTGTGGTCGGACTTTTCATATCGTCGACGCTGGCCCTTCTTTTTCGTTCGCTTGAGTTGACGCCTGAAATTCTCGGGCGAACGCATCCGACATTGCTCGATCTTGGCGTGGCCATCTTTGCGGGTGCTGTCGGCGCCTATTGCCAGGGCAACGAAAAGCTCAGCGATTCTCTTGCAGGGGTGGCAATTGCAGTTGCCCTGGTGCCACCGTTAAGTGTAATAGGCATAGGCCTTGCTTTTGAAGCATTTTCTGTTTGCTCCGGTGCCGCCCTCCTTTATGTCACCAACTTAATAGGTATCACCGTTGCCGGTGCACTTGTGTTCCTCGTAATGGGCTACACCCCGCTGCACCAGGCGAAGAAGGGACTTCTTATCTCCGCAGTGGTTAGTCTCATGCTCATTGTTCCGCTGGCGTTGAGCATGAGAGAGTTAGTTCTGGAGAACCAAATCAGTATAAAAATCAAGAGCATTTTGAGGGAAAAGACATTTACATTCAGGGGTGTTCAGCTCCGCAACGTACGAGTTGAGCGGTATTCGAGGCCAATGATGGTGGAAGCGACAGTGCTGTCTCCTGAGGATCCGATTACCCCGCATAAGGTCGCGTTGGTCCAAGAGTTCCTGTCTCGCGAGTTAAACATTCCGGTTGAATTCAGACTGCAGATTATTCCAGCCACTCAAGTAACTTCGACTGGTGTTTCGGCTGGTACGAGCGTGCCGGTGCCGCCTGCTCCTGAAAAAGTCGAGTCCTCGCCGGGTCTTAGTCAAGAGCCTGCACATCCAGGGCAAAGTGAGTCCCGTTTGCCGGGTATGATTCAACAGAGTCCATAAGGAAAAATTGAAAAGCATGGCGGATCAGGCGAGACAGCGTGCAGCATCGGGCTCGCCTGCCTGCTGGGCGGGCGGACACAGCCGCGCCTGCCGCTCATCTGTTGATCATATGCCTTCCTTCGAAGATGACGGGCAGGCCGCGAATTACACAGAACACGCAGGAGAAGTAGACGGAAAAGTAAGCCAGTTGTGGTATCACGGTCGGGGCGCAGCCGGTGGTGTGGGCGGCGATCACCAGGCAGAAGGCCGCGGCCTTGGCCACCGCGTAGGTGAAGCGGCTGAAGTTGGAGGAGACAAGGAACTTTCCCCAGCCCGTCTGCATCATCGTCTTGGCACCGAAGGCGGTGAAGCCTTCCTCGGCCGCCTGCGCGCGGATCACGTCGACGAAGCCGCCCCTGACCAGAAAAAGGAAGGGGATCCACACCGGTATCCAGCCCAGGCAGGCAAAGGCTATCCAGTAGGCCATCTCCACCACCCGGTCGCCGGCGATGTCCAGCTTGCCGCCGAATTTGGAGACCTGATTGAGCTTTCTGGCCAGGTAGCCGTCGAGGGCGTCGCTGTAGATGACAAAGGCGGTGAGCCCGAAGGCGGCCCAGCGGTAAGTGTCGCCGGGCAGCCAGAGGAGCGCCAGCGTGAGAAGGGCCAGTCCGACCCTTGCCACGGTGACCAGGTTGGCGACGTTAACCACCGAGCGGCTCCGGATCAGACGTCCAGGTTGCCCACCAGGTGCGCGTTGGCCTCGATGAACTCCCGCCTCGGGCCCACGGCCTCGCCCATCAAAAGGTCGAAGATGTGGTCGGCCTCGGAAGCGTCTTCGACGGTGACCTTCTTCAGCGTCCTGGTCTCTGGGTTCATGGTCGTCTCCCAGAGCTGCTCGGGCATCATCTCGCCCAGCCCCTTGAAGCGCTGGATGACCGCCTTTTCGCCCAGCTCGGCGAGAACGGCCTCCAGCTTGTGCTCGTTGTAGCAGTACTCGACCCGCTTGCCCTTCTCCACCTTATAAAGCGGCGGCTGGGCGATGTAGACATAGCCGTGCTCGATGAGCGGGCGCGCGTATCGGAAGAAGAACGTGAGCAGCAGCGTGCGGATGTGGCTGCCGTCCACGTCGGCGTCGGTCATGATGATTACCTTGTGATAACGCAGCCTGGACAGGTCGATGTTTTCCGCGTTCGGCCTCAACAAGCCGGTGCTCTTGCCGCCGCCTTCCTCCTCCTCCTCCTTGACGACGAGCCCGAGCGCCTGAATCATCGCCTGCACTTCCGCGTTGTCGTAGATCTTGGTCGGCTGCACCCGCTCAACGTTGAGGATCTTGCCGCGCAGCGGCAGGATGGCCTGAAAGGTGCGGTTGCGCCCCTGCTTGGCGCTGCCGCCCGCCGAGTCGCCCTCCACCAGGTAAATCTCGCAGCGGCCCGGATCGCGGTCCGAGCAGTCGGCGAGCTTGCCGGGCAGGGAGGAGTTCTCCAGGGCCGACTGGCGGCGCACCAGCACCTTGGCTTTGTGGGCCGCCTCCCGCGCCTGGCGCGCCTGGATGGCCTTGGCGACGATGTCCTTGGCCGCTTTCGGATTGAGCTCCAGCCAGTCGGCAAGCTTCTCCGAGGTGACGGACTGCGTGATTCCCTGCACTTCCCGGTTGCCCAGTCGCTCCTTGGTCTGCCCCTCGAACTGCGGGTCGGAAACCTTCACCGAGACGATGGCCGTGAGCCCCTCGCGCACGTCCTCGCCGGTGAAGTTGGCGTCGGATTCCTTGATCAGCGCGTTCTTGCGCGCGTAGTCGTTGATCACCCGTGTCAGCGCGTTGCGGAAGCCGGTCAGGTGCGTGCCGCCGTCGTGGGTGTTGATGTTGTTGACGAAGGTGTATATCGATTCGGCGTACATGTCCGTCCACTGGAGCGCGCACTCGACGACCACGCCTTCCCGCTCCATCTCGAAGTAGATGGGCGGCTTGTGGATCGCCGTCCTCGTGTTGTTAAGGTACTCCACGTAGCTGGCGATGCCGCCTTCGTAGTGGTACTCTTCTGATTTGTTCTGGCGCCTGTCGGAAAGCGTGATGCGCAGCCCTTTGTTGAGGAAGGCCATCTCGCGCAGGCGGGTGGCCAGAACGTCCCACTCGACCACGATCTTCACCCGCTCGTTGTCCTCGTTGACGTC
This sequence comes from Pseudomonadota bacterium, assembly GCA_021325555.1. Classification (GTDB taxonomy): domain Bacteria; phylum Cyanobacteriota; class Vampirovibrionia; order Obscuribacterales; family Obscuribacteraceae; genus JAJPGY01. The sequence goes on along the minus strand of JAJPGY010000016.1, from coordinate 64,844 downwards.
GTGGAATATCTCGTCGTCGGGCCAGAAGGTCACCCGCGTGCCGCGCTTGTCCGTGCTGCCCGTCACCTTGAGCCCGCCGTCCGGCTGCCCGCGGCGGTAAACCTGCTGGTAGACCTTGTTGTCGCGGAAGACCTCCACCTCCAGCTTCTCGGACAGCGCGTTGACCACCGAGGCCCCCACCCCGTGCAGGCCGCCCGATACCTTGTAGACGCCGCCGCCGAACTTGCCGCCGGCGTGCAGCACCGTGAAGACGGTCTCCACACCGCTCTTGCCGGTCTTCTCGACGATATCCACCGGGATCCCCCGGCCGTCGTCCTCGACGGTGACCGAGTCGTCCTCGTTGATCGTCACGGATATGTTCTTGCAATAACCGGCCAGGGCCTCGTCGACCGAGTTGTCGACGATCTCATAAACCAGGTGGTGCAGACCACGCGGCCCGGTGCTGCCTATGTACATGCCCGGGCGCACCCTGACCGCCTCGAGCCCTTCGAGGACGTCGATTGTGGAGGCGGTATAGCCGCCGCCGGTCGCCCCGGCCTGGTCGGCTTGAGACTCTATCTGCGCGGTTTTCGGTTTTGTGTTGGTCATGAGACTTTGATAAACAGATCTTCCTCAATCACGCAAAAGCAGCGGAATGAGCAAGCTACAAGCGACTTCCGGAAGTGAAACACTGGTCAATTTTATCACATCAGATACAATGACTTCTAAGCCGTGGGCATCGCTTCTGAAGGCGCGTTAATTGGACATATATTACGAGTTGAAGCCGGGCCTCATTCACCGATCTGCGCTGGCGCTGGGCTTTTTCGACGGGGTTCATCCCGGGCACCAGAGCGTTATCAAGAAGGCTGTGGAAGAGGCCCGGGGCGGCGGGAGCGTCCCGGCTGTCATCACCTTCGCCGAGCACCCGCGCACGCTCACCCTGGGCAAGTCGCCGCCGCTGCTTACGCTGCTGGACCAGAGGCTTGACCTGTTCTCGCAACTGGGCGTGGCGGCCACCCTGGTTCTCTCCTTTACCGAGGAGATCTGCCGGCTTTCGCCAAGGGAGTATGTCGAGCAGGTAATCGTAAAGGCCATGGGCGCCCGTACCGTCTCGGTCGGATACAACCACCGTTTCGGGCGCAACCGCGAGGGCGACCCGCAGCTGCTTGCCCGGCTCGGGGAGGAGTTCGGCTTTACCGTCCACGTCTGCCCGCCGGTGTCCGCCAACGGCATCGAGGTCTCCAGCTCACGAATAAGGGAGGCCCTGGAAGCCGGGGATGTGGAGCTGGCCTGGAAGCTGCTTGCCAGGCCGTACAGCATCCGCGCCGCGGTGGTCCGGGGAGCCGGGCGAGGGCGCGCCCTCGGCTTCCCGACCGCCAACCTGGCGGTCGCCGAAGAGCAGATACTGCCCGGGCGGGGCGTTTACGCGGGCACGACCCGCTTTGCCGACGGGCGCTGCCTGCCCTCCGTGATCAATCTCGGCTACCGCCCGACGGTCACCGATGCGGCGGTCTTCGTGGCCGAGGTGCACGTGCTCGATCTGGACGAGGATTTTTACGGCCGGAACCTGGAGGTCGATTTCCGCCATTTCCTGCGCGCAGAACAGCGCTTTGCCGGGCCCGCGGAGCTGAAGCGGCAGATAGAAAGCGACTGTGCCCGGGCACGACAGCTCCTTTCCGCCGGCACCGGCCGGCCCTTCCCGGAGGGCAGCCTGCGGGCCTGACCACGGCTGGCAAACCTTATGTTAGAAGTCGAACAGCGGCTTAAAGCCAACGCCATCGAGATCAAGCTGGTCAGGCTGAGGAACTTTCGCAACTATGGGGCGGCGGCCGTGCCGGTGGGGGCGGGAAAGACGATCCTGATTGGCGAGAACGCGCAGGGCAAGAGCAATTTCCTGGAGGCCATCGAGGTGGCCGGCTCCGGCAGGTCCAGGCGCGCCGCCCAGGACGCCGACCTTATCGCCTGGGGCGAAAAGCAGATGAGCGTCGAGGTCTCCTTCCGCCGGCTGGGCGAGGACGAGCAGGTGTTTTTCGCTATCTCCAGGCAGCCCGGCGCCAGCAGGGTGGGCGGCAGGCAGGTCAAGGTGAACGGGGTCAGCCACAGCTCGGCCAGGGCGCTAATCGGCCACCTGGTCACGGTCGGCTTCGCCAGCCAGGATCTTAACCTGATCCGCGGCGGGCCCGCATACCGCCGGGAGTGGATGGACGGGATAATCCTGCGCCTGCGACCGTCATTCCACGACGTGCTGTCCAGCTACGCCAAGGTGGTCGTGCAGCGAAACCGCCTCTTGAAGACGCTTTATGAGAAGGGAAGGGTGGCGGTCGCCGATCAGGATCAGCTTCTTGTCTGGGACAGGCAGCTGGCCCGCTTCGGCTCGCAAATAGTGAAGGCGCGCGTGCGGCTTCTCACCGAGCTCCTGCCCGGCGCCCGGGAGTTCCAGAGCCACTTGTCCGGGCAGAAGGAGCGCCTGGAGGCAGACTATGTTTTCCGGTCGCTGGAGGGGCGCGAGGAATCCGAGGACGGGCAGCTTCTGGTTGCCGAACCGACCGGGCGGGACTGCCTTGCCGCCGAGTCGCTGAGCCGTTACCAGGAGGAGGAGATCGCCGGCCTGCTTTCGCGCATGCTTAAGGAGCGCCGCGGCGAGGAGATCGCCCGCCGACAGACGCTGGTCGGGCCGCACCGTGACGACGTGAGCCTGCGCCTGAACGGTGTCTCGGCGGTCACCTTCGCCAGCCAGGGGCAGCAGCGGTCGCTGGTGCTCGCGCTCAAGGTCGCCGAGCTCAGGCGGCTGACCGCCGCTGCAGGCGAGTCGCCGGTGCTCTTGCTGGACGACGTGCTGGCCGAGCTCGATTGCGGGCGGCAGCGCCTGCTCATGTCGGCATTCAGCCCGCAAGCCCAGACGATCATCACCACCACCCATCTGGCCGGATTCGAGCCGGAGTGGCTGGAAGATGCGACAATTTATTCTGTTGCCCGCGGCGAGGTGGAGGCTGTGGACCGCGGTCGGGTTTAGATGAAGAGGCAGGATTACCGGCTTGGCCCGCCGGGTAAATTAATGTTGCTTAAGCATGGAGACCGGATAGTTCCGCTGGATTTTCGGGAAGCGCAGGGCGAATTTCTTGGTTTCGGAAGACATCGAAGGTAGAGTGACCCGGAAGGTCTGCGTCGCGTGCAGCCGCGAGTTCACCGGCGTCGTCACCGCCTGCCCTCATGACGGTACCGTGCTCATCCCGCTGGTTGCCGACCAGCTCGTCGGCACCAAACTGGCGGACCGCTACCAGGTGCTTTCGGTCATCGGCCACGGCGGCATGGGCGTCGTCTATAAGGCCAGGCACGAGCTCATGGATCGCCTGGTGGCGATCAAGATGCTCAAGGCCGACCTCATCTCGGATTCGGTCTCCGTTAAACGTTTTCAGCAGGAGGCCCGGGCCGCCTCGCTGCTCAAGCACCGCAACGTGGCAACCCTTTTTGATTTCGGCGTCTCGCCCAGCGGGCAGCCTTACCTGGTCATGGAGTATCTCGAGGGGATAAGCCTGGCCGACGTGATCAAGAAGGACGGCCACGTCGGCGTCGATCGCACCGTCAAGATTTTCACGCAGGCAGCCGCCGCCCTCGAGCACGCGCACCATCAGAAGGTGATCCACCGCGATCTGAAGCCTGGCAACATCATGCTCATCGAGACCGATGAGGAGAAGGAGTTTGTCAAGGTGGTTGACTTCGGCGTGGCCAAGGTGATGACCGCCGGCGCCGACGAGGAGGCCCAGCGCCTGACGCAGATCGGGGAAGTTTGCGGAAGCCCGGTCTACATGAGCCCCGAGCAGTGCATGGGACAGAGGCTTGATCCGCGCTCGGACATCTACTCGATGGGCGTGGTGATGTACGAGTCGCTGACCGGCAAGCTGCCGCTCCTGGGCAAGACGATGGTCGATACCATGTCCAAGCACATCTCCGAGCGGCCGCCCGCCTTCAGCAAGGTTCGTCCGGACCTGTACATTCCCGAGCGCCTGGAGGCGGTCGTCTTCAAGACGCTGGAGAAGGATCCCGCCCACCGCCCGCAGTCCATGGCCGACCTCGAGCGCGAGCTGGAGTGGGCCGTTCCCAAGCCGGGCAAGAGCGCGGCCTTGAGAAATACGATTCAGCCCACCGGCACCGACATCAAGGCGATCGGCAAGCCGGCATTCGCGGGACCCCGCCGGCCGGTGGGGGTGTTTGTCGGGGTGGTGGTGGCGCTCCTGGCGGCAAGCGGCATCGGCCTGGCCTGGCTGCTGCACCAGAAGCCGGACCGACCGGGGAAGCCGGAGCCCCGGCAGGCGACGGTTACGCCGCCGCTGCCCGGCACCATCGGCGGTGAGCAGCGGCGTGTCGAGACGAAGCCGGCGCCTGCCCTCAAGCCCTCTGCCTCTCAGCCCCGCCAGCCGGCACCACAGATCGGGTCAAGCGAGACCCGCCCCGCCCGGCACGCGAGCAAGCCGACCTTACCAGCCCGAGCCGGCGTTCGCGCGGCCAGGCGGCCTGCCGGCGCTCAGGAGGACAAGAGCGAGTCCGGGGCCGGTCAGGACAAGATGCACACCGTGAAGGTGAAGCCGGCAGATCCGTTTGCCCAGCTCGAGCGCAGCCGCAGTTACACACCGGATTAACTAAGGAGCGCTGACCCCGACGGCGCGTGCACGGCTTGCGGCCCGAGCTCTATCTGCTTGCCTGCCGCCCTGGCCATGCCGACCAGCATGCTGTTGAACATGAGCGCGCGGACCGGGCCGAGCGACGACCAGTAGAGAATCCCCGGCAGGCCGGCCGGGGCAAACAGGCTCTTTTGCTCGATCTCTGTCAGGTGGTCAGCCAGCCCGCGCAGGCGAAACTCCAGGATCATCTGCCCCGGCAGGCGCATCTGCGAAACCAGGACGAGCCGCTCCGGCGGCTCGACGCTGGCCGCCCGCCAGCAGCGGCCATCGTGGCCCGCCCCGGGCTCGTCGCCGGCCAAGGCGCCGCAGCCCCGCCCGCCCGGGGCTGCGGCGGAGCGGCCCAGCCAGTCGCGCAGACCCCAGCGATTGCGCCAGGCGACGCCGATGAGGCTTTGCCATATCTCTTCGGCGGTGGCCCGCAGGACGAGGCGACGCCTGTCCTCGTACATGGTGCCCCCGGACCAGGGCGCGTCCCCGGGCAGGCTCCATTCCGGCGGCGGCATCGGTCCGCCGCCGCCGGGGCCCTGCAGCCGCTCCTGACAGGCGCCCGCCAGCGCCAGGCGGATCGCCTGCCGGCAGTCGAGAAGGTCCTGGCGGATGATCTCCCTTATGCGCGCGTCGGCCGCCACAAGCGGCCTGGACAGCGCCGCGGTCAGCGACCTGGCCAGGTGGCGGGGCACCGGTGTGGTGAGGCTGATCCAGTGCGAGCTCAGGGCCGGGGCGCAGAGGGGCACGGTCAGGATGTGGCGCCGGGCAAGACGCGCCTCCTGGCGATAGACCTCCATCAGCTGCCGGCATGAGACAACCTCCGGCCCGCCGACCTCGAATGTCTGGCCGGCTGTCTCCGGTGCCTCCAGGCAGCCGGCCAGATAATGCAGCAGGTTGCCGATGGCGATCGGTTGCGCCGGCGTCTCCACCCAGGACGGGGCAAGCATGAGCGGCAGCCGGTCCACCAGGTAGCGCAGGATCTCGAAAGCCGAGCTGCCGGACCCCAGGATCATCGCCGTCCTCAGCACCGTGACCGCAGCGCGCCCGCCGCGGAGAACGACGGCCGGCGACCGGGGATAATCATCGAGACCGCTGAGGGCGATAATCCTTTCCAGCCCGGCCGCCTCTGCCGCCTCGATCAAGGCCCGGGCCGCGCGCTGCCCCTGCGCGGACGGGCCGTTGCCGCCCGGACCGAGGGCCGGCAGCAGGAAGTACGCGGTCCGGCAATCCTTGACCGCGCCGGCCAGCGCATCGGGCTCCAGGACATTCGCCACCACCAGATCGACACGGGGGTGCTCGGCCCAGGGCCTCCTTTTCAAACGATCCAGCGATCGGCTGACCGCGCGGACAGGATAACCAGCGGAGAGCAGGCGCGGGATCAGGCGAGCACCGACGTAACCCGTGGCGCCGATAACCAGCACCGGTCCCGAGTGATTTTTGCTCATTGTCCGCAGCCCGGGAGCGTGCGTTGTCTCTACAGTTCCTTAGTATAGCGTTTTCGACCTTGACATAAGAAACGGGTAAGCGGGAAGATCCTTGAACGTTTTTCGGCTTGGCTGCCGGGCGGCAGAGGTAACGGAACATGCCGGGCGTTCTTGGTTTCCCGGGAGGGGTTATGCGCCGATTGATGCCATCCTGTCTTGCTGCTTTAGGCGTGGTGATCTGGTCTTGCGGACAGGGGCCGTTTTTGAGCGCGGCGGGCGCGCCCGGCGAGTCCGCGCCTGCGGAAGCCCGGGTTGCAGTCGGGAAGCAGGCGCCCGACTTCACCGTCACGGATACGCTCGGAAAGACCCACAGGTTGTCGGGCTACAAGGGCAAGTTCGTGGTTATGGAGTGGATCAACTTCGGCTGCCCGTTCGTGGGCAAGCATTACAACAGCGGCAACATGCAGGGTCTGCAGAAGGAGTACACGAAAAGAGGGGTCGTATGGCTGACGATCTGTTCTTCGGCGCCGGGCAAGCAGGGCGATCTCCCGCCGGAGCAGGTGAACGCGATCTTGAAGGAGAAGGGGGCGGCGCCGACCGCTTACCTCCTCGATCCGCAAGGAACGGTAGGCCGCATGTACGGGGCGAAGACCACGCCTGATATGTTCGTCGTCGATCCGCGCGGTGTGCTGGTCTACTCCGGGGCCATCGACGACCGGGTGTCCACCGACATCGAGGACGTGAAGGGGGCGCGCAATTATCTTCGCGAGGCGCTTGATGCGGCGATGGCCGGCAGACCGGTGAAAGTCCCTGTTACCAGGTCGTATGGCTGCTCCGTAAAATACTAGGGTGGCGGATCATGGCGTTTTCCCTTTTCCGCAAGCCAGCGGGACACCGGCGCCCCCGGGCCCGGAGCGGTTTTTCTTTGCTGAACTGCCGGTGGTATCAAATGATCAGGCGCTGTATGCTCAAAGGAACTTTTCCTCTCCGGGCATTTGAAGCCTTGCCGGCCCCCATCATCTTCTGTACCGTAATCGCATTGCTTCTCTGCCCGAAGCCGGCAGCGGAGGCAACGGAGGGCAAAGCGCGCATGACGCCGGCTCAGTATCTGGACGCACTTATCAAGCTGCCCGGGCTCGGCGGCTGCGAGATCTCCCCTGACGGCAGATGGGCCGCCTGGACGTGGTATCGCACCGGGCCTTACGCTGACGTCTACGCAGCACGCACGGATGGCTCAGCGCCGCCGGTGCGTCTGACCAGGGGCGCTGACGACACGGTTTTTGTCTCCTGGACGATGGACAGCCGGTCCATCGTCGTGTCGCAGGATCATGAAGGCGACGAGCGCGCGCAGCTCTTTCGCGTGGATCTGTCGGCGCCGCTGAAGATGATCCCGCTCACCGAGCCGCATCCGCGCTTCTACCTGCGCGGCGGCGATCTCCACCCCAACGGGCGCTGGCTGGTATACGGGGCCAACTACGACTTCAAGCTCGAAAAAGAGATCGAACAGACGCTTGTCTACAGGCACGATCTGAAGACCGGCCAGCGCAAGCTCCTGGCCCGCCCTCAGCGGGCGGGGGCGGGCGTGCCGGAGTTGAACCCGCAGGGCACCCGGGTGCTCTACACCCGCTGCGACCTCGATCCTGCCGGGCAGCAGATATGGCTTGTGGACGTTGACGGCAAGGGCGACCACGAGATCCTCAACTTCGGGCCGAAGGTGAAGGTGGAGGCGTCCTGGTTCCCGGACGGCAGGCGGGTGATCTTTCTGGCCGAGCACGGCAGCTACAGGCGGCTGGGTGTGCTCGACGTGGAGTCGGGGCAGAGCCGGTGGCTGATCGACGATCCCAAACGCAACATCGAGGCTGCCTTCGTGCCGTTCGGCAGCAAGAAGGCAGTGGTCGTGGAGGTCCGCCTGGCCCGCCTGCGCTGCTCGCTGCTTGATCCGGACAGCGGCGTTGAAATCTCTCTGCCCGACGTCGCCGGCAACCTGATGCCGCTGGCCCCGATTGGCCTGGGGCGGTGGGCTGGGGAGTACTACAGCTCCACGCAGCCTGCCGAGATCGTCTCTTTCCCAATCGACGATCCGCGACCGCGGAAGATGACCAGCATCAGCCGGGTCTGGGAGAGGACCGCTCTTACCGCCAGGGATTTCACGGCCGCCCGTGACTTTGTCTGGCATTCGGTCGACGGGCTCGCGGTTCACGGCTGGCTCTACCGGGCTCGCAAGCCGGTCGGCACCATTGTCTACATACACGGCGGGCCGACGGCGCACAGCGAGGATCAGGTCAACATAGACATCCAGTTCTTCGTCTTCCAGGGCTTCAACGTGCTGGATCCAAACTACCGGGGCAGCACGGGTTACGGCCTGGACTTTCAGGAGGCGATCAAGAAGGAGGGCTGGGGAGGGCTGGAACAGGAGGACATCCGCACGGGAATCGAGGCGCTCATAGCAGCCGGGATCGCCAGTGCCGGCAAGGTGGGTGTCACCGGCACCTCCTACGGTGGCTACTCCTCCTGGTGGGCGATCACCCACTGGCCACCAAGCGTGGTGGCAGCCTCGGCGCCGATCTGCGGCATGACCGATCTGGTGGTGGACTACGAGACCACCCGTCCCGATCTGCGCCCCTACAGCGAGGAGATGATGGGCGGCTCTCCCGGGCAGGTGCCTGGACGCTATCACGATCGATCGCCCGTTAATTTCGTGGACCGGATCAGAGGCAGGCTTCTGATCGTGCAGGGGCTACAGGATCCTAACGTGACGCCGAAAAACGTCTCCCAGGTGACGGCCGCCCTCGACAGAAGGGGAATTCCTTATCAGCTGCTGGCCTTTAAGGACGAGGGCCACGGGATCGGCCGGCCGAAGAACGTCAGGGTCCTGTGCTTGCGGCTTGCCGAGTTCTTCAAGGAGGCCTTCGCCTCCGGCAGCCGGGCCGGTTCTCGATGATTGGCGGCTCAGTTGACGGACTCGGTCAGCCCGCGATCATTCGCCCGCAGGCGCTCTTCGGCCAGGCGCACTAGATCCGCGGCCGGCAGGCCCAGCGAAATGGCGATGCGGCTCAGCGTCTTGACGGAGAAATTGCGAATCCCCCGCTCGATGTCGCTTATGTAGGTGCGGTGAAGCTTCGCCTTGACGGCCAGCTCCTCCTGCGACAGGCAAACCAGCTCGCGTTGCTCCCGCACGACTGCGCACAGCGCGTTCAAGAACAGGTGATCGGCGGGCTCGGTCTCATCGGCGGCGGTGTCGCTCGCGTTGGTCTCCGCGCTGCAGCCGGGAACTCCTATGCCTGCAACCGTTCCTTCCGACACCGGGACTTCTTGCGAAGCCAAAAACTCTTCCATCTTCCCTCCACTTCCTTTCAGCCGGCAAGGCCAGTGAGCGATGTGTCTACCAGTTGAAAGCGGCGCCGCGCCTTGTGAGGTGAGCGCGGACCGCCGATTGTGCTCTCTCCCGATCCGGGGTCGGATCAGGAGCGGCCTAGAAACCGTACCTGACGGCCACTTCCGTGCGCGCGTGCGCCGGAGGGCACTGGGTGGCAGCTACGAATCTGTCCCGGCAGGCGAGATCATGGCTATGAACCCAGGTGAGCACGCCCAGCCAGAACGCGAATGAGGCGAAGACCAGCCCGCAAAGGCTTGCATCTATCTTGGCGGTTGCCGAATGGGTAGACATGTCCTATTACCTCACTCAAGACGCCCGGTTCATCCGGGTAGAGTCCCATTCTACTTTGGTGCAGGAAGGAGTCAAAGCTGGCCGGCTGCTTTGAGTGGGAATATTCCCACGACCTTAAGGACTGTCAATCTGCGGCTTGGCCGCGGGAAGAAGGTTGGACAGGTTGTGGGAGGTGAGGTATTGCCGGAAAGATTGCCGCATGTCCTCGTTGCGGTAGGTGGGCACCTCTGAGTAAGGCTTGGCCCGGAAGAAGGTCAGGTAGGTTCGACCTTCGGACTGGGGGATGCCCTCGTGGTCGTATGTTCTCAGGCTGCCCAGCACCTCCAGCCGATTGCCGTCGACGGGCCTTATCCGCATGATGCTTTCCTGCTGGTGCGCGTCGATAATCAGCCCTGTCGCCTCATCCACCTGTACGGCCGCGAAGCGATAGACGGTCGCCACCTCGTCGGCTGTGATGGTTGGAAAACCGCGGGCCGTCTCCAGGCGGTACTCGACAAACGGCTCGGCCGACACCACGTGCCGGCGGGGCAGGACCACGCAGTGCCAGATGCTGCCGGAGGCGTCCTGCTGCATGCCGAACAGGTGCTTGTCGTGGCGGGGGTACTGGTGCGAGGTGACGACGCCTGTTTGCAGGCTGCGCAGCTGGCTTGTTTCTTTTGTCGTGTACCAGAGACCGGCCAGCCAGTCGGGAATCTTGTACCACTGGTAGGTTGGCGCCGCCTGCCCGAACCGCCCCGGATCGAAGACCTTGCCCTTCTGAAGCCGGTTATCCAGCGGCGCCAGGCGCTCGCTGTGCTCGACGCCGCCCTTGAGGTAAGGCTGCGCATTCACCGGCGGCCCGCCGAGAATCGCAAGTAGGAGGAGCATTAACCAGACCATGGCGGCGGATCCGAAGGTGTCAGGGCAACGTCAATTGTAGAAGCAAACCCTGGATCCGCACCAGATTTGGCGCCGTGCCTGTCAGGTTTGTATGGCGGGGTTAAGAAATGTGCCCGTGTCTGCCTTTCGGGAAACCGCGCCATCAGGCGGTCGTCGACAAGTACATGAAGCTGGCGTCATCTGGCTGCCGGCGCGCCACAGGCGAGCTGCCGGCCTTCTGGCCAGCGGAGGAGGTACGATATGCCGGAAATTCATGAGCGACAAAGGGAATCCGAAGGCAGAACGGTTATCTACCGGGTTGCCGACGATTCGAGCTCCTGGGCGACCGTGGCGGTGATACTGCTGGTGCTCTTGCTGTTCATGTTCGGGCTCATGTTCTATCTCAACTATGACAAGCTGACGACCTGGACCATGCAGAGCATGCAGTCGAACTCCCGGCAGCAGGCTGCCCAGCCACCGGCTCGGGCGCCGGAGGCGAGCGCCCCGGCCCCCGTCACCAGCCCGGGAGAGCCTGCCGGGCCGCAAGGCATACTCAACGGTCCGCCGCAGGGGGGCTCGACGTCGCCTTCCGGTGCGACCCAGCAGATCCTGCCGGGCGGCGGCAACGGAGCGCTTTCCGGCAGCCCAGGCGCTCAGGGAGCCCACCAGTGATCGCGGCCTGCCCTCAGTCATGGCGGGCGGGAGCAGTTGATTCCTTGTTGGCGCTGTCATAGGCGGTCAGGACAGCAGGCCGGTGTGCCAGCCAATCATCAACTGCCCGCTCGATCGACGGCTTGATGTAGCAGGTCTGAAGCAAGACGTGTCCCATCCCCGGATACCATTTCAGCGCTTTGTCGCTGGACGGCAGGGCGTGGAAAAGCTGGTATGCGCGGCGTGGCTTAAGCATTCGGTCTTCGGCGCCCTGCAGGATGAGCACTGGTGTCCGCGCAGGGAGCCGCTGTGCGTATGCCAGCATGTGCTTGCTGGCCCGGCTGGCCTTCAGCAGGTCCAGCGCGCTCAGTTTGTTGCGATCCAGCGAGTCGCAGAGAATTTCGCGCCGGACGCGCGCGTCGGTGCTCGAATACTTCTTGATGTAAGGTGACATATCGAGCTCACGGTGCGGGGTGAAGATGGCCAGGGCGGCCGTCGCAAGCGATCGCGGGCAGACATAATGGTGGTGCGCCACCGGTGGGCTGGCGAGCACCAGCCCATCGATGCGCGGGCCGGGGGCTCCGGCCAGGCGCAGGGCCATGACCGCCCCCAAGCTCTCCCCGACCACGTACCTGGGCAGCGTCGGATATTGCTTATCCACTTCCTGGAGAACGCGGGTAAGATCCTGATAGCTCTGCTCAAAATCAATGTTCTTCTGCGGGGGACAGTGGCGGTTGCCGCGATACCAGCGACCGAAGCCTCGCATGTCCGGCGCCAGAACCTCAAAACCGAGCGGCACCAGCGAGCGCGCCAGGGTATCGTAAACCGTGCCGTGACTGCCCAGCCCGTGCAGCGCCAGCACTACGGCCCTGGGGTTGCCGTGCGCGTCGGTCCACTGGTGGACCGGCAGGCCGAGCTTGCGTCCGACCCGGCCGTTTTGCTCGTAGACGACCGCGGCACTTGATGCGACCGGCAACAGGAAGAGCAGCGCGACAAGAGTAACGAGAAGCTTTGTCTTGAAATTCATTGGCAGAAGAGCGCGATGATTGGTCCGCTTATCCGGTCGCGTCCCGGATAGCAGCATGACTTGCCGGCTGCCTGCCCCCGCCGTGATGAACGATCGCCGAAAACGGGCTTTTGTTCCCATTCCGGACGATTTTGCGCAACACTTGATACGTTTGCCGGAAAGGACATCTGGGGACGCTCAGGCGCCCACCTTTTTCATGGTCACATATCGCTGGAAGCGTTGTTTCTCGACGGCCTTCATGTATGCGTCTTCCGGGTCCACCCGGTTGGCTTGAATCAGCCTCTCCAGCGAATCGTCCATCATCTGCATGCCCCGGCCGCCCCCGCCCTGAATGATCGATTTAACCATATTGATGTTGCCTTCCCGAATCGCGTTGCCGAGACCGCTGGTGGCGATCAGGATCTCATTGGCGGCGCACCGTCCTTTGCCGTCCGGGGTTCGCACCAGGAGCTGGGATGCCACCGCCACGAGCGACCCGGCCAGCATGGTCCGCACCGCCGATTGCTGGCCGGCCGGAAAGACGTCCACGATGCGATCGATCGTCTTGGCCGCCGAATTTGTATGCAGCGTCCCCAGGACGAGAAAGCCCATCTCCGCGGCCGTCAGCGCCAGCCTGATCGTCTCCAGATCCCTCATCTCACCCACCAGAATGACGTCCGGATCTTCGCGCACGGCGGCCCGCAAGGCCGAATCAAAGCTCAGGCAGTGCTGTCCGACCTCGCGGTGGGTGATAACGGATCGCTGCGGCGCGTGGACGAACTCGAGCGGGTCCTCGATCGTCACCACGTGCTTTGCGTACTTCTCGTTTATCTCGTTTATTATTGCGGCCAGCGTCGTGGATTTGCCGCTTCCGGTGGGGCCTGTGACCAGGATGAGCCCCCGCTCGTAATCGGCCAGCGTGCCCAGGACCGGTGGCAGATTGAGGTCCTTGAGCGGGACCACCTTCTCCGGAATGAGCCGGAAGACGGCCGCCGGTCCGGCGCTCTGCACGAAGTAATTGCAGCGGAATCGTGCCACCCCCGCAAGCGCATAGGCAAAATCGAGATCACGGTCCTTCGTATAGACCTCCAGCTGATCGGGGCGCAAGATCTCCTTCAGCCAGTCGGCCAGGGAGGCGCTGGTGAACGGATCGTAGCCGGGAATCGAGAGGATCTCGCCGTGCAGCCGCATCTTCGGCGGCTCGCCGACCACGAGGTGAAGGTCGGAGGCGTTCTGCTCTTTGACCACCCTAAACAACGAATCGAGACGCGCCATTGCCTGCCACCTTCAGATCAAATACGCTTCATCCACGAAACGCCTGGCCTTGTCCCGGCTTACCTTGCCCGCTCGCACCAGGTCGCCCACGCTCTGCCCCAGCGTGATCATCCCCTGAGCGCGGCCGGTCTGCATTACCTGGGGGATCTGGAAGGTCCGCTGGTCTCGAATCATGTTGGCCACCGCCTGGTTGACGAACAAAAGCTCGTACGCCACCACGCGCGCCCTGCCGTCGGCCGTCGGCAGGAGGAGCTGGCTGAACACGCCCTGCAAAGACTCGGAAAGCATGGTGCGTATCTGGGACTGCTTTTCGGGCGGGAAGCTGTCGACGATGCGGCTGATGGACTTGACGGCGTCGGTTGTGTGCATGGAGGCCATGACCAGGTGCCCTGTTTCGGCGGCGGTCAATGCCAGGCCGATCGTCTCCGCGTCGCGCATCTCCCCGATCACGATCACATCAGGGTCCTCGCGCAGCGCTGCGCGAATGGCGCGCGCGTAGCTGGCCGAATGCAGGGGGATCTGGCGCTGGTTCACCACGCAGCGCTTGTTCTCATGGTTGATCTCGATTGGATCTTCCATGGTGAGGATATGGCGCCCGGCGTATTTCTGGTTGACCATATCGACCAGGGCGGCCAGGGTGGTGCTTTTACCGCTGCCGGCCGGACCGGTGATCAAAACCAGGCCGTGGTGATACTCGGTGAAGCGCTCCAGCGCCGGCGGCAGGCTCAGCGCCGCGAGCGTAGAGGCCTTTGGCGGCAGCACCCTGAAGCTGCCGTTGATGCCGAGATGTCCGGTGAACAGGCTGCCCCGGAAACGACCGACGCCCTCCAACTCGTAGGTGAAGTCGACGTCCTTGCTTGCCCGGAAGGCGGCGCTCTCCCCGTCCGAGAGGATCCCCAGCAGCGATGGGCGCAGCGCCTCGTCCGACAGCGCCTCTTGTTCCATGGGGGTCATCGTGCCGTTCAACCTGAACAGGGGAGGGTAGCCCGTATGAAAGTGGGCGTCACTGGCCCGCAGCTGGGCCGCCCTGGAAAGCCATCCATCCAGTGAAAATGTGGTCACTCGCACCCTCCGAAAATTTTGTACCTCTCGGTTAAGCGGTTCAAACGGCCGTGGCAATTGCCGGCCGGTGATCCCGGCCCGCAACGATCTGGCGGCGCCCACCCACGTTCAAGCACAATGGCTGCTTGTTGGCCTACAATTACGCGCAGGATTTTGACAGGACGCCCCCGGACCTCGCCTATCCTATATAAGAGGAGCCCCTTCCGGAGACGGGACTGGAAAATGGCCTTACAAGACATGCGGCGCAAGAAGACTGCCGGCTACATGCCGGCAGAGTCCTGCGAGCAGATGGTGAAAGAAACGATTGTCAAGGACGACGGCCGGCTGCTGCATTTCTATAGCTTTAGAAGCGGCAGCCCTTCTGGCCGGGAGGCGGCGCAAGTCCGCCGCGTGGACGATGATCCGGGGAAGCGCTAGGCCTGCCTGCCGGCAGGAAAGGTAGCCCGATGTCCGAGATGCGTTGGAATCCGATCCTGAGGGAGTGGGTTGTTACGGCAACCCACAGGCAGGATCGCACTTTTTTGCCCCCGGCGGACTTCTGCCCTTTGTGCCCGACCCGTGAGGGCGGAACGCCGACCGAGATTCCGGCCGAGGATTTCGACTTTGTGGTCTTTGAGAACAAATTCCCCAGCCTGCTCAAGGATCCACCACCGCCGGCGGTACCATCGGGAGATCTCCTGAAAGTCCAGCCGTCGCTCGGGGTTTGTGAGGTAGTCCTGTACACCCCGCAGCATGACGCCACGCTGACCGATCTGCCCACCAGTCGCATCGAGAAACTCATGCGGGTGTGGCAGGATCGATACGTCGAGCTCGGCCGGCGGGAGGAGATCAAGTACGTCTTCATCTTCGAGAACAAGGGAGAGGCGATCGGCGTCACCATCCCGCACCCTCACGGGCAGATCTATGCCTTCAGCGAGCTGCCGCCGAAAATTGAAAGAGAGCTCAAGAGCGAGTCCATGCATCACGCCCGGACGGGAAGGTGCTTGCATTGCGACGTCATAGCCGAAGAGAGGCGCGACGGCAGGAGGATCATCGCCGAAAGTAGAGGCTTTGTGGCCGTCGTCCCCTTCTACGCCAGGTATCCGTATGAGGTGCACATTTACAGCAAGGAGCATATTGCGGCGATCGATCAATTCAGGGCGCCGGAGCTTGGCGACCTGTCTTGTCTGTTTCACATCGTTTTGAAAAAGTACGACAATCTGTGGGGGCTATCGATGCCCTACATGATGGTGATGCACCAGAAGCCGACGGACGGGCTCGACTATCCCGGGAGCCATTTCCATATCGAGTTTTACCCGCCGCTGAGGACCGCGGATAAGCTCAAGTATGTGGCCGGCTGCGAGTCGGGAGCGGGAACGTTTGTGAACGACACTTTGCCGGAGGAGACCGCGGAGCAGCTGCGGAAAGCTGCTCCTGCACGCGAGAGCGAATGTTGACCGGGCCATACCTGCAGGCGCGGGCCGAGGAAGCTGCGCGCGTCTTCCGGCAGTGCTTCGGCAGTGAGCCGGTGTCGATTGCCCGTGCCCCGGGCAGGGTGAATTTGATCGGCGAGCACACCGACTACAACGATGGGTTCGTTCTGCCGGTGGCCATAAATCGCGATGTGCTGGTGGCATGCGACTTCGCCGGCGCCACCGGCGATGACGGCAAGGTCCGTATTTACTCGCGTCACTACGACGAGATGGACGAGTTCTCCCTGGCGGCTATCACGGTCGACAAGGAGAAGCCCTGGACTGCCTATTGTCGCGGGGTGCTGCGCGTCTTTCAAGAAGCGGGCTTCGAGCTGCGCCCGTTTCGCGCGGCGGTAACCGGCAACGTGCCGCAAGGTGCGGGACTGAGTTCCTCCGCCGCCCTCGAGGTGGCGATAGCCACCTTGCTGAAGGAGATCTGTGCGCTTGCGCTGTCGCCGGAGTCGCTCGCCCTTCTGTGCCAGCGCGCGGAGAATGATTTCGCCGGCATGCGCTGCGGGATCATGGATCAGTTCGTGTCCGTGCTGGCCGAGCCGGATTCCGCCCTGTTAATCGATTGCCGGAGCCTGGAGCACACGAGCGTCCCGCTTTCGCTGTCGGACGCCGGGCTCTCGCTTGTCGTGGTGGACAGCGGGGTGAGACGGGGACTCGTGGACAGCCAGTACAATTTGCGCCGCCAGCAGTGCGAGACCGCTGTGTCGCTGCTCCAGAAGCTCGAGCCGGGGCGGCGCCTGACGCACCTGCGGGACGTTGACGCCGCGCTTCTGGACAGGCATGTCTGCGTGCTGCCGCCTGTGGTGGCGCGGCGCTGCCGTCATGTCGTCGCTGAAAACGAAAGGGTATTGACCGGTGTTGGCCTGATCCGGCAGGGAAAATTCTCCGAGTTCGGAGAGCTGCTCAACGCTTCTCACGAGTCATTGCGCGACGACTTCGGGGTAAGTCATCCGGATGTCGACGTCCTGGTCGAGCTCACGCAAGCTTATCCCGGCGCGCTGGGGGCCCGCATGACCGGTGCCGGGTTCGGCGGCTGCATCGTGGCCTTGTTGACCTCCGACTCTGTTGCCGGGTACCGCTCGCAGGTGGTGAGGCGCTATCGAGAGATCACCGGAAATCACTCCAAGGTTCTCGAGTGTAGTCCGGCGGCGGGAGCGAACATCATCGGCGATCGATAAGAAAGGGCCGACCACCGCTGCTGGTCGCCAGGTTGCAGCCGGGGCTGGACGGCCCGGCTGGGGACCGGGGGACGTGGTGCTGCGCCGCCAACAACCCCGGCGCTAGCCCGCCGGCGGCACGAGCATGTAGCCGACCCGGTGGATCGTGCGGATCATCGATTCTTTTCCATCCTCATCTATCTTTTTCCTCAATCTCATGATGTGAATCCTGACCGTATCCGGCGAGGCATCGGACTCGGACGACCAGACGCGATCGACAATCGCCTCCGAGCTGAACGGCTGATTCGGGTGCCGCAGCAGAAATTCCAGCAAGGCAAACTCCTTGGGCTGCAGATCCACCTCCTGCTCACGCAGAAGCACGCGCCGGCTGCTCGGATCGAGGGAGAGGGCGCCGGCCGTGAGAACCGTGCGGTGCACCCCGGCGGGCCTGCGCAACAGCGCTCGCAGGCGGGCCGACAGCTCCTTGAAATGAAACGGCTTGGTCAGATAGTCGTCGGCGCCGGAGTCCAACCCGGCCTCCTTCTCCTCCACCTCTCGTTTGCCGGTGAGCATGATTACCGGGGCTTGCCCGCCAATCATCCGATATTCCCGGCAAATCTCCACGCCGGACAGCCCGGGCAGCTCCCAATCGAGGATCACCAGATCGTACTTGTAGAACCGCAGCCGCTCGAGGCCTTCCGCACCCTTGTGGACCACTTCCGGAACGTGACCCTCGCCGGTCAGCCAGTCCACAATCAGGTCGCAAAGCTGCCGGTCGTCTTCCACGATAAGGATTTTGGCCATCTCTCTGCCTGCCCTGGTACCGCCAGCGGAGCTTCCACCTATGAATTACCACGGAGCCGGCCTCTGCTTGCGCTCGCGGTTGTTTGTCCACCAGCCGGTTGCTATTCTATGGCCTGAGCGACGCCGCGGCCCACGCCCGTTGCCCGGAAGCAGAGGCATGTCATGCGGGTAAGCCTGAAACTTTCCCAACAAGGGCTGATCTTGGTCGGCGTGCCGGTGGGCTTGATGGTGATCTTCCTGCTGTCGCTTTTCCTCCTCCTCCTGCGGGTCGAGAAGGAGGCGGAGGAGGCCGATCACTCGAAAACGATCATCTCCGAGGCGAACTCGCTTGTGAAGGAGTATTACGACGCCGCCTCCCAGCTCATCATGTACCGGTACACGAGAGACGAGAAGGAGCGCCGGCGCTTCGAGGATCAGCTTGCCGGCACAAAGAGCAGTTTCGTGAAGCTCCAGCATCTGCTGAAAGACGATCCGCAGGAGCTGGCGATGCTGGCGGACTTGGGGGGCATTGCCGAGCACGGCATGGCGCTCATGAGGCGGTATGAGCGTTATCTCGCCGGGGCCGAGGAGCTCAATGCCCTCGAGGTGGCCATCCTTTACAGGCAGTTCACCTCGGCCGGCGCCCGCTTCACCGCCCAATTGCAAGAGCTGGTATCGCATGAATCGGCACGCCACCAGGTGAGCTCGGCTGCCGAGGAGAGGGAAAGGGCGCTTGTGAAGAACCTGATCGTCGCCGGGGCGATAGCGGCCATTGCCATCGGCGCGACCCTGGCCTCCTTTTTCACCAGGAACACGGTAAGCAGGCTGGCGCTGCTCATGGACAACACAGTGCGGCTGGGCAAGAAAGACTCTTTGCTGCCGGCGCTGAAGGGTGATGACGAGATTGCCACGCTCGATCGCTTCTTCCACAAGATGGCCGACGACCTCGCGGAAGCGGCGCGCAAGGAAAGGGCGATCCTGGACAACGCCGTGGACGTCATCTGCTCGATCGATGCCAGCGGTCATTTCACCGCCGCCAATCCGGCCTCCCTGGCCGTGTGGGGTTACGCACCGGCTGAGCTGGTCGGGCGCCATTATTCGGAGATGATAGCCAGGGACGATGTGCCGAAATTTCGCGAGGCGCTCGAGCGGATCAGAGTGGAGCGGGTTCCGCTTACGCTGGAGACACGTGTGGTCGGCGCCGGCGCGGCCGTGCTGCACATGTCCTGGTCGCTCCGCTGGTCCGAGCCGGAGCAATCACTGTTTTGTGTTGCTCACGACATAAGCGACCGCAAGGAGGTCGAGCGACTGAAGCAAGAGTTCGTGGCGGTGATCAGCCACGAGCTGCGCACCCCGCTCACCTCGCTGCAAGCCACGCTGACCTTGCTGGAAAGCGGCGCCTACGGGCAGCTCAACGACACCGGAGCGAAGCGGATCAGGAGCGCGGAGTCCGGCGTCTCGCGGTTGATCACCTTGATCAACGACCTCCTTGATATCGAGAAGATGGAAGCTGGCAAGCTGAGCATGACCTTTGCCGACCTCGATCTCGCCGATATTGTCGAGCGCTCGCTGGAGGCGGTGCAGGGCTTCGCCGAGCAGCAGGGCGTGAGCGTGAAGGCGGACAAGCCATCGGTGAAGGTCCTGGCCGACGGCGACAGGATCGTGCAGGTGATGGTCAACCTCCTGTCCAACGCCATCAAATTTTCAGACGACGGCGGCGGAGTCGAGGTGAAGGTGGAGGAGAAGCAGGATTGCCTCGAGGTGCAGGTAATCGATCACGGCCCGGGGGTGCCGGAAGGATATGAGAAGACAATCTTTGCCAAGTATGCGCAGGCGCAAAGTCCCGACGGCAAGAAGCGGAAGGGCACCGGTCTGGGCCTGCCCATCTGCAAGGCGATTGTCGAGCAGCACGGCGGGGCCATAGGAGTCAGGCGCACGGAAGGGGGCGGCAGCACCTTCTGGTTCAGCCTGCCGCGCCGGTAAACAACTTGGTTACAAATTCGCCCTAGATTCTTCGGCAATGGCCCGACAGGGCGTTGGCGCAGCAGCCGGAGGAACCAGGAGATGGGCAGGACGATGGACAGGCAGGGACGCGAGCAGGCCGGCGAGGGGGACGGGCTGGTCGCCAGGGCAATTCAGTACGCGCTCGATGAGGTCGCCAGATGTCTGCAGGATCAAAGCCAGGCGACGGACAGACCGAAGCAGCCTGACCGCGGCGGCGCCGCTGACAGGCTGCTGGGGACGCTTACCATCGCTGATAAGGGCGCCGCTGCCGCCTCCGGGAACACCGGGCCGGTGGACCGCGTCGGCGAGGCTCCTTCCAGCCCCGACGGCAGCGCGCAAGACACCGCCACCCATCTGCGCAGCAGGGTGGAGTTCGAGATCAAGGAAAGCCGTAAGAACATCCAGTACACGCTCAGCGGCAGCGCCCCCAGGGTAGTCGCTTTCGATGACTCCTTCGCGGTGGCATCTCCCAGGACAGCCTTTCAGATCGCCTTCGCGCAACTGGGCTGGGACGTCACCTTCAAGCAGAGGGAGGCTTACGTTCACGCCCTGGAGGCTCTCAACAAGGGCAAACTGCAGGACGCAGGGGCCGGCCGCAAAATCTTTCCCGCCGGCAGCAGGATCAAGCTTCCCGGTCAGACGGCCGAAGGTGGGCTGACCTGGCGTACCGCCGCCGGCACAACCACTACCTGGAATGACGGCACGACCCTTGTCGAGTCTGAGGACGGCTCGGGCTACGCAAATTACCAGTACGCGGGCGCCGGCGTTACGGTGCGCTGGAGTGCGTGCACGCCCGCGGAGAACCTCTGGACCTCAGCAGTCAGCAAGGGGGAGGGCGCCAGATCCTATTACGAGATCACCCAGACCAGCTTCGATGCTCAGGGCAGGACTATAGAGCGCGTCCAGAGAACGGACAGCAACGCTGTCCAGTCGATCCGCGTGATCGACAGGACCGGCACCGTCATTGATTTGAAGCCCGGGGCCGACGGCGAGTTTCACGGGCAAAAGACCAGGCTGGGCAAGGTTCTGGATGCCGATGTGGGAATGACCGCCGATGGCCGCATCTACTCCAGGCGAAGGGATTCCGGGGGGCGCCTGGTCAGGGAGTTCGAGAAGCCGGCCGCTGCCGCCAAAGGCGGGGGAGAGCCGGGAAAGCGGGGTGACGACGTGCTTTTCACCGTGGGAGATCCGGCAGCCGGCAGCAGCTTTACCGTCACCAGAGACGGTACCATGTACTCGCAGCTCAAGCTGGCTTCCGGCAACCTCGATCGCGTCAAGATATCCGGTGCCGAGATACTGTCGGACGAGGTGCAGAAGGACGCCTCCGGCGGCGAGCACCTGCTCAGGCGATCGGCGACCGATCTGCTAAGCGGCGCGGTGTTCCAATACAAATACTTGAACGATAAGCTGGAGGCCGTAAACATTCACAGGAAGGGTAGCGAGGTCTTGCTGCGCGACTCGCCTGACGGCCTGACCGGCATCAGCCTTGGCGAGTCCGGCAGGCTGGAGATGGTTCGCAAGACGCACGGGATGCTAGTTTACAAGGACATGCTGACCGGTGCCATGCGCGCAGAAGCCTGGGACTCGAAGGCGGGCCACATCGCCCCCAGCCTGGACAAGGTCGACTACGATCCGAACGCGGGAACCATCGAGCGGGATATCAACGACCACGGCAAGACCGTCCAATCCTATGCGCCCGGCCGCGTGGACATGGTGGCGCCGGATGGCACGGTGTCGGGCATGACGATAACGGGCGACGTATCTTTTGATAACCCGTCCGGCGAGGCGGCGGTTATGCACGCAAGCGGCGGGGCGCTGCTGACGGCGGACGGCAAGTTCGAGAGCTGGTCCGAGGCCGGCACGATAAGGGCCGATCTGACGGAGCACGAAGCTTCTTTCTTGAAAGACAATCCGGCGGCCGACAGGCGGGACCTGGTGGAGATCCACCGCCTGTACGTGAAGGACACGGCCACCCTGGACAGGTTTTATGCGCAGCTGGAAAGGGTTCGCTCGGCCGGCACACTATCCGATGCGGAAAAGACGGATCTGGTGAAGTCCCTGATGCACCATGTGGCCTATCCGGCGGAGATCTATCAAGGCTCGTCGCCGACCTGCAACGTCACCACGCTTCAAAGAGATCTGGCCGTCAATCACCCGGACAGGTACGCCCGGTTTGTGGTTGACGCGGTCAGCGACGGCCGGTTCGAAACCGCCGACGGCCGGACGGTGCGCTTCGACGTGGACAATCTGATAATGCGCGACTTCAGCGGCAGGGACCTGGCTACCCGCGTCTTTCAAACGGCGGCGCTCAATGTCCTGCGATATCCGCGCCAGACCTTCGAAAATACCGCCGGCGGCACCGGCCGCTTCCGCGTGATGTATCCCGCGCTGTCTGGCCCCCCGCTCCCGACCGACCAGGTGAAGCCTATGGAGGGGCTGTATATGCCGGAGATTGCCCGCATCCGTTACGATCTGACCGGGGAATCGAAGGGGCAGGTAGCGGTGCGCTCGGTCCGTGACCTGGTCGCGCTGTTCAAACTAAACGGCGGCGGGCCCATGGCCGTGTGGGTCGACGGAAACACTTATCCGTTCGGCGATACGGGGCCTCTGGGCACGCCTATCGGCGGGCACGTGGTGACGATCACCGGGATAGAAGAACAACCGGTGCTCAGATTCTACGTGCAGAACCAGTGGGGGCTACAGAACGACCACTCCAGCCCGGCGACGGCAATCGAAGCCGAGGACCTGTTCAACAACATGTCCAGGGTTGGGGAGCCGATCGCGCTGGCAAGCGCGCCGGAGGTGAACAGGTACTACGAGGCGACGGCGCTGGCGGACGGCTCGGTAAAATACGAGGACAAGGGTGAGCCGGTCTACGACTGGCAGGGAAACTTTGTCCGCTGAGCGGCAACAGCGCTTGGGAGGGCTTCCTTTGCGCCAATGCCGGCCGTACAATCTAGGCAGAAGGAATCCCGCCCCAGACAGTAAACAACTTGGTTACAAGCCCGCTGTAGAGTCCTCGGTAATAAGGCAGGAGCACGACCGGCAACGGCCGGCCAAACGGCCGGGTGCCCGGGCGACCAAGCTAACTGGTGACGAAAATGGGAAAGCAGAGCGGGCCACAACCTGAAGTCGAAAAACCGGCCGCCAGCCGGAGCTCTCGGACGAGATCCGATCAGGGATTGATCTCCGAGGTGGTCAAGACGTTATCCAGTGCGGACGGAACCCTGGTCTCCAGCCTGTTCAGGAGGCTGTTGGGGACCAAGGCAGGCTCCCAGAGCCAGGGCGAGCACACAACCAGAAACTACACCGGGGAGTTCGGGCGGCTTGCCCTGGTTGACTCGAGCAGATCGTCGGCCGGCGAGCAGCGAGTGTCTGACATTGGCGACAACAAAGGACATGGGGACGGTCCGGCGACCAGAGCCGCGCCGGCGAGCCCCGAGCAGGCGGCGAAAAGCATCCGTGCTCAGGCTGACTCCGAGCTGGCCGCCTTGCACGCGCACCTGAAGGTGACAACTGACGGCTCGGCTCCACGTGAGGTTGCCCCGCAGGAGCACTTCACGGTCACCGGCTCCAGGACGCCGCTCGAGATCGCCAAAGACATGCTCGGGCCGAAGGCGACCGACGACCAGGTGCGCACCTATGCTTCATCGCTGATGGCCGAAAACCACATTACCGGGAGCTGGAAGAAGCCGATCGCCGCCGGCACCACAATACGATTGCCCGGGCAGGGAGCCGACGGCAGCGTTTACTACCAGGACAAGGGTGACATGAACCGTGACTGGGCGGACGGCACCAACATGGTCATCCGCGCCGATGGCTCCGGCTCGGCGAACTACCGGATCGGGCACGCGGACGTCGGCGTCTCCTGGGATCCCAGAAACAGCGACCTGTCGTACCGGACGCAAACCGAGGGCAAGCGCCAGGTCGAGACCTACGGCGATGGCAAGGTTATCGAAAGCAAGCTGGTGACCGTCAAAACGGACGACGGCACCGGCGAGGAGTTCCAGAAGACCCGGGAAAAAGCCGTGACAAAGGATGGCGCCATCGTGACCACCGAATACGGTCCCAACGAGCGGGTGGCCCGGGAGACCTATGAGCAAAAGGACGGATACAGGATCGTTCGCAGCTACGACAAAAAGGAGCACCTCGCGGGCATATCGATTTGCGAGCCGGATGGGCACAAAACAGAATTGACGGTGAACCAGCAGACAGGGACGATCGAGGGCAAGCGGTACGATGCCCGCGGCAAGCTGGTCGACAACGTCGCCTTGATGGAGCACATGCTCGTCTACACGGACGTGCGCACCGGCGAAAAGCGCGCGGACAACTTCCGGGCGCCGTCCCAAGATCACGCCGATTTCGAAATATTCCCCGCCGGCAAGTACGACGCCGACTCGGGCACAATCTCTTCTCCCGGCTCCTTCATATCGGAAGCCTCCTTCGCGCCGGGGAGGCTGGGTTTCGGGGACGGCAGCGTCGAGATAACCTCCAACTGGGATCTGTCCTACGACAACAAGCAAACGGGCGAGGCCACGGTCATGCATCCTGACGGGACCGGTGCCCGCCTGCATGCCGACGGCACCATCGACCGCTGGGGTCCCGCCGATAGCGACAACGCCAGGGCGGAGAAGCTCTCGCCCCCGGAACAGCTCTTCCTCAAGCAGCACCCCGACGTCGACCGCCGCGACTTCCTGGAGATTCACCGCCGGTTCCACGGTGACCAGACAAAGATCGATGCTTTCTACGAGCAGCTCAACAAGATCGACTCGGCCAGGCATCTCAACGGTCACGAAAAGGCAGCTTTGAGAAAGGACCTCATGCACCACGTGGCGGCGCCGGCGGAGATTTATCAGGGCGTCACGCCGTCGTGCAACGTTACCGTCGTCGAAAGAGAACTGGCCATGAAGAGTCCGGCCGAATATGTTAAAACCGTCGTCACCGCGGTCTCTGATGGAACGATCGCCACAAAGGACACCGGCGAAAAGATCAAGCTGGACGTCAACAACCTGAAGATGGCTGATTCGAGCGGGCGCGACCTGGCCAGCCGGATTTTCCAGACGGCGGCTCTGCACGCTGAGTTTTATCCGGCCAAGAACTTCCGCAACTCGCCGGACGGTGTCGGGCGCCTCATGCCCGGCGACAGGGATCCCCACGGCACCAGGCCTATCGTCTTCGACGGTCTCAAACCGGCTGAGGTCGTCGATGTTCTTCATCGGGTAGCCGGGGAGGAGAAGGCGGTCACGTACATCGTTTCGGCCGACGACCTCCGCCAGGCGCTGGCCTGGAACGGTGGACCACCCATGATCATACTGGTGGACGGATCGAGCCCGCCTTTCAATGGGGCGCCGAGCGATTCCAAGCCCAATCACGTCGTCACCATCACCGGTGTCGAGCCCGGCCCGCCGGAGAAATACCTTGTGGAGAACCAGTGGGGCCTCGTTTCGGATCACTCCGCTCCGGCCAACGCGATCACTGCCGCGGACCTGCTGAAGAACATGAACCAGTTTCAGCTAGACGGCGGCGAGGTACGGACGGACAATGGGGCGGTGGTGATCATCGACGGGGACCACACAAGGCAATACAACCTGATAGGCGGCAACCACTATGTCAATGAGGCAGCCACGAGAAACGCGGCAGCAGACGTCAGGCGCCTGCATCCCGAGCAATTCAATACGGGCAGGAAGAGATGATCGAGCCTCCCGAAAGCGCTGTTTACGTATCCGAGCGCGGCTTCAGCATCAGATTGCCGGAAGGCTGGGAGCGCATGGAAGATTCCGGCAGCCCTGCGCTGACGATCAACAAGGCTGAGGTTTTCTACGACCGGGACAACTGGAGCTTGTGCCTTACCTGGATGAAGTCCGGCTTTCCCCCCGACGAGGCGGCCGGGCGGGAATTCGACTCTCTGGTGACGCGAGCGGGCGCGCTCACCAGGGATGAGGTGGCACGGGTAATTCAGAGAATCTTTCCTTTGATCGGAGAGTTGGACCATTGGGAGGTGGCGAGCACTGCCGACGAAAGGCCGGCTCTCGAGACCAGCGAAAGCTTTAGCGGGACCGAGGGCACCGGGCTGCAGCGCGGGTATCAACTGCTGTTCAGGTCCCGGCATGCTCGCCGGGCGCTGTTCGAGAGACTGTGCTTTTATGCGCCCGCGCCGGAATTTGACAAAAACATCGAGAGCATTCGCCGGGCGGCAAGATCTGTTCAGGGTCGCTGACCCGGGCCCGGAGCAAACGGCAGTCGGTTGAGAGGTTCCACACTGATGTCGAAGCACAAGGATTGTGGAGAGTTTTGGATCCCAGACTGGCTCAAGGAGGCCGGCCGAGCCCATCGGCTGCACGAGAGCGCTTACGGGCGCCCGCCCGGGCAAGTCACCCGGGACAGGGCGGAGATGGGCGGCACGATCGAGATGCTCAAGCTCAGGCACCGCAGCGCCGATCACGCGGGGCCTGACGCGCTCGTGTACATTCCTCCGGGCTTCGATGCCGGCAAACCGATTCAGCTTGTGGTGTACAACCACGGGCTGGGCACCGATGTCTCGGAAGCGTTCCGAAAGTCTCAGTTGAAGGCGCAGATTGATGAGTCCGGCGCCAACACCGTACTGATAATGCCCGAGTGGCAGGCCAACCCGCGGACCCGGGATGGATTTGCCGGCAGATTCCTCGAGCAGGGCTTTTTCTCGACGATGCTCCAGGAGATAATGCAGAGGACGCCGCAGCTGGCAAGAAAGACCCTTGATGACGTACAGAGCGTCAGCGTATTCACCCATTCAGGCGGTTACAACGCCGCTGCCTCGGAGATCTATCGAAACGGCCTGGGCAACAAGGTGACGAGCGTGACGCTGCTCGATTCCCTGTACAGCGGCGGGCAGTTCGATCGGTGGATTGAGGAGCACATAAGGGATCTGGCGCAGGGCCGCATGCACTTCAACAACATCTTCGGCCAGAGCACCCAGGCCAACAGCAAAGACGCGGCCAGACGGGTCGAAGGGATGCTGCGAAGGGCGGGATTGCCTCTGTGCAGCCTCCGGGAGGACTTCGATGGCAGGACTATCATGCCTGCTCAGGAGATTGCCAGGCACGGCCTGGTTTTCAAACGCAGCGACGTCCGTGTCTCGGGCCGCGACGCGCACAACAGCGTGACCAACATTTACCCGGGGCAAGTTCTGCAAGCCGAGAATTACTACGCTTATAGAAACAGGCTGGCCTCGCCACGCCTGGCGCGGCACCACTTCTTCGAGAGCTGAGTGTTTTTGGCCCCTGGCCAGGATATACTCTATCTGCGGTGCCGGCTGGCAGGCGCGCGGAACACAAGCTGATGCTGATGAAGTTTCTCGGACCGGACTATCTTGTGTGGGACACGGCCTGCCCTGTCCGACTGATACACATTGGCCGCAAAGACGCGGGCACCGGGCGAACCGTTTGGAGGCGCCGCTCATGAGATACCTCATCGTCTTCATAGGAGCCGGGATTGGCGGCGTCCTGCGGTTTGTCATGAGCCCCGCTGTTCAGGGCATGGTGAATGGCTGGACATTTCCTGTCGGCACGTTCAGCGTCAACATGCTCGGCTGCCTGGCAATCGGCTTTCTCGGGCAGGTGGCCGAATCCAAAGGCGTGCTTACCGGGGACACCAGGCTGTTTCTGTTCGTGGGAGTCCTGGGCGGATACACGACGTTCTCCGGCCTGGGCTTCGAAACGTTCCAGTTGTTGCGGGACGGACAGGTTCTCTACGGCGTCGTCAACGCCGCCCTGCAGGTGGTCGTGGGTCTTCTTTGCGTCTGGCTCGGCTGGCTCGTCGGGCGCATGTTTTAAGGAGTGGAGATTATGCTGCCGGAAAACGGGCATTTGCTGCGCATCTTCGTCGGGGAAACCGATAAGCACGAGGGCAAGCCGCTATACGAGTGGATAGTGCGCAAGGCGAAGGCCGAGGGACTGGCGGGCGCGACGGTAATCCGAGCCATCGAGGGTTTTGGCGCGCACAGCCGGATACACACGGTGAAACTCCTGGAACTCTCCACCGATCTGCCGATCATCATCGAGATTGTCGATGAGCTGCAGAAGATCGAAGACTTTTTGTCGGTGATCGATTCGGTGATCGAAGAAGGGCTTGCCACAGTGGAGAAGGTCCACATTCGCTTCTACAGGTCGCGCAAGCAAAAGAAGTCCTGACAAACCGATAAGCCCGCGTAATCAAACGACATGCTCAACGGCCTTGTGGAACATCCGTTGCCTGGTCGCGCCGCACGTGGCGGTGCAGTCAAGGCGATCTGCCCAGGATCTGCCGCAGAGCTCCAATCCAGACCCCGCGAGCCCGCCTGCTACTTTCGTGGCAGCTCCTGTTGAAGCAAAGTCGTGTACACGTCCAGCTTGCTGAGAACAGACGGATCACCGCCGTGCTTGCGAGCGAATTTGAGAAGGTCGGCAGCCTCCTTCAACATGATATCGGCTGCTGCCGCGTCACAAGTGGTGGTATTAGCATCAGCGGACACCAGATCCGAAGCCGCCAATTTTTCGGCCACCTGAGCCTTGAAGGGCGACTGGTCGGAGGTCGTTTTGAATTCCTGGCGCAAGCCCATGTTCTCTTTGCAGAATCGGCTCAGGTCCTGCTGGTACTCCTGCTGCAAGGCCGAGACATTTACCTGGCAGGACAATTGATCGAGCCGCTTTTCGGTTACAGAGAAATGTACGTCTGTCATGATTAAGCCTCCTGGCTGTCGGTTGGGGGACAATTGCATTGTCGCCCGCCTCAAGCGGCAAGTGACTGTGGAATTCCACAGAGATCGCAACCGGGGAAGCTTTCAGGCTTGCGGGCGGAAGGGTGGCTCAGGCGAGCTGGTGATAGATATTGTCCGCGTTGGCGGCGCGATTGCCCAGCGAGGCGCTTCTTTCATATTGAGACTGGAAGGCGATCGCTGCTTGCTCAGGTGTTTGAGCCGCCTTCAGCGCCGCCATTGCGCCCGATTCACTGGTGTTCAGCTCGTGGATGATGAAGTCGGCTTGCACGCGCCAGTCCATTAGGGCGGTGTTGCCGCTTTCCCCATATTTTTGTCCGTCTTGCTGGGCGAACTGCTCAAGGGCGACCCGCCGGCTGCCTTCCCACTGGCACAGGCCGATCGCGCCCTCGTTGGAGTTGTACGCGTTGGTGCGGAAGCTGGACTCGGTTTGGATGTTGCCCAATATCCCGGATGCCTGGGCGGGGGAGAACCCGTGCTCAAGGAAGAAGTCGTATAGCTGCTTGGCCTGCACCTGCTCGCCGGCACCGAGCGGTTGACCGTGGCTGTCCATCCCTCCGGTGGAGAGGGTGCCGTCGCCGGTGCCGGTGCCCTGGAAATATCCGTTGCTGTCGAAACCGCCATTGCCGGCGAAGCCGCTAAAGCCGCCGTCTTCTGCGTTGCTTACGCCCCGACTGACGAAATTGTTCTCCGGTGGAGGGGCCGCCGGCGCGTTCGGGGCCGGATTGAAGGGGATAAAGTCGGGCAAGTTGGGCTTGGCATTAGCGAGGTCCTGCATCCAGGAAGGCGGCTGCTGGTTGGGATGGTCCTTCTGCCACAGGCGGATCATGTCCTTCGCCCACGCCCGCTGATTTTCGGTTTCATGCTGGATGGCGTCTTTCAGGCTCTTGTTGTTCTGCTGATCCTGGCTCTGAATTTCTATGTTGATGCTGCCGTCCGCGCTCGGCTTGGCGGACGGGTTCGCCACCAGCTTTCCTTGAGGGGTCAGGTAATAATCGGGCTCCCGGTGTGCCTGCTGGTTTTCGGCCGCCGAGCTGAAACGGATCGGCTTGCCCTCGAGGACGGCCTGCTGAACCGGCGCCGGCATATCAGACGGGGCTGCCGCGAAGCCGGTGAACGCGGGCGGTATCTCCAGGTTGCCCTGCCTGTCGACCACCGCCGACGCGTGCGTGTGGGGCTCAGGGGGGTGCTCGCCCGCAAGCGGGTGGTCCTTGCCCTGCCATTGAGGCGGTGAGCCTTCCGGCTTCACATTGGGGTGGAAATCTTCGTGCCTGGGACTGCCGGTCATAACCTGGTAAGCGCTCGGGAGGGATGGATTCGACTATAGCCCCAAAAATAACCCCTTGTCAAGGTTTTGAGACCTCTTGGGAGCCCCAAAAACTTCGTAGAATTCCCATTCTCGAGGGTGGTTGGATGGGATTTCGACCGGTGAGTCGATGCAGAGTTCTTTCCGATCCGGCTACAACGGACGGTGGAAAAGTTCGCACCGTATGTAGTACCGCAACCTTGCCCGGATCGTGCCGCCGTCTGCAAGCCGTCTCCAGGCAAAAGATAGCTTCCCAAAATGAAAACGCAGCCTTCGTCAGGAAAGCTGCGTCGCGCCGGTCTCTGAAGATGCTCCCGAGGTAGGATTCGAACCTACGACCAAGTGATTAACAGTCACCTGCGCTACCGCTGCGCTACTCGGGAATGGGCGAGTGCGGACGTTTAATTATATTACCATGGCCTGACTCAGGGGCCGGGCGTAAAGGCTCGGGGTTTACGAGCGGATACGGTGGGCGGGATCCCTCGGCCGCCGTATCCGGAGACCTTGCATACTCGGGGCAGGCGCGAGATGCGGGCGGGACTCCCGCGCCCCCGGCGGGCTGCGGCCGCCGCGGGGCCTGTCCCCAGGCTGCCGGGGGGCGTGCCCGCAATCTCCGGGGTGACCGGAGATTGCGGACACGCAGGTGACGGAAACGGGCAACCAGTCGGTATACTGGATTTGGATCTGGGGCATTCCGTGGATCTTGACAACCTCGCGGACGGGGGCGTCGGGCGGCCGTTCTGCCGGAAGACCAGAGCCATGCAGGCGGTAAGCCTGCGCGCCCGAGGTCCCGGGCGGGCAAGCGGACCATGAGAGAGGAAGGTTAAATGGGTTTGTTCGGAACCAAGCGGGCAAGTCACGGCACGGTGCAAGAGGTCATGCACATGATCGAGCACTACTTCAAAAAGCGGGGGCTCGATCCGCACGCTCACGAGCTGGAGGGCGCCGAGGGCTACGGCTGGCATCTGACCGAAGGTAGCGCGCGGGTGTACATCTTTGTTCAGGATACCAACACCGGTCCCACCCTGCGCATAACGGCGCCGCTCGTCCACGTGCCCGATACCAATCGCGAGGCCTTCTACCGCCGGCTCCTGGACATCAACACCGACCTCCACAACTGCGCGCTCTCGACGCACGAAGATATCGTGCTGGTCGTAGCCCAGCGTCCGACGCTGGCCCTCGACCAGGAGGAGCTGGACGCCATGGTCTGGAATGTGGCCTACGTCGCGGACCTTCTGGACGACAAGCTGGCGCGCGAATTCAATGCCCGAATGTACTGGGACCGTTGCGCATAGGAAATCCCGGGTTGCCTCAAGGAAATGTGACTGGCTCCGCTTTGCTGACTGATGCCGACATCGAGTACGTAAACGAACTTGTGCGGCGCGCGGGACAACTCGCCGCCGGCATGAGGGATGGCGTGGGCATTTCGCAGAAGACCGGGCCGCAGGACCTGGTCACCGAAGCCGATATCGAGCTGTCCAGGCTGATCATGAGCCATTTGAGAGAACGCTTCCCGGGCGACGTGATTATCTCTGAGGAGGAGCCTCATCCAAAGGACTGTGGTACCGAGGGACGGGTCTGGCTCGTGGATCCGATCGACGGAACGGACAACTATGTCCGCAACGATGGACAATATGCCGTGATGGTCGGGTTCCTCCAGGATGGGCAGGCCGCCTTCGGCTGGGTCTATGCGCCGGCGCTGGATACCACCTATTTCGGCGGCCCGGGCTCCAGATCGTGGGAGCAAACCGGCACGCAGCGGCCCAGGCAGCTCGATTTCGCCCCGGCGATGACGCCCGATGCCGGCGCCAGGGTTATGATGGGCTTCCGCGACCGCAAGTCGCACCCCTGGGTAAACGAGCTGCCCGGCATCGAGTGGGTGAAATCAGGCAGCGTCGGGTTGAAGGTGGCCAAAATCCTTGTCGGTCAGGCCGATGTTTTCATCCACCTGTCCGGCAAGCTCAAGGTCTGGGACACGGCCGGACCGGTTGCCATCGCCCTGGGCGCCGGACTGGAGGTGGGACAGCTGGAGCGCGACGGGCTCGAATTCCCGCTGCCCGAGATCCAGCATCACTGCAGTGTAATTATCGGCCGGGCAGGGGCGCTTGCCTGGTCGCGAGCCTGCCTTCTGCGAACCGAAAGCTAAGCCTATGACCATCGTCACCAGCACACGGGAGCTCGAAAAGGTATGCGCGCAAATCGGTGAGTCCGGGCGCTTCGGGATGGATCTGGAGTTCATCCCGGAAAGGACGTACTCTCCCGAGCTTTGCCTGGTCCAGGTGTCGACCGACCGGGACGCCTTTATCGTCGATCCGCTTGCGGTTCCTGACTTGATGCCGCTGTGGGAGCAGGTGGCCGATCCGGGCATACTGAAAGTGCTGCATGCGGCCGAGCAGGATCTCGACCTTGTCCACAGCTGGTCCAAGCTTGTTCCCCAGAACATCATGGACATTCAGATTGCCGCCGGGTTCACCGGCTTCGGCTACCCGGTCGGCTACGGCAAGCTGCTCAACCAGCTTTTGAGCGTGAGCATCTCCAAGACGGAGAGCTATACCGACTGGATGAACCGGCCGCTCACCGAATCGCAGATTCACTACGCCCTCGATGACGTCAGGCACCTGCTGCCCATGTACGATCGTCTGGCCAACCGCCTGAGGGAAGGCGGCAGGCTGGGCTGGGTGGAGGAGGAATGCCGGCGATACTGCACGCCCGAGTATTACGAGCAGGACCGCTCGCTCGATTACCTGCGCGTCAAGGGCGCCAGCAGCCTTCCCCGCCGGGGACTGGCCGTGCTGCAGGAGCTGTGCCATTTCCGGGATCGGGAGGCTTACAGGTTAAACAAGCCGGCGCGCTCGATTATCGGCGACAACATACTTTTGGAATTGAGCCGGCGCCCGCCGCGGCAGGTCGATGAGATCAAGCGGGTGCGCGGCGTGCGGCCGGATCAGATCCGGCAGTACGGGGAGCAGATAATCAAAGCGGTGCAGCAGGCGCTGAACCGGCCGGAAGACCTCTGCCCTACCTGGCCCTCTTTCAAGACGCCTCCGCGGCGCGAGGTGCTGATTGGCGACATACTGTTCGCGGTGCAGAAAACGATCTGCTACGACCTGGACCTGGCACCAGAGCTGGTGGCAAGCAGGAACGACCTGCAAAACCTGGTGCGCGCCCACCGCGAGTCCCGGGTCGAGGAGAGCCAGGTGCCTTTGCTGGAAGGCTGGCGGAGACAGATTGTCGGGCAGGCGTTGATCGATCTGCTCGACGGGGCTCAGCTCGAGATTCAGGTCGTCAAAGGCGATCCGCCGGTCAGAATGTTGGTGGATCCGTCAACCAAGGTTCAATCGAAGATCTAACGGCAAACGTTGTCCTTGCACTGGCCGGCCAGCTTCATGCGGTTCGCCGCCACCCAGGCATACGCCGCGCGGGCAAGCTGGTTGATCCCGGGGATGCGATATATCCAGGCAAACGCGCCGAACGCGGGCAGCGCCTTGCAGATCTCATAGACGGCGTCAGCCCCCACGGCCACGTTGCCGTCGGTGCCGATAAACCGCATGCCGGCGTTGAAGTCCCCCTGGGCGAGAACCGGAAAGCGCTCTTCGAGCCCCTCTTGCTGCCTGGGAACATATTGCAGGGCACCCTTTTTGTCCCAGCGCTTGAAGCGGTCAATCTGCCGGATGCAAAAAGGGCATTCACCGTCATATACGACTACGGGTTTTTCTTCAGCCATGCCGGTTTGCCTGCCCGGTGGTAAGCCCACAGCTCAATTTTAACGCGACGCGCCGCCGGCGGCGCGTCGCGCCGGGCGCCGCCCGGTTCTGCGCGTTTCGGCTTTCCTGGTTATCAAGCTGCTAAGCTAAAGGCAAAGAAAGAGGAATCGGCAGGGTTTCGCGGGGCCAACCTCACTGTGGGGTGGGCCGGCAGCCCGGATTCACCTGGCGGCTCAGGAGGGCTGGGATCATGGCTGATGCGGCTAATGTCGGTTTGATCGGGTTGGGCGTGATGGGGGAGAATCTCGCGCTCAACATCGAGCGCAACGGGTACACGATCGCGGTATTCAACCGGCACACGGATAAGGTCGACGCTTTCGTCGCCGGACCGGCGAAGGGCAAGAAGGTCATCGGCTGCAAGGACGAGGCCTCTTTTGTCAAGTGCCTGGAGCGCCCGCGCAAGATAATCCTCCTGGTCAAGGCCGGCGACGCGGTGGATCAGACGGTCGAGAAGGTGAAGCCATACCTGGAGAAGGGCGACATCATAATCGACGGCGGCAACTCCTTCTTCGAGGACACCAGGAGGCGGGGCAAGGAGCTGGCCGCCGAGGGGCTCTACTTCATAGGCTCCGGCGTGTCCGGCGGCGAGGAAGGAGCGCTCTGGGGCCCGTCACTGATGCCCGGCGGCGACAAGCAGGCTTACGAGAAGATCCGCCCGATCTGGGAGGCGATAGCAGCCAAGGTCGACGACGGCCCCTGCGTGACGTACCTGGGACCGGACGGCGCCGGCCACTTCGTAAAGATGGTGCACAATGGTATCGAATATGGTGACATGCAGCTCATCTGCGAGGCGTACGACCTGCTGAATCGCGGTCTCGGCTATGACGCCGAGCGGATAGGCCGGATATTCGACAGGTGGAACGCGGGACTGCTCAATTCCTTCCTGATCGAGATTACCGGAGAGATTTTCACCGTCATCGACCCGGAGACGAGCAAGCCGCTCGTGGATTTAATCCAGGACAAGGCGGGACAGAAGGGCACGGGCAAGTGGACGGCCGAGACCGCCCTCGAGCTGGGCGTGCCGATCCCGACCATCGACGCGGCGCTGACGGCCAGGCTCCTTTCGTCGATGAAGGACGAGCGGGTGGTGGCCTCCAGGGCGCTTTCCGGCCCCGGCTCCACCAGGTTCGAGGGCGACGAGAAGGGCTTTGTCGACGCCATCGAGCACGCGCTCTACGCAAGCAAGATCTGCTCCTACGCGCAGGGAATGGCGCTCATCCACGCCGGTTCCGTCCACTACGGCTGGGGAATCAATCTTGCCGAGACGGCGCGAATCTGGAAGGGCGGTTGCATCATTCGCGCCCAGTTCCTCGATCGCATCACCCAGGCTTTCAGGCGCCAGCCGGATCTGCCCAACCTGCTTCTGGACTCGGATTTCAGGGAGTGGATAGTCAAGGCCCAGGTGCAATGGAGGGAGGTGGTGATCACCGCCCAGAAGCTGGGCATCGCCGTGCCGGCCTTTTCGGCCAGCCTGGCCTATTTCGACTCCTACCGCAGCGCCCGGCTGCCGCAAAATCTCCTGCAAGCGCAGCGTGACTTCTTCGGCGCCCACACCTATGAGCGCGTCGACAAGCCGGCTCTGGGCTTTATCCACACGGATTGGCCGAGCCTTGTCAAATCTAAGGTGGCGGAAAAATAAGCGCGTTACCATATATAAGTGATCGGTGCATGTGATTAGATCGTGGTTTGTTCATTCAAACCAGGGGCATTGGCGTGTCATGACAACTACCAGGGACGAGAACAAGGAAGCAGCAGCTCAGGCTGCCGGGGAAGAGAAGCAGACGGCCGCGGCAGAGACCCGCACCTTTGCGGAAACAGCCCTGCGGCTGGGCGGCAAGACAGAGGAGGAGGCGCTGAGGACAGGGGCGGTCGACCGTGCCGACGAGCAGGTCGAGTCGATGTTCGCGCCCCAGTACAAGACGGTGAACAGCCCCATTCACAAGGCCGTCTGGGAAGACAAGATTCCGCTGGAGCTTTTCGAGTCGCCGGCCCCGAGCACGCAGGCCGCCTGCTTGCCGGCCATGAACAGGTGTCTGGAGGTGTTGCGCAGGCACAAGCAGGCCAAGACAATTTGGGACGCCAGCGGCAGGATTTCGGAGACCGTTCTCAGCGACCTGGGGGCAGCCGGCTACTGGGGAATGCTCATCGAGCCGAAGTACGGCGGGCAGGGAGCTTCGCTGCAGCACTTCATGCGCTTTCTCACCCAGGTTGCCCTGATCGATCCCACCTGTGCCGGACTGGCCTCCGTCCACGGTTGCATCGGCGCTGTCGATCCGCTGCGGAGCTTCGGATCGGAGGAGCAGAAGCAGCGCCTCCTTCCCAGGCTGGCGTCCGGCGACCTGCTTTCCGGTTTTGCGCTCACCGAGCCCAATGCGGGCTCCGACCTCACTGCCTTGCGCACGACCGCCACGCTGGATGGCGATCATTATCTGGTAAACGGCGAGAAGCTCTTCATCACCAACGCCGTTCCCGGCCGCGCCGTCGGTGTTGTCTGCTTGATAGACGGCAAGCCGGCAGCCTTGATCGCCGAGCTGCCCAAGGAAGAGAACGACAGCTTCCAGCTCAAGCACTACGGGCTGTACGCGCTCAAGCACACCTACAACAACGGGCTTGTATTCAAGAACTTCCGTGTGCCCAGGGAGAACCTGCTTGCCCCGCCGGTGGGAGACGGGCTGACGGTCGCCTACCACGGGCTCAACCTGGGCAGGCTGGCCCTGTGCGCCACGGCGTCGGGCGTCATGCGCATGATGCTGGCCAATATTCTGCCCTGGGCGCATTTCCGGGAAACCTACGGCCAGCCCATCGAGACGCGGGAGCTCGTCAAACGAAGAATCGCCCGCGTCGCCGGCTTGATAACCGCCGCCGATGCTCTGGTCGAATGGGGCTCCTCCCTGCTGGATCGCGGCTACCGCGGCGAGCTGGAGTGCATCATCGCCAAGATCTTCGGAAGCGAAGCCGAGAAGGAAACAGCCATCGAGTACTTCATGAAGACGCACGGCGGGCGCTCGTTCGTGCACGGGCACCTGTTCGGCGACAACGTCCATGATTTTCTGGCGCCCTGCATTTACGAGGGCGAAGGGGAGATGCTGGGCATGGCCTTTTTCAAGTCGCTGGCCAAGGCTCACGGCGTGCAGTTCTTCGAACCTGTGGGCCTGGCGTTGCAGCGTGAGGGCCTGCGCACGATGAATCCGGCCAATCCGGCCCACGTCTGGAAGTTGCGCAACGAGCTGGTTCCCTACGGGTTCTGGTGGCTGGGCAAGACGCTTGCCGGACCGGACAGGCACCATGTCGAGGGGCTGTCGCCTACGCTCCAGGAGCACGTCGATTTTGCCGCGGAGATGCTGAGCAACCTGCCCCTGGAATTGAGCGAGGCGATGGTCAAGCACCAGCTGAAGCTGGCGGACCGCCAGTGCCGGATTGCTTACCTGTCCCAGCGCGTGCAGGACACGATTACGATCCTGGTCACCGCCTTGTGGGCCAAGCGCCAGAACGACGAGGTGATCGAGGCGGCCGCCGACATCGTCTGCCAGGACCTGACGCGCAAGCTCACCGGCGCGCATCCATCGGACACCTACTTCAAGAAGACGTCGAAGCTGGCCGATATGATCATCGAAGGCCGTTACAAGCCGATCGAGGGCATCGACCGCGCAGACATCCTCTTGCCGTACTCGAAAACGAAGTAAAAGGATCACACCCGGGGGCGTCCTGCCCGCATGCCGTGAGCTATTAAAGAGCAAACTCGGAGGCCACCGGCGCGTGATCCGAGGGCTTCTCCAGCCGGCGCGGCTCGACGTCGATGAAGGAGGCCCGGCACTTGCCGGCAAGCGGAGCGGTCGCCCAGATGTGATCGATGCGCAGGCCCATCCGCCGGCGAAAGGCCATCATGCGATAGTCCCACCAGGAGTACAGCCCCGACTCCTGGTGGTGGAGGCGAAACGTGTCCACAAACCCCCACTGCATCAGCGATTTGATTGCCGACTTTTCCTCCTCGCTGAAAAGGATCTGCCCTGCGAGCAAGGCAGGGTCATAGACGTCCCGATCCTCGTAGGCGACGTTGAAGTCCCCGCAGATCACCAGCAAATCGTCAGGGGAATGCTCTTTCTTTAGATAGGATTTGAGCCGCTCGATCCAGGCGAGCTTGTACTGGAACTTCTGCGAGCCCACCTCCTGCCCGTTGGGGATGTAGACATTCACGACGTGCACCGGGCCGACCCTGGCCTCGATGAATCTCTTGGAATCGGAAGGACCTTCGCCCGGCAACCCCTTAACGACGGCCGACGGCTCGCTGTCCGAGATGATGGCAACGCCGTTATAAGCCTTCTCCCCGAAAAACTGGCAGTGGTAGCCGGCCTCCTCGAACTGCGCCTTCGGAAACTTGTCGTCGGTGAGCTTCGTTTCCTGGATGCACAGGACGTTTGGCTTCGTCTTTTGCAGCCAGTCAAGCACGTGCGGAAGTCGCACGTTCAGAGAATTCACATTCCAAGTGGCTATCAGCATATCGCCAATATTGTAAGCGCTCCAATCGGCCCGGACTGGACCGGCCCGCTTTTGAAGCTTGATTCAAGTTCTTGATTGAATTCGGCTAATCATGACACAAGCCAGGGCCGGTCCGGCATTCCAGCGGGATCAAGCGAAAGCGTAAGCAGGTGTATTGATCCGGCGCTTGTTAACGGGAGCATACCGTGACACCGGGGATGGTTGCGACCTTTCTGTATTGCCAAGATAGCCGTCTTAAATGTTCTCCGGGGTACTTCCTTCTATTTGCTCAGGTGCTAAAGTATAGTCATCAACGGCGAGCGGTGAAGGGAGTCACCGCAGCGACCCGAGGGGCCTTGTGGAGACGTCAGGTCAGCGCTGACCGGAAACCGCAACAAGTGAGCCCGCCTTACGTGAAGGACTGGCTGAAGCGTGAGGAGATACTGAGCCTGCATCGCAACAGGCAGCCAGGCAGTAGCAAAAACACCACCGCGATTGAGTTCGGGTGGTGTTTTTGTTTGAGCGTGAGCGCCTGGTGACTGACCGCCTAAATTCCTGGAGGATTGCCAATGAGGATCGCTGCCCTGCTCGGCCTTTTCGGCGCCATAAGCGCCGCCAGCATTCTTGTCTCGGCCGCGCGGGCCGGCATAGAGCCTGTTTCGCCGGACTTTGCCCGCGCCGGAGACGAGGCGGCCGGCATCCTCGCTTCCTATATACAGATAGACACCACCAACCCCCCGGGAAATGAGCGGCGCGGTGCCGAGCACCTGGCCGGCGTCCTGAGGGGAAACGGGATAGAAGCATCGCTGTTCGATACGGCCCCTGGAAGAGCCTGTGTTTATGCCCGCCTCAAGGGCACCGGGGCCAAACGCCCGGTCATACTGCTGAACCACATCGACGTGGTGCCGGCTCGCGCCGAGGACTGGCGGCACGCGCCGTTTTCCGGCGAGGTTCACGACGGCGAGTTGTGGGGACGCGGCGCCCTGGACATGAAGGGCATGGGCGTCGCCGAGCTGGAGGCGATGCTGCTCCTCAAAAGGTCCGGGAAGGAACTGGACCGGGACGTCATATTTCTGGCCACGCCGGACGAGGAAGTCGGCGGCACGGCCGGCGCCAATATCTTCATCGACCGGCACCAGGATCTGATCGGCGACGCCGAATACCTGATTAATGAGGGATTCCACATCGACAGGGGCGGCGACGGCAAGCCTGAGTGCTGGGGCGTGGATGTCTCGGAGAAGTCGGTGCTCTGGCTCAAGGTCGCGGCACGGGGGCCGGCCGGGCACGCCTCCATGCCGATAGAAAATGCGGCCACCAACGAGCTGGTGCGGGCGCTGGACCGGATCGTCAACGCGCCGCCCGAGCCGCACGTCCTGCCGGCCGTGCGTGAGTACTTCCGGGAGGTCAGCAAAACGCAGAGCGGACCCCGGCAGGCCGCCTACGCGGATATCGACGCGGCCGTCAAGGACCCGGGGATGCTCCGAGAGTTGATGCAGGACAAGCTGCGCTCGAGCATGCTGCTCAATACCATATCGCTTACCGTGCTTCAGGGCGGCTACAAGACGAACGTGATTCCAGCCGAGGCGTCGGCCGAGCTCGACTGCCGCTTGCTCCCGGGCGTGCGGAAAGAGGACTTCGTCTCCCACGTGGAAAAGTTGGCGGGCAGCCCGGCCGTGAAAGTGTCCGTGCTCGACTGGTTGACTACCGATGCGTCGCCGTACGACACGGACCTGTTCAAGGCGATCAAGACCGTCGCCGCGCAAGAGACTCCGGGGGTGCCCGTTGTTCCGCTGGTGGTGCCGTGGTTCACCGACTCTCACTGGTTCCGGGCGCTGGGGATCACATGCTACGGCTTCGAGCCTTTCGAGATCGACCCCGAGCATCTGGCCACCCTGCACGGCAAGGACGAGCGAATTCCGCTTGTGGAGCTGACAAAAGGAATCCGGCGCCTGTACAGGGTGCTCGATCTCCTCTGTTCGCATGCTTCGTAGGCGCCAGCACCTGCCTGCCGCCTCTTACGAAGAAAGCGCGTAGTATCACTTGCCGTATGGTCGGCAGTAGTTGGGTCAGCGCGCAGGTATTAGATGGAGGCGCCGCCATGGAGGGCGAATCCTCGAAAGCGAGTCGGGTTGCGACTTTTGCGTCTTCTGTAAATAACCTGTCAGTCGTCGCGTATCACGTGCCAACCAAAAGATCAAGCACAGACGCCTGCGGGAACGATGACGCTCGCGCCGTTCCGGCTATGCTGCAGTGACACTTTCGTATGTGCAGATGTTGTCTCATGTTAATAGCGGCGGGGCCTGATTGCTTGCGAGTCTTGCCGTGACTCGCTTTCCGCTTTCAGAAAAATCCTTTTATGTGGTGATGAATAGAAATACGCTGTTATGCGTGTTTCAGACCTTTACGATATCGGGCAACGAGTGTAAAGTGAATAGCCGTTGATGGACTGCGGCAACTTCGCCAGACGGCCGGAATACTTCTCAATCACCAGACCTTAGTACGGGATCCCTAGCTTCGCGGGGGACCTACTTATCGCGTTGACTTTTTCTCTCCGGGGGTACTACAGATGCCAAAGAAGGTTCTAATTGCGCTGCCACCAGCTATGCTCGAGCAGGCCGATTTCGTCGCCCAGTGCGAGCACCGCACTCGGTCGGATCTGATAAGGGAAGCCCTGAGAAGGTATCTCGACAATTTCCGGCGCACGCAGGGCGGACACCTTGCGGTGAGCACGGTGGAATCGATGGAGCCGTTTTCCTCTCCCGTCTCCTAGATCTGGTAACCCATGGAATCCCCATGACGGCCCTCGTTTCGAGGGCCGTTTTTCATTTGGGGTATACTGGCCGGCTCGGAGCGGTTGTGGTAATTGAAATGGAAGGCGAACAGGAAATATTGAGCGCGGCATGGCTCGAGGAGATCAGGCGGATGTCCTCGATCATCGATAAGATCTGCGAAGTGCTGCTGGTTCTCACCGGCAAAAGAGAGACGCTGGAAGAGAAGATGATCTTCCGCCACCTGCACACGATCGCCTCGCGCCTGGGTCTTATCATGAGCGTCGCTCACGCGGCGCTGGCGGACAGAAAGGAATTTTCCACCCCCGACGTGCTCGGCGGGTTTCGGGACCTGGGGCTGAAGATGCAGGAGGTGCTCGATGATTTCCTGAAAGCT
Source organism: Pseudomonadota bacterium (assembly GCA_021325555.1). Taxonomy (GTDB): domain Bacteria; phylum Cyanobacteriota; class Vampirovibrionia; order Obscuribacterales; family Obscuribacteraceae; genus JAJPGY01. Next base: position 23,406 of record JAJPGY010000016.1, on the reverse strand, counting down.
GCCCGCTACGATCCCAACTTCCTCGAGCAGTACTACGAGCATGCTTTCTACGCCCGCCTGGTCGACGAGTATCGTTTTCTCGAGCAGATCGATTCGCTGGGAGCCAGGTTCGTCGCCGGCTGACCGGCAGGCGACCGGCGGCAGTGCCGGTGGACCCTAGCGCTAGGCGGAGGTCATGCGGAAGACGCTCGTGCCGCCGTAGCCTTCGCCCGTAATCAGGTCCTGCACATGGTCGCTGGCCTCCAGACCGCCTCCCAGGTAGACGCGGATGTGCCCCCAGGGGTGGGCGGAATTCCTGCCGCTGACAATAATGTCGCCCGGTCGCAGGCTGGACATGCTTACCTGCCGGAAGCGGGGATCGGCGGCGAGTTGCGCTCTTGCTTCCCAGGCCGCGTCTCCGTGCAGATGGACTCCGAAGCGATCCAGGATCTGCGCTACGCCGGACAAGCAGTAATGGTGCGTGTTGATCCTCTCGGCCAGGTACCGCGCGTAGGCGGCAATCCTGTCCCCCAGCTCCGACGCGAGTTCTGAGAAGGAGGAGCCGGGCGCAGCTTGCATGGAGATCCGCTCGTAGCTCGCGGCGGTTTGTTCCTGCTGGACAAAGCGCCCCTGCGCCTCGGCAAGCCGCGCCAGCGCATCGGGTGCGGTCTTCTGCGAGAGCAGCACTCGCTTGCCGGGCTCGTCGGCGAACTGGGCGAAGATGCTCACCGTTTCGCCCTCATAGCTGTATTCGTACACGGCTACGGGGCTGCCGCCCCGCGCGGCCAGCGAGCGGACAGGCAGCTGGTTCCAGTAGCTGGTCGAGATGTCGGTGCCGCCGGTCAGGTGAGCGACCCGGTTGCCGGCCGCATCGGTCACGATCACGTTTCCGGCGGCGTCCACGACCACGTTGCCGACCTGCCCCGTCTGCCCGTTTTTCCAGACCAAATACCTGCCCGAGCCGTCTTGCCCGCACTGCTCGATGATCGTTCCGTCGGCGGCGGTTATCCTGTAGCCCTCCAGGTGCCCGTCGGCACCATAGGTCAGCTCCGTCAGCCGGCCGGTCGGGCCTTCGATGCGGGTTATCTTCCCCTGCGCGTCACGGTATTTGACGCTGGTCAAAAAGACGTCCTTGCCGGGATCCAGGTGGCTGCCGTCGCCCAGGTCGTTCCCGTAATCGTGGTTGTATTTGAGAACCTGCTTCACCTCGTGGGCAAGCTGCTCGCCCGAGAGACCGGGATGCAGCCGCTTGATGAGCTGGGCAAGGGTCTCCCCGCCCCGGGGTCTTATTCCGGCCACCCGGTCGACGTTGCCGCCGCTGCTGTGGAAGACGACGTCGTGTATGCCGGCCGTCGCCCGGGGCCCCTGGGAAGCGGGCGGCGCCTCGGCGGCTCGACCGGCGCAGCCCAGCTCGAGTCCCGGCAGCCAGCGATGGTGACCGGCATCTGCGGTCGCAAACCGGCTGGTTATCTCGGACCAGCTGACGCCCCCGGGCAGCGCATCAGCACGCAGCGCCTCCGCATGCGAGCCGGGCGCCGGCGAAATACGGTCAGGACAGACGCTGTGCAAGCTGCTCTCGAATGGATACGTCACCGCCCGTGCCAACCCCTTTACGGCTTTTGTGGTAAGTATCTATTCCAAATTTGGCATTTTTCGGTCACGCAAGATTAAATCGGGCCGCTCAGGCATATTGCCCGAGTTTGCGCAGCGCCTTTTCCGCCTTCCACTTCACCTGGATGTCCGGATCTCCGGTCGCCCGCCGCAAGCTGGCTACCACCTGCTCTCCCTGGCAGCCGAGCTTGCCGATCGCCTGGGCAGCCGCCTTTTTCACCTCGACGTCCGTGTCCTCAAGCCTTTCGGACAGCCGCACGGCAAGCCGGTCGTCGACCTGCCCGACCCGCCCGATCGTCCGCACCGCCTCCAGGCGCACCCACTCGTCTTGATGATCCAGGCAAGAGGCGATGACGCTGGCGTGCCTCCGGGCCACGCCGGGCCGGTCCCAGAACCAGCGCAGGGCCGCCAGGATCACCACAACGCTGTCCTGGCTCAAGGCTGCCACGAACACCTTCACGGGGGCGTTGACGGCCGAGGCCGGCAGCCCCAGCTTCAACGAGCGCACGTCGTAACCCGGGTACGAGTGCTGCAGGGCCATCGTCTCGACAATCTCAACCAGCTCTTCGATGTCCATAGCTATTGCGGGGAGCCCAACATCTGCTGCAGCTGCTGCAGCGCGCCGCCGTTCATCATATTGGGTAACTGCATCTCCTGCAACGGCGAGGCCGGCGCTCCCCGGCTGACCGTCCCGAACAGCACCACCTTGCTCTCGAACCTGCCGTTGCGATCGTAATCCACCGAGGCTGCCTGAACGTAGAGCTGATCGGACTGCATTTTGGTGAAGCGCAGCACGCTCTCGGAATAGCTGTAGCGCACCTTGCCGGTCGCCCGGCTGCGGTCGGCGTTGTAGGTCACGATCTGCTGCTCGAGCGTTCCCGGGGCAAGCGCCTTGATCTCGTTTTTGACAAGCCTGCTTTCAAGCGCGTTGCCGGTGACGCCAACCCCGGAGGTCAGGTCGCCCAGGTGCATGGCGTACATGTAGGGCACCGACCTCATCATGGCGGCGGCGAAGGGGTTGCCCTGCAGCAGCTGCCCGCCGCCCCCCATCTGCTTCATCAGGTTGGCCAGGCGGTCGTCGGTCATCGGCGCCGAAAAGACGACCTGGGTCGGCTGCAGCTCGATCCTGCGCTCGTTGTCCCGGGCGAAGTTGAAGGTCACCTGGCCGTCCAGCCCCGGCCTCATCAGGTCCTGCTCCTCGGAAGCTTCGGCGGCGTCGAACTGCCAGCGGCTGGGGGCGAACTGGCAGGTCCAGATCCTGAGCGTCCCTGACCATTCGCCCTGCCACTCGGTGGGGTAGGCGGCAACTGCCCGCCCGATCGTCGTGCCGGCGCTGGCCCGGGCCCTGAGCGGCCGGCTGGCGTCGTACTTTGGCGTCTGCGCCTGTAATTTAATCGGCAGCGTGGCCCCGGAGGTCTCGCACAGCTGCTCGATCCGCCCGTACAGCTTTACCGGTTTGGCCGGCGCGCGCTGCGCCGGCGCTCTGGCGGCGGGCTCGGCGACGCCGGCGCCTGCCGGCTCCCGGGAGGACCCCTGGCTGGCCGGTGGTTTGGAGCCCTCGGTTGCGCCCGGGCTTGCAGCGGCGGCTGGCTGGCTCGGCGGGGCAGCGGCGGGCTGGCGGGCGCCGTAGTCAGCCCGGGGGTCGTCCGGGGCCCCGGGCATCCAGGAGGGCGCCGCGAGCGTGGAGCGGGGACCGGCCAGGGCGGCCAGCACGGTGAGCGACCAGGCGATCGGCTTTGACACTTTCACTCCGTTACCTGAATTGTGCCCGTGCCGTTGATGGACTTCCTGAGGTTGCGAAACCGGCCTTTCAACACCATCTTACCGCTACCGGATATGGTGGCGTTGCTCATGTCGGCGGAGCCGCCGCCGACAAAGACCGTGCCGGACCCGTTTATGTTGGCCACGAAGGCCCGGGTCGAGATGTCCTTTATCTCCGCCCTGCTGTCCCCCTCGATGTCGACCACCGCCTTGGCCAGCCCCTGCAGGCGGCCGGTGGAAACGGTGCTCTGATTGTGCAGCATGATCACGAGCGTGCCGCCCTTCCAGCTGTCGACCTGAACGTCCGAGGCCCCGTGGCACGACAGGACGAGACCGCCGGTGTAGCTGTCCGGCACCTGGATCTCCAGGGTCTCCGGGCCCGTGCAGCTGCCGGGCACATCCGAGCCCGGCAGCGGCTTCAAGCGCTGGCCGTTGATGATCACCTCGCCATTTTCAATCTTGAGGCTGTGCACGGCCCCTTCCGCATCCCTGGGGAGCTGGTAGATGTGGCCGTTGACTATCGCCTGAGCGCCCGTGGCATCGGCCCGAATGGCCACGCCCCTGGCCGTGCTGGAAAGCGCCACCTGGCGGACGACGTTGCCGGAGACGTTCCAGTGGGACGGGCAGCTGCTCAACACCTTGACCGAGTCGAGCGCCGCCGCCCGGTGAACCGTGACCTTGACCGTCTCCACCGACAGCGCTATCTCCTCGGCCGATGCCGGTATCTCGGCGAAAGGGATTACCGAGGACGGCGGTTGATCGAACAGGGAAGACGGGGGCGTGCCAATCTGGGGGTTCGACGCCGGCGCCGGCAGCAGGCAGCACACAGCGAGCGCTTGCAGCGCGCCGGCCACCGTGCGCGCCCTCAGACCAGAGGTGGACTTGGCCATCACGAACCCTCCATCGCCAACCATGAATTCAATATACCTTAGTGTCGGGCCGGCCGGCTCCCCTCAGGCGGCCCTCATCGCCACCCCGCAATGAAACCTGTAGACCGTAGCAAAGAGCCAAAGTGCCCGCAAAAGCGGTAAAGTGATTTTGGTAACAGGCGGGCGTCCGGCAGGGTGTTATGGGCGACGGGGAGACGACAAACGGAATTTCACCGGGAGACTACTGGCTCTCCTTGAGCCCCGACGCCCGGGTGCGCCTGCTGGAGGGGATAGTCCTGGGGCTGAACCAGGGGCTGCGGCACTGCGCGCAGGAGATCTCCTTTGCCCTGGCGACCCGGCTGACCGGCGACCCCGGCAAGGAGAACAAGCTGGCCCTCGACTCGCTCACCCGGCAAACGAGGATCTGGTCGAAGTCCACTGTGACCGTGTTCAAGTACTCGAAGCCGCTCGAGGAGTACGCGGGGATGTTGACCGAGTTCTACCAGCAGCATTCGCAGTACCGGACGCTCAACCTCGAATACCTGATGGTGTATATGGACGATCAGCACGGCATGGGCCCGTCCGAGCTCTACGCGCTGCATACCCATTCTCTGCAGGGTTTCAAAATATAAGGCGGCACCGTCAGTGGTGCCGCCTCAGGCGCGCTGAGCTGCGCCCGCGTTTTATTTCCTGCCCCCGGCTTTCTGGCGAGCCGCGGGCTTTTTGGCCTTCGCCCGGGTGGATTTCTTGGCCGCCGGTCTCTTGGCTGCTTTCTTCTTGGCTGCCGGTTTTTTGGCGCCGCCTTTTCTGGCCGCGGCTTTCTTCCTGGCGGCGCCCTTTTTCGCCGGCTTGCGGGCGGCGGCTTTCTTCGCCGCCTTCTTGCCTTTGACCACCTTGGCTGCCCCGCCTACTTTCTTGAGGATTGGAACGGCCTTGTCGGCGTCGGCGGCGGATTCAAATCCCATGATGGCCAGGAATTTGCCGCCGACTACCTGGATGATGGCGAAGGAGATGTTGACGCCGGCGTCCGCCAGCTCCTTTGACATCTGGTAGCCGAGCCCTACCTTGTCGTCGCCTTCGACGAGCAGGCACTCGGTGTGCGTCATGGGCTCCAGTCCCACCGACCTGGCCGCCTCTGTTGCCTTTGCACTTTCCACCGGATAGATCTCCAGAGCCGATCTGGTCCGGTCGCCGGGATACGCGTATCCCATGACCACCTGCAAGTTGGATTTCGAATCGGCAAACGGCTTTAGCGATTCGGCGAGGGTGCCGGGCCGATTTTGCAGATCGCGTTTCCACAACACCGCCTTTTTGACTTTAACGGCCATAACTTCCTCCTTCGAAAATGCGAGCGTTGCTCCGGCAATATGGTACCACCGTAGCCCGGCGTTCTCCCGTCCGTATGTCGATGCCTTTACGCGAGAATTTGTTCGATGCGCGCAAGGGCGTCCTGGCCCAGCGTGGCGCCGGGCACCACGCTGCTCATTCCTTGCAAGCGCAGGCACCATGCCAGTGCCAGTTGCGGCATCGACAGGCCGATCTCGGAGGCGACGGCGGCCAGCTGTTGAACCTTCGTCAGGGTGGCGTCGGACATGAAGCCGCGGTTGAACATGAAGATGCAGGGGCCGTCTTTAGCGGCGCGACTGTCGGGAGGCGGCGCCTGCCCAGGCTTGTATTTCCCGGTGAGGACGCCCTGGGCCAGCGGGGAGAAGGCGTTTCAAGCTGGCGTGGCATTGCTCGGTTACGTGCTTGCGCGACAGCGGCTTGATCGCCCGGCCGACGAGCTCCTCTCGTCTACGGCGGTGCCGCAGGTCAGCCAGCTCCGCAGCGCCACCTCGCTGACGCGAATCCCCCATTTGCCGAGTTTTCTGTACTGCACCGGTGCGCGCGCCCGTCGAGATTCCGCATATTACACGGCCGCGCTTGCCCGATCAACCGGAACCGGGCGGGCATGCCCGCCCGGTTCCGAGGGTCCATCAGAAGCCGACTCTGTGATTGAAAAAAGCTATCCGTCCGCTGGCGCGCCGGGGCGATCCAGGGGCAGGAAGAAGATCGCGACGATGCCGGGGAGGGAGGCAAAGAAGCTGAGCAGGAAGAAGTTGGCGTAGCCCAGGCTGTGGGCAAGAAAACCGCTTGCCGCGCCGGGAAGCATGATGCCCAGGGCCATGAGCGCGGTTGCGGTGGCGTAGTGCGCGGCCTTGAACTCCGGCTTCACGGTGCCGAGCAGGAACACGGTGTAGGTCGAGACGCCCAGCCCGTATGAGAACTGCTCGACCGCGTTTACCGCCGCCACCCAGCCTATCGCCGGCTTGAGGATGGCCAGCGCCCAGTAAAGCAGGATCGCCGAGTTCTGAATGAGCGCGGTCGGCCACAGCCATTTTTTCAACCCGCCCCGCGCCACCAGCCAGCCACCGGCGATGCCGCCGGCCAGAAGGGCAAGCGTGCCGGCAGCCCCGTAGATGATCCCCAGATTGGCGGTGCTCACGGCCAGGCCGCCGTTGCTGCGGCTGTCCAGGAGAAAGGGTTGCGCCATTTTCAGCATCAGCGCATCGCCCAGCCTGAAGATCAAAATGTAGATGACAATCGGCGCAATTCGCTCCTGCTGAAAATATGTGGAGAAGACTCGGACGAAAAGCGACCAGGTAAGCCCGCTGTCCGCTCTCCTGACCTGCGGGTGGGGAAGATAGATCCTGTGGAATAGCGCGGCGAGGACAAACATGACCGAGCAGGCGGTGAAAGCGACGGCCCAGCCCTGCTGCGTGCCCAGCGATTCTCCCAGCTTTCCGGCCAGAAAAACCAGGGCGCCGGCTCCGACCAGCCAGGCGATCTTGTAGGCGGCGTTGCGCACCCCGACGTAAAATGCTTGATCCGACAGCTTCAGGGCGTCCAGGTAAAATCCGTCGATGGCGATATCCTGGGTCGCGGACGCCAGGGCGATCACCGCAAAAACAAACAGGGCGGCCCAGATCGCCTGAGGCGCCAGCGAGGCACAGGACAACGCCCCGATCAGCACGGCGAGCACCACTTGTGATCCGATAATCCAGCCGCGCCTGCTGCCATAGATGTCAACCAGCGGCGACCAGAAGAGCTTGATCGCCCACGGTATATAAAGAAAGCTTGTCAGCCCGATGAACTCATTGCCGGCGCCCAGGCTCTTGAAAAACACGACCGACATCATGTTCACGATCGCGTAAGGCAATCCCTCCGCCAGATAGAGCGTGGGAATGTATATACTTGGCTTGCGGTCAGTCACGAAGGGGCGCTCGGGTGCCGGAAGGAGATCTGCGAAATTCGCCTTCCCGTCATTCTATGACATTCCGGATCAGCCCGGCTCTTTGCCTGGGCGCCATCCCGCTGCCGCCAGCGGTTACATACATCTTGAAGCGAACCGGCACAGGCGCTTCCTGTCCCGCTACCCGGAGTTTAGTCGCATCGGGTTTTGGGGTAGATCGAGCTTGTGAACGACCCTCTGCCGTTATGCCTGCTTCGCCTGTGGTGTCGCCAGCGCGATGCCTGGCTATCCTTCGTGACGGCGCCCGGGGATCGTTATTTCGTCGGTCCGAGAGGATATTTCATCGAGCTGCCCGGCGCCTCGCTGGCGGCCATCAACCCCCGGGTTGCCTTTCCGGCCATCCACTGGTTCCCTTCGCTGACGATCGGTGAGCTGCGGAAGCAGCCTCAGTACGGCGATCAAGCGTCGATGATCACCGTTGCCGCCACGGGCGTGAAGAACAGCCAACCGCAGGCGGTGCCCATTGATTCTCTGGTCGAGCAATTGCAGGAGCTGACCAGCTTCGATGCCCTGCTCAACCCGTTTGAGCGCTACATGGCGCTCAGGGTGTACGAGTCAGGCATGGTCTCCGAGATGGATCTGCGGCGGGTGATCGCCATGCGGGGCAGAAACGAGACGTTCGGGCAGATCTTGATCAATCAGGGGCTGAGCGCCTGGGAGATCCTGCTCGGGCTCTGCATGGACATGCGGCAGGTCTCCAGGCTCGATCCGCCGGAGATGCGGGCGATGGCTGCCCGCAAGGAGTGGGAGCTCACCGGCGAGATCCTCATCTCCATGGGCAAGGTCACCCGCACCGATCTGGAAAGTGCCTTGCAGATGAAGCGTGAGGGCAGCCGAGCGCTCGGGGAGATCCTGACCTCGATGGGCGCCTGCAGCCAGGAGGACATCGAGCAGGCTCTGGGGGCGCAAAAGGAGATCCGCGGCGTGGTGGGCTCCGGGGTGGCGCTCATCGGGCAGCTGCTGGTGAGCCGGGGCGTGATCAGCAGCCAGGATCTGGAGGATGCCATTCGCAGTCAGAAGGTCGGGCGCCACTCCCTGCAGCGGATCCTCATATCGATGGGGGCCTGCAGCGAGCGCGACATAGAGGACTTCGAGCGCTCCAATGACTGGCACAGCTTTCAGGACGAGATTGACGATGTGCGGCTGGGACACTGGCTGTTGAAGGTGGGCACAATCACCAGGCAGCAGTTCGAGGAGGCGCTGCGCATTCAGGAGCGCGGCCGGCAGGTGCTCGGGGAGCTGCTGATCTCTTTGAGGTTGTGCTCGGCCGACGACATCGAGATCGCGCTTGCGACCCAGCGGCAGGTCCGCGAGGACTACCGCAGCGGGGTGGAGAAGCTGGGCGCCCTGCTGGTGAAAAGAGGCCGGGTCGACGCAAACCAGCTGGAGCAGGCGATCAAGATGCAGTCGACGGCCCGGCAGAGGATCGGCTGCATTCTGGTGGCTCTGGGAGCCTGCAAGGAAGACGATGTCAGGCAAGCGCTCGAGGTGCAGCGGCACTGGCGTCAGATGACCGCCAGCCCGGGCGATCGCCTGGGCGACGTCCTTCTCAGGCAGGGTGTCATCGAGCGCCCGGCTCTGGAGCGCGCCGTCGAACGCCACCTGAGCGACAAGGTGCCGCTGGGGCGCGTGCTGGTCGAGGACGGCACCTGCACGCCGGAGGAGATCATCTCCTGCCTCATCTCGCGCGATGAGCAGAGGAAAACCGATTTTCGCGCTTTTGTTAAGCAGCGGGCAGGCACCGCGGCCGCCAGGGAGCCAGCTGTGCCGCCCGCCGGCAAGCCCGGCCGCGCCGGTGCCGGGCCTTCCTCGGTCATCTCCAGGCTTTCCTCCTGGATCTCCCGGCGCAAGTAGACCTTGTCATACAATGATGGTTGTAAGAGCATGGCAGGTAGAGCGTGGATAAGTCGAAACAAGACGAACGAACCTGCAATGAGGCGCTAAGCACTTCGCAGAGGATCATTTCCGCGCCAATGAAGAATTTCCGGAAGGTGGAGTCCTGGCTCTACCGCGGAGGGCAGCCGGACCCGGAAGGTCTGAGATTCCTGCGCGAGCTCCATGTGAAGACGATAGTTTCCCTGCGCTGGCGCCCGGATGTCATTGAGGAGGAGCGCCTGCAGGTGGCGGCGTTCGGCTTCGACTACGTGAGCATTCCGCTTACCTACTGGACTTATCCCAGCGCCCGCTCCGTGGATCAGTTTCTCTGCGTGCTGGACGATCACGCGCGGCGGCCGATTTACGTCCATTGCCTGCACGGCTCGGACAGAACCGGCCTGTTCATCGCCATATTCCGCATGGCGCGCCAGGGATGGAGCCCGGAGCTGGCCTATCGGGAGATGAAGGCCTGCGGCTTCCACTTCATTCCGGTCTACCATTTCAAGTGGGCGCTTTTCTATTATGCGATGCAACTGCGCGGGCGCGGCTCGCATGGGCACCACCAGTAGTAGCAGGCAGCGGTTGCTAAGAGGCGGGCCGGGCTGATTGCGGATAATAAAGAGAAGGTGACAATGGGGGCGCAAAACGGGCTCGGGCGCTCATCGGTCGGGTAAGATTTTCATGGGGAAGGGGAAGACAGGACACAATGACTCACTTGAATCTGGAAGACATAAAGGCTCTCTACGAAAAGATGCCCGGCAAGATTGAGGAGGCGCGCCAGCGCTTCGGGCGGGCGTTGACCCTGACGGAGAAGATCCTGGTTTGCCATCTGGACAGGTGGAACGAAGGCGCCATGGTGCGGGGCGAAAGCTACGCTCTGTTGAGGCCAGACCGCGTGGCCATGCAGGACGCCACCGCCCAGATGGCCCTTCTCCAGTTCATGCAGGCAAAATTGAAGAAGGTGGCCGTGCCTTCGACGGTGCACTGCGATCACCTGATCCAGGCGCGGGTGGGAGCCGACAAGGACCTGGCCGACGCGCTTCTGGAGAACGACGAGGTCTACAATTTCCTGCGCACGGCCTCGGCCAGGCACGGCATCGGCTTCTGGAAGCCGGGGGCCGGCATCATCCACCAGGTCGTCCTGGAGAACTACGCCTTTCCCGGCGGGATGATGATCGGCACCGACTCGCACACGCCCAACGCCGGCGGGCTGGGCATGATCGCCATCGGGGTCGGCGGAGCCGACGCCGTGGATGTGATGGCAGGGGAGCCCTGGGGCGTCCGCTGGCCGAAGATTATCGGTGTCCACCTGAAAGGGTCGCTCAACGGCTGGACGGCGCCCAAGGACGTCATCCTGCGCCTGGCCGGCATTCTCACCGTCGCCGGCGGCACGGGGGCGATCATCGAGTATTTCGGTCCGGGCACCAAGTCGGTTAGCTGCACCGGCAAGGCGACCATAACCAACATGGGAGCGGAGCTGGGGGCGACAACGTCGATCTTCCCCTTCGACGACCGCATGTCCAGGTATCTTGCCGCCACGCGCCGGGCGGACGTGGCCACCCTGGCGGAGAAGTTCCGGGAGCACCTGACCGCCGACGAGGAGACTGCGCGCAACCCCGACAAATACTACGATCAGGTTGTGGAGATCGACCTGGACAGGCTGGAGCCTTACGTGGTCGGCCCGCACTCCCCCGATGTCGCCCGCCCGATCTCCAGCCTGGCCGGCGAGGTCAGGGAGAAGGGCTATCCCGAGGAGCTGAAGGTGGCGCTGATCGGCAGCTGCACCAACTCCTCCAACGAGGACATGGATCGCGCCGCGCACGTGGCCGAGCAGGGCGTCAAGCACGGTCTGAAGGCCAGGTGCGGCTTCCTGATCACGCCCGGATCCGAGCAGATCAACCAGACGATCAAGCGCGACGGGCAGATGAACCTGCTGGAGAAGATGGGCGGTACCGTGCTCGCCAACGCATGCGGCCCCTGCATCGGGCAGTGGAAAAGGGAAGATATCGCCCCCGGCGAGACCAACTCCATCCTCACCTCCTACAACCGCAATTTCCGCCGGCGCAACGACGGCAACGCGGAGACGCTGGCCTTCATCGGCAGCCCCGAGATCGTCACCGCCCTGGCTTTTGCCGGCAGGCTGACCTTCAACCCGCTCACGGACTCGCTGCCGGGACCGGACGGCCAGCCGGTGAAGCTCGACCCGCCGCGTGCCGAGGAGCTGCCGGCCAGGGGGTTCGTCAGCGAGGACTCAGGCTACATCGCCCCGCCGGCGGACGGCGAGGAGGTTGAGGTGCTGGTTTTGCCGGACAGCGAGCGGCTGCAGCTGCTCGAGCCTTTCCCGGCCTGGGACGGCCAGGACTACCACGGGCTGCCGGTGCTGCTCAAGGCGGCCGGCAAGTGCACGACCGACCATATCTCGCCGGCCGGCGCCTGGCTGCGCTATCGCGGGCACCTGGACAAGATAAGCGACAACATGTTCATCGGCGCCGTCAATGCTTTCACGCAGGAGACCGGCGTCGGGCTGGATGTTTTGACCGGCGAGCGCAAGCCGTTCACGGCCGTGGCGCGCCATTACAAGGCCGAGCACCTGGGCTGGGTGGCCGTGGGCGACAGAAACTATGGCGAGGGCTCGAGCCGCGAGCACGCCGCCATGTCCCCGCGCTACCTGGGCTGCAAGGCTGTTATCGCCAGGAGCTTCGCCCGCATTCACGAAACCAACCTGACCAAGCAAGGCATCCTGGCGCTTACCTTCAGCGACCCTGCCGACTACGACAAGATTCAGGAGAAGGACAGGATAAGCATAGTCGGGCTGGACAAGCTGGCGCCGGGCAAGCCGATCGAGGTGCAGATCAAGCACGATGACGGGACAAGCCAGGCGATCCAGGTCAAGCACACGATGAACGCCGAGCAGATCGAGTGGTTCAAGGCCGGCTCCGCGCTCAATTTGATTCGCAGGCGGCGTGAGGCCTCCTAGAGGCAATACCGGCCGGGTGGATCCGGCTGGCGGGAGGTCAGAGGTGGCCGTCGGCGAGCTCCTGCACTGCCGCGGCCCTGTCGGACAGAGCCGCGTGCAATAGAAGGGCAATTCCTATTGCCCTGGATAGTTTTATCGACGTGTAGCCGCTTTTCTCGTAGCGGTGAACGTGTTGTGCTTTCAGTCCGATCCGTTTCGCGAGCTCTGTTTGTGTCCACCCCAGCGCTATTCGGGCTTTAATGAGGCTTGCCGGGAAGCTGGCCACCTGCCGCAGGAGCTCCATGCCCTCGAAATCAAGGCGCTGGAGAGTTTGATAGTCGCGCAGGCTTCTGGCAGTAATGTTAATCCGCTCATCTATAAATGCCATCAGTTCACGATCGTCGATCGAAAGGTCCGCAGCCATTTTGGACAGACGGCTCTTCAGCGCCGTCCATCTGCCCAGACGCCGTCTTGCCTGAAAGTATTGCCGTGAATTTTGAATCATGGGCCCTTCCCCCCCTGCATGCTAAGTTGTTTAACCTTATTTGGTTAAACGCAAGCCCGAGCCAAAAAGTTCAAATGTGCGGGAAATGCCCGCCTGGCATGCTTCTCCAGGCTCCCGGCCAGCGCCGGCGCCTTTATCTTTTCTGGTTAAACAGCATAGGGCCTGCCAGCCACCCCCTGGACCAGATTTTTTCAGAATCACCTGAGCCCCAGAGATTCCTGCTTGACTAGATCCGGCGTCATCGCGCGGGCTGGAGCTCAGAGCCGCCTGTTCCGGTCAGGTCAACTCCCGGCACATGGTGGTTCTGGGCAGCGAGGCGAGAAAGCTCTTGATGGCCATTGTGTAGGCTTCCGGCTGCTGGTCGGCAATGCCGTTATGTCCTGCGCCGGGCAGCTCCACGAACTGCTTGGGCTCGGCCGCCGCGGCAAACATCTCCTTGCCGTGCAGGAACGGCACCACCTCGTCGTCGGCGCCGTGCAAGATGAGGAGCGGGTCGTGGTGCTCCTTGAGGACGGGAATGTTGTCCAGGTCGGGCTTCGGGAAAAGGAATCGCGGGTAGATGGCCACCCAGGGGCAGACCGAGATCCCGATCTTGCGCAGCGAGGAGAAGCCGGATTGCAGGATCAAGGCGCAGCCGCGCCGCACGGTGCATACCTGGCAGGCGACGGCGCACCCGAGCGATTCGCCGTAATTTATGATCTCGTCGTGATTGACGCCCTCGACCTCGGTCAGGTAGTCGAAGGCCGCGCAGCCGTCATCGCAGATTCCCTTCACGCTGGGGATCCCTTCGCTTAGCCCGTAGCCTCGATAGTCATAGATGAGCACGGAAGCGCCGGCCAGCAGCAAAAGCCGGATTAAGGGCGCGCGCGAGCTGACGTTGCCGGCGTTGCCGTGGTGGAAAAGGATCGTCTTGCCGGCGCCGGGCAGGGCAAAGTACCAGCCGTGAATTCTTGTCCCGTCGGCAGAGGTGAAGAACACGTCCTTGCGCGAGATGCCCTCGATCGAATCCAGGTCGTAATTTCCAGCCGGATACCTGTCCGGATGGAAGAGCATGGATCGATATAACGGTGTCGCCACCCGTGGTGCCAGACCCAGGTAAATGGCTCCGAGCGTCACGGCGCCGGCGATCACGGTTAGCATGTCGGTCATCTGGAGCACCCGGCCTTTAAAGGATCTTCTGGGCGATCGTGACATCGAGCCACCGGTCGTCCTTGCGCCCCACTTCACGGAGCGTGCCCACCACCTGGTAGCCGAAGTGGGAGACGAGGCTGAGGCTGGCTTTGTTCTCGCTCCAGATGAGACAGACCAGGGCGTGGCAGCCACGCTGTCTGGCCGCCTCCATGATCTGCTCTCCCAACGCCCGCCCGACCCCGTATCCCAGGTAGGACGGGGCGACGTAGATCGAAGGCTCGAGCGTCTGTTTGTAGGCGCAGCGCGTGTGGTAGTAGGACAGGCTTCCCCAGCCGGCTATCTGGCCGCCCACCTCGGCGACGTAAACCGGCAGCCGCTGCTCCTTGTGCTCGGCGTACCATCTGGCGCGCTCGGATGCGCTCTGGGCGGCAATATCGAAGGTAACGCAGGTGTTGAGGACGTAGTGATTGTAAATATCCAGTATGGCGCCGAGGTCGGCTTCGCAAGCTTCCCGCACGGTCACCTTAGCCGTCTTTGCCTGGCTCATCCCCTGTACCATGCGACCCCCTGCGCCTGATGGGGCGCCGGTAAACCCTCGATAAAGGCCAGATGTTAGCACATCCCGCCCGGTAAGTTCTCGATCTCCACCGGCTCCACGGGGTCCGCCAGCTCAAAGCCAAGGATGCGGGAGTAAAAGTAGAGCTCGCCGTCGAGCGCGCGCTTGATCGTCGCTGCCCGCCGAAAGCCGTGCTGCTCCCCGGCAAAGGCCACGTAGGCTACGGGAATGCCTTTTTTGCAGAGCGCCTCCACCATCGCCCCGGCCTGATTGGGCGGAACCACCCTGTCCTCGAGACCCTGGAAGAAAATCACCGGACAGGAGAGGCGGTCGACGTGGAATATGGGCGACCGCTCCACGTAGAGATCTCTGGCGTCGGGATACGGCCCCACCAGCCGGTCGAGATAGCGCGACTCGAACTTGTGCGTGTCGCGCGCCATCGCCTCCAGGTCACCGATGCCGTAATGACTTGCCCCGCATTTGAAGGCATCGCGAAAGGTGAGCGCGCACAGCGTCGTGTAACCGCCAGCGCTGCCGCCGCTTATCATCAAGCGGTTGCCGTCAACCTGCCCGCACCGGACAAGATGCAGCGCGCCGTTGACGCAGTCGTCTACGTCGACGACACCCCAGGCGCCGTGCAGGCGCTGCCGGTAGGCGCGGCCGTAGCCGGTGCTGCCGCCGTAGTTGACGTCGAGCACCGCGATGCCGCGGCTCGTCCAGAATTGAATCTCCTGGCTGAGCATGGTCGTGGTGGCGCCGGTGGGCCCGCCGTGGCTTTTGACCAGGAGCGGCGGCAGCTCGCCGGCCGGCGCCGCGTAATCCTTGTTCGCCGGCCGGTAAAAGAAACCGTGCGCGGAAAGCCCGTTTTCGGTAGCAAACGTGATCGGCTCCGGGTGCGAGACGTAGCCTTCATCGATCGCCGAGGCGGTCGCCCGGCGCAACGTTTCGCAGCGCATCGTCGACAGGTCGAGTTGAACGATCTCCTGCAAGCGTGACGGCGAGCCGGCGCGAAATACCGCCCTGCGGGAATCGGCCTTCACCCACATGATGTCCGTGTAGCCGGTCTGGATGTCCGCGAGCGCATGCCCGCGCGGATTGAGCGTCGCCAGGTTCCAGACGCCTTCCTTGTTGTAGGAAACGATCCACTGATCTGCCCCGGCAAATGCGTAGTTGGAGTATCCGAAATTCCATTGCGGGCGGCCGAACTCGGCCTCCATTTCGCACAGCGGCTCGATCCTGCCCGCGTTCCAGCGATAGAGGTTCCACCAGCCGTTCCTGTCCGAGATAAAAACGAGTGCGCCGTCCGGCGACCATTCCGGCTGGAAGACCGATTCTTCCGCGCCGCCGGCCGCCAGGGTGATATCGTCTATGGTGCCGTCATCTTTCAGGGATCCTACCCACAGCTCGCAGCCGTCCCAGGGCATGTTCGGGTGATTCCAGCACAGCCAGGACAACCGTCCGGCATCCGGGCTCAGACGCGGGTTGGAATAGAAGTCATATCCCGAAGCAAGGACCACCGCTTCGCCGTCCCCGGCCAGAGGGAGGCTGACCAGGGTGTTGACCGGCTCACGGCCGGGCACGCCATGATCCTCGCGCACGCAGATCAACCTGTTCCGCCGGCGGTCGACCACGCCGTCGGCGTAGCGCATGCCGGTCTCGGCGTTGAAAAGAGACGGGCTGCCTGAAACGCTCTGCCTGTAAAGGTGCTGGTCGGAGAAGTTGGAGAAGAAGATCTCCCCGTCCGACACCACGTAAGCGCCGCCGCCGTATTCGTGAACCCGTGTGCGCGCGTTGTAGTTTTGCGGCGTGACATCGGAAACCGTGCCGTCTGCCGCGCGCCTGACGATCACGTGGCGGCCGCCCTCGGCCGGGCGCGTCTCAATCCAGTATGCATCAGGGCCGTCGAGGGCCGTCTGCGCAAATCCGATGGTCGCGGAGGAGATGAGGTCGGAGGTTATGGGCGACTTCCAGGAGCCGTATGGTCGAACAGTCTTCGCCATCGCCTTCGGGCAGGCGGTTCGTCGCCGCCGTGTGGGGGGACTGCCTGCAATTATAAGCGCTCAGGCGACCCTCTTTTTCAGCTCCAGGCTCAGATCTTCCTGCCCCAGAATATAGGCGCGGCGTGCCTGATCGTCGGCAAACGAGGCGATCGCTGTTGTCAGGTCCACCAGCATCTCCGTGGGGGCAAACTCGGTCAATCTGACCAGGAGCCGCTCGATCGGCGCCCACTCTTCTGTCTCCAGCGGCAGCGACTCGTCGAGTCTGGTTATCACCTGGTGATTGCGGAAACGTGATGCCTGTTCCTGGTGCACATGCCCTTTCTGTTCGTTGCGCTTCATGATGGGACCTCTCGGGGTGAATGGACGCGGAAGCCGGCTGCGATAGAGGCTTGCAGCCGCCGATGAAACATGGAAAACCTTTAACCTGCCCTCATGCTAATCCTATAATGGAATGCATGCAAACCTTGACTTCGTAAGGATACGTAAGCTGATTTGCGTAAGCCGCCCTGCTAAGATCGGATACGCCGCACGGGGGAATTCTCCGCGGCTCGCGGATGGAGAGATGTTGATCGAGATCGCCAAAGTAACTTTATTGATCCTGGGATTTCTGGCTCTGGTCGGTGGCTTCATCGGATACACGAAAGCCAAGAGCAAGCCGTCTCTCATCTCGGGTGTGGTCAGCGCTTTTCTTCTCAATTTCAGCTACTTTCTCACCCGCTCCCATTTGAAGGCCGGTCTTATCGCCGGCGATGTCGTGTGCGTTGCCCTGCTTGTTGTCTTCGCCTGGAGGCTCAAGAAGACGGCAAAGTTTATGCCGGCCGGGCTGATGATGATCCTGAGCGGAGTTTCCGCCGTTGTGGTGTCAGTCGCCATCGCGATCGTTTGAGATGACGGTGCGACCGCGTACTCGTGGCTTGCGCGCAGCGGCGGGGCTTCCATGCTCGAGCTGCACCGCGGGGCCGGCAAGATCGTTAGCGGCGGTGATGCTGGCGGCGCTGTGCGCCTGGATCCCGCAAATCGCTCCGGCGGCGGAGATAAGGGCCCTCTACTTTTCAAACGTGCGCATGCGGGACGGGGTGCGGCTGGCGGCGGATGTGTATCTTCCCGGGCAGGAGGGCCGCTATCCCACGATCATCTCCCGCATCCCCTACGATCCGCGCTTCAAGAACGAGATCGAGTTCGCCAGGATGATGGCTGAGGACGGATACGCGGTCGTCGTCAATCACTGCCGCGGCCGCTACGATTCGCAAGGCCGCTTCAGTCCGTTCAAGCAGGAGTGGAAGGACGGGTATGACGCGGTCGAGTGGATTGTCAGGCAGCCGTGGAGCAACGGGAAGGTAGCCATGATCGGCGCATCTTATTCCGGCATGGCGGCCTGGCAGCTGGCGGTGTCGCGGCATCCGAATTTGAAGGCCATCTTTGCCCTGGTGGCGCCCGCCGATCTCTACCGGGACATCACTTATCCAGGCGGCGCTTTTTGCCTGCAGACGAACTGCTGGTGGTTCTCGCTTGTCGACAGGCGGACCGTCCAGGACTGGCGATTCAACGACTGGAACGAGTCGATGAAGCATCTGCCCGAACTGACGATCGACCGGGAGCTCGGGCGCAGCCTGCCGGTCCTGCGCGATTTCATGAAGCATCCCGCGTACGGACCTTACTGGAGGAGCCATTACAGCATGGACGGCCGTTACGGCCAGGTTGACGTCCCCTGCTTCCTGGTCGGAGGCTGGAACGACCCGCTCGTCAGGGGGGTGCTGGACACGTACAGCGGTGAGCGCCGGGCGTTGCAATCGGGCTCCGGAGAAACGAGCCGGGTGCAGGCCCTGGTCGGACCATGGGATCATTTCGGCGCGATCACCGGACAGGGCACCGTATATGGTGACATCGACTACGGCAGGACGGCAGCCGTCGATGTGTGGTCCCTGGCCCACGCCTGGTTCGACAGATGGCTCAAGGGCAAAGAGCCCGCATCCTGGCAGAGGTCGCCTCTGCGTTATTTCGTGACCGGCATCAACGAATGGAAAGACGGGGCGGACTGGCCGCCCGCCTTTTCGGTCGAGGAATCCTGGTACCTGCACAGCTCCGGACGAGCCAATACTTCCGGCGGCGACGGACGGCTCAGCCGCGAGACCCCGAAGTCCGAGCGCGAAGACACATATACATACGATCCACAGAGCCCGGTGCCCTCTCTGGTTTCGCGACACATCCTCACCGGAAGCGCCGTCAAGGACATTCAGGCGATCGAGAAGCGCAAAGATGTTCTGGTTTATACCAGCGACGTGCTGAGCGAGGATCTGACCGTGGCGGGCAATCCCAGGCTCGAGCTTACGTTCAAGACCGATGTCCGGGACACGGATTTCTCGGCCTGGCTCACGGAGGTGCTGCCGGACGGGCGCTCGATGTCGCTTGAGGACGGCATCGTGCGCTGCTCGCGCTACCTGCGCCCGCGGTCCTCCTGCGGCGTGCTCGAGCCGGGCAAGGCGTACACCGTCTCGGTCGAGCTGGGCTCCCTGGCTCATGTTTTCAAGTCAGGCAATCGCGTACGGGTAAATGTTTCCAGCTCCAGCTTCCCGGCCTTCGATCGCAACCTCAACACCGGCGGCGAAAACTGGAACGAAACGGAGAGTAAAATCGCACATCAAGTTGTCATGCACGACGATGGTCATCGATCGAGATTGATTCTTCCCGTCTCCCATTCGCTATAATTGGGCACGGCTATTCTGCAGCCTTCTGAGCCTGGCCGGCTCGCAATTGGCGGGTGTTGTCAGGTGCATGCTGCACGGCGTCATTCTGTCGCCGGAGCCGGCAACTTGGTAAGGATTCCAAACAATGAATAAAGTTGAAATTGCGGTGGCGCCTGAAAAGTTGGGAGCGACAGCGCGTAATGACAACTGGTGGGTGGAGCCCGCGCTCGTCGCCACCGGCTTCACAATCTTTATTGTCTACGCCACCTGGCGGGGACTGTTCGAGCCCCAGTACTTCGAGTGGGGCCCCTATCTCTCGCCGTTCTATTCGCCGCGGATCCTGCTCGACTGGTGGCACTGGTCGCCGGCTATCCTGGTGCTCTGGGTGCCGGCGGGCTTCCGCGCCACCTGCTACTACTACCGCAAGGCCTATTACCGCGCCTACTTCCTGGACCCGCCCGCCTGCGCCGTCGGCCACCTGGGGGGCGACAAGTACTGCGGCGAAACCACCTTTCCGTTTGTCCTGCAGAACCTGCACCGGTACTTTTTCTACCTGGCGGTGGCGGTGCTGGCCTTTTTGTGGTACGACGCGATTCGCGCCTTCGATTTCCACGGGCAATTCGGGGTCGGCGTCGGATCGCTTATCTTTCTTGCCAACGTCGTATTCCTGTCCTTCTACACCTTCGGCTGTCACGCTTATCGCCACCTGGTGGGCGGCAAGCTGGATTGCTTCTCCTGCTCGGCGAGGACGAAGACGCGATTCAAGATCTGGAGCGTGGTCACGAAATTGAACGAGCACCATATGCTCTGGGCGTGGGTATCCCTGTTCAGCGTCGGCTTCGCGGATCTTTATGTGCGCTTGCTGGCGGGTCACGTAATCACCGATATAAGGCTTTTCTGAAATGGCAGACTACGAAGTGCACGAACATGATGTCCTGGTCGTCGGCGCCGGTGGCGCTGGGCTGAGGGCTGCCATCGAGGCGTCGGCTTCCGGCGTGTCGGTGGGGCTTGTTTGCAAGTCTCTCCTGGGCAAGGCGCACACGGTCATGGCCGAGGGCGGCATCGCGGCGGCTCTGGCCAACGTTGATGCGGAAGACGGCTGGCAGACTCACTTCCGCGACACGATGAACGGCGGCAAGATGCTCAACAACTGGCGCATGGCCCAGCTGCACGCCCAGGAGGCGCCAGATCGCGTGCGCGAGCTGGAGCAATGGGGCGCGGTCTTCGATCGCACGCGCGAGGGAAAGATCCTCCAGCGGGCCTTCGGCGGTCACACCTGGAAGCGCCTCTGCCACGTCGGCGATCGCACCGGGCTGGAGATGATCCGCACCCTGCAGGATCGCGGCGTCCATCAAGGCATAGACGTCTACATGGAATGCGCGGTGACCCGCCTGCTCAAGGACGGGCAGAGAATCGCCGGAGCATTTGGCTATTTCCGCGAAGATGGCCGCTATGTGGTCTTCAAGGCAAAGGCCGTGGTCCTGGCCACCGGCGGCGTGGGCAGGATGTTTCCGGTCACCTCCAACTCCTGGGAGTACACGGCCGACGGGCACGCGCTGGCCCTGCGAGCGGGCGCCGATCTGATCGACATGGAGTTCGTGCAGTTCCACCCCACGGGCATGGTCTGGCCGCCGGGCGTGCGCGGGCTTCTGGTCACCGAGGGGGTGCGCGGTGAAGGCGGCATCCTGCGCAACAGCGCCGGCGAGCGCTTCATGTTCAAGTATCTTCCCGAGGCGACCAGGAAGGACTACGCGGAGACCGAAGACGAGGCCAAGCGCTGGGTAGACGCGGCGATCGCAGGTCAGAAGACCGATGCGCGCCGCCCGCCGGAGCTGTCCACCAGGGACAACGTGGCCCGCTCGATCTACCTGGAGGTGAAGGCCGGACGCGGCACACCGCACGGCGGCGTCTTCCTGGACATCAGCTACCAGGATGCCGAGCGCGTCAAAAGGAAGCTGCCCAGCATGTACCACCAGTTCAAAGAGCTGGCCGATGTGGACATCACCAGGCAGCCGATGGAGGTCGGCCCGACCATGCACTACATCATGGGCGGCGTGCGCGTGGATGCCGACACGGGGGAAAGCCGCGTCCCCGGGCTCTTCGGCGCCGGCGAGGTGACAGGCGGCATGCACGGGGCCAACCGGCTCGGCGGCAACAGCCTGTCGGATCTGATCGTCTTCGGCCGGCGCGCGGGGCTCGGTGCGGCCAACTACGTGAAGGCGCTCAATGCCAGGCCGCAATGTTCCGACGACGAGATAAAGGCGGCCGTCGAGGAAATGGAGGCGCCCTTCAAGCGCACCGACGGGAAGAACCCTTACGAGCTGCAACGCAAGCTCCACGAGATCATGTCCACATACGTGGGGATCTTCCGCGAAGAAAAAGATCTCAAAACCGGGATCGCCAGGCTGGAGGAGCTGACAGACGAGGTCAGGCACGCGGCCATCACCGGGTCCAAAACCTACAATCCGGGCTGGCACATGTGCCACGATCTGACCAACATGATGCTGGCAGCGCAGGCGATCGCCCAGAGCGCTCTTTCCCGCAAGGAGAGCCGCGGCGCCCACAGCAGGCTCGACTATCCGGATACCGACCCGCATCTGGGCAAGGTCAACACCTCCATCTACCTGGAGGGCGGCGAGGTAAAACTAAAGCAAACCCCGCTGCCGGAGATGCCGGAAGAGTTGAAGCAGCTTTTTGTGAAAAAGGAAGCAACCAGAAATGCCTGAAGCAATCATGAAGGTCTTCCGCGGCATAAGCCGGGAGGCGGGAGAGTTCAAGACCTACAAGGTCCCGGTCGAGGAAGGGATGGTGGTGCTGGATGCCATTCACTACATACAGGGCTTTCTCGATCCGGAGCTGTCCGTCCGCTGGAACTGCAAGGCGGCCAAATGCGGCTCCTGCAGCGCCGAGGTGAACGGGTATCCGAGCTTGATGTGCAAGACCCGCATGGATCGCTTCCCGGAAGGGCAGGAGATCACGGTCGAGCCGCTGAAGACGTTCCCGCTCGTCAAGGATCTGGTCACGGACGTCTCGTGGAACTACGAGGTGAACAAGAAGATCCCGCCGTTTACCCCGAAGCCGGATGCCGACTGGACCTTCATGCAAGAGGACATCGAGCGCGTCCAGGAGTTCCGCAAGTGCATCGAGTGCTTCCTCTGCCAGGACGTCTGCCACGTGCTGCGGGATCACGATCGCAAGGATGTTTTCGCCGGCCCCCGCTTCTTCGTGCGCATGGCCGGGCTGGAGATGCACCCGCTCGATGCGCTCAACCGGGCAGAGTTCCTCAAGGATCACGCTGGGTTGGGCTTCTGCAACATTACCAAGTGCTGCACCGAGGTCTGCCCGGAGGAGATTCACATAACCGACAACGCGATCATTCCTTTGAAGGAGCGCGTGGTCGATGAGTTTTACGATCCGGTGCTCATGTTCTTCAAGAAGATCTTCGGTAAGTCCTGATGGGCTGTCCGGCTTAAACTTTTCGGGTTTGCCCGCCTGCCGGTTGGGGTTGCCGGCCGGAGGGTATATAGCGTTCGGGTCGGCTGTCTTGTTCCGGCGGAGGTGGTGACGGTGTTCATGCATGGACGGTCGGGGCTATTGCGGTTTGCGGCGGCTGTGGCGCTGCTCGGGCTTCCCGCCGGGGCGCAGGTCTCTGTTTACGATGGGCTGACTACCGGGCAGCCCGCCAGTCCGGCAGCGGTGGACGGCAACGTGACCAGCACGGACGTGAACATGTTGAAGCTGGACATGCAGCGCGCCCAGCGCTGGGAGAATGAGGAAGGGATTTACAAGCAGGAGACGGATGCGGAGATGGCAAAGGATCGGGCTGCCAAGCCGAAGGTAGAGGCGGAAATCAACCAGCTTCAGCGACGCTTCACCGCGCCTACCCTGAAAAAGATGCTTGCCGATCCCAGGAGCCGCTACTTTGTCCTCATGCACTGGTTGATGCGGGAAGAGGCCGCCGAGAGGAGGGAGGCGCAAATGCTTCGCCGGTACCAGGACAAGGTCGCCGATGTGCAAAAGGCCGAGGCGGCGGATCGCATCGACGTCTCCGCCGACGAGCAGGCCGCCAGGGACGACTACAAGAAATACAGCAACAAGCTCTGGTCCGAGCAGGAGCTGCTCACCCGCTGGAGCCTGGGCAACCAGAACTGGAATTACGGCGGCTACGGCTACGGCGGCTACGGCGG
>JAJPGY010000044.1 GCA_021325555.1 Pseudomonadota bacterium | reverse complement strand
GGCGACTGGGTGCTCTCATCTCGTGTTCGTCTGCTACCATCACAGTAACAATCCAACGTCACCAGCACACCGGCGGTCAAGATGGCGTTCGTGGAACGCTCTCCTCCTCCCGGCGAGACTCTACAAGACACACTCGATATGCTCTGCATATCCCAGGCCGATCTTGCAGAACGGACTGGGCGTCCAAAGAAGACGATAAACGAGATAATTCAGGGAAAAGCCGCAATAACACCGGAAACTGCGCTTCAGCTTGAACTCGTGCTGCGCGTACCAGCCACATTTTGGTTGGCACGCGAATCCAAATATCGCGCTTGGCTTGCACGACAAGAAGAAGACGCTCGCATGGATAAGGATGTCGACTTCCTCAGCCAGCTACCTGTTAAAGAGATGATCGACTATGGCTGGATCGAAAAGACAAAAGACAAACGTGAACAAGCCAAAGCCGCACTCACTTTTTTTGGAGTTGTGAGTTCGGACAAAATACCTCTCGTAGAAGAAGCTGCATTTCGGCGCTCGGAAGCATTTGCTACAAATCCATGGGCGCTCGCCGCTTGGTTGCGCAAAGCAGAACTGGCAGCGCAGAACATCGCGGTCGCAAGCTACGATCGAGAGAAATTTGTTCAGGCACTTCAACGAATCAGGACCATTACTGACGAAAAACCTGCAACATTCGTACCGCAATTGACGAAGCTCTGTGCGGAAGCAGGAGTGATTATCGTTTTTGTCAGAGAGCTATCTAAAACGTCAGTAAGCGGAGCGACCCGCTGGCTCTCACATAATCGGCCCTTGATTCAACTTAGTTTGCGCTACAAAACTGATGACATGTTCTGGTTCGCCTTCTTTCACGAATGTGGACACGTCTATCATGAGCACGCCAAACGAGAAGTTTTGCTTGAGGATGAATTTGGAAAGTCGCTCGATCAAAGAGAAGTCGTAGCCAACAAGTTTGCTGCGGACATGTTGATACCACCGAACGAACTTGAACAGTTCCTGAAGCGACCCATTACTCAGGACTCCATACGAAAATTCGCTAAGCACCTTCAAATCGCCCCAAGCATCGTCGTCGGGCGGTTGCAATACGAGAAAAAAATTGATTGGAGCAAGTTCCGAGGGCTAAAAAAGAGCATCCAATGGAGTGACTGGCCGGACGAAGCGAAGCACTAGTCGGCGTGTAATGAAGCTACCAAACACTGCCAATTTTATTGACGAAAAGAGATGCGCGAACAACCGATTGACCAATTTCATTTCATCACCGAAGTCGCCGCCGCGGCAGCAGATTGGCAGGAATGGCTTGCCCAAAAACAAGTCGGAAGATTGCTCAAGGCAATTACAAATCTTCCCCCCTCGGTAGAGCGTGAAAGGACAATCCTACGCAGCCAGATCTATCGCGCTCTTGGCTTACGACAACAAGCTCGTGACGAATTTGTACACATGGACGTCGACGACGTAGATCATCAAACACTCTTGCGCTGGGCTGATTTGGCGCGTTATGCTGGTGCGGGGACGGAAGCAATTGCAATGATTAGCCGCGTGGTCGATCAGCTCACTGATCCAGCGCATCTCGAACAAGCACTAGACATAGCCTGGAGCATCGGTGACTTTGAACTGGCGGATCGCGTGCAGCAATCCCTCGGCAAGAAATCGCCGAACTCGACCGTGCCTTCCATGCGAGCGTCGGCGATAAGCCAGCACACGCCTATTGCTTCGTGGCTCCGCGAGCGGCGATCGATGATCAGTCCTATTCCGTCAGAGAAGCGCTCGATCTCCGACGTGTCACGGATCTCCATAACAATGGCCTGGACAGGGTAACTACCCCGGTATAGGTCCGAGCAGGCGGCCTGGCTTCATCCCTCTGGCTGAGCCTTCAGGAGGAAGCCGGGGGCGATTTCAGAGCAATTTGCCGCTGCTCGACAACTTGTGGAGCAGCAAGTGGAAGTACAGGAAGCCCGCATAAGGGGTCCATCGATCGACAATCTTCGCCAGTTGCTGTTCCGTCAGATCTTGCGCATTGAGATATTCAGCCAGTATGTTCCTGGTGCCGACGTCTGTCAGGGGAAACATGCTCAGCCTGCCGAGACCTCGCAGCATTATGTAGCGCGCGCTCCAGGGACCGATGCCGCGTATGGCGAGCAAGCGGTCATGCAGCTCCTGATCGGGAAGGGCGCTTAGCTGTTCGGGGTCCAGCTCTTGATCCAGAAAAGCTTGCGAGATCTCTTTGAGCGCCCGCGCTTTGTTGTGATTCAAGCCCAGCGCCCGCAGCGATGCCGCCCTGAGGCCGGCTATGTCCTCCGGCCGGGGAAAGGCGCGCAGCTTCGCGGAGCCGGCGGACTGCAGCCCGCACCGCTCCGTGAGCCGGTTGAGCAGCATGATTCCCACGTGCAGAGAAAGTTGCTGGCAGACAATCGCATTGACAAAGGCTTCGAACAGGGTGGGGAACCTTACCGGCTTCAGACCCCGGAACTTTCTCGCCAGCGGCGCCAGCTCGGTGCTCGTTTCCGCGACCCGGTAAAACGGCTTGAGGTCGGTGTCGATTCCCAGCGAATGCTGCAGGAATCGGGAGACGGCCTCCGGAACTGCAGGCAATCCTTGCGGGCGCTGGGCGGTCACCTGCAAGAGCCTGCTGCCCGACATCTGCAGCGCAAGCTGCACAGCGGTGCCGTCAATGACCAGAGCCCGTCTGTACGTGCGCCCATCCCACAGGTCGACCGCGTTTTCGGGACGGCGCTTGAGCGCCCAGGCCGTCAGATCGAGCCTAAAAGGCGATCGCGGCATGACCTCGAGCGACAACTCTTTCAGGGCGGAAATAACTGGCAACTGCTCAATGAGCCTTTTGGGCTGATTCTGCGTTCTTAGGCAACTCCGCGCACGTACAGTTCAAGTACATTGTCTTGGCAGAGTTGCAGCCCGGACACTTCCAGCTCTCCGGCAGAGAATGAAAGTCGACCCTTTCGCCTGCTTTGACGCCGTTCTTCTCCAGTGCCTCTTCGTAGATATAGTTGCAGACGGTACAGATATGCCATCCTGGTTTCATTGGTGAATCCTCCTTAGCGGCTCGTTGCAAGGGTTTACTTGGGTTCGACCGGATATCCCTCGTCGATCCAGGCATCCAACCCGCCCAGCAGGGCGTGCACATCCTTGAATCCCTGCTCCGTCAGTTCGAGCGCCATCCTGGCGCTTGCCTGCTCGTGCGGTCAAGTACAGTATGTGACTATCGGCTCTGTCCGGGGGATTGAGGGAAGCGCCTGCCAGAACTCCGAAAGCGGTATTCGCAGCGAGTCAGGGATCTTGCAGTCCGAATCAGTCCACGCCTGCGCGTTGCGCACATCAATGAACGTGAACTTCTCCCCCCTGTCCTGCCTGGCCTTAACCTCTTTCGCGCTGATTCGCGTGGAAGATTTTTGCTTTGTTTCCATGATCTTCACCTCCGCCGCTGCCTGGGAAACAACAATCAATTTCAGCAAATTGTCCGGCACAGCGCTCTTCGACCATGCCTACTCCATTGTAGTCCTACTTTGCCGCCCCGGCAGATCATTCGGAAGGATGATTTTTCAGGCGACCCCACCAATCTTGCCACCTCTTTACATTTGGCAACAGCGCTCATCGCGTCGCGATGCGCGGCGTTACGATCGTTACAGGAAGGCTGGCGGTGGCGTGTCGTCTGAGCCGGTTGTGCCGATCCCCAATGCGTCTTTCGAACGATGGCAAGCAGGCGGCCGTCGAGCGACGATTGGATCGGTGGAGCGCGAACCGGTCGTTCTACGCCAGTGGAGGAGGTGGATTCAAATGGTAATCGAAGTCACGCGGGTGTATGAGCAGCCGAAAGGCGAGGTGTCTACAAAATTTCTTGTAGACCGGTTGTGGCCGCGCGGAATGAGAAAAGAGGAGCTGGAGGGTGTCACCTGGGTCCGCGATGTGGCGCCAAGCGCCGCCTTGCGCAAGTGGTTCGGGCACGACCCGGAGAAGTGGCACGGCTTCATGCTGCGCTATTTCAAGGAGCTGGATCAGCACCCGGAGGTCTGGCAGCCGATTCTAGAGGCCGCGAAGGCTGGTCCGGTCACGTTGCTGTACGGGGCCAAGGACACGAAGCACAATCAGGCGGTGGCGCTGAGGAGGTACCTTGAAGCCAAGCTGAGGCACAGGCGCGCATCGTAAGGCGCGCCCGCGTTTTATTAGAGGTGGTAGTGGAGGATAGACGATATGAAAGCTACAAAGAGACACCCTGGCCTGCAGCCATTTTCCAGGGACCACGGCATCGGGCTCGTGTGCGCCCAGCGCCTGAGGAAGGCGGTTCGAGGCACGGGCAGCGATCGAATCATACTAGGCGAGCAGGTGCGGTCCGTCTGCTTCGAGATAATTGGTGCGTCTCTGGAGGATGAACGGCAGATCCTGACGCCGCTCATTGGAGACACCGCATTGACGCAGGCGTTTTACGAGCACCACAAAGAGATAGGGGATCTGATAGCCGAGCTGCGCAAGGTAGATCCAACAAGTGATCCTGGTCTTGGGCTGGTTTCCCGACTCGCGGACGCTCTGGATCGGTACGTGCGCTGGGAAGAGAATCGGCTGTTTCCGGTGATTGAGGACAAGCTGACTGCTGAAGAGCTGAAAAGGCTAGCCGAAGTTGCGGCGGCTTTAGAATCACATCGGCACCGGCCGACGCAAGAGCTGCACGCCTCGAGGGCGCTCGATAAGTTCTCCGGCAGGGCCGACACGTGCGGTTGCTCTCTTGCCCGGGAAAAAGAGCCGGTTGCTGAAGAACAATCTCGACAGCCGCGGGCCGACTATGATTGGAGAGGAGACGCTTGTTCGGACTGAAACGAACATCGGACTGTGTGAATGTGTTTTGATGCAGGCAGTGGAGGACAGCGCCATGATCATCTCACCAAATACAACTGTAAAAGAGATACTGGAAGCCAGACCTGATGCGATTCGGGTGTTTGAAAAGCACGGGGTGGACGTCCCGCTGGAATGCGACGAGAGCGTCCATGACTGCGAGCTTATGATCTGCGACAGCATGTGCCACATTGACGACATCGACGCGTTAATTCAAGACCTGCAGAAGTTTTTCGACACGGCACCTGCACCGGCGAAGGACTAGCAAGGCTCGTTTCAGAAAGGCAAACAAGGTGCAGGTGGCCCCTGGGAGGTGCCACATGAACGTAGCGTACAAAGATAGGACTGTCGGTGAACTGGTTGCGCAACGGCCGAGCAGGGCGCGTGTCTTTGAGACTTTCGGCATCGACTACTGCTGTCACGGCAATCAACCGCTTAAAGACGCTTGTGCTCATAAGCAGATCGACTTGACCAGGCTCATCAAGGCGCTGGACGACAACGACAAACGCGTGCCGGTTTCGGAGGAGAGGGACTGGACGAAAGCTTCGGTGGCGGAGCTGATTGATCACATTCAGTCGACGCACCACGCATTTCTGAAGCGCGAGCTGCCGAGACTGAGCTGGCTCGTGGACAAGGTGAGATCTGTTCATGGGGAGCGACACCCGGAGTTGCAAGAGGTCAAGGTCTGCTTCGATGCTTTGAGGGACGATCTTGAGTCTCACTGCCGGAAAGAGGAGGACGAGCTATTTCCCCTGTGCCTGAGAATGGTCCAGACGCAAGCGGGACCGATGAGAGCGGAGATAGCCAGGCAGATCCAGGTGCTGGAGGACGAGCACGAAGGCGCCGGGGAAGCGCTGGAAAAGCTGCGCGACCTCACAGGGGGCTACAAACTCCCGCCGGACGGCTGCAACACCTATCGGGCCATGCTGGATGGGCTGCAGGAGCTCGAAGTCGATCTGCACAGTCACATAAGCAAGGAGAACTACGCGCTTTATCCGAAGGCGGTGGAGCTGGCACGGGGATCCTCGAGCTTGCCCGGATAGAAATTGAAGGAGGGACGATCATGGCTGTAAAAGTGCGTCCGACAACCCATGTTGTAAAACTGAAAGACCGCCGCGAGATAGCGGATCGGACACTAGGTGTCTGGCTGGAAAAGCCCGCCGATTTCCACTTTGTAGCCGGCCAGTTCGCGGAGATTGCCCTGACGCAATGTGAGGATTCGCAGGAGGAGCAACTGGCTTTCTCGATGGCCAGCGCTCCTGAAGAAGACAGCTTGATTTTCGCAACCAGGCTGCGCGGTGGAGTCTTAAAAAAGGCGCTGGCATCGCTGCCCATCAACGGTAAAGTAAAGGTGGAGGGACCGTTCGGTAACTTCGTGCTGCACGAGGATGCAGCAAGGCCGGCTGTCTTTCTAGCGTGCGGAATCGGCATCACGCCTGTGCGCAGTATTGTGGTTCACGCCGCCAGAAGTAGATTGAAACATCGCATTGTCCTGTTCTATTCGAACAGGAGACCGGAAGACGCCGCCTTTCTTGAAGAACTCCAGGAGCTGGAATGCGAGAACCCCCACTACCGATTTGTCGGCGTGATGACCCAGATGGAAAAATCGAGCCGAACGTGGACCGGTGAGACCGGGCATATGGACTACAAAATGATCTCCCGGTACGTGGATGTTAAGACGACCCCCCTCTATTACGTAGTGGGATCGCCGGCAGCCGTCCAGGGCTTGCGGGCGATGCTCAACGACGCCGGCGTGACAAACGACAACATTCGGTCAGAAGACTTCGTTGGATATTAGGTGAAATGATGAGCAAGAAAGGTGTTATAGCTATTACCGGGAGCAGCGGGCTGATTGGCTCCGCGCTGGTCGAGCGTTTCGCGGCGGAAGGATA
This sequence comes from Pseudomonadota bacterium, assembly GCA_021325555.1. Taxonomy (GTDB): domain Bacteria; phylum Cyanobacteriota; class Vampirovibrionia; order Obscuribacterales; family Obscuribacteraceae; genus JAJPGY01. The sequence continues at coordinate 55,360 of JAJPGY010000044.1, read as the reverse complement.
CGCGGTGGTCGGTTTGGATCGCGCGGGTCCACCCGATCCGCCGCCCGAGGCTGAGCACATATCCTGCGACCTGACATCGGATGAAGGCACGCACGATGCCTTCCTCGCCATTCGGCAACGGCACGGCGCGGCGCTGGCCAGCTTTATACATCTGGCTGCGTACTATTCATTTTCCGGCGAGCCCAGCGATCTCTACCAGAAGCTGACCGTGGAAGGCACCCGCCGGTGTTTGAAGGAACTGCAGAATTGGCAAGTAGAGCAGTTTATTTTCTCCAGCACCATGCTCGTGCACAAGCCCACTGCGCCGGGGCGGAAGATCAACGAAGCGTCCCCGCTGGCGCCAAAATGGGACTACCCGAAATCGAAGGTTGAAACGGAAAAGGTTATCCATGAATGCCGGGGCAGCATTCCTTGCCTGATCCTGAGAATAGCCGGCGTTTACGACGACTGGTGCCGTTCCATTCCGATCAGCCATCAGATCCAGCGAATCTACGAGGAGCGTTTGACCGGTCACGTATTCCCGGGGGATGCCAGACACGGCCAGGCTTTTGTCCATCTGTCCGACCTGGTGGACAGTTTTGTCAAGGCGGTGGAAAGACGGAACGACCTGCCCCCCGAAACGACCTTGCTTATCGGGGAGCCTGTGACTTTCAGCTACGAGACGCTGCAGCGTCAGATCGGCTCCTTACTGCACGGCGACCACTGGCTGACGGAGTACATTCCCAAGCCGGTCGCCAAGCTAGGCGCCTGGATTGAGGGCAAGATGCCCGGGACGCGCGAGTTCATCAAGCCCTGGATGATTGACCTGGCGGACGACCATTATGAGCTGGACATCGCCAAGGCGAGAGCCTACCTGTCCTGGGAGCCGAAGCACAACTTGCACGGGACGATTCCGGTTATGATCGGCAACCTCCTCAAAGACCCGGTTAAGTTCTATGAAATCAATAAACTGCCGCTGCCGGATTCGCTCCGGAAGCGGGCAAGGGAGCAGGAGAAAGTCAGCTCACGCTGAGGGGGGCGAATGGAAAGCAGAGCAGGCGCGCCGTTGAGCCGGTGTGAAAAACGGGCTGTTCGGGCCGGTTCGAGCTTTCTGACAATCGGCTCGGGTATCGCTTTGCTAATCCTGTCAGCCACGCTCAATCACGGCTCGGCTGCAGTTATGCTCTGCGAGCTGGTGGTCGGGGGCATTGCCGTCGTGTGCGGCATCCTGCAATTGTGGAAGGGTGTAAGCCGGTTTCGCTGGATTGCGGGTCTGTCGGCCGTTTGGCTGCTCGTGACCCCCCTGCTCTTCCGAGCGCCGAATTTCTGGGACTACCAGGGCTGCACGCTGCTGGGCGCACTTTTGATCATCGCCTCCTTTATAGTTTCCGGGATACCGGGACACGCATCGGCACCGGGCGCGGTTGTGCCGCCCGGGTGGTCCTTCAACCCGTCCGCTTATGGGCACCGGACGATGATAATCATTCTGGCGATTGCCGCGTTTTTGGCGGCCAACTATCTGGCGTGCTTCGAGCTGGGCTACCTGCGGTCGGTGTGGGATCCGTTCTTCGGGTCGGGTACGAAAGCGGTGCTAACATCGAGAATATCCCGAGCATTCCCTGTCCCGGACGCCGGGCTGGGTGCCGTCGTCTATCTGCTCGATGCCCTGGTCACCGGCATCGGGGACCAGCGCCGCTGGTGCTCGGCGCCCTGGGCGGTCTTACTCTTTGCGTTGCTGGTGGCGCCGGCAGGGATCGCGGCGATCGTGCTGGTGATCCTGCAGCCGCTGGTTGTCGGTAGCTGGTGCACCCTCTGCCTGTTTGCTTCGGGTTGCATGCTCGGCATGGTGTCGCTGGCGTCTTACGAGGTGGTGGCATGCTGGCAATTTTTGCTATCGCGGAGGCGAGCGGGAAAGTCGCTCCGGAGAGCGCTTTTCAGCGGCGAGACGTTGGATGGCAGGCTGGTCTGAGCCCGGCTATCGGGCCGAGGAGGAGGAAGTGAGGACGGAGGTAGCGAGACTGGCAGGCTTTGTGACGAGGGCAAGTTACGAGGACTTGTCGGAAGATGCTGTCTTGCAACTGCGCATAAGAGTTCTCGATGCGCTCGGCTGCGCCATCGGTGCCCTGGGGGCGGAGCCGGTCGAAATGATAAGAACGCTCGTGCGGGAGTTGGGCGGCAATCCGCTTGCCACCATGATCGGTGGCGAAAAAACCGCGCCGGATCGAGCGGCCCTGTACAATTCAGCGCTCGTGCGCTACCTGGACTACAATGACAGCTATCTTGCCAGAGGAGAGACGTGCCATCCGAGCGATAATCTCGGAGCGATTCTGGCTGCCTGTGAATATGCCGGCGCCGCCGGAAGCGAGCTCCTTACCGCCCTGGCAGTCTCCTATCAGGTGCAGTGCCGGCTTTCCGATGTGGCCCCTGTCCGCAGCAAAGGGTTTGATCACACGACTCAGGGCGCCTATGCGGTGGCAGCCGGCGCCGCAAAAGCTCTGGCACTGGACGAAGCTCGATGCGCAAACGCGATCGCCATCAGCGGCACGGCCAATAACGCCCTCCGCGTCACGAGAACCGGCCGGCTGTCGCACTGGAAGGGGCTTGCCTATCCAAACACGGCGTCGTCCGGGCTTCACGCGGCTCTTCTGGCGAGGCAGGGAATTACCGGACCGGCCGAAGTGTTCGAGGGCAACAAGGGGTTCATGGAAGCGATAGCCGGGCGGTTTACGATCGACTGGGAAGCGGAGGATCTCGAGGCGGTCCGCAAGACGATTGTCAAAAAATACAATGCGGAAATTCACTCGCAGTCAGCCCTGGAGGGAATTCTGGAGTTGCGCGCTAACCACGGATTTTCGGCCAGCGACATCGAACGCGTCGAGCTCGATACCTTCGATGTGGCGTACAACATTATTGGCGGCGGCGAAGAGGGCGACAAGAGCGATGTGCGGACCAAGGAGGAGGCGGATCACAGCCTTCCGTACATGCTCGCGGTGGCGCTCCTGGACGGCGAGGTCGGTCCCGGGCAATATCGTCCGGAGCGCATTGCGCGCCGGGATGTGCAGAGCCTTTTGAGGCGGGTCTCCGTGCGCCCGGATCCGGAGCTCAGCGCGCGCTTTCCGCTGGAGATGCCTGCGCGGATAAGGATAGTCCTTACCGGGGGCCGGACGTTGAGCACGGAGAAAAAAGACTACGAGGGCTTCTTTACCCGGCCGATGTCCTGGAGCCAGGTTTCCGCCAAGTTTGAGAAACTTGTGGCGGAGCGCTGCGATGCATCGCTGCGGCGAGAAATAATCGACGCCGTCGCTCACCTGGAGGACATTCCGGTGCGCGGTCTCGCTGACCTTTTGTCCAGAGCAAGGGCCGGTAAGAAGCAAGGCGCCGCCAGCAGGGCGAGTTGATCCGATGAGTGGCGACAGGAGGATAAAGGATGAGTGATAACGACAGGGCATTCCCCTTCATAAAGGTGAATGAGCGCGATCGTAAGCCGCGAAAGCGGGGCATCACCGAGATTCGGGGACCGTATTACAGCCCGATGGGGAGGCGCTACCTGACCGACGTGCTCGAGACGATGGGCGATTACGTGGACAGCCTGAAGTTTGCCGGCGGCTCGTTTGCCCTGATGCCGCTAAAGGCGGTCAAGGAGCTTATCGATACGGCGCACGAATTCAACGTTCTGGTTTCGACCGGCGGCTTTATCGAGTATGTGCTTACACAAGGACCGGATGCGGTTCGGCAATATATCAAAGAGTGCAAGGAGATTGGATTCGACATCCTCGAGATCTCGTCCGGTTTCATCACCATTCCTACCGATGACTGGCTGCACCTTGTAGACGAGGTGCAGCGGGCCGGCCTCAAGGCCAAGCCCGAGGTGGGCATTCAGTTCGGCGCCGGCGGGGCGACGGCGGTCGAGGAGCTGGAGTCCGAAGGCGTGCGCGACGTGGAATGGTCGATAAGGCAGGCGAGGCGTTTTCTGGACGCCGGCGCTTACATGATCATGATCGAGTCGGAAGGCATAACTGAAAACGTGAAGCGCTGGAGAACGGACGTCGTGGCACGCATAATCAACGAGCTCGGGCTCGAAAAGGTGATGTTCGAGGCTGCTGATCCCGAGGTCTTTGCGTGGTATATCAAGAACTACGGGCCGGAGGTGAATCTGTTCGTCGACCACAGCCAGATCGTGCAACTGGAATGCCTGCGGTCAGGGATATGGGGCACCAAGAGCCTCTGGGGGAGGATAGTCACATACAAGGTCGGACAACCGGTGGCGAGCCGCTAGAAGAACAGAAAGCGGCCCTTTCTCTGGATCTTGGAAACGGCTGGTTGCGGACAGATGCCGGGGTGTTGTCGGGCTAAAAGTCCGAGGAGAAAATAAAACTGGGGCGCAAGGATTCGAACCTTGGAATGCGTGGTCCAGAGCCACGTGCCTTACCGCTTGGCGACGCCCCAATGAGGCCTGCTTGGAATTCTACATTATTTTTTCTGGGCGCGGGCCCAGGAGTCCTTCATGGTGACGATGCGGTTGAAGACCAGGGCGCCGGGCTTGCTGTCCTTCACGTCGACCACGAAATAGCCCTGGCGCTCGAACTGGAAGCGCTCGCCAGGCTTGGCTTCGCCGAGGCTTCTCTCCAGCTTGCAGCCGGTCACGACCGTCAGGGCATTCGGGTTGATCGCCTCCAGGAAGTCACTGTCCTTCCCGGTCGGCGGGGCTTCCTCCGACAGCAGGCGATCGTAGAGCCTTATTTCCGCGTCGACCGCGTGGCGAGCGCTCACCCAGTGAATCGTCCCTTTGACCTTGCGCCCTTCCGGGTTCCGGCCCAGGGTTTCCGGGTCGTACCTGCAGCGCAGCTCGGTCACATTGCCGGCGGAGTCCTTAACCACGTCGGTGCAGGTGATGGTGTACGCGTAACGCAGCCGCACCTCCTGCCCGGGCGCCAGCCGGTAGAAGTCCTTCGGCGGCTCGAGCATGAAATCGTCCTGCTCGATGTAGATCTCCCGGCAGAAAGGCACCTTACGGCTGCCTTCCCTGGGCACGTCATGCGGCCAGTAGGAGGCGTCGAGCTCCTCCACGTCTGCTTCCGGGAAATTCTCGATTACCACCTTGAGCGGCTTGAGCACGGCCAGAACCCGTGGCGCCTTCTGGTTGAGGTCGTCGCGGATGCAGAACTCGAGCTGGGCCATGTCCACGGTGCTGTTGGCTTTTGCCACCCCGACGCTGGCGCAGAAGGCGCGTATGCTCTCCGGCGTATAGCCTCGCCGGCGCATCCCGGCAATGGTCGGCAAGCGGGGGTCGTCCCAACCGCTCACGTGCTTGCCTTCCACCAGCTCCAGCAGGCGGCGCTTGCTCATCACCGTGTAGTTCAGGCTCAGCCGCGCGAACTCATACTGGCGCGGGCGGCTGGGGAACTTCGCGTATTCCATGAGATTGTCGATCACCCAGTCGTACAGCTCGCGGTTGTTCTCGAACTCCAGCGTGCAGATGCTGTGGGTGATGCCCTCAATGGCGTCCGAAATGGGATGCGCGTAGTCGTACATGGGGTAGATGCACCAGGCGTCGCCGGTCATATGGTGGGTCGCGTGGCGGATGCGGTACAGAAGCGGATCGCGCATCTTCATGTTGGCGCTGGCCATGTCGATCCTGGCGCGCAGGGTGTGCTCGCCGTCCTTGAACTCCCCTTTGCGCATGCGGCGGAACAGATCCACGTTTTCATCCACGCTGCGCTCGCGATAGGGGCTGTTCCGCCCGGGGGTTGTCAGGCTGCCTCGATACTCCTTCACCTCCGGATCGGTCAGGCTGCACACGTAGGCTTTGCCCGACATGATCAGGTGCTCGGCGTACTCGAACATCTTCTCGAAGTAATCGCTCGCGTGGTAAAGCCCGTCCCACTCGAAGCCCAGCCACCGCACGTCTTCCTTGATCGCTTCTTCGTACAGAGTCTCTTCCTTGGTCGGATCCGTGTCGTCGAACCGCAGGTGGCAGCGCGTAGCGCTGCCGGGCAGCCTGTCGCGGTACTCCAGCGCGAGCCCGAAGTTGAGGCAGATGGACTTGGCATGGCCGATGTGCAAAAACCCGTTGGGCTCGGGCGGAAAGCGCGTGACTACCTTCGTATGACGCCCGGACTCCAGATCATCATTGATGATCTCCCGGATGAAATCGACTGGTTTTGCCGGCGCCGTCGAGCTCACTTCCCACTGCCTCTCTGCCATGGCCCGCTGCCTTGCGTGCCGGAGCAGTTATTTTACTCCGAACCAGGTGAGCGCGGCAACTGTAAAACGAGCACCGGGGCGGCAAGAGAATGACTGTGCGGCTAGTTGCCGCCCTCGTTCGCCTTCTTTTGTTGATATTTATCTCTGAATCGTTTCCACGACTTGGCCAGCGCGATGACCGTGACCGATATGGCCAGGATCCAGAGGCAATTCGTCGGGTCGGCAAAGATATTCATATTGATTGGGACCTCCAGGAAGTGAAACTGCGGCACGCACGAAGCCAACGCCCACCGGATTCTCACTGCCCAATCAGGAATTGGTTGCGATGTGGTGATTCAGTGCCGGACTGACCGTGCAGCAAATGCCGCGCCGGATTCGGCGCGTGATGACAGTTTCGTTGGTAAGAACAGCTGCTCGGCAAGAAGCATTCAGGAACCTGAATGTCGAGCTGAATTCAACTGATAAGACCATTGTTAGCACACAAAAGCCGCTATGGGCGCGGAATTCGGGTTAATTGTCGGTAATGCTGCAGGCGCATTCCGCATGCCTCGATGGTCCCGCGCGAGACGAAGGCGGTGATACCGCAAGCGGTGGCATCTCCTGCCCGGGCTTGCCCGCTCAATCCACACCCTGGTCATCGAAGAAGTCGTGCTCGAAGACTTTGTAGAAGACCAGGACGATGCCGATGCCGAAAATCACCATGACGGTGCAGACTATCACGGTGGGTTGATGGAAGAAGCCGATTATGTGTCCGGCTACCCAGATCAGGTGCATCAAGTGCATTGCGGATTCCCGGGAAAGACGCTAAGCACTCAGTGTACCAACTGTCCGGGACATCAGCTAGACCCGCGGGGGCTGTCAGGCGTAAGCGAGCAGCCGCCGAGCCTCCGGCACGGCTGCATCCACCATGCGCGCGTAGGCGTACCTGTTGCGGGGGCGCTGGGATATAGCGGCCAGTTCGCCAGGGCTGCCGCAGCGCCCCTCGTTCCTTCTGAACTCCGAAAGCGCCACCTCCGCGTTTGTCACGGGATCGAAGGCCTGCCAGGGGCTCAGATTGCCCAGCTCGCCGCCCCGGTGCAACTGGAACAGCCCGAAGCTGGTGCCGCGATCGCCGACGGCCCTGTTGTTCCCGCGGCTCTCGACCAGCATGGTGGCTACCGCCGCGACGGGATCCACGCCCATCTGCCGGGCGACCCCGGCTACGATCCTGACGTTGTTCATCTTCGTCTGCCAATCGACTCGCCCGCTGGCGCCATTGTAAGTGGTGTCCCCGCCCGGTCCCCAGTTTGCCTGGTAAGTACGCGGACCATATTCCCCGCTCGCTCCCCCAAAAGGCTGCATATGCCGGCCCACCGGGCCGTATCGGCGATAGTGGTGGTGCCAGCGGGGATGCCACGGCTGGTGACCGTACGGGTTCCAGTGCCGCTGCCCGTGAGGGTTCCAGCCAACCTGCTCCTGCGGGCCGTAAGGTGCGGCGAATTCCATCGGCGGAAGCACGCCCTGGTTGATTAGCAGGTTACTGGCCTGCTGCATCTGCCAGGCGCGTATGGCGTAAGGATCGGCGAACTGGTTGTAAGCGCCCGGGTAGCCGGGAGCGGGCCATTGACGTTGAGCCATGTATGCCTCGGCGAAAAGCTGGCGTGCCGCGGCGGCGAAGGCATAGCCCGGGTATCCGGGGCGTGCTGGCATGAACTCTCGCTGGGGAAAAAACATTATAACAACGTGGTCCGTGAAGCGTCTGGCTTTGCTGCTGGTAAGGCGTGTCCACAGTCTCGCTGCTTTCCGTATAAAAATACTGTCAGTGGCGTAACAAAACTGTGACAATTCGACCGCAGCGAGCCACCTCGAGAGTACCTTCGCCTTGCGGCGCCCGCCATGTGGAATTGCGCAGGGGTCGATAAGGGCGAGAAGCCGGGCGGTCGGTCAGGCCGAAACCGGCGGCAGGTAGATGCCGATGAGCTCCCGCTGCCAGACCTCGCCGGTCTTCCTGCGCTGGGCAGGGCTTGTGAAGACGTAATCGTAAAGGAGCGCCCTGATGTATCTCGGCGGGGCTTGCGGGAAGGGATTCCTGGCCAGCAGCGCCAGAACTTCAGGAGATCCCTTGAGCAGGCGCCAGACGAAATTGAGAAACCAGGGGTTCTGGTCGGCGGTGGCGAGCGCCGCAAACCACATCTGCCAGTCGAGGCGCGGCTGGTGGGGCGCCACCCACGGCAGCGGGCGCGACGTATCGCCGGGCTTGTACTTGAACTCGTAGGGCAGCCAGGTCTCCAGGTCGTCGCTGCCCTCCACGATTATCTCCGGGCGCGTGGTTGTCATCACCGCGAACAGGCCGTAGGAGTTGACGAGCTGGAAGGGTCGCGTGCTCTCGTAGAATCTGGAGAGCCACCGCGGCAAACGCCGTGTCACCAGACGCAGAAGCGGCACGACATTGAGCAGCCCGAGTGAAGCCGCCAGCGGCAGGAACCACAGCTCGTTTGCCGGCTGGTGCGGGACGCTTTGCAGGAGCGGCGCCGATATCCGGGCCGGCAGAAGGGCTGCGAGCGTCTGGTTCGACAGCACCGGCAGGCAAAGACCGATAGTCAGCAGGTTGAAAAACGTATAGTTGCCGGTCAGCATGATGAGCGCCTGGAACCCTATCAGGATAAGGGCCGCCGCCTCTGCTGCCGGTCTGGGACCGAACAGGAAGAGCGGAACGACCAGCTCTATGAAAAAGACGGCGGGCACCGACAGCCTGTGAAACCAGAGCGGGAGCCTGTGGGCGTAGTAGGCGACCGGCGTGGGCAGCGGCTGGGTCTCGTAGTGAAAGGTCATGGCCAGCCACCGGCTCCATGCCGGGTCCTCGCTCAAGATTTTGACGGCACCGGACATGAACATGAGCCGGAACAGCAGCAGCCAGAAAAGCATAAGAACCGAGGCCGACGGGGCTGTGTCCGGCAGTCCCGGCGTTATCTTCCATTGCTCGAGGAATATTGCCAGGAAGCCCGTTTCCAAAAGCAGCGCGTCCCACTGGAAAGAAAGGAACGGGTCGCAAACCAGATCGAATGACAGGTACAAAGCCCACAGGCACACCAGCGCCGGGCCGGTCGCTATGTCCAGCATAACCAGCAGGGCGAGCGCGATGCCGGCCAGGCAGAACAGGCAGATGGCCCTGTCGGTGCAGCGGAGCCAGAACAGCGTCGGCAGCCGGAGGAAGCGTGCTTTGCCGAGCGAATCCCGCAGGCTGTTAAGTACAGGCGCGACCGGCACGATGCCGTTCTGCCCGATAAGACCGCGCGCCTGGACGGCAAGGGAGCAAAAGGCGATGAGGTAGACCGCGCCAAGCCAGCGGAGAAAAACCCAGCTTGCCAGGCTGAAATCCGCCGGGCGCACCGGAAAGGTTGCCCGGCCGCCGGCGCCGGCCAACCCGGCCAGCAAAGCGCCGGCCGCCACAAGAGCCAGACCGACCCTACCCGACAGGGCAAGCAGCCTTCTCTTTTGCAGCACACGAGCTCTCAGCCTTTTCATTCGTTGTCGGTGATACTCGTCCGCCGGCCGGGGTGGGCTCAAACCTCCACCGAGATTGGTCTTTCCAGGTCGAAGAGCTCACAATCGGCCTGCGAACCGTCTTCCCAGATGAGGCACGAAAAGTCAATCTCTTTGTCCAGAGCGGTCATTGGATAGTGCCAGATCCCGGGCTTGTAGCTGATCCCCTGGGCCCCTTCCACGAGGAAAGCCCTCAGCGAGGCTAGATCCGGGGCATCGCCGCCCAGCGCGACCACGACCAGATAACGCGCGTCGTGCCTCATGGGCAGAAAAACCTGCGTGGAAAACGGATGCCGCTCCAGCAGCCGTATCTCCAGGGGCATGGCCGCCGGCTGGCAGCGAAAGATGCAGAGATTGAGCGTCGCCGTGCCGGGGCGCAGGTTCCGCACCTCGCTCAGGCGGTCGAACCGGCGCGCTCTCCCCAGATTGGCATCCTTGAAGGCGCGCCCCCGGGCGGCAGCAATCACCTCGCCGTAATCTGAGTAAGCGGCGGCGTCTATCGGCTGGGGCTTGATAACTGACGGTGGTCTGGTCATCTGGCTGCCTCGACAAGACTATTTTAGACGCTCGGGCGCGCCACGCCGCTGCGCTAAAATAGACCTGCTTGCGACCACGGCAACAAGCGCGGCAAGATAGCCGGCGCGCGGACGAATCTGGGAGAAGGTGATGGCGCAGTCAGTCAAACAAGTTGAAGTCATAGGAAAGCCTGGTTCGGGTTTCGACGAAATCCTCACCCCGGAGGCGCTCCAATTCGTAACCGACCTGCACAACGAGTTCAACCCCACCAGGCAGGGGCTTTTACGCGCCAGGGTCGAGCGGCAGGCGGAGATAGACGCCGGGCGCTTCCCGGACTTCCTGAGCGAAACCGCCGCCGTGCGGCAGGGCGACTGGCGCGTCTGCGAGGCGCCGGCCGATCTGCTCGACCGGCGCGTGGAGATAACCGGTCCCGCTGAGGCAAAGATGATGATCAACGCGCTCAATTCGGGCGCCAATGTCTTCATGGTGGACTTTGAGGATGCGCTTTCGCCGGTTTGGACAAACGTCATCGAAGGGCAGCGGTGCGTGAAGGAGGCGGTGCGCAGGACGCTGACTTTCCAGAGCCCGGAGGGCAAGTCCTACAGGCTCAAGGAGAAGCCGGCCACGCTCGTCGTTCGCCCGAGGGGCTGGCACCTGCACGAAAAGCACGTGCTTGTCGGCGGTGCCCCGATTTCCGCCAGCCTCTTCGACTTCGGACTTTTCTTCTTCCACAACGCCGAGGAGCTGATAAGGAGGGGCAGCGGTCCGTACCTCTACCTGCCCAAGATGGAAAGCCACCTGGAGGCGCGGCTCTGGAACGATGTTTTCAACTTTGCCCAGGACCGGTTGAACATTCCCCGTGGCACCATCCGCGCCACCGTGCTCATCGAAACCATACTCGCCGCCTTCGAGATGGACGAGATCCTCTACGAGCTGCGGGATCACGCGGCCGGCTTGAACGCCGGGCGCTGGGATTACATTTTCAGCACCATCAAGAAGTTCGCGAAACACAAACAATTCGTCTTGCCGGATCGGGCGCAGGTGACCATGCGCGTGCCGTTCATGCGAGCCTACTGCCGCCTGCTCGTCAAGACCTGCCACCGCCGGGGCGCACATGCCATGGGCGGCATGGCCGCTTTCATACCGAGCAGGAGAGACCCGGCCGTCAACGAGGCAGCTCTGGCAAAAGTTCGCGACGACAAGGAGCTGGAGGTGTCGACAGGCTTCGACGGAACCTGGGTGGCGCACCCGGATCTGGTGCCGGTCGCCAGGGAGGTGTTCGACCGGGTATTTGGCGCCGAACCCAACCAGAAGATAAGGCCGCTGGAGGATGTGACGGTGACGGCGGCGGACCTGCTCAACGTCAAGATCGAGGGCGGCAAGGTGACCGAGCCTGGCGTCGTGAACAACGTCAGCGTGGCGCTGCAGTACATCGAGTCCTGGCTTCGCGGAACAGGCGCGGCAGCCATTTACAACCTGATGGAGGACGCAGCTACCGCGGAGATCTCCCGGGCGCAGCTGTGGCAGTGGATCAGGTGCGGCGCCAGCCTGGACGACGGCCGCGCCGTCACCGGCGAGCTTTACGCGCAGATAGCGGACACAGAGATAGCAGCGCTCACCAGAGATGGCTCGAGCCGCTTCGCCGATGCCAGGCGCCTGCTGGACAGTCTGGTCTACAGCGACAGGTTCCTGGAATTCCTGACGATTCCGGCCTACGAGCACCTGGATTGACAGATGCCGCCCGGGGCAGGCAATGCGCCCCGGCGAGTCACGCGGGAAGACTGACGTGGCCCAGGCGCTCTACCAGCTTGGCATTTTCCGAATAGTCGACGGGACAATCGATCACCGCCATCTCGTCTTTCCTCAGGCACTCTGCGAGTGTCGGCAGCAAGTCGCCGGCGTTCTCGATCCGGTAGCCGCGAATGCCAAAGCTCTCCGCGTACCTCACAAAATCCGGGTTGGTAAAATCCACGTAAGAGCTCCGGCCGAACTCCATCTCCTGCTTCCATTTGATGAGGCCGTAACTTCCATCCCGCCAGATCAGCGTGACAAAGGGAGTCCGCTCGCGGACGGCCGTCTCCAGCGCGTGTGAGCTCATCAAGAAGGCACCATCTCCGGTGACGGCTACCACCTTGCGGTTCGGTCTGGCCAGTTTTGCCGCGATCGCCCCCGGCACGGAAAAGCCCATGGTGGCAAGCGAGTTGGAAATCAGGCAGGTGTTGGGCTGGTAGCAGGGAAAAAGCCTTGCCATCCACATCTTCAGCGCTCCGGTATCGCACAGGACGATGTCTTCGTCAGCAAGTGCCTTCCTCAAGTCGCTGACGATGCGCTGCGGCTTCATGGGCACGGATCGATCATCGGCGAACTGCTCGAGCTCGGTGTCTATAAAGCGGCGCACGACCTCATGCACCGTGCAACTGCGTCTGCCCGGTTTTGTCTTTTCGATTAGCTGCTCGAGCGCGACCGATATGTCCCCTTCGATCCCTACACTCAGGTTGTAGAAGGCGTCCGGCTCCGCGGGACTTCTGTGAATGTGTACGATCCGTTTATCCTTCTTCGGGTTCCAGCTCTCGGGCGCATATTCGATAGGATCGTAGCCCACGCACACAATCACCTCGGCCTTGTCGAAGCCGAAGTTAGAGTAGTCGTGCCGCATGAAGCCTATGGTCCCCAGCGCCAGCGGGTGCCTGTCCGGTATGACCCCTTTGGCCATGAACGTGGTGGCAACCGGAATCGAAAGATGCTCCGCCAGGCGGGTGAGCGACTGGCCCGCCCGGCTGCGGACGGCCGTGTGTCCAGCCAGAATCACCGCGCAGTCGGCCTCTTCCAGGATCTTCGCGGCCCTTAAAATTTGATTGCCGTCCGGATGCTCCGGCCGTGGCTTAGCGCGAACGAGAGGGGCAATGTTCGTCTCTTGCCTCGCCACGTCCTCCGGCACCACGACGACGGTGGCGCCGGGCCGCTCCATCTGAGCCAGCTTGAAAGCCTTGCGGATGACCTCCGCGGTGGTGTCGGCAAGAACGATCATGTGCGCCCACTTAGTCAGCGGTTTGAACAGCGCCACCAGATCGACGTTCTGGTGCGATTCCTTGTAGAGGCGCTTCAAGGCCGCCTGGGCGACGATGCCTACCAGCGGCGTTCCGTCCATCTGGGCATCGGCGACGCCCAGCGCCAGGTTGATTGCTCCGGGACCGAGCGTCGACAGGCAAACGCCTGGCTCACCCGTGAGCCTGCCGTAGACGTCGGCCATGAAAGCCGCGTCCCGCTCGTCCCGCGCCAGGATGAAGCGGATGTCGGAATGGGAGAGGGCCTCGACCAGATGGATGTTCTCCTCGCCGGGCAACCCGAAGATGTACCGAACCTGCTCGTTCTCCAGGCAGGCAACAATTGTTTCGGCTGCGTTTTTCATGCGTTTGCACCTCATGCGCGGGGATGTCAATCTTCACCTGGTACAAGCGGGCGCCGGGAGTCGATCAGGTAGCCGCAGGTCGGCTGGCCCTTGAGAATATACTGCTGCCGGGAGATCTTGACGCCCAGCAGGCACTCAATCAGCCTCGGCTCGAGGATGCACAGCTGCCGGTAGCGGTTGGCCATCTTGTAGATTGCGCAGTTCTGATGGAAGAGGAAATAGTTGCCGTCGGCAAGCTCGATCCAGTCCGTCATGTATCCTCTGTCGGCAAAGTACCTGGCAACGCCGGCGATCCTCTCCTTGAGACCTAACCCTGAAAAGCCGGGCATCAGCGCCGCTATGACCCGGTTGTTGTTTGTTCTCAGGAAGTCCATGATGCCTTTGTGCCCGCCGGTCTCGAAGATGGTGTCCAGCAGCTCCTCGGCCAGGAAGTCGTAGCCGGTCGGAAAGTAAGCGCCGGCCTTTTCGCTCAGGCGGTACTTGTGCGCCGGCCGCCCCTTGCCATGCTCGCCCACGTGGGAGCTTATGACGCCGTCGGTGAGCAACGCGGACACTTGACGCCGCACGGCCGTGTGCGTCAGTTTTAATGCCCGGCACAGCTCTGCGACGGTCATTTCGCCCCGGAGCTTCAGTATGCGGATAAGCGCCTCTCGCGGCTTCTCCTGCGGCTTGCGCCTGGCAATTCTTGACGGCAACCTTTTCATCGGCCCATCTATTGGCTCAAATACTCTCTGTGCAATATTATTACACACTTATGTGTCATAAGCGTGGACATTGTCCTGCAAATGGCAATATGATGACCATGGTACAAAAACAAGGTGGCTCCGTGACCGGGTGCAGGCGCCGCATGGCGTGTATCTCTTCGCGTCGGGCTGTCTCGTCCCGCTCAGATGCGGCGGGCCCAAGAATAAGGAGGAAACCATGTCTTACACGATTGTTGCCGACGTCTGCGAAGGGGTCGCGGACTGCATTCCGGTCTGCCCGGTGGAATGCATTCACTGGGCGGAAGGCAAGACCAACGCCAAGGGGACCAAGTACACCTGGATAGACGACTCAGTCTGCATCGACTGCGGCGCTTGTCTGTCGGTCTGCCCGATCGAGGGCGCCATTCTGGACGAGTGGAAACCGGAGCTCCAGAAGCCGTAGCCAAAGAGCGCCTTCAAGGTCGTCTCGCCATCAGCTGCCGCGGTATGTCGAGTAACCGAACGGGCTGAGCAGGAGCGGGACGTGGTAGTGCTGCGAGGTGTTTTTGACCTCGAAGACTATGGCGATGTAAGGATAAAAGCTCTGCACCGCAAGGTCGGAGAAATAACGGCTCGTATCGAACGTGAGCCGGTAGATCCCGGCCAGCAATTCGTGATCGTCGGCGAGCAGGTCGCCGATTCTGCCGTCCTGATTGGTGGTGCCGGCGGCGAGCTTCTGCCAGTCGCCGTTGCTCATCCGCTCGAGGGTCGCGCAGACACCGGCTGCGGGGCAGCCTCTTGCCGTGTCGAGGACATGGGTTGTGATTGGGCTCATTTATAGTTTTTCCAGTCGCAGTCGCGTGATCTTCTTCTGTTCCTCGATTGCCGTCTTCAGCTCCTCGTCCGGCGGGTTGTCGATTCGCCTCTTGAGGATGCCCAGCATCTCGTAGGCCGACTTGCCGGTGGCGCAAACGATGAAGATGTAGCCGAACTTCCGTTCGTAGGCTTCGTTGAGAGCGGAAAGCTCCTTGAGCAGCTCTTCGGCGGCGCCGCCTACACCTGACTGCTCTTGCTCGGCCCAGGCTTTCGTCGAGCTGTACTTCTTCTTCAAGCTCTCGATGTCGCCTATCTTCGGGTGGGCGGCGAACGCCTCCAGCCAGTCGGCGGTGCTCAACTTTTGCCATGAGGCTTCGCACTGCCGGATGAGCTCGTCCTCGCTCGCGTACGGCCGGCCGGCAATCATCGCCTGTGCCCAGCTCCGGGAGCCGCAACAGCTCGAGAACGCCTCCTCGACGCCCGCTCTATCAAGCTCGTTGATACGATTTAAGTTCATCCGCTTTCTCACCGCTTGCCGTCACGCCGGGCACTTGAGCAATAAGGCCCATCACCCGGAAGCGACTGACGCCGCCATCGGGGGATATGCTCAGGCGAATGTGCGTGTAAGGTCCTTCCGACCGCAGTTCCTTCTCGAAGAAATGCCGGTGGTCGGCCTGCAATTTCGTCTCTGGCAGGATCTCCCGCCAGTCGAAACCGGCGGCGTTGAGATTGTCGATCTCCTGCCCGGGAGCATAAGAGCCGTCTATCCAGCATGAGTCGGGAAAGTTGCCCTTGTAGTGATTGGTGTCGACCTCGATCTTGCGGATGCGGCCCGGCTGCGCGAGCTTCACCACGGCCCAGTCGTGACCGGGCTCCCTGCGGCGCCGCGTCTCCCAGCCTTCGCCCATGTTGGCCGCCCGGCCGGGCATGATCATGTTGTTCTTGTTTCCAAAAAACATGTCATTGCACGCTGTCACCAGCCCGCCGTTGCTGGCTGCCGCCAGGTCGACGAGCTCGTCGGGCCGGCACAAGGACCAGTCTCTCCTTACGCGACCGTAGACCCTGAGGCGCGCCACGCCGCCGTCCGGGTAGATGTTCAGGCGGACATGCGTCCATCTGCGATCATCGGTCACCGCAAAGATGTTCTGCGAGCCCTGCTTGAGGGCCGACTTCGGCAAGATCTCGACCCACCGCTCCTTCTCAAGCTCCCGGTCAGCGACCTCGGATTCGAGGCAGAGCGCGTCGATGGAGGCATAAGGGGGATGATTGCCCAGGAAGTGATTGGTGTCGATATCCACGCCCTCGATGACGCCCGGCGCGCCCAGCTTGACGATGCACCAGTCGTGCCCGGGCCCGCGCTTCCTGCGCGTTTCCCAGCCATCCATCCACTTGCCGCGCTCGGTGTATTTGTCGGCGATGAACACGCCCCGGCCGGGTTTAATCAAATTCTCCTTCTCCGCGAAAAAGTCATCGCTTGCCAGCAGAACCTTGCCGCCCAGACCAAGCGCCGCCAGATCCACCAGCCCGGTGAAAACGGCGGCATCCAGATTGAATCCTCTTTCCATTACCTTACGCTCTCCACTGGTGCGCGCAAAAGCATCTGTCCCATCGCCTGACCCGCATGTTTGCCGTGATCGAACACCTTCCTGCCCCGTACGAACGTTTTCTCCACACGCCCGAAAAGGCGCCTGCCGTCGTAGGGCGTTACCTTGTGCCGGTGATGAATCATCGAGGGCTCGATGACCAGCTCCTCGTCGGGGCTCCACACGACGATGTCCGCGTCGCAGCCCGGTGCCAGCGAACCCTTTGTCTTGCTCAGGCCGAGGAACTCAGCGGGTTTGGCCGAGAGCCATTTCGACACGTCGGCGACAGTGGCGCCACGGCTCCTGGCCTGCGTCCAGACGGCCGGCAGCACGAACTGCAAAGACGAGATGCCGCCCCAGGCTCTGGCCAGGTCCCCTTCTTGCAGAAACTTGAGAGCCGGCAGGCAGGGCGAGTGATCCGAGACAACAAACTCGATGGTGCCGTCTAAGACCGCTTCCCAGAGCCGCTCCCTGTTCTCCCGCTCCCGGATAGGCGGCGCGCATTTGAAACGGGGGTCACCGTCCTCGATCTCTTCGGCGGCAAAAGTAAGGTAATGCGGGCAGGTCTCCACGGTGAACGGCAGTCCTTCGGCCTTCGCTTGCCTCACCAGCGGCAGCGCGTCCGAAGAGGACAGGTGAACGATGTGGACACTGCACCTGTACTGGCGGCAGAGCCTCAACATGAGCGCGATTGCGTCATTCTCCCAGCATCTGGGTCTCGAGGCCAGAAAGGCTTTGTAGGATGACGGCCTGTCGCTGAAGTCGGCCCCGTGGTCGTCGCCGCACAGCTCGGCGTGCACCAGAAGCGGCAGTCCATGCTTTTGCAGGATCGGCATGGCCAGCCGGAGATCCTCTTCCTTGACGGCGGGAAAATCGTCGATGCCGGAGTGGATGAGGAAGCATTTGAACCCGCTGACGCCGCCTTCAATGAGCCCTTCCAGCGACCCGGCGTTGCCGGGGATGACGCCGCCGTAAAAGGCGCAGTCGACGAAGAGCTTTCCGGAGGTGGACGCCAGCTTCACATCGAGAGCCTGGCGGCTCGTGGTCACCGGGTCCGAATTCAAGGGCATATCCGCGATTGTCGTGATACCGCCGGCCGCGGCAGCCCTGGTGGCGGTCTCGAAGCCCTCCCATTCCGTGCGGCCGGGCTCGTTGACATGAACGTGGCTGTCCACCAGACCAGGCATGACAACCGAGTTGCCGGCATCGACCAGCTCGCAGCCTGCCGGCACCCGATCCTGGTCGACCACGTCGTGCACCTTGCCGCCGTCGACCAGCAGGCAGGCTTTCTTGAGCCCATCCGGGGTCAAGACACGGTTGCTGGAGATCCCAAAAAGCGACGTCTTCATGTGCGTTCGGCCACCTCCGGTCGCCCCATTTTCGCATATGCGGGCATCGGCGCTGAAGGCTGCCGAATATTATCCGGCTTTAACAGCCTGGCGGTACAATCGTATGTCTACCGGCAAGCGAGGATGCAAGAGTGATCCGCACCAACACTGAAACCACGATGGAGCAGAAGCAGCGCCCCGGCGTGCTGGCGGCCAACTCCTACGGAAAGTCCCGGGTCAGGCTAACCAAGATCACGCGGCACGCCGACCGTCATGACCTGAAGGAGATCTGCATAGACATCCAGCTTCAAGGCGAGTTCGATAAATCCTATGTCACGGGCGACAACAGCCAGGTCGTAGCCACCGACTCGATGAAGAACACGGTCTATGTTCTTGCCGCCAACCATAGCCTCGCCGACATCGAGTCATTCGGGAAGAGCCTGGCCGGACACTTCCTTGCCACCTACGCTCAGGTGCGATCGTGCACGATCAACCTGTCCGAGGAGCTATGGCAGCGCATAGTTTCTGCGGACGGAAATCCGCACCCGCACGCGTTTTTTGGGGCCGGTGATGAGAAGCACGCTGCCGAGGTGCGGGCCGACCGCCAGTCCATATCGGTCGAGTCCGCCGTCGAGGGACTGAAGCTGGTTAAGACGACCGATTCCGAATTCTGGGGTTTTGTCCGTGATCGATTCACGACCTTGCCGGAGACAAAGGATCGCATCTTCGGAACGAGCGTGACGGCCAGGTGGACATACCGGCACGAGAATCCCGACTACCAGCGCTGCTATGAGACCGTGCGCAGCGTCATTCTCAGGGTGTTCGCCACCCACAAGAGCCTGGGGGTGCAGCACACGATCCACGAGATAGGCCAGATTGCGCTCGGGGAGCTCAACGAGCTCAACGAGATCACAATCATGATGCCCAACGAGCACCGGATACTCTTCAATCTGCAACCGTTCGGTCTGGAAAACAAGAACGAGATTTTCGTGGCCACCGATGAGCCTTACGGCTTAATCTCGGCCACCATCAAGCGCGCCCCGTAGAAGCGGGTGTTGCTCGCGGAGGCGAGCTTGAACCGCCAGGGCGGTTGCGCCGGTCGCCTGACCCGCCGGTGCGGACTCGAGGGCTGCGTCACCTGGTCCCGGGCTGGACGATGGTCGTTACCTGGGCGGCGGTCTTGTTGGCCGCCTCATGGCTCTGCAACGTCACTTTGAACCGGCCAAGCGAGGCAAGAACCTTGGCTTCGCTCCATGGCGTTATTCCGACGTCACCCATCCTGTAGACCTGCTCCTGCACCTTGATCCCGTCAAGATCGCGACTGAGCATCGCCTTCTCAAATTCGGAAATCAAGCCGGTGTTGTACGCCTGAATAATTTGCGCATCCAGGTCGTTCTCCATGATCGGTATCGGTCCGACCGCGGGCTGCCAGTTTGTCCAGCTGAACTGCGCGTTCGCAGCCAGGCCGGACGATGCGCCCAGTAATCCGACGCTCAGGGCGACAATGACCAATACTTTAGTAGTGCGAATCTTCATTTGTCGTGACCCTCCACAGACGGTCCCTAGTGGATTCCGCTTGGTTTCCACGAAGGTGCAGACGCGACCCTGCAAAGCGCAGTTCCACGATGTCCGACGATGTGAATGATTGCATCTAAAGATGAAGCATCATTAAGCCCGCACTACAGCAAGCAGGCTTACTGGCTTGGCGTTTGCTGCTGCTGCTGTTGCTGCTGCTGGCGCCGCCGCAACCTGTTCCGCAGCCTTTGCCGAAGCCGCTTTCTCGGCCGGAGCGGCTTCGTTTGCGATCCCTGCTCGGAGCCGGCCGACGGCGCGCTTCCCGCCGAGCCCTCCTGCCCGGAGCCGCCGGCGGATCCCTGGGCAAAGCCAGGCAGGGTGGCCACTACGAAGGTCGCGAGCAGCAGCGAGCAGAACGGCTGCCATCGATTGCGCTTGATTGGTCTTGACATGTCGAGCCTCCCGGGGCTGTAAGGTTGGAGCGCGTCAGACTTGACCTGTCGAAGGCAGGACGCCTGCGCGGGTTGCAGTATTATACGCAATGCCGCGTGAGCGTGGCCTATTTCTGGCTTTCGGCAATGATCGTGTTGATCCGGCTGAGCATCTGCTTGGCTTCGGCATCACGTTTGGTGGCGTGCAGAAGCTCGGCGTAGTTGCGCAGAATCCCGGCCAGGTTCGGGCTGCTCGTCCCGTATGCCTGCTCCTCGATCTGCATGGCTCGCTTGTAGAGCGGCTCTGCCTGCGCGTATTTCGACTGCTCCTGGTAGAGAAGCGCCAGGTTGTTCAGGCAAGGGCCAAGGCTCGGATGGCTCGGCCCGCCAATCTTTTCATAAATGGCGATTGCCGATTTGTATTGCGTCTCGGCCTGGTCGAATTTTTTCTGGGCGCGGTAGACCTCGCCGAGGTTGCTCAAGCAGTTTGCCACCTCCGGCTGATTATGGCCGAACTCCTTCTCGTAGATCGATAGCGCCGACTTGAACATCGGCTCGGCCTCACCGAACTGGCCTTGCGCGAAGTAGATGCTGGCCAGGTTGTTCTGCAGGTCGGCATATAACGTGCTGTCAGGTCCCGGGGTTTCTCTGGCGGTGGCGAGCGCCTTTTGAAACAGCTGCTTGGCCTCGTCCCAGACGCCGCCGTGGTAGTAGAGCTTGCCCAGGCTGTTCTCGCTCTCCGCGATGTCCGCTTTGCTGGCGCCGCCTTCTTCCCGGTCCGAGAGCGCCTCTTGCAGCACGTTTTCCGCTTCCTTGTACTTCCCGCCATCGACGAGGACCAGACCGTATTCGTTCAAACCCGTGGCGATGGCCTGCAATCCTCCCTGCTGCCGGCGTATATCCACCGAGCGTTTGAGCGTGCTCTCTGCCTCGGCGAACCTTCCCTGCCGCTCGTAGAGCTTGCCCAGATCCAGCAGATCGTCGGCCACCGCCATGGAGTTGTTTCCGGATTTCTTCTGGTCGATCTCCAGGGCCTTTTTCAGATTGGCCTCCGCCGAGACGAAGTTGCTGACCTTGATGTCTGTTTCCGCCCAGCTCCGCAACTGGTCCGGGCTTTGCCCGCATGCCGTCAGGGCAAGGGCCGCCCCCAGTGCCGTGGCTGACGCCAGCGCACCACCGTTTCTCCTTTTCATCGCCGCCTCCCGGCTATTGCCGCACACCGTGGTTTGCTCCCCTCGTATGACCTATCGCAGATGCTTCAACAATCCGACGCCGAGGCCGATTGCTGCGCCGACCCCGAGTCCTCTCCCGCCCATGTGGTGCCCGGCAGCCATGCCGAGCCCGAGCCCGGCAACCCCGCCGGTGGCCACGTCTTTCAGAATCGGGTGCCGTCTCATGATTACGCTGGAGCGGATTAATCCGACGCCTGCTCCGGCGCCGGCCCCTATCGCCGCGCCCCGGAAGACGCCCCTGCCGGTAACCAGGCCGGTCAAGGCACCGGCACCGGCGCCCACCCCCGCGCCGATCAGGGCAGCGCGCATCTTGGGATGCTCCTGGAAGTACGTACGTCGATGGTACGCATAATGTGGCCTGACCGCGGTCATCGGTCTGGCCCCGTATATGGGATTTTGTGTGTAGAAGGGAGGGGCGGGAGCGGCTGAGGGCACTGCCGGCTCCACCGCCGCCGCTGCCGGTTTAGCGGGCACGCCGATCGGCGCGATCGCCCCGTTCGGTCCCGATGTGTTGAGATCCGATCCACCCATCATGAGGACTGACGCTGCGTACGAGGCGCCCGTGTTACTCGATATCCAGAGCGCAACCAGCACCGCAGCAAAAACGCTCTTGCGAATTCGCGCAACCATGGCATTCTCCTTGTAGAAATACGTTGCGGGGGTTCCGGCGCTTATGACGAGAGATGGGCCCGGAAGGTTTCACGCCGCCGGCTCCGGCGACGGCACAAGATTGTAAATGATTGTCTTGAGGCGGTTGCAGGTTTCCACAGGGTGTTCAGGAGACGAGCAGCCGGGTGATGGTTCCTGCGGTATTAACGATCTCGGCCGGCCTCGAATTCTTCTCAGGACCTTGATTAAATGATCGCTTGCCCGGCACCTTCAGATCCCGGGAACGTCTTCCTGGCACGGCTGGCTAATCGTCGTGCTGAGGGGCAGGCGCATTTGATCCCCGGATGTAGAGGAGGTGGCAAAGCGCCATGCGAAGAGAATTTATCGCCGTTCTTATGGCTACTGCCTCGACGTTGCCCGTGCTGTTTTTCGGTGCAGGTCCCGCCTTGGCAGGCGACCAGCGACCGAGGCTGACCGAGGAGCAGGCGCCGATGGACATCAAGTTTGTCCGCACCGGCGGCTATCCATACGCCAAGCGGGGCTGCCGGATTGACACGCGAGGGCTGCCCGAGTCGGAGAGCCGCAGGCTGCACTATCTTATAGAAACAAGCGGCCTGCTAGGGGTCGATAAGCAGCAGATCTTCAATCAGAGCTTCAAGCACGACTACATTTACGACTTCACGGTCAAGACGGCGGCGGGCACCCACAAGCTGTCCATTGACGAGGCCAGCATGCCGGTCAGCTTCGGCCCGCTGGTTGATTACCTGGAGAAACGCTCCTTCGATCTCAGCCCGCACGGCTCGCCCTAGCCCCGCTCAGGATCTCTGGATGAGCAGAACCCCGGCGAACAGCAAGACCGTGCCGGCGATGCGGGCCAGGTTGATCGGGTGATGGTGAAATCCGATCAAGGCGAACTGATCGAAGACAAGCGAGCAGAGCATCTGCCCGCCGATGATTGAGGCGACCAGCGCCGTCGCCCCCAGTTTCGGCGCCAGGACGAGAGCCAGAAAGACAAGAACCACCCCGGCTATGCCTCCCGTCCACGCCCACCACGGGGCCTGGGCCGCCGCGGCGAAATCGGGCGGCGGCTGCCTGCTTGCCAGACAGACCAGGCTCATGCTGGCCAGGCTTACAATCAAGGAAACCAGCGTGGCGTAATGCGGGCTGCCCAACCAGGCCCTGAGCTGGGCGTTCACGCCGGCCTGCAGCGGAATAAGCATTCCGGCCAGGACCGCAAGCGCGCAATACCAGATATACATCTCCAATGCTCCCCTGGCCGTCTGTTTTCCCAGATCATTATTGAGTATAAAGAACGCCGCCGTGTCTGTACACGGCGGTGCTTGGTGCGCGTGTCGGGGAAACCCGGGAAAGGTTTAAGCTGCTGGCTGCAGTTGAGCCTTGTGGGAGAGAAATTGCTGCACGCCCTTGACCAGGACGCCGCCCAGACCCCAGGCGGTGCGGGAGAGGATAAGAAACGCGGCCGTGTAAACGGTAAGGTCGTTGGAAAGCGTCGTCGCGGCAACCGTCAGAGCCACGGCGGCAAAGCCGAGAGCGTAAACCAGCTCGATAATCGCCATCTGTTTGAATGTCTTGCTCATGGTAATCTCCGACCCCCGAATCCCGTCTTAACATTTCCAGCTTACGGAGATGGTGGGAAAAAGTTGTGGAATATTGTTGGACAAAATCGTGAAACGGCCGAATCAAACGTCCCCCGGGCCTTTTTCGTCGCCCTCGGTCAGGTGGAGGGTCCGCCGCTTCTTCCATAAGAAGAATGCCGCCAGCGGGGTGCCTATGGCGATGGCCAGGCTGGCCGCAAAGATTGCCGTCACTATGGTGGCCGTGATCTTGTGTATGAGCCTGTCCAGGTCCCTGAGCTGCGCCTTGAGGTCGGACAGCTGGTCCTCGACGGCCAGCACCGGCTTGTGAAGGTCCTCGATCGGCTGCTGGAGCTGCGATATCGGTCCTGCCAGCTCCTTGACCGGCGCGGTCAGCTCGCTCAGCTCCCCGCGGGCGGAGGTGATGTCATTATGCACACCACCCATCTGGCGCTGGACGCTGCCTATGCGCTTTTCCATGGCTCCCATCTGCTGTTGCATTCCCTGCATCCGCTCCTGCATTCCGGCCATCTGCTGCTGCATGCTCAACATCTGCTGTTGCATGCCGGACATCTGCCGCACCGCGGCCGCCATCGGTCGTTGCATGGAGATCATCGCCTCGTGCAGTTGCTGCATTGTCGGTTGCATGGCGGCCATCGGCCCTTCCAGGCGCATAATCTGCTGCTCCAGGCGAACGCTCTGCTGCTCCAGCATGGTTATCGGTTTGAAGAGGCTTTTGAGCGGGTGAAAGCCTTTCTCGGGCGGCGGCGTCTCGAGGTCTCTGGCGTTGAGACGCGCACCGGGAATCCGATTGACTGCCGCCGCCAGGCTCTCGTTCGCCTTGCGCTGCTCCGTTGTGGCGGCTGCGTCGGTGCCGCCGGCTCTGGCAGTCTGGGCCGATGCGGGCGGGCAGGCGCAAGGCGACCACAGCACGAATGCTGCGATGATCAACGCTGGCGCTTTGCCTTGAGACATCCCGATAGACTCCGCTTTAATCTGTTGGACTGGATAACAAGCATCCACCACCGGGATCCGGACGTGGTGGATGCTTGCGTGGTTCCCCCAGGCTTTCCATCGTCAGGAGCTTCGACTCGCTTTGCTCTTCTGCGGTGGCCATGGGGCGCTCCTCAATGTCAGTGCCCTTTCAGGTCAGAACAGGTTGAGGTGCAACAGGTGGTGTCTTACCTTCTCCTTGATGATCACGGGCGCGCAGGTCTGAGTTTCCACTACTGCTGGCGCCTCGATCGTCTTCTCGAGCAGAACCGGTTTCTCTACGGTTCTTTCAAGAAGGACCGGTTTTTCCACAGTCCTTTCAATAAAGACCGGCTTCTCTACCATCACTGGCTTTTCCACATATACCGGTTTCTCCACGGTCTTTTCAATGAAGACCGGTCTGTCAACCATGACTGGCCTTTCGATCATCACCGGCTTTTCAGTCACCTTCTCAACCGTTTTTTGAGAAATTATGGTGGTTCGTGCCGGCGCCCTGTAGGCGATCCGTCTGCGGGTGGCCACCGGCCTGTGCGCGACTGCCGCCCTGTGCATTGTGCGGCGGGCGCTCGACCGTTCTACGGTTACCGTTTTCTCGAATACACGCTCAGTTCTTTCAACTGTCACTGGCTTTTCGATCAACACCGGTTTCTCAATGATGGTTGTGGAAGAAGGTGCCGCCAGGTACTCGGTTGTGCTCGGCAAAGTCTCGGTCGTGGTGCACGTGGTGGTGGTCCACGCTTGAGCCTTCGCTGGGCCTGCGGTCAAGCTGATGGCTAATGCGGCGCATACAATCGCAAGAAAGCATGTCGCATTAATCAACTTCATATGAACCTCCTTTCCGACTGGGGTCGCCAGCGGATTCAGGCATCTGCTTCAAGCCCTGGCCTCTTCAGCCGCTCAGCCTTCAGGCGATCATGCCGAAGACACCAGGGTTGAGCTGACCTGAGCCAATCCTCTTTGTGAAGTGCGCTCATCTAAACTGCTTTAGAAGATGCTCAATTCGCCGAGAGGAAATATGCCCAGGTGAAAGAGATGAGGCAAGCCTGTCTTCTCGATGATCACCGGGCTGCAGGTGGATCTTTCGAGGATTACCGGCTTCTCCACCGTTCTTTCTATCACGGTCGGTTGTTCGATTACCTTCTGCACCGTGACCGGGGATTCGACCACTCTTTCCATGACGACCGGCGACTCGATCACCCGTACAGTCGAGCTGTCCGTGGTGTAGAGATAGTCGGCCCATGCAGGACGGGCGGTCATCGATCCAGCAAACGCCAGGGCAAGCCCAGCGAGTAGGATTTGGGTTACCTTGCTTTTCATAGCAGCTCCTCCTCTGGAGTGCTTACCATCTGCGTCGTCCTTCGACACCCTGCCTCGACGCCGGCTGACTATGCCGGGTTCCCTGGCCTCATCGATGTGTAACAAATGATTTCCCTCAGCCGAAGCCGATAGGCGACGATGTCAGAAATTGCCGGCGTCGGAGAAGCGCATGACGACAGCTTGCGCGAGGCCGCGTCGCGACTACAGTCCCATGAAATCTGGGCCGCTGCCCTGCTCCGTCGGCTTCACCCTCAGGTTCACTTGCGGGCAAACGACCTCGCAAGTCCGGCAGTGTATGCAGTTCTCCAGCGACATGCCGTGCTTTTTCAGGTCGCCGATGATGTCGATGCGATGAACCTCGGCCGTGCAGTCCGCCACGCACGGGGTTGTTTTGCCAAGCTTCTCATACTCCGCGATGCACTTCACGCACACATCGGCATTGAACTCGTCGATGTGCTTGTTGCCCTCGTGGTACTTGGTCGAGGCAAAGAAAACCGCGTCCGGACGCGAGTAGATTGTGTTCTTGTCGAAGGGCGGCTCCTCATACTTCGGCGGCACGAAGGCGGGGACGATGCTCTTGAAATCGGGCTCGTACTTGATTGGCCCGATGTCCTTCTTGCCCTCGATGAGCTGGAGCGCGCGGATGCCGTCGCCGGCTGCGCGAAACGGGTTTTTCAACCCCACTTTTATCATGCCGAGAAGCGGGTGTCCCGAGTCCACCCCGCCGGCGACGACCGGCAGGTAGTCGCCCAGCAGCCGGTGATTCTCCATGAACGCCCAGCGGAAGTACCGGTCTTGATACGCTTCTTTGACCACGAAGCTGTCGGTCAGCCTCTGCTGATAGGGGGCCAGCGCTTCCTCGCCGAGGTCACCTTTGCACAGCGCGTCGAACATCACCTCGGCGGCTACGTAGCCGCACTCCATGGCCCGGTCTATCCCGGCCAGGCGCTTGACGTCCAGCACGCCGAGCGCATCGCCGAGCAGCAGAGCGCCGGGCACGGCGAACCTCTTGGGCAGGCAGTAGTAGCCGCCTTCCGGAAGCAGCGCCGCCCCGTACTTCAGCAGCTTGCCCCCTTGAATCATGCTTTGAATCCACGGGTGTTTCTTGTACTCCTGCAGCTTCAGCTGCGGGTTCATGTTCGGATCCTGGCTGTCCAGCGAGATGACCATGCCGATGGTCAGTTTGTTGTCCTTCATCCCGTAGACGAAGCCACCGCCGAAGGTGCCCTCCAGGAGCGGCCAGCCCAGCGTGTGCCAGACCTTGCCTGCGTAGCTCTGCTGGCACTGCCACACTTCCTTGACGCCCACCGACCAGATTTGCGGGCAGTTCCGGAGCTTGTAGTAATCGATCACATCGCGAGAAATGAAGCCCTTGTCACCAAATGCAGTGAGCCTGGCGTACACGTAGTCCTCTTCGCTTCTGGGATTCTCCGCGACGGCCACGCCCACGACGCGACCCTCCTCGAAGATCACCTTGTGCGCGGAAAAGCCGGTGTACATGTCGACGGCGACGTTGGGGACTTCCTTTGCCTTCTCCTGCACCTGCCTGGCCATCCACGCCGTGCAGTAGCTGAGCGTCAAGACCAGATAGCCTGTCTTGTCCAGCGACGGCGGGTACATCCAGCGCGCCATGTCCCACTTCTCTTTCACGCCGAGAATGGAGAAGTTGCTGTCGTCGCAGACGGCCTCTACCGGAAAGCCCAGCTCTTTGTAATTGGGCCACACCTTTTGCAGCACGTGCGGATTGGAGACGGCGCCGCTCATCACGTGGCTGCCGAACTCCGGGCCCTTCTCCAGGACGGCTATGGTGAAGTCTTTACCGCTGTCCTTGGCCAGCTCCAGGAAGTGATAGGCAAGCGTCAAGTTGGACGGGCTGCCGCCCACCAACATCAGGTCGTATTCAATGCGTGCTGACAACTGTCCCAACCTCCTTCTCCGACTTCACCTTACCGAGTTGTCTTATCATCTCAGGGACAATCTGGTACAGATCGCCGACAATGCCCTGGTGAGCGAATTTGAAGATTGGGGCTTCCGGGTCTTTATTTATGGCGATAATGAGGCCGGACTTCGACATGCCCACGCGGTGTTGAATGGCCCCTGATATGCCGCAGGCGATATAGACCTTCGGGCGAACCGTCTTGCCGGTCTGACCGACCTGGTGCTCGTACGGCACCCAGCCCAGGTCGACGACCTTTCTGGAGGCGCCCACGGCCGAGTTGGAAAAGCAGGCCGCCAGCTCGTACATGAGCTGGAAGCCGTCCGCTGAGCCCAGACCGTAGCCGCCGCTGACGATCACGTCCGCTTCCTGCAGCTTCAGCCCCTTGCCGGCCTCCCTCAAGGTTTCGGCGACCACGAGCCTGTAGTCCTCCGGTTTCAAATTGACCGGGATGGGGACGATCTTGCCCTGCCGCCCCGGATCGGGCTTGAGCGGGGTCATCTGCCCGGGCCTGGTTGTGGCCATCTGCGGGTTTTTCCAGGGACCGAGGATGCGCGCCTTCAGGCTCTCGCCGAAGCTGGGGCGGATGGCGTAGAGGCACTCCTCGTAAAGCCCGACCTTGCTCGGGTCGACCTTGCTCTTGTGCTCGTAGGGGCCCACATCCAGCTCCGTGCAATCGGCGGTCAGCCCGGTCTCGAAGTGGGCGGCGATGCGCGGCGCCAGATCGCGCCCGGTGGTCGTGGAGCCGAGAAGGCAGATGTGCGGGGGCACGGCCAGCGACTCCAGGAGGTCGACCAGCACCCGGCGGTAGGTCAGGGTGCGGTACGTGTAGAGCTCGGGATGATCGGCCACGTAGACGACATCGGCCCCGCTGGCTACGAGCCGCTGCGGCATGTCCGCCAGGTTGTACCCCATGACCACGCAGGTCAGCTGCGAGCCCAGCTTGTCGGCCAGGTAGCGCCCGGCGCCCAGAAGCTCCAGGGTGACCGGCTGCAGCTCGCCAAGGATCTGCTCGGCTACGACCAGAACTTCTCCTTTGGGCGTAGCGATACGCTTCACTTCTTCGGTCATGCCTTTACAAACTCCTTCAGATTGCTGCAGCCAAGCAGCTCCTCCACCAGCACCGACGCCGTGTGTCCCTCGTGCATTGTGCAGTTGCCGCCGATCTCGCCGACCTTCTCGGTCGCGGCCACAATCGTCGGTGAGCCTTTGAGCCCGCAGCGGTCAGGATCGGCGCCTATCACATCGAGATCGACGGTCTGAATGTACTTCTTCTGCTCCACCTCGTTCCTCAGCAACTGCTGAACTCGCCAGGCGCCCCGGAAAGACTTGTATTCCAGCGGATGGTAGGAGTTGGCCACCGTGACCAGCACGGGCAGCTCGGAGTCCAGCTTTTGATAGCCGCCCTCTATGATGCGCTCGGCGTGCACCCTGTGGTCGTCGATCTTGAAGTCCTGACAATAGGTTATCTGCGGCAGGCCCAGGCGCTCGGCAAGCTGCGGCCCGACCTGCGCCGTGTCGCCGTCGGTAGTCTGCAGCCCGCAGAAGATGATGTCGAACCTGCCCACCCACTGCACCGTCTTGCAAAGGGCATAAGCCGTTGCCAGGGTGTCGGAGGCGGCGAGCCTCCGGTCGGAGAGAAGCACGCCCCTGTCTACGCCGTGCTCGAGCGCTTCCATGAGCACCTCTACGGCCGGCGGCGGGCCCATGGAGATCGCCGTCACGCGACCGCCGTATGTTTTCTTCGTATGCAGGGCCGCCTGGAGAGCGTAGCGATCGAACGGGTTGAGCATGCGCTTCGCTTTGGCGCGATCGATCGTTCCGTCGGGGTTGAGACCGGCCTTTGAGCCCTGGTCCGGTACCTGCTTTACGAGCACGAATATGTCAAAAGGATCTGCCATGCACGGGATTACCTGGAGGTAGACATCTCTAAATCTTAGCTGCCTTTTCTGAGCTTCATTACATTTGTGAAAAGAAATAGCTGCACTTGTAATTGAACCTCTAAGATTTGGTCACTCTTATTTTGTAATGGTTTTTTCGCAATTGCTGGCGGGAATTTGAGCCTCGAACCAGTTGGGAAAGGAGGAACGATGCGTCTTCGCTTGCTGGCGGCCGGGATGATGTGCGCGCTTGCGCTCTCGCTTGATGCATCTTGCGCTACCGGCATCGCCGCCGATCCACCGGGGGCTGCGATTGCCGCCAGCCCGCCGGAGTCAGCGCAGGGCCGGTTCGACCGCCTGGTCGACGACTATTTTGCCTACCGGTTTCGAGTCCACCCGACCTGGGCCACGGAGACCGGGGTGCACGATTATGACGGGCAGCTCGAGGACTTCTCGCAGCGCGCCTGCGAAGAGCGCATTAAAAGCGAGCGCGGCTTTCTCAGCCGGCTCGAGGCCGTAGAGCCAGGGCAGCTTTCCCGCCAGTCGCGACTGGACCTTCTCCAGTTGAGGACAAGCGTCCTTGGCAGCCTGCTCGAGCTGGAGCAGATCCAGATGTGGAAACACAATCCCGACCACTACAGCTCGACGCCCGCCGCCAGCATCTTCTCCCTCATGAAGCGGGATTTTGCGCCGCTGCCGGAGCGGATGCGGTCGGTCATCTCCAGGGAACGGCAGATTCCCCGGATGCTCGCCGAAGGAAGGAAGAACCTGGTCGACCCGCCGGCGGTCTACACGGACGTGGCGCTCGAGCAGCTGCCGGGAATTGTGGAATTTTTTCAAAAGGCGGTGCCGCAAGCGTTTGCGCCGGTCAAGGACGACCAACTGCAGGCCGAGCTTGCCCGGACAAACGCCGCCGTGGTCGACAGCCTGCGCTCCTACGAGAAATTCCTGAAAGAGGATCTCTCGCGACGTTCTCACGGCAGCTTCGCCCTGGGCGCCGATCTTTATCGCAAGAAGCTCCTCTATGACGAGATGATTGACGAGCCGCTCGATGCCCTGCTGGATCGAGGCTACAGCGAGCTGCGCCGGCTGCAGCAGCTTTTCAAGGACACGGCCCGCCGCATCGATCCGGCGAGGGACGCCGGCTACGTGTATGCCTCCATCTCGGCGGACCACCCGCGCCCGGATCAATTGCTGACAACCATAAGCCTCTCCCTCGAGGAGATCCGCCACTTCTGCGTCTCCCGGCCGATTGTAACCATTCCGTCCCGGCAGCGCGTGCGCGTCGAGGAGACCCCGCCTTTTGAGCGCGCGCTCTCGTTTGCCTCGATGGATACGCCGGGTCCGCTGGAGAAGAAGGCCACCGAAGCCTACTATTACGTCACCCTTCCCGAGCCCGGCTGGCCGGCAAAAAAGGTCGAGGAGCACATGCGGCAGTTCTGCCGGGCGGACGTGGTGAACACGAGCACCCACGAGGCTTATCCCGGTCATTACGTGCAGTTCCTCTGGATCAAGCAGGCACCCTCGAAGGTGCGCATGCTCCTGGGCTGCGGCTCCAACGCCGAGGGCTGGGCCCACTATTGCGAGGAGATGGTGCTCGATGAGGGCTTCCACCAGGCAGACCAGAAGCTCAGGCTCGGGCAGATTCACGACGCGCTTCTGAGAGCCTGCCGCTACATTGTCGGAATCCGCCTGCACACGGGCGGCATGAGCGTCGAGGAGGGCATCAGGTTCTTCATGGACGAGGGCTACCAGGAAAGAGCCAACGCCGAGCGCGAGACCAGGCGAGGGACGATGGACCCGACCTACCTTGTCTATACGCTGGGCAAGCTGGAGATCCTCAAGCTGCGGGAGGACTACAAAAAAGCCAGGGGCAAGGACTTTGATCTAAGAGAGTTCCACGACCGCTTCCTGGCCCAGGGCTGTCCGCCGCTGCCCCTGGTCAGGGAAGCGCTGCTGGGCAGTTCTAGTAAAATATCTCTAGTGAACCCTGCGCCCTGAAGAATCCTTTGATGCTGAAAATAGAAATGGAGCGATTGGCTGTCGCTGGCACGGCCGCGGTAAAGAGCGCGCGCTCGGGGGCCGTTCTGCTCGCGTTGAGCGTGCTTCTGGTCGGTTGCCCGGCATACTGCCAGGATGGGTCCGGGCCCGGGCACGCCCGGCGCCCCATCACCGGCCAGCGCCACCCCGGGGAGGGCGCCACCCTCATCGGCCAGGTTCCCGCCTCGCCGGAACATGCCGGCATGCTGCCGGCGCTGCCGCGTGGCAAAGCCGGGGAGGTTGTCTGGAACCGGGATCTGCCCGCCAGCCTCTCGGAGGCCCGCCGGGCGAACAAGCTGGTGCTGGTGGATGTGTACACGGACTGGTGTGGCTGGTGCAAGAAGCTGGACAGGGACACCTACACGGATCCCGGCGTCATCCAGATACTCAAGGCCTCCTTCGTCTGCGTGAAGCTGGACGCGGAGGACGGCGGCGCCGGTGAGTCGTTCGCCAGGCAGTACCGGGTGGACGGCTTCCCCTGCATCATGGTCCTCGAGCCCAGCGGCAAGCTGCGTGGCGTGACTTACGGCTATCGCAACGCCCAGGACTTCTCCGAGATTCTCAACAAGGCGATCGCCTCGCCGCAGTCGTAGCAGCCCTTTGCCGCTGGCCGTTTTGCCCAGGTCAGCGGCTCCCCGGCCCCCGGGGCTGGGCACGGCGAGCCCGCCTGCGGTAAGACGGCGCGGGTCGCGCCCGCAAGACGAGACCCGGTGAGGAAGCGGAGCCCGGGGGCGCCCCGCTCGCCTTCAGGAGATAAGGTCCCCTAGCCGCATGGCCGCAAACGCCAGGTTCAATGCCGGCTTGCGGATTGCCGGCGCGCTCGGCAAAAGCGACAGCAGCCGCGCGTCGGCCGGCATCGCGCGCCGGCGGCTGAAAATCTCGGACAGCGGGTGCTTCAGGTCCTCGATCAAGCCCGCGATTACGCGCCCGAGCACAAAGGCGAACGGAATGCCGTCCGTGATTGCCCCGATGAGCAGGCTCTCGTTGAAGCGCCTCAGCTGCAGAAACGGCAGCCCGTCGGCCGGAAGCATGAGGCTCGCCTTCCAGCAGTGCTCAATCGGGGGGAGCGGCACCTTGTGATGCCGCCTGGCCCAGTCGTAGAGCCGCTGAATATTCGGATCGTCGGCGCCCAGGACGGTCGGCGGAATAACGCCGGGAGACTCCTCGCCTCCCACCAGGACACGCCCGGAAGGCAGGTAGCGGACATAGTGGTACAGCCGGAGCGAGTCCCACATGGCGATCCGGTGCGTTTCTTTTACGAACTCGGCGATCTTGTCTGAAGGCTCCGTCACCAGGATGTGGCTGACCACGGGGATGCAGAAGTTCGCCGCGTCGGTCACCTCCCGAAAGAGGGCGCTTCCGGAGCCGGGGCACACTACCAGGTTCTGCGCCTCGATCGTGTTGCCATTGCAGGACACCAGGAACTTCTCCCCGTCGTGCCGCCAAGCATCGACCGGGGAGTCCTCGCAGACCTGCCCCCCGGCCCTTCCGACCGCCGACGACATCCCGACGGCGAGCTTCGCCGGGTGCACGGCGTGCTCGCCTGACAGCTCGAGGGCGGCGCAAAAGCCCAGCTTTGCTTTGTCAAGATGCCCCTGCTGCAGAAAGCTGGTCTGCAATCCGTATTTGTGCCGGGCTTCGCCTTCCTGCTTCAACAAAGGGATGTGAGATTTGCGTGCCGCCGTATAAAGCGAGCTGCCGGTCTGCCAGTCGGGTGTCTGGAGCCCGGTAGTGCTCTTCATTTGCAAGATCGAGTCCTGCAAGAAGAAGCTGAGCGCACGCGTGCGCTCTTCGCCGATGCTGTTTTCAACCGCGCTTGAATCAAGGGTGGTGGCAAGGGAGAGGATGCCGGCGTTCCAACCCGAGCTGCCCTCGGCGAGTCGCTTTGCATCAACGACAATCACCTTCTGGCGCGACGCCAGCGCCAGCGCCGTGGACAGACCGGTGGCCCCCGCGCCGACCACCACGGTGTCACACTTGGCGTCCGCAGAGAGCTTTCTCGGCCGCTCCGTGCGCTCAAGCTGCCAGAACGGCGCTACGGCCCAGGGGCGATCATCCGCGTTCTCTGCATATTGAGCGGCCACGCTACCCTCGCCTTTCCCCCGCCTCTTCCAGTCTAGCGCGCCCCCGGCTTGCTGCCAGCCACCAACATAAGCCACCGTTAACGCATCATCATTTACTCTTGGATAACCAGCGATAAGCCGTATGCCATAATCACTCTCTTCGAGGGGCGAACTCCGCAATGCAGGGCCGACAAGCGGAGCGCAGGGTTCCGAGGAGGAATCCGCAGCGTAGCGAAGTAGTGGACGCGCAGAGGGCGAGCGGCACGAGCCCGGAGCGCTTGAAAAATGAGGACGTTAGCACTTATGGGAATTGCAGTGGGCAAGAAGGGCATCGTATTCGGCGTGGCGAACGATCACAGCCTCGCCTGGTATTGCGCCAGGGCTTTGCACGAGGAAGGCGCGGAGCTCGCCTTCACGTATCAAGCGGAGACCCTGGAGCGGCGAGTCAGGCCGCTTGCCGAGAGCGTCAAGTCGACCTTTGTCGAGCAGTGCGATCTGTCCGACGACGCGCAGATTGAGCAGGTGTTCGCAAAACTGAAGAGCCACTGGGGTTCCATCGATTTTGTCGTGCACGCGGTGGCTTTCGCCAACAAACAGGACCTGGAGGGGCATTTCGTCGACACCTCGCGCGACGGCTTCAAGCTGGCGCTTGATGTCAGCGCTTACACGCTGACGGCGGTCGCCAGGCAGGCGGCGCAGCTGATGGACAGCAAGGGCGGCAGCATCATCACCCTCACCTATTACGGCGCCGAGAAGGTCGTGCCCCACTACAACGTCATGGGCGTCGCCAAAGCGGCTCTTGAAGCCAGCGTGCGCTATCTCGCCGCCGACCTCGGCGAGAAAAACATCCGCGTCAACGCCATTTCGGCCGGACCGGTTCGCACCCTGGCCGCCATGGGCATATCCGGCTTCCGCGACATGCTGAAATACGTCGAGCAGAGGGCGCCGCTCAAGCGCAATGTTCAGGCGGAAGAGGTGGGCAAGACCGCGCTCTACTTCGTAAGCGATCTGTCGTCCGGCGTCACGGGCGAGGTCGTTCACGTCGACTGCGGCTACAGCATTATGGGGATGTAAGGGTTTCTACCCTTCGCAGTGGGCGACGCGCACCATGGTATTCAGCGCTGACGCCGCGCCCCCGCAGCGGCGGATGAAGTCGCGCGCCACCTGCTCGATGATCGCCATATCTTTGAAGTTCGGCACGAAGCCGTGTCTGGCCGGCCTTGACGTCGACAGCAGGTGCCGGACGAAGCGCAGCCCCGGCTCGGTCATCTCGTGATTGTGCGGGCCGCCGCTGCCCTCGACGATTGTTCTGACTATCGTGGCCTGCGCGACGCTCGGCAAGATCAGGTCCAGCGGCACCTCCACGAAGTTCGGCTCGGGGCTTGACTCGAAAGATCCTGGATCAAAGTTCATGACAGGTACCCGGCAAAAAATGAAGAAAACATTGCGACCTCGCAGTAATCTATCAGTCTTGCCGCGCTTGGCAACTAAAGATTCGCTAAGGGACGATATGCGAGGGTTATGCGACAGGGCTCCGCGCGCTATGCTGGCGCCTGTAAAAGCGCATGAGTGCTTGAGCTTGATGAAAGAATATTTCGGCTCGCCGCCGGGTAAACTAATGTTCCAATATGAGGGTGCAGGAGCGGGACGTCCATGTCCGTATCAACAGAGGCTGCGGCAACCACTTTGCGGGGCAGTGAGGGCGAGAAGGCACCGGCTGCCGGGAAGACCGGAATCAAGAAACAGATGAAACCGATGCAGTGCCTGGTCAAGGAAGACCTCTTGAAGGAGGGGCTCACCCTTCGGGCGGACGTGTCGGAGCCGGCGGTCGGCTTTGATCAGGTGAAGATCAAGGTCGTGGCCACCGCCGTTTGCGGAACCGACAAAAGCATCTACCAGAGCGACAGGAACGAGGGCATTCGCCGCGAGATGCAGCGCTATCTGCCGTCGCCGGATGCCTACAAGCCGATCGTCATCGGTCACGAGTTCTGCGGCATTGTCCAGGAGGTGGGCCAGGGCGTCACGGCTGATCACTGGAGTGATGTCCCTTCCCGCCTGATTATCGAGCCCGGCGACTACGTGACGGCGGAGATGCATCTAGCCTGCGGGCATTGCTTGCTCTGCCGCACGGGCAACGAGCACATCTGCGTGAACGTGCGGGTGAAGGGCGTCCACCTGGACGGGTGCTTCGCGCAGAGCGTGGTGGTGCCTTACAAGAACGTCATCCTGCTGGGAAAGGGCGGCGACACCTCGCAGATCCCCCCGCGCGTAGGCGCCATGCTCGACGCTTTCGGCAACGCCGTTCACACCGTGCAGGAAGCCGACGTGAGAGGCAAGTCGGTGGCCATACTGGGGGCCGGACCGCTCGGGTTGATGGCGACCTTCCTCTGCCGCTCCTTCGGAGCAAGCAGGATATATCTCACGGAAGCCGCCGATTCCGATCGCCGGTTCGAGATTGGTACTGCCTTTGGTGCCACCTTGTGCTTCGATGTCTCGAAAGGCTCGCAGAATCTGTATCAAGCCGTGGAGAAGTGGGAGACCGGCGCCAACGGGGTTGATGTGGTGATCGAGATGTCGGGCTCGATGCCGGCTTATCAAGACGCTTTTCGAATAGTGCGGAACGGCGGCGTGATTCTCCTGCTTGGAATCGCCCGCGAGCCGCTGCCGAAATTTGATATCGCCAACGGTATCATCTGGAAGGGCGTCACGGTCAAGGGCATTTTCGGGCGCAAGATGTTCGACACCTGGGAGACCATGCTGAGACTGCTGCGATCTGACCAGTTCGACATAAGGTCCCATCTCGATCGCATCACGAGCAAGCGCAATTATCGGCTCGACGAGTATGTCGAGGCCTTCGACGTTCTTAACTCCGGCAAGGAGATGAAGCTCGTCTTCACGCCCGACGGATCTGCCATTTAGGGCGGGACCGAAAATAAACAAGGAGCAATGCATCGCCATGGTTACCTCGACCCCGCAATCGATAAGAACGGTCAAGGATCTTTACGCCGCGCTGGCAGCGGAGCTAAATAAGGCCAGGGAGACAAAGACGTACAAATACGAGGTGCCGATCGAGGGCGAGCAGGGCGGTGTCGTAACCGTCGCCGGACGCCAGGTGGTGATGCTGGCGTCCAACAACTACCTGGGACTGGCGAATCACCCGCGCATCAGGCAGGCCGCCCGCGACGGGCTGGACAAGTGGGGCTTCGGCATGGCGTCCGTCCGCTTTCTCTGCGGAACCCAGCCTATCCATATGGAGCTCGAGCAGAAGATCGCCTCGTTCTTCGGCTGCGAGGACGCGATCCTGCACTCGTCCTGCTTTGCGGCCAACGAAGCGTTTTTCACCGGGCTGATCGCCGGCGACCTCGGTTTCAAGGATTATAAAGACGTGATCTACAGCGATCAGCTCAATCACGCCAGCATCATCGACGGCATTCGCCTGTGCCGCATAGTCGCCAAGTCTACCGATTCCCGGCCCTATCCTCACGTTCAGATCGAGACGCTCAAGAAGTGGCTTGAGGAAGACAAGGACAAAGGCTATCGGGTCCGCGTAATCGCCACGGACGGCGTCTTCAGCATGGAGGGCGATCTCGCACCGATCAAGGAGCTTGTCGACCTGGCGGCACGATATCACGCTCTCCTGTTCGTCGACGAGTCGCATGCCACGGGCGTCCTGGGCGCGACCGGGAGGGGAACCCCAGAGGCTCTGGGCGTGCACGGGAAGATCGACGTCATCTCCGGCACGCTGGGCAAAGCCCTCGGCGGCGCTGCCGGCGGCTTCATCACCGGCAAAAAGGAGCTCGTCGAATTCCTCCGCCAGAAGTCGCGCCCCTACACGTTCTCCAACACGCTGCCGCCGCCCGTTGTCTGCGCGGCGATCGAGGCCTTCCGGATCCTCGAGGAAGACACCTCGCTTGTCAGCCAGCTCCACAAGAACACCGAATACTTCCGCCGCGAGATCAAGCGCCTGGGCTTCAAGATCATCGAGGGCACGCACCCCATCGTCCCGGTCATGCTGGGCGAGGCCTCGCTGGCCATGGACATGAGCCACGATCTTCTGGAAGAAGGCGTCTACATCAAGGGCCTCTGGTACCCGGTCGTCCCCCAGGGAGAAGCCAGGCTGCGCGCGCAGATCTCCGCTGCCCACACCACATCGGATTTAGATCGTGCCTTGAGCGCCTTTGCCAGGGTCGGAAAGAGATTGGGCGTGATCTAATACCCGTTCCACCAGTTCCTGAGGGTTACCTTGAGCTTGCTCAGCGTGTGCGAAAGCTTCGCTCGCCAGGGCCTCGCCGGCGGCGAGCCGCTGTCGTAGGCGGTGCCGTAGTTGCCCCCGTATTGCCCGCCGTATCCGCCTGCGTATCCCCTTGCCGGGCGTCTGGACTGAGCAAGCTGCCTGCCGGGGCGCACGGGTTGGTTGGCGGCCAGCATCGATTTCAGGCGGTCGATACGCACCGGTATCGGCTCGCTGGGAGAGATTATCAGTTGGGGACACACGGCCAGCTCGAGCTGGCTGAGCCGCAGGAGCATGGGTTTCTGGGGGCTGGTGTGCCCGAAAACCTTCATCTCCAGCATGGCTACCTGGCTGACCACGGTGCCGGGGCGCGTGGCGCCGGGCCGCCGCCCAGGCGCCACCGGTGGCGCCTTTTGTGCCACTCTGGTGGGGCGACCGGGCGGCGTTTTCGCCCGAGCCCAGGTCCTGATTCCTTTTTGAGCGGTGGCAAATTCAGGCTTCCTGGCATAGGCCGTTTGTGGAGGCCGCTGGCCGTAGCCGTAGGTCTTGATGCTCGGGAAAGCGGGCGAGTAGGCTGCCTCGACCGCCCCCGGTGCCGGGCGTGGCGCAACCGGCGGTTTCGGGCGCGGCGGGTTGCTCACCGGCTTGCTTGCCACGACCGGCTGCCGGGATAGCTGCCTCTGCCTGGCTGTGCCCGCCGGCGAAGCAGGCGGCGGCAGGGAGGGGCTCTCTACGGCCTGCAGGAGATAAGCGGTTCGCTGCACGGCCGGGCCGCTGCGAACGCTGCCGAAGACGAGCTTGTCCAGGCGGTCCAGCCGCGTGTTCAGAGGCTGGCCTTTGTAGTCATGGTGGAAGAAGTGAATCTCCAGCGCCGCCACGTTGTCCGGCAACGACCCGGGCGCTGCCGGCGCCGGTGCCCCTGTCGTCAAAGTCAGACACAGGCACGAAGCAGCCACCAGCGGGCAAAATCTGAGTGCACGCATTGGATTGAACAACGCCGGATTAAGTCAGGCTATTTGACGACCGGCGGGAGGGTTTGTTTCCTTGGTCCCGGGTCCCCGTGCCGGTCGGGCAGAACGGTGTGAGAGACTTACAGGCGCGAGCGAGCCATGGCCCATACGATGTTGCGCCATTGCGACCCGACGCAAGCATTTGCCTTAGCGAGCTTCCTCGGCGCTGAGGGTACTGTGCGCCGATGGTGCCACCACGGTTTGCCCGAACGCCGTATTTGCCGCTTCGGGGCCGGACATCTCCTGAACCAGCGATTCGGCGCAGGCAAGCAGCACCGGATTTCTGGTCAGGACGGCGACGTGATAGTTGTCCACGGCCAGATGCGCCTCTTCGGTCAGCGTTTTCCAGCGGCTCTCGAAGCGCTTGTCGAGATAAAGCTCCTTGAGAATCTTGGACTGCTCCGGCCCCCCTGTCGCCATCACGAAGGTGACCAGTGCGGCTTTGCCTGCCGCGCCGATGAAGTCGGGAGCCATGCCTGCCACCCCGAGAGCGGTTTCGACGACGTGGGCCGAAACTCGCGCGAACGCGCTGCGGTGGTTGTATTTGTGCAGGCGCCTTTCAATCTCCTTGACTACCGGGTCGTTGTCCAGCGCGTGCTCGACTACCGTCTTCAATTTTTCCCGGCGCTGGTCCACATCCCATACGCCCTGGGCGTAGATCGACTCGGGAACCGATACTTCGCGGGATGTTGCCACCAGCA
This sequence comes from Pseudomonadota bacterium, assembly GCA_021325555.1. Classification (GTDB taxonomy): domain Bacteria; phylum Cyanobacteriota; class Vampirovibrionia; order Obscuribacterales; family Obscuribacteraceae; genus JAJPGY01. The sequence goes on along the minus strand of JAJPGY010000044.1, from coordinate 15,767 downwards.
CGGTCATGGTCTTGTCCGCTTCCCCATCTCCCACCAGCCCCTTGAGCGAGGTGAGCCCGCTTGATGTGACCTGCCGGCCCCGCGCGCGATCGGACATCCCCAGCCCCATCGCGATCTGCATCACGCTGGCTGTGATCTTCACGTGCAGCTCGTCGATGTGCTTCTGCCTGGCGTACTCGGCTGACGCCCGGCTTTTGAGCTTCAGCTTCTCGCCGAGCACAATGTCGGCGGCCTCGCTCGAGGGGCCGAATCCCTGGTAGGGAACAGAAAAGTTGGCCGCGTCCTTGCCTTGAGCGACCATGCGCATCGGGATGCTGCGGAAGTGGGCGGCTGCTTTATCCAGAACCTTGGTTTGCGGATCCCGTTCCAGGGCGGCATCCAGCAGCTCGTCCACGCGGCGGCCGATTCTGTTGCTCTCGTCCGCTACGGTCACGGAGCCTGTGAGCTCCTTGTGCCTGGCACCACCAGCGGTGCCAACTACCGTTCCCTTCTTGTCGAGTCGCCCGCACATGGGCAGCAACCAGAACGCCTGTGCCGACGAAGGCTGCTCCAACGCTCCATTGATTGGCGCCGACAGCCCCGCCGGCCCGCGGGTGGAATTGCCCGCCGCAGCCGGGTTCCACAGCGCGGCCGTTGTGGCAAGGAGAACCGAAATTGCAAGGAGGCGGCGGATTCCGGATGAGCGCATTGAGAGCCCTGGTTATTGACAGCTGGACCAGCCTAGCAGATTCCAAGGGCCAGCGGGGCGCATCTACTGACATTGCGTCTAAAAGCTTTCTCAGACCCGGCGCTTTACAACCGCCGGGGAGATTACCGGACCAGTTGAGCCTCCCACTCGCCGCCGCCCTGGGTTTCCCCGCGCATGTACGGTCCCTGATAATCCTTGGCGTTCACCATCTGCACCTTGCCGCGGAAGATCATAGTGCGGTCGGAGGCGGCGCCGCCTTTCCCTTTCTTGTATGTCCGAACGATCGTCATATTCGGGAAGCTGTACCATCCTTTTTGAATCTCGAACTTCTCGTTGGTGTTCTGATCCACGCCGCGCCCGCTCAGGTGCCCGCCGTCCTGCTCGAGGAACATCGTCGACTTTATGGTCTTGAAATTCCACTTGTACGCCACCAGCCACTTGCCGGACAGATCCGGGGCTTTGGCTGGCGCCTGCTCGCCGCCGCCCTCCTCGCTCGGAGAAGGCGGGGGGGTGGAGGCCGTCTGCTCGCCGCCTTGAGAGGAAGCCAGCTGTGCTTCGAAGACGTCCCCGACCTGCTGGCCGTTGATGACGGTGTTGTAGTTGCCGTTCATGTACGGGCCCTGGTAATCCTTGTCATTGACCATTGTCAATGTGCCCGCGTAATTGACCGGCGGCACCGGACCGTTTGCTCCCGGCGCCTGGTATTGCTTTGTGAAAGTCACGTCCTGCCCGTTTACCGTTCCCTGGACATCAAAGGCCCGTCCGGAGTCGTCATCGGTGCCCGACCCGGTAAACTGGTTGCCCTGCTGCTGAAGCTGCATGGTCGCTTTCATGACCTGATTATTGAACTTGAAGGCGATCTTCCAGGTGCCGCTCATCGGGTTGGCGGTAGCGACCGGCGCGCCGCCTTGCTGCCCCCCGGTTGCTTGTCCCGACGGGGCGCCCCCCGGCTGCTTCGGCCCCAGGGAGATCTTGGCGCAGCCCGCCAGGGTGAGCACCAGAGTTGCCACCAGCAAGCTTCTAGTAAGGGACGACCGATCCGTCATGGGACTTATATTACACGCTCGGACCGCTTCTGCCCCAGCGCTGGCGGCTATGGCAGAGCTGCGATATAAAGGATATATTTTCTATTGCTTGTTGGTGAACGAGGTAGGCTTAGATGTCGCTGGATAAAATCAAGAAGGCCATTGCGGAGCAGCAGTTGCGTTGTCCGAGCTGTCAGGGCGCCATTCTGAAGTACGACAAGTACATCGATACGGTCGACAACATCTGGGATGGCGCCGGCGACTCGAAGATCGAGTTTAGCGGCTGCAAGGTGACGCTCATCTGTGGAAACGGGGATTGCCAGTGGCGGGAGCGCACGGATTACTGGCAGGAGTATCTTGCAGGGTAGGCACGGCAAGAGGGGGACGTCATGGCCATTCCATTGCGGACGCACGTAACCGTACTGCTCATGAGCGGCGAGCAGGTCGAAGGCGAGGTGGCCATGGCCGACCAGGCTACCTACCTTTGCCTGCAGCGCGAAAGCGAAACCCTTTACCTGCCCTGGACGGCGATCAAGTGCGTGCGCGGGCCCGTGCTGCCGGAAAAGGCGGCCACCACCCCTTACGCGCGACCGGTGTAGGCGGCTGGCCGGTTGTCGTGATCACCGGAGCGGCTTTGCCCGGTCACCTCACACGCAGGGCGCCAGCCAATAGGAAATCATGGATTCTTCGGCAGATAATCTTTGCGGCGGAAGACGTCTGTCTTCAGGGACGCGACGCGGTCCAGGAAGAGAAGCCCGTCGAGGTGGTCGTATTCGTGGAGGATGACCCTGGCCTCGAAGTCAGAGGCTTCCAGGCTCAGCTCGCCGCCGTCCGGCGTCAGGGCCCGAAAGGCGATGCGCTGCGCGCGCTTGACGTTGGCGGTCAGATGCGGCAGGCTCAAGCACCCCTCACGCCCCATAACCTCTCCCTCCTGCCATTCGATGACCGGATTGATTAGCACCATCCGACCATGGTTGGGCACCGGCTTGCGCCCGCGCGAGGCGTCGACGACGATGATTCGTCTGGTCGTGCCGACCTGCGGTGCGGCAATCCCCACGCAACCCGGGTTGCTCTCCAGGGTTTCGACCAGGTCGGCGATGAAGCGCAGCACTTCTTCGTCCAGCTGCGCCACCGGCTCACAGACGGTCTTGAGGATGGGGTCGGGGTAGAGCAGAACGGGAAGGATGGCCATGTCTAGAGCTCATAAACCTCGATCTGCTGAACCGAAACGTCCACCTCCAGGTCCTTGCCGATCTGGTGCAACGCCGCTTCCAGAGCCTGCTCGGGTAATGCCTCGGGTACGGTGACCTCGAGCATCATCACGAAGATCTCTTGCTCGCCGGCGTGCGAGTACTTCGTCTGGACGTCGGTGATGTTGATCCCCATCTCGGCAAGCGCTCGCGTGATCCCGGCCACGATGCCGGGCTTATCCGCTCCGTAAACCGAGATCATGAAGGGGTTAATTGGCTCGGCGGGCTCTCGCGCCTCCTCTTCGCTGAGCTCCCGGGCGGTGATGGTCAATCCCATGCGCTCCTCCACCCCGGAAAGCGCCTCCTTCAGGTCCGACACGGATTTGTCTTCGGGCAGCTGCAACATGAGGATGAGGGCGAACTCTCCCCGCAGCAGGGTCATGCTCGAGTCGAGAAGATTGCAGCCGAGCTTGTACAACTGATCCGCCACATCGGCTACTATCCCGACGCGGTCCCGTCCGACTCCGGTCAGAACTACAGTTTTCGACACCTTGTCCTCCTTTGGCGCCGGCGGTGCTCGTGTCACTCCGGCGGCGTGAAGTCCTCGATCTCTTGTTCTCTGGCGATCATATTCGCCGACAACCACTGCCTGACGCGCAGCCGCACCCGACTGTTCCGGAACTCTTCCCACCTGTCGCATTCGCCGGCGCTGCCGGACAGGACGCTTCTGACTGCTTGCAAGGGGGTCGGGCTCTCCAGGGCTACGTCAAGGAGGCGCGCGAGACGGGGATCGGTCACGGTGCCGGCGAAATCGAGGAGATCCTGGCGCAGCTGGCCGGGGCTCGGTTTCGGAACGTACAGATACCGCTCGCGGTGACATTCGATCTCGTCGGTGAGATCGCGCAGGTCATAGAGCCCCTGCTGCACGAGCTCGACGTTGCCGGACTCTTTGTCCAGGTAATAGGCATTGCCGGGGGAATCATCTTCCCAGGCCAGCACCAGGGCTTCCATGTCTATCGGCGGGTCGCTCACTGCTTTTCTTCCCGGTGCGAACAATCAACCAGTCAGTGTACCGGATCGCCATGACGGCCGGCAATTTCCCCCGCCTATTATAGGGGTCCCGGAGGTCTGCGCCTAACTCGGCCGTCCCCAGACGGCCTGCAAGCGGTCCATATCTTTATGCAAGCGGCGTTTCTCCTGATTGTCCCGGCACGATGATGCCTCCCAGTAAAGTTGCCACCACTTCTGGTGCGCTCTCTTTTTCCCCCGCGCCGCCTCTTCCGCGCACACGAGATACAGGCGGTCCAGAAGCTCGTTGGCCTCCTCCTCCTCGAGGACGATCGGTTGCTTGCTGAAGTCGGACGGACGGACGTTCTGCCGGCCTTCGGCGAAGAGCCAGCGCAGGGTGGTCTTCGTCCCCGGATCGAGGTTGTCCAGATTGCTTGTGAATCTGTCTTCCCGCCGCCGCCCGCTCTCCGGATAGAACTCCAGAAGCCCTTTATCAGGCCACTGGTTGCCGGCTTCACACGGCGTGGCGTCGTCGTTCGCGTAGACCAGAAAGTAGCCCGGGGTCGACGTCACCAGGAAGTCATAGAGGCTGTCGCGCACGCGGGACCAGGCCTCGCAGGAGATCCGCGGGCCGAGCCGGGGCTCCTGGCCCTCCTCCGCCGACTGCAAAGCCGCGTCCACCGTGTGCAGGGCCGCCATCAGGTGGAACAGCTCCGGGTTCTCCTCCCGCGCTTCCAGGCGGCGGCAATAATGGTAGGCGTCGTCGAGAGCCATGCTCAGTCTGCGCTCGTGCTGTGTCATTCTCGAATCTTCCTTAAGTGCTGCCTTGAGCCCCAGGCTCCTCCTATATACCCCAGTTTAAGGCGGTCGAATCCCGGCCGCTGCAGGCGGGCGCGGGCACCCCGGCTGCCCGAACGAATAAGTTGTAACGTGCTGGCGGACGCCTCAGTGGCAGTAATGACTGAAGGCCCGGGTATAGTCGCCATTGGACGGATCGAGCTGGTGCGCTTTGCGCAGCTCGGGCTCGCCCTGCTTGCGCCAGCCGTAGTGCTCGGACAGGAGCATGCCCAGCCTGTAATGGGCTTCCGCATCGCCGACGTTCAGCTCGATCGCTTTGCGGAAGTTGGCCTCGCCCTCCTTGTATTTCTTGTAGTGCGAGACCTGTAGCCACCCTATGGTGGTTAAGATGTGTGAATTGCCCGGGTCGGCGGCCAGCGCTTTTTGAAACTCCTGCATGGCCTCGCCGTAAGCCTTCTGCCGGTCGACCAGGAGGCGGCCCAGGTGGTAATGCGGCCGGGCACTGGCGGGATCCAGCTTGATCGCCTTCTCGAACTCCTGGCGCGCTTCGTCGTAGCGTTCGAATCCGGTGCTCAGCAGGAGCCCGAGCTGGTCGTGGGCCACCGGGTCGTTCGGGTTCAGGCGCAGCGCTTTCCGCAGCTCGTCCTCGGCGCCCTGAAAGTTCCTGTAGAGCTGCATGTAGACCATGGCGACTCCCACGTGGGCGGCCGCGTTCTTCGGATTCGTGGTCAGCGCTTTGCGAAACTGCTTGTCCGCCTCGTCGTAGCTGTTTCTCTGGGCAATCAAAAGATTGCCCAGCCCGACCCGGGCATCGTCCAGACCGCAATTGAGCTCTATAGCCTTGCGAAATTCCGCCTCCGCCTCATCCACGCGGCCCCCCGAGACTTCCAGAAACCGGGCGAGGTCGAGGTGGGCGTCGCCGCTGTCCGGGCTCAGCTCGATGCCCTTGCGCAGCTCTTTTTCGGCTTCCTCCTGTCTCGATCTGTCATGGGCGAGGATGGTGCCCAGGTCGCTGTGGAGCGCGGAGTTGGATGGGTCAAGCTGTATGGCCCGGACAAGCTCGGTCTCCGCTTCGGCATACTGCCCCTTCCTGCCCAGAAGCCTGCCCAGGGCGAAATGAGCTTCCCAGTCGTCGGCGTCGCTGGCAACGGCGCTGCGATAAAGCTTTTCCGCCTGATCGCGGTCGTTGCGCTCGCTTTCCAGCAGCAGTCCGAGATTGACCAGCGCCCGCGTGTTGAGCGGGTTCAGCTCGAGGGCCTTGCGATACTCCTGCTCGGCCTGATCGACTCTGGTGAACTTGTGCTCTTGAATATATCCGAGCAGGTTGTGGGCCGCCGAATTGGCCGGGTCGAGGGTGACGGCCAGTTGAGCCTGGCGCAGCGCCTCACCATACTCGCCCGTGCGCAGGTACGCTCGCGAAAGAGCCTCATGCCCCCGCGACGAGTCCCTGTCGTTGATAACCGCCCTTTTAGCCGCCTCCAGGGCCTGGGGATAGCGCCTCTGCGCGTCGTACACGTCGGCGGAGACGATATAGGCTTCCACCGAGCCCGGATTGAGCTGGGTGGCCTGCTCCAGCTCATGAGCCGCGTCCCAGAGCTTGTGCCTGGCGATCAGCTGATTGGCCAGCCTCATGTGTTGAGCGTAAGAGACCAGGCTGGTGCCCGGAGCGATCTTCGTGCCTGCCGGAGCTTCCTGCTCGGAGGGGAGCACCAAATACGGTGCCGATCGCGAAACCGACGGCGGAACCCCGAGCATGAGCGGCGGCCCGACGAAGGCGCTGGCCATGACGGGTGTTTGCATCTCCCCCTTGTCGCGCAGAACCTCGGCTTGCACGCGCTGCCTCATGGAATTGAATGCCTGCTCGACGGACACCTTCCCTTCATTCGACCTCAGAGAGTCGACCAGATATTTCGTGAAGTAGCTGTTCTTCAACTGATCGGATTCCCAGGAGCGCTGGTCGGGCGAGCTCGATGAGATGACCATGCTTCCGATTCCCTGCGCGACCTCCTGAGTGTCCACGTTCGTGCGCGTGATCCCTTTATGGCCCCCTTCGGCCCCGGCGCCGCTGTAACAGGTGTCCATGATCAAGACGATCCGGCTGGTATGGACTCTTTCTTTGATCGTGCGCATCAGCTGCTTCATCTCCAGCCCGGTCGCGAACAGTTTGTCCACCTGCGTGTCATAGGCGACGACATAATTTACGCCGCGAATGTCTGCGCCCGCCGGCGAGCCGTGAGTCGACAGATAGATGACGACCAGATCTTCCGGCATCGCGGCGTGAGGCAGAAAGGAATCGCCCAGCGCATCCATGATGTTGACCTTGGAGGCGTTTTCGTTCAGAAGAAGCCTCACGTGATCTTTGGCGAAGCGGCCGGCGGACGGATCGATCAGATAGTTGTAAAAATCCTCGGCATCCTTGGCCGAGTACTTGAGCGCCGGCACCTTGGGATCGGCGAACTGGCTGATGCCGACGACAACCGCCCATTTATCAGCCACCCGGCTTGCCGCCTGTGCCACCGGCGGCCTGGCTGCGGCCGCCGGCAGCCCGATCGCGGCAAGGCTCACCACCGCCAGAGATATAGCCCACAGACAGAGCCACAGTCGCGAAAGCCCGGCGTTTGTGATTCCTCGTCTCTTCATGCCGACCCCCGATATCTCTCTCTACCCGCAGCGGGAAAAAATTACTCGATGAGCAAGCCGTCCCGCCTGCAGCATTAAGAATGTTATTGTTAGGGTAATCATGACGGACCTGCGAATTCCCGAGGGCATCAATTACGAGTGCACAGGCTGCGGCAACTGTTGTCTCGAGTGGCCTGTTCCGGCGACGGCTGAAGACCAGGCCCGGATTTCGGTGCTCGCCGGCTCGTTCCAGCAAGGCCGGCTCGATCCGGGCAGGCTCTTCCGCAAGCTGGGCAGCAACGATGCGAAGCTTAAGTCTTTCACGCACACTCTCGAGAAGCGGGCGGACGGCCGCTGCGAGTTTCTCACCGAAGACAACCGCTGCTGGCTCCACCTCAACTTCGGGGCGGAGGCCAAGCCGGCGATGTGCCGGCTGTTTCCCTATACCTTCACCCGGACGCCGAGCGGAGTGTATGCTTCGGTCAGCTTCGCCAGCACCGGGGCGCTTTTGAACTCGGGGCGGCCGCTCACCGAGCAGCGCGAATTTCTCCAGGACAGGTGGGCATTGTTTCAGCGCCTCTACCCGTCTGTGACGTCTGACTGGTCGCAGACCCAGCTTGTCGACGGGCAGCCGCTCGCCTGGGACGACTACCTGGTGATCGAAGAGGATCTGATGACCGCCGTCCGGGCACGGGGCGGCAAAGGCGTGGAGCGCAGGCTGTTCCGGCAGGTGCCAGAGGTACTGAAGCGCCTTCCGCCCGGGTGCAACCTGGAGAGGTTGCCGAAAATGGAAGCCCGCCCCAGGGTGGTGGATCAGCTCCTGCTCAAGGAGTTGCTGCGGCTGTACCTGCCGGATGATCCCTTTGCCTCCGGAGCGTCCGATCTCGACGCACAGGCGCTGCTCAAGCAGCTGGTCGCGCCACCGCCGGCAGTGCGGCTTGCATCCGCGGGCGCCAGCTACGGCTTCCAGCAATTGAGGGATTTCCTGCTCGGAGAGCTGGATGAGGGGCTCGACGATCTGCTGTCGCGCTACATTTATTGCCGGATTTTCAGCAAGCTCTACTTCGGCAACGGCCTTGCCGGCTTGAGCCTGCTTGCCGGGCTGCATCATCTGCTTTTCCTGCTGGTGATCGTGCGCTTGAAGATCAAAATGACCCTCTTGCGGGAAGGGCGCGATTGCCTTAGCATGCTGGAGTTGGCTGAGATGGTGAGAACGCTCGAGCGGCGCCTTACGCAGGTCAGCTTCTCCCGAGAGTCCTCGGCAGTCCTGGAGGTTCTTCTTCTCAGCCCGGAACGCGCGGAACGAGCGCTATTGCTGGCCGCGTGAGCGGCTCTCGATGGCAGCGCAAGGGCAGCGCCATGAAGGTGGACAGCGGCGTTCCGGCAAGCGGCACCGGCCTGGCCTTCGGGCAGCCGGTCAGGCAGAGTTTCCCTGACGGCAATAAGCTGGATTTCCGTGCCGCGGACGCTTTCGATCTGCTCCACCGTATGCGGTGCTGCCTCGCTCATCTACATACTGGCGCACGACCGGGTGGGGCCGCTCTCCGGCCGGCGGCAGTGAGCGGCGCCAGTCACTTAATGTGCGGCCGCTGTTATGATCAAATTGTTCGCATGGAGAGGGTGCCAAAGATGAAAAGTGTCAGCGAGACAACCCCGACCACCAGCGCGCCTGCGCGCAGAGGCAGCCCCGCCGCCTGGTTTGTCGCCGGGCTGGCGGCCGCCGGCCTGAGCTTCTTTGCCGGGCACCAGTTCTGGCCGGGCGGTTTGAGCACGACGGGCGCGCCCCCGGCCGCCACCACCCTGGCCCCTGCCGGCCCCGCGGTTGCGGGCCAGCACGGGCTGCCGATCGGCGAATCTACGATCGCCGACATTGCCAGCGACGCCGTCAAGAGCGTGGTCAATATCGACACCCGTACCAGCGTCGCCGTCCCTGACTTTCCCTTTCACTTCGGCCTGCCGTTCGGCGGTCTGGACTTCTTTTTCGGACCCGGCCCGCAGCCGTTCGGCGACCAGCCGAGAAAATTCGAACAGCAGGGCACCGGCTCGGGCGTGATCATTCGCCCCGACGGTTATATCCTGACCAACAACCACGTCATCCGCCGCGCCCAGGACATCAAGGTAACCCTGGCCGACAGGCGCATGTTCAAGGCCCGCGTGGTCGGGCGTGACAGCTTCACCGATCTCGCGCTCCTCAAGATTGATGCCAGCAACCTGCCGGTTGCCAGGCTGGGCACGAGCAAAGGGCTCAGGCCGGGCGACTGGGCGATCGCCATCGGCAGCCCGCTCGGGCTGGACCACAGCGTCACCCTGGGCATCGTCTCGGCGCTCGGGCGCTCGCTCGGGGACGGCAAGAGCAACGTCGAGCTGATCCAGACGGATGCGGCGATCAACCCGGGCAACTCCGGCGGGCCGCTGCTTAACATTCACGGCGAGGTGATAGGCATCAACACCGCCATCCGCAGCGATGCCCAGAACATCGGATTTTCCATTCCGGTCGACGTGGCCAGGCAGGTGGCGGACGGCTTGATCGCGCACGGCTCGGTTCCCCGCCCGTACGTCGGCATCTACATGCAGGATCTGGACCCGCGGATGGCCAAATCGCTCGGGCTGCCCGAGAGCACGAAAGGGGTTCTGGTGGCCCGCGTTGCCCCCGGCTCCCCGGCGGAGCAGTCCGGCGTCGCGCAGGGGGATGTCATCTTGCGAATCGAGGGCAAGCCGGTCGCCTCGGCCAAAGACGTGCGGACGTTTATCCGCAGCCGCAACCCGGGCAGCACGGTCCATCTGCTCCTGAACAGGAACGGCTCGCTTATGGCGCTGCAGGTGAAGATCGGCGAATACCCCAGCGAATCGAGCGACGAGTAGACGGCTGCCTGAGGCGCAAACCTGAGCCCGGTTTCGTAGGAGTACCAGGGGATGGGAGGATCACCATGTTCCTGCCTCGCGGGCTCCGGACATAATCCACCTGATTGGCACGTCACCGATCGGGTATCCCTTCATGGACGTATCCGCGCCCAAACGAGAGCTAGAGGTTATCGGCACCGGCGTCGCCGGGGGGCTGGCCGATGCCGTGAGCAGCGCCTGGTCGAACCTGAAGGCCGGGGCTGCCGATCTCGTCCATCATCCGCTTTCGACCAGCGGGCACTACCTTGAGAACCACTGGCAGGACGCCGTGGCCGGGGCGGCAATTGCCGTCGTCTGCCCGCGGGGGTTCGCGGCCAATGCGCTCGTCGCCGCCTGGTCGGCGCGCGGGCTGATCGAGCGCACCGCCGAGATTGCCCAGCTGGCAGCCCGACCAGGGGCCGACCAGGCGGTTCTCACCCGGGAGATGCGCAGCGCCGTCGGGCAGGAGGGCGCCGCCTTTGCCGGAGCGCTGCCGATGACCATGGCAGGCTCGATATTCGGGCGCGCGGCCGCCGACGCAGTTTTCGGGCGTGGTCTGGGCGTCGGTGATCTGGCAGGCGGCCGGGTGAGCGCCGGTCAGGTGAAATCTAATTTGCTCGCCATGCACGACGCGATAAGCCCGCCCAGGGTCAAGCTGGTGGTCACGGATCTCGACGGCACGCTCTGGCAGCTCTACGACACGCTGGTGCCGGCCATGCAGGAGAACATCGACCGCCTGTCGGCCGAGAGCGGCCTGAGCAAGCTCGAGGTGGCCAAACAGATAGGCAAGGTGATGGACGAGCGGCGCATGCACGAGTACCCGTGGACCCTGGAAGAGTCTGCGCTGGCGCGCAGCTTCCCGGGCACCCCGCAGGAGTTCACCGACCGCTATTCGCGCCCCTACTGGCAGACCATGGACGAAAAGCGCCTGGAAAATCTCCAGCCTTTCCCGGGTGTCGTGGAGACGTTGCAGGAGCTGACGCGCAGGGGCGTGAACGTGGCGGCGCTCACCGACGCCCCGATGTACATGGCGCTTGCCCGCACCACGCAACTGGGGCTGGACGGTCCTATCCAGAGGCTTTACGCGATGGATGTGCCGGAGCCCAGCCCGAGCAGGGTCGTGTCGCCGGAGGCCCTCGACTACGGGCGCCAGCGCGTGCAATCGTTCCTGGCGCAGCCTTACAGATTCCAGTCCACGACGCTTCTGCCCCGCGAGTTTGAAAAGCCGAATCCGGACGGGCTGGATCAGATCCTCAAGGACTACAACGCGCGCCCGCCGGAGGTCCTCTACATAGGCGACAGCCGGGTGAAGGACGGCGGCGCGGCCGGCAGCCGGAGCATACGCTACATCTGGGCCCGCTACGGGTCCGTGCTCACGCCCGAGCAGGAGGAGATGATCTCCAGAACCCTGCGCCCGACCCCGCTGCCGCCCCCGACGAAGGCGGCGGCAAGCGCGCCGAAAGCTTATGCGCCCATGATAGCCCAGGCCGACAGCTACTCCGAGCTGCTAAAACACCTGGAGCCCAGGGCCGATTACCGGGCGGTTGCCCGCAATGTGGCCGGGGCCCTCAAGGTTCCGCCCTTGCTCCGCTCAGCCTGGGGATACAACCTCATTCCCGGCGGCGGCAGCCCGGACAGTGGATCGACCGGGACCGCGGGCGGCCGCTGACCTTGTCAACGGGACCGGCTGACTGTCTTTCCGCTATAGTAGGGCGTATAGAGGTCTGGAGTCCCCCGGCGGTCGAACATCGCGATGCAGCCATGCCCCCAGTGTCAAACGCTTCTCGAGTCGTGGGAGGTCATCTGTCACAGCTGCGGCAAGGTGCTGTCGCTCGAGCAGGTGCCGGTGGTCGGCGACGTCGCCGCTCCCGAAGGCGGGCTCAAGGAGGCGCTTGAGGACTGGCTGGACAAAGGCAGGGACGCTCTGGCGCGTAAGGAGTACGATGAAGCCGCCGTTTGTTTTCAGCTCGCCCTTAAGCGGGGCAAGGGGCTTGCCGATCAAGACAGGCGCGAGGTGGAGCTAAGGTCCCTGCTGGCGCAGGCTCTGGAGAAGGATGGAAAGCTGGCTGAGGCTGCCGAGCAATACCGGGTGATACTGGACAAGGCGGCGGACCTGCCCGGCAAAAGCGAGATGGAGCAGAAGGCGAAGTTGCTTCAGGACAACGCGGTGGTGGACGCGCTTGTCCCCACCGGGGGCAATAGCTTCCAGGCAGCCGAGGCTTTCGAGCTGAAGGTGGTGCCTCTCTACTGCGGCTGCTGCAAGCGGCGCCTGACCGAAGCGGAGCTCTACGGTTTCCGCAAGGGGCTTGTCGCCAGCCCGCGCTGCCTGTGCGGTCATGAGGGGCCGCCCATGGTGAAGCGCACGGTGGAGCACATCGAGGCGCTCAAGGAGGAGGAGCGCCGCAGCGCCCGCAGGAAAAAGCTCATCGAGGCCGCCTCCGGACGCATCGAGGGGGGCAAGAGCCGCACCGTCGCCGCCATGCTGGCCATCTTTGCCGGCTTTGTCGGGGCCCACAAGTTCTATCTGGGAGAACGTGCTGCCGGCATCTGGTCGGTGGTCTTCTGCTGGACATTCATCCCCTGGCTCGTGGCCCTGTTCGAGGCCACAAGCCTGCTTTCGATGTCCGACGTCGGCTTCAATTTGTCCTACAACGTTCCGCTCGTGCTTGCGCGCATCCCTGCCGAACCGGCTCCCGAGCCGGTTGACGGCGGCGTCTTCTCCATGGAGATCACCGAGGATCCCGACGACTTCGTCGACGAGCTGACGCATTAGGCGGGCGCACGCTATCAATCTTCCTGGCAACCTGGAAACGGTGAGCACGGCACCCCGGCATTGATGTTTTGCTCTTCAAGATTTGTGTCCAATCAATTGGTGGCATAACACTTCTCAGCACGCAGTTTCCCTTCATCAAGTCGAAGCACCTGAGGGTGCTGCGTGACATCCGTTTGACAAATTCAATCGGGCATGGCAATATTTAACGGTATGGTTAAACATTATTCTGAACAGCTGGACAGAACATTCTTTGCTCTGTCAGATCCGACGCGCCGAGCGATCATAAGCAACCTCGCGGCGAGAGGAACGTGCACAGTCTTGGAACTTGCTCGTCCTTTCGACATGTCATTGCCCGCCATCTCTAAACACTTGAAGCTGCTCGAGAATGCAAACCTGATCACTCGTGAGCAACAAGGGCGGGTTCACTACTTGAGGCTGAAGTCTGATCCCATGCGCGAAGCGGAAGAGTGGCTCTCTGCCTACCAGCGGTTCTGGCAATCGCAGCTCGATTCGCTCGAAGATTACTTAGCTAATGAGAACGCACAAGGAGAAACGAAAAATGACTCAGACACAACAAAAAGTGACCGTGGAAGTAAGAAAGGTGATAATCGCTCCCGTCGACCGAGTCTTTAAGGCTTGGACTGAGCCAGATCAGCTCAGCAAGTGGCTTGGCGGTGGCGCGGTAGCAGGTGTTCGCGCCGAGCAAGACGTGCGTGTCGGCGGCAACTACCGCGTTGACTTTGACTATGCGGGATGCGAGGGTAAGTCTGGATTTATGACCGGCATCTACAAAGAGGTTGTGCCGAACAAAAAACTGGTCTTCACTTGGACAAACAGCTCGGATGAGTTTCCCGCCAAAGATACAGTGGTGACGGTGGAGTTCATAGCCCGGGACAAGGGTACAGAAGTCATCATCAAGCATACAAACTTCATTGCGCAAGCAACGGCGGATCGGCACAACAACGGTTGGGAGCAATCACTCGAAAAACTCGCCAGTCTGGTTGCGTGATCTGTGCAGCCTGACTTGTCCTGTGACCACCCGTACTTTCAAGCAGTCTCGATCTTCAGCGATTATCGCTACCGTACCTCTGCGTACGGCGATCGTGCCATGCGGCGCCTTAATCCGGCAGGTCCCATTTGCATGAACAAGCAGCTCCCCTTGATCCAACAGCAGATCACCATGTTTTCCGACCTTTAGCGAGCACCGCTCTGATGATCTCAAGTCTGCAGTTGGCGTCTGTGCTGTACGCAAGATCAGACCTGTCGTTGACGTTTCCACCAGAGGCTGAACAAAGCTAACTGGTTGGAAGTCCGACTCACTGCTTTCCTCAGCGGTCTCTTCGTCCTCCTCATCTTCCCCGTCCCGCTTCCAGGCTGTAGTTGCTGATGCCCTATTCGACTGCTTTAGCTGCTGGCCGGGAGGCAGCGTATTCGTCAAACCAGGATTATTGAACTGTCCGGGCGGAGGGCCACCACCCAGTTGCCCTGGCGGTGGCACGTCATTATGCCCAGGATTGCTGGGCGAGCTTCTTCCTGGAGCGAAACTACTCGCACGTGGACCAACGAATACTGTCGCGGCAGGCGTGAGTGTCCGAGGACGTTCCGCTCGAATTCCGTTACCATGTGAATAGAAACTTGCATGCCCGTGCATAATGGAGTTGAGATTCTTCTAGCGCTCAATCCGCTAATGATAGATCCCCCCGACATACCGGAAGAGCCAGAACGGCCTGCGCCCCCACAGCCACAAACGGAGTCCGAGATGGACGGTGGCGGTCCGCCGCGCAAGACTGCTATAGGCACCACGGGTCCGCGCCCAAGAGACCCGCGGCGCGGGCTAGATGTGGAGAAGCTACTTCAAAAAAAGAAGGAGTTTGACAAACGGCCGAAACGTCACGAATACATCGTATTTGCCCGGGAAGCTACCAAAGTCCATTTAAATAACAGTGCTAGCCTGACCTCAACCATGCGCTTGCTGCAACGCTCCCCCTCGGCTTATCAGCAAGGCGCACTGTCCGGATGGTCATGGTGCACATTTCGAGCGACGCGAGGACTGAGGAAATCCGGGGTCGAAGGATTCCGAGTACACACTGCCCCAGCTAGGAATAACTGAGACCTTGCCGACATTAGCTCTCATGTCTTTGAACGGAAGGGAGAACAGACCTGGTACATATCTCATCAGCACCAACATATCGTTATGCGAGTAGTCATCGAGGATACCTACCGATAACTCCAACCTGGGCAATGTGGGGTCTGCCTCTCTTCTCTTTGAATTGGCGGCTTGGATGAGTACAAGCTCTTCTTTTCTGGCTTCCGGATCAGCCAACCGGTCCAGGTCGGCTTTTATTGAGCAGCCGTGCCCACGTTCAGCGTCCAACGTCAATCCCATAATGTCCGCCATGGTTCGCTCCTCATGTCCGGTCCACAGAAGGCATAATAAGCAGCAGTTGTGATTGACGTCAAGTAAAATTGAGTGCGGGAATTACGATGGCAGGTCATGGGCATGCGTAAGGTGTGCGCCGACCGCCCCATCTGGACTTAGTACTTCAAAGACGTGCTGACCAGATTCCCGTCAGGCAAAGACCTCGCAAATCGACGACTTCCTCCCTGATCGCTGGTTGCAGTTGAGGCAGAATCGGACTGAGTAAGCATAACCCCGCTGCCGGCAATATTCTCGCGTGCGCGAGGTTTCGTCAAGTCCTGTGTAAAAACTGTCAGGCGGCATCCTCTGTGCGTTTCTCCTCCTTTCTCCTGATCCCGTCGACGTAACGCGCTCCAGCAAGAACTTC
>JAJPGY010000026.1 GCA_021325555.1 Pseudomonadota bacterium | reverse complement strand
TCTCGATCTCCGTGAGCAACGTGCCGCAGGAGCGGCAGAAGGCGCCGTCCTCGGCGGCGATCGCCGGGCAGAACCCGGGACAGATCGGCTACTGCGGCATCGGCACCGCTTCGGTCGGGGTCAACTCCAGCTCGTACGCGATCGAGGGCGTGGACTCGGCCAAGAACGGCATCGCCGGCAGCGCCCCTGGAACTACCCTGGTCCTCTCCAACCAGTAGGCGACGTGTGGGGCCCGCTGTCCGTACCAGGCGGGCTCGGTCAAAGTCGCCCGGCCCGGCAAGCGGGCCGGGCGACTTTGTTGTATTGTGTTAGCGGGCGGGCAGGCAAGGACAACCGCGGTCGTCGGCAAATGACTTTCCACAGAGCAATTCCAGCCCGGGTGCGCAGCTCGGCCCTGCTTGTAGCCTGGCTGGCCGTTCTGGGCGCCGCCATTCACCTGAGCCAGCTCGGGTTGCTGTCCCAGCTCGAGAGGCGGGCAGCCGGCACCGCCGGCAGTGCGCCTCTCATACCCAGTCCGGCGGCGGTCAAAGCCCTGTCCCTCGGCTACGACCAGCTCCTGGCCGATATCTGGTGGCTGGCCTTCATCCAGTACTTCGGTGACTACAAGGCGCGCCTGCGGGATCACAACCGCTTCGCTTATGCCTACCTGGACCTCATAACCCAGCTCGATCCGAAGTTTATCCAGGCCTACTGGTTCACCGCCTTTTCGGTCGGCTCCGAGGCCCGCCGCCCGGACCAGGCCGACCGCATCATCAGGCGCGGGATGCGGGCCAACCAGGACAACTGGTACCTGCCCTTTATCGCCGGCGCGAACCAGTACCTGTTCGCCCACAACGACGCGGCAGCGGCCAGGTATTACCGGCAGGCGGCCAGATACCCGGGGGCGCCCGCCTGGCTTTCGCGCGAGGCGGACATCCTGCAGGCCAGGCTGCCCACCCTGCTCAAGGAGATCAAGACCTGGGACAATATTTACTGCTCGACCGGCGACAAGCTGGTCAAGCGCGAGGCCGCGCGCCGGCTGGTCGAGCTGTGGACGACCGTCTACAAGACGGTGCCCAGCCCGGCCGCCAAAAAAAGGGCGGTAAGCGAGCTCAAGGCCTTCGGCGTCGATATTGAGGGCAGGCAGCGGGGGACAGTGCATTGAGATTCGGGCAGGCGGAGCTGACAATCATCAGGGAGTGCACCTTCAAGCTGGACGGCGGGGCCATGTTCGGCGTCGTGCCCAGACCGCTCTGGAGCAAGCTCTCCCCGCCCGACGAGCTCAACCGGGTCACCCTGGCCTGCAACCTTTTGCTCATCGAAACGGGCGGGCACCGGGTGCTGGTGGAGACCGGCATGGGCGACCGCTGGGCCGACCGCGAGCGGGAGCGCTACGGTCTGGCCACGCTCATCGACCACGGGCAGGCGCTGGCCGCTGCCGGTCTGGTCAACGAGGACGTGGAGGCGGTGGTTATCTCGCACCTGCACTTCGATCACGCGGGCGGCGCCACCCGCCTGGACGGCGAGCGCCTGGTGCCCACCTATCCCAGGGCCAGGTATTACGTGCAGCGCCGGGAGTGGGAACAGGCGCACAACGCCAACGCCCGGGCGCGGGCAAGCTACCGCGCCCAGGACTTCCAGCCGCTGGCGGAGCACGGCGTGCTGGAGATCATCGAGGGCGATTGCCAGATTGTCCCCGGCGTCTGGGCGCGGGTGACCGGCGGGCACACCAGGGGACATCAGGTGGTCACCTTCGAGTCCGGCGGGCAGAAGGGCATTTATTTTGCCGACATCATGCCCACGGCCTCCCACGTGAGCCCGCCCTGGGTGATGGGCTACGACCACTTTCCCCTGGAAAGCTGCGACGTGAAGGAGCGATGGCTGGCCACGGCCGCCAGCGAGGGCTGGCTGGTGGTCTTCGATCACGAGCCGGGCGTACCCTGGGGGCACGTGGTGGTCGGCGCCGGCGGCAAGTTCTCCTTCGTGCCGCTTGCCGGCGAGACGCTCCTGCCAGGCGGGGCTGCCGGCGGCCGCCGGGCCGGGGCGCCGCCTCAGGCGCCGGCCGTGTAGGTGTTGTGAAGCTGCCCGCAGGCGGCGTCTATGTCCGTGCCGCGCTCGAGCCTTATGGTCACGGTCTTGCCGGAGCGGGCGGCAATCTCGGCGAAGCGCTGCTGCGCCCGCAGCGAGGGGCGCTGGTAACAGACCTCGCCTGAGCGGTTCCTGGTCGGGTTGTAGGGGATGAGGTTCACGTTGCAATGGAGGCCGCCCACCAGCTCCGCCAGCATCTCCGCCTGCTCCGGGCGGTCGGTGACGCCGGCCAGCAGCACGTACTCGATGGTCAGCCGCCGCCCGGTGGCCTGGTAGTACTCCTTGAGCGAGTCCATGAGCTCGGTGGTCCCCCATTTCCTGCTCACCGGCACTATCTGCCCGCGGGTCAGGGCGTCGGGCGCGTGCAGCGACAGCGCCAGCGTCACCTGCAGCCGCTCCCGGGCCAGGCGCCTTATGCCGGGCACGATGCCGGAGGTGGAGACGGTTATGTGGCGCTGGCCGATCCCCACCGACTCGCCGAGCGTCCGCACCGACCTTATCACCTCCTCGACGTTGAGAAGCGGCTCGCCCTGTCCCATATAGACCACGTTGGCCACCCTGAGCCCGGAGTCGCGCTGGATGGCCATCACCTGGTCGACAATCTCGGCGGCGGTCAGGTTGCGTGTGAAGCCCATGAAGCCGGTTGCGCAGAAGGTGCAGCCGACCGCGCAGCCGACCTGGCTGGACAGGCAGGCGGTCAGGCTCGGGCGGTCCTGGAAGGACATGAGCACGGATTCGACCATCTGCCCGCCAGGAAGCCGGAAAAGGTATTTGCGCGTCCCGTCCGTGCTCAGCTGCCGGTGGGCCATTTCAAGCAGCGGCACGGTGGCGCGCTCGGCGAGGTCGGCCCTTATCTGGCGGGAGAGGTCCGTCATCTCCGCAAAGGAGCCGGCGCCCCTGGCGTAGATCCAGCTGTGAAGCTGGCGGGCGCGAAAGGGCGGCAGCCCGCATTGCCGGGCAAACTCGATGAGCTCCTCCAGGCTCATCCCGGAAAGCGCAACGGGGGTGCCCCCGGCCCTGGCGTTATCTGAGGTCATGGCAGCTTCCTCCAGTTACAGTTTAGTCGAAAGCCAAGCGCAGCGCCGCCGGGCCGCGGGCGGCCGGCCCGGCGGCCCATGTTAGAATTGACCTCTAGGACCGGCTCAGGTCGGCAGTGTTCACGAAATATTACGGCGGATTCCCGGCTCGTGGTTTTCTGCTCGCCGGCCGGGATTAGCAAGCCTCAAGGCGGCAACGGCTTGCGGCAGAGGGATGGCCGAGGGGCGAGGATTATAGATGTCTGACAGCTGGGACGAAAGAGCACGGCAGTGGGTCAAGGGGCTCTTCGGGGACACGAACGAGAGGCGCCTCAAGACCCTCGAAGGTTACGTGGCGCGCACCAACGCCCTGGAGCCGGTGATGGCCGCCCTTTCCGACGAGGAGCTGCAGGGCAAGACGGCCCAGTTCCGGCGGACGATCGAGGCGGCCCTTTCCGAGGTGGAGGATGTGGCGCTCATGCCGCCCGATGCCCCCAGGATGCCAGGCCAGTTCCGCTATCAGAAGGACAAGGTGCTGGCCCAGGTGCTGGAGCGGCTTTTGCCCGAGGCCTTCGCCGTCTGCCGCGAAGCTGCCAAGCGAACGCTCAACATGCGCCACTTCGACGTGCAGATCATGGGTGGGGCGGCGCTGCACTTCAACAAGATCGCCGAGATGAGAACCGGTGAGGGCAAAACGCTGGTGGCGACGCTGCCCGCCTACCTGAACGCGCTGTCCGGGCGTGGCGTCCACGTGGTGACGGTCAACGACTACCTGGCCCGGCGCGACGCCGAGTGGATGGGGCAGATCTACAAATTCCTCGGGCTTACGGTCGGGCTTGTCTACTCTCACCAGCCGGACCAGGAGAAGTACGAGGCCTACCGGGCTGATATCGCCTACGGTACCAACCACGAGTTCGGCTTCGACTACCTGCGCGACAACATGCGCCCCTCGCTCGAGCAGCTCGTCCAGCGCCCCTACTACTACGCGATCGTCGACGAGGTGGACAACATCCTGATCGATGAGGCGCGAACGCCGCTCATAATCTCCGGCTTTCCCACCGAGTCTTTTGTGGACATCTACCAGCACATGGCCCAGATTGCGCCCCTGCTCGAGCGGGGGGTCGATAAGGACGACGAGGACTGCGACTACTGGGTGGACGAGAAGACCCGCAACGTCCTTTTGACCGAGCGCGGGGTGATGAACGCCGAGAAGCTTATCGGCACGAGCGACCTCTACGACGTCCGCTGGAACCTGGCTCACCACCTGTCGCAGGCGTTACGGGCCAAGGAGCTTTACAAGCGGGACACCGACTACGTGATCCGCCCCAACGAGGAGGGCAAGCCGGAGGTGGTGATCGTCGACGAGTTCACCGGGCGGATGATGCTCGGCCGCCGCTGGAGCGATGGGCTGCACCAGGCCATCGAGGCCAAGGAGCGGGTGCCTATCCAGGAGGAGACCATGACGTTTGCCTCCATCACCTACCAGAACCTCTTCCGGCTTTACCCAAAGTTGGCCGGCATGACCGGCACCGCGCTCACCGAAGCGGCCGAGTTCCAGAAAATTTACAACCTCGATGTGGTGTCCATCCCCACCAACCGCCCGAACATCCGGATCGACTACCCGGACGTCATCTACAAGACCGAGGAGCAGAAGTTCCTCTCGGTGGTCGAGGAGATCGTGGAGATGCACAAGCTCGGGCGCCCGGTTTTGGTCGGCACCACCAGCATTGAGAAGTCAGAGATCGTCGACGAGCTGCTCTCCAAGCCGCAGCGCATGGGCGAGTACCTGCTGAAGAAGGTTGCCAAGACCCTGGAGCTCATCAAACGCCAGAAGCTGACCGGCCAGTCGATTGATGCCCTGAAGAAGATCTTCGAGCGCCCCGGGCTCATAGACGCCGATAAGCTGCTTGAGCTGGTGCAGGCAATTGAAAAGGAGTTTCCCAAGGCCGACGAGCTCATCGAGCGGCTCTACTCTCTGCAGAAGACGGCCTCGATCGTGCAGGCAATCCGCAAGGGGATCCCGCACAACATCCTGAACGCCAAGTACCACGAGAAGGAGGCGATGATTGTCGCCCAGGCCGGGCGCAAGGGGGCGGTGACCGTGGCCACCAACATGGCCGGGCGAGGCACCGATATCCTGCTTGGCGGCAACCCGGAGTACCTGGCCAAGGAGAAGCTGAAAAAGGAGGGGCTGACCCCGGAGGCGCCCGAGTACGAAAGCAAGCTGGCCGAGCTCACCGCCCGCTTCAAGGTCGACACCGACCGCGAGCACGAGGAGGTGGTGGCGCTCGGCGGCCTGCACATTATCGGCACCGAGCGCCACGAGTCCAGGCGGATAGACAACCAGCTGCGCGGGCGCGCCGCCCGCCAGGGGGATCCGGGCACGACGCGTTTCTTCCTCTCCCTGGAAGACAACCTGATGCGCATCTTTGCCGGCGACAAGATAAAGGCGCTTATGGAGTTCATGAAGGTCGACGAGGAGATGCCCATTGAATCGCGCATGGTCACCCGCTCGATCGAGGGGGCGCAGAAGAAGGTGGAGGCGCACCACTTCGACATCCGCAAGCACGTTCTCCAGTACGACGACGTGCTCAACACGCAGCGGGAGGTGATCTACCGCGAGCGGCGGCGCATCCTGGAGAAGGGGGATCTGCGCGAGGGGATCCTGGACATGCTCGAGGAGCACATCGACATTGTCCTGGGCAGCCACATTGATCCGGAGACCCCGCCCGAGACCTGGGAGGACGCCGGCATCCCCGAGGTGCTCTCGTTATTGAGGGCCGACATCCCGATCCTGGAGGACGTGAAGGTCGACGAGCTGGTCGGGCTGTCCTACGACGACCTGCGCGAGAAGCTGCAGGAGGCGGCCAGGCTCGCCTACCGGGTGCGCGAGGAGCACATTGGTCCCGAGAACATGCGCGAGCTCGAGCGGCAGGTGCTGATCCGCACCATAGACAGCAAGTGGGTCGATTACCTGCACAACATCGACGTGTTGCGGGAGGGGATCGGGCTGCGCGGTTACGGCCAGCGCGATCCGCTGCAGGAGTACAAGAAGGAGGCTTTCACGATGTTCAACGCCCTTCTGCGCTCGATCCAGCACGAGTCAATTCAGCTGCTCTTCCACGCCCAGCCGGTGATCATGAACCTGGAGGAGCTCGAGCAGCTCATCGCCGCCGGCGAGGAGCCGAGCGCCTCCGAGGAGCCGGCCGATTTGGATGTGGCCCCGGACGGGGGCGCCGGCGGCAGGCCGGAAGAGTCGGGGGGCCCGGCCGGGGAGGCGGTGGCTGCCGATGATACGGCCATCAGCTGATACCGTGCGCATCCTCTCCTTCGACACCAGCGGCCCCTGCCTCAATCTCTGCCTGCTGGAGGGCGACCAGGTGCGATGGCAGTCCACGCTCGAGCCTGGCGGCAGCCGCCAGCAGGCGGCGGCGATGCTTCTACCCAGCATCGCCGGGGCGCTCGCTCGGGCGGGCTGGCGCAAGCGGGATCTCTCCTGCCTGGCGGTCGGGCGCGGCCCGGGCAGCTTCACCGGGGTACGCACCGGGCTGGTCACGGCGCGCACGCTGGCCCAGGGGCTTCAGCTGCCGGTGGTGGGCGTCTCCACCTTCGAGTGCCTGGCCTGGCTGGTCGAGCGCCCGGTGGGAATCATCCTCTCCTGCAACCCCGGGCACCTCTTCGCTGCCGCCTTTGTCGAGGGGAAGGGCGGCGACCTGGCCCCGGCCTGCGAGCCGGCCCATCTGCCGGCCGCCGAACTTGCCGGTCGGCTCTACCTGTCCCCGCGCTGGATGGCCGACCGGGAGGCGGCCCGGTCGCTGGCCGGTGCGGTTGCAGCCGGCGAGCTGCCGCCGCTTTCGCCGTTGCCCGAGCTAAACAATCTGGCCGTGGTAGGAGCCCAAATCGCCCGGGATAGGTTATCTTTGAGGCCGGCCGAAGAGTTTCACTGGAGCCGCCTCGAGCCGCTCTACCTGCGCGCGCCGTCGGTGACGATCAAGAAGGATGTTGATACGCATAAGCCCAATGATGCTGTCTGACCTCGATGAGGTCATGGAGATCGAGCCGGTGGCCTTCGGGAGCCATCACTGGTCTCGCCAGTCCTTCGTCAACGAGCTCAACAATCCCACCGGGCACTATTTCGTGGCCAGCGACGAGGGCTCCGGCAAGCTCCTCGGTTATAGCGGCTTCTGGCTCGTCGGCGAGGAGGCGCACATCACCACCCTGGCCGTTCACCCCGAACACCGCCGGCAGCACATCGGCGAGCGGCTCCTGCTGCACGACATAGGGCAGGCCGAGAAGGTGGGCGCCAACTGGATGACGCTCGAGGTGCGGGTGTCCAACCAGATGGCCCAGCAGCTCTATTACAAATACGGCTTCAAGAACCTGGGCTTTCGCCGCAACTACTATCAAGACAACAGCGAGGACGCGCTGGTGCTGTGGACGGAGAACATCAACGCCCCCGAATTCAAGGCGCTGGTCGCCAGGCGGCAGGCTGAGGTGGAGGCGCGCCTGGGCTGCCAGGACGACAGTGCCCAGCGCCACATGGAGGTTTAGCAGTTGCCCGTTTCGCTTGCCGGCATTCTCGAGCAGCTGAAGCGCCGGTCGCTTGTCGGGCAAGTTGTCGTCGTCCTGGTCGGCGCGCAGATCCTCTCCTTCGGCTCCTTCGTCTGCCTGGACCTGCCGACGGCCACCCAGAGAAATATGCTCGCCTTCCTGCGCAACCAGGCGGTGGTGGCCACGCAGGCCCTGCCGGAAAGGGCCCAGGCGCGGGTGCGGCAGGCCGTGCCCAGGCTGGCCGCCCCGGCCGGCGAGGTGCGCGTGAGCCGCTACGTCCCGGTCGTCCCGCTTTCCGTATTCATCGGTTACATACTGGGCTCGGCCCTCGGGTTGACCGCCGCCACCTTGTATTTGGGGGCGGGCCTTGTCGGGCCTTGCCTGGGGATCTACCTGTTTGCCGCCGGCGGTGGTGTCAGCTACTACCAGCAGCCGGGTTTCGGCTACCTGCTGGGGATGGCGGCGGCCAGCTACTGTGCCGGCTGGGCAACCTCGAAGCGGCGGACCAGCTTCCGCCAGTTGCTTGCGGCCGTCACCGGCGTGGGGGCGGCGCACGGGGTGGGGCTGGCCTACCTTCTGGGCAGCTGTCTGGTCTCCATCCTCTTTGACGGCGCCAGCAGCTTTCCTGGCTGGCGGCCGTGGGTCTTCGAGCAGGCGCGCAATCTCACGTGGTATCCTCTTCCCTACGATCTCCTCTTCTCGTTTGCGCTCATCGGGGTCGGCTTTCCCTTCCGCTGGCTGGTGAGGACGCTTATCGCCCCGGACATGGGGGTCAGGCCGCGAGGGCAGCAGAGGATCGAGGACCTGGTTTGAGCGAGGCGCCACCAGGCTGGCATGAGTATTCGGTTAGCTCAGATCATACGCATCGCTGCCGGCTCCGCCTGCCTGGCCGGGCTGGGCACCTTCCTCTATGCCACGCAGGTCGAGTGCCGCCGCTACCAGCTGGAGACGCTGTCGCTCACCGTCGGCGGTGGCGCCATGGCCCGCGTCTTTCGCATCCTGCACCTTTCGGACCTGCACTTCAGCCATCCGGAGTCGCACAAGATCGACTTCCTGCAGAAGGTGACCGCTCAACACTACGACCTGGTGGTCATCACCGGCGACATCTTCGAAAATTACACCGGGCTGTGCTATGCCGGCTCGCTCCTGGCCAGCCCGGCGCGCCTGGGCGCTTATGCTGTGCTCGGCAATCACGACTACTACAACTACTCCCTTTTCAACAAGACCATGGGCCGCCTGGACCGGCGCCGGCGCCACCCGCGCCAGCGGCGCGATGTGCGCCCGATGGTGAGGGCGCTGGAGCGGGCAGGGATAAGGGTTCTCTTCAACGAGGCGGTAAGCGATCCCGGAGCCGGCCTGCATGTGGTCGGCATCGACTATCCGACCGTGGACGGCGAGCTTCTCGGCGAGCTGGTCGCCAGGGCCGGTCCCGACCAGCTCAAGCTGGTGCTCTTCCACCTGCCGCTGCATCTGGAGCGCATAAGCAGCAGCGGCGCCCACCTGGCTCTGGGCGGGCACACGCACGGCGGTCAGATCCGTCTGCCGGGGCTGGGGGCGCTCACAACCGACTCCGAGCTGCCGCGCCAGGAGTCCGCCGGCCTCATATGGCGGCATGGCACGGCATTCCACATATCCCGGGGGCTGGGGGCCGATCCGCGCAGCAACATCCGCCTGTTTTGCCCGCCGGCTGCCACCGTGCTGGAGGTGCGGCTGCTCACCAGCTGAGGCGCTGCCAGCGCCTGCCGGACAGCAGGAGCTTCTGTCGCCCGGCGTCAGACGGTGGTGACTGCCCCGGGACAGGCTTGCCTCGTCGCCGCCGCCCTTATCGCAGGAAGTGATGGGTAAGCCAGGCCGGCAGCAGCGCCGCCGCCCGGCGTATCGCCAGCCGGTCCGTGCGCCCGAGCGAGGCGGTGGCCATGGCCAGGCGGCTGCAGTCGATCATCTTATTCCCCAGTTGCCAGAGCGCTCTCAGCACCCGGCCGGCTGGTTCGTCGCCGAGGAGCAGCTTTCTCGTGGCTGTTTTTTGAAGACGAACTCTTGTGGTGCCGAGCTGGAACGAGCTGCTGCTGCCGCTGACGGCAAAGGTGGGAGCGGGCGGCGGTTCGGGGAGAAGCCCGAGCTCGAAGGCGAGTGTCTGGCCGTGGGCCGCAAGCTTCTTGCCGAAGGCTTCGGCCTTGGCCCGGGCAATCTCGAATGCCGAGGGTGTCGGCGAGCCGTCCCTGACGAAGACGCCCCGGGCCAGGCGGACGATCACGTTTGATCTGACGAGCCTGGCGATCGCCTGGTCGACCGCCGGCCGTCGGCCATAAGAGAGGAGCTCGCGGCTGGTGAAAATCTGCCCGAGCGGCAGCCCGAAGATGTGTCGGCGAATGAGTGAGGTGGTGATGCTTCTCATTTTTCGTGCCCCCGTGTTGTCAGAAATACATCCGTAATTCATATAACGTTTGGCGGCTAAAAAAGTTCAAACCACCCCCTCCTCCCCGAAATGCCGGTCCGGCGAGGCAGGCGGTTACAAGCGCGTATAAGGCAGGGTCTTACGGGGGGAGCGATTGGAGGCGCCCGGGTGGCGTTCCGGTCAGGGAATGTAATCCGGGACCAGGTGGTAGAGATAACGCATGGTGGCCGCGTCGTTGGGCGATACCACGCCATAGCCGTAGTAGATGCTCATCAGATCGACAGGGTTACGGCTGTGGTTGGCGATGCCTAGCGCGTGTCCGAACTCGTGGGCGGCCGACGCCCGCATCTTGGGGGCCGGCATCGGCACGCCGTTGCTCTCGGTTGTTCTCAGCATAATCACCACCGGCTTGAAATCGGCCTTGCCGCCGGCCATCACCTGCCGGTAGGGAAAGACGGTCATCGACGTGTAACCGCGAATGTCGCCAGCAAACAGCGCCATGCCGCTTCTGTCCACGAAGTGGTGCACCCAAAAGACGTAAATGTCCGCGTCCGGGTCGCTGGTCAGGACGTAGGAGAACAGCCCCTCGCGCTCCAGGGGCTTCCACATGCTGATCCCCTGCACGGCGGCGGCGTACTGCTCCTCCGTGTAGCCCTGGGCCACGGGCAGGCTCTTGAACTGGCCGGGCGTGCTCAAGATCGAGGCGGCCAGATCCGGCCAGGCGGCAACGTTGCTGGTGTTGGCTATGGGGGCACCCAGCTGCTCGTCGATGAAGCCGTCGATGGCCAGGCCGTGGGAGACATAGACCTTGAGCGGCATCTGGTCGCTCAGCCAGCGGTTGGTCGTGCCGTCCGCCCTGCGGAATTCCGGATAAACTGCCCCGGCCGCACGCGCGGACCCGGCGGCCGGCGTGTGGCGGGGGGCGGCCGGCCTGCCCTGGGCACGAGCGGCGCTGGCCGGGCCGGGAAGAGCACCCAGGCAGGTGGCGGCAAGGACAGCGATCACGCCCCTGGCAATCTCACCGGTTCCTCGCCCCATCTCACTGAAGCTCCTTGTCTGCCGAACGACTTGCGGACGCACCGAATTTACACCTTTTCTACCACAGATGCGCCGGCCGGGCGCCGCCGGGAAACAAGCGGCGGCAACATTCGTCTGAGGTTTCATAAACGAATGGTTAAAGACCGGCTTGTGGAGCCGGAGGGCGGATATAAATTAAAGGTGCTGGCCGGCCAGAGCGTCCGCAGTTTCTCCAGTAGGGGGGCTTGAGGGATCGAGCCCGTTGGGGCAGCACCAACACTGCGGCCAAATTCCAGTCCCGGACTTGCTCCGGGACTTTTTTCGAGCGGCGCCCGGGTGGTTGTGTTACAGTGAAACGCGCGGTAAGCATGCTCGACAGGGCGGGTTGCAGACGATGACAAGCTTCTCGAACGGCCCGATACGCGCCGTGGTGCTGGCGGCGGGGCAGGGCAAGCGCATGAAATCAAGCAGGCCCAAGGTTCTCCACCAGATCCTCGGCCGGACGATGCTCTCCCGGGTGCTCGACGCGCTAGACGCGCTCAACCTGGCGCATCTGCACGTCGTGCTCGGGCACATGCACGAGCAGGTCCGGCAGTTCCTCGAGGGTTGCCCGCCGGCAACACCGTGGTCGGCCCAGCTGCAGCTGCCCCAGCTGGGCACGGGCCATGCGCTCAGACAGGTGGCGCCGGCGCTGGCCGGCTTTTCCGGGACATTGCTGGTCACCAACGCGGACAACCCGCTCATCGAGCCGGGAACGCTGGCGGCCCTTATCGAGGCCCATCGCCGGGACAGGGCGGCTGTCAGCCTTTTGACCACGGTGGTCGAAGACGCGAGGAGCTACGGTCGGATTGTCAGGGATGTCACGGGGGCGGTGGTGAAGATCGTCGAGGACCGGGACGCCACGCCGGAAGAGAAGCTTATTACAGAGGTCAACCCGGCCACCTATTGCCTGCAGTGGCCGGCAGTCGAGCCGGGTTTGCGGGCGCTCACCAGCGACAACCAGCAAAAGGAATACTATCTGACCGATCTGGTGGGCTGGGCGGCGGCAAACAAGATGACCGTGGCCAGCCTGGTGGTGCGGGACTGGCGGGAGGTGGTCGGCATAAACTCGCGCCTGGAGCTGGCGGAGGCGGAAGGCCACCTGCGGGACCGGGTTGTCCGCCGGCTGGCCCTGGAGTCCGGGGTGACCATCTGCGATCCCGCCTCCACCTGGATCGCCCCCGAGGTAAGGATCGGCCAGGATTCTCTGGTGAAGCCGGGTTGCTATCTGGTCGGTGAGATCGAGATCGGGACTGACTGCCAGATCGGCCCGCACACGGTGATGGCCGGCAGGGTGAAGGTCGGCGACGGCAGCACGGTCGTGCAGTCGCACCTGGCCAACTGCGAGGTCGGATCCCTCTGCCGGGTTGGGCCCTTCGCCCACCTGCGCGAGCAGGCGCGCACGGCCGATCAGGTGCGGGTGGGCAATTTCGTCGAGATCAAGAACAGCTCCATCGGCTCGCGCAGCAACGCCGCGCACCTGGCCTACGTCGGCGACGCCGAGGTGGGCAGCGGCGCCAATATAGGCGCCGGCACGGTGACGGCCAACTACGACCACATATCCGGCAAGAAGGCGCGCACCGTCATCGGTGACGGTGCCTCCACCGGCAGCAACTCCGTGCTCGTCGCCCCGGTCGCCGTCGGCTGCCAGGCCAGCGTGGCCGCCGGCACCGTGGTCACCCGGGATGTTCCCGAAGGGGCACTGGCCGTGGGGCGGGCCCGCCAGGAGAACAAGCCGGGCTGGGTGGCCAGCCGCAAGCGCCGGTCGTAGCCTTACTTTTCCATCTCGGGCAGCGACTCCTGGGCCGAGTCCAGGGCGGACAGGAAGGTCAGCCGGTTGCGCTCCGCGTCGGCGAAGGATGTCGAGTCGACGGTGATGTACTTCACCAGCGACATCGGCACCAGGTGCTTGGAGTAGTCTCGCTGGGTCGGGCGGTCGGCGTCGCCGTAGCACTCGATCTCGATGTAGTCGTGCCCGACCCGCAGGACCCGTCCGGTGAGCGCGGTGCCGTCGGCAAAGTGAAGCCTGGCCCAGGATTTCTTTTCGCAGAGGCGCTCGAGCCGCATCTTCAGGTTCATCATCGGTCCTACCTCGCCTTATCTGACGCTGGCCGTTCTTCGCGTTGGGAATGCGCCTTTAACCCTTACCTTGATCTTAGCACCAGCCGGATTTTTAGTTTTTCATCCGCTGCGGGCGGCAGTGGAGCGGGCGGGCCAAAAAAGTCAATACTTGCTCTTTTGGCAATAAGTCTTACACTGGCTTGGGTGGGCAGGTCGGGCAAACCTGCCTGGGGAGCCGGCCTTGCGGGAGCACGTGGATACGATTGATCTTGCGGCAAGCGTATATGCGCCGGCGTCGAAACCGTCGATCGCCGCATAGGCAGGCGATAGACGAGAATGGCCAATGCTAGAAACGGATATATTAGATGCACAACGACAATCTTCCTGCCAACCTGGCCAAGCGTATCGAGGAGCTGCTGGGACGCGAGACAAGCTACTGGGAGGACGAGCTGTACTCCGTAGAGGCTCTTACCAATCTGCAGTACCGGCAGGCGCTCGAGAAGAGCTTCAAGCTGGATCCGCTGGGACCCCTGCCCGGCCGGCGATAAGATAGATTCCCTTGAGCGTCAGGTCCGGGTCGATGTAATCAACGGCCTTTGTCTGGCGGGCCAACAGGGACGACCAGCCGCCGGTGGCCACGCAGACGGCCTGCCCGCCGAGCGCCTTACGCCCCAGCTTCACCCACTGCTCGACGATGCTCACATGGGCCTGCAGCGTGCCCGCCGTAATTGCCGCTTCGGTGTCAAATGCCAGCATGCGTTGCCAGTCCGCCTCCTCGGTAAGCTCCACCGCCGGCAGCTGGGCCGCCTCCTGGTGGAGGGCGGCCATCGTCCGCCCGAGCCCGAGCGTAATCAGTCCGCCGCGGAACTCGCCGGCAGCCGAGACCGCGGTCAAGGTGGTGGCCGTGCCCAGATCGATGGCCAGGGCCGGACCGCCGGCCCCGTAAAGCTTCCAGGCGGCCACCGCGTCGGCGAGCCGGTCCGCCCCCATCGTGCTGTAGATGCCGCTTATGATTTGCTGGCCTTCGATCCGCACCTCGAAGAGCTCCCGGCCCCGGGAGCGCCAGTGCCCGGCCAGCACGGCGGAAGCTGCCGGGACAACCGAGCAGAGCGCCAGCGGCAGGCTGTCGGCGCGGGACTCGAGCAGGCGCAGCACCGCCTGCGGCTCGCAGGTCGGGTGGTGCCAGGTCTCTCTTAGCAGGCCGCCCCGGAACAAGCCGCAGCTTGTTCGCGTGTTGCCCACGTCGACCGCCACCAGATCCTTCATCGGCGCCCGCCCTCCGGCTCGGGCCGCTCGCCGCCCAGATACCTGACCAGCCCGTGCTCGAGGGCCCGGGCCGCCTGCTCCTGGAAGTCCGGGGAGATAAGCCTGGCATACTCGTCCGGGTTGATCATGAAGCCGACCTCCACCAGGACGGCCGGCAGATTGCTGGGGCGGCAGAGGAAGAGGTTCTGATAACTGGTGCCGAAATCCGGCAGCCCGGTCTCGGCCACCAGCTGCTTTTTCAAGAGGGAGGCCAGCTCCTCCGACTGCGGGTGGTACCAGTAGCTCGAGCTGCCGTGCTCGACCCAGGGATCGCGCCCGTCGGGCAGGGCGTTGCAGTGCACCGAGACCAGGAGGTCCGCGCCGCCGGACACGGCAGTTGCGACCCGCTCGGGCAGCGAAGGGTTTTCCTGCTCGCTTGTCCTGGTCATGATCACCCGCGCTTGATCGGCTTCCAGGCGCTGCCGCAACCGGCTGGCGATCGCCAGGTTGACCGCCGACTCGGGCACCCCCGTAGGCCCGAGGGCCCCGGTCTCGCTGCCGCCGTGACCGGGGTCGAGGCAGATTACGGCGCCGGCCAGCGGCCCTTTCGCCGGGTCCAGGTGCGGCGGCCCCTTTACGTGCAGGACGAGGCTGGTGCGGTCGTATTCGGCGGAGAACCCCCACTGCCGGTGCTGGGGCAGGTGGACGGTGACCTCGTAGAGGCGGTCGGCCGCCTGCCGCCAGGTGACGTTCTCGATAAGCTCGCTGGGCACCGCCGGCGGTGTACGGCTCACCCAGTCTGTGTCGGCCGTGGCCCCGAAGATTCGCAGGACGAGCCGCCCGGGGTTGAGCTGCTGCTCCAGCTGGTAAGGCAGGCGCTGGGCAAGCGGCACCACTATCCGCGCGCCGGTGCCCTCGGCCTCCACGTTTATCGTCCTCACCGCGCAGGCAGGCGGCGGCCCGCCCTCCTCGAAGGACAGATCCTGCCCGGCAATCCACAGGTGATGGGCGGGGGCGACCAGGCAGCGCATGAAGCTACCCTGCCAGCCGTCGACCAGCAGGCGGACGCCGGCTGGCTCCGGGGTCGTGCGCGCCTGCCCCGGGCCCAGGCGGACCACCGTGTCGTCGTGCACGGTCCGGGCCGGGCGCGGCTGCTCGACCGTGGTCAGGCGCGCCCGCCCCAGGCACTTCACCGTGCGCCGGCCGGCGGTGAGCTGGTAACGCACGGTGAGCCCCCGGAAGCGATCATCGGCTCCGACGCGATAAAAGCCGAAATAGAGGTCCGGGGCGTGCTCGGGCTGCCGTTGAAAGGTGCGCCCGTAGGCCGTGTCCAGCCCGAGGTTTATGATCGCCTCGCCGAAGACGCTCTTGTGCCCGGGCACCCCCTGCCTGAGCGGCACGTGCCGCCGGCCCAGCCAGGCCTCGACGCGCGCGCCGGGCGTCGCCCGCACGGCCAGCGGGATCAGGTCGCCTGCCGTCACGCCCAGGTCCTCTTTCGGCTGCGCCGAGTCGGGGGCGAACCTGAGCGCCCCGGCTGGCACCGACGGCGGTGGCGTCTCCCGCAGCACCGTCACAGTCCGCGCCGCCGCCCCGTCCCTGACCAGGAGAAAGCGGTTGGCACCGGGGTCGAGGCTTACCACGTGGGCAAAATAGCCCTGGGCGTTGAGCCTGACTGGCCGGCCCTGGCAGGTGAGCGTGCTGCCCGGCGGGCAGGAGCCTATGAGGAAGGTGGCGGCGGCGGCTACCGTGGCCTCTTCCTTCGGGTAGACCACCATGATGCCGCCCGGTGCCTCAGCCGGCTGGACGAGCTGGGACAGCGCCGGCTTGCGGGCCTCGTCCGGCGCCACCGCCGCCGGTGTGCGGCAGGAGAGCGTGGAGCCGCCAAGCGCTGCCGCGACGAGCGCGGCGGTCAGGATCCTTTGCTTTTCAGCGGGCATCTGCTGCGGCCCCCGGCCGGGGATCATGTCCTTCCTGCTGGCGGGCGGCATTGCCCGCCTGGGCCAGGGCGACGTCGTTCAAGAGCCAGTTGAAGTTGGCCATATATCTTCTCTTTACGTGGATGTCGGACAGATCCACCTGCTTGTCCCCCTCCAGGAAGCGGCTGACGAAATCAAACGGCGAGCCGGCGGCCCGGGAGAGCAGGTCAGCGTTCCAGCGGAAGAAGGGCGAGAGATAGACGGTGTAAGTCTGCCTGTCGAAGTAGACGTTGTCGGGGTTGTTGACGAAGCGCCGGCAGGCCGCCGCGCTGTCGTCGGACAGCGCCGGCGCCTCCAGGCAGTGATCGAGGAGCGGCGGATAGCCCCGGGCGCCACCGCAGACGGTGAAGAGCGCGCGGGCGTCGACCGCCGCCAGCAGCGGCCGCAGGTGCTCCTCCTCGATCTGCCCGGGCGAGTAGGCCTTGCCCCCGATCACGAAGTCGTGCAGGCCGGGGCTGCGGGCGATCTCCTTGATGCTGCCGACCGGGTAGTGGTCGGCCACCGTCTTCAGAATGAGCAGGTTGTAGGCGTTTATCCAGAAGCACAGCCGCTCGTCGGCGCCGGCCAGCCGGTCAGGGCTTATGTGCTCGAGCTCTTTCACGGCCCGGTTCAGGGCAGGGGCCTCATGCACCAGCCCGCGATAATCCACCAGGTCTCGCTTGACATGATATTTGAGCAGGCGGTCGAAGGTGGCGAAGCGGTAGGAGACCGGGTGCTCGACGGTGACGAACCAGGAGGACAGGTAGCTGCCCATGTTCATGAGCAGCTGCACGGTGGCCAGGATCGCGCCGGCGGCCAAAAGGGCCAGCGGCACCAGCCCGCGCCTCCAGGAGATCCGTTTTGCCCAGTCTGCCATCGCTTTCCCGGCAGAGGCCGCCCCGGCGAGCCCGAGCGCGCCAGCGGCTGTCCGTCTTATGTGTAATTGTAAGCGAAGGCGTTAAAATTACTTGCTCGGAAGGCGATCGCGCGGGTGGGACGCAGGGGCTATGGCTGGGCGGGATGACGCCGCGGGGCGCGCAATCAAGATCTGGCAGTTTACGGACACACACATCCTGGCCGGCCCGGAGGCGCGCTTTCTGGGCGTGGACAGCTTCGCCAGCCTGAACGAGGTGATCGACCTGGCCCTTGCCGGCGGCGGCATCCCCGATCTCGTGCTTTTGACAGGCGATCTTTCCCAGGACGAGTCGGCCGACTCATACCGGCGGCTCGCCGGCGCCGTCTCCCGCGTGGCAGCCCCGGTCTATGCCCTGCCCGGCAACCACGATCGTCCGGAGCTCCTCATGGAGATGCTTTCTGCCCTCGGCGGCCGCTTCAGCTGCCAGCGGGAGGTCGTCTGCGGCAGCTGGCTCGTCGTCCTTCTCGATACATCGGTGTCCGGCAGGGTGGAGGGCTGGCTGGGCGACGGCGAGCTTTCCCGGCTCGACGGCTGTCTCGCCGAGCACCCGGAGAAGCACGCGCTGGTGTGCCTGCACCACAACCCGGTGCCGGTGGGCTCTGAGTGGGTGGACCGGCTCGGGCTTACCAACGCCGACCAGTTTCTGACCGTGATCGACCGCCACCCGAACGTCCGCGGCCTGCTCTGGGGGCATGTTCATCAGGAGTTCGCCGGCCGGCGCGGGCGGGCGGAGCTTCTGGGCACACCCTCCACCTGCGTGCAGTTCAAGCCGCAGGCCAGCCGCTTCCAGATCGACGGACAGGCGCCCGGCTATCGCTGGCTGGAGCTCAACCCCGACGGAGGCATCCGGTCCGCGGTCAGCCGGCTGGACCATCTGCCGGACGGGCTCACGTTGGACTGCCCAGGTTACTGACTGCCTATGTACAAAGTTGCCTTCGAGCTAGCCATCATCCTCAGCCTCATCCTGACCAACGGTGTCTTCGCCATGTCGGAGATCGCCATCGTCTCGGCGCGCAAGGCCCGCCTGGAGAAGT
This sequence comes from Pseudomonadota bacterium, assembly GCA_021325555.1. GTDB lineage: Bacteria > Cyanobacteriota > Vampirovibrionia > Obscuribacterales > Obscuribacteraceae > JAJPGY01. Next base: position 1,279 of record JAJPGY010000026.1, on the reverse strand, counting down.
GGGCGAAGGAGGGCAACGAGAAGGCGGGAGTGGCCCTTTCCCTGGCCAACTCGCCCGACAGCTTCCTGGCCACCATTCAGGTCGGCATCTCGGGCACGGCCATCTTGACCGGGGTCTTCGGCGGCGCCACCGTCGCCGAGTATCTGGCCGGGGTGCTGGCCGCGGCGCCCGTGCTCAAGCCTTACAGCCGGGGGCTGGCCATGGCCGCCGTCGTCCTGGCGATCACCTACGCCTCCTTGATCCTGGGCGAGCTGGCCCCGAAACGGGTGGCGCTCTTGAACGCCGAGCGGATCGCCTGCGCGGTGGCCGTGCCAATGACCTGGCTTTCCCGGGTGACGGCGCCGGTGGTCAGGTTGCTTTCGGCCTCCACCGATTTCGTCCTCGCGCTTATCGGGGCGCGGGCGTCTGCCGAGCCGCCCTTGACCAGCGAGGAGATCAAGCTGCTGATCGACCAGGGCGCGCAGCAGGGGGTCTTCGCCGCCTCCGAGCACGATCTGGTGAAAAGCGTGCTTCGCCTGGGCGCGCGCAGTGTCACCGCGCTCATGACCCCGCGCACCGAGCTTGTCTGCGTGGACGTTAACGACCCGCCGGACAAGGTCTTGAGCGTGCTGGTCTCCGCCCAGCCGACGCGCGTGCTGGTCGTCGACGGCGACCACGACCACATAAGGGGCTACGTCCGGGTCAAGCACCTGCTTGCCCAGCCGGCCGGGGACCGGGGGCTGGATCTGCCAGGGTTGCTCGAGGAGCCGCTCTACCTGCCGGAGACGAAAAGCTCGCTCGAGGCCCTGGAGATGTTCAAGAAAACCGGCGTCCACATCGCCGTGGTGCTCGACGAGTTTGGCGGCGTGCTCGGGGTCGTCACCATGACCGACCTGCTGAAGGCGATTGTCGGCGAGCTGCCGGTGGCCGGCGTCGCCGGCGACCCGCGGGCGGTCGAGCGCACCGACGGCACCTGGCTTTTCGACGGGCGGCTGCCGGTCGACCAGTTCAAGGAGATGGTCCGCCTGGCAAGCCTGCCCGACGAGGAGCGGGCCCACTTTCAGACGCTGGGCGGCTTTGTCATGCACCAGGTCGGGCGGGTGCCGGCCGTCGGCGATCAGTTCCAGGCTGGCGGACTAATGTTCCGGGTGATCAGCATGAACGGCAACCGGCTCGGCAAGGTGGCCGTTGCCCGGACCAGCCAAGGCGGCTGAGGGTCGGTTTCCGGGCAAGCAAAAGCACCGGTTGCGGAAAGACCTGGAGCGTACGAGATTCGAACTCGTGACCTCTTCAATGCCAT
>JAJPGY010000028.1 GCA_021325555.1 Pseudomonadota bacterium | reverse complement strand
GCTGCGGATTCCTCATCGGAATCCTTCGCTTCGCTGCCGCTCGTTGTCTGTCGCCGCGATTATTAGAGGACTGCCGGTTCCTTGGGCACCTCGAATCGCGGCGCGTCGACCCCTGCGCTTGCGTCCGCGTGTGGCTCATTCGAGGAGGACGGTTCCGGTGGGGTAGTCGATGGTTAGTTTGCGGCCGATCATGAGGCGCTGGCCGATGATGGCGGTTTTGCTCACGCCGCCGAGGACGACGATGTTTTGCGGGTCACGGTCGATCAATACCGTTCCTATGTAGTGATCCATGAGGCAGGTCTGGAAGCCGACCACCACCCGGCGGGCGCCAAGGCACCGCCAGCCCATGCTGCGGGCCAACTCCTCGGCCACGGCCAACGCCCCATCGAATTCCAGGCTCACCGACGCCTCCACCTCCACCTCCACCCCGTCCGAGGCTATAACAGTGACAGGCAGGAGCGCCCTTCCCAGCTCGTCAATTCGTCCTCGAATTCTCACAGACTGCACCGCCAGCCCTGATCCCACCCAAGCAAGCTAACACAGATAATCAACGGCCGGGTTGTCGCTCAGCCGGTAGGTAAAGAAGACCGACTTGGGGTGTTTCTTCCTGGCGCGGGCGAGGATCTCGTAATCGTCCTGACCGAGAAAGTACTCCTGCGTCTCGGGCTCGATCACCACGAGCCAGTCGCGGTAGCTTGCGCCGAGTTCCGCCCTCAAACGCTCAAAGACCGGCCAGCATTTGCGATCGAGCTCCTCCCTGGACAGCTTCGCGGTCAATTTCGCCCAACCTCCCCGGCTCACGGGGCAAACGGCCGCGAGCAACGAAGCGGATTATAACGGTTATTGGGGCGCCACCCAAGCCGGTTCGAACCGCCTTTGAAAGCGATACCACCTCTGCGAGTCAAGAAGCGCCTGCGCCGAGGCTTGAAGCAGCGCGTAGCGCTCGTCCTCCGGGGCCAGCCGCCGGAGTTCGCCCAGCAGCACGATCGCCTGCTCAAGGTCTCCCCCTTTCAGGCACTTCAAGGTAGCGTTCAACAGGCGGGCTTCGGTCGAACCGGCGCTTGGCTTCGCAACCGCCATATGATAGCCTGTGTTTTCGCGGATCTCGGGGGAACAGGAGGCGCTCAAACCGGGTCCGAATGAGTAGCCGACCAGGCAGGCCGCAGTCAGGGGAACAATCGATCCTGAAAAGCGGGATTGTCTCATAGTCGAAAATCCGTGATGCGATCAGCGCGGCACCGGGTTGTCACGATATCCTTAAGTTAGCTTAGCACCCGCCGTTGTCTGCGCGGCGTAATTGGACGGGACCCGTGACGGTTCAGCTTGAAGAGCGAGGGATTCAGGAGGCGCCGCCGGGACCCGCCTACGCGCTGGTGGTGGTCAGGTTTCTTCTGACCTGGCTGGGCTTTGTCGTGCTGCTGTCGGCAACGGCGCTGCTCATGAACATCGACTGGGCCAGACCGCAGATGGAGCAAATGCTTGCCCGGGCGGTGAACCGCCAGGTTAAGCTGGGCCGCCTGAGCTGGAGTCTGGGCCTCAACGGGCTGGCCGTCACCAGCAATCGGCTCCTGGTGCGGGAGCAGGACGGGCAGCCGTTCATCTCCGCCGGCGAAAGCGAGATGGGCGTGGCTTTCCTGCCGCTTCTCAACGGGCAGCTGATTATCCGCCACATCTCGCTTTCGCAGCCGCACATCCTGCTGGTCAGGCGGGCGGCCGGCAGATGGAACTTTTCGGATCTTCTTAAACCGGGTCCGGACATTCGCTTCGTGGAGATCGATCAGGGCACGGTGGACCTCCGTGACGGCTCGCGACTGGCGAGCCGGTTCTCCCCGTACGAGCTCCGGCAGGTGCGGCTGAAGTTCGTCTGGCCGCGGAGCAACCGGCGCTGGCCGTTCTACCTGGCCCTCAAGATGCCGCGCCAGGGGTACACGACCGAACTGAAGGTTACGGCCCTGGGCAGTGGTCCGATTCAGGAGTGGGCCGAGAGCCTCTACCGCTTCGACCTGTCGGCCACGGATCTGAATCCGGCCGACCTGGCCCCTGTTTCCCCCGCGCTGCCGGCGGTAGGCGGGCTCTTCAATCTAAAGGTCGGCGGGGAAGGGGTGCTGGTCACCGGCATCGCTGCCCGGGCAACCGCCGAGATAAAAGACATGAGCATCGCCGGCACCCCGCTGGGCACCTTGAAGGCAAGCAAGGCAAGCGGGCGGGTGGATCTGACGCTGGATAAGCAAAAGCTAGCCTGGAAGGATCTCCTGCTCTCGTTCGGAGACTGCCAGGTGCGCTCGCACGGCGAGCTGGGACGCTGGCTGGGCGGCAAGCCCACGTACGCGGCCAGCGTGCAGGGCCGCGTGCGCGACCTGAGCAAGCTTTCCTCGATGCTTCCCGCCGGTGGCGGCCCCGGCGACACCGCCGGCGGCGGCAGGAACGCAGCGGGCGGCAACCTGCTGTCATTTCTTAATCCCAGGGAACTGTCCGGCCAAGCGGAGTTCGAGGTCAAGCTTGACGGGCACACCAGCGGCTCCCGGCTCTCCACGCAGATAAAGGCAAAGGATCTCTCCGCAGCCGACCTTCTCAAGCGCGGCCCGCTGAAAAATTTCCCATGGCTGCAGGCCTTGTTCTCCCGCCCCTCCTCGAAGTTGAGCGGCGAGGTAAAGATCGGTGGGGATCAAACGGTGGAGCTTCCCGGCGCGGACATCACCGCCGGCGGTTCCGACCTGCACGTCAGCGGTTCATGGGAGCCCAGCCGGGCGGCTGCGCGCATCGACTTTTCCGGGAGGTCGGTCGACCTGAAGGCCCTGGGCAGGCAGTGCCAGTCGTCGAAAGAGCTCTCGCAACTGGTGAGGAGAAATCTGAAACTGCCGGCGGGCTCCACGCTCATGCTGGCCGGACATCTTGACCTGTCCGGGCAGTTCGAGGAGGGCAGGGGCAGGGACAGGCTGTCCCTGGTGGCGACGCTCAAAGACGCATCGGTAGGGCTGTCCGGCGGCGCCTTTTCCGCCTCCAATCTCGACGGGCAGATCCTCTACGACGGGGCCGACCTGTCCTTCAAGGACGTCCGGGGCACCATGGGCGGCGGCAGCTTCCAACTGACAGGGGCCGTCTCGCTGGCGCGAAACGCCCGCCTGAGCCTGAAGTACCGGGCACAGAACTTCGACCTCGAGCAGTTGAACACGGCCCTCGAGATCTGCAGCGTCCGGCTGCCGATCCTCACCCAGCACCAGCTTTACGGTCAGGTCCAGGATCTCTCCCTGTCGATCACGGGCACGGCGACCGCGCCGATCATCGCGCTCACCCTGGTACCGGAAGACCTGTACTATCATCCGCCGGGCCTGAGCCGCCCGCTGCGCGCCACCGCCGGCGCCATCACATACGAGCACGACGAGCTCAACCTCAAGGACGTCACCCTGATGAGCCGGGGCAACCAGCTCAACACGAGCGTCGACATAGCCAACCTCTCCACCACCTCGGATCTCAAGCGGGTGAAGGTGAGGACAACCGGAATCGACATCGCCGACGCGCACTACTACCTGTCCTCCACGCTGATGCCGCCGGTGCTGCGCCAGGAGTACCTGGACTTTGTCGGGCGCAATCACCTGTCGGCCGCCCGCGGCAAGGTATACGGGAATCTCCTCTGGCAGCCCAAACAGGGCGGCGATTTCGATCTTGACGGCGTGGTCGGCTTCTACAACGTCTTTCTTCGAGCCGGCGCCGACAACTGGCCGTTCCGCCATCTGGCGGGAATTCTCGCGGCCTCCGGCTCCGAGCTGCTGGTGCAGGACGTCACCGGCTCGATGGGCGGCAACCAGTTCAGCGTAAACGGTCACGTCACCAATTATCGCGCACCCAACCCCACCTGGCGGACCGAGCTGCGGGCCTCGCTATATCCGGACAAGGTGCTCAGGCTGCTGCCCGAGCTGGCCACCTCCTTGCAGAGCAAAATCAGCTCGTCCGGGCCCTTGAGCGTGCGCGCGCTCTTCAACGGCAACCCGCAGTCGGCCACGATCATCATGAGCCTGCAAGCCGACCCCAGCGACAACCTGAGCATATCGACGCCGTTCGGTCAGATCGTCCAGCCGGCCAACCAGGCGGCCATGCTGGACGGCTCCCTGACCTGGACCCCGGGCAAACAAGGAGCGGTGCAGCTCAACAACGCCAACCTGCTCATCGGCGACTCGCTGCTGCAAGCCAAAGGGACCTACAGGTGGTCCGGCGACGCCGGCCAGCCGCCTCAACTGGAGTGCAAGCTGCTCACACCGAATCCGGTGCCGGCCCGCACCCTCATCTCCATGCTGGATCCGGCCACCAAACCTAGCGCCGTGGACGGGCGGGTGATGGGCGAGCTGACGGCCAACGGACCGATCACCAACGTCACCTCCCGCGGCTTTCTCTCCTTCACCGGCGTGTCGCTGCCGCAGTTCAACCTGTTCTCGGCCACCGGACGGGTGGAGACGCCCGGCTGGTCGTTCGACGGCTCGGACCTGACCAAGGGGGCCGGCGCGGGCTCACAGGCCAGGCTGCGCGTCGAGCGGGCGAAAATCGGGGCGCTGGAGACCTCGGACGTAAACGCCAGCCTGGTCTTCGAGCCCTCGAAAGAGGATCCGGGCGCCCAGAAGGTCGTGCTGAAGGACGGCCGGGCCAGCATCGCCGACGGCACGCTGAAGATGAACGGCTGGGTGGATCTGGCCAACCACAAGTTCGCCCTGGAATCGAACCTGAGCAAGGTGAGGGCGAGCAGGCTCTCCGCCGAGCTCTGGGGCCATCCCGGCGAGGTGAGCGGCTGGGCCGACGCCGGGCTCTCGCTGACCTCTACCGGGATCGATTACAAGGAGCTGCTCCGCAACCTGAGCGGGCAGGGCACGCTGGCGCTGCACAGCGGCAGGGTGCCGATGGTGGCGCCGCTGCAGGAGAAGCTGACCCAGGCCAACCTCCTGGTGGGCGGCATCTTCGGCTTCAACCTCAACAACCTGCTGCAGAGCATGGTGCCGGTGGACACCGGCGAGTTCAAGGATCTCGACGCCCAGTTCGACATCAGCGGCGAAAAGCTGAACCTGGAGGCGCTCACGTTCAACGGCGACGACATGAGGCTTCGCGCCGCCGGCAGCATCAACCTGCCGCTGCGCACGATGGACATCGCGGTGGCCGGCAACGTGCCGCGCGTCTCCACCAGCGTGCTCGGCATGGGCCCGGTCGGCGACGTCTCGCGGTCGTTCACCCTGCAGAAGCTGGTGAGCGTCCTTACATTCCACAAGCTGGAGAGCCTGCCGGGGTTGCCGGTCATCGGGCAGATAGCCGACGATCGCCCCCGCGCCTTCACGTTCCGCGTGGTGGCGCCGCTGGACAACCCCCGCCTGATCTCCCAGTCAATCCAGAAGTCCTTCCAGTGGCTGCCCGGCCATCCCACCGCCTCCGCTCACCCGATACCAGCGCTTTACGCGCGATAGGCGGCCGCCCGGCAAGACGCCGCCCGGCACGCCGGATCCCCCATTCACCCAGCGGGCAGTCAAGCGGGGCGCCGAGGCGCCACTTCTCCTCGGTCCAATGTATCTTTTTTGCCGCGCTTGACTGCCCGCGGCTAACTTAATGGTTGGGCTTTCGTTTCCGGGCTTCGTCGAGTTCTAAACCGCGCTTGCATGCCGGGTGTAAGATAAGGTCGATGCCAAGTCCCACCGACAAAGATGAACAAGCTGGCACCGCAAATGATGCCGGCCGCCGGGCAAGGAGATCGCCGGGCGCAAGGAAGACGTCCGGGGCAGGCGTCCCGAACCCGGCGCTTGCCGCAGCGGCCGGCGACTATCTCGAGCACCTCCGGCGCGAGCGCTCGCTGTCCGACAACACGGTCAAGGCCTATGCCGCCGACCTGACCGCATTCGTATCCTGGCTGCCCGGCGAGACCGCCGCCCCGGCCAGGCACCAGATCGTGCTCTACATCGCTCACCTGAAAAGCCGCGGGCACAAGCCGGCGAGCATAGCCCGGGTCCTGGCCAGCCTGCGCGGTTGGTTCGCCTGGCAGAAGCTCACCGGCAAGCTCGAATCGGATCCCTGCGAGACCCTGCAGAACCCGCAAAGCGAAAAGCGGCTGCCGGAGGTGCTCTCGCAAGAGGAGGTCTCGGCCATGATCGCCGCCGCCACAAGCTCGCGTGAACGGGCGGTGATCGAGCTTCTGTACGGGGCTGGCTTGCGCGTGTCCGAGCTGGCCGGGCTCAACCTGGCCGATCTCAATCTTGCCGAGGGGCACCTGCGCTGTCTGGGCAAAGGCGCCAGGGAGCGCATCGTACCGATCGGCGGGCAGGCCCTGGCCGCGGTCAAAGAGTATCTGTCCGATCACAACATGGGCGATCCCCAGCTTACCGGCGGTGCGCGGCCGGGTCGCCGCTCCGGCCCCCAGCGGCGGCAGCCGCTGTTCCGCGATCGTCAGGGCAAACGCCTGAGCAGGCTGGTCGTCTGGCAGATCGTCAAACGTCTTGCCGGTTCCGCGGGCATCAAGAAGCGCCTCTCGCCTCACACGCTGCGCCACAGCTTCGCCACCCACCTGCTGGAGAACGGCGCCGATCTGCGCTCCGTCCAGGAGCTGCTCGGCCACTCCAACATCGTCACCACCCAGCTCTACACCCACATAAGCAGGCGGCACCTCCGCCAGGCATACGACAGCGCCCAGGAAAAGTTTGGCATTATTTAATGTTGAACTTGTTCGTGGAAAGCAAGAAGTTGGGTTACCTTTTAAAGTCAGGAGGCGATGTCCTCGTGAGTCGCCGTCCGTTCATCTCTGCCTGGTACCCTGAAGGGTCAGCTCAGCCAGCGGCGGTAAGCGCCCTGCGGCGATGCCGACGAGCTGAGAGGTGGAGCCGAGATACATAAACGATCCCGACAAGGTCAAGGACTTAATGAGCAAAACATCCCCGAGCGAGGGCACCAAGATTGCCCAAGCCGCCAAAGAGCTTAACGTGACGTCGGTCACCATTCGTCGCTACCTGAGCGAATTCAACATCGAGACCACGACAGACGAAAACGGCGTCAAGGTTCTGCCGGAAAGCGCCATGGAGGAGCTGCAGATCATCAGGCAGCTCAAGGAAGACGGGCTGACCAACCCGAAGGTGCTGGAAGAGCTCGAGGAGCGCCGCGCCAGGCAGCCGCAGGAGAAGAGCGCGCCCAGGGAGAAGGGCCGGGTCAGGGAAACGGCGCCGAAGACGGCCGTAAGGGCCGCTGCGCGCGAGCACGAGATTGAAGAGGAAGGCGAAGCGGAGGAAGCTGCGGAGCAGCCCGCGGAGTCCGTTGTTAACGAGGGCGAGCCGCCGGCCGAGGAGGCCGAAGCGGGCGGCGAGGAGGAGGCGGGGGTAGAGGCGCCTGGTGCCGGCCGCTCCAAGCACACCCTTACCTGCCAGACCTGCGGCAAGGTCTTCGAGCATATGAACCCGCGCCTTCGCGACTGCCTGGATTGCTACCGCACCAAACGCAAAGAACGCCGGCGCGGAGGTTCGGATAAGCACAAGAACGTCATCCAGCACCCGGTGGTCCAGCAGGTGATGGCCAGGTCCGGTCAGCAGCAGGCACCGGCGCAGGCACAGGAAAAGGCGCCGCCGCAGACGGCGGCCACGATCGCGCCCCCGATGCCGTCCAGTCCGCGAACATCGCCGGTGCGCAACTATCGCAAAGCGATCGAGGAGACGCGCCAGATAACCTCCAGCCTGAAACGCAGGCTGGACCGCCCGGATCTGCCGGAAGGCGAGCGGCGCTGGCTCGAGCAGGTCTATGCCTATCAGTTGATCCTGCACCAGGGCTGGCGCCATCTGACCGAGTACAAAGCGGGAACCAAGGAGCAGGCCAAGACCGAGTCTTAATCGATTGATGGTCGGGAAACACTCCGGCCGCAAACCGGTCGCGATCCTCGTCTGCATCCCAGGGGTGCGTTCATCCTGGGCAGCGATCGGGCAAGGGGAAGCTGAACGCTCTTCAAGCCGCTCACCGACCTGGATTCGCGCTATCCCGGCATCCGCTTCCGCATGCTCGACGAAAAGGACAACGCAAGGACGCACATCAAGATCTTCGCCAACGACCAGCAGGCAAGCGACCTCTCCCGGCAGATCAAAGACACCGACATGGTCCACATCATCTGCGCCCTGAGCGGCGGTTAGCCCCTTGCAAAACCCGAGGGCGGCGTCCGGCAAGGCCCCTGCGGGCGCGGGCGTCCCGCCCGCTTCTCGGGATCAGTAAACGCTCATCGCCGGATCGACGTCCCGCGCCCAGGACAGGATGCCGCCCTGCAAATTCCGCACTCGCGTAAATCCGCCCGCAGAAAGGATCTCGATCGCCTTCCGGCTGCGGATGCCACCCTTGCAATAGACGACGATATCGGCTTGCGGATCCAGCTCACCGACGCGTTGGCCCAATTGTGGAAGCGGGATGAGCCTGGAGTCAGGCAGATGACAATGCTCATACTCCTCCTTGTTCCTCACGTCCAGCAGAAAGATCTTCTTTCCTGCCGCAAGCTCCGCCGCAAGCTCGGCGGCTGAAATGTCGGCCACGGCCGGTTGCGGCTCGCGATGCGCCGCGCAGCTCGCCGCCGATTCGCCGACGGTGGTGATGGAAGGATTGTCCCCGCAAACCGGGCAACCGGCAGACCGCTCGATCTTGATGGTCTCGAAGCGCATCTCCATCGCATCATAAAGCAGAAGCCTTCCCGCAAGGCTGGTGCCTTTCCCGAGCAAAAGCTTGATCGCCTCGGTCGCCTGAATGACGCCTATCACCCCGGCCATCACCCCCAGCACGCCGCCTTCGGCGCAGTTGGGAATGGCCGAGTCCTCCGGCGGCAGCGGAAACAGACAGCGATAGCACGGACCCTGCCCGCTGATGAAGACGCTCGCCTGCCCCTCGAAGCGATAGATCGATCCGTACACGTTCGGCTTCCCGAGCAGCACGCAGGCGTCGTTAATCAGGTAGCGCGTGGGGAAATTATCGGTACCGTCCACGATCACGTCATAATCCGCCAGGATGCCGAGCACATTTTTTGCTCCCAGCTTCTCCTCGTGCTTGACGAGCCTGACATGCGGATTGAGATCGGCGGCACGCTTTGCCGCCGCGACGATTTTTGAGCTGCCCACGTCCCGGCTGTCGAAAATGATCTGGCGCTGCAAATTGGACTCTTCAACCGCGTCGAAGTCGACGATGCCGAGCGTGCCCACCCCCGAGGCCGCCAGGTACAAAATCGCCGGCGAACCAAGCCCTCCCACCCCGACAACGAGCACCTTGCCGTGCTTCAACCGGGTCTGCCCTCGGGCGCCCACCTCAGGCAAAATCAGATGGCGGCTGTACCGCACCCGCTCCTGCTGCGACAGCTCACAGTCGTTGCCCATGTCCGGAAGTATATCCGACCGGCAACCCCCACGTAGCGGCACCCGAATACGCTTAATAAGCGCCGCCCTTCGACGCATCCCTGGCACGGGCGCCCCGCACACGCAAAAAACAAGAGAAGCGAGGCGAAGGATTCCGAGGAGGAATCCGCAGCCGAGCGCACCCGTCCACGCGCCGCGCTTCGAGTTGCCCCTGGCACCCGAATACCCTTTAATAAGCGCCGCGCTAAAAAAAATCCCGAG
>JAJPGY010000036.1 GCA_021325555.1 Pseudomonadota bacterium | reverse complement strand
GCACGAGCCCGGAGGCGCAGCCGGGAAGCGAGGCAAGGCAGGCGAGGAGCCTGCCGCCGCCGCGCGCAGACGTCCACGCGCGCAGGGCGAGCGGCACGAGCCCGGAGCGCTTATTAATCAGTCGGCGGCGTAACCTTGCTCGGCTCGTACTTGCTCGGATCCTCGACCGGTGCGGCGCCCTCGGCGGAGCCTTTGCTGACCGCGAGGCTGATCGTCGTCTTGCCGCCCTCGGATGACACCATCACGTTGGCGTCCATGTCTTCCCGGGCGGCGGAGAGGTTCACCAGATTGCCGGTGCGCTGCCGGGTATCCACCTTCCAGCCCCGGCTCTTGAGCTGGTCGACGTAGAAGGCGCTCACCCGGTCGGCCGGGTCCGTCGAGGAGAGCATGAGGAAGCGCGAGCGCTCGGCGTCATCGCCGCCCTGAGCCGAGACCGAGCCGGTGGTGGTAGCCTTCGGATAGATGGGCAGCGGAAAATCCTTCGGGATCGAGCCCTGCCCCTCGGCAAAAGTATGGGTCATGCCGCCCGAGGTAAATGAGATCTCCTTGTTGCCCGCGCCGCAGCCGGCAAGCAGGATCGTAGCCGAAAGAAGAGCCATGCCGGAGGTGGTGGCCGCGATTTTCCCTGTCATCTCGAACCTCATCGCCATTTCTGCCGTAGCATGTATTTTACCTTCCGAAATGGGATTATTGTATTGTGAGCGCGGCAGGAAGGACCGGTCCACATGAGGCAGCTCGTCATTTTATCATCCCTTTGTTTGGCGGCGCAGGCCGCCTGCGGTTTCCAGGCAGCCTGCGCCGACGAGCCGGGGCTGACGCTCGCCAGCCCGTACCAGGCGCCCTCGCGCTGGGGACCGCTGCAGTTTCTCGGCCCCGACACGCTGGCCGACGTCACCGCCTCGGTGGCGCCGTCCGTGGTCAAGGTGGAGGTGTTCTTCGAGGCCTCCCCGCGCACCGGCCCGAAGAAGGGCCGGGCTCCGGAGAATCGCGAGGGCTCCAACCCGGCGCGCGGCACCGGCTCGGGGGTGATCCTCAAGCCGGACGGGATCATCCTCACCAGCAATCACGTGGTCGACGGCGCCAGCCGCATAACCGTCACCCTGCAAGGGGGTCGCTCCTTCGATGCCGAGATCCTGGGCCAGGACAAATTTTCCGACCTGGCCGTGCTCAAGATCGAAGCCCACGATCTGCGCCCGATCATTTTCGGCAGCGCCGAGCGGTTGAGACCCGGCGACTGGGTCCTGGCCATCGGCAGCCCGCTCGGGCTGGATCACAGCGTCTCGCTGGGGATAGTCAGCGCGCTCGGTCGCGAGGCCAAGGGGCTGAACACCTTCGGCGCGCGGTCGGGGGCCGTGAAGTTCATCCAGACCGACGCGGCCATCAACCCGGGCAACTCCGGCGGCCCGCTGGTCAACCTCAAGGGCGAGGTGATCGGCATCAACACCTTCATTCACGGCAGCGCGCAGAACATCGGTTTCGCCATCCCCTGCGATGTGGCCTCGGACGTCGCCGAGCGGCTGATCCGCTTCCGGGCCATTGCCCACCCTTATATCGGCATCATCATGGCCGACCTCGACGACTCCGTTCTGCAAACGGAGGGGCTGCCTGCCGGCACGCAGGGGGTCCTGGTGCGCACGGTGGTGCCGCGCAGCCCGGCCTACCGGGCCGGGCTCTTCCCGGGCGATCTGATCGAGGCGGCCGACGACCGGCCGGTGAAACAGTCGGACGACGTGAGCGAGGCCGTGCGCGCGCACGACATCGGGGATTTCCTGCGCTTGAAGATAAGCCACGACGGCAAGGAGAAGGTTCTCAAGCTCCGGGTTGAGCAGCTACCCGATGATGCCGTGAACCAGTGACCTCCAGCCAGCCTTCCCCGAGCAGGTTCACGGCAAGCACGAGGGCCGATATCAAGATTCCCGGCGTCAGCGCCGCCCACCAGTTGCCGTCGATCAGGCTCATCTGAGCGGATGCCACCATCTGCCCCCAGCTGGGGATGCCCGGGCCGAGCCCGAGCCCGAGATAGCTGAGCCCCGCCTCCATGAGCACGGCGTCCGACACGAGCAGGGTGGCCTCCACGACCAGGGGCACGGCGGCGTTGGGCAGCAGGTGGCGCAGCAGCATGCCCAGCCGCCCCACGCCCAGGGACCGGGCGGCCAGGACGTACTCCTGCGACCTGATGGTCATCACCTGGGCGCGGGCGAGGCGGGCGGCCTCCAGCCAGGTGGTGGCGCTTATGACCAGGACGATGGTGGCCAGCGGCATAAGCCCGTGCGACCAGGGGCTGACCGCCAGCCCGGCCAGCACCGCCGGCGGCAGCACGGCGGTTAGCTGCGGCGAGCTCATGAACGACTGCAGGGCGAGCACCAGCACGAGGGCCGGGATGGACAGGAGCCCGTCCACCACCCGCATCATCACCGCATCGACGGCGCCGCCTGCCAGCGCGCTCATCGCTCCCCAGAGCGAGCCCACGCTCACCGCTATGCCGGCCGCCAGAATGCCCACGGCCAGCGAAGCCCGCGCGCCCCACATCGACTCGCACAGTATGTCCCGCCCGAGAAAGTCGGTGCCCAGGAGGTGACCCGCGGAGGCGGGCGGCAGGTTGGCCAGCGAAAGGTCCACGTCGATCGGCGTGTGCGTCCCGGTGAGCGGCCAGACGCCGGGGGCCAGGAGAGCCATTACAGCCAGCAGCGAAAGCAGGAGGGCACCGCCGGCGGTGCGCAGCCCCGGGCGCAAGCGTTTGCCGGACCGCCGGCGCCTGCCGCCCATCTATGCCGCCCCCGTCCCGCCCGGCGCCGGCCGGGTGCCGGGCGCCATCGCCTGCTCGCGCACGCGCGGATCGGCCAGGCAGGAGAGCACGTCGGCAACCAGATTGGAGGCGACGACGATCGCCCCGTAGACCACAATCAAGGCCAGGATGACCGGATAGTTCCTGCCGAAGGTGGCGTCGACAGCCAGCCGCCCGATGCCCGGCCAGCCGAAAACGGTCTCGATCAGCACCGAGCCGCCGAACAGCGCCGGCAGCGACAGCCCCAGCAAGCTTATCACCGGCGGCATCGTGTTGCGGAAGATGTGGCGGGCGACCACCGCCGTCTTGCTCAGCCCCTTGCTGCGGGCGACAAGCACATATTCCCGGCCCATCTCGTCGAGCACCTGCGCCCGGACAAACAGCGCGATCTTGGCCGCCTTGCGGCTGGCGAGCAGCAGCGCGGGCAGCACGACGTGCTGGAGGGCGTCGCCGAGCTGGTCGCCGCTTCCCGCCCGGTGCGGACCGAGGATCGGCCAGCCCGGCAGCCAGCGCTCGACGGCAAAGATGGCCAGGAAGGCAAGCCAGAACGTGGGCGCCGAATAAAGGAGGAGGGCGGCGACGGCGCAGGCTCGCTCGAGCAGCCGCCCGAGCGAGCTCCAGGAGAGAACGGCCATCGCCGTCCCCAGCGTGATGCCCCCGGCAAAGGCCAGCGCCACCGCCGAGCCGACCAGAAGCAAGGTGGTCGGGCAGCGCTCGGCGATCACGCAAGCCACCGGTCTGCCGTCCTTGTACGACCGCCCCAGCTCGCCGGCGCCCCACCAGCCGGCGACCCAGTTGAGATACTGCCTGGGCCAGGGCCGGGTGAGCCCCATCTCGCGGCGCAGGGCCAGCGCCTGCCCGGGGCTCAGATCCCGCTCCGCGTTGCCGATAAGCACATCGACAGGGTCGCCGGGCACGGCCTTCATGAGCAGAAAGGCCATCACCGAGACCACAAAGAGCAACGGCACGGCAGCGAGCGCGCGTCTGATCACTATCCCTGTCATCGAAGTGTAAAGCCCTGTTGCACGATTGCCCCGGTTGATTATAGAGGCAGGCTCGGGCGCCGGGGCGCCCGAGCCCCATGGTCCGGCGGGCCCTTGTGCTAGTATCTATACGACCGGCGTCGCGGCGGCATAGCCAAGTGGTAAGGCAGAGGTCTGCAAAACCTCCATTCCCCAGTTCAAATCTGGGTGCCGCCTTGATTTGCCTCCCGCTTCGGGTCACGATACAATGGTGACCTGCTCGGACGGTTGGCGCAGTTG
>JAJPGY010000041.1 GCA_021325555.1 Pseudomonadota bacterium | reverse complement strand
GTTGCCGCGCCGCTGCCGTTGGTTGTAAATAAGCCGGTTGGTCCCAGGGTCACGCCTGAACCACTTGTAGCGAGCCCGGACAAGATATCCATCGTCACTATAGAACTTGTTAGATCCAGACTGGTCAATGGTGTGAATGGAGCAATCAAACCTGCCGGTGCCGGGCAGTTGTTAGGATTGCTGACTAAAACACCATTGTTTAAAACCTGATCGACCACGATCACACTCTTGGAAGGCGTGTCGCCACCGTTAAGCGACACGTTGGCTCCCCATATGGAAACGCAAGCATATGGCGACTGCGCAAAGGGATTGCTGGATTGCCCGGGATAGAACAGGTTTCCGTAAAATATCCCCGCATTGCCGTTTATGCTGATGCCGCTGCCGGCAATGGTGATACTGCCGTTGGCGCCTGTGGAGCCGCCTTGCGTACCTCCCAGTCCAGGTTGGTTGACGTAGGTTTGACCTGCGCCGGTGCCGAAAAGACCGGGAGTATTGCTGTAGCCGGAGGGAAGGAAGAAGGTCGGGGCGGAGCCGCCCTGGCCGGCGGAGCCGTTGCCGCCGCCGTTGCTACCGCTTGCGGAGCCCTGACCGCCGCCGAAGAAGCCGCCGCCGGCTGCGCCGGGCCAAATTGCCGATCCGTTGGCGCAGCTGGTGCAGCCAGCGCCGCCGCCGCCAAAGAGTCCGCCACCGCCGGCACCGCCGTCGCCGCCGCCGCCGCCGCCGCCAAAGCTGGCACCGCCCGGGCCCCACCAGGTGGCGACTGAGGTTTGAGCACCGGTGACCGATCCCCCGCCGCCTCCTGCTGCGAGGATTGGACCTGCGCTGGAGAAGGTGCCACCCTGGCCGGTTGTGATGTTCACGCTACCGGCACTTCCTCCCCCGCCTCCGGGAGCTGAGAAAAATACGAGCGTGAACCCGTCCGGGGTGCCGCCGCCACCACCACCGCCACCACCGGAGGTGTTGATGTCCCCATTAACGGTGATGCTGCCTGAGCTGGACGTCAACTTAACTGCGCCACCGGCGCCGCCGGCTGCACCGGCAGTGTAGGGGCCGCCGGAGGCAGCCAGTCCGCCGCCGCCACCACCGCCGAATGCCCAGATGTAACCGGTGGTGATGTCTCCACTTGCCGTTACAGTCACCGCGCCGCCGGCTTGTCCCGGCTGGGCCGTGGTGGCGGCGCCGTTAGCCCACTGAGATCCTTGGCCCCCGGCGCCGGAACTGTTTATATTGCCGATGTTGACTGCTCCTCCTAGATTTCCATTTGAGTTTGCCTGCAGAATTACGGCACCGCTGTTGGTGAACAGGTTGACGCCACTGGCGTTAAGAGATCCGCCGGACAGGCTGGCGCTCCCGAGGGTTACAGAGTTATCGGGGTTGAGCGTGTAGGTTGTGCCCGCGGCGATCGTGATACTACCACCGGTGCCTGCCTGGTTCGATGTGTCGAGAGTGCCTGGCGCGATATTCAGGTAGCCTGTAGCGGCAATGTTAACAGACGTGGACGGCAATGCTCCAACAGTACCGCCAATTCCTAAGGGGCCTTGAGAGAGGATATTGAGCACACTCGGTGCTGCGAGCGTATTGATGTTTCCAATCGACAAAACACCCGACATTAGCACATTCAAAACGTTGAAAAACCCATTTGCGGCACCAAAATACAGCAGGCCCGGAACTTGGGCGACCGTAGCAGAAATGCTCGCTGTGCCGCTCGTGGTGCCAAGCTGTCCAGCGAGGTCGACCGGTGGCATCGCGCCGGTGCCCGCCGTCGTGGCCGTTAGATTGATATTCCCACCGGCAACGGAGAGGTTAGCAAATGGTGAAGTGGTAAATGGCCCATTACTTGTTGACAGGCCAAAAAGGGTGGTGTAGTCGTTAGTAACAGTGCCCCCTATGTTAATCGTGGCGGCCTGAATTGTGACAGTGGCGCTGGCACCGGCCACGCCGCCCTGGCTGCCACCGCTGCCAGGTAGTCCTGCGTAGGTTTGACCTGCGCCGGTGCCAAACACACCCGGGGTGTCGTCGTAACCAGGAGGGACGGTGAAAGCACCTGGTGAGCCACCCTGGCCTGGCGAACCGTTGCCACCAGTTCCAGCACCTGCGCCCCCTCCAAAGAAACCGCCACCGGCTGCGCCTGGCCAGATGCCAGAACCGACTGCGGTAACCCCGCCGCCCCCGCCGCCGTAAAGACCGCCGCCACCGGCGCCGCCGTCTCCACCGCCGCCGCCGCCGCCAAAGCTGGCACCGCCCGGGCCCCACCAGGTAGCGACTGAGGCTTGAGCACCGGTTACCGATCCCCCGCCGCCTCCTGCTGCGAGGATTGGCCCATTTGCAGAGAAGGTACCGTTTGATCCAGATGTGATTGTAATAGCCCCTGCATTCCCTCCGCTGCCGCCTGTCCCCGTCAGGATCGGTGAAAACGTGTCCGGAGTGCCCCCGCCCCCGCCGCCGCCGCCGCCGGAGGTGTTGATGTCTCCCATGATGGTGATGGTGCCCGTTGTTGCGCTGGTTGTAAGAATGACAGATCCTCCATTGCCCCCCGGTGCGCCGGCCGTGATTGTAGTGTTGTTTGCATCCAGCCCGCCGCCGCCGCCGCCGCCGAATGCCCAGATGGAGCCGGTGGTGATGCTCCCGCCCGCTGTCACCGTTACGGAACCGGCCGACTGTCCGGGCTGGGCTGCGGTGGCTGCGCCGTTTACCCACTGCGAGCCTTGCCCGCCGGCGCCGGAGGTGTTGATGTTTCCTATGCTGACGCTGCCGCTATCCGTGCTCACGCTATGGGCGAGTAAAAGCACCGCGGCGCCGTTGGTGCCGAGCGATACTACTGTGGACGTTGTTGCTGGTGCTAAGGATATAGATCCGCCCGTGCTGCTGGCAGCCCCGAAAACCAGCCAGTTTGCCGAAGGGGAATACGAAGCCGCTGCGGCGTCACCAGCTGAAAGGATAATTTGGCCGCCTGCTCCGCTTGTTGCGGATGCATTGATGACCGCATTGGCCGGTGCTCCTACAGCAGTTATGTCCCCGCCGGCAAGCGCCACGAAGTCGGCGCCGCCAGTGGAATATGTTGCTCCGCAGCTGCCGCAGGAGAAAAGGCTGACCGGACTGCCGTTTGTGCCGTTAAGATCGAGATTTCCGGCACTGGCAAACACGATTACTGGGGTGGTGGCTTGCACGCTGCCAGTGACGCTCAAACCATCTCCCAAGGTGTACGTGACCGGCGTTGTTGCAACCGGCTTGATGAGCACTGGTGCGGCAATTGTGCCGGTGACAAACAATATGCTGCCGCCGAGCACCGAATACGAGTTATAAGCGGAGCCGGTAAATGCGCTCGCGTTGCCGGATTCTGGGGCCGTGCCGCCGTAGGTGGTGCCTGCGGTCCCATTGACTGCCACCGTTTGCCCACTGATCAAAATTGCCCCACTGCTCCCGGCGGCACCGCCGGTTCCGCCAGCATAATAGGCGCTCACGCCGCTGGCCCCGGGATTGCCCACGGCGCCACCGGCGCCGCCGCTGCCGGACAAGGTTTCCAGGCCACCGCCGCCGCCCGCTCCAAACAGACCTCCGGCACCGCCGCTTCCGCTGCTGCCTGCGGCGCTGCCGTCGGCATTCTCGGCCGTTCCGCCGGCGCCGTAGCCGCCCCCGCTGGCGCCCCCGTTTGTGCTGCCGGCGGCGCCTGCTCCGAAAATGCCGCCTCCCGAACCGCCGCTTACGGAGTTTTCCGGATAACCGCCACCGCCGCCGCCACCCACTAATCCGCCACCACCGCCACCACCATCACCTCCCGGGTAGCCATTGTTGAACCCGCCGCCGCCGCCCCCGCCGCCGCCGAAGCTGCCGCCGCCCCCGCCGGCACCGCCGTTGGCGACACTGGCTTGTTGGCTGCCGCTGCCGCCGCCGCCACCGCCACCGGCGGCCAGGATCGGTCCGAGGACTGAAACTGTACCCTGGGCCGCCGTCAAAGTAATACTGCCTGCCGCTCCACCTGCTCCGCCATTCCAAGCATCGCCGCCGCCGCCACCACCGCCGCCCCCGGAGCTGTTGATATCGCCACGAGTAGTTATAGCTCCTGCCGATGAGGCAACTTGAATTTGGCCGCCAGCGCCGCCGTTGCCACCAGCGCCGTTGTATATCCCGCCTGTGCCGCCAGAACCGCCGCCCCCATATGCATGCAGATAACCGGTCTGCACGGTGCCGTCGCCCTGAATTGTTATGTTGCCCGCCGCCTGTCCAGGATTGCTGCCGGACAGGGTGCCAACTCCACCTGCACCCGAACTCTCCACATTCCCTATGGTCACCGTGCCCGAGCTGGCGCTGGGCGCGGAGCCGGAAGCTGCGTGCGCCTGCAGCTGGATGTTATTGCCGTTTGTGAATAAACTGATGGAGGGTAGATTGATGCTGCCGCCCGTGCGGCTGGCACCGGCAATGTCAAAATCAGCGCCGGGGCCGTTAATGCAGGTTGTGCAGTTGACGGCTGGTGAGGAGGGATTGGCTGAGGCTGGGCCGGTTGTGCTTTGACTGCTGCCGCTGACCGTGAAGTTAACCCCTGCCGCAAGTGTAATTGCGCCTCCAGTGCCGCTGGAGTTGGAGGCGTCTATTGTGTAATGGGTCCCTGAACTCAAGCTTCCAGCCCTGATGTCGCCGGTCGCCAGCGCCACGAAGTCGCCGCCGCTGGTCGAGTAGGTGGTGCCCGAGGAGAACAAGCCGCTTAAATCCAGGCTGCCGCCCTGAGCGTAAAAGATCGGATCGCCGGTCAGGTTCAGACTCACTACGTTAAGGTTTCCTCGGGCGGCCCCGACGCTTGCCGTGGCTCCAGAAACGCTGACGGCGCCGTCAATCCTGTCTGCGGCAACGTCAATCTGCCCGTTCGGGCTCAAAAACTGGACAGCGGCGCCGGAGAGCGCTCCACTGGAAAGTGTAAGGCTGGGGGTTTGAGAACTGCCCGTGAGCGCATCGCCAGTCAGGCTCGATGTTTGGAACAGCAAGCTGTCTTTGGCCAGGATGCTGCCCAGCAAGTTGTTTACGTTCAAGGTTGCAGTCGGGCTAAGGACCTGCAGGCTGCCGGACAGCGCTTGCAAGATCCCGCTATTCGCCAAGTTCGCGGTCGTAATTGAGAAGTTGCCGAGCTGGGATGAGATAACCCCATGATTTACTACGCTGGCTGCCTGCAGCGCGACCGCTTGGGCCGCCTCCATCCGTGGCGCCGCCCCACTTGTCCCGGCGGGTAGCGCGTTCAAAATCTGACCGCCGGCTGTCATTGTCAGGTTGCCGGCGCTGGAAATTGTTCCGCTGTTTATAATGTTGTTCAGGGCGTTTATCGTCAGGCTCGTGTTGGCGACAACTCCGGTCATTTGAAGCGAGCCAGGAAGCACCGTTGTAATAACGCCACCTGGTTGATTCAAAAAGTTGTTTACATTGACAATGGCATTGATTATATGCGGGTTCGTGGACAAGACATAAAAGGTGCCGGCATTGGTCAAATTGTCGGACAGATTGAGGGCGCCGTTGCGAGCGACATTGTCTACCACCGTCACGCCCGCAGGGACGACAAGATTGGCGAGGTGCTGGCTCACGCCCGCGGTGATCGAGAGGCTGCCGCCTACCGCATTGCCCTGAGCGCCGAGAACGATTGATTGGTGACCGGTGTTAACAACCTGGCTGACGGCGACTAGCTCGGCCGCTGTGAGCGACATGCCGGGAGCCACGGACAGCGTCGAATCTCCGACCCTAATGTTGACTGTAGACAGGTGGTGCAGGTGTCCAGCGGAAAGCGAACTCACCGCCGAGCTGAGGTCGAGGTTGATCGATGTGATGTCGTGGTGGTGCTGGATGGGGACCAGGGTGCTCAAGTCCGCATGCCAGGGAGTTGGTTGGATGGCCGCAGGCTGCGGAGGAGGTGTCTGCGCTTCCGGGGCTGATAGAGCTGCCGGCATTGAGCCTACGGCAAGTTGAAAAACAAGCAGTAGATACAGAATTTTGACCTTTTCCATGACATTTGCCTCACCAGCCGGCAAACTTCGGATAAGGTTCTGTCAACTAGGGTTTGCGCCAATTCAACAGATTGCCACGAATCCACCAGGTTCAGAACCCAGTGCTTCCTATGTCCCCCCGGCTGTTAAGTCACAGAAGCTGTGGACTTCTCAACAGACCGGCCCGCAAATCAGACGCACATTCATCTATGCGTTGGTCATTATCACGCCCAACGTCCAACCCAATAGCCTGCCTTGTCCCCTCCCAAACAGGTCCATCACATCAGGTACCCCTATTGCCCCTCTTTTACCCGCAATTCATGAGTATGTCTATAGCAACATTCAATCATCGACAAATTCGGTGGTCAAGGGATAAGCCATTAAAAGACGGGGCAGACAACAGGGACAATTTCTCAACAACCCTCACAGGTATCTGATTTGGAGAATACTGGTTGCTCAGCTGTGTTAAAGGCTGTCTTCACGGCGGGCAGGCCGATCACAAAACTTTACATTTGCCGACGACGGCCATCGCTGGCTGCCTTGAGATTAATCTGGCGCTGCTGACGGCGCCGGTTTGCGCGGTATACGGAAACAGAACTCGCTGCCCTTTCCTTCTTCGCTTTCCAACCCGATTGTCCCGCCGTGCTGCTCAACAAGCGCCTTGCAGACGCTGGGCTGTCCGGCTTCTATGGTGACGTTGTGCTGTTCTGCAAATTCAGCTACGGATTCAGCGGCCCGCTCCAGGATGGATGCCACCGATACCGGTGCCAGGGCCATCTCCATCATCCCCGATTCGAGCTTTTCCAGATCCAAAAGCTCCTTTACCAGCGAGATCAAACGCTGGATGCTTCGCTCCGCTTGCTCTGCTTTACGCTTCAAGTCGTCCTGTTTAATTGCTCCTTTGGTGAGAAGCGACAAAAAGACATAAACCCCGGTCAGTGGTGTGCGCAGCGCGGCAATGCTGGCATCGGTATCAGACGTCCAGACATGGGCAAGCAGCGCTTTCGGGCGAGAACACCTGGTCGGGATCGGGCCGCAAAAACTCCAGGAGCGCAAACTCTTTGGGCAGAAGCGCAATCGGCTGACGGTTGAGCGTCGTGCGGTGCTTGACCGGCTCGCGGCAAAGATCGCCGGCCGTCAGGACTGAGCCGGTTAAAGCTGTCGGTCGCCGCTGCAAAGCGCGCACACGTGCCGCCAGCTCTCGCGCGTGAAACGGTTTGGCCAGGTAATCATCGGCGCCCGAGTCCAGCCCGACCACTTTGTCGGTTACCTCTGCCGGTGAGCATAAGAATGGGCGTCTCGCCGCCCCGCCCGCTAAACTCTTTGCAAACATCCAGCCCGCTTTTCCCAGGCAGCCCCCAATCCAAAAGGACAAGATCGTAGTTGCACACCCGCAACTGCCTGAAAGCGCTATCGTCGTCTCCGACCAGCTCTACCAGGTGTTGATCAAAAAGGCACGGCTATGCGCACCATGTCGGCAAGCTGCTTGCCGTCCCCTCTGGAAGGATTTTTGCCACCGCCGGAAGTGATTCGCCTCTTTGGTGCCCCGATCGAAACGCGCTCAGGCACACTTGAGTTGATTAATACCAAGTGCGAATCCTTTAGTCAATTCATGCCTGTCCCCCCTTTAAGACAGCAGCCCAACCCTTGAAGGGTTGGAGCTGTCTGCTCTCTGGCGTTGCGGTTAGGGACCCGCCAGAAGAGTTATTCAGGCTGCTGTCGCTTTCGCTGTTGCTCGCCGGTTGCAGCTGGAATTTATATGCTGCGGCTCTGCCGTCAGCCCATGACTCTAAGTTAGGTGAGGCTGTTTACAAGGTCGTAGCAGCGTTATGACAAATTTGGTCCAGCTCGTTAAAGATTGAACTTTTTGTCCTGGCGGATCGTATTAGTTAGGGACAGGTGCCTTCAAAACGGACTCGCTTCCACACCAGGCATGCCGGCCACATGCCGCATTAAAACGAGCGAGCCGGGTCCACCGCTGTGCTAGTGCCTGAGCAGTTGAATGGCGCTTCGAGCTGCAACTTGTGGCTGGGCGGGGCGACGGAGGAGTTCCATTGTTATTCGATGGGGGTTCGGCGTTGTGGCGCTGATTCTCCGATTCCATATGCCCTCATTAAGGTATGCGGCGCTTTGCCTTATTAACCGCCGGTTACTTCACATTTACGTATCCGTACGGGCGATCGTAGCGAAACGACTGGGCTGCGGTGCGCACAGCGTAGAGGTTTTGCCGGAAGACGTCGTCGCGGGCGTAAAAGCACAATCGCTGAAATGTTGGTGCGTACTCATCGGGTAGTTGCAAAGGAATGACGAGCTGATATCCGCGCTTTATTTCGCCCTCGAAGTAGCCTTCAATTGTTTCGATCGCTTTCGAGCCGTCCGGAAGGTTTACGGTGGCAGACTCATCGAGCGTGCCGATGAGCGGAAAGATTCCATTTACCATGCGGAGGATTGTGTCGTTATCAGCTATCGCTTCCGTTGCGGTGACCCTGGAAAATGAGTCGACGGTTTCCTCTGTGGCCGGATAACCGCGGACCATCCAGGTTATCGAAGTCCTCGGCTGATCCACTTTGGCAAGCACTACGGCTTGCGCGAGGGTCAGCGTTCCGGAAGTCGGTGCGCCAAGCCTTTCCCAGCCATCAGGAAGGCTCATGCTCCAGCCGTATTCGGAAGAATATCTGTTTCGCAGCACAGTCATATCAGTGTTTCCCCAACTCCAGATCGTACCGCTTGTGGCGCTGGTCTTCGAGGAAGTTGTAATCAGCAACAGCGTTGCCGTTGGCGATTACCCTGGTGTGATCTCCCGGCACAAGGGCCTCGCCTGCCGCATCGCCCTCCGGACCTGTCATGTTCTTGATCAGATCAGATTCCGAGACTGCCGTGTCTGGCGTGGAATGATCGTTTTTCATCCCCCATTGGTTCTGTATCAAGTATTTTCGCGGCTGTCCTTCTATGACGCCGACTATGGTGACAACGTGATTCGGGCGATGATCCGAATGAGGCGAGGCATTGAACGGCGGGGCGGTAGCGTCAACGGCCATGGTCATCGGCACGCCGTTCTTGTTACAGGCGTCCTTGAGCTCCCTCTCGTTGTGAATGAACGTGGTTGCCTTTTCCAGTCCGGTCATTTTGTAGCGAATGTCCGCCAGTTCCGCCGGCAGCAGTCCGGTGAAAGGCACTTCATTGTCGGATCCCTTGTTATGTGCCTTGTCGCCGGGCAAGAGTCGCCCAATGCCGTCGGGAGTGTTTTCGAAGTTCTTTGTCGGCCAGAACTCGGCGTGCAAGGCGGCGGTCTGAAAGATTCGGCCGGCGAGATCCCGTCCGCTGGAATCACGCATCTTCAGGTTGTGCACGTCCAGCTTTACGTCGCCCTTGACAGTGTGCATCACACCTTCGGATACCGCCTGGCGCACTATGTCGACGTACTTTCCTGGATTCGTCATTGCCAGGTCACGTTCAATTACCGAGACATTGCAGGACTCGGTGGTGCCCTGATAGATGTCCTCAGGCGCCGCCACGTGGCGCATGAGGTCTTTTCGCAGGGCGCTTTTCTCCGCCTTGCTGAGGTTTTTTGCGGTGTCTATCTTCTCCAGTGACTTATAAAATGCTTCGATCTTCTCTGGGTGTCCGTGGAACCGCCTGTGTATCTCAGCGACGTCACGCGTGTCGATATCCGGGTGCTTCTTGATGAATTCCTCCTCTGGTGCCGCAATCTTTTCCGTGACCTTAGATAGTAATCGCCGCGATCCGTGGTCGCTTGCAGATCTCCGTTCCGGTCGACGCTGTCATGGCGTCCGGGGGCAAGGGATTCTCTGCTCTGGTAGCCGCCTTCGTCCTTTGTCACCGTTCCCGTGTCCGGATCATACCGCCCCAATTCCCTGACCGGGACGCCCCTCCTGGGGGCAACGTCGATCTCGACGAGGCGCCTGGTAGTTTCGTCGTCGTAGACCGCTTTATTTCCGCCGAGCGGTGTTATCTCTGCGACCTCCGAGCCACCCGAGGTGACCTGCCCGCCTGTCATTTTTCCGTCCGCATCAACCTGAATTGTCGTTGTGCCGAAATCGTCGGTCCATTCGATGCTGACCGGTACCCCGTCTTCTTGATGAACCCTGGCCGGGCTGTAAGGTCCTCCCAGTTCGACATTTGACGATTGAATGTCTTTATCGAAAAGAACGGGCTTGCCAAATGTCCCGGTGATGCCGCTTTTGCCGCCCCCTTTCAGGTACTGGCGGTGCTCCTTCTCCTTGCGCGCCAGTTCGACCTTCCCGGCAGCTATTTCCTGCTGGCCGGGTTGGTCAGTCCTTTTACTTGCTTCCGCGGCCCTTTCAGCCTGCTTCTCATGTGAATCGGTCATGGCTGCTACCCTCGACCAATCCTTCTAACAAAATAGGCTGCTGAAAACTTTACGGCGCCTTTGTAACCAAGTTATTTATTGCCCGAAGTCGCCGCCGGGTTAACGATGGCCTGTAAGCCTGCCGAATCTCATGGTGCCTGTGGTACTTCTTTATCTGGGCAATCCCTGGTCCGGTTGCGGAGAAAGACCGTTTCGAACATGGCCAAAATCCTGATTGTTGAGGACGACCGGCAGCTTTCCGCTTTGATTGTGGATTTTCTGCAGGGCGAAGGACACGCCCCCGAGGCGGTTTACAAGGGGAGAGACGGCCGTGAGCGCCTGCAGTCAGGCGAGTACGACGCGGTAATCCTTGACTGGGAGCTGCCCGATGTTTCCGGCCCGGACATCTGCCGGCAACACAGGGAAGCCGGCGGCTTGACCCCGATACTGATGCTCACCGGAAAGAGGGACCTGGAGGACAAGGAGGCCGGACTTGATGCGGGAGCTGATGACTACCTGACGAAGCCATTTCAGTTGCGGGAGCTGTCTGCTCGCCTGCGGGCGCTCTTGCGGCGGGCGGCCGTATCCGCCAGGGCGGGTCGGAGCGAGCCGTCCGAAGCGTCCGCAGGCCCGATCCAGGCGGGTCACGTCATCGCCGGCAAATACAGGCTGGATAAGTTTATTGCCCAGGGAGGCATGGCCCATGTGTACCAGGCGACTCATCTCGGCATGGGCAAAATCGTGGTCGTGAAGCTACTTCAGGCGCATCTGCTCGACGATGCAACGCAGCGCAGCCGATTCGAGCAGGAGGCTCGGGCGATGGCCCGGATAAATCACGTCAACGTCGCTTCGATCTATGACACCGGTGTGGCGGTCAACGGGCAGCCTTATCTGGTGATGGAATATGTAAGCGGTGAGGCTCTCGTCGACAGGCTGGCGCGCGAAGGCTCTGTGCCGCTGGAGGACGCTCTGGAGATTCTCATTCAATGCTGCCGC
Source organism: Pseudomonadota bacterium (assembly GCA_021325555.1). Taxonomy (GTDB): domain Bacteria; phylum Cyanobacteriota; class Vampirovibrionia; order Obscuribacterales; family Obscuribacteraceae; genus JAJPGY01. The sequence goes on along the minus strand of JAJPGY010000041.1, from coordinate 61,019 downwards.
GGGCTCGAGGTAGTGCACGCCGCCGGCATTGTTCACCGGGACCTGAAGCCCGACAACATCATGCTCCAGGAGATGAAGTCCCGTCCTGATTGGGTGAAGATCGTGGACTTTGGCATATCGCATCTGCTGGACTCGAAGCGCCGGCTCACTGACGCCGACAAGATAATCGGCAGCGCCGGTTTTATCGCGCCGGAGCAGCTGCGTGGCGATCAACTGGACAGCCGCACGGACGTCTATGCGCTGGGCGTCATATTCTTTTTGATCCTGACGAATGAGCTGCCGTTCAAAGCGAGCAATACACAGGCAATGTTTCTAAGGCAGTTGCAAACCGACCCGGATCCATTGTCCGATTATCTGCCGGAACTGCCGTCGGGACCGCTTGTGGACAGGGTATTGCAAAAGGCGTTGGCGAAAGATCCTGATGACCGCTACCAGACAATGGTGGAGCTCAGGTGCGATTTGGAGAGCCTGCTCGCCGAAACGCGCTGATCTGGCATCACAATGTTACCTCCAGCCGGCAGCCCGCCCTGAGGTTTTAGTGAAGTTTGATCGGAAGAACAGATCGGAAGCTGATGCAGGATGCTTCGATTCAAATGTCCCTTCCCCGGCGAACAGCTTCTGCGCGCCGGAACCGGTCAGCCAGGAGAGGGACTTCTCGTCGTGCTTCAGGTACGCGTCGAAGAAACGTGTCGTCGCCACCTGGGTGAGCTTGTGTTGTTTTGCGTCGAGCGGACTCTCAATGGCTCTCGGACGGCCGTTAAACACCATGTGATCGGCGCCTTTCAGGATCACAAGGTACTGGTCGCTCCCGGATATGTTGTCGTATGCCATCCGGCGGTCCCCGGCCTTTGTATCGCCGATCGGCGAGTCGTCTCGCGTGCCGGTGAAGTGGAAGCCGGGAATCGCGATGCTGCCGTAAATGAGCTTGGGATCGCCGAATCGCGCGGCCGGGGGGCTCAGGTACACGGCCGCTTTTATGCGCGGATCGCCTGACTGGAGCGCGGCGAATCTTCCGGCTCGCTGCCCGCTGGCCGCCAGAGCTGTCCATGCCCCGTACGAGTGCCCGGCGATGGCGATCGCGTTTAAGTCCAGTTTCCCCTGGAGGACGCCAGGCGCCTTGTTGCGCCGCTCGAGCTCGTTAAGGACAAAGTGCACGTCGTTGACCCGGTTGAGCGCGTGCCGCGGATCCGCGACTGTCTGCCTGAACTCGTCGAGCAACTCCGCTCTCGTGATTCCCGGGTTTTGCGCGGCTTTGGGCTTCCAGAACGACTCGTCGCTGCCGGGGTGCTGCATGGCTATACATATATATTGATGGTCCGCCCAGTGCTCACACAGGTATGAAGCCGCTTCGCGGGAACCGCCCAGTCCGTGCGAAAACAGAATGACGGGAAGAGGCGCTGATACCTCCGCGGGAATGTAGATCTTTACCGGAACAGTGCGGCTCCGGTCCCGATCCACCCAGTCCTCGTAATAAATCTGTACTCCGCTACCAGCCGGGATAGCGGCAATCACCGCCAGTGAGAGCAACAGCAAACTTCCCAGTGCTGCGACTAACGCGACTGAGACCGGAGAAGTGGTCGTTTTGTTCATGCTGGCTTGCTCCGTTGCCCCTTTGATGTATATAACGCCGCTGGTCGCAAAAAAGTTCAATGATCCTCGCAGATTTAATTGATCGGCCTGACGGTCAGGATCAGAAAGTAAGCAGCTAACGCCGGCCATAATTAAAGGATGCCGCGATCATCCGTAAGGATGATCGCGCTCTGCGCCGCACCTGGAGAGCTCCGCGGCCATGTCTTTTCAGGCACCCATCCCGAGGGCTGATGTCATGCCTGCCGAGCCGGGGCAGAATAGTGGATATATGTATCCAGTTATCCAATTGGAGGAGGAGGGAGTGATGTCAGATAACGTATTTGAACGTGAACCGGCGATGCGGCCGCTATCACGGGACCACGGGGTGCTCCTGGTGCTGACCCAGAGATTGCGCAAAGCCGCCGCCGGCACGGAGCAAGACCGGCTCCGCCTTGCCGGTGAGATCCGCGACAGATTTGCGGGACTGGTAGCAGAATATCTCGCCGACGAAACCGATGCGTTTTCATCGGTAAAGTTCAGCCGGTTTGTTTACAACGAGATTGTGAGTGATCACGCAAAGATCGCGCGGGCGGTAAAACGCTTGGCCGGTCCGAGCACGACGAAGCCGACGCCGGGTCGGTTCAATGCGCTTGCCGATCTCATCGAGCAGCACGTACGCTGGGATGAGCGGATGGTGCTGCCGTATCTCCAGCAGGAGCTGAGCGGCAACGATCTGGCCGCGCTGGCCGGACGGACCTCAGCGATAGAAGGCAGGCATATCCGGCCGATCAAGAGATTGCACCGCTCGATCAAGCTCGATAAGCAGGCCGGCGAAGCCCAGACATGCACGTGCGCGGACTCGCTGGAGAACACTCAGTAGCCTGCCATGCCCTTGATACCCGCTCAGCGGTAACCCCGGACACCCTTGGGAAAAGTGCAGCGCACCGCGAGCCGCTTACACGATTGGCACCGGATGTCTGCTCGGGGCCTGGGGCGGGGTCTGAAACCGTTTGGTCATTTCCTGTAGTGCGACTGGCACATCGTGATTAAGAACGGAGTCCGCCGGGCAATTGCATAGTAGTCACGTCCGGGAAAGGGGAGATGACCGCCGTGGCTATCGAGGGGGAATGGTAGCCCTGGCTACCACTGGGGGGCTTATGTCTGAAGTTATTAATTTTCAACGCGAGCTGGCGGAAGCCGAGGTTGCTCTTTTAAAGGCGGAAGAAACTTATGGAAAGGATCACGTCCAGGTGTCCTACTGCCTGGACAGGATAGTCAGGCTGCTGCGAAGCAATAATGTCAGACTGCTTGATGCCACCAACATGGAGGCTCGAGCGCGAGCCATTCGCGTCAAGCACAATCAAGATGCGATGGCCAACGTCTCTTCCAAAATGCAAGATATAAGCGATGCCGTCTTGACGGCGGCTTACCGCAAGCAAAAGGAAAGGAGCAGACAGATGTTTGTCACCTTGGGTGTCCTCTTGCTGGTCGCGGTTGGCATCTACAGCGTCGTGCTCGTGCCCACGCCACAGATGCAGCAAGCGCGAGATGCCCTTGTCAAGGCGGGCCAGGGGTTGAATCCGTCCGCCTTTGTCAACAACTTCGCCGAACAAGCGACCAGCAAGGCCAGGCAAGCAGCAGCCCAGCAGGCAAAGCGCACCAGCGAGGTGAACAATTTGTTGGACCAGAACTAGCACTGTCACCAGGGGCGACGAAGCAGAAAGCCGGAACGCTGCTCTAAAGAGGGAGGGGAGATCAGCTAGCGGTGCTTTTGGTGCACCGGTCCGGCAACTACAATCGCCAGGCGCCCTCCAGCCCAGGCGAGTCAGCTTCCAGGCTCCGATGAGAAGACAGGTTATCGACAGGACAAGCAGACCGGCTGCCGGGGCCGAAAGGGTGAGGCTGTCCACGGTAAGGGTCCAGTAACAAAGGCTTTTTCGACCCGTGAATAAGTTTAAGAAAACTTGTGCTTTTCGCTTTCCATCAGCTCCTCATCGATAGATTGATAGGTGTAAGGGAATGCGATTCCGACACCGCATTCCCGGGATCTAAGTTGAAGGAGGCGTAGGGTATGTTGCTACAGAAATTTGTAGAGAACGATGTGCTCAGCTCCCTGCGGGATATGCAGCGGCTCCAGCAACAGCTGAATCGCTTGTTGTCGGCGGGTGGCTGGCCCGCGGCCGAGGAGTTCCCGCCTGTCAATGTATGGGCGTCCGAGAACGGAGCGGTCGTTCGCAGCGAGATTCCCGGCATCGAGCCAAGCGATGTGGAGATCTCCCTGGTCAACAACACCTTGACCATAAAGGGCTCCCGCAAGGCGGAGGAGCTGAAGAACGGTCAGCGGTGCCACCGCCAGGAGCGCGGGTACGGTGAGTTCACCCGCTCGCTTCAGCTGCCGTTCGGTGTCGATGCCGACAATGTTCAGGCACGGTTCAGCAACGGCGTTCTCCAGATCACATTGCCGCGTGCTGAAGCGGACAAGCCGAGAAAGATCGGCGTCAAAGCCGAATAGTGTTTGTTCGTTGGCGAAGGAGGTCTATTATGCCTACTGAACTGAAAGAGATGAACAAGCAGGAAGTCCTGACGCACAACGGCGCCGAGCAGACCAGACCCGGGAAGGTGTTCGTTCCCAGAACGGACATATATGAATCCCAGGACCACCTGCTGCTTCTGGCCGACATGCCCGGCGTCGGTCAGGACTCCGTCGATATAACCCTGGAGCGGAACATCCTGACCATTCACGGACGGGTCGACCCGCCGGAGTTTGAAGGCTACAGCCTGACCTATTCCGAGTACGGCATCGGCGACTATCATCGGGAGTTCGCCCTGTCGAATGAGATCGATCGGGAGGGAATTCAGGCGTCGGTCAGGAACGGCGTTCTGCGGCTGGTGCTTCCGAAGAGCAGGAGCGCCATGCCCAGGAAGATCACCGTGGAGGCCGAATAAAGTCCCGGGCCCACCGGCTGCGGTCGGTCGAGCGCGGTCACGGCATGAGCGGAAGGCCGTTCAGAGCTCCGGCAGCTTGTCCCGGATGTAGCTCTCGAGCAGGGCAAAGCTTTGCTCGATCTGCTCGAGAATGGAGGCGGCGGACCGCCAGTCCAGGCTGCTGGCCGCCTCCTCCAGGCTCCTGCTGAGATCGGCTATCTTGTCGGCCGTGAGCGTGGCGCTCGATCCCTTGAGGCTGTGCGCATGGAAGGCGACGGCATCGGGATCTTGCGACTGAACAGCCGTCTTCAGCGCCTGGATGTCCGCCTCGGCGCTGGTGATATACGTCCTCAGGATGGCGAGCACCTGCTCGCTTGTGAAGCGCGACTCCAGATAGGCGAGGTCGATTGTCTTTTCCTTGTCGCCCGCCTCGCCCTTGCCCTCCGCGAGCGGCCTGGCGGGCAACCATCTTTGCAGCGCTTCCCGCAACTCGTTCAGCTCCACCGGCTTGCCTATGTAGTCGTCCATCCCTGCTGCCAGACAACGCTCCCTGTCCCCCTGCATTGTACTGGCAGTCATGGCTATGATCGGCACGTGGCGCCCCGTGCCTGTCTCCCGGCGGCGGACCTCGCGGGTTGCCGCGAAGCCGTCGAGCTCGGGCATCTGGCAGTCCATAAGAACGAGCGCGTAATTGTGCCTCGACAATGCCTTCAGCGCCTCGTTCCCATCGCCCACCACGTGCGCCGTCAGACCCAGTTCCTGCAGCTCCGCCAGGGTCACCATCTGATTAATCGCGTTGTCCTCCGCCAGAAGGATAAGACCGTCGCCGCGGACATCGAGCTGCAGCGGAGCGACTGCCGGCCGGCCGCGGGCCGCCGGGGTGGCCGGGGCAACCTCCGCCCCCCGGGCCATTCTCTCGATTACGCCGGTCAGGCAATCATACAGCGATGACTGGCGGATCGGCTTGATCAGATAGCCGTCGAAGCCCTTTGAGATCGCATCCTCGGCTTCAAGCTCATAGTCATAGGCGGTGATCAGAATGATGCGCATGCCGGCCAGCCGCGGATCCTTCTTCAGCTCGGCGGCCAGCTCGACACCGCTCAGGCCGGGCATGACACTGTCGATCAGGGCGATGTCGTACGCCGCGCCCGTGTCCGCCTGCTGCTTGATCATCTCCAGCGCCTGCTCCCCGGAGGCGGCGGCCTCGTTCGGGATCTGCCATGAGCTCAGATAGAGGCCCAGCATGTCGCGCGCGCCGGGATCATCGTCTACGATCAGGATGCGCTTCGATCTCAGGTACTCCTTGATCAGCGGCGCCGGCGGCTCGGCTGACACGCGCTTGAAAGGCATGGTGAACCAGAAAGTGGATCCCTTTCCAACTTCGCTCTCCACACCGATCTCCCCGCCCATCAACTCTACCAGGTGTTTGCAGATGCTCAAGCCCAGACCGGTGCCCCCGTATTTGCGGCTGGTGGACCCATCAATCTGGGTGAACGGCTTGAACAGATACTTGCGCTCGCCATCCGGGATGCCGATGCCGGTGTCCGAAACCGAAAACCGCACGGTCACACGCTCGGGGCCGGCATCAGTGAGTTCGGCGCGCACCGCGATCCGCCCTTTGCGCGTAAATTTGATCGCGTTGTTGGTCAGGTTCATGATGATCTGGCGCAGCCGGCTGGGGTCGCCGCGCACCAGCGCCGGTATCTCCGGGGCGACGAAGGTGAACAGCGGCAGCTTCTTCTCGTCCGCGTTCGTGCGCAGCAGCTCGACCGTGCCCTCGACAATCCCGGTGAGGCTGAAGTCCACCTCCTCGAGCACCAGTTTCCCGGCCTCTATCTTCGAGAAGTCCAGGATGTCGTTAATCAGCGCCAGAAGAGATCTGCCGGCCTCGCGCAGCAGCTCGACCAGCCGGATCTGCTCCGCGCTGAGCGCCGATCGCGACAGGATTCCGCTCACCCCGATAATCGCGTTCATGGGCGTCCGGATCTCGTGGCTCATGTTGGCGAGGAACTCGCTTTTGAGCCTGGTGGCTTCCTTCAGTTCGGCGTTCTTCTTCTCCAGCTCGATGCTCTTGTCGTCGAGCTCCTGATAGAGGGCGATAATTCCCGCGTTCGTGTCCTCCAGCTCCTGCGTCAGCTTGGCTATCTCCACGCGCTGGCGGTCCGCCTCCGCCTCGCAGGCGTCCAGATGCGCCAGCATCGCCGAAAGCAGCCGGCTCGTTTGTTGCAGAAGCTCCGTGACAACCTGAAGCACTATCCGTCTCCTGATTCATTCCGCGTTGCGCACCAGGACAACGGTGACGTCATCGCGCGGGCGCCGGAAGTCCCTGTATAGCACGGCTGCCGCCAGGCTCGGCGGGCAGGAGCTGAGGTCCTCCAGGTCCGTCGAGTGCGACTCCGTGACCAGCCCGTCCGACATCATGAGCAGAACCGCGTCATCAGCCCACGGGTAGGTGAACTCGCGCACGCGGCCGAGCCGGTAGCCGGCCAGCCCGCCGGTGGAGACGCACCCGACAGAGGTCTGGCGGCAGACGATGCGACCGGCTATGTTGCCGACGCCGGAGTAAGTGACCGTGCCCTGCGCGCGGTCGATCCGGGCGACGGCCATCACCGCACCGGGCGTGTGGGCGATCCTCTCGTGGACGGCCCGTATAAGCTCGGCCGGCGGCAGGAGGCAGTGCTCGCGGAAGAGCTCGAGCGCGGTCTTAGCGGCCTGGTGGGCCGGGGCGCTGTGGCCCAGCCCATCCACGACAAGGACGGTCAATCTGTCTCCGCCGTACGCTGCCGCCCACCCGTCGCCGCACACGGTCTCCCCCGGCCTCGCCACCATTACCCCGCCGACGGCGAAGGACAGGCGCCGGCTTGCCGGACGGCGTCTTTCCCAGAGACGGGAAAGCACGGCTGTGCCCCGTCCCTGGCGGGTGTGAATGGCAAATTGATCGGAAAGACGCTTGATCGCCCCCAGCCCGCCGCCCAGCGAGGCGGATGTCGAGAAGCCGTCCTGCATGGCTGTCTCCGCGGAGCGCATGCCCGGGCCCCCGTCGATGGCGATTATCTCCAGCCCCGGCTCTTTGCCGCCTGCAACCCCGGCCATGAGAACAGCCCCGCCCTGCCCGGCATGCTTGACCAGGTTGGTGGCCAGTTCCGAGGCGACCAGCTCGGCCCTTGCGGTGGTCTCGCTGCCCAGCCCCAGCGCCTGCGCCTTATGGCGAGCCGCGCGGCGGGCGGCCCCGACATGACTTTCGTCCGTCACGGAAAGCTCCTGGTGCGTCTCGGCAACAATCACTTCCACTTGACGATCATCACCTTTGTGCCCTTGCCCACCTCTGAATGCAGCTCGAACTCGTCGACGAGCCGCCTGGAGCCGGGAAGCCCGAGTCCGAGCGACTTTGTTGACGATCCCCCGTCCAGCATCGCCACCGTGACGTCCGGGATTCCCGGCCCGTGATCCTCGAAGGTTACGCGCACTCCCTGCCGCCCGTCCCGCTCGACCTGCTCGAAACATACCGAGCCGCCGCCGCCGTGCACGATCGCGTTGCGGGTAAGCTCGCTTACCGCGGTCACCAGCTTCGTTTCGTCCACCAGCCCGAGACCGATCTCCTTCGAGTAGCCCCTGGCCAGGTGCCGGGCCGTCACCAGGTCGGACTCACTGGTGGCCGGCAGTATGGTATGTTGAGAGACTGTGGATTCCATCGCCTTCTCCTGACGCTCTCGTTCGCGCACGCAACAGCTCCATCCCTTTCTCCACGTTGAGGGCCGTGACCACGCCGGGAAGGGTCAACCCCATCTCGACAAGGGTAATGGCGATCGCCGGCTTCATGCCCACCACGACCGTCTCGGCATCCATGATCCTGGTCATCTCGGCTATGGTGCTTATCATGCGGCCGAGGAAGGAGTCGACTATATCCAGACCGGATATGTCCAAAAGGACACCGCGCGCGCCGGTCTCCGCCACCCTGGCGGTCAGCTCCTTCTGCAGGTTCACCGCCAGTCGATCGTCCAGCTCGGTCTGAATGCTGACCAGCAGGAACTCGCCCATCTTCAAGATTGGAATGCGCTCTACACTCACTTTGCCCCCTCTCCGCGGCTGCTTTTCACGATTGCCAGCTGCCGGGTGCGCAGCGCCTCCTCCAGACCCCTGGCCAGCGTCGACCTGGTCTTGACGGTGCTCAGGTCGATGCCCAGGTGAACCATCGTCTGCGCTATCTCCGGCCTGATGCCGCTGATTATGCATTCGGCGCCCATCAGCTTCGCCGCCTCCATCGTCTTCATCAGGTGCTGCGCCACCATGGTGTCGACGGTCGGCACACCGGAGACATCGAGGATCGCCACCTCGGAGCCGGTGCTGACAATCGCCTCCAGGAGCCGTTCCATTACGACCTGGCTGCGCTGGCTGTCCAGGGTGCCTATGATTGGCAGAACGAGGATGCCTTCCCAGAGCTGCATGACAGGCGTGGAAAGCTCGATCAAGTCCTGTTTCTGCTGCTCTATGATCTCCTCCTGCCTCTTCCTCTCGGAGGCGTCCCGGCTCACCTTGGCGAAGCCGATAAGCTTCCCGTCGTCGTCCCGCAGGGCCGAGATGATCACGTCCGCCCAGTATCTGCTGCCGTCTTTGCGCACCCGCCAGCCGCTGCCCTCGAACTTTCCGGTTTGCGCCGCCTCTTCGAGCTCTTTTTCGACCAGCTTTCGCTCCTGGTCTTCCTTCGTATAAAAGATGGAGAGGTGCTTGCCGATAACCTCCTGGGCCTTGTATTGCTTGAGCTTCTCGGCAGCTTTGTTCCAGGTCTCGATGTGCCCGCTCGGGCTCAGCAGGTAGATGGCCAGATCGTCGGATTGCTCGATCAGCATCCGGTAGCGCTCGGCTGTCTCTTCACCGGAGCGGCGCACCATAGCAGGCTTGGGATTGGACATGGTTCTCTCCTTTTGTGCGCACAGGAATCGATGTCGAACTGACAAGTTTACTTGAAAGCGGCGTGGGAAGCCCTGAACCGCATGACGCGGCACCGTTCAATTCATATATTAGACCCTTGCCTGCCAACCATGGGGCTCGTCGTCGATTCCATGCGCCGGTTCGGCTGATAATTCCCCCCGGTGGGCTAACCCTGGCAACCGTCCATCGGGCGATGCCATCCCCCGTTGCTATGAGGCGCGGATCACCGTTTCCGTTAGACGCACCACCGGCGCCCGCGGGCGCCGGTGTCCTGGGGAGCTCAGTCAGTTTTTCGACCGTCCCTGTTCCTGCGCGCCGGAAGAAAGCCGCGCGGGCGGGACTCGCGACGCCAGGTGCGGCGCTGCAAAGCTGTCCGGGTGCGGCTCCACGGCTGCGCGGGTGCCGCTGCCGCCGGCGAAGACGAAGATCACGGCTCCCAGCATGAAGGCAAAGGCGACCAGGTAGTTCCAGCGGAACTCCTGCTTCAGATAGAGCACCGAAAAGACGCCGAACACCACCAGCGTGATCACCTCCTGAATGATTTTAAGCTGGGCGGCGGAGAACTGATAGCTGCCTATCCGGTTGGCCGGCACCTGGAAGCAATATTCCATGAAGGCGATAAGCCAGCTGACCACTATGACAGCCCATAGCGGGGCGAACCTGAAGCGCAGGTGCCCGTACCAGGCAAAGGTCATGAAGATGTTGGAAATGATGAGCAGCACGACGGCTGTGGCACCCTGCATTCATTACCTCCTGGTTCGCAAGCAGAATAATCTCACCGGTCACTGATAATTTTTCCAGGCGCCGGCCGCTGAAACGTGATTGATCTGCCGCCGGATCTGTCAGAATTGCTGACAAGTATACAGACGAAGGTTTGTTATATGAATACAGATACCCTCAACGTCAGTGTCGTTGAATCAAGACCGTTCAGCGATCAAAGACCGGGCACCTCGGGGCTGCGCAAATCCGTCAGCGAGTTCCAGCAGGCGCATTATCTTGAAAACTTTGTCCAGTCGATCTTCGACAGCCTGGGCGGCTGCGTGGGCAGAACGCTGGTGCTGGGCGGCGACGGCCGGTATTACAACGACCGGGCGATCCAGATCATCTTGAAGATGGCCGCGGCTAACGGCTTTGCCCGCATAAAGGTAGGCCGCGCGGGCATCCTGTCGACGCCGGCCACCTCGTGCGTGATCAGAAAGTACAGGGCCGATGGCGGGATTATCCTGTCCGCCAGCCATAACCCGGGTGGACCCGGGGGCGATTTCGGCGTGAAGTTCAATATTGACAATGGCGGGCCGGCGCCGGAGAAGATCACCGAGGCGATCTTCAAGCGCAGCAGGGAGATCGATCAATACAAAATCTTGCAGGCAGCCGACATAGACATTACTCAATTGGGCGAGTCCCAGCTTGGCAACATGGTAGTCGAAGTGATAGACCCGGTGGCGGACTATGAGAAGCTGCTCGAGTCGCTGTTCGATTTCGATCTGATAAGCAAGCTTGTCACCTCGGGCAAGTTTCGCATGTGCTTCGACGCCATGCATGCCGTGACCGGGCCTTATGCGCGCGCCATCTTCGAGAAGCAACTGGGCGCCCCGGCCGGCACGGTGCGGTCCGGCGAGGTGCTGGCCGACTTCGGCGGCGGGCACCCGGATCCCAATCTGGTTTACGCGCGCGCGCTGGTCGACATCATGTACGGCGCGGAGGCGCCCGACTTCGGGGCAGCCTGCGATGGCGACGGCGACCGCAACATGATCCTGGGGCGGAAGTTTTTCGTCACCCCCAGCGACAGCCTGGCCGTGATGACAGCCAATCACCGCCTGGTCCCGGCCTTCCGCGGCGGCATCGCCGGCGTGGCGCGATCGATGCCGACCAGCCGCGCTGCCGATCGGGTGGCCGAAGAGCTCGGATGCCGGCATTTCGAGACCCCCACCGGCTGGAAATTTTTCGGCAACCTCCTGGATGCGGGCATGGCGACCTTGTGCGGCGAGGAGAGCTTCGGCACCGGCGCGGACCATATAAGGGAGAAGGACGGCATGTGGGCCGTTCTCTTCTGGCTGAATATCCTGGCTGCCCGCCGGCAGCCGGTGGAGGAGATTGTTCGCCAGCACTGGATGAAGTACGGGAGGAACTATTACTCGCGCCACGACTACGAGGACGTCGAGACCGACAGGGCGCATGCGGTCGTCGAGCAGTTGCGCGGCAAGCTCGGCGGGCTTACGGGAAAACGATTCGGCGGCTTCGAGGTGGGCTCGGCCGACGATTTCGCCTACACGGACCCGGTCGACGGCAGCGTCTCCGAGCGTCAGGGGCTGAGAATCAGTTTCACGGACGGCTCGCGCATCGTGCTCCGCCTGTCGGGCACCGGCACCCGCGGCGCGACGATCAGGGTCTACCTGGAGCGGTTCGAGCCGGATGCCGCCAGGCAGAATATGGATACGCAGGCGGCGCTCGCCGACCTGATAGCGGTCAGCTCGGAACTGGCCCAGATCCGGCAGTTGACGGGCAGGGACAGACCGACGGTGATCACCTGAGGCGTCCGGCCAGGCCTGATTTGCAGGCGGCGCCATCAGTGCTTGTCGCCCGCCCGAGCCTCACGGCCGCTTCCGCCGGCGCCGGGCTGCGGGAGCAAACGCAGGATCTGATCCGGGCGGTCGAGCTCAAAGTGGACCGTGCGGTACTCTCCCTTGCGATCGAGCAGGCGCGACAGCCGGCGGGTGCGACCTAAGGCGCTTGCCGGGACCGCAGGGCGAACAGCAAGATGACCGTCCCGGCCAGCGCGAACAGGGAGCCGGCAAAAAACGGGGCCGACGGTGAAACCCGGGTCCAGAGGAATCCAGCCAGCAAACTCGCGGGCAGGAGAGTGATTCCCGTGGCCAGGTTGATGAACCCGAAGGCGGTGCCCCGCTGATCTCGTTGCACCCTGTCCGAGACGAGTGCCGCCAGCACCCCCTGGGACATCCCCAGGTGCAGGCCGTACGCGGAAAAGAGGAGCCAGACCTGCCAGGGTGCCTGAGCCAGGGCAAAACCGAGGTAGATGAGCGCATAGAGGGCAAAGCTGCCGACAAGCAAGCCGGACCGCCCGATCCTGTCCGACAGGTGCCCGAGCGGAAAGGCGGTCAGCGCGTACGCCGCGTTCATCGCCACCAGGGTCGCCGGCACCAGACCGGCCTCCATTCCCAGCTGCCTGGCCCTCAGAAGCAGAAAGGCGTCGCTCGAGTTGCCGAGATTGAAAACGAGAGCGGCTGCGACCAGTGCCCAGTATCCCCCGCCCAGCCTGGCCAGCGCTTCCCACTCCAGCGGATTGCGAACGGCGCCTGTGCGCCGGCTCCTCTTCTCTTGCAGCCCGGCCGCCAGAAGCAGCACTGCCACCGCTGCCGGTGCCAGGGCAACCCAGAAGACGGTGCGCAGATCCCGGTGAAGAAGGAAAACCAGCGCGCAGGCCGCCGCCGGTCCGAGGACGGCGCCTGCCGTGTCCAGCGACTGCCTGAATCCAAAGGCGGCGCCGGCGCGCTCGGGCGGCACGCTGTCGGCTATCAAAGCGTCTCTCGGCGCGCCCCGGATCCCCTTGCCGATCCGGTCGCCGGTGCGTGCCGCCAGCACCCACAGCGAGCTTTGCGCCAGGGCAAACAGAGGCTTCGCCAGCGTGGACAGCCCATAGCCGGCCACCACCAGCGCCTTGCGCCGCCCCAGATAATCGCTGAGGGCGCCGGAGAACACCTTCATTACCGAGGCGATCGATTCGGCGGTTCCCTCGATGATCCCCACCGTTACCATGCCGGCTCCCAGCACGGAAACCAGAAACAGGGGCAGCACCGAGTGAATCATCTCGGAACTGCTGTCGGTGAGCAGGGCGGCCAGACCGAGGATCCAGACGTTGCGCGGCAGTTTCACTGGTTCTCCCAACGGTCTCTGAAGGAAACGGTCGACCGTCAACTGTAGCACAACTCCTGCTCTACCTCTGCCGGCTGACGAGCGGGAAAGGGTCTTTCCGGTTCACAGACTTCACAGCGTCGGATGCGGATTGGAACATTGAAAACAGGCATGGCGTCTGATTCGGCCAAGACGATGGACGGGTTCGTCTATCGAAGGAGACGAATTGTATGAGAAGCAATGCACCGAGAATCTTCCTGGCCGCTCTCATTGTGGCTCTGGCCGCCGCCTCGCTGAGCTTGAAGGCCGACTCTCGTACGATTTATCGGACCTATACACGCACGGTTGTGGTGGAAAGGCCGGTAACGATCCGCAGAACCTGCTACGAACGGGTTGTGTCACGACCGGTGGTGGTAGAGCACCCGGTCGTGGTGGAGCGAGTAGTTTCAAGACCGGTGGTTGTGCATACGTACCACCACGGCTTGATACCAACCGTGTACCGCTTCATCTTCGGCGGTTAAGCGGCTCTGTGAGAGCCGCTTAAATTGTTCGGGACTGCGGTGCCCTGCCGCGGCATGCATTCGTGATACCATCAGCTCCTGTGCCGGTTGGGAGTTCGAGCTGATGGAAGAGATGGATGTAAGCGCAGTGGCGGTGGCGGGGTTGCCGCAGACCTGGATACTGGAATCGGACAGCATCGATCGGCTTTTGCTGCTGCCGGGGCGCCGGCTCCTGGGCCTGGCCCGGCAGCAGGTTGCCTTCGCTTCGACCGTCACCTGGATGCGGGCGCTCAAGGAAAAGAAGCTGCTTCCGGATGATCCGATGCAGGTATGCACCGTCACGGTGCTTGCCGAGGGCATAGGCCACAATCTGCCGGGGGCACTGGCCACGGTGCTCGACTCGAAGACTCATCGCGGCGACAACTGGGTGGGTGTGAGCCGCTTCGCCCTGGATAAGAAAGAGGCCGATCCCTACACGCCGTTCGACGCGCGGGTGACGTACATGCGCATGCATTCCCCCGCGCCCACGTGGTGCATGCTCGACACGGTGGGTACGGGAGCCACCCTGGTCAAGGGGCTGGATGCGCTTTTCAAGAACGCCGAGAAGCCACGCCGGATTCTTCTGGCGACGCCTGCAGGCAGCGTGGCGGGCATGCGAAAGATTGCCGAACTCTGCTGGCGGGAGGGCGTCGAGCTGCACATCACCTTCTTCGGCGCCGCCTTCGGGCTCTGGGTGGACGGGACCGCCCTGCCGTGGTGCCACCCCGACACCATTTTCTCGGGAACGCCGCGCAGCAGGCGCAACCGCGAGCTGGCCGGCGAGCTGTTCAACAACCTGCCCGGCTTCTGCTCCGTCGGCGACTGCTCGGCGAACTTCTTCGATGTTCAGCAGGCGCTGGCCATACTGCAGGAAGAGGAGGAGCGATTTTCGTGGAAGCTGCCCGCCGACGGGCAGCTCGAGCCCGCCCGACCGTCGACATAGGCCGGCTCAGAACGTGCTGCTCTTCTGAATCTCGCCTGCGGCCTCGATGAGCACGTCCAGCTCGGGCGCGCGCAGGATGTACCCGTAGTGCCCGATCGCCCGGGCGAACACGCCGCTTATCCGCTCGTGATGGATGATGAGCGGCTGGAAGCGCTCAATCACCTCGTTGTGAGAAAGCAGGTAGGAGATGTGGTCCTTGCGCCCGACATAAAGCACGAAGTAAAGGCGCTCGCCCACCTCCGGTGTCGCCCCGTGCACGACCATGTCCGCCCAGATCCGGTAGCAGTTGAAATCGAACATGTAATTGAACATGTCCAGGGTCAGCCCGCCCGGCGGGCGGATGTTCACCTCCAGCGGCAGCGCCTCGCCGCTTGCGGTAAGGAAGAACTCGAAGTGGAAGAAGCGCTCGCGCACGTCGAAGGCGCGCAGGGTCCGCAGCCCCGCCTCCTCGAGAAGAGGCTCTATTTCCCTCACCGTGTAGTAATAGAGGTCCGAATCCTCGTTGACGGCCTCCATGACGCCCTTGCTGTAACGGAGCGACGAGGAGAATACCGGATCGCCGTCGGCGCCGGCCAGACCATCGTAAGTCACTATCCGGGCGCCGATGAACTCCTCGACGATGTAATCGACCGGCGGCTTGTCGACGAGGTAGTTCTTCACATCCTCTTCGCTCTCCAGCTTATAGGTTCTGGCCGCCCCCACGCCGACATCCGGTTTCGCCACCACCGGCAGCCCCAGCTCGTCGATCAGACCGCGCAGCTCGTCTTCCGTATGGCATACCCGGCCGCGGGCCGGCTTGAGACCGGCCTGCAGAAACACCTTCTTCATTTCGGACTTGCGCTTTATCCTGTGGACCTCGTCCAGCTTGATGCCTGCGATATTGAAGTCCGTTCGCAACCGTGCTTCGGTCTCCAGCCAGTACTCGTTGTGGGAGTCGATCCGGTCCAGCTTGCCGTGGCGGTGGGTGAGAAAGCCCAGAGCCCTTACCAGCTCGTCATAGTTGTGCATGTCCCAGACCCGGTAATAGTCGGTCAGGCTGGCGCGCAGCTCCGGATTTAAAGACTCGTAGCCCTCGTCGGCAAGCCCGAGCACGTTGGCACCGGCTTGCCGGAGCTGAATGCAGAAATTGCGGAAGTTCGGCGGAAAATGCGGCGAGAGAAAGACCGTGTTCATGGCGTGTTACAATCTGGCGTCCTGCGAGTTGACCGGCCGGGGGTGGGATCAAGGTGCTGCGAGAATATCACAAGTGGCGGAGCGACAACCTCAATCGCGACATGGAGCTGCTGGTATTCGGGCACGCCGGCGCCCGGGTGATTGTTTTTCCGACCCAGTCCGGGCGCTTCTGGGACTGGGAGGACAGGCAGATGGTGAGCAGCCTCACCAGGCATCTCAATGAGGGCTGGCTGCAGCTTTTTTGCGTCGACAGCGTCGACCAGGAGAGCTGGGACAACGCCGGCGCCCAGGGCCGGCAGCGGGCGCAGCGGCATCTGCAATACCAGGACTACATCATCAAGGAGGTCCTGCCCTTCAGCCGCTCGAAGAACGATAACCCCTTCGTCATGGCCGTCGGGGCCAGCTTCGGCGCCTACCACTCCGTGAGCATCGCCCTGCGCTTCCCCGAGTCGTTCAATCGCGTGGTGGCGATGAGCGGCATCTACGACATTCGCCCCTGGACCGGCGGCTACGACGACGAGCTGGTCTTGCAGGGCAACCCCTGCCAGTACATAGGCGGGATCAACGATGAAAAGCAGCTTGAAGCAATCCGGCGCCTGGACATGATTATCGCCATCGGCAGGGACGACCCGGCCTTCGTTGGCAACGAGACTTTCTCCAGGTCGCTGTGGAACCGGGGAGTCTGGCACGCCTTCCGGGTCTGGGACGGCTGGGCGCACGACTGGCCGTACTGGCAGGAGATGATCCGGCACTACATCGGCGGGCCGGACAGCAAGGGATAGCCATGTCTGACCGGGTCGTCACGGCGGACTCACCCGGCCGTCCACCAGGCGGCTAATTATGAGGTTTCCCGTACAAATTTATAGCCAACCCTGGATCCGGAAGTCAAGACGCGCGATCATAATGGAATCACGCTCACCCGGCGGGCTGCTCTAGCGCAGGATCACGAATGGACCCAGATCTGCCACGGGATGATGAGCCCCCCTCGCTCGCGCGCACCATCAATTCAGAAGACGTGCGCGCGGCTCCATTTCCACTTGCCTACTATGTCGACGTCAACTGTCCGGATCGGCACATCACCGCCGCCATCCAGGAATTGCTGCGGGAGCACCTGGAAGAAACGCCCGCCGAGGACAAGGCTGGCTTGCCGCCCGGTGAGCGCTGCCGTGCCCTGGCGGAGAAGGCAAAGAGGATTCGCTGGCTCATGGCCGTGAACCCCCATACCCCGGCGCCGGTGCTGGAGGGGCTGGTTGACGCCGGCGACCCCGCTCATCTGGAGCGCATTGCCGAGAACCCCGGCGCCAGCCCGGTGACGCTGGCCCGGCTGGCCTTCCACCCGTCGGAGGCGGTGCGGGCGGCCGTGGCCGAGAACTCCCGCACGCCCATTGAGGCGGTCTGCATGCTGGCCAATGACGAGTGCGTCGACGTTCGTTTCCGGCTGGCGGAGAGCTACCATCTGCCGCTCGCCATCCTGCAGGTGCTGTGCGACGACGACAACCCCTTCGTGGCCGCCAGGGCGAGGAAGACCCTGCGGCGCATCTGCACCGCCGATGAGGTTGACGACGTCCGGCAGTTCCCCTCGCTCTCCCCGTTCCCGCTCATGTATGGAACCGGCGAGTGAGGGGCCTAGCCCTGAGACTTCCAGCGCCAGCGCAGCATGCGGTTGAGCTCTGCCTGGATCTCCCCTTCGACAAAGCCGGCCTGGCGCTGCGCCACCTCGTCGAGCCCGTGCCGGTCCTGGTCGGCAGGGCGGCTCGCCGGCCGGAGAAGATGCATCCTCCATGCCACCGGCAGGCTCATCAGGTTGGTCGGGAAAGGCATCCAGGGGAAAAAGGGCGTGACCGGGTAGGCAGGCAGACGGAGAAATCTGGCCAGGCCTTCCAGGTTGGCGAACACGGGCACCGCCTCGTCGCAACCAAGGGTGGCAAGCGGGTAGATTGGAACGTCCTCCTCGATTGCCGGCAGAAATAGGGTCCAGTCAAAGGGGCGCAGGCGATAGCGCTCGGCAAACGGCTTGCTGGCCGCCGCGGCTCCTTCCGGGAAGATCGCCACCACCTCACCGGCGGCAAAGAGGCGCCTGGCGTTCTCGGCCGTGCGGGCAACGAAGCCGACGCCGGCAAGGGCCTGGCGGAGCTTCCTGTCCGCCACCCAATCCAGGTCTGCCAGCACGCTCAGCCGGCGCGGCTTGGAGCGCGAGGACATGAGGGCGTACATGAGCATGAAGGCCGGCCAGGGGATGGTTCCCCCCGAGTTGCCGGCGATAAGGGCGGGCCCGGCGGCGGGCAGATGCTCGAAGCCGCTGAGAGCGACCTTCCACCACTGCCGGTATAGGAGCGAGAGCAATGGCTCGATCCGGGCGACAAGCTCGAGATCGAAGCCGAACTGCTCACCGCCGGCGGTGGCGGAGCGGATGTAATTCCTGTACGCCCTGGCAAACGTCTTCACCGTCAACCGTCCCACCCGGTAAACACGGATCTGCGCTCGCGCAGCAGCCTGTTGATGTCGCGCTGTATGTCGTACTGAATCTCCCTGGCGATGCGCAGCACCAGCTTGCGGTCGCCGGCCTTCTCCGGCGGATAGCCGAGGTCGATCGGCTTGTGAATGTTGATCATCCACTTCACGGGCAGGGGGATGAACATGAGCGGGAAGGGCAGCCAGGGGAAGGTGGGGGTTACAGCCCAGAAGGGCATCCTCATGAACCGGGCCAGACCCTTGAGGTTGAGCAGGTTGGGGTATATCTCATCACCACCGACGGTGGCGATAGGAATGAGCGGCGCTCCAGTGGCTATGGAAAGCTGCACGAATCCCGGGTGGAAGTCCAGGACGCGGTAGCGCTCCCGGAATGTTTTGCCGACCCCGCGCAATCCCTCAGGATAGACGCCCACCAGCTCGCCGCGGGACAGGAGGATCCTGGCGTTCTCCTGCGTGGCCCGCACCTGTCCGGTCTCAACGATCCAGTCGCCCAGCCCCGGCAGGCCGAAGAACCAGTCGGTGGCCAGAAAGCGAACCCGCCGCGGCGACGGGTGGTGGCTGCACATGGCCATGGCCAGCATGGCGCCGTCGATCGGTATCAGGCCGGAATGATTGCCGCACACGATCGCCGGCCCTTCGCCGAGGATGTTCTCGATGCCCTCGGTGCGGACCTTGAAGTAGTCCTCGTAGCAAAAGCGGAAAAGCGGCTCCCACAGGGCGAAGGTGCTCAATTTGAAGCCGAAATCGTCTTCCTGGCCGGCATAGCGGCTGTAAAAGGACGGGTGGCGCCGGGCAAAAGCCTTGAGGGGATCCCCGGGCTTCAGCGCCTCTTGAAGATTCGTCCAAGTAACCACAGAAACCCGAGCACTCCTGTACCGAAAGAGATGAACAGAATGACTCGCCTGAGCAGATAAACCAGAAAGTCGAAGATTCTCCGGCGAAGCAGCTCTCGCTCATCCGCGTGTTGTTGAGCTTCTCCCGGTGTCGTGTCGAAGTCTTGCATGTTCGGAGACGCTGATAACCGGAGGGGCGGGCGTCCGTGAAGAACGGAGACGAGAAAAGTATAAGCAGCGCCGGGGGGGATCGCCTCCGGCGCTTGTAATCCTTTAAGAAAGTTTTACGCCGGCTGTGGGCTCGCCTTCCGCCGGCAGGCTCCTTCGCGGTCAGACCGGTGAACAAGGAAGCGCGCTATGTCATAATGCTTGGCCGGACAACAAGCCAGGAGATGCCCATGCAGCAAGATTTCAGCAAGATGATGCGCGAGGCCCAGAAGTCCCTGCAGAAGATGCAGCAGGACATGGCGAAGATGCAAGAAGAGCTAAAGACGGTCACCGTCGAGGGGACGGCGGGCGGCGGCGTGGTAAAGGTAACCTGCAACGGACAGGCCGAGTTCACGGCGGTCAAGATCAGCCCGGAGGCCGTGGATCCCGGCGACGTGGAGACGCTGGAGGACCTGGTTCTGGCAGCGGTCAAGGATGCCTCGCAAAAGGCCCAGCAGCTGATCGCCGATCGGACCGGCTCGATCACCAGAGGGTTGAACCTGCCGCCCGGGATGGGTTTCTAAGCGGACCTGAGCCGCCCTTCGCGCATGTACTTCACCAGGCCATTAGCCAAGCTGATTGAAGAGTTTCAGAAGTTTCCCGGCGTCGGCCCGAAATCCGCGCAGCGAATGGCTTTCCACGTGCTCTCGCTGACCCCGGAGTCCGTCCGCGAGCTGGCCGGCGCGATCGTCGAGGCCAAGGAGAAGGTGAGGCACTGCAGCCACTGTTTCAACCTCTCGGCCCAGGATCCCTGCGAGATCTGCGTCAACGAGAAACGGGACAGGCACGTGATCTGCGTGGTCGCCGAGCCCCGCGATCTCATCGCCCTGGAGCGAACCAGGGAGTTCCGGGGCGTCTATCACGTTCTCACCGGCTTGATCTCGCCACTGGAAGGCAAAGGCCCCGACCAGCTGAGCATCAGGGAGCTGGTCAACCGTGTCGGCGCCGAGCAGGTGTCGGAGGTGATCCTGGCCATTAATCCGACCGTGGAGGGCGATGCGACGGTGCTCTACCTGAATCACCTTCTCAAGCCGCTGGGCGTGAAGGTGACCAGAATCGCCTTCGGGCTGCCGGTGGGCGGCGACCTCGAATACGCCGATGACGTCACCCTGGCCAGGGCGATGGAGGGCCGCCGCGAGGTGTGAGCCCCGGGCCCTGCGTCTCGACGAGGCCTGCCGTGCGGGCAGCCGTGCCCGCAAATTGCCTGGTGCAGGCGCTTGCGCCTGCACCTGCCCGGCGGTTCAGGGTATGCCGCTAAGAATGCCGAGCGATCTTGATCACGAAGTCCGCTATCTTACCCGGGCTCAACCCATTGAGATCCAGAAGTATGCTCCGCGCCCCGTGCTCGACGAAGCGATCCGGAATCCCCAGGCAGGCGACAGGTGCTTGGGACGCGCCGGGCGCCGAAAGCCGCTTTTGCGCGGCCCACTCCAGCACCGCGGCGCCGAATCCGCCGGCCAGGCATCCTTCCTCCAGGGTAACTATCTTCAGCGACGGATCGAGAACAAATCGGCTCAGCGCCGTCTCATCGAGCGGCTTGCAGCTTCTGGCGTTGACGATCGTCGGGTCGAGCCCGGCGGCCTGCAGCAGGGGCAGGGCCTCGATGGCCGTCGCCACCATGGAGCCGTAGGCGAGCAGCACAATGTCATGCCCGGCGTTCACCGTCTCCCAGGTCTTGTAATCCAGCTTTTCGAACGGGTGCCGGGCATCGCCGTTGACGGCCTTGTCGCGCGGGAAGCGGATCGCAAACGGACCGCGCCGCTCCATGACGGCCGTGTAGACCATGTCGCGCAGCTCGAGGGCGTCTTTGGGCGCCACCACTGTCAGATTGGGGATGCTGCGCAGGTAGGCGATGTCGAAAACGCCCTGGTGCGTCTCCCCGTCCTCCACCAGCCCGCCGCGGTCGATGCCGAAGATTACCGGCAGGTTGAGGATGCTCACGTCGTGGATCAGTTGATCCATGGCCCGCTGGAGGAAAGTCGAATAGATCGACACCACCGGAATCAGCCCCTGCTTGGCCATGCCGGCGGCCATGGTGACCGCGTGCTGCTCGCATATGGCCACATCAAAGAACCGGTCGGGGTAGGCTTTGCCGAATCTGACCAGCCCGCTGCCCTCGGCCGTGGCCGGGGTGATTGCCACCAGATGCGGTTCTACCTCGGCGATATCGATCAGCGCCTGGGTAAAGGCGTCGGAGTAGGTCTTGACCTTTGGCCTGTCCGGCTCGACCTTCTCGGGCGTGAAGGCCGGGACGCCGTGATATTTGATCGCATCCTGTTCGGCCGGGGCGAACCCCTTGCCCTTTTGCGTCACCAGATGCAGTATCTGCGGGGCGCTTCTATCCTTCACCTTTTGCAGGGCATCGACCACCGCCGCCACGTCGTGCCCGTCGACTGGGCCCGAGTAGTTGATGCCCAGCTTCTCGAAGACGATGCCGGGCGTCTCGAAGCGCTCTTTCGCCTGGCGCTTGACGGCGCCGATGAGCTCGCGAATGGCCGGGTGCAGCTTGACCCCTTCCAGCTCGATCTCGATCTCGTCAATCTTCTTTTTGATGTCGCTGTAGAAGAAGGTCTGCTTGAGGCGCTTCATGTACTGGGAGAGCCCGCCCAGGTTCTCGCTGATCGACATCTCGTTGTCGTTCAAAATAATGAGGACGTTTCTCTGGATATGCCCGAGGTGGTTGATGGCCTCCAGCGCCATCCCGCCGGTGAGACCGCCGTCGCCAACCACGGCGATCACCTTATAGTCCTCGCCCAGGTGGTCGCGGGCGATGGCCATGCCCACCGCCAGCGAGGTCGCCGTCGAGCTGTGCCCGGCGATGAAGGAGTCGTGCTCGCTCTCCAGCGGATTGATGAAACCGCTCAGCCCCTTGTGCTGCCGCAGCGTGGCAAACTGTTCGCGCCGCCCGGTGAGCATCTTGTGCACGTAAGCCTGATGGCCGACGTCCCACAGGATCTTGTCTTGCGGGCTGTCGAAGACATAGTGGAGCCCGAGCGTGATCTCGACGATGCCCAGGTTGGACGCCAGGTGGCCGCCGGTTCGCGAAACGCACTGAATGACCTCTTCCCGAATCTCGTCGGCGAGCGCCTTAAGCTCGGGCAGCGACAGCCGCTTCAAATCGGCCGGGCCGGCGATGGCTTCGAGCAAGGACGCCCGCGGTTCGAGAAGAGTTGACATGCGTTGCCAGCTTCTATCTGGAGGTCGAATGACCATGATAGCAACCGGCCAATTCCTGCTGAATTAAGAAATCGGCGTGATGAAGCAAAAATCAAAGATTTGCTGCCGGCAATTTATTTCAAATTAATCTGCCCTGCCCTCCCGGCGGCCCCGGCCGGCGGCACCAGCGATTCTCGGGTAGACTGGGATGGAAGGCGCGCGGCTGCTGAGGGCGGATGCGCCCGGATCGCGTTTCGGTCGATGAGATATCTGCCACCAATTTCACTCATCCTCGGCTTGCTGCTGGCCGCTTTCAGCGCCGTGGCCCCGGCGCCGGGGGAGGATGCCGCGCGGGCCGGCGGTGTCCCGGCAACGGAGACGAGCGCCGGCGGCCTGCCGGCGGCCGAGCCTTCCCGCTCCGCAGGCAGCGACGGGCAGCCCGGAACGGCCGCGGCCGGACCACCGGGGGCCGCCCCGGAGAAAGCCGGCGAAAGCGCCGCCCCCGGACCGATAAAAACCTTGCAGATGCGTCTGTCCGGCTCGAGCTGCACGGCCTGCTTGCACGAGCTGGAAAGGAAGATCAAGGAGATGCCCGGCGTCGTAAAGGCCAGGGTCGAGCTGCCGGTGAGCGCCCGCTATTACGGTGCCTGGGAGGCCGCCCCGGCCGCGGCGCCGGAGGCCACCGTAAGCTTCGACGGCTCGCGCACGTCGTTTGCCGAAATCCAGGCGCTGCTCAAAGTCCAGGGCTATCACCCTTTCAAGGTCGTGGAGAAGGTATGGAAAGAGCCCCGGTCCCAGCGGAGGCAACCGAAGCTCTTCCATTGATGGCAAGTCGCGGAGTTGGGACTGTCGGGTGGATGGGCCTCCGCTTCTTGCCTAACCTGTGGCGCCTTTCGCGTCCACAATCTTGTAGCAGTGGCCCTTGTAACAGAGAACCACTTGGCGACCAACCGCCAGATATTTGGAGATTCCAGGGTTGCTTCGGATCAACTCGAAATATCTGTCGCTGCCAAACGTGACGACCTCGCTGCGGGCCGTGTTCCCGGCATCGGCATCGCTGTCGGTCCAAAATCCATCCTTGAGATAGAAGGTCTTGTCCTCGATCGTCTTCACGCCGGGCTGTGCCGCGTCCCTTTCCGTGTCCAGCGCCGTCGTCCACTGGAAGTTGCTGGCAGCCTTGGCGGCTTTGACCGCGGCCCGCCCGGTCGGCGCCGCGGCGGCATATGATCGCATCATCCTGGCCTGCCGCGCTTCCTCCCGGCGGACGGAGTCGAAGGCTGCATGAGGGGAGCCGCCCAGCGCGTCGGCGGCCCCGGACCGGGCGTCGCTCACAACCGGCCTGGCACTGGCCGTCTGCAATTCGAGGGGGGCCGGATAGACGCTGCCGCCGGCGCCGCCTGCAGCATGCCCGGACAGGGCGCCCATAACCCTGATTGCGCGGCCACCGCCACCGCCGGCGCCGGCATAAGACACGACCGGCGTTGGTATGTAAGGCGGGGGCGGGGCGGCCGGGCTCGTCGCCCGTATCCTGCCTGCGGGCATCACTGTCGCCGGCAGGCGGCGGTTCTCGCTGGGGTCGGTGACCAGGAAGGAGGTGTAGGCGCTGATGATCCCGTACTTCCGGGACAGGGCCACGATCTCGTCCACCACCTCCGGCGAGTTGCCGTTGTCCTGCGCGACCTCGGTCAGGTAGCCGATGCGGCGCATCGCCCACAGGCGCGGCAGGTAGGTGTGGTCGCTCTCCTGGCTGGCGAAGTTCACCGGGAAAGAATAGGCGCGGGCAACGCCGTTCAGCTTGCCGGTCAGCCTGACCACCGCTTTGCCGGAGCCCTTGTAGCGCCCGATCAGAAGCGCCTGCGAGCCGGCGAAGATGTCCTTCACCTCGCGCGGATAGGTGTTCTTCGTCTCGATCCCCTCGTAGCTTATTTTGACGTCGGTGAGGATCGGGCTGCTTATCTTTTGATAGAAGGCCGACAGCGCGGTCTCCATGTCCTCCTGCGGCTCAACGTAGTGGCTTGTGCCGTGGTTGGCCTCGGCCAGCTTATTGAGCAGCCGCGTGTTGACGTCGTAGCCGACGCCGAAATCAAAAAGACGGATCTGCCGGTCCGGGGGAACCGTCTTCAGCAGGCTGGCTATGCTCGTCTCGCCGACCGTCGGCTCGCCGTCGGTCATGAGCACGATGTATACCGGCCGATCGGACCTCTCCTTGAGCAGCCCGACGGCTGTCTTCAGCGCGTCACCGATATTGGTGCCGCCGTGCGCCTCCAGGTCGTCGACGAACGAGGCGGCGCTCTTCTTGTTTTCCGGCGTGGCCTGCACGAGCTGGGTCTTGAAGCGCTCCACGTCCGTGCTGAACTGGATGATGTCGAAGCGATCGCCGGCATGCAGAGCGTTCACCACATACTTGAGGGCCTTCTTGCTCTCCTCCATCTTCTCGCCCTGCATGGATCCTGATGTGTCGGCGACGAGCACGACGTCCTTGGCGGCGACCTGCTTTGTCTCCACCGGCGGTGTCAGGGTCAGCAGGAAGTAGCCGTCCTCGCCGGCATTCTTGTGGGTGAGCAGGTTGGCCGCCAGCTCCCTGTCGGAGACGCTGTAATAGAGAAGAAAGTCCTTGTCCGGCACGGCATCGTGGGCCAGATAGGCGATCCTGGCGTGGTGGTCGTCGGGGCGCGTCGAGGCGATGGTGTGGCTCGGCGACCAGATGGCGCGCAGGCCTTGCCTGCTGGCCAGCTTGACGTCGACTTTGATCTCGTCGGCCGGCTCGCTCTGGCCTTCGGCCTTCAGCGGGAAGCGATACTTGAGCATGCCGGCTTGCGCGCGCAGCACCTGCGTGTACTCCAGCTCCACTTTCTTGGTGCCGTGGGCGGGGATGGGAAATATGCGGGCGCGCACGGTCTTGTAGTCCGCGTATTCCAGAAGCCCGGGGTCGACCATCTGCCGGACAATCTGCTCGTACTGCTGCCTTGCTTCTTTGGCTTCCAGTATCTTGCCTTCCACCGGCTTGCCGTCGATGTGCAGGGAGAAGGAGCTGAAGGTTGTGTCCTCCGGCAGCGGAAAGAGGTAGGTGCCGGCCAGGTTGCGGTCGGTCGTGTTGGTGAAGGTCTGGCAGATGTACGTTCTCGCCACCTGATCGGTAATATCCACCTTCACGTTCTCGGACTGCAGGTGCAGACCGTAAGATACCGACCCTTTGAGGACCGGCCGCGTGAGCGCGGGCGGATTGGCGACCGGCGGGCGCGCGTGAGTCGGGGGCCTGACCGTGTGCGCGGGCGGGTGCAGCACCGGCGGCATGACCGGGGCCCCGGGCAGCATGGCCACGGCCGGCATGCCTGGCCCGGAATCGATCATGATGATGCCGGAAGCCGGGGCCGCCGGCGCTACAAATAAGGATGCCGCAAGCGAGAGTACCGATGTGAGGGCAGCGCGTTTCATGGTTAAACCTCTCTTCAACGTCAGCCGGCAGTTCGGGCGCATGGAATGCGCCCCGGCGGGGCATGTCGGGTTGCCTGTTGGTTCCATCTACAGGCTACCGGCCGGGGACGCCCGTGACGCCGGGGGTAAAGGGCAGGCGCAACTGGGGTTAACCCCAGGAAATTGCGGCAAAATGTCGGATACACTACTCTTGGAGCAGGCAGCTGCTCCGGAGAAACAATGAGCCCGCAAACGGCGCCCGTGATCCGCCTTCTTTCCCCCGGACAGAAGATGAAAGGCCAGGACAGCCTTTTCTTCCAGCGCCTGTTCTGGGGGGCACTGGCCGGCTGTCTGGCCGCCATTGTCCTCGCACAGTCGCCTTTTCTGGAGAGCCTCGAGCTGAGCATGCTCAAGTGGAGATACAGGGTATCAGATCAGCTCGCAGGCTTGAGCGCGGCGCTGCCGGCCTCGAAGGAGGTAACCATCGTCACCTTCGACGACTCCTCGCAGTTCGACCTGGGGATCGCCCGCTTCAACGACCAGCGCTCGCAGGGCATCTTGAGCGAGGCGCTGGCCGCCATCGAGAAGGGGCAGCCGGCGGTGGTCGTCATCGACCTCGATTTGAGGGGAGCGACCAACGAGGCGCTGACGCGCCTGTTCAGCCGCTACCGCAACGTGGTGCTCGGGCTCTTCGGCAGCCTGGAAGGCAGCACCGATCTGCCTGCTGCCGAGTTCATGACGCATGCTGCCTCCTATGGCTACAGCGAGCTGGCGCGGGAATCGAACGGCATTGTCTATCGATTGCCGGTCACCTGCGAAGGAAAGGCGGGCCCGGAGGAATCGGGGCTGGCACCGGTGCCGTCGCTGACCGAGGCGGTAATGGAGGTCTACCGGCGGGTGAAGGGGGTGGGCTCGCCCAGCCAGTTCCTTTCCGCGCGGAAGGATCAGCCGATCTACATCAACTTCAAGAGGCAGGCCTACCCGAAGGTTTCTCTTAAGGACGTCCTGTCGCCGGACTTCGACCCGGGCCGCTTCAAGGATCGCATAGTTCTTATCGGATGTGCCTTCACTTTCCGCAGGGACGACCCGCTGCGTTGCAAGACGCCGCTTGCCGACTCGCAACCCGAAGTGCTCGTGCAAGCGCAGGCCATCTCGACTTTGCTTTCCGACAGGGCCATATACAGTTTCGCCGGTGGCATCGCCAGGCATTTCCTTATCTTCCTGGGGGCTATCTGCGGGGCCTTCTCATCGGCCCTGCCCTTGAGCACGCGGACGGCTTTTTTCCTTCTGGGCACGTTGATACTGCTGGTGGTGGCGCAAGTCAGCTTCCAGGCGTTTTGCCTGGCGGTTCCGATCGTGCCATCGCTGACGGTGCTGTTTGCCTGCTTCATCCTGGGCACGGTCATTTTTCTCGACACCGACCTGCGGCAGCGCAACAAGGAGCTGGCCGCCGCCCGGGAGTCGATGCAGGTGCGCGCCGAGGAGGAGCGCCGGCGCATAGCCGAGGACCTCCATGACGAGACGCTCCCCGCGCTTTCCGCCGTAGCCCGCATGGCCGATCGCCTGGCGACCGACCTTTCCGGCAACCCGGTTCCCGGGCAGATGCGCGAACGGCTGGACTCGGCGGTTTCGGAGATGCGCCGCGTGATAAACGACCTGCACCCGTCGGTGCTGGAGACGATGGGATTCGTGCCGGCGCTCGAGAACCTGCTCAACATCTGTTCGCGCGAAGGCGGCATCGAAGGTCGGTTCGTCGACGGCGTCGGCAACCATGAGTGCGAGCTCAACTGGTTCACCAAGCTGCAGCTTTACAGAATAGTGCAGGAGTCGCTGAACAACGTGCAGAAGCACGCCGGCGCGGCCACGGTTCAGCTGACGATCAAGGAGGCGGATGGAAGCCTGCTTATCTCCGTCGCCGATGACGGGAAAGGGATCGACCCGCGCCTTGTGAGGCGCGACTCTCACGGTCTCATCAATATCCGGCAGCGGGCGCAGTTGATCGGGGCTCGAGTGGAATGGAGAAAGCCGGCGGATTTTTCCTCCGGCACGGAGGTGCGCCTGGAGATCCGGACGGAGAAAAGCTGAAGGAGGGAGCGATGACGATATTGATTGCCGACGACGAGGAAAGAGATCGCAAGTGGCTGAAGGATCTGCTGTCCGCCCACCTCGATGACCAGCCGATTCACGAAGCCGCCGACGGTCAGGAGGCGATCGAGCAGGCTTTGAAGCTCCGCCCGAAGCTCGTTTTCCTGGACATCAAGATGCCCAGGCTCTCCGGCATCAAGGCCGCCGAGCAGATCCTGGATAAGCTGCCGGAAACCGGCGTCCTCATGCTGTCCAACTTCGCCGACGAGGTGTACGTGCGCCAGCTCTGGAAGGTGGTGCCGCCCAACGGCGCTTTCGGCTACATATTGAAGAACGCCTCCAACGAGCAGGTGGTGGAGGCGGCGCGGGCGGTGCTGTCCGGGGACTGCTGGATCCACCCCGGCATCGCCCGGGTCATCCAGCGCACGCAGAACCGGGCGACAAATCTCACCTCGGCGGAGTATGAGGCGCTGGCCTGCATCGCCCTCGGTCTTACCGATCACGGCATCGCCAGGCGGCTTTACCTGACGGAGAAGGCGGTGCAGTCCCGCCTGAAATCGCTTTACGCCAAGCTGGCAATTCCGGGGCGGAGCGAGTCGCACGACACGGAGTTCAATCAGCGCTGCCGGGCGGTGTACCTGGCCACCCGCCGCGGGCTGATCAACCAGTCGGAGCTGGAGGAGTGGGAGACGAAGTTGCTGGAGACGAAGGCGGGAGGCTGATTTGAGGTTCTCTAATTTCACCGTCCCTGTGCTGGCTGCCGCAATCATGTTCGCGGCCGCCGCGGACGCGGCCAGGCCCGGCGGCAACGGGCAGCCCGCGGCCGCGCCTGTGCCGCTGCCCGGCGGCTGCCCGGGCGTGCCCTCACCGGAGGCGGGCATCAAGCTCCTGGAGGACATCCTCCGGCGGGTGCGCAACGAGCCGCAGATCGCCATGGCCCGGCAGGGGCTGAAGTACCAGAACGAGCAGAACGCTTTGAACGCGCAACAGGGACCGACCGATTACAGGCTGGCCATCCGCCCCAGGGAGGAGGCCAACACGCCGGCTGCAGCCAGCAAGGACTACGTCCTCTCCTACTCGGGCGGCTACGGCGGCGCCGGCGGCGGGGCCGCGGTCAACGATCGCCGGGGTTTCTGGGAGCGCGGCTCCGGGCAGCCGGAGAAGGCGTCGGCACAGCTGCCGGCTGCCGCCAGCGGGCCGTCTACAGCCAGGGAGGGGCAGCCGGTGCCCGGGGCGCCGAACCCGCTCGGCATCTGGGAAAAGCAGCAGGCTGACGCGGAGAGCATCGCCAGCCGGCTGTCGCCGGAGTCGCGGGCGCGGATGACCGGTGCCGCCGGCAAGCTGTACAGGCTGGCGGAGCTGGCCAGCGCCGTGCAGAGCGCCGGCGCCGCCCGCGCTCCGGCTGCCCGCCGGCAGGATGCGGCAAAGGCAACGACGGTCGCCGTCGTCCCGGCCTCGGCGCCGAAGGTCCAGTCATGGCCTTTCGGCGCGCCTGCGGACTCGCTCAGCAGGCCCCGAGTTCAGACCGCGGGAAAAGTCGGCCACGCGCCTTTCAGCGCGCCCGCCGACGTGCCAGGCGAGCCCCGGGCGCAGGAAGCTGCTCCCTGCCCGCCAGCCGTTCAGGAGCACGCGGCCGGCGAGTCCTGGCGCCAGCCCGCCCCGGCAAAGAAAAGCCGCCGGGCAGTCGAGGTCGCCCTCCTGCCACCGAATGTGGTGACAGGCATCCCGCTCGTCCGTCTGGGCAGTTCGGAGGCCACGGCCAGGCGGGCCCTTGCCACCATGGGCAGTGCCAGGCAGCAGGTCGTCAGCCGCTGGACCGTCTGGTCGTTGCCCAGGCGGGGATCGAAGAGCACTGCCCTGCAGGTCTACATGCGCAACGGGCTGGTAGAGGCCCTTAGAATCTTCGACAACTCGCTGGTCGGTCCCGAGTTCGGCGTCTTGCTGGGCGACGACGTCTCGTCGGTAAAGATGAGGTTCGGCGAGCCGACCTTTATCCTCTCGGAGCCGATGTCCGGGTCCGGACAGAACTATGTGTACCCGCTCAGCCAGGTGGCCTTCCAACTGTCGAGACCGGCCAGCGGCAAGCGCCCGGTCGTGGTCAGCCTCCTTATCTTCAACGTCAAGTAGACGCCTCAGCGCGCCGGTGCGGGCGGCCGATCGCTTATCGGTATCACCACCGGCATGGTGTGTCCAGGCAACAGCGGGTTGGACACCTCCGCCTTGAGCACGGTCCTGCCCGTCCTGTCCTTATCCACGGCGGCGCTTCTCAGCTCCACGCAGACATCCCTGGGACCGCCGATGCTGGTGCCCGGGATCCTGGGCAGCTCGACGGTCGCGTTAATCTTGATGCCCTTGATGTCCTCCAGGCGCACGGCGCCGTCGCTCAAGGCGACCCTGAAGGACAGCTCCCGGCCGACGTCCACCGACCTGACCGTGACGTTGTCCTTCCGCTCATTGACCTGGAGGCGATTTTCGCCCGCGCGCCTGATTGTCACCGCCAGCTTTCCGTCGGCGGTCGCCTGCATCTGCGTGCCTTCGATCCCCCTTACTGTTTCTGCCAGGGCCCTTGCGGCCTCGATCAGCTTGAGCGCCTGCGGCAGCTTGCCGGCAAGTTCGGAGAGCTTGCCGGCGTCCAGACCTTTAAAGGTGTCCACGGCGCCGTGCAGGAGCTCCCGGATCTTCTGCCGCCGCTGCTCGCGGCGGTGCTGGCGATCCTCCTGCCGCTGCCAGCGCGCGGGCGGCCGTTCGGCCCCCTGGCCCGGCGCGCCGTGAGCCGCATCGGCCTGGCCGCCGAAAAGCGACCGGCCGGCCAGGGCGATCTGACCGGCCATGGCAAGCCTTGCCTCCTGTCCGAAGGCCGGCAGCCGCCCTTCGGGGTCGCGCCCGCTTGATGGCTTGAGCGCCGGCGCCGGCCGCGGCCCGTAGGCATGGCTGACCGCCTGCCTGCGCAAGGCGTCCTGCTCGAAGGGGGTTGCCGGCACGGCAGGGCCGTCGACGGCGGGTCTATATATCTCGGACATCGGTCTTCCTCCTCTCGTGCGCGCGGGCGCGCGCGGGCGCCGGCTGGCCTCGGCAGAAGGGATCAGGCAATTACGGTCAGGGTAGGCCGCGGTTGTGGCATAGTTGTGGAACAGCCGGCGGTCCCGGCGGCAGCCCGGCTTGCCTTAGAGCCCGTTAGTGCCCGCGGCAGCCGGATCGGTTAGGATCTAAGTTTGCGAACACTGCAATTGGGTTGCTGCGCGCGCGGGGCGCCGGGTAATGAACCGATACGAGCCGCTCTATCTCAAGTATCGCCCGCAGGCGCTCGGCGAGCTGGTGGGACAGCCGGCGGTCGTGCGCGCGCTGACCAACGCGGTCACCAGCGACCGGCTGTCGCACGCCTATCTGTTCACCGGACCGAGGGGCACGGGCAAGACATCTACGGCCCGCATCCTGGCCAAGTCCGTCAATTGCCAGGGCGGCCCCACCGCCGAGCCCTGCCTCAAGTGCGCGTCCTGCGTGGAGATTCGCGAGTGCAGCTCGCTCGATGTAATCGAGATCGACGCGGCCTCGAATAACAGCGTTGATGACGCGCGCACGCTGATTGAGCGGGCGCCGCTGGTCGCCGTGGGCGGCGGGCACAAGTTCTACATCATCGACGAGTGTCACATGCTGACCAGAGAGGCGTTCAACGCCCTGCTGAAGACGATCGAGGAGCCGCCCGCCAGGGTGATCTTCGTCCTGGCCACCACCGAGGAGCACAAGGTGCCGCAGACCATTGTCAGCCGCTGCCAGCGCCTCATGTTCCGGCTGGTGAGCCAGGGCGACCTGCTCGCGCACCTGAAGACGATCGCCGGAAGGGAGTCGATAGAGATAGAAGAGCGGGCGCTCGAGCTGATCGCCAACCGCTCCGGGGGCGGCTTGCGCGATGCCCTGGGGCTGTTGGACCAGGCCAGCTTGCTGGGCTGTCCGGGCAGCCCGGTTACGATTGGCGACCTGCTCCCGCTTTTGGGGGCGGTTCAAGAAGACGTGCTCCTGGAGATAAGCGCCGGCGTCCTCGAGCGCCGGGGCGACCGGGTGCTGGCCTGCGTAAACGAGCTTCTGGCGCAGGGGCGCGAGCCGGGCGTGCTGGCGCAGGAGCTTGCCCGCCACTTTTTGCATCTGACGAAAGCCTCCTACGTAAGCGATGCGGCCGCCGCCGACGGAGAGGGGAGCCCGTTGTTGATCGGCTCGCCCGGCTATATCTCGGGTGTGCTGGATCAGGCGCGCCGTTTCGAGCGCGCCGAGCTGTCGCAGATTGTCGAGCGCCTGGACCGGCTCGAGCAGAGCGTGCGCCGCACGACGCAGCCCGGGATGAGCCTGGAGATGGGGCTTCTGTCCATCTGCCACCGTCACGACATCGCCGTCGTCCGCGATCTCCAGGAGCGGCTGCGACGGCTCGAGGAGGCGCTGAGCTCGGGGCAGTCGCTGCCGGCCCGGGCCGCCGGCCCTTACGCGCGCTCCCCGGCGCAGCCGTACGCCCGCCCGCCCGCGCCCGCCCCGGCTGCCGCCCCACCCGCCCCGGCCTCGGAGCCGGTGGACGCGGTGGCGCCCGAGCCGCCCGCGCTGGAGCCCGAATCCAGCGCGCCGCCGGCGCCGGCTGCCGCCGCATTCGAGCCCCGAACCGCGCCGGCTGCCCCCGGCGAGCCCGCACCGCCGGAGCCGGCCAGCCAGATCACCATGGCCGGTGCCGAGGAGGAGCCCGAGATAGACCTGGACGC
This sequence comes from Pseudomonadota bacterium, assembly GCA_021325555.1. Taxonomy (GTDB): domain Bacteria; phylum Cyanobacteriota; class Vampirovibrionia; order Obscuribacterales; family Obscuribacteraceae; genus JAJPGY01. The sequence continues at coordinate 28,165 of JAJPGY010000041.1, read as the reverse complement.
CTTCTGGTCGCAGGTGCTGGACGCGCTGCAACGAACCAGCATACCGGCATACAGCCTGCTTTCCGAGCACGCCTTTCCGCTGGCGGTGGGCGCGAAGAGTTTCACAATCGGTGTTTTGAGCGACAACTTTCAAGGCATGGTCGAGAAGCGGCTGAAAAAGCTCCAGTCGACATGCGAGGAGATCCTTGGCTACGGCGTGGCGATTAAGGTAAGGGTCGTGAGCGATCCGTCGCTCAAGGCATACAGGAACAAGCCGGCAGCAGGCGAAGCCGCGCCGGCCGCCCCGGCCGCGGGCGGCACGCCGGAGGCGCCGTCGGCGGGTCGGGAGAGGGAAGCGGAAAGCGAGGGCGCTCCCGGCCAGCGGCAGCAGGCCGGCGGCGAGGATGGTGATGCCGAGTCCGATCCCGCCCGCGGGCAATCGGAGAGGCCGGGGGTCGCTTCCCGATCGCCGGCGGCGGCTGAGCGGGCAACGGCAGCCGGTCCGCCCTCAGGTCAGCAGGGCGTTGACGCGTCGGCGAAGGCAGCGGACGGCGGCCCGCGGGTTATCTCCGGCAAGGCCGCATCGGCGGTGCTCGATGACGACCGCACCGGCTTCAGCCCTAGAACCGTGCGCGAGGCCTACAAGCTGTTCGACGGCCCCGGCTCAAGGCTCATCGTCTAGCCGGCCTCGTCAGGCGCGCCGCTTGCCCGGCCCGTGCGAATTGCCGGCAGCCCCTCAGTATGTGACCTCGAAGCGGGGCGCTTGCTCAAGGGGGACCTCCTCATCCTGCCGCCACTCGACCGTGACCGCGGACACCCTGGCTCCCGGCGGGCCCTGTCGACACCAGCCGATGAGCTCCTCCAGGCGCTCAGCCGGGCCGTGCGCCTCGATCTCCACCGAGCCGTCGTCGGCGTTGCGCACCCAACCGCTCAAGCCCAGGGCGCGCGCCTTATCCCGCGTCGTCTGCCGGTAAAAGACGCCCTGCACGCGTCCGGTGACCCGCAACCTCGCCCCAGCCCAAGATGTCATCTGTGCCCCAGACCTCCTGGCTAATTCTATGCGGATAAGCGATGCCGGAGGTTATACTTGGGATTATCGCGGGGGTGTGAAACGCGAAAAGATGAAATATAACCCAGGTCCGGCCGGAATCCGTAGAAAGAGCAGCTGGATGGGCATATGGAGCTTGTTCGATCTTGATTTCACGCCGGCAGTGATTGTCGGGAGCAGCCAGAGCGCCACATGTTGAAGGACCTTACCGGGCAGAAGAAGATCGATCCGCAAGTGGTGCTTGATGCCATCAAATCCCTCAAGAGCAAGGGCTGGGACATCAATCCTTACACGGTGGCCGACGAGGCCAGGATTCCTCGCTCGACGCTTTACCGCAGCCAGGAGTTGATGGATCTGATCTCCGAGGCGCGGGCGGGCGGCCCGTCAGGCGCGGCCTCGGAGGAGATGGTCAAGCGAATAGCCGAGCTGGAGCAGAGCCACCAGCAACTGCAGGAGAGCAACCAGCAACTGCAGGAGGCCCTGGAGGAGAGCCGCCAGCTGAGCCGGAAGCTGGAGCGCGAGCTTTCCGCCGCCACCAGGGAGCGCGAGGAGCTGGAGAGTCAGCTCACGCAGATCATGGTGGAGAGCCGGGCTCTGCAAGAGCAGGTCCTGGAGCTCAGCAGCCGGTCGGTCGGGCCCGCGGCCGAGCCGCGGTACCGGGAGGCCGGTTATGAGGCTGGAGCCGCACACGAGCAGCCGCGCCTCCCGGAAGAGCCGGCCAGCCTGCTGGCAGAGCCGGTGAGCTTGCTGGATGAACCCGCAGCGGTGCCGGCGCAGCCGGTGAGCGGCCGCGAGGAGCCGGTGAGCGGACAAGAAGAACCCGTGATGCGGGCGGAGGAGCCCGCCTGGCTGGCGGAGGAAGCGGACTATGGTATCGCCGGTGATGGCATAGAGCCCGCCCCGGTGCCCGGCCGGGAAGAGCAGCTCGCGCCGAGCGCCGCCTGCGAGTCCATGGCGGCGGCCGCCGCCCCCGAGCCGCCGCTGCCGGAGCAGTCTTGCTGGCAGGGACCGCCAGAGCCGGACGACGGCTGGCATTCCGGGCCCGCGGCCGCTGTCTCCGAGGAAGGCTGGCATACCGGCCCTTCGGCGCCTGTGCCCGGCGAAGGCTGGTCTGCGCCCCCGCCCCCGGAAAGCGAAGGCCAGGAGCCCGTTTTCCCCGGCGGCTACGATGCGCCGCTCGACCAGCGAGAGCCCGCCGGGCCCGGCGCCTGGCAGTCCGCCTCGGCCGAGCCGGCAGTTCCCGAAGCTGACGTGCTCGAGCCGGTCGACCTGCCGGTCGATCTGCTGGTCGGCGGGCGGGAGGAGTTTGCCTCGCCCGAGCCCGGGGAGGATCTGACCGGCACCAGGACCTCAGCGGAGGCTCTCCTGGAGGCGGCCGCGGAGCAGGCAGGCGCTTCGGCCGGGCCGGTCGAGGAAGCGGGCGCAAAGATCAAATCCACCACCTTGAGCGAGGACGAGCTGCGCGATCTCCTCAAGCACCGCTTCGGCCGCGCTCCCGAGGAGCCGCAGGCCGGCAAGGAGGAGGAGTCGATGCGCCGGACGACGACCAGGTTCGTCGGCGGCAACCGGGCACCGCAGGAGCCGCCGCCGCAGGGGTTCGTGATAAGGTCGGTGCCGCCCGACATTCGCAAGGCTTGCCTGGTTCTCGGCTTGAGGCCCGAGGAGCTGACCTTCGAGACCGTTCACCAGGCCTGGAAAAAGGAGATGACCACCGAGCATCCGGACTCCGGCGGCGACACCGAGATAGCCGTCTACCTGAACACGGCCAAGGACACGCTCTACCGTTTTCTCGAGGCCCAGGCCCCCAAGCTGGGCAAGAAGTTCGGCACTGCCACCACTTCCTTCCGGCGCATGCCTGACAGACCTGAAGGGGAAAAGACGCAGGAGAACGATGGCTAAACCGGTTGTCGCCATAGTCGGCCGGCCAAACGTAGGCAAATCGACATTCTTCAATCGCTGCATCGAGGAGAGCGCGGCGATCGTCCACGATCAGCCGGGGGTCACCCGCGACCGCATCTACCGCGAGGCCGAGTGGGCGGGCCGCAAGTTCCTTCTCGTGGACACCGGCGGCATCGTGCCGGACAGCCGCGAGGAGCTGACGGCGGCGGTGCGCGATCAGTGCAACCTGGCCATCGAGCAGGCCGACGTGCTCGTCTTCATGGTCGACGGCAAGGCCGGGCTTTCAGGCGCCGACGAGGAGGTGGCGAACCTGCTCCGGCGGGCGCGCAAGCCGGTGATCCTGGCCGTCAACAAGATCGACGAGCCCCATCAGGAGGCCAACAAGCTGGAGTTCTACAAGCTGGGTCTGGGTGAGCCGCTGTCGCTTTCGGCCATGCGCGGCACCGGCGGCGTCGGCGATCTGCTGGATCAGGTGGTTGCCGCCTTCGGCGAGGCCGAGGAGGCGGCCGCGGAGGAGGAGGGCGACGGCACGGGACCTTTTTCGCTGGCGGTGGTGGGCAGGCCCAACGTCGGCAAGTCGTCGCTGGTCAACGTGCTCTGCGGCGCCACCCGCTCGATCGTCACGCCGGTGCCCGGTACCACCCGCGATGCCGTCGACACGACAATCAGGTTCCACGGGCGGGAGGTGACGCTCATCGACACGGCCGGCATCCGGCGCAAGTCGAAGGTGCCCTACGGCGTCGAAGCCTTCTCCGTGGTCCGCTCGCTGACCGCCATCGAGCGGGCGGACGTGGCCGTCTTGGTCATCGACGCCAGCGAGCCGATATCCGATCAGGACCAGAAGATCGGCTGCAAGATCGACGAGGCCGGCAAGGCGGCCGTTGTCGTCTACAACAAGTGGGACCTGGTGGAGGACAAGTCGTCCGGCTCGATGAACAGGTTCATCGACGCGGCTCACCAGGCGCTCCCGCATCTAAAGTACGCGGAGGTCGTCTTCGTCAGCGCCACGGCCAAGACCCGGGTCGGCAAAATTCTGGAAGCCGCCCAGCGGGCCTTTGCCGAAAGCAAAAGGCGGGTGGCCACCGGGCTTGTCAATCAGGTGGTGAACGAGGCGGTGGCGGTGACGCCGCCGCCGTCGGGCAAGCGCGGCCGGCGCTTGAAGATCTATTACTCCACGCAGGTCTCGGTATCCCCGCCGACCTTCGTGCTTTTTGTAAACGATACGACGCTTCTGGCCGGCAGCTACCTCGTCTACCTGGAGCGCAAACTGCGCGAGGCGTTCGGCTTTGCCGGCACGGCGCTGCGCATCGTCGCCCGTGCCAAGAGCCGGGAAAAGTAGTAACTTGAATAGGATGACCGTCGAGGGGAACCGTTCATGTTGACAGCGCTGGGTGTCCTGGTCCTCGCCTATCTGCTCGGGGCCATCCCCACCGGGTACTGGGTGGGCCTGGCCGTCAAGGGCGTGGATATCCGCCAGCAGGGCAGCCGGTCGACCGGGGCCACCAACGTCTTGCGCTGCGTGGGCAGGGGCCCGGCGCTCTTTGTTTTTGCCGTCGACATCGGCAAGGGATATCTGCCCGTCTGGCTGAGCATATATTTGCAGGCGCGCGGCTTCATGCCCGGGATTCCCGACGGCGGGCTCTTTGTGGTACCGGCAGTGGTGGCGGTCGCCACGCTCGTCGGGCACAGCAAGTCGCTCTTTCTCAACTTCCAGGGCGGCAAGAGCGCGGCCACGGCCCTGGGCTGCGTCATGGCCATGAACCTGCCGGGCTCGCTAATCGCCTTCGGTGTCTGGCTTCTGGTTCTGGCTGCGACAAGGTTCGTGTCGCTGGCCTCCATCCTGGCCGTTACGGCTGCCGGGCCGATAATGGCCCTGCTGCACGCTCCGCTGGGCTGCACTTGCTTTTGCGTGCTCGGTGGCGGCTTCGTGGTCTGGCGGCACAAGGCCAACATCGCAAGGCTCATGGCCGGCACCGAGCCGCGGCTGGGAGAAAAGGCCAGGGCCCCTGCAGACCGGACAGATCCGGGGGAACAAAAGGGTTCCGCGGGGCAAAAGGGTTCGGCAGGACAGAAGGTATAACATGGCAACAACTACCACAGACTGGCGACGTTTTTCGCGCCCCGCTCTGGCAGGGGGCGCCTGGGCCCTGGCCCTGGCGATGCTGGCGGCCGCCTCGCCGGCCTCGCCGGCCCGGCACGGACAGGTCGCCGGCGCCGGGTCTCGCCGCCCGGCGGTGGGCAGGATCGGCAGCCAGTTGCTTGCCGAGGCTGGCATCTCGCCGGAGGAGAGCACCAACATCCGGGTCTATCGTGCCACCAACAAGGCGGTGGTCAACATCACCACCGTGGGCGGGCTCTCCCCCGAGCAGGTGTTCTTCAACATCGTTCCCCAGCAGGGCTCGGGCTCGGGGACGATCATCGACGAGCAGGGGCATATCCTGACCAACAATCACGTGGTGGAGAACGCGCGCGCGGTGCGCGTCACGCTTTTCGACGGCACCAACCTGCCGGCCGATGTCGTGGGCACCGATCCGTCGAACGATCTGGCCGTGCTCAAGATCGACCCCCCGCCCGGGATGAAGCTGGCCACCATCCCGCTCGGTGATTCCTCCCGGCTGGAGGTCGGCAGGAAGGTGCTTGCCATCGGCAACCCTTTCGGGCTCGACCGCACGCTCACGCAGGGGATCGTCTCCAGCCTCGGGCGCACGCTGCGCGCCGAGGACGGGAGGCTTATCAAAGGGATCATCCAGACCGACGCCGCCATCAACCCAGGCAACTCCGGCGGCCCCCTGCTTGACACCGCCGGGCGGATGATCGGCATCAACACGGCGATCGTCAGCCGGTCCGGGCAGTCGGCCGGGATCGGCTTTGCCATCCCGATCAATATCGCCAGGCGTCTGGTGCCGGAGCTGATCGCGCATCACCGCGTGATTCGCCCGGATATAGGCATTCAGATGGTGCAGCCGACCGAACAGGGGCTCCGGGTAATCCGCCTGGAGGAGGGCGGCCCGGCCGCCGCCGCCGGTATCACCGGTCCCCGGGTGACCGTGCAGCGGCAGGGGCCGTTCACCCTGAGCAGCGTCGACTTCAGCACGGCCGATATCATCGAGGCCGTGGACGGGACGAGGACGCGCACCTTCGACGACCTGATGTCATACATCGAGGGGCGCAAGGCGTCCCAGGTGATAACCCTGACCGTGCTCAGGCAGGGGCGCCTGGTGAAAATTCCAGTAAAATTGGGTGTGAGCGCGCCGGAGTAGGCGCGGAGGCGGAGAAGCAAATTGAGCAGGATTCTTGTAATCGACGACGACCAGGCTATAGCCGAGCTGGTGAAGGTGAACCTGGAGCTGCTCGGGCACCACGTGACTACCTGCCCCGACGGCGTCAAGGGGCTGGCGCTGGCGCAGCAGAACCGGCCGGACCTGATCGTGCTGGACGTGATGATGCCGGACCTCGATGGTTTCACGGTCTGCCAGCGGCTGCGGCAGAACCCCAGCACCCACCCGATTCCGGTGCTCATGCTGACGGCGCTGGGCATGACCCGTGACAAGGTGACCGGCTTCGACTCCGGCGCCGACGATTATCTGGTCAAGCCTTTCGAGATCCCCGAGCTGCAGGTGAGGGTGCGCGCGCTTCTGCGGCGCTCGGGCTCGGTGCCGGAATCGGCGTCGCTGCCCGAGATCCTCACGGCCGGGGAGATCACGCTCATCCCCGAGAACCTGCAGGCCAAGGTGCGCGACCGGGTGGTCAAGCTGACGCCCACCGAGTTTGAAATCCTGCACTGCCTCATCCAGCACCACGGGCAGACGGTCTCCACCGGCAAGCTTCTGGAGGAGGTCTGGGGCTATTCTCCCGACGACGACGTGGATACGATCCGCGTCCACATCCGCCACTTGAGAACCCGCCTGGAGACCCCCGACCGCAAATACATAAAGACCGTCTATGGCGGCGGCTACCAGCTTATTCCCGAGGGCTTCAGCCGCCAGGCCGTCAGCGAGGTTGAATAGCGCCCGGTTTTCAAGGGGCGGCAGGGTTTTCAATATAGGAAATCCTTTAGATTAAGACGGAAAGGTTTTGCTGGACATTCTTGAAATCCACCATCTATGATGGATTCCGCCCTGCGTGGCAACCCTGGATTTGCCGCATCTAATGAGGATTTTCGGGGTTTCAAGGAGAATGTTGTCCGGGCCAATTTGCCGGCGCCGGCCCGCGTAAGGAGATCCAAGATTGCTTTTCAACAGTCTTCAATATCTGGTCTTTCTGCCGACGGTCTTCCTGCTGTTCTGGATAATTCCCCAGCGGCTGCGGGTGCCACTGCTGCTGGTGTCCAGCTACGTCTTCTACATGTCCTGGCGGCCCATCTACGGGCTGCTCATCCTCGGGCTGACCCTGGGCAACTTCTTCCTGGTGCCGTTCATCGCCAGGAGCACCAAGCACAAGAAGCTGTGGGTGGGAATAGTCGTCGCCCTGAACCTGATCACGCTCGGGGTATTCAAGTACGCCAACTTCGCTGCGGGCACCGTCACCGATTGCTTCAACTTCTTCGGCCTGACCGTCCGCCAGCCGCACCTGCACATCATCCTGCCGCTGGGGATCTCCTTTTTTGTCTTCGAGTTCATCCACTACGCGGTGGAGGTTTATCGCGGCAAGCCGGTCGTCACCTCCTTGCCCGCCTTCGCGCTTTTCGCCTCCTTCTTCCCCACCCAGATCGCCGGCCCGATCAAGCGCTACCAGGACTTCATCCCCCAGCTCGGCTACCCGGGCAAGTTCAAGTGGGAGTACCTGGACCAGGGGATGCAGCTTATCCTCATGGGCCTGTTCAAGAAGGTGATCATCGCCGACAACCTGGCGCTTGTCGCCCAGGCGGGGTTCTCGCACCCGGAGAGCTTTTCGGCGGTCGACCTCTGGCTTATCACCTACGCTTTCGCCTTCCAGATCTTCTTCGACTTCGCCGGCTACACGGATATAGCCCGCGGCTCGGCGATGCTGTTCGGCTACAAGGTGCCGATCAATTTCAACCTTCCCTACCTGGCCGCCAATGTCGCCGACTTCTGGCACCGCTGGCACATAAGCCTTTCGACCTGGCTGCGCGACTACCTCTTCATCCCGCTCGGCGGGTCGCGGGGCACCCGCTCCCAGACGTACAGGAACCTCTTCATCACCATGGCCCTGGGCGGGCTGTGGCACGGCGCGGCCATGCACTTCCTGGTCTGGGGCGCCTATCAGGGGATCCTCTTGATCGCTCACCGGGAGTACGGGCGAGCGCTCGAGGCGGCCGGCGTGGCGGAGAGGCTCCTTAAGTCGAAGATCTACCACGCGCTGTCCGTGGTCTTTACCTTCCACCTGGTCTGCATCGGCTGGGTCTTCTTCCGCGCCGACACGATCGCTGCCGCCAACCAGATGGTCCTGAAGATGCTCACCGCCCCGGCGGAGCTGCTGCACTTCTCGCTCAGGCAGCTGGCCGTTTTGCAGATCCGCGACCCGCTCATCTTCCCGGCGCTGCTTCTCATCCTGCCGGTGCTCATGATCTCGCAACCGATCGTCAACTGGCTCAACGGCAAGCGCTTCTATCAGAGCCCGCCCTGGGCCGTGCAGGTCGGCGTCATGGTGGCGCTCATGTGCCTGCTGACCGTATTCAGCCCAGACACTTCGCCCCGCTTCATCTACTTCCAGTTCTAATGGTGCCAGCGAAAAGCGCTAGCGCGGCCGCCGACGAGAGATCGCTCGGCAACGCCTGTAGGGTCGGGGCACGCTCCGCGAGCGCCGGTGCGCCCGCCCGGGGGCCGGATCTCATCGAGCAGCTGATTTCCAGCCGCTTCGTCTTTGCCGCCGTCGCCTTCGCCCTTGTCTGCGCGATGGCGGCGACGGTGAGCTTCGCCCGCGCCCCTGCCTGGCAGGTCCGCGACAAGACCTGGGCCGGCTGGGCGGTCAGGGACTTCCTTACCGGTGACGAGCGCCCGCAGGTGGTCTTCCTGGGCTCGTCGCTGGTGCTGGTGCCGGTGGCCACGGTGGACGCCAACTTTCTCGGGCGGCGCCTGGACGGCAGCCAGCACCACCGCAGCTACTACTTCGAGCACGGCATCGAGCGGCGCACCGGCAGCAGCATCCGGTCGTTCATCCTGGCGCTTCCCGGACAGATGCCCTCGGACGCCTATCTGATCACCGACTACCTGCTCGACGGCAAGAAGACCCCGCCGGTTTTGGTCTACGGCGTGGGCCCGCGCGACTTCATGGACAACCTGCTGCCCAGCCCGGCCTCCACGGATCTCTTCCGCTGCCTGAGCCGGTTCGGGGACATAAGCGGCATGCTCGACCGGGTGATGCCCGACTGGGTCGATCGCTTCAACTACCGGCTGGGGCGCTGCGTATATCTGTACGGCATGAAGGAGGAGCTCAGCTGCCGGGCCGGGCAGGCGCTTTGCCGGCTGCTCGACCGTCTGCTGCCGGTGCCGCCGGGGGTCACACCATATACGGTGGCTCATCGCCGGGAGATCCTGCCCGGCTATCAGATGGGCGGGCTGGAGGCCGGCGAGGCATTTTTCCGCCCGCACGGCAAGGACGAGCTCACCTTCGCGGACAACATCGCCGAGTACCGCAAGCGTTACTCGACGGTCCGCTGGGACACCTTCACCACCCAGATGCGTTTCTTCGCCGAGCTGCTCGATGTGGCCAGGCAGCGGGGCATCCACGTGGTGGTCGTCTCCATGCCGATAACAGAGATCAATCGCTCGCTCATCGCCGGCTACGCCTGGGACGCCTACCGGAACAGCATCCACGTGCTGGCCACGGTCAAGGGGGCGTCTTTCCTCGACCTGGATGGTTCAGGCGCCTTCAAACAGTCCGACTTCATGGACACCGTGCATCTGCATTCCGGGGGCGGAAAGAAGATGCTCGATATGCTGGCCGACAGGCTGGCTGCCGATTCGGCGCTGCGCCCGGCCCGCCCCGGCAAGCGCCAGCCTGAGATGTAGAGGGGGCGAGGGCTATGGTGACCGAAAGGCAAAATCCAGATGGTGACGCGGGCGCCCAGCCCGGCTGGCGCCTCCACCCCAGCGCCTTCGTGGTCGGCGTTGTGCTCTTCGCCCTGGTCAACGCCTACCTCTCCTTTTTCACCCCGGTCCACTTCGACAGGTTCAACTTCCCCTACCGCGGCTGGGCGTGGTGGGCCTTGAACGACCTGAGGAGAAGCCCGGACGTCCACAACGTGGCCCTTCTGGGCTCGTCGCTGACCATAAGCGCCATCTCCAGCTGCGACGCCAATTATCTGGGCAGGCCGCTCGATCTGACGAGCTACCACCGGGCGACCTATCTGGATCACCGGCTGCGCACCACATTCGGGGGCATGTTCAACACCTACGATCTGGCCCTGCCGGGGGCGATGCCCTCCGACGCTTACTTCTCCCTGCGCGCCATGGTCAACTGCGCGCACCGGCCGGACGTGGTGATCTACGGCGTGGCGCCGCGCGATTTCCTGGACAGCACGCTTTCCAGCCCGCTGGACACCGAGGCCTTCCGCTACTTCCGGCGGCTGGTCAACCTCGATGACGTCTCCCGGGCGCTCTTTCGCACGCCGATGGCCAAGATCAACTGGTGGCTGGAAAGGCAGGTCTACCTCTACGGCAACGCTCTGGACTTTCAGCTCAAGTTCGGCGACTGGTCCAATCGGGTTCTGGCCAGGATCCTGCCCAGGCCGGCTTCCCGGCCGGCCTTCACTTTCTGGGACAGGGAGCGGCTCCTGCCCGGCTACAAGCCGGCCGAGCTCTGTCCGGGCTCCGTGATCATAAGCCCGGCGGATCAGGCCACGTGCAGCAAGGGGTTCAAGAACAACACCCGCGAGTACCAGGATCGCTATCGCTCGCCGGACCTCCATACCTATCGCACGCAGCTTTACTTTCTCAAGCAGCTCCTGCAGTTCTGCCGCAAGGAGCGGATCGAGCTCATCGTGGTCAACATGCCGATCTCCTTCTACAACACCACGCTCATGGCCCCGGGAGAATACCCCCGCTTCGTCCAGCACGTGCGGACGGCCTGCTTCGAGCACGGGGTGACCTATTACGATCTCGCCGAGTTCGACCAGTACCGGTGGTCTGATTATCACGACTCCGTGCACCTGAACCCGTTCGGCGGCAAGAAGTTCGTCGACCGGCTCGTCGACTACCTGGCCGCGGACAGGCAGGTTTCGCAGGCGATGGCCCTGGCCGGCAAGGAGCTGGAGCGCTACGTGATGGCCAGTTCCAATCGCAACGGGACCTTGTAGTGATGACGACCGGCAAAGGCTTGAGCGCGGGAGGGGCAGGCGGCGCCAGCAGCCGGTGGACGCGCGCCCTGGCCAGCCGCTCCGTGGTGGCCGTTCTGCTTTTCCTGCTCGTCAACCTGGCTGTCGCCGGCTTCATGGTGCGCCCGCAAGCGGCGGCCAGCCCGGAGTCCTTGCTGGCCGATGCGCTGGCCCGGGCGAAGGAGCGCTCCTTCAGCTGGTGGACGGCCAGCGCTTATCTGGACCGGCCCGCCGCCCCCGATATCGCCCTCATCGGCAGCTCGCAGGTGGGAACGGCCACCTTCACGGCCGACGCCGAGCTTCTCGGCCGGCCGATGGACGTTCTCGTTCACCGCCAGGCAAGCACCTTCGAGGCCGACCTCAAACGGGAGCTGGGCCGCCCGCTTACGGTCTTCAACTTTTCGCAGGGCGGCTTTATGGTCTCGGACGCCTACATGCTGAGCCGCGCCCTGTTCAGCGGCCCGCGCCTGCCGAAGCTGGCGATCATCGGGGTGGCGCCGCGGGATTTCATGGACAACAGCATGGCCAGCCCGGCCGAGACGGAGCCGTTCCGGTTCTATTCGCGGGCCGTCGGACTGGGCGAGCTGTCGGGACAGGCCTTCGGCGATCCCTTCGCGTACCTGCAGTGGCTTCTGCGCAACCGCCTGCCGCTGTGCTGGGTGCAGGAGGAGCTGGAGCGGCGCTGGCAGGACACGACGCCGGCCAGGCACCACAAGCGGTATCAGAACGTCCAGGCTATTTTCGACATCACCGGCGACCTCCAGCCGGGCACTATGCTGGTTCCGGCCAACATACGGGGGCTGTGGATGGACAACACCATCGAGTACAGGCACCGTTACCGCCTGCCCGATCCGCCGGTTTACCGGCAGGAGCTGGTCTTCTTCGATCGCCTGCTCGGTTATCTCGACGGCCGCGGCATCAAGGTGCTGGTGGTCGGCATGCCTAGCCTGCCCTCCAACCGGGCGCTTCTGCCGGAAAGCTTCTGGGCCTCCTTCCACGAGAAGATGGCTGGCGCCTGCGCCCGGCACCACGCCGGCTGGCTGGATTATTCGGCCAGCCCGGTCTTTACCCGCCAGGACTACCTGGACACCGTGCACCTGAACGCCCGCGGCGGCGCCAGATTCTTCACCATGCTGGCCAAGGCCATCAAAGCGGATGCCGGGCTGGCCGGCAGGCTGGAGGACGACCCGGCCCGCCGCCAGACCCTGGCCGGGGCCAGACCGGCGCCCAGGATCTGACCGGCGCCCCTCGAGACTTCCCGCTTCTGCCGCCTGCTCGCATCCGCGTAAAGGGATGTGAAATTGCCCGCCGGCGGAAACCAGGCTCGGGCCGGGGCGGCCCGGGCGATGTCGCCTGTCGGGCTCACCGTGTGTTTGGAATAGCAAAAAAGGGGTTGAATAAGGTTAGGAGAGGAAAAGACACTGGTTTCATCAAAGCTAGTTTTGTTGGGAGAAGCAATATGCGTGGACAAACCAGATCTCGCGTACAACAAGAGAGAATGTCCGTGCTCGGTCACACACATGACCGATTTCCTGAAGACAGGCGCTTCGAGAGCAAGGAGAAGCAGGGCGCCGGCAAATACGTGTGCAGGCGTTGTGGGGCTTTCTGCCAGGAGAAGCACTGGTACATGGACAACGACCAGCTTAAGCAGCTGGTGCGGAAGAACCACCTGACAGAGACGCTCTGCCCGGGCTGCGATCGAATAGACCGCCGGCTGTGGGAGGGCGAGGTCATCCTGGAGTCCCCGCTCCTCGAGGAGCAGAAAGACACGGTGATGGCGCTGATCAAGCACACGGAGGGCAAGGCCTGGCACGACAACCCGCATTCCCGGATCGCGGAGGTGGAGACGAACAAAGGCCGGATGCGCATTCTCACCACCACAAAGTGGCTGGCGCAGCGGATCGGCAAGCAGTTCTACAAGTCGTTCAAAGGGGAGCTGGAGCTCAAGCCGGCCCATCGCGAGAAGTTCATTCGTGTTTACTGGAGCCGCAAGGAGGGCTAGCGGTCGCCCCCGCGCAACCGAGCAGCCGATCGAAGACGAACCTTACATCCTCCGAATAAAAAAGCTCGTGCAGGAACCGATTGCCGCCCGGCGGCCACGTCGGCTCCTGGCCGAACACCAGGTCGGTGAGATCATCGAGGTACAGCCGGTAGAACCTTCTCATCCGGTCGGGCTCGCCGTCTGCGGCCAGCTGGGCCAGCATGTAGAGCCGGGGCAAAAGCGAGTTGTCGTGGTTCTTAATGGCCAGCCTTATCTCGGCGCGCGCCTGGCGGCTGTCGCCGGCCGCGGCCAGGAGCCTGGCCAGGCGCAGATTGAGCCGGTAACTGTCCGGCGAGCAGGCCAGCGCCTGGCGCGCCTCGGCAACCGCCTCATCCCGGCGGCCTAGGCTTTCCAGGGCTTGCGAGCGGCTCTGGTGCACGCCGGAGGCGATGACGCCCTGCTTGAGGAGCCTGGTGTTCACCCAGGAGACCGGCAGCGGGTGCTCGAGCAGGCGATCGCCGGCGGCCAGGTGACGGCGCGCCGATGCCATCCTGCCGTCCCTGGCTTCCGTCTGGCAGAGGTAGTAGTGCTTGTTCATCTCCAGGAGGGCATAAGTGGACTGCCCGAGATCGAGCAGGATGAGCACCATGAAAGCCACCCCCAGGGACTGCACCACCGCCGTGCCCTTGAGCTCTCGTGCAGCCAGCCGCTTCTCGAGCCGCTTGTTGGTGGTAAGCCCCGGTTTGCGCGCCCTGACCTCGGCCACCAGCTCGACCTGGCTTTGTTGCGAGAGGGCGCCCAGCGGCAGCTTGACGACCAGGTCCGCCTGCGGCGCCTCCGGCCCGCAGATGCTGCGGGATCTCACCTGCAGGTTGCCGAAAAACGTCAGCGACAGCTCGTCTACGGCTGTCCAGAGAATATGCCTGGCCCCCACGCGCAGGCTCGAGTCGCTGCCGGAGACGAGCTGCCAGTAGAACACCGGCGGCCTGCCCTGCCAGATTGGCGCGAAAAAACGGCTGCCGGCAGGGCTTTCGAGCCAGCGCAGGAGAAGGTGGCTTATGCCGGCCGCCAGGAGCACGGTCGGGATTCCCAGCCAGGCTATGTCCTGGCCGAACCAGAAGTCACTGGCGTAGAGCGTCAGGAAGAAGCACTCGAAAACGACGAAGGTGGCCCCTATCAGGGTGTAGCAACGGTGGGTGAAGGTGGTGTCGAATCGGGACAAGGTCGGCTGCCGGTTGTGCTCTATGGTTATCTACTACTAATTTGGCATCTGCTCCGTTGCGTAAAGCTGCGGACGAGCCAAGCCTAAACTTCGCTTATCGAAATTGACTTTGCGACAGCCACCTCTTAACATTCTAAGAGCTCACCGGACCGAGTATGACCAACAGCGCCACAGATTGCAAGATCCGCGAGACCGCCGACCTGCCCGCGCAACGGCAGGCGGACAGGTGCGAGCCGCGCGTCATCGTCACCATGCCCGCGTACAACGCGGCCAGGACCTTGTTGAAGACCTTCGAGGAGATTCCCAAGGGCACCGTCAGCGAGGTGATCATGGTCGACGACTGCAGCAAAGATGACACCGTCGCCGTGGGCAGCACGCTGGACATCAAGATCATCCGCCACCCGCACAACGTCGGATACGGCGGCAACCAGAAGACCTGCTATCTCGAGGCGCTGCGCGACGGGGCGGACGTGGTGATCATGCTGCATCCGGACTATCAATATGATCCGCGCAAGATCCCGGAGATGGTGGCGCCTATCCTGGCCGGGCAGGCCGACATCGTTCTCGGCTCCCGCTTCCTGGGCGGCGGCGCCCTCAAAGGCGGCATGCCGGTCTACAAGTTCATCGCCAATCGCTTCCTGACCACCATGCAGAACCTGGTCCTCGGCACCAGGCTCTCGGAGTTCCACACCGGGTACCGGGCATACAGCCGCCGCTTCCTCGAGCAGGTGCCTTTCTTGCGCAACTCGATCGCCTTCGTGTTCGACGCCGAGATCCTCTGCCAGGCCGTCTACTTCAATTTCCGCATAGCCGAGATCGGCGTCGAGACCAGATATTTCGCCGAGGCCTCTTCGATCAATTTCTGGAACAGCGTCAAATACGGGCTTGGCGTTCTGGGCACGCTGGTCAAGTACTGGTGCGCCAGGAACGGCCTTCTGCAGAGCAGCCTGTTCCGCTCCTGAGCTACCGCTGCCGGTAAAGACGCAGGTGCAGCCCGTGATGCAGGTCGATCTGCCGCTCGATCCGGTAGCGCTCGGGGATCAGATCCTTCACCGCCTCACCTTCCTGCGCCGTCACCAGCCAGAAGCCGGCTCGCCCGCCGACCGCCTGCTCAATCCCCCGGCGCCCCTGCCCCGGCGTCACGCCCACCTGCAGCTTGGGCCGGCTGAGATAGCGGTCCAGGCAGACTATGTCGTACGGCTGGGCGACAAGGACAAGCTCTGACGGCGCAACCAGGCCGTCGACCAGGGCGGCCATCTGGCGCCACGGCTCGCGGTGGGGAACGACGTGCGCGTAGGCGGTGTTCAGCAGGGCAAAAAAGACGTGGGCGACAAGCAAGATCACCAGCCGGCGCCGGGCGATGAGCAGCGAGGCGCCGCGCCCGGCCAGAATGTAGACGGCCGGCGCCGTGGCCACCAGATAGCGCGAGATCTCCACGACGCGGTGCCCCTCCTTCACATCCAGCAGCCAGACGAAAAGCGGCGGCACGATCGCCCATGCCCATACGAAAACCGCCGCCGCCGGCCAGCGGCAAGCCGGCCTGCCATCGCCGGCGGTGTCACCGCGCCGGCCCCTGGCGGCCGCCGCCAGAAAGAAGGCCGAGGTGGCGTAGAGCGGCGCCGCATACGCCACCACCTGGTTGCCCGAGAGGAAGACGATCCAGTTGAACGGCACCCTCACCAGAAGCGCCCAGAAGGGCCACCACCAGCTGGCCGCCCGCGCCACGTAAAAGGAGGCGGTGCGCGCGGCCGCCGCCTGCCGGAAAAGATGCAGCCAGGGCAGCCAGGCAAGGAGAACGCCCAGCCAGGCCGCGGCCACGCCGGCGAAAAGCCCTGGATCCCGGCGCTTGACGGCCAGGACGGTCAGGAACAAGCCCTGAAAGAGGACAACGAAAAGGGCCGTGTAGTGGCTGTTGATGAGGGCCCAGGTGGAGCCGGCGTACACCGCCAGCGATATCAATCTCTCGGCGCTTGCCGGCCTGCCGCCGGCGGCGAGCCAGATGAGCGAGCCGCAGGAGAGGGTCGACGCCAGGATCTCCAGGCTGTACATGCGCGCCTCCTGCGCGTAGTGAATGTCGAAAGGCGACACCGCCTGCAATATCACGGCCAGCGTCGCCGCGGGCCGGTCGAAAACCTTGCGGGCGACCAGATAGACCGCCGCCAGGGTGGAAAGCGAGAGCACCGCCGAAAGCGCCCGGCAGGCCAGGTCGCTTTCCCCGAAAAGGGTCATCCAGCGGTTCAAAAGCACGGCATAGAGCGGCGGGCAGAGCGGATCCACCTGCCGGAAGCGGGAGATCACCTCGGACAGGGCGCCCGGCGGGCCGGGGCGGAAGAGATAGGCCGCGGCAGGCTGCCTGGTAAAGTCGGGCAGCGCGCGCCCGACGCTCTCGACCACGCTCTGATAACCCTCGTCCAGCCACAGGCTGTCGAAGGTGATGCCGGCGAAGCGCAAACCGGCCGCCAGCAGGAGGATGAGGAGGAGGACCGGCGGCGGCGGGCCGGCCCGGCTGGCGGGCGGGGGCGAGCCGGCGCTTTCCGGATCTGGTTTAATTTGGGGGAACATGAGTCCACTTTATTCTACATTGACGTTTAGTATGCACCCGCCTCGGGAACAAAGGCCGCGGCAGGCATGCTGCCGGTTCTCCGGGGGTGCCGGGCATTCGGGTGGTTTAAAGTCCGCATCGGCGCGGCATGTTGTCGTGAGAGCGGGCTTGGGAACAGAGATTAATGGCCCTAGTAAAGAAAGAGATTGGTGAGCTGCTGGTCGACAACGGGCTGATTACCCAGGACGAGCTGGCCCTGGTGCAGGCGGAGCAGCAGAAAACCGGCGAGCCGATAAGCCTCATCCTCTCCCGGCTGGGGCTGGCCACCGAGAACCACGTCAAAAACGCGCTCGAGCTCCAGTACGGGGTCAATTACGTCTCGCTTTCCAAGACCGAGGCCGACCCGGAGTGCCTTTATGTGCTTCCGGAGGCGGTGATGCGCCAGCACCAGGTGGTGCCGATCGCCCGCCAGGGCAATCGCCTGACCCTGGCCATGGTCAACCCCAACAACCTGATCGCCCTCGACGACATCAAGTACAGGCTGAAGGGCGTGCAGATAAAGCCGGTCGTCTGCACCGAGGATGATTTCCAGCACTTCATGGAGACCATCTACGCCAGGCGGCAGGACCAGCTCATGGAGGAAACCTACGACGAGGCGGACAAGAGCTTCATCGAGGCCGACGTCGACCTGAGCACGCTGGATGTCATGGCCGAGACGGACGAGGACGTCAACGACCTCGACCTGGCTCGCCAGGCCCAGGATGCGCCGATTGTTCTCCTGGCCAACCAGATTCTCGCCAAGGCGATCAAGAGGCGCTGCTCGGATGTGCACATCGAGCCGCAGGAGCGCGAGGTGACGGTGCGCTACCGCCTGGACGGAGTGCTCTTCGTCGACCGCCGGCTGCCCAAGGCGATTCTGGCCGCGCTCACCTCCCGCTACAAGATAATGGCCGACCTGGACATCGCCGAGCGCCGGGTGCCGCAGGACGGGCGGATCCGGGTGCGCTTCTCCGGGCGCGACATCGACTTCCGTGTCTCCACCGTGCCGGCCAAGCACGGCGAGAAGGTGGTCATGCGTCTTCTCGATAAGTCCAATACGCAGCTGGGGCTGGACAAGCTCATCACCGAACCCGAGATCCTGGAGGTGGTGCGCGAGATGGTCAACAAGCCCTACGGCATCCTCTTTGTCACCGGACCGACCGGCTCGGGAAAATCCACCACGCTCTATTCGGCGCTTGCCGAGCGCAACTCGCCGGAGGTGAACATCGTCACCGCCGAGGACCCGATTGAATACGATATGGGCGGCATCACCCAGGTGCAGGTGCTGCGCGAGAAGGGGCTGGATTTCAGCCGCATCCTGCGCGCCTTCCTGCGCCAGGACCCGGACATCATGCTAGTAGGTGAAACCCGCGACCGGGAGACGGCCAAGACGGCCGTCGAGGCCGCGCTCACCGGTCACCTGGTGTTCACGACCCTGCACACCAACGACGCGCCCGGGGCGATGAGCCGCCTCAAGGAGATGGAGGTCGACCCGTTCCTCACCGCCGCCGCCACCGTGGGCGTGGTCGCGCAAAGGCTGGTGCGCCGCATCTGCCCGGACTGCGCCGAGGAGTACGTGCCGGAGCTGCACACGCTCGAGTACCTGGGGCTCATGGACAAGGGCAGCGAGCGCATCGCCGAGTCGCAAAGCCAGTATTTCCGCCTGCGCCTCAACAACAAGGGGCTGCCGATCTTCAAACGGGGCAGGGGCTGCGAGACTTGCAACAACACCGGCTACAAGGGGCGGGTGGGCTGCTACGAGGTGATGAAGATCAACGACGAGATCCGCGAGCTCATAGCCAGCGGCGCCACCACGGCCATGATCCGCTTTGCCGCCAAGCAGTCCGGAATGGTGCCGCTCAAGGACTACAGCCTGCGGCTGGTCGGGCAGGGGCTGACCACCACAGACGAGGTGGTGCGGGTCACGCTTTCCGATACGGCCGGCCAGGACACGCTGTGTCCCAAGTGCCGCAACCCGATAGGCGAGGACTTCATCAAGTGCCCGTTCTGCCAGCACGAGCTGAAGTCGTCCTGCGTCCGTTGCGGCACCCTGCAGGAGGAAGGCTGGGCGAGCTGCCCGAAGTGCGGCATGTCCCAGGAGGAGGCCCAGCTGGAGAGCGTCTGCAGGGGCTGCGAGGCGGAGGTGCACGGCGAGTGGGTGCTCTGCCCGTACTGCCAGACCCCGCGCAAGGCCCAGGTCGGGGAGCGGCTGGAGACCAGGCAGCCGGTGGCGTGATTCGGGGGATGAGAAAACCATGGCAATCGACATGCAAGAGATCCTGCAGCTGTGCTTCGACCGCGGCGCCTCGGACCTGCACCTGAAGGTCGGGCAGCCGCCCATCCTCAGGGTCTCGGGCAAACTCATCCGCTGCGATTTCGACCCCCTGACCAGGGAGGAGGTGCAGCGGCTTATCTTCTCGATCCTCACCCCCGAGCAGCGCAAGACGCTCGAGCAGAGCTACGAGCTCGATTGCAGCTACGGCGTCGAGGGGATGGGGCGCTTCCGGGTTAACGTCTACAAGGACCGGGGCCACTATGCCGCCGCCCTGCGCACCATCGCCTCCCGGGTGCCCTCGATCGATGATCTGAACCTGCCGCCGGTGGTCAAGGAGATTGCCCACAAGCCGCGGGGCATGGTCCTGGTCACCGGGCCGACCGGCTCCGGCAAGTCGACCACGCTGGCGGCGATGATCGACTGGATCAACGAGAACCGGGCCGAGCACATCCTGACCATCGAGGATCCGATCGAGTTCATGCACACCAACAAGCAGTCGGTGGTCAGCCAGCGGGAGCTGGGCGGCGATACCAAGAGCTTCGAGAACGCCCTGCGCGCCGCCCTGCGCGAGGACCCGGATATCATCCTGGTCGGCGAGATGCGCGACCTGGAGACGGTGCGCCTGGCGCTCACGGCCGCCGAGACCGGGCACCTGGTCTTCGCCACCCTGCACACCTCCTCGGCCGCCCAGACGATCGACCGCATCGTGGACGTCTTCCCGCCCGCCGAGCAGCAGCAGGTGCGGGTCATGCTCTCCAACGGGCTGGTGGCCGTGCTCTCGCAGACCCTGCTGCCGCGGCTGCAGCAGCAGGTGGGTGGCAGCCCGACCACCAAGGGCCGGGTGCTGGCGCTCGAGATCATGATTAACACCCCGGCTATCGCCAATTTGATCCGCGAGTCGAAGACGGCCCAGATCTACTCGGCCATTCAGATGGGCGGCGCGCTGGGCATGCAGACGCTGGAGGCGTATCTGGCCGGCCTTGTCAAGCAAGGGCTGGTCACCTATGAGGACGCCATGGCCAAGACCAGCCGGCCCGAGGACTTCCAGCGCCTGGTCGGCACGGGACAGGCGTCCATGGCCGGCATGTCCATCCGCCGATGATGGGCAGTTGGCAAGGCGGCAGGAGACAGGTTCGTGCCCGAATTTTTATACAAGGTAAGGGACGAGCGCGGGCGGATAACCGAGGCGGTGGCGCAGGCCGATTCGCAGACCGCCCTCCACCAGAGGCTCAATGCGCGCGGCATGGATGTGATCGAGATCCGCGCCCGCGGCGGTCTCATGGACATGGACATGGGCCAGTTCATGGCCTTCATGGAGCAGGTGAAGCTCAAGGACATGGTCGTCTTCTCCCGGCAGTTCTCGGCCATGGTC
Source organism: Pseudomonadota bacterium (assembly GCA_021325555.1). Taxonomy (GTDB): domain Bacteria; phylum Cyanobacteriota; class Vampirovibrionia; order Obscuribacterales; family Obscuribacteraceae; genus JAJPGY01. The sequence continues at coordinate 7,533 of JAJPGY010000041.1, read as the reverse complement.
GGGGCGGGGGTGGCGATGCTGCGCTCGCTTACCATCATGTGCGAGCAGTGCGAGAACCCCAAGCTGAAGCGCACGCTGGATTCGGTTCGCCGGGGCGTGGAGTCGGGGATGTCGCTTTCCGACACCATGGCCAGGCACCCCGACGTCTTCGACAACCTCTACGTGGCCATGGTGCGGGCGGGCGAGGCGGGCGGCATCCTCGACGAGGTCCTCAAACGGCTGGCCGAGTTCATGGAGGCAAGGGCCAAGCTCAACGCCAAGGTCAAGTCGGCCATGGTCTACCCCTCGGTCGTGCTGGCCGTGGCGGTTGTCGTCTTCTGGGCCATGCTCACGTTCATCCTGCCCATCTTCCAGGGGCTCTTCAAGAACGTCGGCGGCGAGCTGCCCGCCTACACCCAGTTCCTGATCAACCTCTCCGGCTTCATGCGCTCGATCTGGATGGGCCTCTTTGTGGTGGCCATGATCGGCGCCGCCTGGGGGCTCAAGAGCTGGTACGGCACCGAGGGCGGGCGCGTGCAGATCGACGGGCTGCTGCTCAGGGTGCCTGTTTTCGGGGACCTTATCAAGAAGGTCTGTATCGCCCGCTTCAGCCGCACGTTCGGCACCCTGGTCCGCTCCGGCGTGCCCATGCTCTCGGCCCTGGACGTGGTGAAGGACACGGCCGGCAACGCCGTGCTGTCGCTGTCCGTGGACAAGATAAGCACCGAGGTGCGCCAGGGCGGCAGCGTCTCCAAGCCGCTGGCCCGGGACCCGCTCTTCCCGCCCATGGTCACGCAGATGGTGGCCGTCGGCGAGGAGACCGGGCGCCTCGACGAGATGCTGGGCAAGGTCGCCGACTTTTACGATGTCGAGGTGGAAAATTCGGTCGAGGCCCTGACCTCCCTTCTGGAGCCGATCATGGTCGTGGGCATAGGCGGCATCGTCGGCTCGGTGGTGGTCGGGATGTACCTGCCGATCTTTACGGTTATCAACCAGATCCGCTGATGTGATTTAATGGGGAGGAGCGACCGGGCTCCTCTTCCTCAGACTGGAGTCCGTGCCATAGAATAGTTGGTGTCGGCCCGGGGTCTGAGTCATCTGGTGAGCAAGCGCTTGCAAGCAAAAGAGTCAATGCCGGGTGCGGGCAGCGGCAGGGCGCCCGATGGGGATAAAGGCGTCGACCAGGTGCACGTCTGGCTTTGCGACTACTCGGCCGGGCGCGACCCTTCCCTGCGGGACGCCATCATCCAGTCGGCGCTGCCGCTGGTCAAGCGGATCGCCTACGGTCTGGCCCGCCGCTCCACCGACCCGGTCGAGGATCTGATCCAGGTCGGCTCGATCGGGCTCATAAAGGCCGTCGATCAGTTCAAGCCGGACGCCGGCGCCAAGTTTCAAACCTACGCCACCCACCTGATTACCGGCGAGATCAGGCACTACCTGCGCGACAAGACGGCGATGATACGGGCGCCGCGCGAGCTGCAGGAGCTCTCCTTCCGCATCAACAGGCTGGTGCAGAACCTGACCGCCAGGCTCGGCCGGGAGCCCAGCGACGCCGAGATTGCCGGCGAGCTCCAGATTCCGGTGTCGAGGGTGAGCGAGGCTTACGAGGTCGACCGGCGCCGCACGCTCATCTCGCTCGATCAGGCGCTGTCCAACGATGCCGGCTCCGAGCAGTCGCTCATCGATACGCTGGTGGACGGGAAGTATCAGAGCAACCAGATCGCCAAGGAAGACCGTTTCATGCTCGCCGAGGCGATCAAGCAGCTGCGCGACGGCCTGCGCGAGGTGGTGCAGCTCACCTTCTACGAGGACCTGTCCCAGACCGAGGTGGCCAGGCGGCTGGGGATCTCCCAGATGCAGGTGTCCAGGCGGCTGCGGGCGGCGGTCACCGAGTTGCAGCGAATAATCAACCAGACCAAGAAATCGGGTGGACAGATAGAAAGGAAGTCATGACCACGCCCGTCATCGAGGCCGAAGAGCTGGGCAAGGACCATATAAGCCATTTCCTGCGCAAGCGGTTCACGGCCGTCGACAGGCTCAACCTCCAGGTCATGCGCTCGGAGACGTACGGCCTGCTGGGGCTTAACGGGGCCGGCAAGACCACCACCTTGAAGCTCATGCTCGGGCTCTTGCGGCCGACCCGGGGCAGGGTGTCCGTGCTCGGCTATCCTGCCGGACACCGGCGGGCTCTGGGCCGGATAGGGTTCCTGCCCGAGAACCCCTACTTTTACTCCTACTTAACCGGGCGCGAGTTCCTGGATTTTGCCGGGCAGATCTTCGGGCTGCCGGGCGCCGAGCGGCGAAAGCGCGTCCAGGCGCTGCTCAAGATGGTGTCGCTCACCGAGGCCGCGGGCACGGCCATACGCAAGTACTCTAAGGGCATGATGCAACGCCTGGGGATCGCCCAGTCGCTCATCAACGATCCGGAAATAATTTTCTGGGACGAGCCTACCTCGGGGCTCGACCCGATCGGCAGGCGCGATGTCCGGCTCATCCTCTTGAGCCTGAAGGAGCAGGGCAAGACGATCTTCTTCAACTCGCACCTGCTGCCCGACGTAAGCGAGGTCTGCGACCGGGTGGGGGTGCTCCACCGGGGCGTTCTGGTGGGCGAGGAGAGGATGGCCAATATCACGGGCGGCGGCGGGCACTACCGCAACCTCGAGGACTACTTTCTCGACTGCATCAATCGCGCCGAGGAGGATGGCAAAGCAGTGCCCAAGGCAGGCTAGACCATGAAGCTCACGGCGCCGCTGGCGGCTATCGCCATCAACACCTTTCGTGAGACCGTCCGCGACCGGGTGCTCTACGCCTTCGTGTTCTTCGCCTTCCTTGTCACCCTGGCCGGCATCCTGCTCGGGTCGCTCTCGGTTGGTCAGGATCTGCGGGTGCTGGAGGATCTGGGGCTGACGACCATAGCCTTCATCGGCGGTATCATCGGCATCTTCGTGGGCACCAGCCTGGTTTACAAGGAGATCGACCGGCGGACGATCTATCTCATCCTCACCAAACCGGTCGCCCGCTGGCAGTTTGTGGCCGGCAAATACCTGGGGCTCGCCTTCTGCCTGCTGGTGGTGACCGCGGCCATGGGGCTGTTCCTGTGCGGGACGATCTACCTGTGCTCGCCGGAGCACGTGGTGAGCCCGCTTCTCGGCGAGTCGCTCCTGCTCATCTACCTGGAGATCCTGTTTGTGGTGGCAATTGCCACCTTCTTTTCCACCTTCGCCACGCCGCTCATGTCGGTGGTCTTCACGATCGGGCTCTGGGTAATCGGGCACATGGTCCAGTCGCTCAGGGAGCTCGCGCACCTGTCCAGGAGCGCCGGGGTAGCCAGGCTCTTCGACACCCTTTACTGGTTCATGCCCGATCTGTCCCGGCTGACGCAGATCCGCTTCGACCTGGTTTACGCGCGCCAGCCGGAGCCGGAGCTCATCTTCTACCTCCTGTCCTATGTCGTGGCCTATATTCTGCTTTTGCTCACGCTCTCCACCCTGGTCACCGAGCGGCGAGAATTTCCCTGACCGTTCGGACAGCGTGTATCCGTGCATATAATAGGGAGGGCCGGTACGGCTTGCCGGCTCGACAGATCGATACCCCGACCGGCTAGAAAGAACGCTGGCGCTCGAGATGGGAAGCAACCTCAACCACCCGCTGGCGCTCGACCTGCTGAGCATAGCCTTCGGGCTGGTGGTCGGCAGCTTCCTCAATGTTGTGGCCTTGCGGTCGCTTTCCGGACAGTCGATCGTCTGGCCGCCCTCGCACTGCATGCGCTGTCAGAAGAGGATCCCGGTCTGGGACAACATACCGCTTGTGTCTTTCCTGCTGCTCAAGGGGCGCTGCCGCTTCTGCCGGGCGCCCATCTCCTGGCAGTACCCGGCCGTCGAGCTGGGGACGGCGGCGGCTTTTTTCGTGGTGATAAGAGCGTTCGGGGTAAGCTGGCAGGCGGCCGGCATGTTGTTCTTCGTCTGCACGCTCATCGCCGTCACCGTCACCGACCTGCGCGAGAAGCTGATCCCCCACGACATCACCTATCCGTCCATGCTGGTCGGGCTGGCCTACAGCACCTTCTATCGCCACGACCCGCTAGGCGCGCTGGCCGGGGTGGGGGCGAGCTATATCATCTTCGACTTTCTCGCCCACTACGGGCTCAAGCTGTACCTGCACCTGCACGGCGCGCCGGCCGCCGCGGCGGAGGAGGAGGGCGCCGACGAGGTGGTCGACCAGGAGCTGGGGTTGAGCACCGCCGGCGGTGAGAGCGGGGAGCCGCCCGGGCCCGAGGTGGAGGTCATGGGTGGCGGCGACGCCGTGCTCTCGGCCGTTATCGCCGCCTACCTGGGCTGGCAGCGTCTGGTGGCTGCGCTTGTGGTCGGCTTCGTGGCCGGCACCATCTTTGGTGTCGGGCTGCTGATAATGGAGATGCACAGGGCAGGCATCCTCAAGGACGCCCTGCGCCCCACGGTGACCGGCGTCCTGGTCGGCTTTGTCCTGCTGGCGATGCCGGCGCTGTTTATCGGCATGTCGGCCGGGCTGCCGGCCGGCTCGCTGCCCTGGATCGGTTTTGGCCTTGTCGGCGCAGCGGGCGGCGCCCTTCTGGGTATAGTCTCGGTGGGGACCAGGGTGTCCAAGCCGTTTCCCTTCGGGCCGGCCCTGGCGATTGGAGGCGCGGTGGCCGTTTTCTGGGATCCGATTAGCTCTCTGGCCGGTGGTGGGGCATAATGAGGCCTGGGGCGCCGGCGCGTGAAAGGAAAAGACAGTGTTCGGGATTAAGAAGAGGAAGGGGCCTACCCTGGGGCTGGAGGTAAACTCCCAGTCGCTCTCGGTCGTGCAGCTGGAGAAGACGAAGCTGGGCGTCGAGCTGGTCCGCTTCTCGGAGATACCCACGCCGCCCAATACGGTGCGCGAGGGGTTGATAGCCGATCCGGACACGGTAGGCTCGGTGGTGCAGGATCTGCTCGTGCAGGCCGGCCTGGGCGCCTCCGGCGGGGCCGTGGTCAACGCGGTGGTGCCGGGCCAATCCGTGGTCATCCGGCTGATGCCGGTGCCCACGGGCATGCCGCCTGACGAGCTGGCGGACGTGGTTACCCAGGAGGCGATCAACCACGTGCCCTTCCCGATCAAGGAGGCCAACCTGGACTGGTCGATCATGCCGGCCACCGAACGCACGGACGCCGACGGGGTGCGGCGGGTGGACGTCATTCTGGCGGCCATCCAGAAGACGATCGTGGACAGCTACTGGCGCATGGCCGAGTCGGCCGGCGTGACCGTGGATCGTCTGGACATCTCCTCGCTGGCCACTATCCGGGCCTTGAGCTTCGCCGGCTATCTGGAGCACCCGGACAGTCTTTACATGTCGGTCAACGTTCGCCACGAGGCCACGGACATCAACCTGGTTCGCAACGGCATGCCGCTTTTCACGCGCTCCGTGCTGCTGGGAGTCGAGACGCTGGCCGAGGCTGTTTCCCGCAGCCTGGACGTCAGCACCGACGACGGGCTGGCCATGCTGCCAGCGGTCCAGCTTTTCGGCATGGCCGCGCCCGACCCGCGCACCGGACAGGCGGCGCAGATCGCCCGCACCGTATTCGGTGACATCACCGATGAGGTGGCGCGCTCGCTGGAGTTCTATCGCTCGCAGGTCGGCGACGTGGTCATCGAGCGGATCATCCTCTGCGGCCCCGGCTGCCAGATTCCGCAGATCGAGGAGTTCATCTCCAACCGCCTGAACATACCGGCGGCGATCGCCAACCCCTTCGGCAACCTGGCCGGCGGCGCCTCGCTGGTGCCGCCGGAGCGTGTCGCCGCCCAGACGATGGTGACCGGCTCGGTTGTCGAGCCGTCCTGGGCTCCGGTGATTACCGTCGATCTCAACCTCAACAAGGAAGGCCCTTCGGCGGCGGCCATGGAGGGGATGGGCAGGCGCACCACCGTCACCATAGTCGAGGAGCCGACCCCCTGGTTCCTGCCGGCGATGGCCGGCGGCCTGGTCGTGCTCGCCCTGGTGCTGGGCTTCTGGCTCTTCCTGACCCAGATTGACGGCCCGGCCAAGCAGAAGGAGTTGCAGCGCCTGACCGAGGAGATAGACAGGCAGAAGAAGCAGGTCACCGATCTGACCAAGCTGCGGGAAGACATCCAGGTGCTGGCCCGCAAGAAGCAGGTGCTCGACGAGATCGTCAAGTATGGCAGACCGTGGGCGGCCGTGTTGAAGACCATAGCCGACGACACGCCGGACGGGGTTCAGCTCAAGGAGATCAGCATCACCGGCAGCAGGCTCAAGGTGGCGGGGACGGCCGTGGATTTCGCCAGGGTATCGAACCTGGCCATCAACCTCGGCAGCTCGCCGCTTCTGTCGGATGCCGCCGTCGAGTACGCCAAGCGGGATACGCAAACCGATCCCCGCCCGGTCGCCTTCGAGGTCGTGGCCCAGGTGCGCCCGAACAGCGCCCTGTCATCCCTGGCGGCAAGCAGCGTGGCCAAGTGAGGGGACGATGAAGAGAAACGAGAAAATCCTGGTTTGCGCGGTGGCCTATCTGGCGGCGGGCGGGCTGTGGTTTGCCGTGGCCTCGCCGGCCTTCAACGACTCGCAGCAGAAGTCGACCGAGCTTGCCGCCAAGACCCAGGAGAACACCGAGCTCAAGATCAAGCTCTCCGACAACGCGCGCCTGCAGAGGGAGCATCAGCAGCTACAGGCGGAGATCGATCAGCTGCGCGGCTCGGTGCCCAAGAGCCCGGACGTTGACGTCCTCATTATCGATCTGGAGAAGATGGTGCTCGATGCGGGGATGGATATCGTCTCCATCGACACCCCGACCCCCGAAAAGCTGAAACAGGTTGAGGAGTCGCAGGGCGAGGAAGCACCTGCTACACCGGGCGCCCCCAGGGTCAGCCAGGCCGTGAGCGGCGGGCTCAAGCCGGCGGCCCCTGCCCAGGCGCCCAAGCCGGCGGCGCCCCAGCCCCCCGGCACCAAGGCCAGCGGCCCGGCCCCGGTGGAGACCGGGCTGGAGAGGCAAGTTTTGCAAGTGACGGTGCAGGGGAGTTATCCTGATTTTATCGAGCTCATGAAAAAGCTGGAGGCCTACCAGCGGGTAATCGGCGTCAGCCAGGTTGAGCTCGGTTTCCCCACCACCGGCAAGGAGACCAAGGCGCCGGACTCGAAACAGCTCAAGATCTCCTTTTACATGACCGCCTATTATCTGCCCTGAGGTTCTCCCTGATGCACGACGATCGCAAGACCAAGCCTATCCACCCCAACCAGGGAACGCCCGTGAGAACCAGGTTGCTGCTTCTGGTTCTGGCCGGAGCTTTGCTGCTCAGCGGCGCCTATTACTGGGTCAAGGCCCTGAAGGAGAAAGAAGAGCCGCAGCCGCTGGTTTCCATGGGCGAGAAGCTGCCGGCTTCGCCTGGTGCTGTCAAGAGCGGACCGGCGGCTGTGCCTGGGCCGTCCAGGGCTTTGCCTGCCGCGCCGCCGGCCAGCCCGGCTGCCGGTTCGGCCAGACCTCTTACCGCCGCGCCGCCGGCCAGCCCGGCTGCCGGTTCGGCCAGACCTCTTACCGCCGCGCCGCC